>NZ_BAABAL010000019.1:251086-723082 GCF_039537405.1 Allokutzneria multivorans | reverse complement strand
GGACGGGGGCGGGGTCGATCGGGCGGTGCGGGCGCGGGGCTATCGTGCTGGGGGTGAGCATGGTGTACGCGTGTGGTGGGGCCAACGAGAACGACGCGGTGCAGCGCGAGGCCGGGCTGGCCGCCGCCGCGGGAGCCGTGCGGAGCGGGCAGCTGGTGGTGCTGCCGACCGACACCGTCTACGGGCTCGGGTGCGATGCCTTCGACTCCTCGGCGGTGCAGAGCCTGTTGGACGCCAAGGGGCGCGGGCGGGACATGCCGCTGCCGGTCCTGGTCGGCTCCTGGTCCACTGTGGACGGTCTGGTGCTCTCGGTCCCGCACCAGGCGCGGCTGCTGATCGAGGCGTTCTGGCCGGGCGGGCTGTCCATCGTGCTGCCGCACGCGCCCTCGCTGAACTGGGACCTGGGTGACACCAGGGGCACGGTGATGGTGCGGATGCCGCTGCACCCGGTCGCGATCGACCTGCTGCGCGAGGTCGGCCCGATGGCCGTTTCCAGCGCGAACCGCTCAGGTCACCCGCCCGCGACTACCGCGATCGGGGCACAGGAGCAACTCGGCGACTCCGTATCCGTCTATCTGGATGGAGGGCCGTCCGGTGACCCCGTGGCCTCCACCATCGTGGACCTCACCGGTCCGCACCCGTTGGTGCTGCGTGAAGGTGCCGTCAGCCTCGCCGATGTGGCCGAGGTCGTAGGCACCGAGGTCGAACTTGCGCGGTAGCGTACGAAACGCGATTCGCGCCGCCCTACGACAGGAGCAACCGCAGTGACAACGCCGTTCTGGGGCCCCGACTTCTCCGCCCTCCAGTCCACCGACCCGGAGATCGCCGACGTCGTTCTCGGTGAGCTGGACCGGCTGCGCGGCGGGCTCCAACTCATCGCGAGCGAGAACCTCACCAGCCCCGCCGTGCTCGCCGCGATCGGTTCGACGCTGTCCAACAAGTACGCCGAGGGCTACCCCGGCCGCCGCTACTACGGCGGCTGCGAGGAGGTCGACAAGGCGGAGGAGATCGGCATCGAGCGCGCCAAGGAGCTCTTCGGCGCCGAGCACGCCAACCTCCAGCCGCACTCCGGCGCCAACGCCAACCTCGCCGTGTACGCGGCCTTCTGCAAGCCGGGCGACACCGTGCTCGCCATGGACCTCAAGCAGGGCGGCCACCTCACCCACGGCTCCAAGGTCAGCTTCTCCGGCAAGTGGTTCAACCCGGTCCCGTACGGGGTGGACAAGGACACCGAGCTGATCGACTACGACCAGGTGCGCGAGCTCGCGCTGGAGCACCGGCCGAAGATGATCGTCGCGGGCGCCACCGCCTACCCCAGGCTCTTCGACTTCGCCGCCTTCCGCGAGATCGCCGACGAGGTGGGCGCGATCCTCTGGGTCGACGCCGCGCACTTCATCGGACTCGTCGCGGGCAAGGCGATCCCGTCGCCGGTGCCCTACGCCGACGTCGTCTCCTTCACCACGCACAAGGTGCTGCGCGGCCCGCGCGGCGGCATGATTGTCTCCCGCGCCGAGCACGCCAAGGCGCTGGACAAGGCGGTCTTCCCGTTCAGCCAGGGCGGCCCGCTGATGCACAACGTGGCCGCCAAGGCGGTCGCGCTCAAGGAAGCCGCCTCCCCGGAGTACCAGTCCTACGCCGCGCAGGTCGTCGCGAACGCCGTCGCGCTGGCCAAGGGCCTGGAGTCCGAGGGGATGCGGCCGGTCTCCGGTGGCACCGACACCCACCTCGCCCTGATCGACCTGCGCCCCATCGGCGTGACGGGGGCTGAGGCGGAGGCCCGCACCGGGGCTGCCAAGATCACTTTGAACAAGAACGCGATTCCGTACGACCCAGCCCCGCCGATGACCGCGTCCGGTATCCGGATCGGTTCTCCGGCAGTCACCACGCAGGGGATGACCGAGACGGACATGGCCGAGATCGCACGCCTGATCGGCCGTGCGGTCCGTGCCGAACGCGGTACCGACAGCGGGGACGCCGAACTGGCCTCCGTCGCGGGTGCCGTCGCCGACCTGGTCGCCGCCAACCCTGCCTATCCGCGAGGTTAATCGTCCACCGTGGGCCCGACGCCTGCCTTCAATCCCGCTGGTCTGCCGGTGAGAGAGTTCTTTCTCGTCCTGTTGGTCTCCACAGCGGTGACCTTCCTGCTCACCGGCCTCGTCCGGCAGCTCGCCTTCAAGGTGGGTGCCGTCGCGTACCCCCGAAAACGGGACGTGCACGCGCAGCCCAAACCGAGGATGGGCGGCGTCGCCATGTTCGGCGGCGTGCTCGCGGGCATGCTCCTCGCGCTGCACCTGCCGGTGCTGCGCAACTCCTTCACGATCTCCTCCGAGGTCATCGGCGTCGCCATCGCCGGTGCGGTGATCGTGCTGGTGGGGGCGCTCGACGACCGCTTCGAGCTGGACTCGCTGACCAAGCTGGCCGGCCAGGTGACCTCGGCGGGCCTGCTGGTGCTCTTCGGCGTCCAGTGGTTCCTGTTCTGGGTGCCGTGGGGCGGGACCAAGACCGGCATGGGGCAGCTGATCATCCTCGACGGCGACCAGGGCGCGCTGCTCACGGTGCTGCTCGCGGTCACCATGATCAACGCGCTGAACATGGTCGACGGACTCGACGGCCTCGCCGCCGGGATCGGGATGATCGCCGCCCTTGCCACCTGCGCCTTCACCATGGTGCTGATCGCGGGCAAGGGCAGCAACGCCTATCCCGCGGCGCTGATGGCGGCCACCCTTGCCGGGGCGTGCGTCGGGTTCCTGCCGCACAACTTCCAGCCATCGCGGATCTTCATGGGCGATTCGGGGTCGATGCTGATCGGGTTGATGCTGGCCGCTGCCAGCACCTCCGCCTCCGGTCAGCTCGACTTCGCCAGCTACGGCGGCAAGAGCACCATCGCGCTGCTCTCGCCGCTGGTGGTGGTGGCGGCCGTGCTGTTCGTGCCGCTGCTGGACCTGGTGATGGCCGTGCTGCGGCGGACGAGGGCGGGCCGAAGTCCCTTCGCCCCGGACAAGATGCACCTGCACCACCGGTTGCTGGAGATCGGTCACTCGCAGCGCCGCGCCGTGCTGCTGATCTACCTGTGGGCCTCGGTGCTGGCCTTCGGAGCGGTCTCGCTGACCCTCTTCGACGTGGTCACGGTGATCTGGGTGGTGGGCGTCGGCCTGCTGCTCGCGCTGTTCGCCTCCGCCATCCCCAGACTGCGCGAGTCACGCCGTTCCTGACCCCCTTCGGTGATCGTCGGGGCACGTCAGGGACAATTCGGACGTGAACCCGCTGAAGCAGACGGTCCTCGCCAACCCGAGCGATGTCCTGCGCAGGGCCCTCGTCCAGTCCGCCGCGATGCTCGGCGCCCTCGTCGTGGTCGCCGTGGCGGTGGCGTGGCCGGTCGCCGGGACGCCCGGTCTCTGGGGCGCGGTCATCGGCGCGGGCATCGCCGGGGTCTTCCTGCTCATCACCACCGGCGCCGTGCTGGCGACGATGAAGGCGAGCCCCGCTGCCACTTTGGGGGCGGTCATGGGCTCCTGGTTGGTGAAGATGGTCGCGGTCTTCGTCGTGCTGCTGGCCCTGCGGCCCCTGGATTTCTACTCAAAACCGACACTCTTCGTCGTGACCGCGCTCTCGATCGTGGTAGTGCTCGTCACAGAGTCACTCGCTGTGATCAAGTCCAAGGCTCCGTACGTCGAGCCGGCCCCTCGCACCCCGTCTGGCCAGCAGATTGAAGATTGACCCCCGGTTCACAAGCTCTGTCCAAACGGTTGGTAAGGTGCTGCTGGGATGAGCGACAAGACGGACAAAGACACCCAATCGGGTAAGGCGGATGTCTGGGCGCTCATCAGCACGCTGATCGCCGGCCCAGCTCTCTGGGGTGGCGTCGGGTACCTCATCGACACAGCGGTCGGTGGCCGGGTCTTCATCATCCTCGGCCTGCTGATCGGTGCCGTCATGAGCTTCTACATCGTCTACGTACGCCACGGCCGGAGCTGAACGGTGACGGCCGCCATAGCAGGGAGACCGCGCTCGATGTTGGTGCTGGCCTCGCAAGACAGCGGGTACCACCCGCCCTCGATCGCCGAGTTCTTCCCCCCGGCGCTGCTGTTCGAGGGCACCCCGTTCCAGATCGACCGGATCATGCTGATCCGCGTTCTGATGACGGTGGTGCTCGTCGGCTTCTTCCTGATCGCCATGCGCAGGCCGAAGATCGTGCCGCGCGGCGTGCAGAACCTGGCCGAGATGGGACTGGACTTCGTCCGCGTCTCCATCGCCGAGGAGATCCTCGGCAAGGTCAACGGCAAGCGGTTCCTCCCGCTGCTGACCACGATCTTCTTCATGGTCTGGGCACTGAACCTCTCCGGGGTCATCCCGTTCCTGAACATGCCGAGCACCGCGAAGATCGGCGTGCCGCTGCTGCTGGCGCTGCTGACCTACTTCGTCTTCAACTACGCGGGCATCAAGGCGCAGGGCTTCGGTCCGTACATGAAGTCCAACCTGTTCCCGCCCGGCATCCCGAAGCCGCTCTACCTGCTGGTGACGCCGATCGAGTTCGTCTCGACCTTCCTGGTGCGGCCGTTCACCCTCACCGTGCGCCTGCTGGCGAACATGATCGCCGGGCACATGACGCTGGTGCTCTTCTTCGGAGCCGCGTGGTTCCTGCTCTTCCAGGCCGGAAGTCTGCTGCTCGCCCCGGTCGGCGTGCTGTCCTTCGGCGCCGGATTCATTTTCACCCTGTTCGAACTGCTGGTTCAGGTCCTCCAGGCGTACGTGTTCACGATGCTGACCGCCGTGTACATCGACGGCGCGCTGCACGCCGAGCACTGAGAACAGGGATTGGTACGACCCCGTCCGTGCTCAATCGGTCGGGGCCAACCTGAAAGGGAACGACAGAATGAACCTCGCAGAGGTTATGGGCAACGTCGCCAGCATCGGTTACGGCCTCGCGGCCATCGGCCCCGGCATCGGCGTCGGCATCGTCTCCGGCAAGACCGTCGAGGCCATGGCCCGCCAGCCCGAGCTCTCCGGCCAGCTGCGCACCACCATGATCCTCGGTATCGCGTTCACCGAGGCCCTGGGTCTGCTGGGTCTGGTCGCGGGCATCATGTTCGGCGGCCTGGGCGGCTGAGCCGGCTCATCCCAACTAAGGATTCGGTGACACCGTGACGACCACAGTGCTAGCCGCCGCCGCGCAGAATCCCCTGATTCCCGCGGTGTACGACATCGTCTGGTCCGCGGTCTGCTTGGCGATCATCGGCTTCGTCTTCTGGAAGAAGGTGCTTCCGACCTTCCAGAAGGTGCTGGCCGATCGCACCGAGAAGATCGAGGGCGGCATCGCCAAGGCGGAGCAGGCCCAGGCGCAGGCGCAGCAGGCCCTGGCTGAGTACCAGGCCCAGTTGGCCGACGCCCGTGCCGAGGCCGCCCGGATCCGGGACGACGCTCGGGCCGAGGCGGAGAAGATCAAGGAAGAGCTCTACGCCAAGGCCCAGGCCGAGGCCGCTCGCATCATCGCGCAGGGCAGCAACCAGCTCGCCGCCCAGCGCGCCCAGATCGTCGCGGAACTGCGCGGGGACCTGGGACGCATGGCGGTGGACCTGGCCGGTCGCGTCGTCGGGGAGTCCCTGGAGGACGAGGCCCGCAGGCGCGCCACGGTGGACCGCTTCCTCGACGAGCTGGACGCCGTCTCGGCGCCGGCTGGTAAGTGAGCGATGGCATGAGTGCGATGCACGCCGCCAGCCGCGAGGCGCTCGCAAGCGCGCAAGCGCGGTTGCAGGAGATCACCAGCGGGGTGAACGGCGAAGGCCTCGGCACGCTCGCCGATGAGCTGTTCGCCGTCACCACCCTGCTGAACAAGGAGATCGGCCTTCGCCGGGCCATCGCCGACGCGTCGAGCGACCCCTCGGGTCGCGAGGCGCTGGTGCGCGGCCTGCTGGCGGGCAAGGTGAGCGAGCGGGCGGTCGACCTGCTCGCCACCGTGGTCACCGCGAGGTGGTCAAGCCCCCGGGAGCTGGTCGACGGCATCGAACTGCTCACCCGCACCGTCTCGCTGGTGCGCGCCGAGCAGGACGGCAGGCTGGACGCGGTGGAGGACGAGCTGTTCCGGCTCGGCCGGATCGTCGCCGCCCAGCCCGACCTCGACCGGCTGCTCTCCGACCCGGCCCGCGACTCCGCGGGCAAGGTCGAGCTGCTGCGCTCGCTCACCGCGGGCAAGCTGGAGCCGGTCACCCAGACCCTCGCCGAACAGCTGGTCGCCGAGCCCCGTGGACTCGGGGTGGTGGCCGGGCTGGAGCAGCTGGCCGGACTCGCGGCCAAGCGCAGGGAGCGCTCGGTCGCGCACGTGCGGTCGGTCATCCCGCTCAGCGAGGCGCAGCAGGACAGGTTGTCCGCCCTGCTGACGCGTGTCTACTCGCGGCCGATCGCCCTCCACATCGAGGTCGACGCGGCGCTGCGAGGCGGTCTGGTGATCCGCGTCGGCGACGAGGTCATCGACGGAAGTGCGGCTGGCCGCTTGGAGGCCCTCCGCCGCGAGCTCGCTGGATAACAACGACGCCCACGGCAGTACCCGTCCGCGCCGGACGGGTGCGGGCCCCCTCAACGACGACCTCACTGGTCGAGAACGAACCGAGAGCAGGAACGACATGGCGGAGCTGACGATCTCGTCGGACGAGATCCGCAGTGCGATCGAGAACTACGTCTCCAGCTACTCCCCGGAGGTCAACCGGGAAGAGGTCGGAACCGTCACCGTGACCGGTGACGGCATCGCCTATGTCGAGGGCCTGCCCTCGGCGATGGCCAACGAGCTGCTGGAGTTCCCCGGCGGCGTCCTGGGCGTCGCGCTGAGCCTCGATGTGCGTGAGATCGGTGTTGCCATCCTCGGCAACTACGAGTCCATCGAGGAGGGCCAGGAGGTCAAGCGGACCGGACAGGTGCTGTCCGTCCCGGTGGGCGATGCCTACCTCGGCCGCGTGGTCAACCCCCTCGGGCACCCGGTGGACGGCCTCGGCGAGATCGTCGCCGACGACCGCCGCGCCCTGGAGCTGCAGGCCGCGACCGTCGTCGAGCGGCAGTCCGTCAAGGAGCCGCTGCAGACCGGCATCAAGGCCATCGACTCGCAGACCCCGATCGGCCGCGGCCAGCGCCAGCTGATCATCGGTGACCGCAAGACCGGCAAGACCGCCGTCTGCGTGGACACCATCCTGAACCAGAAGGCCAACTGGGAGACCGGCGACCCGAACCAGCAGGTTCGGTGCATCTACGTCGCGGTCGGCCAGAAGGGCTCCACCATCGCCGCGGTGAAGAAGGCGCTGGAGGACCGCGGTGCGATGGAGTACACCACCATCATCGCCGCCCCCGCCTCCGACTCCGCCGGCTTCAAGTGGCTGGCCCCCTACACCGGCTCGGCCATCGGCCAGCACTGGATGTACCAGGGCAAGCACGTCCTGATCGTCTTCGACGACCTGACGAAGCAGGCCGAGGCCTACCGCGCGATCTCGCTGCTGCTGCGCCGTCCGCCGGGCCGCGAGGCCTACCCGGGCGACGTCTTCTACTTGCACTCGCGCCTGCTGGAGCGCTGCGCGAAGCTGTCCAAGGAGCTGGGCGCGGGCTCGATGACGGGTCTTCCGGTCATCGAGACCAAGGCCAACGACGTGTCGGCCTACATCCCGACCAACGTCATCTCCATCACCGACGGCCAGTGCTTCCTGGAGTCGGACCTGTTCAACCAGGGTGTCCGCCCGGCGGTCAACGTCGGTATCTCGGTCTCCCGAGTCGGTGGCTCCGCGCAGGTCAAGGCCATGCGCAAGGTCGCGGGCTCGCTGCGGCTGGACCTGTCCCAGTACCGCGAGCTGGAGGCGTTCTCCGCGCTGGCCTCGGACCTGGACGCCGCGTCCAAGGCGCAGCTGGAGCGCGGTGCGCGCCTGGTCGAGCTGCTCAAGCAGTCCCAGTACGCGCCGTTCCCGGTCGAGGAGCAGGTCGTCTCGATCTACGCCGGTACCCGCGGCCACCTCGACTCGGTGCCGGTCGGCGACGTCCGCCGCTTCGAGTCGGAGCTGCTGGACTGGGTCCGCCGCAACCACGAGGGCGTGCTCGCCGAGATCCGCGACACCAAGGACCTCTCGGACGAGAACTCCGACCGGGTCGGCGAGCTGATCGAGACCTTCAAGAAGCAGTTCACCGCCTCCGACGGGACCCAGGTCGTCAACGACCCGGCCGCGGACGCGATCGACGACTCCAAGCTCGGCCAGGAGTCCGTCAAGGTGAACCGTCCGGCTCCGGCCAAGAAGTGACGTGGTGACGCATGGCTGCTGAACTTCGCGTCCTCAAGCAGAGGGTCAAGTCCACCCAGGCGATCAAGAAGATCACGCGGGCCATGGAGCTCATCGCCACCTCGCGGATCGGCAAGGCGCAGGCCAGGGTCGCGGCATCGCGGCCCTACACCGAGGAGATCACCAAGGTGCTCTCCTCGCTGGCGACGGCCTCGACGCTGAGCCATCCGCTGCTGGTGGCGCGCGAGAACCCCACGCGTGCCGCCGTGCTGCTCGTGACCAGTGACAAGGGCATGGCCGGTGGGTACAACTCCAGCGTGATCAAGGCTGCCGAGGAGCTCCAGACGCGGCTGCGCGAGGAGGGCAAGACGCCCTACCTCTACGTCGTCGGGCGCAAGGGGGCGGGGTACTACCGCTTCCGCCAGCGCGAGGTCGTCGACTCGTGGACCGGCTTCTCCGAGAAGCCCGCCTACGCCGACATCGTGGCCGCGGGTGACGCGCTGGTCGAGGGCTTCCTCGCCGACGCCGAGTCCGGTGCCCTCGCCTTCGACGAGGTCCACGTCGTCTACACCGAGTTCAAGTCGATGATGACCCAGCAGCCGATCGCCAAGCGCGTGGTGCCGCTGGAGGTCGAGTACGCCGGTGAGGACGACGAGAAGAGCGTCCTGCCCGGCTACGACTTCGAGCCGGACCCGGAGACGTTGCTCGACGCGCTGCTGCCGAAGTACATCAAGACCCGGCTGTACTCGGCTCTGCTGGAGTCCGCCGCCTCCGAGCTGGCCAACCGCCAGCGCGCCATGAAGGCGGCCACCGACAACGCCAGCGAGATGATCCGCGCTCTCACCCGAGAGGCGAACCAGGCCCGCCAGGCCCAGATCACCCAGGAGATCAGCGAGATCGTCGGTGGCGCCGACGCACTGGCTACCGCAGGAAGTGATGAGTGAGATGACGACAGCTACTGCTGCCGGTATCGGCCGTGTGGTCCGGGTCAACGGCCCGGTCGTGGACGTTGAGTTCCCCCGCGACTCCGTGCCGGACCTGTTCAACGCCCTCAAGGTCGAGATCACCCACGAGGCGATGGCCAAGACCGTGACCCTGGAGGTCGCCAAGCACCTCGGCGACAACCTGGTCCGGACGATCTCCATGCAGCCGCAGGACGGTCTCGTCCGGGGTGCCGAGGTCAAGGACACCGGCAAGCCGATCTCGGTTCCGGTCGGTGACCTGGTCAAGGGCCACGTGTTCAACGCGCTCGGCGAGTGCATGGACCAGCCGGGCTACGGCGCGGACGCCGAGCACTGGGGCATCCACCGCAAGCCGCCGGCCTTCGACCAGCTCGAGCCGCGCACCGAGGTGCTGGAGACCGGCCTCAAGGTCGTCGACCTGCTGACCCCGTACGTCAAGGGCGGCAAGATCGGTCTGTTCGGTGGTGCCGGTGTCGGCAAGACGGTGCTCATCCAGGAGATGATCACCCGTATCGCCCGCAACTTCGGTGGTACCTCGGTCTTCGCCGGTGTCGGTGAGCGCACGCGTGAGGGCAACGACCTCATCGCCGAGCTGACCGAGTCCAACGTCATGAAGGACACCGCGCTGGTGTTCGGTCAGATGGACGAGCCGCCGGGCACCCGTATGCGGGTCGCGCTCTCCGCGCTGACCATGGCGGAGTACTTCCGCGACGTCCAGAACCAGGACGTGCTGCTGTTCATCGACAACATCTTCCGGTTCACCCAGGCCGGTTCCGAGGTCTCCACCCTGCTCGGGCGGATGCCGTCGGCCGTGGGTTACCAGCCGACGCTGGCCGACGAGATGGGTGAGCTCCAGGAGCGGATCACCTCGACCAAGGGTCGCTCGATCACCTCGATGCAGGCGATCTACGTGCCCGCGGACGACTACACCGACCCGGCGCCGGCCACCACCTTCGCCCACCTGGACGCCACCACCGAGCTCTCCCGTGGCGTGTTCTCCAAGGGCATCTTCCCGGCGGTGGACCCGCTGGCCTCCAGCTCGACGATCCTGCACCCCTCGATCGTCGGCGACGAGCACTACCGCGTCGCCCAGGAGGTCATCCGGATCCTGCAGAAGTACAAGGACCTGCAGGACATCATCGCCATCCTCGGCATGGACGAGCTGTCCGAAGAGGACAAGGTGCTGGTCCAGCGCGCTCGCCGGATCGAGCGGTTCCTGTCGCAGAACATGTACGCGGCGGAGCAGTTCACCGGCCAGCCCGGCTCCAACGTGCCGGTCAAGGAGACCGTTGAGGCGTTCGACCGCCTCAGCAAGGGCGACTTCGACCACATGCCGGAGCAGGCGTTCTACATGTGCGGTGGCATCGACGACCTCGAGGCCAACTACAAGAAGCTCACCAAGTGAGCCTCTGACAACGCCGAAAGGGCCGGGCTTCCCCAGGGGAGCCCGGCCCTTTTTTGTGCTGGGGTCAGGTCAGCGGGACCACGACGGCGACCGCGCCCGGCTTGGTGATCTCGAGGTGGGTCGCGGCGGCGGGCAGCAGCGCGGCGTCGCCCTGGGCGGTGACCCAGAGCCCGCCGAGGTTGTACCGCAGCGTCGCCCCGTAGCTGGCGACGACCCAGCCCTGCCCGTCCGGCAGGCGCACCGCCACGTATCCGCTCCTCGGGTCGTGCTTGCCGCCGTAGACGACCGTGTGCGGCACCCGCTCCCCGCGCGCGAGCTTCTCCTGGGCCTCCTTGGAGCCCGGGACGAGGATCGCGTAGAGGTGCGCGCTCGAACCGCCGAACCGCTCCGTCATGATCACGGTCCGCCCGTCCGGCAGCCCTGCGGAGATCATCCAGTTCGCGCCGTTCTCGTCCTCGATGGTCGGGCCGAACGGATCGGTCATCCCTGACTGCCGCAACGCGTTCCAGACCAGCATCCGGCGCGCGGGGGCGTCGAGCGCGCTGCCGCCGAGATCACCGCGCAGCTTCGGCCAGTCCAGCTGCGGCTGGGGCGTGTAGTGGTCGTGCGTGGACTTGGAGATCCACAACGGGTGCTTCTTCGTGCGCCCCTGCGCGTCCGGCACCTCGGCGGAGACCACGAACTCGCGCTCGACGTAGGTGCCTGCCGCCATCTGGTGCACCGCGACGCCGTCGTGGAACTCCAGCGGCTGAACCCGGCGCGCCTTCCTGCCGTCCGAGCCGACCTCGATCCGTGGCGACACGACCTTGGCGCCGCTGGCCTCGGTCGCGATCAGGGTGGCGGCCTTGGGGCCGAACGCGAAGACCTCGGAACTGGTGTAGTCCTCGCCCGTGGTCACGACGTCCAGGACGTGCGTGGCGTTGTCCTTGCCGTCGGTGCCGACGAGACCGAGCAGCGTGGGTGTTCCGGGCTCGATCCGGCAGGTGCCCGGTGTGGTCCTGGCGGGCTGGAGCACGAGCGCCGCCGGTCCGGCGGGGGTGTTGCCCGCCCAGTGCACGTGCGCGGGTGTGGTGAACGCCCAGCAGTCCTTGCCCTCGTAGGCCACGCGGTCGAGCCTGGTCAGCGACTCGGTCCGCCAGCGGTCGAGCACCTTGTCCAGGAAGGCCGCGTCCTTGGCGAGATCGCCCCTGGTCGGCTCGCTCATGCGCGAGTCGGCGGGGGTCGTGGAGTCAGGTCCGGCCAGCCAGGCGGGGGTGCTCGCCGCGAGCCCGCCGACCAGGACGGTGACGGCGGCGGCCGCGGTGGCCATGCCCGCGCGGCGGCGGAACCGCCTGCGACGCCCGCCAACGAGCACGCGGTCGGCGAAGTCCGCTGGGGCGTCGACATCGGTCACCGCGTGCCGCAGCGATCTTTCGAGCAGGTCGTTCTCGGAGGTCATCGCCGCTCCTCGAGGAGATCGGATGCGTCAGGGGAGATCAGGTCGCGCAGTCGTGCGAGCCCTCGGGAGGTCTGGCTCTTCACCGTGCCCTTGCCGCAGCCCAGCGCCTGCGCCGTCTGCTCCTCGGTGAAGTCCTCGAAGAAGCGCAGCACGATCACCGTGCGCATCCTGGGTGGCAGGGCGGCCAGGGCTCGCACCAGTTCGGCCCGCGCGATGATGCCGTCCTCGTGACCAGGCTCACTCGGCCCGAGAACGTCGTCCAACGGGGCTTCGGCCACCCTGCGTGACCGTGAGCGCCACCGATTGGCTGCGGCATTCGCCAGTGCCTTGCGCGCGTAGGGCTCCGGCGGACCGGCGATCCGCCGCCACCGGCAGAACATCCGCTCCAGCACGTCCTGGAGCAGGTCCTCCGCCGCGGCGCGGTCACCTGCGCAGAGCAGGTACGAGGTCTTCAGGAGCACTGGTGACCGTGCTCGGACGAAGTCGGCGAACGACTCTTCGGCGCTTGTCATACAACCCTCGGGTCGGATCGTCGGGTGGTCACCTGTGGTCACACCGGTCGGGTGGGAATGGTTGCCAGGCGACCGTCTAGACTGACCCGGACGAGCGTGTGAAGGAGATGCCAGTGGCTGAGATGTCCGTCCAGCTGGTCGCCGTTGAGCGCCGCCTGTGGTCCGGTACCGGCACCATGGTGGTGGCCCAGACGACCGAGGGCGAGATCGGCATCCTGCCCGGTCACGAGCCCATGCTTGGCCAGTTGACCGAGGGTGGCGTCGTGCGGATCACCACCACCGACGGCGATGTCGTGACGGCCGC
Source organism: Allokutzneria multivorans (assembly GCF_039537405.1). Taxonomy (NCBI): domain Bacteria; kingdom Bacillati; phylum Actinomycetota; class Actinomycetes; order Pseudonocardiales; family Pseudonocardiaceae; genus Allokutzneria; species Allokutzneria multivorans. The sequence continues at coordinate 710,218 of NZ_BAABAL010000019.1, read as the reverse complement.
CGTGCACGGTGGGTTCCTGTCCGTGACCGGTGACGGGGTCAGCGTTCTCGCCGAGGGCGCCGAGCTCTCCCACGAGATCGACGTGGACCGTGCGCGTGCCCGCGTCGACGCGGAGGACACCGATGCCAGGGCGCGGGCAGCCGCCCGCCTGAAGGCCGCGGGACAGTCGGCCTGACGCGCGGCTGAGCGAGTAGGGCCGGGCCATGGGCATCGTCGAGATCCTTCTACTGGTCCTGCTGCTGGCCGCCGTGGCGGTCGTCCTGGTGGTGTGGCGCAGACTGCGCCTGCTCCGCCAGGGCGGCATCGACGTGGCGGTGCGCTACGGCACCGACAAGGGCGGCCGGTGGCACATCGGCGTTGGCCGCTACCGGGGCGACGAGTTCACCTGGTTCCGCGCCCTCGGCCTGCGCTCGGGCCCGGACCAGGTCTTCAACCGCGTCGACCTGGAGATCGACTCCCGGCGCGAGCCGACCGGACCCGAGACCTACATGGTCCCCTCCGGGTCCACGGTCCTGTGCTGTCAGAGCGCCTCCGGCGACTTCGAGCTCGCCATGCCGCCCGGCGCGCTGACCGGTTTCCTGTCCTGGCTGGAGTCCACTCCGCCAGGACGTTCTGTTCCCTGGGCCTCCTGACACCCTCCGCTGCTGCTACCTGAGCGCGACCCCGATCCTGGGTCGCGCTCTTTTCGTTGTTGGATCAGGGTGTCCCATCCGGGGCTTCGGTCGCTGTGCGAAGCGGTTTTCAAGATCAGCAAAATGTACACTCAGTGGTCTGTCAGATGTATGCTTGATGCTCTGTCAAATGTACAGGCGAGGTGCTGTCAGATGTACACTGAAGGTCGATTTTTGGCGTGTCCGCGCTGATAGGAGGCTTGATGTTCGCGTCGGATCTCGGGCGCTCGTGCAGCTCCCTCGTGGATGCCTACCTCACCGCCTTCCGCGTCGTCATCCTCAACGGCCCTCGGCAGGCGGGGAAGACCACCCTGCTTCACCACGTGCACGCGGCGAGGGGTGGGACGCTGCTGAACCTCGACGACGAGCAGCTTCTCCAGGCCGCGTTGAGCGATCCGATCGCCTTCGCCTCCGGGGGTGCGGAGCCGAGACTGATCGACGAGGTGCAACGCGCCGGTGATCCGCTGGTGCGCGCGATCAAGGCGGAGGTCGACGTCGGGCGCAGGCCCGGCAGTTACGTTCTCGCTGGCTCGACGAGGTTCCTCGCCACCCCGAGCCTGTCCGAGTCGCTCGCCGGGCGGGCCGCGGTCGTGGACGTGTGGCCCTTCTCTCAGGGAGAGTTCGAGGGGCGCACCGACGTCTTCATCGACACGGTCTTCGACGACCCCGACTCGCTGCTCGAACTGGGGCCTTCCGGAGTGGGCAGGGAGGAGTACTTCGCACGCATCTGCCGGGGCGGGTTCCCGGAGCCCGCGCTGATGGAGAACCCACGGGCCCGGCGTGCCTGGTTCCGCGCCTACGCGCAGGCGATCGCGGAACGCGATATCAGGGAGATGGCGAGGGTCAACGAGCCGAGCGCCATCGTCTCCCTGCTCGTGTACCTCGCTTCAATCACGGCGCAGGAGCACAACACCGCCAACACCTCCAACAGGATGGGGCTCCACCGGAGCACCGTGAACCGTTACCTGGAGCTGCTCGAAGCGGTGTTCCTGGTCCACCGGCTCCCCGTCTGGTCGAGGAACCTGACTGCGCGCGTGGTGAAGCACCCCAAACTGCACCTCACTGACACCGGGCTCGCGGCCGTGCTGCTCGGCGTCGCGCCCGACTCCCTGGCCAAACCGGTCGCGCCCGCGCGTGGGCCGCTCGTGGAGACCTTCATCGTCAACGAGCTGGCGAAGCAGGCCACGTGGAGCGAGGCGTCGGTTCGTCTCCACCACTGGCGGGTCAGTGGCGGGGCGGAGGTGGACGTGATCCTGGAGCGGGACGACGGTCAGGTCGTCGGCGTGGAGGCGAAAGCCAAGGACACGGTCGTCGCGGACGATTTCCGGGGACTGGCGGCGTTGCGGGATCTGCTCGGCCCTGAGTTCACCATGGGGGTCGTGCTGCACACCGGAAAGCACGGCGCTATCAGCTTCGGCGACCGCTTGGTGTCGCTTCCGATTTCGGCGTTGTGGCATTTGCCGTAATAGGGAGTTTTCCCGTCTCAGGGAGTGGACTTCGCGGCGCGGAGTTCCTTGTAGAGGTGGGTGAAATGCGGTTGCTGGTCACGGCTGAACGCCAGCTGGTGGCGGCTGCCGTCGTGCATGGTGAGGCTGAGCCTTCCGCCGCGCAGCATGCCCGCGCCCTTCAGCGAGAGCCGGGAGATGTCGGTGATGAACAGCGACAACCTGCTGGTGCCGAGCTCCTCCTTGGCGGCGGGGGTGGTGGGTTCCACGACGAGCAGCCGGCCGTCGAAGTCGACCGAGATGCCTGTACCGTCCACCACGTGCACTCCCTCACTCGCGTGTGATCCACCGTCATTGCGAGGGTAGGCGAAATCTCATTTGGAAATGTGCACTGTGAACTCGCCGATTTTCGTGTAAATGCCCAATTGCTCAGCCGTTGGCTCCGGGCTTCCAGAGAATGTCTCCGTCCGGGTTCGCCACCCTGGACAGGATGAACAGCAGGTCGGAGAGCCGGTTGAGGTACTTGGCGGCGAGCGCGTTGGAGCGCTCGGCCTCCTCGGGGTCCTCCAGCAGCGCCCACGCGTTGCGCTCGGCGCGGCGGGCGACGGTGCGGGCCTGGTGCAGCAGCGCGGCGGCGGGGGTGCCGCCGGGCAGGATGAACGACTCCAGCTTGCCGACGCGCTCGTTGAACTCGTCGCACCAGCCTTCGAGCCGCTCCACGTAGCTCTCGGTGACGCGCAGCGGCGGGTACGGCGGGTCGGGGACGATCGGCGTGCACAGGTCGGCGCCGACGTCGAAGAGGTCGTTCTGCACGGCCTGGAGCACCTCGGCGATGTCCGCGGCGGGGGAGCCGAGCGCGAGAGCGACGCCGATGACGGAATTCAGTTCGTCCACGTCCGCGTAGGCCGCGATCCTGGTGCTGGTCTTGGGCACTCGGGAACCGTCACCGAGCGCGGTGGCGCCGTTGTCGCCGACGCGGGTGTAGACGCGGTTGATGCGGACAGACATGGCAGCGACCCTACGGGTCACGAGCCGTTTTGGCTTGACCCATACGATGGCTCGTCGTGAGCGAGCATTTCCGCGTCCAGGGCGGCGCGCGCCTCGTCGGTGAGGTTTCCGTCGTCGGTGCGAAGAACAGTGTTCTGAAGCTGATGGCGGCCGCGTTGCTGGCCGAGGGCACCACGACACTGACCAACTGCCCGGAGATCCTCGACGTGCCGCTGATGGCGGACGTGCTGCGGGGCCTGGGCTGCGAGGTCGACATCGACCACGACAAGGTCACCATCGTCTCCCCGGCCATGCCCAACCACCGCGCCGACTTCGCGTCGATGAGCAAGCTGCGCGCCTCGGTCTGCGTGCTCGGCCCGCTGGTCGCGCGCTGCCGCAAGGCGGTCGTCGCGCTGCCGGGCGGCGACGCGATCGGCTCGCGCCCGCTGGACATGCACCAGAACGGCCTGCGCCAGCTCGGCGCGACCACGGGCATCGAGCACGGCTGCGTGGTCGCCGAGGCGGAGAACCTGCACGGGGCGCAGATCTGGCTGGACTTCCCGAGCGTCGGCGCCACCGAGAACATCCTGATGGCCGCCGTGCTCGCGGACGGGACCACGGTCATCGACAACGCCGCGCGCGAGCCGGAGATCATCGACATCTGCGTGATGCTCCAGCAGATGGGCGCGAAGATCGAGGGCGCGGGCACCTCGACGCTGACGGTGCACGGCGTGCAGTCCTTGCAGCCCACCGAGCACCGCGTCATCGGCGACCGCATCGTCGGCGCGACCTGGGCGCTGGCCGCCGCGATGACGCGCGGGGACATCACCGTGCTCGGCGTGGACCCGGGGCACCTCAACCTCGTGCTGGAGAAGCTGCGCAGCGCGGGCGCTGAGGTCACCACGGTGACCGAGCCGCAGCAGGGCTTCCGCGTGGTGATGGACGGCAGGCCCAAGGCGGTGGACTTCGTCACGCTGCCCTACCCCGGCTTCGCCACGGACAACCAGCCGTTCGCGGTCGCGCTCGCCGCGGTCGCCGAGGGCACCTCGATGATCACGGAGAACGTCTTCGAGGCCCGCTTCCGCTTCGTCGAGGAGATGATGCGGATGAGCGCGGACGCGCGCACCGACGGCCACCACTGCGTGGTTCGCGGTGTCGAGAAGCTGTCCGGGGCGCCGGTGTGGGCCTCCGACATCCGCGCGGGCGCGGGCCTGGTGCTCGCGGGCCTGTGCGCGGAGGGCGTCACGGAGGTGTGGGACGTCTTCCACATCGACCGCGGTTACCCGCAGTTCATCGAGAACCTCCAGCGCCTCGGCGCCGACGTGCAGCGGGTCTCCGCGCCGCCGGAGCGCTGATCAGCCGTGGCCAGGGTGCTGATGCCGTTGCCGGACACGGATTTCGACGTGACCGAGGTGGCAGTGCCCTGGCACGTGCTGACCGAGGCCGGGCACGAGGTCGTCTTCGCGACCGAGCGCGAGGGAACCGTTCCAGCGGCCGATCAGCGGCTGCTGGACGGCGTGATCTTCGGAGCGCTCGGTGCTGAACCGGAGCCCAAGCGGCTCTACCGGGAGCTGACGCAGAGCCGCGAGTTCCGTGAAACCGTTGCGTGGGAAGACATCCTGCCCGCTGACCACGACGCGCTCGTGCTCGCGGGTGGACACGCGCCGGGCATGCGGCAGTACCTCGGCTCTTTGGCGCTCTACGACAAGATCTCCGAGTTCTGGGGACTGGAGCGGCCCGTCGGCGCGATCTGCCACGGAGTGCTCGTACTGGCCCGTGCGACCGACCACAGGACCGGTCGGAGTCTGCTGCACGGTCAGCGTACGACGTGTTTGCCGAAGTACATGGAGCGTTCGGCGTACCTGCTCACCGCGTGGAAGCTCGGTCGCTACTACCGGACCTATCCGGCCTACGTCGAGGACGAGGTGCGGGACGCGCTCGCGCGGCCGAGCGACTTCGTTCGCGGGCCGAGGACGCTGACCAAGCGCGGTACTGCGACGGACGACACAGCTGCCTTCGTGGTCGAGGACGGACGGTACGTCTCAGCTCGCTGGCCGGGAGACGCGTACCTGTTCGCGAGGCGTGTGCGCGATCTGCTCGGCCGAACATGAGCCGGTCGCTGAACCGGTTCTGTTGGCTGCTGTGAGTAATCGCACGTAGATCACTGGTTACCCGCCAGTACGCTGGGCTCGGCGAAATCCGAAGCCGCAGGCGGAGGTGGACAGTGCCGTACCCGTCCGACCGTGATCGCGATCGCCCTTGGGTGATGCGGACCTACGCGGGTCATTCCTCGGCCACCGCGTCGAACGCGCTCTACCGCCGCAACCTGGCCAAGGGGCAGACCGGTCTCTCGGTCGCGTTCGACCTGCCGACGCAGACCGGCTACGACCCCGACCACGAGCTCTCCAGGGGCGAGGTCGGCAAGGTCGGCGTGCCGATCAGCCACATCGGCGACATGCGCCAGCTCTTCGACGGCATCCCGCTCGCCGGGGCCAACACCTCGATGACGATCAACGCGACGGCGATGTGGCTGCTCGCGCTCTACGTCGGCGTCGCGGAGGAGCAGGCGCAGGAGCAGGGCCTGGACCGTGACGAGATGCTTGCGAAGCTCGCGGGCACCACGCAGAACGACATCATCAAGGAGTACCTGTCGCGGGGCACCTACGTGTTCCCGCCGGGGCCGAGCCTGCGGCTGATCACCGACATGGTGGCGTGGGCGGTGCAGCACGTGCCGAAGTGGAACCCGATCAACATTTGCAGCTACCACCTGCAAGAGGTCGGGGCGTCCCCGGTGCAGGAGGTCGCCTACGCGATGTGCACGGCGATCTCCGTGCTGGACGCGGTGCGCGACTCCGGTCAGTTGCCCGACGACCGCTTCGGCGAGGTGGTCGGGAGGATCTCCTTCTTCGTGAACGCGGGCGTGCGCTTCATCGAGGAGATGTGCAAGATGCGCGCGTTCGGCGTGCTGTGGGAGGAGATCACCCGCGACCGCTACGGCATCGAGAACCCGAAGCAGCGGCGGTTCCGCTACGGCGTGCAGGTCAACTCGCTCGGCCTGACCGAGCAGCAGCCGGAGAACAACGTCCAGCGCATCGTGCTGGAGATGCTCGCGGTGTCCTTGTCCCGCAATGCTCGTGCGCGCGCGATCCAGCTGCCCGCGTGGAACGAGGCGCTCGGCCTGCCACGCCCGTGGGACCAGCAGTGGGCGCTGCGCATGCAACAGGTGCTCGCGTACGAGACGGATCTCCTTGAGTACGAGGACCTCTTCGACGGCTCCCCGGTGATCCAGGCCAAGGTCGACGAGATCGTCGACGGCGCGCGCGCGGAGATCGACCGCGTGCAGGCGATGGGTGGCGCGGTCGCGGCGGTGGAGAGCGGCTACATGAAGTCGCAGATGGTGTCCTCGCTCGCCGAACGCCGCCGCAGGGTGGAGGCCGGTGAGGACGTCGTGGTGGGGCTGAACAAGTTCGACACCACCGAGCCGAGCCCGTTGCAGGCCGAGGGCGCGAAGGCGATCGAGACGATCGACCCCAGGGTGGAGCGCGAGGCGAGCGAGGCCGTGCGCGCGTGGCGCTCCGGCCGCGAAGCGTCCACTGTGGACGAATCGCTGCGCGGGCTGCGCGAGGCGGCGAAGACGGGGGCGAACCTCATGTCCGCCACGATCTCCTGTGCCAAAGCGGGCGTGACGACGGGCGAGTGGGCTTCGGCGCTGCGCGAAGTGTTCGGCGAATATCGCGCCCCGACAGGGGTTTCCGGCGCCTCGGCGGCAGGGGTCGCCGGCGCCGCGCTGGCCGGAGTCCGGGAGCGCGTGGCCAAGGCGGGGGAGGATCTCGGCGAGCGGCTGCGCATCCTGGTCGGAAAACCCGGGCTTGACGGCCATTCCAACGGCGCCGAGCAGGTCGCCGTGCGCGCGAGGGACGTCGGTTTCGAGGTTGTCTACCAGGGCATTCGGCTCACCCCGGCGCAGATCGTCGCGGCGGCGGTGCAGGAGGGCGTGCACGTCGTCGGGCTGTCGGTGCTCTCCGGTTCGCACCTGGAGGTCGTGCCCGCGGTCGTGGAGGGGCTGAAGGCCGCTGGGGTCACCGACGTTCCGGTGGTGCTCGGCGGGATCATCCCGCCCGCCGACGCGGACGAGTTGCTGAAACGCGGTGTGGCCAGGGTTTTCACGCCCAAGGACTACGAGCTGACCGAGATCATGGACGAGATCGTGACGGTGATCCGGAAAGCCCACGGGTTGACCGAATCGTGACTTTCGCACAAAAGTCGTGGTTTGACCGGGGAAGGAAGGGGTACACCGGCGACGGTGAGCGCTGTCGTCCACATCGGACCCTTTGACCTCGTGTGTCGGCACACCTACCGTTCGCCGGGTTCTGTTGCCGACGCAAGGAGTGGCCCCTCGTGTGTGCCGCGCACGTCTCCCGACGGAACTTCCTCATGGGCACGGCGGCCGGCGCGCTCGGACTGGCCGTTTCCTCTTGCAGCACAGTCGATCTGACCGCGCAGGAGGCTGGCGGCGATCTGCTCTCCCGCATCCGCGACCGTGGTGAGGTCAACATCGGCATCGCCAACGAGGCACCCTACGGCTTCGTCGACAGGTCCGGCCGGATCACCGGCGAAGCACCCGAGCTGGCGCGGATCGTGTTCCAGCGCTTGGGTGTCGAGCGGATGAACCCGCGCATCACCGACTTCGGCGCGCTGATCCCGGCGTTGCAGGTCGGCGTCTTCGACGTGATCGCGGCGGGCATGTTCGTCACCCCCGCGCGGTGCAAGCAGGTCCTGTTCTCCGATCCGGAGTACCAGGCGCCGGAGGCGCTGATGGTGCCGAAGGGCAACCCCAAGGGACTCAAGACCCTCGACGACATCGTTGCCAACAAAGACGTTCGCGTCGGATTGCTGACCGGCAGCGCGAACATCAGCTACGCCACCGCCCTCGGTCTGATGGACCGCGCGGTCATCTTCGACAGCGTCTTCAGCGGACTCGACGGCATCCTGGCCAACCGCGCGGACGCCTTCTCGCTGACCGCGATCTCCTTGCGCGACGCGCTGTCCAAGCGCTCCGACGCGCCACTTGAACTCACTCCGGCCTTCGTCCCGGTGATCGGCGGCAAGCGGCAACTCGGGTGCGGCGCCTTCGGTTTCCGGCGCGACCAGCGGACGTTCCGGGACGCGTTCACCGTGGAGCTGAACCGGATGCGGGCCAGCGGAGAGCTGCTGTCGACCGTGCGGCCCTTCGGGTTCACCGAGGCCGAGATGACCACCCTGACCGCCACCGAGCTGTGCACCGACACCAGCTCTTGAGTTGAGGTGATCATGTCTCCCCAGCTTTTCGCTTACCTGCTCGAAGGTTTGCTGACCACGTTGCAGCTCACCGTCGGCGCGGCGGTGCTCGGCCTGGTGTTCTCCTTCGCGGCGGGCATAGCCACGTGCAGCCCGAACATCGTGGTGCGCGGCGTCGGCCGCTGCTACATCGAGCTGTTCCGAGGGATCTCCGCGCTGGTGCTGCTGTTCTGGTTCGTCTTCGCGCTGCCCTACGCGGGCTGGCAGCTCGAACCGATGTGGGCCGGAATCCTCGCGCTGGCGCTGAACATCGGGGCCTACGGCGCCGAGGTCGTGCGCGGCGGCATCGTCGCCGTCCCGGTCGCGCAGATCGAGGCCGCCGTCGCGCTGAACTTCACGCGCTCGCAGCGGATGCGGCTCGTCGTTCTGCCGCAGGCGATCGCGCGCATGCTCCCGCCGTTCGGCAACCTGCTCATCGAGCTGCTGAAGGGGACCTCGGTCGCCTACATCGTGCTGATCCCCGACCTGACCTTCGCCGGGCAGATCGTGCGCAACGCCACCGGCGACTCCGCCTCGGTGTTCACCGCGCTGCTGATCCTGTACGCGGTCCTCGCGGTGATCTTCACGACCATCGTGCGGCTTGTCGAACGCCGCGTCGCGAAATCCCTTGGCAGGCAACCGACTCCGGGATTCTTCGCGCGTATCAAGGGGGTGAAGGCATGACCTGGGACTGGGGTTACGCGTGGGAGACGCTGCCGCAGCTGCTCGACGGGCTCGGCGTGACCGTGCTCGCGACGCTGGCGGGAACCGCGATCGCGTTGGTGCTGGGGCTGGTCTTCACCGTGATGCGGCGCAGCTCCGCGCGGTGGATCTCCATCCCCACCGAGATCTTCGTGGAGTTCATCCGCTCGACCCCGCTGCTGGTGCAGCTGTTCGTGCTGTTCTTCGTGCTGCCCGAGGCCGGGATCCAGTTGTCCGCCTTCATGACCGGCGTGATCGGGCTCGGCCTGCACTACGCCACCTACACCTCGGAGGTGTACCGCTCCGGCATCGAGGGCGTGCCCGCCGGGCAGTGGGAGGCGGCCAAGGCGCTCAACCTGCCGACCCGGCGGGTGTGGACGAGCGTGATCCTGCCGCAGGCGGTGCCGCCGTCGATCCCGGCGCTGGGCAACTACGCGATCGCGATGTTCAAGGAGACCCCGCAGCTCACCGTGATCACGGTGATGGAGCTGCTCTCCGTCGCCAGGCAGCTCGGCGCGGAGAACTACCGCTACCTGGAGCCGGTCACCATCATCGGTGTGCTCTTCCTGCTGCTGAGCCTGCCGACCGCGTGGCTGGTGCGGCGGATGGAGCGGCGCTTGGTGCCCGCTCCCCGACCCGTGTGACCCTTGCTAGGAAAGGACCTCAAGCTCATGAGCCAGTCGGCGACGGAGGCAGCCCTGACCTCGCGCAAGGACGGTCAGTTCATCCACTTCGACAAGGTCTCCAAGCGCTTCGGCGACAACGTGGTGCTGGATGATCTCTCCTTCGCGGTCGGCGCTGGGGAGCGGGTCACGCTGATCGGGCCCAGCGGCTCCGGCAAGACCACGATCCTGCGCATGCTGATGACGCTGATGGAGCCGGACACCGGCACCGTGCGCGTCGGCGATGACTACCTCTTCCACGAGGAGCGCGGCGGGAAGCTGGTTCCGGCCAGCGAGGCGCACGTCCGCAAGGTGCGCCAGCGCATCACCATGGTTTTCCAGTCCTTCAACCTCTTCCCGAACATGCGCGTGCTGCGCAACGTGACCGAGGCGCCGGTGCACGTTCTTGGACTGTCCAAAGAGGAGGCTGAGGAGCGCGCGCTCGGCCTCTTGGAGATGGTCGGACTCGATCACAAGATCGACTCGTATCCTTCCCAGCTCTCCGGCGGCCAGCAGCAGCGGGTCGCGATCGCCCGTGCACTGGCGATGCGGCCGGACGTGCTGTTGCTGGACGAGGTGACCTCGGCGCTGGACCCCGAGCTGGCCGCCGGAGTGCTCGACGTGCTGCGCGACGTCGCCAAGACCACCGACGTCACGATGCTGTGCGTGACCCACGCGATGAAGTTCGCGCGGGACATCTCGCACCGCGTGCTGATGTTCTGCGAGGGCAAGATCATCGAGGCGGCGCCGCCGGAGCAGATGTTCGACTCGCCCGACCACGAGCGCACGCGGTCGTTCCTCCAGTCCGTGCTGAACGAGTCCTAGGGCTCATCGGGTGAACGCCTGCGCCACGGCGAGGCTGTCCTCGTAGACGTGGTGCCGTGTGATCAGGCCGTCCTCGACCGTGAGGTGCAGGGCGAACCGTGCCCGGTAGGCGCGTCCGGTCGACTTCGCGGTCTGCCGGATCTCGCCCAGCACCACGGCTTCATCGCCGTCGACGAGGATGCGCTCGATCTCCGTCGCGGCCTCGCCGGGCACGTGGTTCTCGCCGATCTCGCGGAAGTGCGCGGCGGCGTCGGCGCGGGTCGACCGGTGGCGAATCCACGGCGTCTCGGCACGCCCGTGCTCCGCCTCGGGCCAGTCGAGCTGCCAATCCGTTTGCGGCGCATACAGTTCCGCGATTCGCGCGGGGTCGCCCTCACCGATTCGCCGCAGCAGCTCCATCACCGTGTCTCGCGTCGTCATGCCTCATGTCTACGCGAGCGCGTGCGTCGGATCGATTACCTGTCAGGTAAGGACGGCGCGCGTGCTGGTCACCTCGGCGAAGTTGCCGTGCAGGTTCACCGCGACCACGCGCGCGATCTCGTCGGCCGTGACGATCGACCCGTCCTGCGCGGTCTCGTCGAAGGTGTACGTCGCGTCGAGCACGTACTTGATCTCGTAGCCGAGGTCGCCGCCGACCCGGGTCGTGGTCTCGACGCAGCGGTTGGTCTGGATGCCGCAGGTGACGAGCTCGGTGATGCCGCGTTCCCGCAGCCACGCGTGCAGGTCCTCTTCGCCGTGGAAGGCGGAGTGCACGCTCTTGTTGACCAAGAAGTCCGGCGTGACGCCGTCGAGCTCGGGCTTGAAGTCGTTGCCTTCCTGGCCGGGGCGCAGCGGTGAGTCGTGCTTCGCGGAGTTGTGCCGCACCAACACGATCGGCTCGCCCTTGCGTTGCCACGCCTCGATGAGCAGCCGGATGTTGGCCTCCGCGTCGGGGTTGTTGCGCTTGCCCCAGAACTCGGTGTCGTCGAAGCCGCGCTGCACGTCGATCACGATCAGAGCTGTTGTCATGCGGTTGAGCCTGCCCGGCGGGCGGCGTGCGCGGGAGTGGCAGAACCGGCGCGAAGGAGTACTTTCCTGCCATGCGCACCGTCGGACTGCTTGCCCTGCCGGACACCCGCTCCTTTGACGTGGCTGTGACGGCTGAGGTGTGGTGCGTTGACCGCGTGGATTCGGGCATCGGGCCTTTTGAGCTGCGGATTTGTGCGCCTCGAAAAGCTCCTGTGGCTCTGCGACCGATCGGTTCACTGGTTCCCACGCATGGCTTGGACGGCTTGGCGGGCTGCGATCTCGTCGTGCTGCCCGGTCGCTACGACCCGCTGGCGCCCGTCCCTCGGTCGGTGATCCAGGCGCTGCGCTCGTACGACGGCGTGATCGCGACGCTGTGCTCCGGCGCGTTCACCGCCGCTGCGGCCGGGCTGCTCGACGGCCGGCCCGCGACGACGCATTGGCGGTTGCTGCCACAGCTGGCCTCTGCGGCTCCGCGCGCGGAGATCCGGGGCGACGTGCTGTACACCGACGACGGTTCCGTGCTGACGTCGGCGGGAGTCGTTGGCGGCGTTGACCTCTGCTTGCACCTGGTGCGGCGGTCGCTCGGGGCTTCCGTGGCCACCGCGCTCGCTCGACGGTTGGTGATGCCGCCCGCGCGCGAGGGGGATCAGCGCCAGTTCGTCGAGGCTCCCGTTCCGCCGCGCCCGGCTCAGGTGGGCATCGGGTCCACTGTGGACTGGGCGAGCGGTCGGCTGGAGAGCTCCCTGGGCGTGGGTGATCTCGCCGCGCACGCGGGGATGAGCGAGCGGTCCTTCCAGCGCGCGTTCACCGCCGCCATGGGCACCACGCCCGGGAAGTGGCTTCTGGCGCAACGGATTCGGCACGCCCAGCGCCTGCTGGAGACCACCGACCTCTCCGTCGACCGCGTCGCCCACCGTTGCGGCCTCGGCACCGCCGCGAACCTCCGCCGCCGCATGCACTCCGCCCTCGGCGTGACCCCCGGCGCCTACCGCCGCACCTTCCACGCCCCGTAGTAGCTGAATGACTCATTGAGGTACTTGAGCGTCCCGAATGAGTCATTCAGGGAACTCAACGCACCGAACGCGGCATTGGTGGGGTGCGGAGTGCGTGGCGTCAGTCGAGGGCCACGCGGAGGCCGAGGGCTACCAGGACGGCGCCGGTGAGGCGTTCGAGGGTGAGCTTGACCTTGGGGTGGGAGAGGAAGCGGCCGAGCTTGCCGATGAGGACGGAGAAGACGGTCCACCACGCCACGGCGAGCGCCAAGAAGACGGCGGCCAGCACGGCGGAGGTCGCCATGCGGGACTCTCCGGCGGCGACGAACTGCGGCAGCAGGGTCAGGAACAGCAAGGCGATCTTGGGGTTGAGGATGTTGCTCAGCACGCCCTGGCGGAACGCGGCGCTGCGGGCCACGGGCTCCTTGACGGCTGTCGTCAACGACGACCGGACGCCGCGAAGGCCGTGCCGGGCCGCCCAGAGCGCCTGCACACCGAGCCACACCAGGTACGCGGCACCCGCCAGCTTCACGACGGTGAACGCGGTCGCCGAAGCGGCCAAGAGCGCGGAGAGGCCGATGACCGCGGCGAGCGCGTGCACGGCGATCCCGGCGCAACAGCCGAGCCCGGTCCACCACGCGGCGGCGGTCCCACCGCGCACCCCGTTGCGCAGCACGAGCGCCATGTCAGGGCCGGGGGTGATCGTCAGCACGACGACGACGGCCAAAAAGGGGATCAGCAGTTCGGGCACCTCGTCAGGCTAACTCCGCGCCGCTACGGTCGGGGCCATGTCCGAGTACCGGAACCTCCTCGTCGATCGTGCGGACGACATCGTTCGGATCACGATGAACCGGCCGGAGCGCCGCAACGCGCTCTCCGCCGAGCACCTGACCGAGCTGCTGAGCGCCTTCCGCGCGGCGGGGGAGTCCGATGCGACCGGGGTGGTGCTCGCCGGGACGGGCAAGGTCTTCTCCGCCGGGCACGACTTCGCCGACGTGGCCGCGCGCGACCTCGACGGGGTGCGCGAGCTGTTGGAGCTGTGCACCGAGGTCATGCGCACCGTCCAGTCCATCCCGCAGGTGGTGATCGCGCGGGTGCACGCGCTGGCCACGGCCGCCGGGTGTCAGCTCGTCGCGTCGTGCGACCTCGCCGTGGCGGCGGCCTCAGCGGGATTCGCGCTGCCGGGCGGCAAAGCCGGGTGGTTCTGCCACACGCCCGCCGTGCCGGTGGCTCGCGCGATCGGCCGCAAGCGCTTGATGGAGCTGGCGCTGACCGGCGATCCGATCGACGCCGCGACCGCCGAGCAGTGGGGCTTGATCAACCGGGTGGTGCCGGACGAGGAGTTGGACGCCGCCGTCGACGACCTCCTGGCGCGGGCGACGCGGGGCAGCCGGGCGAGCAAGGCGGCGGGAAAGCGGACGCTCTACGCACAGCTCGACCGGCCCGAGGCGGACGCCTACGAGATCGCGCTCGAAGCCATGGCCGCAGCCTCGCAGACGCCGGGCGCGAAGGAGGGCATGGCCGCGTTCCTGGAGAAGCGCAAGCCCTCCTGGCCGGACTAGCGGGTCGGGACGACCTCCTCGACCAGGCGCGCGACGGCCAGCACGAGGTCGTCGGAGTGCCTGGGGCCGACGATCTGCAGGCCGACGGGGAGCCCGGCGGCGGTCCTGCCGACGGGCATGCTGATCGCGGGCTGCTGCGTCATGTTGAACGGGTAGGTGAACGGCGTCCAGTCCGGCCAGCCGCTCATCCCGCTGCCCGCGGGCACGTCCGCGCCCGCCTCGAAAGCGGGGATCGGCATGGTCGGAGTGATCAGCACGTCGTGCCTGCTGTGGAACTCGCCCATGGTGATGCCCAGCGCGGCGCGCTCGGCGTTCGCGCCGAGGTAGTCGCTGGCGGTGTACGTGCCGCCCTGCTCCCACAGCATCCGCAGCCCTGGGTCGAGCTTGTCGGCCGAGCCCGCCGGGAAGGCGTCGAGCCACTTCGCGGCGCCGGTGGACCACAGCACCCAGAACGCTTCCTTCGGGTCCTTGAAGTCGGGGTCGACCTGGTCCACGTGCAGCCCGGCCTCGTCGATCGCGCGCACGGCGGAGGCCACGATCTCGGCGACCTCGGGGTCCACGTCGACGTAGCCCAGGTTCGGCGAGAACGCCGCGCGCAGCCCGCGCACATCGCGCCGGACGGCTTCGCGGTAGGTGCCGACGAGCTGCGGAAGTGAAGTGGGGTCACGGTAATCGGGCAGCGCGAGCACGTCCTGCAACAGCGCGATGTCGTCGACGGAGAGCGCCATCGGACCGGCGTGCGACAACGGACCGAAGGGGCTCGCGGGGTAGAGCGGGATGCGGCCGTGCGTCGGCTTGAACCCGACGATCCCGCAGAACGACGCGGGAATCCGCACCGAACCGCCACCGTCGGTGCCCACGGAGAGCGCGCCCATGCCCGCCGCGACCGCCGCCGCGCTGCCCCCGCTGGAGCCGCCCGCGGTCTTCGTCGCGTCCCAAGGGTTCCGCGTGACGCCGCGCAGGGGGCTGTCGGTGACGCCCTTCCACCCGAGCTCCGGCGTGGTGGTCTTTCCCAGCAGTACCAAGCCGTTCTCGCGCAGGCGCGCGGTGACCGGGCTGTCCACCACCCACGGCTGCTCCGGGTCGATGCAGCGCGAGCCGCGCAGGGTGGGCCAGCCGACGCTGAGGAACATGTCCTTGATCGACGCGGGAACCCCGTCCAGCCAGCCGATCGGGTTGCCGTCGTGCCACCGCTGCTCCGAGGCTTTCGCCTGCTCCATCGCGGCTTCGGCGTCGACGAGGCAGTAGGCGTTGTACTCGCCGTCCCCGCGCTCGATCGCTTCGAGGGCCGACCGCGTCGCCTCCACCGGCGACAGCTCACCCGAGGAGAAGGCCGCTGCCAACTCGCTCGCCGTCGTCAGGCTGCTCGTGTTCGGGGCCATGACCCTCCTCAGCGTGTGCTCGGCACGTAGCCCAGCTGCTTGTCGACGACATTACGAAGATCACGATCGGCTCGCCACCGCCGAAAGTTGTCCGCGAAGACCTCGACCAGCGCGTCCCGCCAGCCGACGAAGTCGCCGGACATGTGCGGGGAGACAAGGACGTTCTCCATGGTCCACAGTGGACTGTCCTGGGGCAGTGGCTCGGTCTCGAACACGTCGAGCGCCGCACCCGCGATCACTCCGTCGCGCAGGGCGCGCACCAGATCCGAGGTCACCACCAGCTCGCCGCGCCCGACGTTGACCAACCGCGCGGTCGGGCGCATCGCCGCGAACGCGCGGGAGTCGAACATCCCCTTGGTGTGCTCGGTCAAGGGTGCGACCGCGATGACGAAGTCCGCTTCCGGCAAGTGCTCCAGCAGGTCGTCGGCGGCGTGCACGGTGCCGAAGTCCGGGTCGTCCGCGCGGGCTCGGCGGCCGATGCCGGACACGTGCACCCCGACCGCGCTCAGCAGCCCGGCGACGGCCCTGCCGATCGGGCCGGTGCCGACGACGAGCGCGCGCTTGCCGGTGAGCCGCTCGGATTCCCTGTGCAGCCAACGTTTCCGGCTCTGGAGTTCGGCCGAACGAGCGAAATCCTTGGCAAAGGCCAGCAGCACGCCGAGCACGTACTCGGCGATCGGCCGGTCGAAGACCCCGCGCGAGTTGGTCAGCACGACATCGCTGTCCCTGATCTCCGGGAACAGCACCGGATCCACCCCTGCGCTGGCGATGTGCACCCAGCGGAGCCGGTCGGCGGCGTGCCAGGCGCCGGGGACGGCCTTGGAGAGGAAGTCGTAGACGAACAGCGCGTCGGCGCCGCTCAGCGCCTCGGCGAGCCCGTCCTCGCGGGTGTAACGAACCACCGCGGTGTCCTCGATGCCCCGCATGCCGGGCGGCCGTGAGTCGCCGTGCAAGACCGTGAGCACTGGGGTTTCGGGCACGTTGACACGCTAGGAGTCGTTCGTATGATTGTCAACAATCCGAGGAGTCACCCCGGAGGCCACTCCTCACCCTGGGAGCCCAGCCTTGGATTTGGATCTCTTGGACTTCGACGGTCCGCTCGCCCAGCGCGGGATCGGCGTCATCGCCCCGTTCGACCTGGCGCTGGAGCGGGAGCTGTGGCGCTGGGTGCCGATGGAGGTCTCGCTGCACCTGGCCCGCACCCCGTACGAGCCGGTGCCGGTCAGCATGGAGATGGCGCGACTGGTCAGCAACAGCTCGCACCTGGCCGCCGCGACCAGGGACGTGCTGCACGTCGAACCCGAGGTCGTCGCCTACCTGTGCACCTCCGGCAGCTTCGTCAACGGCGTCGACCACGAGCGCTCGCTGTGCAAGGCGATCTGCGACGCGGGCGCCCCGGACGCGGTGACCACCTCGGGGGCGCTCGCCGAGGTGCTGCACCAGTTGGACCTGCGCTCGATCTCGGTGATCACGCCCTATGACGAGGACCTGACCAGGAGCCTGCAGGCGTTCCTGGCCGAACTGGGCGTCACCACGGTCTCCAGCGACTACCTCGGGCTCGGTGGCGGCATCTGGAAGGTCAGCTACCGCACCATCGCCGAGCGCATCCTCGCCGCCGACCACCCCGATGCCGAGGCGATCTTCGTCAGCTGCACCAACCTGCCCACCTACGACCTGATCGAGCCGCTGGAGCGCAGGCTCGGCAAGCCGGTGCTCACCGCCAACCAGCTGACCATGTGGGCGTGCCTGCGCCGCATGCGGCTGCCCATCGTGGGGCCGGGAACCTGGCTCCGCGAGGTCACTTAGGATTGTCGACAACCCTGTTGGAGGAACTCGCCATGCCGACGATCGGCTTCATCTACCCCGACCACGCGGTGGAGGACGAGTACCCGTTCGCGGCCGAGTTGCTCGCCGACGACGTGCGGCTGCCGGTCGCGCACATCTACGGCACGGACCTGCACGCCGTGCCCGAGCTGCTGGACCTGGGCAGCCCGGAGCGGCTCGCCGAGGGAGCGCGGCTGCTCGCGAAGCACGAGCCCGACGCCGTGGTGTGGGCGTGCACCAGCGGGAGCTTCGTCTACCGCTGGGACGGCGCCACCGACCAGGTCGCCAAGCTCGCCGAAGCGGCCGGGAAGCCCGCCTCCAGCACGTCTTTCGCGTTCGTCAACGCCGCGCGGGCGCTCGGATTGAGCAAGGTCGCCGTCGCCGCGAGCTACCCCGCCGACGTGGCCGAGTACTTCGTGGAGTTCCTCGGCGCCGGCGGTGTCGAGGTGGTGTCCATGGCCAGCGCGGACATCGACACCGCGGCCGAGGTCGGCAGGCTCGACCCGGACGCGGTGATCGACTTCGCGGTGGCGCACGACCACCCCGACGCCGAGGCGGTCCTGGTGCCCGACACCGCGATGCGCACGCTCAACGTGGTCAACGAGATCGAGAAGCGGCTCGGCAAGCCCGTGCTGACCGCGAACCAGGTGACCGTCTGGGAGGGCCTGCGGCTGGTCGGCGGCCACCCGGGGACCGCCGCCTTCGGCACACTCTTCCGCACAGGAGGTGCGTGATGGCGCTGCCGGACATCTCACCGGTCAGCCGGGAATCGACCGCCGAGATCATCGCTCGGCAGCTCCGCGACGCGATCATGCGCGGTGCCCTGCCGCCCGGCACGCAGCTCGGTGAAACCGAACTGGCGTCGCAGTTCCAGGTCTCCAGGGGGCCGCTGCGGGAGGCGATGCAGCGGCTGGTCTCCGAGGGACTGCTGCGCGCGGAACGCCACCGCGGGCTGTTCGTGATCGACCTCGGCCCCGCCGACGTGTACGACATCTACTCGACGCGCTCGGCGATCGAGCGCGAGGCCGTCATCCGCGTGATGCGCGGCGGCAACCGGGAAATCGTCGCTCTGGCGCTGGACGAGACCGTGCGCGCGATGGCGGCGGCCGCCGATGACGACGACCCGACCGCCCTGTCGGACGCCGACCTCAAGTTCCACGAGGCGCTGATCGCGGCCTCCGGTAGCCCCCGCCTGATCCGCATGGCGCGCACGCTGCTCATCGAGACGCGGATGTGCCTCGCCGAACTCCAGCGCACCTACCAGGCCGTTGAGGAGCGCGTCGGCGAGCACAACCAGATCATCCAGGCGATCCGCTCCGGCGACGAGGCCCAGGTGCTCACCCTGCTCGAGGCGCACATGGAGGACGCCGTCCAACGCCTAATCCCCGGCGCGAGCCTGCACGCCACGCCGCTGAAGCCCTGAACGGGTCGTTTAGTGCGTTGAGCGCGCTGAACGACCCGTTCAGTGCGTTCAACGCACCAAACGGGCCGTTGGCTGGTGGGGTCTGCGGTTGGGCGCCGTCCTGCGCGGGGCAGGGTTCGCCGGTCTTCAAGACCCGCAAACCCCCGCCGCAGTTGTCCGCAACGACCGCAAACCCTTACCGAGCCCCGGGGCGGCCTCAGTGCTGAATGACTCATTGAGGTACTTGAGCGCCCTCAATGACTCATTCAGCACGCTCAACCACACGAATGCGTCATTGAGGTGATTCGGCGGCGCGGGCGAAGGAGAGGGTTTCGCCTTCCACGCCGCGCAGCCACAGGTCCTGTGCGGCGGCCGCCATCTCGGCGAGGCCTTCCTCGATGGTGGCGAAGACGTTGCCGGGCACCCATCCCGCGTCGCCGTTGATGAGCAGGTTGTTGCGGCCGTAGAAGATCGCGAGGTCGGTGGCGCCCTCGTCGCCGTGCGCCTCGCTGGAGTCCTCGTAGCCGTAGGCGGGGTTGCCGATCTCCCACGCCTCGAAGCCGAAGTACACGACGTCGCCGGGAATCGGCGTCACGGTGGGGTTTTCCCTGCCGGGCTTGGGGTTCGCGAACGGCGGGACCAACGTGTAGACCTCGTTGCGGGCGTACTTGGCGTGGTAGGCCGACCCGCTCTGCGGCAGCGCGTCCCACACGGCCTTGCAGGTGCGCGGTGCCTCGGCGTCGAGCAGCCGGGCGCGGCAGGACACACCGCGCTTGTCCAGGGTGATGGTGATGTAGCGGGCCACGTCGAAGTCCTCTCAGCCAGTGGTGACGGCGGCGACGGCGTCGGCCCAGATCCCCAGGCCCTCGTCGACCTGCTCGGCGGTGATGATCAGCGGCGGGATCATCCGCACGACGTTCATGTGCGCGCCGCAGGTCAGCATCAGCAACCCGCGCTCTCCGGCGGCCTTCTGCGCGGCCTGCGCGGTGGCGGTGTCGGGCTCGCCGTCGGCGGTGGTGAACTCGGAACCCACCATCAGCCCCAACCCGCGCACGTCACCGACCCGTGGTGTCTTGTCCGCGACGAGCCGCGCGCCCGCGAGCAGCTGTTCGCCCCGCGCGGCGGCGTTCTCCACGAGACCCTCGTCCTGGATCACGTTGAGCGTTTCCAGTGCCGCGGCGCAGGAAACCGCGTTGCCGCCGTAGGTTCCGCCCTGCGAGCCGGGCCAAGCCTTGGACATCAGCTCGGTGGAAGCAGCGATGCCGGAGAGCGGGAAGCCGCTCGCGAGGCCCTTCGCGATCACGACGATGTCCGGGCGCACGTCGAAGTGGTCGTGGCCCCAGAACTTCCCGGTGCGGCCGAAGCCGGTCTGCACCTCGTCGATCACCAGCAGGATGCCGTGCCGGTCGGCGCGCTCGCGCAGTCCCGCGAAGAACTCGGTGTTCGCGGGCACGTAACCGCCCTCGCCGAGAACCGGCTCGATGAAGAACGCGGCG
This sequence comes from Allokutzneria multivorans, assembly GCF_039537405.1. Lineage (NCBI taxonomy): Bacteria > Bacillati > Actinomycetota > Actinomycetes > Pseudonocardiales > Pseudonocardiaceae > Allokutzneria > Allokutzneria multivorans. Next base: position 689,944 of record NZ_BAABAL010000019.1, on the reverse strand, counting down.
GTCTCGTGCGGCACGCTGGCCGTGGCGAAGAGGTAGTCCAGCTCGCGCAGCGCGAACCTCGTCGCGGTCTCGACGTCCCACCCGTAGCGGTAGGCGTTGGGGAACGGCGCCACGTGCACGCCGCCCATCATCGGTGAGAAGCCCGCGTTGAACCGGGTGCCGGACGAGGTCATGCTGGCCGCGCCCACGGTGCGCCCGTGGAAACCCCCTTGGAACACAACGACGTTCGGGCGTCCGGTGGCCTGGCGGGTCAGCCGCAGCGCTGCCTCGATGGCCTCGCTGCCTGAGTTCACGAAGAACAGCGAGTCCAGGCCGGGCGGCAGCACCGCGCCGAGCTTCTCGGCCAGCTCCAACATCGGGCGGTGCATGACCGTCGTGTACTGGCCGTGGATCAGCTTGCCGATCTGCGCCTGGGCGGCGGCGACCACGCGAGGGTGGCAGTGCCCGGTGCTGGTGACACCGATGCCCGCGGTGAAGTCGAGGTTGCGCCTGCCGTTCGTGTCATAGAGGTAGACGCCTTCGCCCCGGTCCGCTACGACGGGAGTTGCCTGCTTGAGCACAGGGGACAGCTCGGCCATCGAACACTCCTCGGCTGGTGCTGCGGGTGTTGTAGATTGTCGACAATATTCGTAGCATGGGGCTCGGACCGACGCAATGAACGCCATCGGCGAGGAGCGGGATGTCTGAGATCAGCGAGACCGGCGTGGTCGACCAGGTCACCAAGGACCTGTTCATCGGCGGGAAGTGGGTCGCCGCGTCCGGCGGCCGGACCTTCGCCGTGCACGATCCCTCGACGGGGCGAGGACTGTGCGAGGTCGCGGACGCTTCCCCTGCCGATGGCAAGGCCGCGCTGGAGGCCGCCGTGGCCGCGCAGCGGGGCTTCGCCGCGATGCCACCGCGCGAGCGTGGGGAGATCCTGCGCCGGGCCTACGAAATCCTGTTGGCGCGCAACGAGGAACTCGCGTTGCTGATGACGCTGGAGATGGGCAAGCCACTGGCCGAGGCGCGTGGCGAGGTCGCCTACGCCGCCGAGTTCTTCCGCTGGTTCGCCGAGGAGGCCGTGCGCATCGACGGCGGCTATGCCGTGGCGCCCAACGGGAACGGCCGCTTCCTCATCACCAAGCAACCGGTCGGCCCGACGCTGTTGATCACCCCGTGGAACTTCCCGATGGCCATGGGCGGGCGCAAGCTCGGTCCGGCGATCGCGGCGGGCTGCACCGTGGTGATCAAGCCGGCCGAGCAGACGCCGCTGTCGATGCTGGCCCTCGCGGGCGTCCTCGCCGAAGCAGGCCTGCCCGACGGCGTGCTCAACGTGATCACGACGAGCGACGCGGGTGCGGTGATGGAGCCGCTGATCCGCGACGGTCGCGCGCGCAAGCTCTCCTTCACCGGCTCCACCGCCGTGGGACGCAAACTCCTTGAGCAGTGCGCGGAAAAGGTGCTTCGGACCTCCATGGAGCTCGGCGGCAACGCGCCTTTCCTCGTCTTCGACGACGCCGACCTCGACGCGGCGGTGGACGGCGCGATGCAGGCCAAGATGCGCAACATCGGCGAGGCTTGCACTGCGGCGAACCGGTTCTACGTGCAGCGCGGCGTCTACGACGAGTTCGCGCGCAGGCTGACCGAGCGCATGGCCGCGCAGAAGATGGGCCGTGGCACGGAGGACGGCGTCGTGGTCGGCCCGCTGATCGACGACGACGCTGTGCGCAAGGTCCGGGAGCTGGTCGCGGACGCGGTCGAGCGAGGAGCGCGCGTGCTGACCGGAGGGTCCGAAGTGGACGGTCCGGGGCACTTCTACCCAGCGACCGTGCTCGTCGACGTCCCGCGTGACGCGCGCATGTCCGATGAAGAGATTTTCGGCCCAGTGGCACCGATTTCGGTCTTCGACACTGAGGACGAAGCGGTCGAGGCCGCCAACGACACCGAGTACGGGCTGGTGTCCTACCTGTTCACCAACGACGTGAAGCGCGCGCTGCGCGTCTCGGAGCGGCTTGAGGCCGGGATGATCGGCCTGAACCAGGGCATCGTGTCCAACCCGGCGGCGCCGTTCGGTGGGATCAAGCAGTCCGGTCTCGGCAGGGAAGGCGGAACCGTTGGTATCGAAGAGTTCCTGGAGACCAAGTACATCGCGGTGAGCCTGTGAGGACCTACGAGATCGCCTCTATCCCGGGCGACGGGATCGGCGTCGACGTCACCGTCGAGGCGCGCAAGGTGCTCGACCGCGCCGCGTCGCTCACCGGCTTCCGTCTACAGTGGACTGAGTTCGACTGGAGCTGTGAGCGCTACGCGAAGACCGGCTCGATGATGCCTGTGGACGGCATCTCGGTGCTGTCCGGCTTCGACGGGATTCTTCTCGGCGCGGTGGGGTTTCCGGGCGTTCCGGACCACATCTCCCTGTGGGGCTTGCTGATTCCTGTGCGCAGGGCCTTCGCGCAGTACGTCAACCTGCGCCCGGTCCGGCTGTTCCCCGGGACCAGTTCGGTGCTGCGCGAGCGCTCCGCCGAGGACCTGGAGATGGTGATCGTCCGTGAGAACTCCGAGGGCGAGTACTCGGCCATCGGCGGCAGGCACAACGCGGGCCAGCCCAGCGAGTTCGTGCTCCAGGAGTCGGTTTTCACGCGGGTCGGGGTCGAGCGGATCATCCGCTACGCCTTCGAGCTGGCGCGCACCCGCGACGGCAGGCTGTGCTCGGCGACGAAGTCCAACGGCCTCATCCACTCGATGCCGTACTGGGACGAGATCTTCGCCGAGATCGCCGCCGAGTACCCCGATGTGAAGAGCGAGCAGTGCCATGTCGACGCACTCGCCGCGCGGATCGTGCAGAACCCCGAGCGGCTGGACGTGATCGTGGCGTCCAACCTCTTCGGCGACATCCTCAGCGACCTCGCGGCGGCCGTCACCGGCGGCCTCGGCATGGCTCCGTCCGGCAACATCAACCCGCCCGGCGAGCACCCGTCCATGTTCGAGGCCGTGCACGGCAGCGCCCCCGACATCGCGGGCCAGGGCATCGCCAACCCCGTCGCCCAGGTCCTGGCGGGCGCCATGATGCTCGAACACCTGGGCGAAACCATTGCCGCACAAGCCGTTCGCAACGCGGTCGACGCCGTCCTGGAGGCCAAGCAGATCGCCACCCCGGACCTGGGCGGTACCGCCACGACCGAGGAGTTGGGCACCGCCATCACCCAGGCACTGCGAGCCTCGTGACACCCAACCCCCTTCCTCACCTTGCACTCCGCCATCCCCGCGCGCCACGCTTGAAAGCGGGGGAACCCCCAGGCGTACGAAAGCCACCCTCGCCCGCCCGCGTTGTTGTACCCAATGTGGCATTTGTTTCGTCAGAAGCAACAAATGCCACATTGGGTACGTAAGCCGGTCCCGTAGGACGGCTTCAACGAGTTCAGTTGTTGTGCAGGCGGAGGTGCGCCGGGGGAGCCGCTGCGGGGGCGCTCGCGGTCGGCACCGGCTCCGCGTGCGGCGGCACGCTCACGTCAGAGTGCGGGAGCTTGCCGCTGACCAGGTACTCCTTCATGATCCGCTCGGCCTGCGGGTTGGCGAAGGTGGACGGGCGCCCGGTCACGGTGGTGGTGCTCGAATTGCGCTCGGTCACCAGCACCGAACCACGCAGCCGCTGGTGCATGGCGACGGAGTCGGCGTACGGGGTGACCGCCGACCGATCGGTCGCGAACAACAGGGTCGGCGGAAGGCCCGCGCCAGTCGTCTTGATCCGCTCCTCGTGCCCGGCGGGCCAGTTCGCGCAGGCGGACGGGATGGTCACGTTGTACCAACCCCAGGAGGTGCCCTTGGACGCCTTGGTGAAGTCCCGCTCGATCCGCGCGCGGTCCGACGGCCAGTCGGTGTCCAGGCACGCGACCGTCATCAGGCTCGCGATGTAGCGCTCGACGTCGGGGCCACCGGTCGGGGTCGCCCAGGCGAGCACGGCCCGCTCGTCACCGCGAAGCACGTAGTCGGCCATCGCCTTGGCGAGCGGCTCCCAGTAGGCCCCGTGCGACTGGGTGCTGACGTAGGCGTCGAGCAGCTCGGCCGCGCCGACGTTCTTGTCCTGCCCGTGCGGCCGCGCGCGGAAGTCGCCGAGCATCTTCTGCCAGGCGGCGTTCACCGCGTCGAAGGTCTTGCCGAGGTGGAACACGTTGTCGTACTTGGCGATCCAGCTCAGGTACTCGCGCTGCCTGCCCTCGCCGAGCCGCACCTGCTCCAGACCGAGCTCGTACCACATCTGCTTGGTGTCGGGGTTGGTCGAGCTGTCGAACACGACGCGGTCGAGCCGGTGCGGGTACTGCTGCCCGAAGGCGGTGCCGACGTAGGCGCCGTAACCCGAGCCGAGGAAGCTGAGCTTGCGCTCACCGAGCTGGGTGAGCATGCGGTCCATGTCCCGCACCACGTTGCGCGTGCCGAAGTGCCTGAGCCGGTCGCCGTTCTTCTCGCCGCACGCCTTGGAGTAGGCCTGCCACCGGTTCCAGCTGAGGTCCCGCTGCCCCGGCAGGTCCGGGTCGGGCTGCATGGTCCGCCAGTAGTCCTCGCCGACGCAGCTCGGCTGCTCGCTGTGCCCGACACCGCGGGCGTCCATGCCGATGACGTCGTAGGTGTCGAGCACCTCCTTCGGCAGGCGGGTGTAGCCGCTCGCCTCCGCCTTCGTCAGCTTGCCCGCGTGCAGCACACCGGCTCCGGTGGTGCCGCCCGGGTTGACGAGCAGCACGCCACGGCGCTTCGCGGGATTCGTGCTCGCCCGCTTCGAGAGGAGCACGTTGACCTGTGCCCCGAGCGGGTCGGCGTAGTCCAGTGGAACGCGAAGATTCGCGCACTTCAGTTCGGGATAAGTCCCCGCCACATCGGCCGGGCAGGCGCCGAATTCGAGTTCGCCCGCGAAAGCGGGGGTGGTGACGGCGGCCGCGGCGCCCGTCGCGAGTATCGCGGCAAGGCCGAGCGTGAGGATTCTCCTCATTCAAACCCCAGGGAGTGTCGTGGATGGAAACGCGCAGGCCACATGGCCTCGCAGTTCAGTGCGAGGTTAGCGCACGACTACCACGGCAGTCGGGGTTTCATTCTTTGCTGAAACACCTCGATCGAATACCTGGCTATTGCCGGATTGAAAGTCTTTGCTCAGCCGCGTTCGTGCAAAAGGAGCAGTGCGTAGGCGGCGATCGACTGCGCGTCGGTGATCTCACCCTTGGCGATCATCGCCTCGAACTCCGCGCGGGTGAACCACGCGGTGCGCATGTCCTGCTCCTCGTGCTCGCGCTCCGGCTCGCCCTGCACGAGCTCGGTCGCCAGGAAGACGCGGCCGCGCTGGCTGGACATCCCGGGCGCCACGTCGAGCAGGCCGAGCTCGGTCATCCGCCCCGCGCGCAGGCCGGTCTCCTCGCGCAGCTCGCGCGCGGCAAGCTCCATCGGCTCGCTGTCCGCCCGCTCCGGTGCGGTGCCCTGCGGGAACTCCCACCGGCGCAGGCCGAGCGCGTAGCGGTACTGCTCGACCAGGTGCAGCCGGTCCCCGTCCAACGGCACGACCAGCGCGAACTGCGGCTTGTCCACCACGCCGTAGATCCCGCGCGAGCCGTCCGCGCGGCGGATGCCGTCCTCGCGCACGGTCATCCACGCGTTGGCGTACACCTCACGACTGTCCAGCTTCTCCACGGTCTCCATGCTGCCAGCCGTTCAGCCGGGACTTGCGCACGCCGTACAGGAAGTACACGCCGAGCCCGACGACCGTCCAGATCCCGAACGCCAGCCAGGTCTGCGGCTTGAGGCCGACCACGAGCAGCACGCACAGGCCGAGCCCGATGATCGGCGTGACCGGCATCAGTGGGGCGCGGAAGCTGCGCGGCAGGTCGGGCTTGGTCCGGCGCAGCACCAGAACGCCGATGTTGACCAGCGAGAACGCGACCAGCGTGCCGATGCTCGTCGCCTCCGCGAGCTGGCCGAGCGGCACGAACGCGGCCAGCGCCGCCACCAGACCGCCGATGACCAGGGTGTTGGCCGTCGGCACCTTGCGCTTGCCGACCTTGGAGAACATCGCGGGGACCAGGCCGTCGCGCGACATCGCCACCAGCACGCGCGTCTGTCCGTAGAGGACGGTCAGCACCACGGAGGCGATCGCGACCACCGCTCCGAAGGCCAGCACGATCGACGGCCAGCCCGCTCCGGTGACCTCGCGCATGACCGCCGACAGCGACGCCTCCTGGCCGCCGAGCCCGTCAGCCCCGACCGCTCCCACGGCGGTCAGCGCCACCAGCACGTACATCGCGGTCACGATGCCCAGCGAGATCACGATCGCCCTCGGCAGGTCGCGCTGCGGGTTGCGCGCTTCCTCGCCCGCCGTGGACGCCGCGTCGAAGCCGATGAAGGAGAAGAACACCGCCGACGCTCCGCCGGTGATGCCCGCGATCCCGGCCGGGGCGAAGGGCGCCATGTTGGCGGAGTTGAACGCCGACACCGTGACCACCACGAAGAAGACCAGAACCAGCAGCTTCAGCACGGTGGTCACCGTGGTCACCACAGCGCTCTCCCTGGCGCCGCCGATGAGCACGAAGGCGGCCAACAGCACCACGACCGCCGCGGGCAGGTCCATGATCCCGCCGGCCGCGGGGGAGTGGGACAGCGCCTCCGGGATGCGGACGCCGATCGTGGAGTGCAGGAACTCGTTGAGGTAGCCGCCCCAGCCGACCGCGACCGCCGCGACGGAGACCCCGTACTCCAACAACAAACACCAACCGCACAGCCACGCGACGAACTCGCCCATGGTCGCGTAGGAGTAGGAGTACGCCGAGCCGGAGACCGGGACCGCGCCCGCCAGCTCCGCGTAGGACAACGCCGAGAACAGTGCCGCGAGCGCGGCGAGGACGAACGAGAGCACCACCGCCGGGCCCGCCTGCGGGGCCGCTTCGCCGAGCACCACGAAGATCCCGGTGCCCAGCGTGGCGCCGACCGACAACGCGATCAGCGGGATCAGGCCGAGACTGCGTTTGAGCTGGGTGTTGGCGCCCTCGTCGGTGATCCGTTCGACGGGCTTGGTCCGCATCAGGGACTGCAGCGAGAGCGACACGGGCCGCGACGTTACTCGCCCGTAGCCCCCGCCCCCTGACTCCCTCCAAGATCCTGAACCGCCCTCACCCGCGCGCACGCCCGCCGCGGCGGCCCGTAGCCTCATCGCCGTGCGTCTGGTCATCGCTCGTTGCCAGGTCGACTACGTCGGCCGCCTCACCGCCCACCTGCCCATGGCCCAGCGGCTGCTGTTGATCAAGGCGGACGGCTCCGTCTCGATCCACTCCGACGACCGCGCGTTCAAGCCGCTGAACTGGATGAGCCCGCCGTGCTGGCTCATCGAGGACCCCGGGACCTGGGTGGTGCAGAACAAGGCGGGCGAGAAGCTGGTGATCACCGTCGAGGAGGTGCTGCACGACTCCAAGCACGAGCTGGGCCCCGAGCCCGGCCTGCGCAAGGACGGGGTCGAGGCGCACCTGCAGGAGCTGCTGGCCGAGCACGTCACCACCCTGGGCGAGGGCTGGACGCTCGTGCGCCGCGAGTTCCCGACGGCGATCGGCCCGGTCGACCTGATGTGCCGCGACGCCAAGGGCTCCAGCGTCGCCGTGGAGATCAAGCGGCGCGGTGAGATCGACGGCGTCGAGCAGCTGACCCGCTACCTGGAGCTGCTCAACCGCGATCCGCTGCTCGCCCCCGTTCGCGGCATCTTCGCCGCGCAGATCATCAAGCCGCAGGCCCGCGTCCTCGCCGAGGACCGGGGCATCGAGTGCGTCACGCTCGACTACGACGCCCTGCGCGGCATCGAGCCGGACGAGTTCCGCCTCTTCTGAATCTGTCTCGTGTCCTCCGCTCGGCGGGCTGTGCGCCGCGCCGGGAAGGTCTACTGTCCTCGAATTAGTGGTCGGTCACAACAAATTCGACACGACGGGCGAAGTTGAGGGTTCATGTGCGCGCCCGCGTGCGGTAGCGTGCGCCCCGTTGTGGTGATGGTGATTGCTGTTCGAAGGTGTTGACTTGGGAGGTAGGGCGGCGTGATCGAACTCGCCAAGTCGGAGCCACTGCTCAATGCGAGCTGGCTGGACTACACGCTGCTCGGCGTGTACTTCGCGCTGGTGCTCGGCATCGGGTTCATGGCCCGGCGATCGGTGTCCAGCAGCCTGGACTTCCTGCTCTCCGGGCGCTCGCTGCCCGCGTGGGTGACGGGACTGGCCTTCATCTCGGCCAATCTGGGCGCGCTGGAACTGCTCGGCATGACGGCCAACGGGGCGCAGCACGGCATCCCGACCGTGCACTACTACTGGATCGGCGCCATCCCGGCCATGGTCTTCCTCGGCCTGGTGATGATGCCCTTCTACTACGGCTCGAAGGTGCGCAGCGTCCCCGAGTTCCTGCGCCGCCGCTTCGGACCCGGCGCGCACCTGGTGAACGCGCTCAGCTTCGCGGTCGCCCAGGTGCTGATCGCGGGCGTGAACCTGTTCGCGCTGGCGCTGATCATGAACGCGCTGCTCGGCTGGTCCATCCCGCTCTCCATCGTGATCGCCGCGGTGGTCGTGCTGACCTACACCACCCTCGGCGGCCTGTCGGCGGCGATCTACAACGAGGTGCTGCAGTTCTTCGTGATCGTGGCGGCGCTGCTGCCGCTCACGATCATCGGCCTGACCAAGGTCGGCGGCTGGCAGGGCCTCGTCGACAAGATCACCGCGAGTCCCGGCGGCGCCGAGCAGCTCTCCGCGTGGCCCGCGACCAGCCTGACCGGCATCGGTGACGCCACGCTGAGCGTGCTCGGCCTGGTCTTCGGCCTCGGCTTCGTGCTGTCCTTCGGCTACTGGACGACGAACTTCGCCGAGGTGCAGCGCGCCATGTCGGCCAAGAGCATGTCCGCGGCCAAGCGCACCCCGATCATCGGCGCCTACCCGAAGGTGCTGATCCCGGCCGTCATCATCATCCCCGGCATGATCGCCGCGGTCGCCGTTCCGGAGATCGCCGCGCTCAAGCAGGGCGCGGGCGCCGAGGGCGTGGAGTACAACGACTCGATCCTGTACCTGATGCGGGACCTGCTGCCCAACGGCTTCCTCGGGGTCGCGCTCGCCGGCCTGCTCGCCTCGTTCATGGCCGGTGTCGCGGCCAACGTCAGCTCCTTCAACACGGTCTTCACCTACGACCTGTGGCAGAGCTACGTGCGCAAGGACCGGCCGGACGAGTACTACCTGCGGGTCGGCCGCCTCGCGACCGTCGGCGGCATGGTCGTGGCGATCTTCACCGCGTTGATCGCCTCCGACTACGGCAACATCATGGACTACATCCAGACCCTGTTCTCCTTCTTCAACGCGCCGCTGTTCGCCACGTTCATCCTGGCGATGTTCTGGAAGCGGATGACGCCGGCGGCGGGCTGGATCGGCCTGGTGGCGGGCACCGCGGCCGCGATCACGGTGGACCGGCTGGCGGCGGGCGGGGTGCTGGAGCTGACGGGTCAGGGCCCGGCGTTCATCGGCGCGGGCGCGGCCTTCGTGGTGGACATCCTGGTCAGCGTCGTCGTCTCGCTGGTCACCAAGCCGAAGCCGGAGAAGGAGCTGGTCGGGCTGGTCTACAGCCTGACGCCGAAGGAGGACCGCGCGCACTCGGTCACCGGCGAGGACGCTGGGTGGTACCGCTCGCCCGCCGTGCTCGGCGGAGGCGTGCTGGTGCTGACCGTCGCGCTGAGCATGCTGTTCATCTGAGTCGGAGGAGAAGACATGGCTTCGCAGTCCAAGGCGGGTCTGTTCGACCTCCGCCTGATCATCGCGCTGCTCTTCGGCGTCTACGGGGTGGTGCTGACCGTCACCGGCTTCGCCTTCACCACGGCCGAGGAGATCCAGAAGGCCGCGGGGATCAACATCAACCTGTGGGCGGGGCTCGGCATGCTCGTCACGTCGGCGATCTTCGTCGTCTGGGCGAGGGCGCGGCCGGTCGTGGTGCCCTCGGAGTTCGCCGACGACGCCGATGGCGTCGGCGAACCAGGGCACTAGCGGCGGGTGCGGCCCCGGTACGGGTAGACCGGGTTGAAGGCCTCGACGGTCCAGTCGTCGATCCAGCGGACCGCGCGGCCGAGACCGGTGCGGACCCGTCCCCGACGGGCCAGATGACCGCCCTTGCTGGTGTCTCGCATGTGTTTCACCTCCTGTGCGGACGGCTCGGACCTGCAAGCAGTCCTCGCGGCGATGTACTGGGTGCTTCCACCCGGTACATCGCCAGGAGCTTCTGGATCGTTTCCGAACCTCTCCGTGACATCGCGCACTCTCCGTATTGAAATGGCGCTGATCATGAGGTTCCCTGCACGCGTGTCCGACGGGGTCGCTACCGTGCACCTCGTGCGCAGCCCAGCCAGAACCGTGTGGACGGCAATCGCCCTGTCCGGGGCATTCCTGCTCGCCGGATGCGGGAGCCAGGCCGACCTGGCGAAGGTCAACCACCCGAGGACGGTCGTCCCCGCCAAGGTGGTCCAGAAGCCGCAGCCCAACACGCCGCCGCGGCCGGTAGAACCCGTGTTCGCCCCGGAGCGCCTGCGCGCCGTCGACCCGTGCGCGCTGATGGACACGCAGACGCTGTCAGCGTTCGGCGTCCCGGCCTCCAGCAGGGCCGTCGCGCTCTCCGACTGCGGCAACTACATGAAGGACGGCGCTGGCAAGCGGCTGAGCATCACGCTGCGCCTCGGCCAGAACGTCCTCATCTCCGACACCGCCAAGACCACCAAGCTGGCCGGGCTCACCACCGTCGAGTCCACCTCGACCACGACCTGCTTCGTCAAGTCGGTCGTCCAGGAGGGCTCCGTGGTGCTGGGCATCGTCGCCCAGGTCGACTACGAGGGTGACTCCTGCGACGTGGGCAGGCGGCTCAACGAGTCCGCGATCAACCGCATCCGGACCAACGCGCCGCTGCGCCCCCAGGGCAACAAGGGCTCGCTCACCTCGGTCGACCCCTGCGCGATCTTCTCCCCGGTGACCGCGACCGAGGTGCTCGGCGGCACGCCGTCGATGACCCCCTACGACCTGTACCGGTGCAACTGGCGGCGGGACAGCCTGTCCTTCGGGATCGAGTTCGCCGAGAACACCGACCCCAAGAACAGCAGCGCGAACAAGAAGGCCGAGGTCGTGACCATCGAGGGGGTCACCGCCTACCAGCGCAAGGACGACAGCTTCGGCAACTCGTGCAAGATCGAGTGGCTGCACAAGGCGACCACCGACGGCAAGGGCGAGGTCGCCACGGTCAGCGTCGACAACACGAAGAAGGGCGTCGACATCGACCTCTGCGCGAAGGCCACCACCGTGGCCAAGGCGCTGGTGCCCAAGCTCCCCAAGCCGTAGCCGTGGGCTGTGGGGCCGGTCACAGAGGGTCTCCCCTTGGCGCCGAAGTGTTGCGTACTGTTTGGTAACCGAAAGGTTTTCTGAACGGACGGGGAGATCGCGATGAGCCGAGCCGTGTCCCAGCAGGCCGACGAGCAGTGGTTCACCTCCCTGGATCCGCGCACCGCTGAGGTGATCGGCAAGCACCGGGTGCACTCCCCGATCGAGGTCCGTGCCGCGGCCACCCGCGCGCGCACCGCCGCGCAGTGGTGGGGCGGCCTCGACCACGCCGAGCGCAAACGGCGGCTGGACGCGTGGCGCGCGCTCATCCTTCGCAGGCTCGACGACATCGTGGAGCTGGTCTGCGCGGAGACCGGCAAACCGCTGGACGACGCGCGCCTGGAACTCGTCCTGGTCGTCGACCACCTGCACTGGGCCGCGCGCAACGCGGAGAAGGTGCTGCGCCGCCGCCGCGTCTCCCCGGGCAAGCTGATGTTCAACCAGGCGGCGACGGTGGAGTACCTGCCGATGGGCGTCGTCGGCGTGATCGGCCCGTGGAACTACCCGGCCTTCACCCCGATGGGGTCGATCGCCTACGCGCTCGCCGCCGGCAACGCCGTGGTGTTCAAGCCCAGCGAGCTGACCCCCGGCGTCGGCGAGTGGCTCGCGTCGACCTTCGCCGAGGTCGTCCCCGAGCACCCGGTGCTGACCGTCGTCACCGGCTTCGGCGCCACCGGCGCGGCGCTCTGTCGCTCGGGCGTCGACAAGGTCGCCTTCACCGGTTCGACCGCCACCGGCAAGCGCGTGATGGCCGCGTGCGCGGAGTCGCTGACCCCCGTCCTGGTGGAGTGCGGCGGCAAGGACCCGCTGATCGTGGACTCCGACGCCGACCTGGAGGCCGCCGCCGAGGCCGCCGTGTGGGGCGCCATGTCCAACGCCGGGCAGACCTGCGTCGGCGTCGAGCGCGTGTACGTCGTCGACTCCGTCGCCGACCGCTTCACCGAGCTCGTCGTGCGCCGCGCCCGCAAGCTCAAGCCCGGCGGCCAGGCCACCGCGCACCTCGGTCCGATCACCATGCCCGAGCAGGTCGGCATCATCCGGTCGCACATCGCCGACGCGCTCGACAAGGGCGGCCGCGCGCTCGTCGGCGGCCTCGACTCCGTGCGCCCGCCGTACGTCGAGCCCGTCGTGCTCGCCGACGTGCCCGAGGACTCCGCCGCGATCACCGAGGAGACCTTCGGGCCCACCCTCACGATCAACCGCGTGTCCACTGTGGACGAAGCCGTCGAGCTGGCCAACGCCACCCGTTACGGCCTCGGCGCCACCGTCTTCTCCCGCTCCCGAGGCCCCGAGCTGGCCCGCCGCCTGCGCTGCGGCATGGTCTCGGTCAACGGCGTCGTCTCCTTCGCAGGCATCGCCTCCCTCCCCTTCGGCGGCGTCGGCGACTCCGGCTTCGGCCGCATCCACGGCGCCGACGGCCTCCGCGAGTTCGCCCGCCCCCAATCCGTCACCCGCCGCCGCTTCTGGGCCCCCTTGCAGCCCAACACCTTCGCCCGCGCCAACGGCACCCTCCGCCGCCTGGTCCGCCTCACCCGCCTCCTCTACCGCCGCTGACCCCTCCCTTCGGCCCCAGCCCCCGGCTTCAGCCCTGAATGACTCATTCAGGTACTTGAGCGCGCTCAATGACTCATTCGGGGAGTTGAGCGTCCTGAATGAGTCATTCAGGGATTACGGGGGCCTCAGCCTGTTCCGGCTGAGCGGATCACGGCGGCGTTGTAGGCTCGCCTCAATTCGGCGATGACATCCTCTGGTGCGGATCTGAGGCGGCTAGGAAGTGTTTGCACCACATGGATACCAGCCATGGCGTATCGCGTGTTCCGCTGGAGTGTCCTCGCGTAGTCCTTTGGGTTGAGGTGGAACTCGTAGGAGTCGATTTCCCAGGCCAGTGATGCCTCAACGCACCACGCGTCGGGAACTCCGATGAGCACGCCGTTGGTGTCGTGGACGGGCACGTTCCACTGCGCCTTCGGAAGCCCACTTTGTTCCCACAACCGCATCGCGTCGATCTCCGCGACAGACCTGGCACCAAGGCCGATGGTGGCCAACACTCGGCGCGGAACCGCCGAACCTCGTTGGCTTCCCTCAGCGAGTTCGTGGTCGAGGTCCGACATCTGACAGCGACCGCGTTGGACAGCCTCAGCAAGCAGCGCACGTGCCGGGTCCAGGGTTCTCAGCCGTCTCGACGTGTCCAGGACCGCCCGCGCCAGGGGTGCGACCGGGAAGCCGCCCTTGATCTGGGGACGCGGCAGTCGTGTCGTCCTTTCCACGATGACGAACTCGCTGCTGATCCGTTTGCGGAAGCTGCTCATGAGGAGGTGGACCTTCTCGGATTCCGGCAGCTGTCGTAGGCCGTGCAGTCGACATGCCTCGCGCCCCGTGACCAAGGCGTCTTGGCGTGCGTACAGCAGCGCAGCGGCTATCCGCTGCTCCACGGACGGTGGTCCGGGACTGAGCAGGATCACGCCGGGGAGCATGCGTCGCCAAGGACCGCCCGCCCGGCAGCGAGCGTAGACACTCCGCGATGACATCCCCATCTCGATGAGCGTGGCGGCGCGGATGACGCCCCGGCTGCTCCTGCGGTAGATCAGTTCGGCATCTGCTGCCCAGAATCCTCGACGCATGGAACCATCGTCAGCCCAGTTCTCGGGTGAATGTGCCGGGAAGCCGCATTCTGTGGACAGCCGGTCGAGATGTGGACAAGTTCCCAATGGACCGTTTGTAGCGTTGAGGGTCCTGAATGACTCATTTAGGACCCTCAAGTACCTCAATGAGTCATTCAGCGCGTGAGGAGGGTGGTGAGGTCGTTGAGGACTTCGGTGGCGCCGAGGGAGCCGAGGCCGAGGAACCAGGTTTCGTCGGAGACGGTGCGGACGTGGTTGGCCTTGGCGGCGCCGAGCTGCTTCCAGACGGGGCCGTCGACGATGGTGGACTGCTGCGTCTTGGCGGGGTCGCCGTAGGTGCCGACGAAGATCCAGTCGCCGTCGGCCTTGCCGATCTGCTCGGTGCTGACCTCGACGGCGAGGTCCTCGACCTCCTGGCCGGTGGGCCGGGGCAGCCCGGCGTCGACGAGGATCGTGCCGATGAAGGACTTGGCCGCGTAGAGGCGGATGCGGCCGGGCATGAAGCGGACCATGGAGATGGTGGGGCGCTTGCCGAGCTTCTGCTCCGCCAGTGCGCCGATCTCCTTGGCGCGGCGGGTGTAATCGGTGAGCTGGGCGGTGGCGTCGGCGGTGCGGTCGAGCGCGGCGGCGTTGAGCCGGAAGTTCTCCTTCCAGGTGAACCCGGGCCGCAGGCTGAACACGGTCGGGGCGATCTCGGCGAGCTTGGGGTAGAGCTGCTCGGCGCGCAGCCGCGAGCCCAGGATCAGGTCGGGGCGCAGGCCCTTGATCGCCTCCAGCTTCAGCGCGTTGATGGTGCCGACGTTGGTCGGCTCGCCCGCCTTGGCCGCGAGGTAGCCGGGCATCGCGGGGGAGCCCTCGGTGTAGGCGACGCCGACCGGTTTGACGCCGAGCGCGACCACGTTGTCGAGCTCGCCGCCGTCGAGCACGATCACCCGTTCCGGGCGCTTCTGCAGCACGGTGCTCCCCATCGCGTGCTTGATGGTGCGCGGGAAGACCCCGGAAGCGGCGTCGGTGCCGAACTTGGCGCTCTCCTCGGCGGCCTTGGCGAACTCGGAGCCGCCCTGGGCCACTGCGGGCTGGTCGCCTGCGGGTTTGCCGGTCGCGCAAGCGCCGACGAGGAGGGAGAGCGCCGCGACGGCGGCGATGACGGGGATCCTGCTGCGCACGACGTACTCCTTCTGCGCGGGGTGACCACGCCGGTCACACCCGAAGTTAGGGGAGGCTAACCAGAGGTCGTGATCAACACCAGCGGCGCGTGTGCTTTCCCACTGCGCCCGCGGCGGGTATCAATGCGGGGCGGGTCACTTTTCCGGGCGGGCAAGGAGGGCTGCGGTGAAGAAGATCATCAACGATCCGGCGGCGGTGGTCGCCGAAGCGCTGCGCGGGATGGCGGCGGCCCATCCGGACCTGCTGACCGTCCGCACCGATCCGGCCGCGATCCTGCGCGCGGACGCCCCGGTCGCCGGACGCGTCGCGATCGTCTCCGGCGGTGGCTCCGGGCACGAGCCGCTGCACGGCGGCTTCGTCGGCAGGGGAATGCTGCACGCCGCCTGCCCCGGACCGGTGTTCACCTCCCCGACGCCCGATCAGGTGCAGGCCGCGATCGAGGCCGTGCACGGCGGCGCGGGCGTGCTGCTGATCGTGAAGAACTACACCGGCGACGTGCTCAACTTCGAGACCGCGGCCGAGTTCGCCATGGCGGAGGGCATCGACGTCCGCACGGTGCTGGTCGATGACGACGTCGCGGTGAAGGACTCGCTGTACACGGCGGGCAGGCGCGGTGTCGGCGGAACGCTGCTCGTCGAAAAGATCGTCGGAGCCGCCGCCGAGCGCGGGGCGGACCTGGACACCTGCGAGCGGCTGGCCCAGCGCGTGGTCGCGGGCACCCGCTCGCTCGGCATGGCACTCACCGCGTGCACCGTGCCGCACGTCGGCGAACCGAGCTTCACCCTCGCCGACGACGAGATGGAGATCGGCATCGGCATCCACGGCGAGCCCGGGCGCGAGCGCCTGCCCCTGGAGCCCGCCGACGGCATCGTGCGCCGCCTCGTCGACGCGATCACCGAGGACCTGTCCTTCAAGCGGGTTCTGCTGTTCACCAACTCGATGGGCGGGACACCGCAGCTGGAGCTCTACCTGGCGCACGGCATCGCGGAGCGCCTGCTCGCCGAGCGCGGGATCACGGTGGAACGGAGACTGGTCGGGCCGTACGTGACCAGCCTGGAGATGCAGGGGATGAGCCTGACGCTGTGCGGGCTCGACGACGAGCTGATCGACTTGTGGGACGCGCCGGTGCACACCGCGGCGCTGCGCTGGGGGTGCTGAATGGGTTGCTCCGTCGAAGAAGTCACCGCCGCGGTCCGCGTGGCGGCGGAGAAGGTCATCGAGCACCGTGACGAGCTGGTCGAGCTGGACCGCGTGATCGGCGACGGCGACCACGGCGAGAACCTGCACCGGGGGTTCACCGCCGTGGTGGCCAAGCTCGACGGCGGCGGCTTCGACAGCCCCGCGGCGGTGCTGAAGGTGACCGCGACGACGCTGATCTCCACGGTCGGCGGCGCGGCGGGGCCGCTCTACGGCACGGCCTTCCTGCGCGCGGCGACCGCGCTCGGCGACGTGTCCGAAGTGGACGGTCGCATGGCCGCGACCGCCCTCGAAGCCGCCCTCGAAGGCGTTGTGGCGCGAGGGAAAGCGGCACCCGGCGACAAGACGATGGTCGACGCGCTCACCCCGGCCGTCGCGGCCGCACGGTCCACTGTGGACGCGGGGATCGCCGACGTGCTCATGGCAGCGGCGGACGCGGCCGCGGCAGGAGCGGCGGCGACGGTCCCGCTCGTCGCGCGCAAGGGCCGCGCCTCCTACCTCGGCGAGCGCAGCGCGGGCCACCTCGACCCCGGCGCACGGTCCACGGCTGTGCTGCTGCGCGCACTGGCGGACGCGGCTTCCCGGACCCAGCGACAGTGACGGGGGGTAGTTGGTGAGAGTCGGCTTGGTCATCGTCTCGCACAGCGCCGCGCTGGCGGCGGGTGTGACGGAGCTGGCTGCCCAGATGGCCCCTGACGTGCGGATCATGCCTGCGGGCGGCACCGAGGACGGCGGACTGGGCACGGACTTCGACTGCGTGTCAGCCGCGTTGGAGCGCGCCGATTCCGGGGCCGGAGTGGTGCTGCTCTACGACCTCGGCAGCGCGCAGATGACCGCTGAGCTGGCCGTCGAATCGCTCACCACGCCGATCCGCGCCATCGTCGCCGACGCCCCGCTGGTCGAGGGCGCGGTCGCCGCGGCGGTGTGCGCGCAGGGCGGGGCGGACCTCGACGCGGTCGGTTCCGCCGCGGCCATGGCGCACGCCTTCGTGCAGGGCGAGGCCTTCGACGAGATGGACCTCGACCGGCACGTCTACGGCGGGGGTGACGGCCTGCTGGAGCGGACCTTCGTGCTGCGCAACGAGCTCGGCATGCACGCGAGGCCCGCCGCGCTGACCGCCCGAGCGGTCGCCGAGCTGGACGTCGAGGTCTCGATCCGGCACGGCGACCAGGAGGTCGACGCGCGCAGCGTGCTCGCGCTGATGGGACTCGGCGCGCGGGGCGGTGACGAGTTACTCGTCCGGGCGGTTGGCCGCGACGCGCAGAAGGCCGTCGACGCCCTCGCTGAGCTGCTCGAATCCGGTTTCGGCGAGGAGGAACGACCGGGTGCGGGCCCGCGGCGGCTGACCTAGTGTCGGCCGCATGGGGTTCGGGGGAATCTGCCTGGTGGGAGCGCTGCTGCTCAGCGGTTGTGCGGCGCCCGACCCGCCCGCCGCGGTCCACTCGGACGCGCGGGCGGGGACGGTCACCGACTGGCACCGCGTGGACCCGTGCGGCTTCGTCGACCCGGCGCTGCCCGGGCACTACGGCATCCCGCCGGAGCGGATCGAGGCCTTCGACCTCAGCGCCTGCGAGATCCCGCTCGCGCAGCCCGGCGGCGGCACCGTCTACCTCGGGGTGATGACCGACAACCGGCTCTCCGACGAGCGGGAACTGTCCTCGCTCGGCACCGCGTTCACCCGGCGCGGCGCGCTGCGCGTGGGCGAACCCGTGCCGTACGAGGACACCTGCGCGGCCAACGTCGTCTTTCCCGACCTTCGCTACGTCCAGGTGAACGCGGTTCCCAAGGACGGAGCCAGAACCGACTCGTGCTCCATCGCGGCCGCGCTCGCCGACTCCGTCGTTTCCTCCGTGTTGCACGGGAAATACCGGTTCTTCCCGGCTTCGCCGAGTTCGTGGTTGCACGTCGACCCGTGCGAGCTGCTGACCGGCGAACAGGTCGCCGTGATCGCGGGCGGTGCCGAGCCGAGGCACGGGCCGAACCGGCACAACTGTCGTTGGGGCGCGGGCAAACCCGACTACACCGGGGTCGTGCTGAACATCGGCGTGAGTTCGCAGCGGCTCGTCGACGCGCGCGACGTGGCAGGGCGGGCGACCGAGGTCCGCGCCGAGCCCGCCGAGGCGCCGCTGCCGCCGGGTTGCCGCGTCGCCACGCAGCACATCGGCTTCGCGCGGGACAAGGTGGAGACGATCGCGCTCGTCGTCTTCGCGGACCAGCAGCCCCGTCAGCTGTGCGCGACGGCCGTGGAACTGGCGGCAAAGGTGTGGTCGAAGCTGCCCCGCGCTCCGTGACGCTCTAGCATGCCGCCCATGTCCAGCTGGAGGTCTCGTTTCCTCGCCACCGTCGTCGTGGCGTCCATCGCACTGACGGCCGCGTGCACCTCGGCGGTGCCCGGTGAACCCGTAGCCGCTCCGGGAGCCGAGGAGAAGGGCAAGAAGGCCAAGAGCAAGATCGACGCTGGCACCGGTCCGGTCGCCGGGCTCGGCGAGCTGAACGCGCGCAGGGAGGTCGACCCGTGCGCGCTGTTCCCGAAGGACGCGCAGGACACGCTGGGCAAGAAGGTCAACTACATCGGCGGCAAGACCAAGATCGACACCTGCACCTTCGGCATCGAGGTCTGGGCGGGCGAACCGCCCAAGGACCCCGCCGAGAGGGCCCCGAACCTCGGCGTCGTCGACATCGCGCTCAACTCCGGAATGGTCTACGTCGACGAGGAGAGGGCCTCGACCGGGGACAGGGGGCCGATGACCAAGGAGTCGCGCGATGACTTCGAGGTCTACTCCTCCCAGGAGCCGAGGATCTGCACCCGCCGCGCGCTCTTCAAGGACAAGTCGATGATCGAGGTCGAGGTCACGACGAGGAACAACTCCACCCAGGCCGACCCGTGCGAGTCCGCGGAGACCGTGCTCTCCAGCGCGCTGAAGGTGATGCGCGCCGGGCAGATCACGCGCCGCTCGGTCCCCGCCAACTCGCTGGTGAACGTGGACGCCTGTGGCCTGGTCACCCCCGACGTGGTGACCGCGGTCACCGGCGGCACCCCGCCGCGCCACCAGGGCCCCAGCATCCGCAACTGCCTGTGGACCCTTGACCCGAAGTCCACCAAGACCGACGCCTTGCTGGTCGACGTCGTCCTCACCTCGGCCGTGAACAACGAGATGGTGAAGTCGGTCCCGCCGATCGGGGGCAGGCCCGCCGCCGCCGTCCAGCTGCCGTTCTCCGCGCCCGGCATGCCCGGCACCTGCACGATCGAGGTCTCGCACATCCCCTTCGAGACGCAGCTCCCCGGCAAGAAGGAGGCGCTCAGCGTCATGTCGATCACCCAGGCCGGTCCCGAGGCCGCGTGCCAGAAGGCGCGCGCCGGTGCGGAGCTGCTCGCCTCGAAGATGCCCGCCATGTGACTCTCCGCGCTCGCCGTGGCGAAGCTCACGGCGCTCACCTCGTCGAACGTGGCACTATCACGTGAAGTTACCGGCGCGTAGCGTGCTCGCTCCCTGCGCTCTCCGGTTCCCCGACGGCGTGGGAGGTAGCTCGTGACTCGCATTGGCACGGTCGGAGTTGTCGGACTCGGCACGATGGGGGCGGGCATCGCCGAGGTGCTGGCCCGCACCGGGCTCCGGGTCGTGGCCGTGGAGCTGGACGAGGACGCGGTGCTGCGCGGACGGGCGCACCTGGAGCACTCCACAACGCGCGCGGTGCTGCGGGAGAAGCTCTCCAGCGGTGACCAGAGCGAGCTGTTCGGCCGGATCCGCTACACCACAACGCTTTCCGATCTCGCCGATGTCGATCTGGTGATCGAGGCGGTGCCGGAGCGGAAGGAACTGAAGGCGGCGGTCTTCGCCGAACTGGACCGCGTGTGCCGCCCCGAGGTCGTGCTGGCGTCCAACACCTCCTCGCTGTCGGTCACCGAGCTGTCCGTCGTCACGAAGCGGCCGGGCAAGGTCGTCGGGATGCACTTCTTCAACCCGGCGCCCGTGCTCAAGCTGGTCGAGGTCGTGCGCACGGTGGTCACCGAGCCGGAGGTGATCACCGACGTGGTCGCCTTCGTCGAGCACCTGGGCAAGGTGCCCGTGGTGATCGGCGACCGCGCGGGCTTCATCGCCAACGCGCTGCTGTTCGGCTACCTCAACCACGCCGTTCGCATGTTCGAGTCGCGCTACGCCTCGCGCGAGGACATCGACGCGGCGATGCGCTTCGGCTGCGGCTACCCGATGGGACCGTTGCAGCTGCTGGACCTGATGGGCCTGGACACGGCCTACGAGATCCTCGACACGATGTACCACCAGTCGCGCAACCGCCTGCACGCACCGGCTCCCGTGCTTAAGCAGATGATCACCGCCGGCCTGCTCGGGCGGAAGTCCGGGCGCGGTTTCTACACCTACGACGACATCGATTCGCCGGTCGTGGTGCCTGACGCGCAGACACCGGGCGATGCCGTGCTGGGCGGTCGCGCGCGCGAGGTGCAGCGGGTCGGAGTCGTCGGCACGGGCACCATGGCGGCGGGCATCGTCGAGGTGTTCGCCAAGGCGGGCAACGACGTCGTGATGCGTGCGCGCAGCGAGGTGAAGGCGAACGCGGCGCTGGAGACGGTGCGTCGGTCGCTGAACAAGGCCGTGCTGCGCGGAAAGCTCACCGAAGAGCAGCGTGACGCCGCGCTCGCGCGCATCCGGACCACGACCAGCTTCGACGACTTCGCCGACTGCGACCTGGTCGTCGAGGCCGTCGCAGAGGAGCTGGAGGTCAAGAAGGCCGTCTTCGGCGCGCTGGACGAGGTGTGCAAGCCGGGCGCGGTGCTCGCGACCACGACCTCCTCGCTCCCGGTGATCGAGTGCGCCGCGGCGACCTCGCGCCCCGCCGACGTGGTCGGGCTGCACTTCTTCAACCCCGCTCAGGTGATGAAGCTGGTCGAGGTGGTGCACACGATCTCGACGTCCCCCGATGTGCTCGCGACGGCGCGCGCGGTGTGCGCGAGGCTGGGCAAGCACGCGGTGAGCTGCGGCGATCGCGCGGGCTTCATCGTCAACGCGTTGCTGTTCCCCTACCTCAACGACGCCGTTCGGATGCTGGAGGCGCACTACGCCGACGCCGACGACATCGACGGCGCGATGGCCATCGGCTGCGGCCTGCCGATGGGGCCGTTCGCGCTGCTGGACGTGGTGGGGCTGGACGTGGCGCTGGCGATCCAGCGCGAGCTGTACCTGGAGTTCCGCGAGGCCGGGTTCTCGCCCGCTCCGCTGCTGGAGCACCTGGTCACGGCGGGGCGGCTGGGGCGCAAGACCGGCAAGGGTTTCCGCGACTACACGGCCTGACCCCGGAGACTGTCAGGGGTCTGTTCTAGCTTCGGGGTCATGGCAACTTGGTCGGACGTCGAGGCTTCCGCTCCGCAGTTCGCGCGGCGCGTGCGGGACAGCTTCGACGCGCACACGAACAAGACCATCGCGACGCTGCGCCGGGACGGATCACCCAGGATCAGCGGCACCGAGGTCGAGTTCGTCGACGGGCAGCTGTGGCTCGGTGCGATGTGGCGGTCCCGCAAGGCGATCGACCTGCAACGCGATCCGCGCTGCGCGGTGCACAGCGGAACGGGGAACGGCGGCGAGTCCTGGACCGGCGACGCCAAGCTCTCCGGTACCGCGGTGGAGATCACCGACTCGGTGCGCCACAAGGAGATCAGCGACGCGAGCGCGGGCGAGGCGCCTCCGGGTCCGTCGCACCTGTTCCTGATCGACATCGACGAGGTCGTGCACACCCACGTCGAGGGCAACCGGCTCGTCGTCGAGCTGTGGACGGAAGGGGGTGGTCTGCGCCGCATGGAACGCAAGTAGGTTGCCCGCATGGGGTTGGACGCGTTCGTCCTGTGCCGGTGCTGGGTCGAGGGGCGCACCACGCCGCCCCCGGTGCCGCGCGAGCTGATCGTGGTGCCGGACGAGCACGGGCCATCGCTGGAGCTGGACTACGACGGCAACGAGGAGCTGTTCAGCCGCTTCGACAGCTGGCGGGTCGACTGCTGCGAGCATTCGGACATGGAGTACGCCTCGCAGCGGATCGGCACGTGGTCCGGCGTGCGGCAGTTCCAGTGGGCACTGGGTGCCGTCGGCGGATTCCCCGTGCTGCGGTCGATCCTACCCTCGGGCAACGGCGGCACCGTGGAGCCGGACGTGGCCGCTCGTGCGCTGGTCGAGCTGGCGGATTTCGTGTCCTGCCAACGGATCGGCGAGCGCGCCGAGCTGTACGACGGTGACACCGGTGCGGTGGTCGCCCGGCAGAACCCGGCGTTCGGCGGCTTCTTCTCGATCGGGCCCGGCGGTCGGTTCGGCGTGGACTCCGGCGGCCTGTTCGTGGTCGAGGGCGAGCGGGAGGTCTTCCGCGCGCTCCGGACCCGCCAGCGCGTCGACGGCGATGGTGCGTGGCTTGCCGACCTGGATCGCGACGAGCGCGGT
This sequence comes from Allokutzneria multivorans, assembly GCF_039537405.1. Classification (NCBI taxonomy): domain Bacteria; kingdom Bacillati; phylum Actinomycetota; class Actinomycetes; order Pseudonocardiales; family Pseudonocardiaceae; genus Allokutzneria; species Allokutzneria multivorans. Next base: position 667,147 of record NZ_BAABAL010000019.1, on the reverse strand, counting down.
GAGACGCGGATCGGCGCCACCATCGGCGGCGGGGCGAGCACGCTGCTCATCCGGGCCAAGGCGTACACGGCGGCTGACTTCGAGTTCCAGGTGCGGGCGCTCACGACCGTGTTCGAGGCGGCCGTGAAGATCGGCAACCCGGTGGTGTGGTGCTGAGGCGCGGATCAGCCGCAGCAGCCACCACCGCAGCAACCCCCGCCCCCGCCGCCTCCCGCGGGCGCCGCGGCACTTGCTGACCCGGCACTGGCTGACCCGGCAAAGCCGACCGTGGTCAGCAGCTTCACCGTGTCCTGGTGACCGGCGGGGCACTGCGCGGGGTCCGAGGCCGCGCTCATCGGGCGCTTCACCTCGAACGTCCCGGAACACTCGCGGCAGCGGAACTCGTACGTCGGCATGTGTTCATTGTGCTGTGTCCCGCTGGTGGGCCGCGAGCAGTTCCGTGAGGCGGGCGATGGCGAACGCCCGGAACGGCTTCGTGGGGACGAGCACGCAGGCGGCTTTTCCGACGGTGACGGGTCGTACACCCGCGTGCTGTTCGAACTCGCGGCCGATCTGCGGGAAGAACGTGCCGTTGTCGTCGCCGACGTCGACGGTCTCGACCCACACCCGTTCTTCGTTGATGGTCGACGGGAAGCGACGGACCTTGAGCCTGGGAGCCGGGGTCAGGGACTCCACGTGGTGCAGGAAGCTGTTGCGGTCGTGCCCGACGCCGATGAGCAGGATGCGGGCGTCGACGTCGTGCAGCCGCGCGAACGGGGAGTCGTGCCCGAGGGCGAACCCCAAGGGTTGACGGCTCACGATCTCCTGCGCTCGGGCACCGACGGCTGCCACGGATGCCTGGGGGTGCGAGCTGCGGACGCTGTCGGGACGCGCACGCAGTGCTTCGGCGACGGCTCCCATCGTGGTGGGCAGGTCCGGGTGGAACAGCGGTACGGCCGCTCGTCGTCGCAGCAGCTCGTCGTCCGGGACGGCGTGGTGCTCGGGCGACGGGTCCGTGACGTGCGGCGTGAACGCCGGTGTGACGACCGTGCCTTCGGGGCCGACAACGGAAAGCAGACTCTCCACCACCGTGGCGGCGCCACCGTCGACCTCTCCGAGACTGGACAGGGACGAGTGCACGATCAACGTCATGCCCTCTGCGACTCCGGTACGGAGCCAGCCCTCGGTGAGGTCGTTGTGGTGCAGGGGCATGTTTTCTCCGCTTCTCAGGCGAGCAGTTCACGCACCCAGGACAGCACCGCATCGCCCTGGGCTCGTTGGAAGGCTCGCACGGTCGGCAGCCCCGGAGGTGCTGGTTGGCGTGCTGCGTCGAGGAAGGTCCCCGCGACCCCTGCCAGGAAGGCTATGACGTCGTCGAGGTCGGCGTTCGCGGTGTGCTCGGCGAGCAGAGCGGACGTGTTGTGGCCGCCGTGCAGGCGCACGTTGACCAGCAGAAGCGCGGTGTCGAGCCACTCCGCGCCCCGGCATGCCCACGGCCAGTCGACCACCGTCACCGCACCGCCTTCGCCGAGCAGGACGTTGTCCGCCCGGACGTCCATGTGCACGAGGTGGTCCCCGTTCGTCGCCGCCAGCCCTCGATCGGCCAGCCCGCACAGCGCCTCCAGGTTCCGCGCCGCCCACGAATCCAGGTCGGCCGGTGGACTCGCGGAGATCTGTTGCCATCCCGCGAAGTCATCCGCCAGCGACTCCTCCGCGCTGATCAGGTCCGGCACGTCGGACGATGTCGCGACTGCGGCGAGCGCGCCGAGAACGCGATCCACTTCGTCGGGCAGCCACGGTGTGGCCGGGTGTCGGCCCTCGACGTCCTCCAGCACCAAGGCGACCCAGTCACCGTCGTCGTACGACCCGAGCAGTCGCGGAGCGGGGATCTCCGGCGACAGTGCCGCCGTCACCCGCGCTTCGCGGCGGTGCAGCTGTGGGCTGAAGTCGTTCAGCTCAATGCCCACTGCTTTGACGAACGCGCGCGTTCCGTCGGCCATCCGGACGCGGTCGGCAGTGCCCGGCGAGAAACCTCCGCTCTGCGAGACCGCTTCGACGACAGGGGCGCCGATGATCTCCTCGACGGCCGCGCGGACGTGTCGCGGCAGCTCCGCCCACCCGATCCGCTTCCCCACGCCCACATCCTGGCACCGCGGCACAAGCGCTGTTCGCGCTTGACGTATCCGATCGGATACGTAACTGTTGGGTGCATGAGCGCCGGTCACATGCTGCTTCGAGTGCGTCAGGAAGCTGGGCTCAGCCAGGAGGAGCTCGCTGAACGCGTGGGCACGTCGCGTCCCACGTTGTCCGCGTACGAGAACGACCGGAAGTCGCCGACGGTGGAGACCATGGAGAGGCTCCTCTCCGCTGCGGGCTTTCAGCTCACCGTGGAACCCGCGATCTCCTTCGTGGACCACGTCGTCTCGCGCGGGCGCATCGCCACGGTTCCTTCCCGGCTGCCCAGGCTCGACCCCCGGAAGGCGTTCGCGACGGTCCGCCTGCCGTTGCACCTGAACTGGTCCCACCCGGGGAAGATTTCCGACCTCTCGGATCGCGGCGATCGTGGCCGCTGCTACGAAGTCGTGCTTCGTGAGGGTGGTGCCGATGACATCCTCGAGTACATCGACGGCGCCTTGCTCGTCGACCTGTGGCCGGAGCTGGTCGTTCCCAGGGACATCCGCGCGCTGTGGGAGCCGCTTGTCCAGATGGCGTCGTAGATGTCATCCGCACTGACCGGGTTTCAGGCCGATGTCGCGCGCTTGTTCTTCGGGCTTCCAGCGTCGCAGGGGTTTCTTCTTGCTGGCGGGGCTGCTCTGATCACGCAGGAGTTGATCGTTCGCCCGACCGAGGATTTGGACTTCTTCACGACGCGTGCGCCGGACGTCGTCACTGCCCGGGACGCGTTGGAAGCTGCTGTCGCGGAGCAGGGCTGGTCTTCGCGCAGAGCGCGGGACGGCGCGACGTTCGTCCGCTTGGAGATCATCGGGCCAGAACGGGTTCTTGTAGACCTGGCACTGGATTCCGCGCCGGGAAGTCCAGCGGTGGTCACGGTGATCGGCCCCAGCTTCGCCCCGGAAGAGCTTGCTGGCCGAAAGCTGGTTGCCCTGTTCGACCGCGCTGAGGCGCGAGACTTCACGGATGTCCATGCGCTCGCGGAGCGCTATGGCAAGGCGTTCCTGCTCCGGCGGGCAGCTGAAGTCGACCAGGGATTCGACGAGCGCGTGCTTGCCGAGATGTTCCGCTTTCTCCCGCGCTGGAAAGATGATGATCTTCCGGTACCGCCCGACGAGGTCGGCGCCGTTCGGGAGTTCTTCGCCGACTGGGCGCGGGAGTTGGAGGCCCCGGCCGAGTGACCGGGGCCTCCGCCAGCCACGGTCAGCGGAGCTGGGCGCGCACCCACTGCTCGACCTCGTCGGTGGCGATCGGCAGGGCGTCGGAGAGCACGCGCGAGCCCTCCGGCGTGACGACCAGGTCGTCCTCGATCCGCACACCGATGCCGCGCAGCTCCGGCGGGACGGTGAGGTCGTTGGGGTGGAAGTACAGGCCGGGCTCCACGGTCAGCGCCATGCCGACCTCGAGCTGAGCGTCGTGGTAGGTCTCGGCACGCGCGTGGGCGCAGTCGTGCACGTCGAGGCCGAGGAAGTGGCCGACGCCGCACACGATGTAGCGGCGGTGCTGCTGGCCGTCGGGGTCGAGCGCCTGGTCGACGGACACGGGCAGCAGGCCCCAGTCGTGCAGGCCCTCGGCGAGCACGCGCATGGCGGTGCGGTGGAACTCGCGGTAGTCGGCGCCGGGCTTGACCTCGGCCATGGCGGCGACGTGCGACTTGAGCACGAGGTCGTAGACCTGGCGCTGGGCGGAGCTGAACTCGCCGTTGACCGGGAAGGTCCGCGTGACGTCGGCGGTGTAGAGCGTGTTGACCTCGACGCCCGCGTCGAGCAGCAGCAGCGACTCGTCGGGCACGCCGCCGTCGGCGCGCACCCAGTGCAGCACGGGCGCGTGCGGGCCCGCGGCCACGATGGAGGCGTAGCCGACGCCGTTTCCGCTGGTCCTGGCCCTGCGGTCGAAGGTGCCCTGGAGCCAGCGCTCGCCGCCGCCCTTGATCGCGGCGGGCAGCTCGCCCGCGACATCGGCGAAGCCGAGCACGGTGGCGTCGACGGCGGCCTGGAGCTGGCCGATCTCCCAGTCGTCCTTGATCCGGCGCAGCTCGGCGACGGTGCGCCGCAGCGCGGCCGCCTGGACCGGGCCGACGGTGATCAGCGCGTCGAGCATCGGTTCGACGCCGGTTGCGGCGATGACGCCGGGCAGGCGACCGCGCAGCGCGACGGGCAGCTCCTCCAGCGGGCGGCAGCGCAGGCCGAGCGCCTCGGACCACTCCTTCATGCCGGGGACCGGGCCGATCCACAGCTCGCCGTCGCGGGCGTTGGCGAAGAAGTCGGGGTCACCGGGACCCGCGGGCTCGCGCAGGAACAGCTCGGCGGAGTGGCCGCCGTCGTGCGGGTGCATGACGAGCACGGCGCCCTCGGCGTTGCAGCCGGTCAGCCACGAGAAGTCGCTGTCGGGCCGGAAGTCGAAGTCGGTGTCGTTGGAGCGCACCGGGGCGCGACCGGAGGCGATGGCGATCCGCAGGCCGGGGAACTCGGCGCTGAGCCGGTCCCGATGCGCCGCGGCGGCCTCGCGCGCTCCCGGGGTCAGCCTGACATCGCGGTCGGCCGGTCCCCAGTTGTCGCGCACGAAGTCCCGGAAGCCCGAAGCGTCGACAAGACGGCTCGGGTCGCGGCGAGCGGGCTTTTCCTCGGCGTTCATGACACCTCCGTGTATCTGCGGTCGCCGGTTCTGCGGCGGCAACCACACCGTAACCGGATCAGAGGACGAATCCTCGGGGGAAGGGGTCGCTGGGGTCCAGCACGTAGGTGGCGCGCGCGGTGATCCACGCCCGCCCGGTGACCGTGGGGACGACGGCTTCCCGCGCGCCCAGCGAGGTGGTCGAGGTCAGGCGGCCGGTGAAGCGCGTGCCGATGAAGGACTCGTTGACGAAGTCCTCGCCGAGCCCCAACGAGCCGCGCGCGTGCAGCTGCGCCATTCGGGCGCACGTGCCGGTGCCGCAGGGGGAACGGTCGAACCACCCGGGGTGGATCGCCATGGCGTTGCGGGAGTGGCTGCCGTCGCGGCCGGGCGCGGTGAACTGCACGTGCTTGCAGCCGGAGATCGCCGGATCGCTCACGTGCACCGGCCGTCGCTGTTGGTTGATCGAGTCCATAATGGACAGTCCGGCGGTCAGGATGTCGTGCTTGTGCTCGTGCGCGAAAGGGATTCCCAGCTGGTCGAGCGGCAGGATCGCGTAGAAGTTGCCGCCGTAAGCCATGTCGTAGCGCACCTCGCCGACCCCGGGGACCTCCACGCGGGCGTCCAGTTCGTGTGCGTAGGCGGGCACGTTCTCGATCGTCACGTGCTTCGCTCGGCCGTTGGACACCGCGACCGAAGCCACGACCAACCCCGCCGGGGTGTCCAGGCGAACCTGCGTGACCGGCTCGGTGACTTCGACCAAGCCGCTCTCCACGAGAACCGTTGCCACGCCTATGGTTCCGTGCCCGCACATGGGCAAACAGCCGGAAACTTCGATGTAGAGCACGCCCCAGTCGGCGTCGGGATGCGTCGGCGGTTGCAAGATCGCGCCGCTCATCGCCGCGTGCCCGCGCGGTTCGTTGACGAGCAGTTGGCGGATGTCGTCCATGTGCGCCATGAAGTGCTCGCGCCGCTGAGCCATGGTGTCGCCGGGGATCGGGCCGACGCCGTCGGTGATCACGCGCGTCGGCATGCCCTCGGTGTGCGAGTCGATCGCGGTGAAGGACCTCATGCGACTGCCCGCCGGAGATCGGCTTCGAGGCGTGCGCGGTGGTCATCGCTCAGCGGACCGCGCGGCGGTCGGCAGGGACCGCCGAAGCGGCCGACGAAGTCCATGCCGTACTTGATGGCCTGCACGAACTCCACGCGCGAGTCCCACCGGAACGCCGCCACCATCGGCTCGTACAGCGCGCGTGCCTCGTCTAGTTTCCCTTGCTGGGCAAGAGAGAACAGCTCGGCGCACTCGGCGGGGAAGACGTTGGGGAAGCCCGCGAACCAGCCGGTCGCGCCCATCAACAGCGACTCCAGCACGACGTCGTCCGCGCCCGCGACCACAGCCAGTTCCGGCGCCAGCTCGCGGATCTCCAGCACTCGGCGGACATCGCCGCTGAACTCCTTGATCGCGACGACGTTGTCGATCGCGGCGATCTCCGCGAGCAGCGCGGGCGTGAGGTCGACCTTGGTGTCGATCGGGTTGTTGTAGACCATCACCGGCAGGCCCACGCTCGCGACCTGCTCGAAGTGGTCGATCACCTCCCCGGCGTTCGCGCGGTACATCGTCGGCGGCAGGCAGAGCACGCCGTCAGCTCCGTCCTCAGCCGCCGCCTCCGCCCAGTACCGGGCTTGGTGGGCGCCGACCCCGTGCACGCCGACGACCACAATGCCTTCCGCCCCAACGGCTTCGACGGCGATTTTGGCCACCGCTCTGCGCTCGGAGTCGGTCAGCGACGAGTACTCGCCGAGCGAGCCGTTCGGGCCGACACCGCGACAGCCGTTGTCCACCAGCCACCGGCAGTGGTCGGCGTACCGGTCCAGATCGGGGCGCAGTCCGGCCGGAGCCGACGCGTTCTCCGCGTAAGGCAGGGCGGTCGCGACGATCACGCCATCGAGCTTCTCCTGAGTCATGCCGGGTTCCCCTCACAGAGTTCGCCAAGTCGGACGGGCGCGACGATCGGGCGGCGGACGGACTCGGGAATGCCGGTCAGCTCAGCGACGGCGCGCCCGCACATCCGCCCCTGACATCGGCCGAGCCCTACGCGGCTGGTCAACTTGAGCGTGCGCGAATCCGTTGCTCCTCGCAGGTCAACGGCCTCGCGCAGCGCTTCGTGGTCGACGCGCTCGCAGCGGCAGATGATCGTGTCCGGGGTGAGCCAGGTCCGCCAGCCGGGCCGCACCGGATGCGCCTTCGCCAACGCCTCGGCGAACATTCGTCCTTTGTGGACTCTCCGGAGTGCTTCGCGGGAAACGGTTCCACCGGCTGCGACGGTTCCGGCGACCTCGCCCTCCGCCGCCGCGAGGTCTGCTCCGCCGATGCCGGTGATCTCTCCGGCGGCGAAGACGCCCGCGACCGAGGTCCGCTGCCCGCTGTCGACTCGCACGAATCCATTCGCCACAACACATCCAGATGCCACAGCGAGGTCGAGCTGTGGCACGAAGCCGAATCCGACGCACACCGCGTCCACCTCGACGCGTCGCTCCGAGCCGGGGATGACGCGCCAGTCTCCGTCGAGCTTCGCGGTCGTGACCGAGGTGACGCGCTCGGCTCCGTGTGCAGCGATGACAGTTCTCTTTGTGCGGTAAGGAATTCTGTTCTTGGCGAGCACGGCGGCGTACTTGGCCAGCTCGGGGATCTTGTGCAGCCCAGTGCGTGCTCCGCGTGCCCAGCGGGTCGGCGAGTTCGCTTCGAGCACGCCGAGAACGCGGGAGCCGACGTTCACCAACGACTCCGCGACTGGCAAGAGGAACGGCCCGGTGCCCGCGATCAGCACGCGTTTCCCGACAGCGAGCCGCTTGCCCTTCGCGAGCGCCTGTGCGGCTCCGGCCGTGTGGACACCGGGGAGATCCCAGCCGGGAAAGGGAATCGCTCGGTCGTACGCGCCCGTGGCCAAGATGAGGTTCTCGGCATTGATCACGCTCGCCACGCGGTTGGGCGCGTCGAGCGGGCCACTGAGCAGGTGCAGCCGGTTCCCCGGCTCGACCGCCCAGACAACCGTGTTCGGGAGGTGCTGGACACCCGGAATGCCGACGTACGGGCTGTCGACGGCTTGGCGCCCGTACTGACCGCCGAGCAGGGGAGCGGAGTCGATCAACGTCACGCTGGCGCCGTGAGCGGCTGCGGCCTTGGCTGCGGCTACGCCAGCGGGACCGGCGCCCACGACGACGATGTCCGTGGCGTGCGGGATGGCGGCGGGTGTGGCGTCAGGAATGTGTTGGCACGCGCGGACAGTGAGCGGTGGCTGGACGCATCCGTGACAGACGCCGATGCCGCAGAAGAAGCTCATGGCCGTCTGTCCACTCGGAACGGTTCCGGGTCGACGTGCGGAGCCTGGCCGGTGAACAGCTCGGCGAGGAGCTGGCCAGTGGCCGCCGCGAGGCCGATTCCGGCGCCCTCGTGACCCGTCGCGTGCCACAGGCCGGGCAGCCGGTGATCCTCGCCGATGATCGGGAGGTGGTCGGGCGCATAGGGGCGAAAACCGCCGTACGAACGCATGATCTGCGCATCGGCGAGGATCGGGAAGAGGCGCACGGCCTTGCGCGCGAGTTCGCGGAGCACGTCGACGCGCATGCTGTCGTCGAAGCCGACGCGTTGCCTGCTGGAGCCGATCAGCACCGTGCCCGCCTGTGTGGACTCGACGACCGCTGACGTCTGGAGGTCGGCTTCGCCGCTCGCCACCGCGCCCACGTAGTCGGCGTCGTACACCTTGTGCCGCACGGTGTTCGTCGGCAGGGGAGCGGTCACGAGCACCACTCCGCGCCGCGGCTGGATGTCGATGGGGGCGCCCGCAGCTCGCGAGAACGTCCCGGACCACGGGCCGCACGCGTTGATCACCGCGCTGCACGGAATGGTGCTGTGCCTGGTGCGCAAGGCTTTGACTGACCCGCCGTGGCGTTCGATGCCGACTGCTTCGACAGCGCCACGGACTTCACTACCTCGTTTGCGCACGGCCGCGAGCAGCGTGGTCGTTGCGAGAACTGGTTGCAGCTGCGCGTCTTCGGGGTAGTGGACCGCTGCGGCGATCTCCTTCGTCAGGTGTGGTTCGAGGTGTGCGGCGTCGCTCGCGGTGATCGCGCGCGCATCGACACCTGCTCCGCGCTGGGCGGCTGCGAAGTCCGCCAACGGTTGCGCCGCAACGGAAGTGGTGGCCACGACCAAGCCGCCCTTGGGCTCCCACTCGACCTCCGCGACGGGACCGAGTTCTTCACGCAGCTCCGCCAAGAGCGTCGGCCACCTCCGCCGGGACGCTTGTGCGAGCACGAGTTCGGGGCCGGGTTCCTTGTCGGAGACCAGCACGTTGCCCTCGCCGGACGCAGTGGTGCCCGAGGCCGGGGCGCCGCGGTCGAGCACGAGCACCGAGACTCCGCGCGCGGTCAGCGCTTCGGCGCACGCGGCGCCGATCACGCCGGCGCCGACGACCACCACGTCGGGATGTGCCACGGAGCCTCCGCCGCATCGTTCATTTCAGTGAACGACGCGAGCGTAGGCAGCTCACGCGGCGAGGGTCAACAGTGCGCGCCGAACTGCACCGGTCCAGCCGTCGCCGGGTACTCCAGCAGGAGCACCGAGGTCACCGGTCCGTCGACCGCCTCGTAGATGTGCGGCTGCTGGGCGGAGAAGCACACGTAGTCGCCCGGACCGAGCGTGTACGGCGCGTCCGCCGGGCCGACGCGGAGAAAGCCCGATGTCACAACGGTGTGCTCGCGTCCGGGATGCCCGTTCGAGCGCTGCGTGCGCCCTGGCCGCACGCGCTGGTCGTAGAGCTCGAACACCGTCTCCGAGACGTCCACGCGGCGCAGCATGCGGAGGTCGACCGCGTCCCCGCTCAGCACGTCGAGCCCGGCTGAGCGGATCAGCACGACGTCCTGCGCGACCCGCTCGGTCAGCAACGACGACACCGGGACCTCGAGAGCGTTCGACAAACTGAACACTGTCTCGATCGTGGGGTTGCCCGTGCCGGACTCCAACTGCGAGAGCGTGCCCTTGGCGATCTCGGAGCGCCGCGCCAACTCCGACAGCGACAGGCCGCGTTGCTCGCGCAGCGCGCGCAGGTTCGCCGCGAGCACCTGTCCCGCTTGTTCCCGGACCACCCGGCCTCCTCACCCCGGCAAACGCCAGACGTTACGTGCTGAATGAGTCATTGAGGTACTTGAGCGCCCTCAATGACTCATTCAGCACGTTCAACGGACCACACGCGACAGTGGCGTCGGCCGGTGGGTCAGAAGGTGGAGCGGATCTTGTAGTCGCCGTGCGTGGTGGTGAAGAAGGGCACGGTGCTGGTGCACGGCAGGGTGTTCTCCTGGAAACCGCCGGTGGCCCAGCTCCAGCCGATGCGGTCGCCGCGCCTGCCCTGGTCGGCGACGGACAGGCCGATGCGCTTGCCGATGATCGTGCTCCCCGGCGGCAGACCGGGCAGCGCCTCGCGCTCCACGATCCCGGTCATCACGGCCTGGCCGTGCGCGGCGATGAGGCAGTCGACCCTGCCGGAGAACTCAGCGTGCGCCGTGCCGTCCGGCTTGGTGTGCACCACGTGGAAGGTGCCGCCACCTCCACCGGCGGGTCCCTTCGCGTCCACGGTGAAGCGCACCGGGTCCCCGCCGAGCGGGCCGAAGGACTTGGGCAGCTTGCCGCCCGCCGAGCCGACCAGGCTTCCCTCCGGCTCGGCCGGTGCGGCCGAAGCGACGCCAGCGGTCACCACGGACGCCAGCATGATCGCGAGTGCGCCTGCGACGAGCTTCATGGGTGTTTCCCCTCGTGTTGTCGGTGGCACCAACCCTGCTCGCCGGGACGGCGCCGCGGCTCCCACCAGCGAACGATCTCTCTCCCCCACGAGAGCTAGGCCGCGTTTCGGGTGTCCGTGTTCGCGATGGCCGGGCCGAGAACGCCGTCGGAAGCCCACGTACACCGGTACGCGGTCTTCCCGACGTCTGGCCAGGAACCCTCTAGGGTTTTCGCCGTGCCCCGCCACAACCGCCGCGACAAGGGCCCCGATCGAGGACTCGGGGGCGGTGTCGGCTGGGCGCGCACGGAGAGCGGGCCGGACGGGGACTGGCTGGTGCGCAACGTGGCGGGCTCGCAGGCGACGAAGCACTACCGCTGCCCGGGCTGCGACCACGAGATCGTTCCGGGAACGCCGCACGTCGTGGCCTGGCCCGCCGACGAGCACGGGTCGAGCGCGGACCGCCGCCACTGGCACCAAGGCTGCTGGTCGGCCCGATCACGGCGGGGACCGACGCGTCGCTGGTCGTGACGCTCGTCGCGCTCGCGCGGCGCCGCGCGGGTGGCAAAATCGAGGCTGCCATGACTACTGAGATCCGGGCGAACACCGTCCTCCCCGCGCGCCGCGAGCCGGTCACCCTGCACACCGCCGACGGGCTGAACCTGATCGGCGAGCTGTCCCTGCCGGAGGGTGAGCCGAAGGCGACGCTCGTGCTGCTGCACCCGCTGCCCACGCATGGCGGGATGATGGACTCGCACCTCTACCGCAAGGCGGCGTGGCGGTTGCCCGCGCTGGCCGACGTGGCGGTGCTGCGCTTCAACACGCGCGGCACGGCGAGCGAGGCCGGGCGCAGCGACGGCGAGTTCGACAACGGGGACGGCGAGCGCTTCGACGTGGCCGCCGCGCTGGAGTACGCGGAGTTCCACGACCTGCCGAACGTGTGGCTGGTCGGCTGGTCCTTCGGCACGGACCTGGCGCTGGTGCACGGCTGCGACCCGCTGGTGCGCGGGCTGTTCCTGATCTCCCCGCCGCTGCGCTGGAGCAAGCCGGAGCACCTGAAGACCTGGGCGGACTCGGGCAAGCCGGTGTTCTGCCTGGTGCCTGAGCACGACGACAACCTCCAGCCCGACGAGGCGCGCGAGCGCTTCTCCGCGATCCCGCAGGCGAAGGTGATCCCGGTCGCGGGTGGCAAGCACCTGCTGGTGGGCTACGCCGAGGAAGCGCTGGACCAGCTCGTCGCGGCGATCCTGCCGGACGTGCCGACGCCGTTGCCGCGCACCTGGGACGGACCGTCGACCACGCATCAAGTCACGATCGTTTCCTGATCGCCGTAGACGACCGCCGGAGCGCCTTCGAGGACGGTCTCGCACAGCTTCACGAAGCCGATCTTCTCGGCGACCCGGATGGCGGCCGTGTTGTCGACCTTGGTGAAGATCAGCACGGGTTCGGGGCGGTGGTCCCGCGCCCAGTCGACGACCGCGCGCGCCATCTCCGGCGCGAAACCCCTGCCCCAGGTCGACGGGCGGAAGCGGTAGTAGAGGTTGAGCACGGGCTCGCCGTCGAAGACGTGGGTGCGCAGGCCGCCGAAGCCGATCACGCGCCCGGAGTGCTCGGTGATCGCGCAGTAGCCGAAACCGTGCTCGACCCAGTGCGCCAGCCACGACTTGAGGTCCTGGGTGGCGCGCACCTCGTCGGCGGGACCGAGCGGGTTGAAGCGGTTGGTCTCGGGGTCGGAGTGGATCTCCACGGCCGCGGCGAGGTCCTCGGCGGTCGGGCGGCGCAGCACGAGGCGATCGGTGGTGATCACGCGATCAGGCTCTCCGCCCGGCGCGAGAGGATCTCCGCGACGGTTTCCTGCGGCGTCTGCTCCGAGGTGTCCAGCCACAGGCCCAGGCGCGGGGTCTGCTCGTGCAGGATCTTGTTCAGCGCCGTGACCGCCCACGTGTCGTAGCCGGTCTTGTTCCGAGCCGCCTCGCGAGCGTGCACCGTCTCGGGTGTCGGCGCGAGCACGACCAGGTGCACCGGCCGCCCGCGCAGCACGTCGAGGTAGTCCTTCAGCACGTCGCCGATGATCACGTCCTCCGCGACGGTGGCGAACCCCGCATCCTGGAACGACATCGCCAGCGTTGCGGCCTGCCGGTAGCGCAGGAGCAGCTGGCTGAGCGCGTCCTCGGACGGCTCCGGGCTCATGTCCACGCGGCCCGAGCGCACCATCTCGCGGACCAGGTCGCCCTCCACGAACGCGCTTCTGGGGAAGGAGTCGGCGAGCAGGCGGCCGATGGTGGTCTTGCCGCTCGCGGAGATCCCGGTCAGCACGAACAGTGGGGTGTCGATCACGCGGGCAGGATAGGCAGGCATGAGCTCAGACGACATCGCAATTCGCCCCGCTGTGGTGCTGCTGCACGCGTTTCCGCTGGACTCGCGCATGTGGGACGCGGTGCGCGCGCCACTGGAAGCACACTTCACGGTGATCACCCCGGACCAGCGCGGGCTCGGTGCGCGGCCGCTGGGCTCCGCTCCCGTGCCGAGCTTGGACGTGGTGGCCGCGGACGTGATCGCCGAGCTGGAGTCACTCGGCTTGGAGCGCGTGGTCCTCGGCGGGATCTCGATGGGCGGCTACGTGGCGATGTCCGTGCTGCGCCAAGCCCCGGAGCTGGTCGAAAAGCTGGTTCTGGTCGACACCAAGGCGGTCGCCGATACCGACCAGCAGCGCGTCGGGCGCCTCGCGATGGCCGAGCGCGTCGAGGCCGAGGGGACCGCCTGGGTCGCTGACGCGGTGCTCGACGGGCTGCTCGGCGCGAGCACGCACGCATCGCGGCCGACCGCTGTGAACGCCGCACGCGCGCTGATCGACGCGCAGTCGGCCGAGGGGATCGCGTGGGCTCAGCGAGCGATGGCGGCCCGCCCGGATTCCACGGACACGTTGCGCGGAGTGGGTGTTCCGACGCTGGTCGTGGTGGGGGAGCAGGACAAACTCGCCCCGCCCAGTGCCGCCGAGGAGATGTTCGACCTGCTGCCCGACGCCGAGCTCACGGTGCTGCACGGGTGCGGCCACCTGCCACCGATCGAACGCCCGGCGGAGTTCGCGGAGGTCCTGATCGACTGGCTGTCCCCCGCATGACAGTGCCGGGCGCGATCACGCGCCCGGCACCGGGGACTTCGTTCAGCGCTGGCGCTGAGGTGGCTTGCCCGAGGACTTCTGCTGCTGTTGCTTCTGCGGCTTCGGGGGCTGCTGCCTCGGCGGCTGCTGTTGCTGCGGCTTGTGTTGCTGCTGCTGGTTCTGGAGCACCTGCGTCTGCTGCTGCGGCGGGCGCTGCTGCTGGTGCTGCTGCTGGCCGCCCATCCGGTTGGTGGGTGCCTCCATCGCGGGCATCGGCCGCTTGAACTGCTGCGTCGGCGGATCCAGCGGCGGCGCTGAGCCGGACGGCTTGGCCGAGGACGGCGGCACGCCCTGCGCGAGCTGCTGCTGCTTCGGCTGCTGAGGCTGCTGCGGGCCCCCCTGCGGGGACTGCTTGGGCGCCTGCGGGGACTGCTGCGGACCGCCCTGCTGCTGGCCCGGCTGCTGGCCAGCCTGCGGTGCACCGGCCTGCTGCGCACCGCCCTGCGGACCGGCCGGAGCGGGACCCTGCGGGCCCTTGCCCTGCGGCGGCTGCTGGGTGGGCCGCTGCGGCGGCAGGGCGGGCTTGTTCAGCACGTCCTGCTCGTCCTCGGCCTGGTCCAGGATCGGCTTGGCGTCGGCGAAGGCGGTGTGCACCGAGTCCAGCTCGCCGCCGACCCCGGTGAGCACCGAACTCAGCTCGGTCTCGCCCTTGCCGGTGGCCGTCGCCAGCTCCGTGTCGAGGTCGGTGCGCATGGTCTCCAGCTTCGAGACCAGCTCCGTGCGCGCGGCCTCCAGCTGCGTCTTGAGCTGGGCGCGGGCCTTCTCCAGCCGCGTCTTCAGCTCCGAGCGCAGCGAGTCCAGCCTGGACTCCATCTCCTTGAGCTGAGCGGCGACCTTGACCCGCAGCTCGCGCAGTTCCTGCACGCGCGTGGTCGCGTACTCCACGCGGCGGGTCGACTCGTCGGTGGCCTCGCGGACCAGGCGCTGGGCCTCGGCCGTGGCCTCGCGGACGCGGCGCGCGGACTCCTCGGTCGCCTCGCGGATGCGCTTGGCGGCTTCGTCGACGGCCTCGGTGCGGCGCCGCTTGGCCTCCTCGGTCGCCTCGAAGAGCCTGCGGCTGCTCTCGTCGGTGGCCTCGCGGACCAGGCGCTGGGCCTCCGCGGTGGCCTCCGCGACGCGCCGCGTGCTGTCCTCGGTGGCGTCCAGGACGCGCTTGTTCGCCTCCTCGGTGGCCTCGCGGACCCTGCGGTCGGCCTCGGCCTTGCTGGCCGCCTCGGTCTCGGCGAGCGCGTGCATGGCCTCGGCGCGACGCGAGGCCATAGCGATCTCGAAGTCCTCCTCGACCTGCTTGCGCTTGGCGGCGGAGGCGGCGTCGGCGTCCTGCCTGGCGCGCTCGGCCTCGTCGGTGATCCGCTTGGCCTCGGCGCGGGCGGTGTCGAGCACGTTCTGGTGCTCGGCCTCCATCTCCGCGCGCCGGTTGTCCAGCTCGGCGATCAGCTGCTCGTAGCGCAGGCGCAGCGCGGCGGCGTCCTTCTCCGCCTTGGCCTTGATCTCGCGGCCCTCGCCCTCGGCGCGCGCGCGTGTCTCGCTCGCCTCGTCCTGGGCGAGCCGGAGCATGCGTTGCAGTCGTTCGCTGAGGCCCTCGAGGGTTGTCGGCGGCTTGGACAGCCGGTCCACCTGTCCCTTGAGGTCCTCGATCTCCGAGCGCGCCTTTTCCAGCTGGCGCGCGAGATCTGCCGCCTGGGAGACGGCGGCGTCGCGGTCAGCCGCGAGGATGCGCAGGTCCGAGTCGAGCCGTTCGAGGTGCTCCTCCACCTGGGCGCGGTTGTAACCCCCGCGCTTCACGATGTCGAAGCCTGACCCCAGCGGCACCAGCTCGCGGTCTTCGGCAAGGCCCATGACATCACGCTACCCGTACTCGGGAGAAAACTTCAGACCCCACGGGCGCGTGCCCGGTGAAATCCGGCGACCGTCCACTGTGCTCAGTCGGTGGACGGCCGCCGGAAAGCGTTCACACGCCCCGAAAACGGTTGATCCCGTCGAGGTGGGTGGCCCGGAGCTCGTGGTCGCGCACGCCCAGTCCTTCCTCGGGGGACAGGCACAGGACGCCGACCTTGCCCTGGTGGGCGTTGCGGTGGACGTCGTGCGCGGCCTGCCCGGTCTCCTCCAGCGCGTAGACCTTGGACAGCGTCGGGTGGATCGCGCCCTTGGCGATCAAACGATTGGCCTCCCACGCCTCGCGGTAGTTCGCGAAGTGCGAGCCGACGATCCGCTTGAGGTGCATCCACAGGTAGCGGTTGTCGTAGCTGTGGTTGAAGCCGGAGGTGGAGGCGCAGGTCACGATGGTGCCGCCGCGCTTGGCGACGTAGACGCTGGCGCCGAAGGTCTCGCGGCCGGGGTGCTCGAAGACGATGTCGGGGTCCTCGCCACCGGTGAGCTCGCGGATCCTGGCGCCGAAGCGCTTCCACTCGCGCTGGTCCTGCTCGTGCTCGTCCTTCCAGAACTTGTAGCCCTCGGCGGCGCGGTCGATGACCAGTTCGGCACCCATCCTGCGGCAGATCTCGGCCTTCTCCGGGCTGGAGACCACGCACACCGGGGTGGCGCCGCCGTTGAGCGCGAACTGCGTCGCGTAGGAGCCGAGTCCCCCGGAAGCGCCCCAGATCAGCACGACGTCGCCCTGCTTCATGTCCGCGCCGTTGCGCGAGACGAGCTGGCGGTAGGCGGTGGAGTTGACCAGGCCGGGGCTGGCCGCCTCCTCCCAGCTGAGGTGCTTCGGCTTGGGCATCAGCTGGTTGGCCTTGACCAGCGCCAGCTCGGCCAGCCCGCCGAAGTTGGTCTCGAAGCCCCAGATCCGCTGCTCCGGGTCCAGCATCGTGTCGCTGTGCCCGTCGGGGTGCTCCAGCTCCACGTTGAGGCAGTGCGCGACCACCTCGTCACCGGGCTTCCACGCGTTCACCCCGGGACCGGTGCGCAGCACGACACCGGCGAGGTCGGAGCCGACCACGTGGTACGGCAGGTCGTGCCGGGCGTTGAGCTCCGATGTGCGGCCGTAGCGTTCCAGGAACCCGAACGTCGACAGCGGCTCGAAGATCGATGTCCAGACGGTGTTGTAGTTGATCGCGCTGGCCATCACCGCGACCAGCGCCTCACCCGGGCCCAGCTCCGGCGTCGGCACCTCGTCGACGTGCAGCGAACGACGCGGGTCCTTCTCGCTGCTCGACAGCCCGGCGAACATGTCCTGCTCGCTCTTGCGCACCGTCACACCGCGATAGGAGTCCGGCACCGGGAGGGACGCCAGCGCGTCGAGCTCGTCGGCCAGGATCGCGTCGAGGATCTTCTGCACGGCAGACCTCCTGTGATCGAGTGCACATCAACGGCGTTCATAGCCGCAGGTTGGCCGGAGGTTACTGGCCGGTAATCGATCCAGTGGCACGGCTGTGAGACACCGCACTCCGGGTTCCCTCGATTGCTGGGCGGCCGATCGTCCGCCGCGAGCCACGGTCCCGCTCGGCCGAACGGTCGCGGGCTGTCTGGCGGAATCTCGCTCACGTGCCGAAACGTGAGCTTTAAATACCTTTTGTGGCCTTCTAGGCAGACCCGTCCCGAGGCTATGAAGTCCGTGCGTTCTGCCGAGGGGGTCTGTCATGCGGGCTTTGTTCCTGGCTGCTGCGGTGCTTGTCTCCGCTGTCGCTGTTCCTGCCGCCGTTCCGGCACAAGCGGCCACAACGACGACCTACGCGGTACGCGGGCTCGACCTGCCTGTGCGCATGGTCGTCGACAAGTGGGGCGTGCCGCACATCTACGCGCAGAACTCCGACGACCTGTTCCTAGC
The DNA here is from genome assembly GCF_039537405.1 of Allokutzneria multivorans. Taxonomy (NCBI): domain Bacteria; kingdom Bacillati; phylum Actinomycetota; class Actinomycetes; order Pseudonocardiales; family Pseudonocardiaceae; genus Allokutzneria; species Allokutzneria multivorans. Next base: position 649,677 of record NZ_BAABAL010000019.1, on the reverse strand, counting down.
GCAGGGCTTCAACGCCGCGCGGGACCGTCTGTTCCAGATGGACCTGTGGCGCAAACGTGGGCTCGGTCAGCTCGCGGAGTCCTTCGGTCCCGCGTGGGTCGAACAGGACCGTGCGTCGCGAATGCTCTTATATCGCGGTGACATGGAGCGCGAGTGGGCCTCCTACGGTCCGCACGCGAGGCAGACCATCACGCAGTTCGTGAACGGCATCAACGCCTACGTCGACTGGGTCGGCCAAAACCCGCAGGCGCTGCCTGAGGAGTTCCGCAAGCTCGCTTATAAGCCCGCGCGGTGGGCTCCAGAGGACGTAGTGCGCATCCGCAGCCACGGTCTCGTGCGCAACCTCTACAGCGAGATCATGCGCGCGATGACCGCGTGCGTCGCTGGGCTCGACGCGGACCGTGTGCGCGTGAAGTTGCAACCGGACTGGACCACGAAGGTTCCCGACGGCTTGGACGCATGCGCGGTCACGGAGAACGCGGGCGAGGTCATCAACACCTACTACCTCGGTACGTCAGCGGTGTCCTTTAACGGGCAGAAGCTCGAACGCTCCACCTCGGAGCAGCAGGAAGGCAGCAACAACTGGGTGGTCGGCGCGAAGAAGTCGGCGACCGGGCGGCCCGTGCTGGCCAACGATCCGCACCGGGTGCTCCCCGCGCCGTCCGGGCGCTACATCCAGCACCTGTCAGCGCCGGGGCTCGACGTGATCGGCGCTGGTGAGCCGATCCTTCCTGGGGTTTCCATCGGCCACAACGGCACGGCGGCGTTCGGTCTGACGATCTTCTCGATCGACCAGGAAGACCTTTACGTCGAGCAACTGGACCCGGCGAACCACGGCCGCTACCGCTTCAAGGACGCGTGGGAGACCGTGCGCACGGTCAAGGAGAAGATCGCGGTCAAGGGCGAGGTGGCCCGCGAGATCGATCTGAACTTCACGCGGCACGGCGTCGTCATGCACACCGACCAGGCCCGGCACCAGGCCTACGCGCTGCGCAGCGTGTGGTTCGAGCCCGGGACCTCGCCGTACCTCGGCAGCCTGAAGTACATGGGCGTCAAGAACCTCGCCCAGTTCCGCGAGGTCATGCGCAACTGGGGCGGCCCGCCGGAGAACCAGGTCTACGCGGACACCAAGGGCGACATCGCGTGGTTGCCCGGCGGTATGGCACCGAAGCGCCCCGCGTTCGACGGCCTGCTGCCCGTGCCCGGCGACGGTCGCTACGAGTGGGAGGGCTACTACGACGGCGAACAGCTCCCGCGCTCGGTGAACCCCGCCAAGGGCTTCCTGGCAACGGCCAACGAGGAGAACCTGCCGGAGAACTACCCCGCTGACCGCAAGCTCGGCTACGAGTGGGCCGATCCGTTCCGTTCGCAGCGCATCCACGAAGTGCTCGCGGGCAAGGAGAAGCTGACGATCACGGACTCGGAGCGCTTGCAGAACGACCAGCTCTCCGTTGTTGCCCGTCGAGTCACTGCGGCCCTTAAAGACGTCACGACGACCGACCCCGTCGCTTATAAGGCATTGCAATCGCTGCGCGGGTGGAACCACGTACTGGACGCGAAGTCCGGCCCCGCGGCGCTGTACGAGGTGTGGCGCGTGAAGCACCTCGGAGCCGCCGTGATTGCCGCGACCGCCCCCGCGCTCGCGCAGCTCGGCCAGGCTCCGGACCCCGAGGTCGTGCTCGACGTGATCGAACACCCGGAGCGGTGGCTCGGCGCTGACGCGAAGGCCAAGCGCGACAAGCTCGTCGTGGACACGCTCGCCGCCGCGTGGCGTGATGTGGAGAAGCGCCTCGGTGCCGATCCCGCCGCGTGGCAGTGGGGGACGCTGCACCAGACGCTTTTCCAACACCCGCTCTCCGCACAGCTGCCCGGCGCCGACGTCGGCCCGTTCCCGCGCGGCGGCTCGGCAGACACCCCCGACGCCGCCTCGTACGGCGCGGACTTCAAGCAGACCGGAGGCGCGTCGTTCCGCATGGTGCTCGACGTGGGCAACTGGGACGGCTCACGCGCGATCAACGCACCTGGCCAGTCCGGAGACCCCGCGAGCAAGCACTACCGCGACCTGGCGCCGTTGTGGCACAAGGGCGAGTACTTCCCGCTGCTCTACTCGCGCGGGGCCGTCGAACGCAACGCCAGCAAGGTGATCCTGCTGCTCCCGCAGCGCATCAACTAGCCAAAACGTGAAATGGGCCGGGTGGATCAATGCCCTTCGGCGGGTTGGACCAACTCGATGAGCACGCCGCCGCCGTCCTTGGGGTGGACGAAGTTGACCCGGCTGTCGGAGGTGCCGCGTCGAGGCGTGTCGTAGACGAGGCGCACGCCCTTGGCCTTGAGCGCAGCGCACGCGGCGTCGATGTCGGTGACCCGGTAGGCGAGCTGCTGGAGCCCGGGGCCGCGCTTGTCGAGGAACTTCGCGATCGTGGAGTCCTCGTTCAGCGGGGCCAGCAGCTGCACGGCCGTGCCCACGCCGGTGTCGCCGGGGGCGCGCATCATCGCCTCGCGCACGCCCTGCTCCTCGTTGGTCTCCTCGTGCGCCATCTCCAGGCCGAAGGTGTCGCGGTAGAAGGCGACGGCGACGTCGAGGTCCGGGACGGCGACACCGACGTGGTCGATGGCCGTGACGAAGGACTGCAGCTCCGAATGCATGCTGGGAGGGTAGGTCTCAACGGGTGGCCGCGCCTGTGCCTCGCCTCACAAACTTCTGCATCGAGTACCGGCGGTATGGTCCGCTCGGAGGAAGTCCCGCACCGTCGCTGGAGGTCTTACTGTGTCTGGATCCGTGATCGTCGCGGGCGCTCGCACTCCGATGGGCAGGCTCCTGGGGTCGCTCAAGGACTTCTCCGGAGCACAGCTCGGCGGCGTCGCCATCAAGGCCGCTCTGGAGCGCGCGGGCGTCGCGCCGGAGCAGGTGCAGTACGTGATCATGGGTCAGGTGCTCACCGCCGGCGCCGGTCAGATCCCCGCCCGCCAGGCCGCGGTCGCCGGTGGCATCCCGATGAGCGTGCCCGCGCTGACCATCAACAAGGTCTGCCTCTCCGGCATCGACGCGATCGCGCTCGCCGACCAGCTGATCCGCGCCGGTGAGTTCGACGTCGTCGTCGCGGGCGGCCAGGAGTCGATGACCCAGGCGCCGCACCTGCTGCCGAAGTCGCGCTCCGGCTACAAGTTCGGCGACGTGACCATGGCCGACCACATGTCGCTCGACGGCCTGTTCTGCGCCTTCGACCAGGTCGCCATGGGCGCTTCCACGGAGAAGCACAACGCGCGCTACAACCTGACCCGCGCCGAGCAGGACGAGTTCTCCGCGCGCTCGCACCAGCGCGCCGCCGCCGCTGCCGAGAAGGGGATCTTCGCCGAGGAGATCGCCCCGGTCTCGGTGCCGCAGCGCAAGGGCGACCCGCTGGTGGTCAGCTCCGACGAGGGCGTTCGGGGTGACACCACCGTGGAGACGCTGGCCAAGCTGCGCCCGGCCTTCGCCGCCGACGGCACGATCACCGCGGGCTCCGCCTCGCAGATCTCCGACGGCGCCGCCGCGGTCGTGGTGATGAGCAAGGCCAAGGCCGAGGAGCTGGGCCTGAGCTGGATCGCCGAGATCGGCGCGCACGGCGTGGTCGCCGGGCCGGACGCGAGCCTGCACGAGCAGCCGTCCAACGCGATCAAGGCGGCCTGCGCCAAGGAGAGCATCGACCCGGCCGAGCTGGACCTCGTCGAGATCAACGAGGCGTTCGCCGCCGTCGGTGTGGTCTCCGCGCGCGAGCTGGGCCTGGCCGAGGACAAGGTGAACGTCAACGGTGGAGCCATCGCGCTCGGCCACCCGATCGGCATGTCCGGCGCGCGCATCCTGCTGCACCTGGCACTGGAGCTGAAGCGCCGGGGCGGCGGTATCGGTGCCGCCGCGCTCTGCGGTGGTGGCGGCCAGGGCGACGCGCTGATCGTCCGCGTTCCCAAGGCCTGATGCCTCGCTCCGTCGATGTCGGTGACCTGGTCTCGCGGGCTCGCGAAGGCCAGGCGCGGGCGGTCGCGCGGCTGATCTCCCTGGTCGAGGACGACAGTCCGCACCTCAGGGAGGTCGCCGCCGCGCTCACCCCGCACACCGGGCGGGCGCGCGTCGTCGGCCTGACCGGCTCGCCCGGCGTCGGCAAGTCGACCACGACCTCCGCGCTCGTCGCAGAGCTGCGCAAGCGCGGCCAGCGCGTGGGCGTGCTTGCCGTCGACCCGTCCTCTCCGTTCTCGGGCGGCGCTCTCCTGGGTGATCGCGTGCGCATGCAGGAGCACGCGCTCGACCCGGACGTGTTCATCCGTTCCATGGCCACGCGCGGTCACCTCGGCGGGCTGTCCTGGGCGACCCCGCAGGCGCTGCGCGTGCTCGACGCGGCGGGCTGCGACGTCGTCCTGATCGAGACCGTCGGCGTCGGGCAGTCCGAGATCGACGTGGTCGCGTTGGCGGACACCACGATCGTGTTGCTCGCCCCGGGCATGGGCGACGGCATCCAGGCCGCGAAGGCGGGCATCCTGGAGATCGGCGACGTGTTCGCGGTGAACAAGGCCGACCGCGACGGCGCCGACCGCACCGTTCGCGAGCTCAAGCACATGATCTCGTTGGGGCGCAGGGAGATCCAGGGCGCGATGTGGCGCCAGCCGATCCTCAAGACAGTCGCCGCGCGCGCCGAGGGCATCGGCGCGGTGGTCGCCGCGATCGACTCGCACCACGAGTGGATGACCGCGCACGGCGAGCTGGAGCAGCGTCGTCGCAAGCGCGCGGAGAGCGAGATCGAGGCGATCGCCGTGGCCGCGCTGCGCTCGCGCTTCGGCGACGTGCGCGGCGGGACCGCGTTGGCCCAGCTGGCCAAGCGCGTGGTCGCCGCGGAGATCGACCCGTTCGCCGCCGCCGAGGAACTCCTGGCCTCACTCTGAGTTATGCCACATCGGGTACTAGCCCTTGACGCGCGTCCGTCGTTAGGTTTTGGGAGCTCAGGTTTCCCATTGGGACGGATTCTGCATGATTGTGTTGCGGGGCAAGGGTTTTCTGGCGATCGCGACCCTTGTGGCGGTGTGCGCGACGGCGCCCGCCGCGGTCGCCGACACCAGCGCCGCGGAGCGGACGGCGCTGCTGGAGGCACAGCGGTCGGGGCACCCGGTCGAGCTGACCGAGTCGCTGGAAGCCCACTCCCGCACCGTCGCCGAACCCGGCGGCACCCTCACCACCTCCCGGTCCGTGCACCCCGAGCGCGTGCGCACGCCCGGCGGCTGGGTCCCGGTCGACACCGCGCTGCGCGTGGTGGAGAACCGAGTCGTTCCCGGCGCGACCACGACAGAGGTCCAGCTCTCCGGCGGCGGCGGCCAACCACTGCTGCGGCTGGCCGACTCGGGGCGCAGCGCTGCCGTCCGCTGGCCCGGCCCGCTGCCGAAGCCGGAGCTCGACGGCAACACCGCCCGCTACCGGCAGGCCTCGCCCGGCGTCGACGTGATCGCTCGCGTCAACGCCGACGGCGTCCGGCTGACGGTCGAGGCGGCGTCGGCCGGACCGCTGCGCTTCGCGCTGGACACCGCGGGCGTGACGGTTCGGGACCGGGACGGCGCGTTGGAGTTCGTGGACGGCGCGGGGCAAGCGCTGTTCGCGGCCGCGACGCCGTGGGTGGGGGTGCCCCGGGGCGGCGATGCCGCGCAACGGCCGGGGCGCTTCGCGGTGGTCGCGCCCGGCGCCGTGGAGGTCCGACTCCCGGAGGGCATGTCCGGCCCGGTCGCGGCGGAGCTGTCCTTCACGGGGGCGAAGCCGAACTGGACGATGGTCGACTCTGGCTTCGCGAAGGTCTCGTACTGGAACTCCACCGGCTCGGCCAAGGCGGGCACCTACGACGCGGGCGAGCACCGGCTGAGGTCGTTCTTCGTCTTCGACACCAGGGGCCTCAGCGGGCGGGAGATCACCTCCGCCTCCGTCACCGGCATGGAGAACTGGGCGTGGTCGTGCGCGCCCAGGCCCGTCGAGCTGTGGCGCACCGGCCCGATCAGCAAGGCCACGACCTGGGAGAAGCAGCCGGAGTGGCTGGCCAAGCTGTCGACGTTGTCGGTGGCGAAGGGCTACGGCTCCACGTGCCCGTCGGGCCCCGTGACCTTCGACGTGACGCCGCTGGTCAAGGACGCCGCCGTGCAGGGGCTGGCTTCGGTCACCGTCGGCCTGCGCGCGAGCGATGAGACGGACAACCACCACTGGAAGCGCTTCGAGAACAACCCCGTGCTGAGCGTGGTGCTGCGCTAACCAGCCGGTTCGCGGTCCGACAGCTCCAGCGAGGTTTCCGCCTCCGGCTCGGCAGGGCGCGGCGGCGGGGGAGTCGGCAGCTCGTCGTGGTGCTCGCCGAGGAGACGGATCACCTCGGCGGGCGAGGCGTCCGGGAACACCGTCTGCAAGGCCACCACCGCGTGCACCCGCTCGCGCCGCCACGGATCGGCCAGCTGCGTGCTCAGCCGGAGGGTTTCGCGGATCAGCTCCGTGCGGCGGACGTTCACGCACAGCTTCTCGAACTGGTCGGCCGCTTCGCGCGCGGCGAGCGCGGAGATCACGTACAGCAGCCCCGCGAGGACCGAGGGGACGGCTCCGGCCAACGCCGTCACCATCCCGGAGTTCGGGTCGTCGTCGATCGCCAGGAACAACCCCAGGAACACCAGCACCAGGCCGACCGCGCCCGCCGCGGTCGAGGCCCAGAAGCTGGTGCGAGCCCTGGTCAGCGCGGCGTGCTGGCGCTGGAGGTGCTCGTCCACCTGCTTGGCGGTGACCTCGGCCTTGTCCGCGAGCAGCCCCAGCCAGCCCTGGTCGGTGTTCGGGTCCTCGGCCAGCTCCCGCTGCTTGCGGTTGGCCTTCTGCTTCAGGTCCTGCGCCTGCGCCGTCATCCGCATGCCGTCGAGCAGCGAGCGCTCCCCGTCGTCGAGCGCGGAGCGGCGCACCCGCCACACCGCGTAACCGATGATCGCCACGGCCACGGCTGCCGTCGCCGTACCCAGAATGGCGACTAAGTCACCCGTTGCGTCATCGGCCGCCGCCATCGCGCGCACGTAGGCGAGCGTAGTAAGCCGTTCGGTGCTCGTGATCGCCTTTTCGGTGGAAAGACCATCACTCGTTAGCGACTCGACGCCTGCCGCCCCGTAACCCCCGCCTCCGCGCCCCCGCCCCAGCGGTTGCGTACCCAATGTGGCATTTGTTTCGCGAGACGTACCCGATGCCACATTGGGTTCATCAGTCTGCGCTGAAGAGGTTGAGGGTGATCTCGGGGTGCGGCGCGTGGCGCCGGTGGTGACGTCGGGGTGTGGTGCTGCGGAGAGCGGCGTGTGGGCGCGCGCGGCGTGGGCCTGCGCCTGCGGAGTGCGGAGCGGACAGACGCTTCGAGGCAGTGGCCAAGCGGCGCGGCGAGGTGGACTCGGCAGGCGGCACTCGGTGAGCGAGGCGGCGGGCGGGCCGGGACGGTGGCGGTCGCGGTCGCGGTGGCGCAACGTGCGCGGTGAGCCAGGCGGACGCGGTGGCGCAACGGTGGCGGTGGGCGGGACGGTGGCGCAGCGGGAGCGGTGAGCCGGGCGGAGGCGGTGGCGCAACGGACGCGGTGGCGCAACGTGCGCGGTGGGCGGTGGCGGTGGCGGTGGCGCAGCGGTGGCGGTGAGCGAGGCGGTGGCGGTGGCGCAACGGACGCGGTGGCGCAACGGGAGAGGTGAGCGCAGCGGGGGCGGTGAGCGAGGCGGTGGCGGTGGCGCAACGGGACGCGGTGGGCGGGGCGGGACGGACGCCGTGGGCGGACTCGGCGGGCCCGGGCCGAGTCCGGCAAGCCGTCGGGTTCGCCGGTCTTCAAGACCCCCGAACCCCCGCCCCAGAGGTCTTCAACGACGGCAAACCCTCGGCCGCGCCGACGTAGTACGCGCTTAGCGATGATCAACAGGGGGGTTTGCTGGTCTTGAAGACGCCCCAACCCCCGACGGCGGAAATGCCCCGGCCCCGGGCGGTGGAGACCGTCCGGGGCCGGGAAGAACCCGAGGGCTCAGCAGGACTGCTTGTAGAAGTACTGGGACTTCGACTGCATGTCGTCCTTGGTGAGCGCGACGAGGTCGGTGGCGATGTCGCGGGTGACCGGCTTGCCCTCGATCGCGGCGATGGCCTGCTGGACGCCCTTGGAGCCGATGGACGCCGGGTCCTGCGCGATGAGCGCCTGCACGCCGCCGTTGCGCAGGTCGTCGACCTGCTTGGGGCTGGCGTCGAAGCCGACGAGCTTCACCGCACCCTGCTTGTTCGCGTTGCGCAGCGAGGTCGCCGCGCCCTCACCGGTGTTGAGGTTGGTGGCGAACACGCCGACCAGGTCGGGGTGGGCCGACAGGGTCGCGGAGACCCGCTGCGCCGCGACGGACGGCTCGTTGTCGGTGTACTGCTGACCCACGTACTTCAGGTTCGGGTACTTCTTGATCTCCGCCTCGAAGCCCTTCGCCCTGGCGTCGGTGGTGGAAGTACCGGCCTTGGTGTTGAGCACCAGGACCGAACCCGTGCCGGAGCCGACGAGCTTGGCCAGCGTCTGCGCGGCCAGCTGGCCGCCCTGCTCGTTGTTGGAGGAGATGGAGGACTGCGCGACGGACTTGTCCTCCAGCGCGGTGTCCACCTCGACGACCTTGATGCCCGCGCCGGTGAGCTGCTTCATCGGGGCGGCGAGCGCCTTGGTGTCGGTCGGAGCGATGAGCACGCCCGCGGGCTTGGTGGAGAGCACGCCGGTGACGATCGGCGACTGGAGGCTCGCCTCGAACTTGTCCGGCTCCTGCGTGTTCAGCTCGTAGCCGGACTTCTTGGCCTCGGCCTCGGCGCCGCAGCGCATCGAGATGTAGAAGGGCTCGGCCTTCACGCCGGTGATCAGCGTGAGCTTCTTGTTGTTCGGCGCGGGCTGCGAACCGCCCCCACCGGACTCACCGATCTTGCCCCCGCCGCACGCGGCGAGCACCAGGGTCGCGGCGACGGCGGCGCCGATACGGACCACGTTCTTGTTCAGCGGCATTGAAAGTCCCACCTTCTCGCACTTCGTTGTGCTAGCTACCTGCTGTTGCGCGCTCTTCTGCGCACTTGGTCGAGCCAGACCGCCGCGACGAGCACGATGCTGACCGCGATCGGCTGCCAGTACGGCTGCACGCCGATCACCACGAAGCCCTTCGTCAACACGGCGGGGATGAACACGCCGATCACCGAGCCCAGCACGGTGCCGACCCCGCCGAAGAGGCTGGTCCCGCCGATCACCACGGCGGCGATGGCGTTGAGGTTGTCGGTGGAGTGACCGGAGATCGTGGTCGTGCCGAAGTAGGCCAGCGACATGAACCCGGCGAGCCCGGCGAGCGCTCCGACGTAGGCGTAGGTCGCGACCAGGTGACCGGTCACGTTGATGCCGACGCGCCGCGCGGCCTCCTCGTTGGAGCCGATCGCGTAGTTGTTGCGGCCGAACCTGGTCGTCCGCAGCAGCCACGCGCCGTGCAGCGCGACGATGGCCGCCAGGATCACCATGTGCGGCACCCCGGCGGTCTGGCCGAAGCCCAGCCAGTCGCGCAGCTGCGCGGGCACGGTCCGCACGTCCGAGCCGCCGGTGAGCAGCTGGGCCGCGCCGAGCGCCGCGCCGAAGGAGCCGAGCGTGACGATCAGCGGCGGGATCTTCGCCTTGGCGATGAGCGCCCCGTTGAGCAGCCCCCACAGCGCGCCGGCGACCACGGTGGCCAGCAGCCCGACCGCGATCACGCCACCGCCCGCGTTGGTGGCGTCGCCGTCCGGGCTCATCGCCTCCATGACCTGTGCGCCGACGACTCCCGCGAAGACCAGCACCGAACCGACCGACAGGTCGATCCCGGAGGTGATGATCACGAACGTCATGCCGACGGTGAGCACCAGCAGCACGGCGGCTTCGATGAGCAGCGTCTGGAAGGTGAACACGGTCAGGAAAGCGTCCGGGCGCATGATGCTGAACACCGCGTAGAGCACCAGCAGGACCAGGCCGGTCCACAGGGTGTTCGCGGAGAACAGCCGCTTGCCCAGGCTCTGCTGCTCGGTGTTGACGGTGGACTCGTAGTCCAAAGTGGAGTGTGACATCAGGCCGCCTCCTCCTGCGTCAGGGCGCCGGTCATCGCGCCGACCAGGTTCTCCAGGCTCATGTCGGCACCCGTCAGCCGCGCGACGCGCTTGCCGAGGCGCATCACCTCGACGCGGTCGGCAACGGCCTGCACCTCGGGCATGTTGTGTGTGATCAGCACGACCGCGATCCCGTTGTCCCGCACGCGCTTGATGACTTCGAGCACCCGCTCGCGCTGCACGACGCCCAGCGCCGCGGTCGGCTCGTCCATGAACACGACCTTGCTCGCCCACGCGACCGCGCGGGCCACCGCGACGCTCTGCCGCTGCCCGCCGGAGAGCGAGCCGATGGGCACGTCCAGGCTCTGCAACGTCACGCCGAAGGTGGTGAAGCGCTCGGCGGCCTGCTTGCGCATCTCCGCCTTGTCCAGCATGCCCAGCGCGCCGAGCAGGCCCTTGCGCTTGAGTTCCCTGCCCAGGAACAGGTTCGCCGCCGGGTCGAGGTCCGGGGCGACCGCGAGGTCCTGGAACACGGTCTCGATGCCCATCCGGCGCGCCGTGGTCGGCGTGTCGAAGCTGACCCGCTTGCCGTCGAGCACGATCTCGCCCGAGGTCGGCTGTTCCGCCCCGACGAGGCACTTGACCAGCGTGGACTTCCCGGCGCCGTTGTCGCCGATCAGCGCGACGACCTCGCCGGCGTCGATGGAGAACGACGCGCCGCGCAGCGCCTCCACCGACCCGTAGCTCTTGGTGATGTTGCGTGCTTCCAGCAGTGGCATGGCTAGTTCGCCTCCACGTGTTCCGGGGCGGGCGGGCGGCAGCGCACCACGACGAGCCCACCGTCCACTTGGGACGATCCGGCCGAGTGTGGCACGACGAGGGTGTCCCCGCGCCTCACCGGCACCGTGCCACCGTGCTCGGTGCGCAGGGTTCCGTTGCCCTCCAAGGCAACCAGCACGGAGAAGCCGGGGTCGAGGTCCACGGCGGAGTCAGCGTGGATGCGATCGGCCCTGAAGAACGCCGAGGCCTGCTCGGTGAACAGCGGCACGACGGGGGAGCGCTGGTCGGCCGTGCGCAGCACCAGGTCCTCGACCCTGGTGCCCCAGCCGTCGCGGTCGACGCACGTCAGCGCGGTCTCCCAGCCGATGGCCAGGTGCGCGCTCGGGTCGCCGGGCTCGGCGAAACCCGTCCACTCCAACAGGACCGAGAAGTCGGTGGGCTGCTGGAGCTCGACGATGAACACGCCCTCGCCGATCGCGTGCGGCAGCCCGGCGGGCACGAACACCGTGTCGCCGGGCTTCACCGGGATCGGGTTCAGCGCGGCGAGCATGGCGTCGGAGTCCTGTGTGGACACCCAGTTCTCGACCGTCGCCGCGTCCACGTCGTCGCGGAAACCGGCGTACACGGTGGGATTGGGGCCGCTGGTCCCGACGATCACCCACGCCTCGGTCTTGCCGTGGCGGCAACCGAGGTGGCTGCGGGCGAAGGAGTTCGAGGGGTGCACGTGCACCGGCAGCCGCTGACCCGCGTCGAGCAGCTTCACCAGCAGCGCGGTGTCGCCGCCGAGCACCTTCGCGTGCTCGTCGCCGACCCAGGAGGCGGGATCGGCGCTCACCGCGTCGCGCAGCAGGGTGCCGTCAGGCAGGGAGCTGAGCCCGGCGCGGGGCTGGGCGAAGAGCGTGGTGATCGAGGCGACCCAGTCCTCCGGGCCCCACTCGGCCGCGTCCTCGGCGCCCCGCAGCTCGGCGATCGCGGCGCCGCCCCGGTAGAACCGGTCCGGCTGGTTGGCCGCGAGCGTCACAGGCTTCAGCGCAGACGGTTCAGCCCTGCGAGCAGGCTTCACGGACGTACCTCCCCTGATCCTCTAGCCACCAAGCGCGTCGGCAGGACTACCCGGCGCGGTGGCGAACTGTCCCCTTCGAGCCTGGCGAACAGCAGTTCGGCCGCCGCTCGCCCGAGCATCGACGCGTCGTGCTGCACCACCGAGATCGGCGGGTTCAGCAGGTCGGCCAGCTCGAAGTCGTCGAAGCCGACCAGCGCGGGACGCGCGGGACGGCCGTAGAGCGCGCGCAGCATGTGCACGGTGATGCGGTTGTTGCCGCTGACGACCGCGGTCGCGGGCTCGGGGCCGCCGAGGGCGCGCTCCAGCAGCGCCGCGACCCCGGCCTCGGTGTGCGGGCCCATGAACACCAGTTCCTCGCTGTAGCGCACCCCGGAGCGCGCGCAGCCCTCGCGGAACCCGCGCAGGCGTTCGCTCGCGGTGAAGATGTCCGGGGCGTCACCGAAGAACGCGATCCGCTGATGTCCTTGCGCAGCGAGGTGTTTGACCGCATCAGCCGTGCCGCCGATGTTGTCGACGAGCACTGTGTCCGCGACGACGTCGCCGGCGGGGCGGTCCACGAAGACCACCGGCATCCCGGCCTGCATCTCCGGGACGAGGTAGCCGTGCTGCATGCCCGCGGGGACGACGATCAGCCCGTCCACCCTGCGCGCGCAGAACTCCAGCGCCAACTCGCGCTCGCGGCCGGGGTCCTCGTCGGAGGAACCCGTCAGCACCTGACGGCCCTGCGTGCGCGCCACCTCTTCGACGGCACGCGTGAGCACCGAGTAGAAGGGGTTGCCGACGTCTTCGAGGATCACGCCGAGGGTGCCCGTCGACGAGCCTCGGCGCAGGTTGCGCGCGGACAGGTTGCGCCGGAAACCGAGCCGCTCGATGGCGGCCAGGACGCGCTCGGCGGTCGCCGGGTGCACGCCCGCCTCGTCGTTGACCACGCGCGAGACCGTCTTGATGCTCACGCCCGCCAGCCGCGCGACGTCGCTCATCGTGGCGCGTCGCACGCGGCGGGACCCGGAACCAGACAACGTTGTCATCGGGGCGAATGGAACATGTCGTCTCAGCGGCTTGTCAACACCCTTCGCGGAACTCGTCACGACCGGACAAACGTCCTGACGGCGTCTTGATCGGTGCGGTCGACAACTCGAATGACCTTGCACTGTTACGACATTCGGCCCATTTCCGTGACCGCGCCGAGACAGACCGCCCGGACGGCTCTTGACGCGAACCACACACCGTCCGAAGGGTGTTGACGGCGGAGCCTGCCGGTCGGTGAACAACCGACAAGGTTGTCAGGCCCGCAGCTTCTGGCAACGATGCCGAACCCAGGAGGCGAACGGCCTTGAAGAGGAGTTCCCCCGTCGCTCGGCGCCGCTGGCGCGTCGCGGCGGCCCTGACGACCGCGTTAGCCGTGGTGCTCGCTCCGCTCACGACGACGACAGCGACAGCAGCACCCGTCCAAGATCCGGCTCACGAAGACCTGGCCCGCTGGGTCAACCCCTTCGTCGGCACCAAGCCCGGCGGCCCCGACCACGGCACGGGTGGCGGTGCCGGCAACACCTTCCCCGGCGCCGACGTGCCCTTCGGCATGGTCCAGTGGAGCCCGGACACCGTGAAGCACCAGCACGGCGGCTACTTCTACGAGGACAACCGGCTCAAGGGCTTCAGCCTCACCCACCTCTCCGGCGCGGGCTGCTCGACCTACCAGGACATCCCCTTCATGCCGTTCGTCGGCGAGGTCACCTCCTCGCCCGCAGTGGACCCGGATCGCTACACGGCCGGGTTCTCGCACGCCAACGAGAAGGCCACCCCCGGCTACTACGGCGTCCAGCTGGACTCCGGCGCCAAGGTGGACCTGACGGTGACCCAGCGCAGCGGCGCCGGCCGGTTCACCTTCCCGGCCAACCGCCCGGCGACCCTGCTGGTCAACACGTCCGGCTCGATCATGGGCGCCGACGACGCCGAGATCTCCCTCGGCGCGGACGAGATGAGCGGCTGGGCGACCAGCGGCCGGTTCTGCGGCGCCAAGTCGAACAAGTACCGGGTGTACTTCCACGCCAAGTTCGACCGCCCGTTCGCCTCCGTCGGCACCTGGAAGGACGGGGCGGTCACGCCCGGCCGCACCGTCGAGCGCGGCGGCTCCAAGCCGAAGATCGCCGCCAAGCTCACCGATTCGCCTGTGGCGCAAGAACAACACCGGGGTGAGGACACCACCGTGTCCGGGCCGGGCTCCGGCGGCTTCGTCACCTTCGCCGACGACGGCAAGCCGGTGAACGTCAAGCTCGGCCTGTCGTTCGTGTCGGTGGACGGCGCCAAGGGCAACGTCGCGGCGGAGAACGGCAACCGCTCGCTCGAGCAGGTCTCCGACGCCGCGCGCGCCGCGTGGAACGAGCGGCTGAACACGATCAAGGTGAAGGGAGGGACCGACGCGGAGCGCACGACCTTCTACTCCTCCCTGTACCACGTTTTCGTGCAGCCCAACGTCTTCTCCGACGCGGACGGTCGCTACCCGGGCTTCGACGGGCGCGTTCACCGGGCCGAGCCGGGGCACGCGATCTACACCAACCTCTCCGGCTGGGACATCTACCGCTCGGAGATCCAGCTGCTGGCGATGCTCGCGCCCAAGGAGGCCTCCGACATCACCAGGTCGATGATCGCCTTCGCCGAGCAGGGCGGTTCCTGGGACCGCTGGACGGTCGCCAACAGCTACACCGGCGTGATGAACGGCGACCCGTACCACATCATGGTCGCGAGCGCTTATGCCTTCGGCGCCAAGGACTTCGACGCCCGCAAGGCACTGCTGCTGATGCTGCGCGGAGCCACTCAGCCGACGCAGGGCTACGTGGAGCGGCCGGGGCTTGAGGACTACCAACGGCTCGGTTACATCGCCAACGGGGCCAAGGGCGTGTGGGGGCCGCCCGCGACCACGTTGGAGTACACGAGCGCGGACTTCGCGATCGCCGATCTCGCGCGCAGGCTGGGCGACAGCACGGTCTACACGCAGTTCATGCGACGCGCGCAGTACTGGCAGAACGTCTTCAACCCGGCGTCGAGCTACATCCAGAACCGCAACGCCGACGGGTCCTTCGTGGAGCCGTTCAACCCCGCGAGCCCTGATGGCTGGGTCGAGGGCAACGCCGCGCAGTACACGTGGATGGTGCCGTACAACGCACGCGGCCTCTTCGACGCCATGGGCGGCAACGGCGAGGTGGAGAAGCGGTTGGACTTCTTCTTCAAGAAGCTCAACGCGGGGCCGAAGGAGCCGCACGCGTTCCTCGGCAACGAGCCGATCATGCACTCGCTGTGGTTCTACAACTTCGCTGGCGCGCCTCATAAGACGCAGGAAGTCACCCGGCGCGCGGTCAACGACCTGTTCGGCCCCAAGGAGAACGGGCTGATGGGCAACGACGACCTCGGGCAGATGTCGTCGTGGTACGTGTTCGCCGCGATGGGCATGTACCCGGTCATCCCCGGGCGCGCGGAGCTGGTGCTTAATAGCCCACTGTTCGAGGAGGTCGTGGTTTCGCGGCCCACGGGCCAGAAGCTCGTCATCAAGGCGCCCGGTGCAGGTGCGAAGGTCCCGTACGTCACCGGCGTGAAGTACAACGGCGTCGCGACCGACCAGACGTGGCTCCCTGAGTCCTTTGTGGAGCGTGGCGGCACTGTGGAGTTCGGGCTGTCCGCGACTCCGCAGGGCACGTGGGGCACCGCGGCGGCTTCGGCCCCACCGTCGTTCCGTGACGGTGAGACCGGCCAGCGCGGCTATCTCGACCCCGCGCGCGTTGTTGTCGCTGCGGGCGCCAAGGGGGAGACGCGCATCGGTGCGCAGGACTTCTCCGGCAAGGGCGCGAAGGTGCGCTTCAGCACCGGTTCGCCTCCGGTCGGGCTGAGCGTCAGTCCAGCGTCGAGCGAGCTGACCGTGCCCGCGAGCGGGAAGAGCGATCTGCTCACCACTGTCACGGTCGCCCCTGGCACGGCTGAGGGCACCTACCGCATCCCTGTGACCTTTACGGCGCCGGACGGCACAGTGCTGTCGAACTCGGCGCTCACGGTGCTTGTGGCTCAGCCGGGCAGTCTGCGCGCTGCGTTCAACAACGTGGGCACCTCGCTGGACAGCGCACAGGCCGTGGGCAACCTGGACGGCTTCGGCTACAGCCTCTCCAGGGACGCGCTCGCGGCCGGTGGGATCGAGGGCGGCCGTCCGGTGACAGTCGACGGCGTCACGCACTACTGGCCCGCGACGGCTCCAGGAGAGCTGGACAACGTCTTCGCCACCGGGCAGACGGTGAACCTCGATGCTCCTGCTGGGGCTTCGAAGCTCTCGTTCCTCGGCACTGCCTCCAACGGCAAGGTTGTCGGTGCGGTAACTGTGAACTACACAGATGGCACGTCGGTCACCGGTGAACTCGGTTTCACCGACTGGGCGCGCGGAGGCTCCGGATCGGACCCGCTGGAGTACGGCAACCGCATCGTGCTTCGCATGCCCTACCGCAACAGCACGAGCGGGACCTCGCACCAGATCGGTGTGCACCTGTACGGCACGGCGCCGATCGCACTCGACCCGGCCAAGCGCGTTCGCAGCGTGACGCTGCCGTCAGCGCTGACAGGCAAGGGTGCGCTGCACGTGTTCAGCATCGCGACGGGCTGATCCGGGCTGCCCGAGCGCGGCGGGCCACCACCGCCGCGCTTGGGCCGTTCGGCCTATTGGCTTGCAAATGGTCTAAACCTATACGCTTTTGTCCGGCGTAAGCTCGAAATCGGCGGCGGAATCGATTACAGGCGGCCGCGTCATCTGTGTGATGCTGAGCGACCGGCTTACAACTCGCGATGGGGACTACCGCCGAAGCGGGTTCGTGTACTAGGTTCGCTTTCATGAACAAGCACTTCGTAAATCTGTAAGTGCGAGTTCCCCTCAGGCTCCCGTTGCACGCTGTGCACTGCGGGAACAGGCTGCGGGTCGGGCCGGTCAAGAATGGCGGCGGGATCGGCCCGACCCGCACCTCATTGCCTCCGGCGCCCCGCGTGGGCGCCTTTTTTGTGCGCGTGCAACTTTCACTGTCAATTGGGGAATCCCACTCGCGCGTCCGCGATCTGGTGAATCATTAACGGATGTCGGTCAGGCGCGTTACCGTGGTCACGTGTCGTCGGACTATCGCGAGTGGGCGCCGTCGCCGGAGCTCGCCGAGCACGTCCGGTGCCTGTGGGGCAGCCGGGTCGCCGGCGCGCGCCACAGCCAGCGCGTGATCCCCGACGGGTGCGTCGATCTGCTCTGGGCGGACGGTGGGCTGCGCGTGGTCGGCCCGGACACGCGGTGGCGCGACGTGGACGCCTCCCCCGGCAGTCGGATGGTGGCCGTGCGGCTGCGTCCCGGGGCGGCCCGACTGCTGCTCGGCGACATCGCGCCGCACGAACTCCAGGACACCACGACGGACCTGGCGCAGTTGTGGGGATCGAGCGCTGATCGCCTGCTCGACGAAGCTTCGACCGGTCCCGTCGGTCCGGCCCTGGAGCGGGCGCTGTGCGAGCGGCTGCCGCGCTTCGGCGAGGTCGATCCGCTGGTCCACGCGCTCGTGGCGGAGTTCGACGCGGGGGCGGCCTCGCTGGCGGAGCTTGACCTCGGTATCACCGATCGACAACTGCGGCGGCGCGTGGTCGCGGCGGTGGGCTACGGCCCGAAGGCGCTGCACCGCGTCCTTCGGCTGCAACGGACGCTGCGCATGGAAACTCGGGGTGGGCTGGCCGAACTGGCCGTCGCGGCGGGATTCGCCGACCAGGCCCACCTCTCGCGCGAGGTGCGCAGCCTCACCGGCCGCACACCGAGCGCTTACTTGCCTCTGGAGAACAGGAACGCGAGCGTGGCGTAGAACAGCACGATCACCAGCCCCGTGCCCACCACGCGGTTGCGCCGGTTCGTCCGGCGCCGCTCCTTCACAACCGACATCGGATCTCCCTGTTGAAGCGCGTTGCGAGCACTACCAACAGTAGGGATCGCGTGACCGCGCCGGGCGTGTGGGGCCTCGTGACGCCACGATCGGACCAGCCGGGCGCGTGCGGTAATGCCGAAGTGAAATTGTCCTGTGATCTGTCTTCTTGGCGCTGTTGACCGCTTTGTGGGGCCGACTTAGCGTGAGCGTGAATGTGACAACGTTGTCAGCTCGGTTGTCAGCTCGGGGAGGCTGCCGCATGTCCGCGCTCCGATTCTCTCGTCCAGGGCGAGCACTGGCCGCGTTCGCCGCGGCAGCCGTGCTGACCTCGTCCGTTGTCCCTGTCGCGAGCGCCGCTCCAGCGCCTGCTCTCGTGTCGGATCCGGTCGGTCTGGTGAACACGTTCATCGGTTCCAAGGACGATGGCAACACTTTCCCCGGCGCCTCCATGCCATTCGGCAAGACGCAGATCAGCCCGATCGGTTCGCATTACTCCGGTTGGCGCTACGACGACCCGAAAATCCACGGCTTCGGCCACCTCTTCCTGTCGGGCGCGGGCTGCTGGGAGCAGGGCGGCGTCCTGTCCGTGCTGCCGACCACAGGCTCCGTCGGACCTGGCCCGCAGAACTCCTTCGACACGACCGTGCCCGCGACGTTCGACCATCACCGCTACGGCGCGCAGTACACGCACGCAGGCGAGGTCGGCACCGCTGGCTACTACAAGACCAGGCTCACCAGTTATGGCGGCATCGACGCGGAGACGACCGCGTCCACGCGCACCGGCGCGGAGCGCTACACCTTCACCGATGCCAGCAACGCCAACGTGTTCGTGAACCTGGGCCAGGCCAACGACAAGCACAACGTCACGTCCAGCTCCGTGAAGGTCGTCGGCGACCGCACTCTCGAAGGCTCCATCGAGACGCTGAGCTTCTGCGGCGGCCGGAGGTACACGACGTGGTTCACCACCACCTTCGACCAGCCGTTCTCCGGGTTCGGCACGTGGAGCCCGCAGGGCGGCCAGCCCGGGAGCCGTGAGTCCTCCGGTGGCGCCGGACTCCGTGGTGCGTGGCTCAACTTCGGTGCCCTTAAAGGAAAGTCCGTCACCGCGACCACCGCTGTGTCTCATGTGGACATTGAGGGCGCGCGGAAGAACCTCGCCGCCGAAGGACTTCGTCGCGACGGCAGGCCATTGGGCTTCGATGAGCTTCGTGCGCGCGCGGAGCAGGCGTGGCGGGCCGAGCTGTCTCGCGTGCGCATCGGTGGCGGGAGCCGTGACGACCTCGTGGTCTTCTACACCGCGCTCTACCACGTGCTGTTGCAGCCGTTGACCGGCAACGACCACGACGGTCGCTACCGCGGCTTCGACGACAAGATTCACATGGCGCGTGGTTGGACCTACTACGAGTACTACTCGCTGTGGGACACCTATAGGACGCAGAACCAGCTCGTGGCCATGTTCTGGCCGTCGCGCGCGAAGGACATCGCGCAGTCACTGCTCGCCGTGCACCAACAGGGCGGCTGGCTGCCACGGTGGGCCTACGCGAGCTTCGAGACGAACACCATGACCGGTGACCCCGTGACGCCCTACATGGTCGACCTGTGGCGGTTCGGCGCTTATAAGGGCAAGGAACGCGAGGCGCTGGCCGCGTTGCTGCAGAACGCCAACGGTGTCCCTCCCGCCGCTTCGCAGTTCCAGGGGCGCGCGGGCAATCCGAACTACCTCGCGAACGGCTTCGTCGAGTACGACAAGCAGAAGCCCAAGAAGGGCATGGACATCGACCAGCACCACGGCGGCTCCGCGACCATGGAGTACGCACTGGCCGACTGTTCGCTGTCCATCATGGCCGGTGCGCTCGGAGCGTCCACCGAAGCCACAGCGCTGCGGCAGCGTGGTCAGTCCTGGCGGAACGTTTGGGACGCCACGGTCGCTGATCGCGGCTTCACCGGCTTCCCGCGTCCCAAGGTGCTCGGCGGCGCGTGGCACAGCGATCCTGGCAAGCCCTACACGCCCACTTCCGACCATGGCTTCCACGAGGGCACCGCGTGGCAATACCAATGGCTCGTGCAACAGGACGTCAGCGGCGCGCTTAAAGCCATGGGCGGCAAGGAGGAGACCGGCAAGCGGCTCGACACCTTCTTCGCCTACGACAAGCTCCTAGCCAACCACACCGAGGCCGTGCGCAAGGAGTGGGTCGTCGGGCCCTACGCGTACTACAACCAGTTCCGCTACAACCCCAACAACGAGCCCGACCTGCACGCACCGTGGATGTACACGCTCATCGGCCAGCCGTGGAAGACCTCGACCGTCACGCGCGCCGCGCAGACGCTGTTCACCAACGCGCCCAACGGGGTCACCGGCAACGACGACCTCGGCACCATGTCCGCGTGGTACGTGTTCAGCGCGCTCGGCATGTACCCGGCCGTCAACGGCACCGGTCAGCTCGTGCTGAGCAAGCCCCGGTTCCCCCTCGCCAGCATCCAGCTGGAGAACGGCAGACCGCTGGTGATCGCCGCGCCCGGAGTGGACCCGGCGAAGAACCAGTTCATCGGCTCCGCACGGCTCGGCGCCCGCCCGCACGACAAGGTGTGGGTCGACTGGGACCAGCTCTCGCGCGGCCAGGTCCTGACCTACGCGCTCACCGAGCAGGTGCCGGCATGGGGGACCGGCGCCACCGCCCTCCCCACCTCGCCCTGCGGTTCCTGACCGCGCACCCAATGCCGCGTTCGGTGCGTTGAGCGTCCTGAATGACTCATTCAGGACGCTCAAGTACCTCAATGAGTCATTCAGCGCGTTGGCGTGGCCGGGGGCGGGGTGGTGGGTCCTAGGACCGTCCCGGGCCGTCGGTGATCCGGGGCACGCTCCACACTGGTCTGGTCGATTCGTCCAGATCCCAAGGGAGCGCCCGTGCTGTCCACTCCGGCAGGCAGGTTCCGGCTCATCGCGATCGCGGAGGCGTGCTCGTGGGTGGGGCTGCTCATCGGCATGCTCTTCGAGCACGTGCTCGACGTGACCGACCTCGGCGTGAAGATCTTCGGGCCGGTGCACGGCGGGCTCTTCGTGATCTACGTGCTCGTGGCGTTCCTCGTGCGCAAGCCGCTCGGCTGGGACAACCGCACCCTGGTGTGGGCGCTGATCGCCTCGATCCCGCCCGCCGCGACGGTGTGGTTCGAGCGCTGGGCCGCGCGCACGGGCCGCATGGAGCCGGTCACGGTCTAGGACTCGAAGTCGCCGGTGGCCTTGCGCACCTTGGACAGCAGCTCGGTCAGCTGCTCGGTCTGCCGCGAGGTGAGCCCCGCGAGGCCGAAGTTCGCGTCCGTGACCGCCTCGGTCGCCGCCTTCATCCGGGTCCGGCCGTCGTCGGTGATCGCCACCAGCGTGGTGCGCCGGTCGGTCGGGTGCGGCGCGCGCACCACCAGCCCGTCGGCCTCCAGCCGGTCCACGATGTTGGTCACGCTGGTCGGGTGCAGCTGCAACCGCTCGCCCATGACCCGCATCGGCAGGCTGCCCTGGCGGGAGAAGGTCAGCAGCACCAGCGCCTCGTAGCGGGCGAAGGTCAGCTTGTGCGGGCGCAGCGCTCCGTCCACAGCGGACTGAACGATCTGCTGGACGCGCATCACACTGGTGACCGCGGCCATCGTCTCGGCCGGTCCTACGCGCTCGGCCCAGAGTTCGGCGGCGCGCTCGATGGGATCGAACGGCAAAGATCGGCCTGTCATGGAAAGCCACGCTAGCAGCGCCGTACTGGTCAGTAGCGGATTGTTCGGTCAAAGGAGGAGGTCGACGTGCTCGTGTCCTTCAGCGTGAGCCCGCTCGGTGGGGAGTCCGACGGCGTCAGCGCGGCGGTCGCCGACGCGGTGCGGGTGGTGCGCGAATCGGGTCTGCCCAACGAGACCAGCTCGATGTTCACCACCGTCGAGGGAGAGAACTGGGACGAGGTAATGGATGTCGTGCGCCGCGCCGTCGAGGCGGTGCAGCGGCACGCGCCCAGGGTGAGCCTGGTGCTCAAGGCCGACATCCGACCGGGCTACACCGGGCAGCTCTCCGCGAAGGTGGAGCGCGTTGAGGAGCACCTCCGCGAGATGTGACCGGAGCCACTGCCCGCGTCGTCCCGGTGGGTGGGATGGTCGGGGTGTGCTGAGCATCGGAACCGTTGAGGAGCGCCGTGCGGCGGCGCGCAGGCTGTGGCCGCTGTTCGAGAACTACCACGTGGTCACGTACTTCACCCCGGAGTCGCGCGCGGCGGCGGACGGCCTCGGTTGCAGGGGCGGCTGGATGGGCTACTTCGCCCAGCGCGCGGCGCCCTTCGGCGAGGCGAGCCCGGAGCTGGTGACCGCCACGTTCTACAGCTTCCCGCCGACGATGGTGCACAGGGCGCTTCCCGACGCGTGGGCGCTCGCCGACGCGGAGACCTTCCTGGCCACGCGGCTCGCCGGGGTCGACGGCGCGCTGCGACGCCTGCTCGGCGAAGACGTGCTGTCCGGCTCGGTGATGGCGGAGCTGGCCGAGCTGGGCCGCGCCGCCGCGACCGCCGCCCCGATCACCGGTCGTCCGCTCGCCGCCGCGAACGCGTCACTGCCGTGGCCGGAGCAGCCGCACCTGGCGCTGTGGCACGCGACCACGATCCTGCGCGAGTCCAGGGGAGACGGGCACATCGCCACCCTGGTCGCCGCGGGGCTCGACCCGTGCGAGGCGCTGGTGATCTACGCGGCCGACCACGAGATGACCGGCGAGGCCATGCGTGGTTTCCGGCGCTGGACCGAGCAGCAGTGGCAGGAGGCGGTCGACCGGCTCACCGAGCGCGGCCTTGTCGACGGCGGTGAGCTCACCGCGGCTGGGCGCCAGGTGCGCGCGTGGTGCGAGGAGCGGACCGACGACGGCGCGATCCTGCCGTGGCTGGCGATCGGTGAGGACGCGACGCTGCGCTTCGCCGAGCTGATCACGCCGATCGCCCGCACCCTGTCCGCGGGCAACGAGGCCTTCCGCGACAACCCGATGGCGCTGCACTTGGTGACGTGATTTTCCTTTGCCACCATGGCAAAACGTCACCCAGGAGTGAACGTCAGGGGGTGGCGCTAGCGTGTCGTGTCCACATCGGACACGACACGCGAAGGAGTCTCGATGGCCGAATCAGGAATGACCGACGAAGGCGGAGAAGCGCCCCGAAAAATACTTAACCCCGGCGGCATATCCCGAGGGATAGGGGCGACCGGGGTCTTCGTCGCACACTCTACCGGAGTCGCCCGATGATGACAAACCCCGCGCTGAACACGCTGCTGGAACAGCGGTTGTCGGCGGAGCGGCTCGCTCCCTACCGGGCGGCGTGCGGGGGAGACCTCGATGCGGCACTCGCGCTCTACGAGCAGAACTCCCGGATCGGCGCGGCCTTCTGGCGGACGCTCGGGCACGTCGAGGTGTTGGTGCGCAACACCGTGCACGCCGCACTCCAGGACTGGAGCGGCCGAGCTGACTGGTACGTCCCCCTCGCGGGGTTGTTGACCGAGAAGGCGCGCAAGGACGTCATCACCGCGCGGGAGAGGCTCGTGAGGAACGGGCACGTGGACACTCCTGGCCGCGTGGTCACCGAGCTGTCCTTCGGGTTCTGGCGGTACCTGCTCGCCGCGAGGTACGAGAGGACGCTGTGGCTGCCGTGCCTTCGCGGCGCGTTTCCTCATCTGACCGGCATGCGCAAGGACGTGCACGACAAGCTCGCGGGGCTGCACGAGCTGCGGAACCGGATCGCGCACCACGAGCCCGTGCACAACCGCCCGCTGCGCCGGTTGCGGGCCGACGCGCTGGTGGTCGCGGGGTGGATCTGCCCGTCTTCGCGCGCGTGGGTCGGGGCCGGGTGCTGGGTCCCCGGCACTGTCGGCGGCGTGTCAGGATGGAGGACGTGACAAGGCCAGATCGACGTCAGAACGCCGCCCTCTCCGCCGCGCTCGCCGGCGCCGTGGACCTCTCGGCGGTCAAGGCGCGGGCGGAGGCCACCTCCCGCCAGCAGAGCCGTCCCGCCGCCGCGACAGCCGCGACGCCCGGCTCCGCGCCCGCCGCCTCCGGTGAGTGGGTCGTCGAGGTCAGCGAGGCGACCTTCCAGCAGGACGTGCTCGAGCGTTCCCTGCAGGTGCCGGTCATCGTGGACCTGCGCGCGAGCTGGAGCGAGGAGAGCCAGCAGCTGTCCCCGGTCCTGCAGCGCCTCTCCTCGGAGAGCAACGGGACCTGGATCCTCGCCAGCGTCGACATCGACGCCAACCCGCGCATCGCGCAGGCCTTCGGCGTGCAGTCGGTGCCGATGACCGTGGCCATCGCGGGCGGTCAGGTGCTGGACGGCATCCCCGGTCTGCAGCCGGAGCCGCAGCTGCGCCAGTGGATCGACTCGCTGATCCAAGCCCTGCGCGATCGCCTCCCCGGCATCAAGGCCGCGGAGGAGCGCGCCGCCGCCGGTGGTGCCGCCGAGGCCGAGCAGCCGGAGGACCCCCGCTTCACCGAGGCCGAGGACGCCTTCGAGCGGGGCGACTACGCCGCCGCCGAGGCCGCCTACGAGCAGATCCTCTCCGCCGAGCCCGCGAACGAGGACGCCAAGGCCGCGCTCGCGCAGGTGCGCTTCACCGCGCGCGCCGAGCAGGCCGACTCCGGCGCGGTCGCCAAGGCGGACGCGAACCCCGACGACGTCGACGCCCAGCTCACCGCCGCCGACGCGGAGATCGCCGAGCAGCGGGTCGACGAGGCGTTCGCACGGCTGGTCGAGACCGTGCGCCGCACCGCGGCCGAGGACCGCGACCGCGTTCGCCAGCACCTCGTCGGACTCTTCGAGCTCTTCCCCGCCGACGACCAGCGGGTCATGCTGGCGCGCCGCAACCTGGCCAGCGCGCTGTTCTGACGGTCCTGACAGCGGGGGCCGGTGCGCCCGGCCCCCGCTAGCGGAAGTCCTCGGTGCAGGCGGAGATGCCGTCGAGGAAGCCGACGTGGAAGGCCTCGACCCGCGCGAAGCCGGACGGCACGCCCTTCCCGTTGACGTCGGCCGCCATCCCGGTGTTCTCGGTGAGCAGCTGGGTGACCGCCTCGTCGAGGTCGCCGGGGGAGATCCGCAGCGTTCCGACGGGGTTGCGGCCGCCGATCGGGCGCTGCAACAGGCTGCCCGCCCAGTTGCCGACCATGCACGCGGTGCGCAGCCCGGCCACCTCGCCGGTCAGCTTCATCCCGACGGCCTTCTGCACGGAGAGCACGTAGCGCGAGGCGATCTCGCCGAACGCCGCGAAGTCGCCGATCGCGCGAGCGCGTTCCTGCTTCGCGGGCGCCTTGCCGAGCTGGGCCAGTCGTTCCATGTCGAGCGCGACGGTGTTGCTGCTCTCGCAGTAGGTCGCCGTCGCTCCCGCCGCCGCGCAGGAACCGCCGAAGGTGACCTCGGGCGGAGCGGCTCCGGTGTCCTTGTGGACCGCCTGGAGGTTCTCCACGATCGCCTTCACGGTCTGCTCGTTGACCGGGAGGTTGCCCTTGGTGTCGTCCTGCTTGGCGAAGGTGTACTCGGTGACCCGCGCGTTGATGTCCTTGGCGTCCATGGCCGCGCAGCGCTTGGGGCCCTGGCCGAAGCCGAACTGGAACGCGGTGACCCGGTCGAAGGCGTTGCCGTGCGCGCCGCGCTTGGTGAAGGAGGCGCCGACCTGGTCGCGCAGCGCGAACATGGCGCCGAGCACCTTGCTCAGGCCCTCGCCGGTGGAGACCTCGAAGTGCTCGGCCTTGCCCTCGGCGACGTGCCGGAAGAACGCGCCGGTGAAGCAGTCGGCCTGCTGCTCGGCGATGATCGTCGGCATGCCGGGCTTGGTGACCCCGCTGCGGTGACCGACGGCGTGGCCGACCTCGTGCGCGAGCACGGCGACCACGGCCATCGGGCCGTAGTTGGTGTTCAGCATCGGCAGCAGGCCGCCGCGGTCCCACGCGATGAGGTCCTCGGACGGGCAGAAGAACGCGTTCTCCACGCCGGCGGTGTTGCTCTTGCACAGCACCACGTTCTTGCCGCCGGAGTCCCAGGACGCGAGCCTGCGCAGCGGTTCGTAGGGCTTGCCGAAGGTCAGCGGAAACTGCTCGACCCAGTACCTCTGCACGTCGGTGACGGCATTGCCGGCCAGTCGGTCCATGGTGCCGTCGTCGGCGTTCTCCACGGAGACCTGGGCGTCGGCCACCCCCGAACGGGGGCCGCTCGCGCCCTCGGTGACCTTCAGCCCGGCAGCGCTGCCGGGGTCGACGACCGCGCCGACGCGCTTGGCCTCGCCCCTGATCACCGTTGTGCAGCCGGCTGCCAGCAGCAGTGCCGCCAGCAGTGTCGTGACCCGCACCGCTCTCCGTCGAGCCGCCCCCATCAGCACGTGCGTACTCCTTCGCCCACCCGCGGATTCGGCCGAACGCGGCCGACGCCGCCAAACCGTACCCGCCCGATGGGCGGCGCCGGCCGCGTACTCGCCGACTCGGGGGTGCTCGCTCCTCGCGAAGGGGGAGCGGGGTGGATTCCATGCCGCCCTGCACAGCACGGAATCCACCCCGCCGGGGTCCGGAGTCAGCTCTCCGGAGAATTGTGAGGAACTACTGGAACTCCACGCTGGTGGTCTGCACCTGGAACTTGCACTCGAACCCGTCGCTGCCGGGACCCGTGTGCCAGCCGCCGGTGTAGTCGGTCTGCGTGGAACAGGCCACGTGCAGGCGCCACATCTGGTCAGCGGCGCCCGTGCACTTCGTGCCGCCGTAGGTGTTGAACCATTCGTTGACGCACGTGAGGCCGTTCATGGACTGATCGGTCTTTCCTGACCTCGCCACGTCGTTCTCCGCGAGGGCGCTGGGGGTGGCGCCCACGAGGATCGCGACGGCGGCACCGGCGGCGAACAGCGCTCGCACTGCCTTGCTCATCGTCGTCCCATTTCTTCCGAGAAAGTCAGTGAATCGATTCACGTTGACTTCGTGATGAAAGATTAAATGTCACCAGAATTGTCGTCAATGTGAAGAAGAACTGTTTGATGAGTGTTTTAGGTGTGCGTGAAAAGTCGTGGTGAGAAATGTGAAACTGAAACTGATTCTCCGGCCTTCTCAGCCGATGCCGCACGCCTTGGCCCCGCCGAGTACGCCGGAGCGGAACGCCGAGAGGCGGTCGAAGCCCGCGGCGATCCCCGCGCCCGCGACATCGCGCGAGCCGTAGTCGTAGCCCAGCAGCACCTGTACGGCTTCGTCCAAGTCGCCGGGCGCGAGCGCCGCGCTGCCGTCGGCCCCGCGCGAGGCCGCGTCGGTGTAGGCGCCCGCGAGGCAGAGCGCGTCGCGACCGGCTCCGGCGCCGCCGACTCCGCGACCGAGCGCGGCCATAGCGGCCAGGCCGTACCTCGCCGCCAGCAGGGCGCCGACCGCGTAGTCGCCGATCTGGTCGTGCAGCCGCTGCGGCTCACCCTTGCCGTCGAGCCGGATCGCGTGCTCGGCGACGCAGAAGGACGCGGGCCCCTGGCCACCGCAGCTCGCTCCTGGGCCGGTGTTCGGCTTGCTCCACTGACCGCTGTTTCGCCGAACCAGTCCGCCGAACCACCCGTCCAGGCCGGAGCTGATTGCCTCCACTGACTGCTGATAAGTCCGCGCGGGCCTGCTCACGGCGCTCTCGCTGATCGTGAACCTGCGGTTCTGCACGGTCATGCCCGCGCAGCGCCGTGGTCCCTCCGTGTACCCGTCCTGCAACGCGGACGCGCGGTCGAAGGCGTTGCCGTGCGTCGCTTCGTCGACGTCCACCGTGTCGATCGGATCGCGCAGCACCGTGAGCACGCCCATCGCACTGTCCACATCGGACTGCGTTACGCGCAGTCGCGGCGCCTTGCCATCCACTGCCCAGCGCAGGGTCGCTCCGGCGAAGCAGTCGGCCATAGCCTCTGTGAGGATCGTCGGATAGCGCTCCGGCTGCTTGCGCTGTTCCTCCGCGCCGATGCCCGCGCGGTGGTGCACCGCGTGCCCGATCTCGTGTGCCAGCACCAGTAGTACTGCCGCGCCCGAGTACTTCGCGTTCAGCACGGGGAGCAACGCGGCGCGGTCCCACACCACGGAGTCCACGCTCGCGCAGTACAGCGCGTTGCCTTCGAGCTCGCTGGTGTGCGAGGTGCACGGCGGCGGTTTTCCCACTTGGTCGTTGCTGTCAACGGAGTAGAAGCCGTTGATCGGCTGCCACGGCTTGCCGAACGTGGGCTCGAAGTTCTCTCGCCAGTACTGCTGCACGTCCGTGACCACCGTCGCGGCGAGCTGGTCGATCTCACCGCGATCCGTGCCGTTGACGAAGGCCGGGTCCACGTTCTCCTTGGTGATGCCCGTGCGCGCCACGGGTTCCCCGGGTACCGCGGTGGTGCAGGCGACGAGCACGCAGAACGCGCCGATCCCGCACAGGGCACGGCGGAACGCGCTGTCGTCGAACATGCCTACCCGGTCACCCTTCCGCATCACCGCACGCGCCGCAGCCAAGTCCAGCGCATCAGGTGGTCGGTCTCGCCGGAACGTGCCGCTGTGGCTTCGACTGGCGCGTGTCCCACTTGGTGCTGGCGAGTCTGCGTTCGGCGAAGGTGAGCAGATCGAGCACTTCCCTTGCCTGGTACCCGGTTGTCTGCCTGTCAACGCTCTTGCGATGCAGCACGCCCGCGTCCGCCAGCTCCTCCAAAGCCGTCCGTGCGGCTGGAAAGGACACCCCGAGCGCACGCTCCACCGTCCGTGCCGTCAGCACGGGCACCTCCGGCAGTCGCGCGAGCAGCCGAGCGGTGGCGGAGTCAGCTCGTGGCATTCCACGCACCCCGGTCGTCGCGCGGTGCTTGGCCAGTCTTGCGGTCCACTCGTGCGTGAGTTCGGCGACCTCCGCGGCGAACTGCTTTGCCTGGTCCACGGCGACAGCGGTCGCTTCGAGGAACATTGCCAGCCACTCCGCCGCGGCCTGGTGAGCGGCGGGCAGGTCCGCCGCGCCCTCGTGGCGGTAGCCGGTCAGCCCGGCCAGGTAGTCCTGGGAACGCGTCAGCAGGACGAGGCTGATCGGGAGCAGTGCCGACGTGGTCAGCCCGCGCCGCACCAGCACCGTGTGGATCAGCGCTCGCCCGACTCGGCCGTTACCGTCGGCGTAGGGGTGGATCGTCTCGAACTGCGCGTGCACCAGTGCGGCCTGGACCAGGGGTGCGTGCAGGCCGCCGTTGATGTACTCGCAGAGGTCGTCCATCAGCTCCGTCACCAGAGTCTCCGGCGGTGGCACGAACTGCGCGTTGACCGGGTGCCAATCGCTGCCGCCGATCCAGTTCTGCACGGTCCGCAGGTCGCGGTGTCGCTCGTCCGGAAGCAGGGCCCGGTGCAGCCCGTTGATCCCCTCGATCGTCACGGTCGGAGCGGTGGCCAGTGTCGAGGCGGCCTGTCGCAGCGCGGTGATGTTGTTGGCGACGAGCTGGGCGGTGGCGGTGAAGCCCTTGGTGATCGTCTCATCGCTCTGCGCCAGCTCGGCGAGGGCGATCTGCTGAGATGAGACCTGCAGACCCTCGATCTTCGAAGAGGCGATCGCCTCCGACCTCAGCAAGAACCTGGCCAGGCCTTCGAGGCCGTTGGCCCCCGCCGTGCCCGCGAGATCGCGGACGGCCGCCTCGACGACGAGCGCCCGCCCCGCGAGTTCCGAGGAGAGGATCAGGGGGCGACTGGACAGCCGGTCAGGCAGGTACGCGAGGTACCGGCCGCCCCGCCGGTCAGCCCTGGAGGGCGCGTCGAAGGACGGGTCCCAGTGCCGCTGGACCCACGTGGCCATTGAACTCTCCGCTCTAACCTTGCACAGTCAGCCCGGCCATTAAAGCTTAGGGGTCTAAACTTTAACAGAAGGCCAGCACGTGCAAGGTTGCGGATTATCTACTCGCCGCTCTCCAACAGCTCAGGCGCGGCTTCGAGGTCCGGGGTGTCGGGGACGGCGAGGACGTCGGGGGTCAGCAGGAGCACACCGGACGGCGGGAGCTGGAGCACGGCGGAGTGGGTGCGGCCGTGCCACGGCTTGGCCTCCGCGCGCACGGAGCCGAGGTTGCCGACACCGGAACCGCCGTAGTTCTCGGCGTCGGTGTTGACCGCCTCGCGCCACACACCGCCCTGGGGCAGGCCGACGCGGTAGTTGAGGTGCGGGCCGCCGGAGAAGTTGGCGACGCACACCACGGGCTCGGCGCCGTCGGCGAGCCGGACGAAGCTGAGCACGTTGCCGCCGGAGTCGTTGGCGTCGATCCACGAGAAGCCCTCTGGCGAGGTGTCCTTCGCGTACATCGCGGGCGCGGAGCGGTAGAAGGCGTTGAGGTCGCCCGTGAGCGAGGCGATCCCGCCGTGCAGCCGTTCGCCGAGCAGGTGCCAGTCCAGCGAACGGGACTCGGCCCACTCCTGGACCTGGCCGAACTCCCCGCCCATGAACAGCAGCTTCTTACCGGGGTGGGCCCACATGTAGGCGAGCAGCGCGCGCAGGCTCGCGGCCTTGTTCCAGTCGTCACCCGGCATCCGGCCCCACAGCGAGCCCTTGCCGTGCACCACCTCGTCGTGCGACAGGGGCAGCGTGTAGTTCTCGCTCCACGCGTACATCAGCGAGAAGGTCATCTCGTTGTGGTGGTAGGAGCGGTGGATCGGCTCGCGCGCGAGGTAGTGCAGCGCGTCGTGCATCCAGCCCATGTTCCACTTGAAACCGAAACCGAGGCCGCCGAGGTGCGTCGGCCGCGTGACGCCGGGCCACGCCGTGGACTCCTCGGCGATCATCATCACGCCGGGGTGTCTCTTGTAGACGGTCGCGTTGAGCTCCTGGAGGAACCGCACCGCGTCGAGGTTCTCGCGCCCACCGTGCACGTTGGGCAGCCACTCACCCTCGTTGCGCGAGTAGTCGAGGTAGAGCATCGAGGCGACCGCGTCCACGCGCAGTCCGTCCACGTGGAACTCTTCCAGCCAGTACAGCGCGTTGGCGACGAGGAAGTTGCGGACCTCGCTGCGCCCGAAGTCGAACACGAGCGTGCCCCAGTCCGGCTGCTCGCCGCGGCGCGGGTCGGCGTGCTCGTACAGCGGTGTGCCGTCGAAGCGCGCGAGCGCCCACGAGTCCTTGGGGAAGTGCGCGGGCACCCAGTCCACGATCACGCCGATGCCGCGCGAGTGCAGGTGGTCGACGAAGTAGCGGAAGTCGTCGGGGGAGCCGAAGCGCGCGGTCGGCGCGTAGTAGGAGGTGACCTGGTAGCCCCAGGAACCGCCGAAGGGGTGCTCAGCGACGGGCAGCAGCTCGACGTGGGTGAAGCCGGTCTCGGTGACGTAGTTCGCCAGCTGCTCGGCCAGCTCCCGGTAGCCGAGACCGGGCCGCCACGAGCCGAGGTGCACCTCGTAGACGCTCATCGGCGCGCTCGACCAGTCGGTGACGTCACGCTCGGCGAGCCACTCCGAGTCGCTCCACTCGTGGTTGGACTCCGTGACGACGGAGGCGGTCTGCGGTGGCACTTCGGTGGCGAAGGCCATCGGGTCGGCCTTCTCGTGCCAGTTGCCGTCCTTGCCGAGGATGCGGAACTTGTACCTGGTGCCCGCGAGCACTCCGGGCAGGAAGATCTCCCACACACCGGAGGAGCCGAGCGAGCGCATCGGTGTCGCGACGCCGCTCCACCCGTCGAAGTCGCCGCACACGCGCACGCCCTGCGCGCTCGGCGCCCACACCGCGAAGGACGTTCCGGCGACTGTGCCGCTCGGGGTGTCGTAGCTGTGCGGGCGCGCACCGAGCACTTCCCACAGCCGCTCGTGACGGCCTTCGCCGATCAGGTGCAGGTCGAGTTCGCCCAGCGTCGGCAGCCAGCGGAACGGGTCGTCGGAGATGTCCACGTGCTCGCCGTAGCGCACGTGCAACTGGTAGTCCCCGGGCGGCGCGTCGACGAGACCCGAGAACAGCCCGCCGTGATGCACCCTATTAAGGCGGTGCTTCTCCCCGTCGACGATCACGAAGACCTCGTCGGCGTGCGGACGCAGTACGCGGACCGCGGTGCCCTTGTGGTGCGCGTGTGCGCCGAGCACCGAGTGGGGGTCGTGGTGTGCCCCGCCGAGTAGCCGGTTGATCTCGTCCGCGCTGGGTGCGCTTGCGTCGGGCATGGTCACGTCTACGGGCTTCCCGTTCGCTAGGAGTCGTAATCAGGAGTGCCGTGGGTGCACGGACATCTTAGAGCGGCACCGGTCATCGGCCAGGGCCGAAAAGTCAGCGTTGATCTTGGTGCTCGGGAGAGGGTGGGGCGGTACCGCACCACGCACGAAGAAAGGAACTCGTAGATGACTTCCCTGATGCGGCGCGCCGCTGTCACCGCGGCCGTTGTCGGAGCCGCAGCGGTCGTCCCCGTGCTCACCACCGGGACGGCGCTCGCCGCGAAGGCACCGTCGTGCATCTCCATCACTGCGGAGCCGGTCGGCTGGATCACTCAGACCTACCACCTGCACAGCACCTGCAAGTCGAAGACTTATAAGGCGTTCGCTGTGTTCAGCAGTGCTGTTGGCCCGTGCCTGACGCTGAAGCCCGGAGATGACTCGCGTGGCTTCAAGATTGCCAGGACTGCCGACTACAAGCGCATCGACCTGTGTTGAGCCGGTGATCCCGTGTCGGCCGGGCGCGTGTGGCGCCCGGCCGAGCATCGGTGTCATGAGCCGGTGATGCGCGCGATCGACGACAGCGGCACTGCGAGCCACTCCGGGCGGTTCCCGTGCTCATAAGCGACCTCGTACACCGCCTTGTCCAGCTCCAGCGCCCGTAGCAGCACGGCGTGCTCGCGCGGGTCCGCGGCCTTCTCGGCGTATCCGGCACAGAAGGCGTCGCGGTTGCGCCGAGCCCACTCCAGTGCCCGCTCGGTGAGCTGGTCCTCGGAGCCACCCGGGTACCCCACGAGCAACTGGTGCGCCGCGTAGTCGAACGAGCGCAGCATCCCCGCGACGTCCCGAAGCGGTGAGCGCAGCGAGAGCCGTTCGGCGGCGGGCGCGGCGGGCTCGCCCTCGAAGTCGATCAGCACCCACCCGAGCACGGTCCGCAGGACCTGGCCCAGGTGAAGATCGCCGTGGATGTGTTGCACCGCAATGGGGTCGGTTAGCCCGCGAGCGTCTTCGAAGGCAGCCCGCAGCCCCTGCTCGTGCGCGCCCAGCTCGGGAACGGCCGCGAGGACGGTGTCCAGGCGGCGCTGCATGGCGTCCACCGTGGTCTCCAACAGCTCACGGCCCTCGGAACCGCTGCCGAGCGCGTCCGCGAGGTCGGCGTGCACCTCGGCGACGGCTTGGCCGAGCCTGCGCGCCTCGCCGGCGAAGTCGCCGCCGACCTCCTCCGGGTGCTTCTCGCCCTCGGCCATCAGGTCGCGCACGCTCGCGGTCGCCATCGCCCAGCCGTCCGCGGCGTCGGGCAGGAAGCGTTGCAGCATCCCGAAAGTGACGTCCTCACCGGCGACGGAGCCTTGGATGGCGCCGAGCGGCTCCGCGATGTGTTCGCACTGCTGCGCCCGCAGCGCGCGGTGCAGCGTCAGGTCGGGGTTGGTGCCCGTCACGAGCTTGCGGAAGAGCTTGAGGATGTAGTGGTGCCCGTAGACCAGCGAGGTGTTGGACTGCTCCGCGCCGACCGGCCTGCTCTTGAGCCCGCTCTCCAGCTCCGCGCCCGGCTCGTGCTGGAAGTCCAGGCCCGCGAGGGACTCACCGCGCGCGATGAGGTCGAGCAGTAAGCCGGTCAGCTCGGTGTCCTGCGTGGCGTCGTAGCAGGCGAGCTGCGCACGCGTACCGATCCAGGCGTGCCCGAGGTGGTCCGGCAGCTCGGAGCGCAGTCCGATCAACAGCTGGTAGCGGTCCGAACTGCCGTTCTGGCGCACTTCGATGACGGAGTGCACGAGCGCCGGATCACCGTCCACAAGGGACACGGCTTGCACGGGAGTGACGGACTCGACGGCCCTGTCCTTCCCGGCGAACCAGCGCTGCGTCGGCAGCCACTCCTTCAGCGCGTCGGCGAGTTCGGTGATCACCTCGGTCGGTGAGGAGGTCACGGAGCCTCTCCCTCGTCGGTGGCGGGTGTCAGCTGGAACCAGTAGAAACCGTGGCCCGGCAACGTCAGCAGGTACGGCAGTTCGCCGATCGCGGGGAAGCGCACGCCGCCGGTCAGCTCGACCGGCACGCAGCCCTCGAACTCGCCGAGGTGCAGCTCCACCGGCTGCGGGAACCGCGAGAGGTTGTTGACGCACACGACAACGTCACTGCTGTCGTTGTCGTCCTCGTTCGCGGAGTACGTGCGGATGTAGGCCAGGATGCTCGGGTTCGACGAGCCCAGTTCGGTGAAGTCGCCGAGACCGAACGCCGGGTGCTGCTTGCGCACCTCGATCATCCTGCGCGTCCAGTGCAGCAGCGAGGAGTTGTTGTTCAGGTGCGCCTCGACGTTGACGGCCTGGTAGCCGTACACCGGGTCGGCGTTCACCGGCAGGTAGATCCGGTTCGGGTCGCAGGTGGAGAAACCCGCGTTGCGGTCCGGAGTCCACTGCATCGGCGTGCGCACACCGTCGCGGTCACCGAGCCAGATGTTGTCGCCCATGCCGATCTCGTCGCCGTAGTACAGCACCGGTGAGCCCGGCAGCGACAGCAGCATCGCGTTGAACAGCTCCTGCTGGTTGCGGTCGTTCTCCAGCAGCGGAGCCAGGCGCCTGCGGATGCCGATGTTGGCCTTCATCCGCGGGTCCTTGGCGTACTCCGCGTACATGTAGTCGCGCTCGTCGTCGGTGACCATCTCCAACGTGAGCTCGTCGTGGTTGCGCAGGAAGATGCCCCACTGGCAGCCGTCGGGGATCGCGGGCGTCTGCGCCAGGATCTCCGAGATGGGGAAGCGGTTCTCCCGCCGGACGGCCATGAAGATGCGCGGCATCAACGGGAAGTGGAAGGCCATGTGGCACTCGTCGCCGCCGACCTTCTCGTCGCCGAAGTAGGCGACGACGTCAGAGGGCCACTGGTTCGCCTCGGCCAGCAGCACGCGACCGGGGAACTCGTCGTCGACGACCTTGCGGCACTTCTTGAGGAACTCGTGCGTGCGCGGCAGGTTCTCGCAGTTGGTGCCCTCCTCCTCGAAGAGGTACGGCACCGCGTCCAGCCGGAACCCGTCGATGCCCAGGTCCAGCCAGAACCGGAGCACGTCCAGCATGGCTTCCTGGACCTCGGGGTTCTCGTAGTTGAGGTCCGGCTGGTGGGAGAAGAAGCGGTGCCAGTAGAACTGCCCGCGCACCGGGTCGTAGGTCCAGTTCGACGTCTCGGTGTCCACGAAGATGATGCGCGCGTCCGGGTAGCCCTGGTCGCTGTCGCTCCACACGTAGAAGTCGCCGTACGGGCCATCGGGATCGCTGCGCGAGGCCTGGAACCACGGGTGCGCGTCCGAGGTGTGGTTGAGCACCAGGTCGGTGATGACGCGAATACCGCGCCGGTGCGCTTCGTCGAGCACGTAGACGAAGTCGTCCACCGTGCCGAAGTCCGGCAGCACGGCGCGGAAGTCGCTGATGTCGTACCCACCGTCGCGCAGGGGCGACGCGTAGAACGGCGGCAGCCACAGGCAGTCCACGCCGAGCCACTGCAAGTAGTCCATCCGCGACGCGAGCCCGCGAAGGTCGCCGGTGCCATCGCTGCTGGAGTCCGCGAACGCGCGCACCAGCACCTCGTAGAACACCGCGCGCTTGAACCAGTCCGCGTCCTCCGGCGCTTGGCGCGCGTGGCGGAAGTCCTCCGCCTGCGGCTCTATCAGGTGCCCGTCGGAGGTGACGCCCTCTCCCGTGTGCGGTATGCCTTCGAGCCCCAGTGCCGCGTCGGGCTTGATCTCCCCAGTAGAGCCGTTCATCGCACCACCTAGCGTCAGCGTCGTTCGACCGCCACGATGTGGGCCACCGCGCGGTGAGGCTCCAGCCTCACGAAGTTCGCCTGACCCCAGTCCCATGTCTCCCCGGTGATCTCGTCGCGCGCGGTGAACCGCTCGGTCCAGTCCATACCCAACAGGGGCAGGTCCAACCACAACGTGCCTTCCTGGCCGTTGTTCGGATCGAGGTTCACCACGACCACGACGGTGTCCCCGGTGGCGGGATCGGTCTTGGAGTAGGCGATCAGGGCGTCGTTGTCGACGTGGTGGAAGCGCAGCGTGCGCAGCCTGCTCAGCGCCGGGCGCGCGCGGCGGATCTCGTTCAGCCTGCGCAGCCACGGTTCCAGGGAGCGGCCTTCGCGCAGCGCGGCGTCGAAGTCCCTCGGACGCAGCTCGTACTTCTCTGAGTCCAGGTACTCCTCGCTGCCCTCGCGCACCGCTTGGTGCTCGAAGAGCTCGAAGCCGGAGTACACGCCCCAACTCGGCGACAGTGTCGCTGCGAGCGCCGCGCGCACCGCGAACATGCCGGGGCCGCCGTGCTGCAACGACGCGTGCAGGATGTCCGGGGTGTTGACGAACAGGTTCGGCGTGCCGTCGTCGGCGTGCGCCACCAGCTCGTTGCCGAACTCGATGATCTCCTGCTTGTGCGTGCGCCACGTGAAGTACGTGTAGTACTGCGTGAACCCGCGCTTGGCGAGGCCGAACATCCGCGCGGGGCGGGTGAAGGCCTCGGACAGGAACAGCACGTCCGGATGGGTCTCCTTGACCTTCCAGATCAGCCAGTTCCAGAAGTCCGGTGGCTTGGTGTGCGGGTTGTCGACTCGGAAGATCCGCACGCCCGCCTCGGCCCAGTGCAGCACCACGCGCAGCGTCTCCGCGTAGAGCCCCTCGGCGTCCCGGTCGAAGTTCAGCGGGTAGATGTCCTGGTACTTCTTCGGCGGGTTCTCCGCGTAGGCGATCGTGCCGTCCGGCAGCACCGTGAACCACTCCGGGTGTTCCGCGACCCACGGGTGGTCCGGCGCGCACTGGAGCGCGAAGTCCAGCGCGATCTCCAGTCCGAGTTCGGCGGCGCGCGCGACGAAGTCCTTGAAGTCCTCCATCGTGCCCAGGTCCGGGTGCACGGCGTCGTGGCCGCCCTCGGCCGCGCCGATCGCCCACGGTGAGCCGACGTCGGTCGGTCCCGGAGTGAGGGTGTTGTTGCGCCCCTTGCGGTTCTCCCGGCCGACCGGGTGGATCGGCGGCAGGTACACCACGTCGAAGCCCATCGCGGCGACCCGGTCCAGCGCCTTGGATGCCGTGGCGAAGGTGCCGTGCACGGGGTTGCCCGCCGTGTCCACGCCGCCAGTGGAGCGCGGGAAGAACTCGTACCAGGAACTGAAGCGCGCGCGCTCGCGGTCGACCCACACGCGCTGCGGCTTGCCCTTGGTGACCAGCTCGCGCACGGGGTACTGGTGCATGATCCGGCGCACGGGCTCCGACAGCGCGACGGCGATGCGTTCGGCGACCGGGCGGTCCGTGTCGCGCAACGACTCCGCGGCGATGGTCAGCAGCTCGCGGTCGTTGCGGCGGTCCGGCCTGCGTGACACGCGGTCGACGAGGCGCGCGCCGGTCTCCAGGTCGTTCGCCAGCTCCCCGGCGCCCTGTCCCGCTGCCACCTTGACCTCGATGGCGTGCAGCCACGTCGCCCACGGGTCCGACCACGCGTCCACGCGGAAGGTCCACGCCCCTGGGTGGTCCGGCACGATCGCCGCGCTGTAGTCGTCGAGGCCGCCGCCGAGGTGGGTCATCCGCGTCTGGCGCGCCACCCGGTCGTCCGGCCCGCGCCACGCGACGGTGGCCGCGACCGCGTCGTGGCCCTCCCGCCAGACGGTGGCTTGGATCGGGATGTGTTCCCCCACAACGGCTTTCGCCGGATCACGTCCGCAGGAGATGACTGGGGAGACATCGTCGATACCGAGCCGACCGCTCACCGGCAACGCCCTCTCGCAGTAGTCAGGTCCGATTGTCAGTGCCGTCCTGGCGCAAGTCTGCCTGATTCGATCCAGTTGGCCGACCCCAGGTCCGGGGTGACCCTGTGCCAGGGGGTGCCCGGAGATCGCCGAGTTCACGCACCATGATGCGGGTTACCTAGACGTAGTCCCATCCGGGCGAGCACTTCGACCCGAACGGCGGAGTCCCTTGCTCCACCCCGCCGCCCCCTCCGCCTTCACTTTCCACCCCGTCAACCCACAATCTCCCCCGGCCCACGCCCCCACCCGCCCTCATCACCCGGTGGCGCGACATACCCAATGTGACATTTGTTTCGCCAGACGTAACCAATGCCGCATTGGGTTCACCACCACCTCCGGGTCCGCCCGAGGTTCTGCGCTCTTCAAGACCCCCAAGCCCGATTTTTGGCGGTCGCCAACCGCCACGAACCCCGCGTACCCGGAGGTTCGCAGGCCTTGAAGACCGTCGACCCTGACTCCCGGGGGTCCCTAACCGCGCCAAACTCTCGCGTTCGCGGAGGTTGGGTGGTCTTGAAGACCACTGACCGTCGGCGAACGTGGGATTGCCTGCAATGTTTTGCAGGCTTCGCTGGGAATCTTGCCAACCGGGGCGGGGGGCGAAGTACAGTTCGGTCGCGTGAGAGCACTGCGCCGGTTCACCGTCCGCGCCAGTCTGCCGGAGCCGTTGGCGGCTCTCGGGCGGCTGGCGACCAACCTCCGCTGGGTCTGGCACCAGCCGACCCAGGACCTCTTCGCCTCGGTGGACGCCCAGGCGTGGGAACGCCTCGACGGCGACCCGTTGCGGCTGCTCGCCGAGGTCGCGCCGGAGCGGCTCCATGAGCTCGCCGCCGACGAGGGCTTCCTCGTGCGGACCGCGGCCATCGCCGACGACCTGGACCGCTACCTCGACTCCGGCCGCTGGTACCAGCGCCGCCGCGAGGAGACCGAGGGCATGCCGTCCTCGATCGCCTACTTCTCGATGGAGTTCGGCGTCACCGAGGCGCTGCCCAACTACTCCGGCGGCCTCGGCGTCCTCGCGGGCGACCACCTCAAGGCGGCCTCCGACCTCGGCGTCCCGCTGATCGGCGTCGGCCTGCTCTACCGCTCCGGCTACTTCCGCCAGTCGCTGTCGCACGACGGCTGGCAGATCGAGCACTACCCGGTGCTCGACCCGCGCGCGCTGCCGCTGGAGCCGCTCACCGAGCCCTCCGGCGCGCCGATCCTGGTGCACGTGGCCATGCCGGACGACCGCGTTCTGCGCGCCCGCGTGTGGAAGGCGCAGGTCGGCCGCGTCCCGCTGCTGCTGCTGGACTCCGACGTCGAGGAGAACGACGAGGACCTGCGCGGCGTCACCGACCGGCTCTACGGCGGCGACCAGAACCACCGCATCCGCCAGGAGATCCTGGCCGGTATCGGCGGCGTCCGCGCCGTGCGCGTGTTCTGCGAGCTGACCGGCCACGCGCAGCCGGACATCTTCCACACCAACGAGGGCCACGCGGGCTTCCTCGGCCTCGAACGCATCCGCGAGTACGTGGCCTCGGGCGAGCTCGATTTCGACCAGGCACTCTCCACCGTCCGCGCGGGCACCGTGTTCACCACGCACACCCCCGTCCCCGCGGGCATCGACCGCTTCCCGGTCGACCTCGTGCGTCACTACTTCGGCGCGGGTGGAGACGGTCTGCTTCCGGGCGTTCCGGTCGACCGCGTGATCGCGCTCGGCGCCGAGGAGAACCCGGGCCTGTTCAACATGGCGCACATGGGCCTGCGCCTCGGACAGCGCGCGAACGGCGTCTCGCAGCTGCACGGCCGCGTCAGCCGCGAGATGTTCAGCAGCCTGTGGCAGGACTTCGACGTCACCGAGGTCCCGATCGGCTCGGTCACCAACGGCGTGCACGGCCCGACCTGGGCGGCCACCGAGATCAGCAAGCTGCTCGGCGAGTCCGACCCGGACCTGGTCGACAAGGGCGTCGGCATCCACGGCTTCGAGCCGGTGACCGACGAACGCCTGTGGGAGCTGCGCGGGGAACTGCGCGGCCGCCTCGCCCAGGAGATCCGCCGCAGGCTGCGCGCGTCCTGGGTGCAGCGCGGTGCCTCCAACCTGGAGCTGGGCTGGACCGACTCGGTCTTCGACCCGACCGTGCTGACCATCGGTTTCGCCCGGCGCGTGCCCACGTACAAGCGGCTCACGCTGATGCTGCGCGACCCGGAGCGGCTGCGCGCGCTGCTGCTGGACCCGGAACGCCCGGTGCAGCTCGTGGTCGCGGGCAAGTCGCACCCGGCCGACGACGGCGGCAAGGCGCTGATCCAGCAGATCGTGCGCTTCGCCGACGACCCCGAGGTGCGGCACCGCATCGTCTTCCTGCCGGACTACGGCATGTCGATGGCGAAGTACCTGTACTGGGGCTGCGACGTCTGGCTGAACAACCCGCTGCGGCCGTTGGAGGCGTGCGGCACCTCGGGCATGAAGTCCGCGCTCAACGGCGGTCTCAACCTGTCCATCAAGGACGGCTGGTGGGACGAGTTCTTCGACGGCGACAACGGCTGGGCGATCCCCACCGCTGACGGCGTCGTCGACCCGAACCGCCGGGACGACCTGGAGGCGACGGCGCTCTACGAGCTGATCAGCACCAAGGTCGCGCCGATGTTCTACGACCGGGGCGAGGACGGCGTTCCGGCCCGCTGGATGGGCAAGGTGCGGCACACGCTGGCCTCGCTCGGCCCGCAGGTGCAGGCCTCGCGCATGGTCAAGGAGTACGTCGAGACGCTCTACACCCCGGCTGCCCGTTCGGCGGCCGCGGTCGGGGAGTACGCCTACAACGGCGCGAAGGAGCTGGCCTCCTACCGCGCCCGGCTCGACGCCGCGTGGTCCTCGGTGCGCGTCATGGAGACCACCTTCTCCGTCAACGGGAACAGCGCGGCGCCGCTGCTCGGCTCCAAGGCGTCGGTCACCGCGCGCGTGGAGCTCGGCGGTCTCGACCGCACGGAGATCGAGGTGCAGGCGGTCGTCGGGCGGGTCGACGACTCCAACGAGCTGCGCGACGTGGTCTCGGTGCCGATGGACCTGGTCTCGCCCGGCGAGTACAGCGCCGAGGTGGAGCTGCCGTACGCCGGTCCGACCGGCTACACGGTCCGCGTCCTGCCGAAGCACGAACTGCTCGCGTCACCGGTAGAGCTCGGCAAGGTCGTTCTCGCGACCTGATGCCGTGAAGGCGGTGGGCGGCCCCTGGTGGCGGGGGCCGCCCACTACGTCACTTCGGCGCCTGCGTGAACGTTCCGTCCGTGCCGATCCTGCCTGTGGAGTCCCTCACCACCACACGCAGTTCTACGCGTGCGCCCGCCGTTGCTCCGGGCAGCTTGCCGAGGTCCGCGTAGACCCGGTACGGCCCTGCGTCGTCAGTGCCGAGAATCGTCCAGTTCGTTTGTCCCGCAACGCGTGCTGCGAACGTTGCCTGGGCGCGTGGGACTTCCAAGACTTCGGCGAGCAACCCTGTGCGCCCGTCCTTCGCAGGCGCCAACAGGGAAAGTTTCGGCTTCGGAGCCGCCTGTGCGACGGGAACGGGCTTGTCGCTGCGGAACACTGAGACCGACAACGGGGGCACAGTCACCTTCACAGTGCCGTTGGCTCCGCTGGTCGGACCGGTGCCTGTGGACGGGAAGTCCTGCCGGAAGGCGAAGTCCGCCGCGGACACAGTGACGTCCACCGTGCGTGCTTCGGTCGCAGAGTTCGCAGTAACCAGGTACTCGTGCCCTGTCACCGAATCAATGCGGCTGTAGGCCACTACGTCCGCGTCGGCGTGCCTCATGACCTGATTACCGCGCTTCCACACCGGATTCGCGGCCTTATAAGCACTGAGTGAGCTCAGCTGTTGGTACAGCGGGTGCGTGGTGTCGAAATTGTCCCGCGCCGGAGTGCTGGCCGTGCCGACCTGAGCCTGCCCCAAGTGCTCTGCGACCTTCGTGGGGAACATGTCCTGGCGTGCGTCCGCGTCACCACCGGTGCCTGTGAAGCCCTGCTCGTCGCCGTAGTAAACGATCGGATTTCCGCGCCATAGGTACAAGAGCGCGTTGCCGAGCCGCAGTCGGTCCAGCAGCTCTTGGTCACTGATGCCAGGACGGTCCCGCCGGAGCATCCACGCGAGTCTGCCGGTGTCGTGGTTGCTCAGGAAGGTGTTGAGCGAGTACGCGTTCGAGTCGGCATCGGTGTACAGGTCGTCGGCGTCAAGTGCCTGTGCGAGCAGCGAGGCGCCCTTGCCCGCGACGAACTGCGACGCCGCGCCCTGGAACGGGAAGTCCAGGACGGACTGCATCCGCCCGGCGGTGGTGTAGTGCGAGGTGTGCGTCGGATCGCCGGTCAGGTCCTCACCGAAGATGAAGAAGTCGTGCTTGCCGCGCGCGTTCGCGTGGGCCTTCACCGCGGGCGCGAACGCCTGCCAGAACTCGGTGTTGACGTGCTTGACGGTGTCCACCCGGTATCCGTCGATGTCCATCGAGTCGATCCAGTCGGTGTAGATGCGGCGCATGCCTTCCACGACCCTGGGGTGCTCCGTCATCAAGTCGTCGAGCCCGAAGAAATCGGCGAACAGCAACTGCTCCCCGGCGAAGTCCGACGCGTCGCCGCGGTTGTGGTACAGCGTGCGGTCGTTGAGCCATTCCGGCTTCTTCCGCTGCGCTGAGGCTTCGTCGTGGAACTTCGGCACGTAGGGGAAGGACTTTTCCACGGAGAGTTTCGGGAAGTCCTGTCGTCCCGCCATCGCGGCGATGTCGAAGGGCTTTCCGTCGGCGTCGCGATAGGGCGACTCGGTGAGTGTGCGGTACGGGTGGGCGCCGTCGAAACCGATGACGTCGGCTGTGTAGTGCGCGGTGATGTCGAAGAAGACTTTGATCCCGCGCGCGTGCGCCCTGTCGACCAGTGCGCGCATTTCCTGCTTGGTGCCGAAATGCGGGTCGAAATCGGTGAAATCGGTGATCGCGTAGCCGTGGTAGGCCGCGAAGGCGGTACCCCCGCCCGCGTCGACTACCCAGCGGTTGCGGAACGGCGGGTTGATCCACAGCGCCTTGACGCCCAGCCCGGTCAGGTAGTCGAGCTTGCCGCTGAGCCCCGCGAGGTCGCCACCGTGGAAGAAGTGCTTGTCAGCGGGGTCGAACCCGTGTTGGAGCCGGTCGCCCGCGTCGAGCCCGCCTCGGTCGTTGCCCGCGTTGCCGTTGGCGAAGCGGTCGATCATCGCCATGTAGAACGGGACGCCGGACAGGTCTGCCCGCAGCGAGTCCTGGGCCAGTTCTGCGTCGCCTGTGCGCGTCGCGATCGGTGCCGGAGTCGCGGCGACAAGAGCCGCGACGGCGGCGAGACCGCACAGAATGCGAATGCGGCGCACATTTCCTCCCCTGCGCGAAACATCTGAATGCGCGCAGGGTAAGACACGATCAGGGGATTGCGGGAGTTCCTCCGGGCTTGGTAGGCAACCCAGCCGCCCGCCACGCGCGGAAACCGCCGACGAGATCAGTTGCACTGTTCAACCCGACCCGGCGCAGATCACGTGCGGCGAGGCTGGAGGAATAGCCCTCGTTGCACACCACGACCACCAGGGAATCAGGCCGGACTTCGGAAATGCGGTGCGATCCGGTCGGGTCCAGCCGCCATTCCAGGTGAATGCGCTCGATCGGCAGCGCGCCCGGGAT
Source organism: Allokutzneria multivorans (assembly GCF_039537405.1). Classification (NCBI taxonomy): domain Bacteria; kingdom Bacillati; phylum Actinomycetota; class Actinomycetes; order Pseudonocardiales; family Pseudonocardiaceae; genus Allokutzneria; species Allokutzneria multivorans. Next base: position 606,337 of record NZ_BAABAL010000019.1, on the reverse strand, counting down.
CTCGCCTTCCTCGGCCCGGTAGGAGTGCGGGCGGATGTCGACGATCAGCGCGCCGTCCTTCTGCGCGGCGAGGGCTTGCTCCGGCTCCAGCCGGTCGATCTCCGCGCGGGCCTCGTCAAGGAACTCTTCGATGCTCATGCCTGCGGAGCCTCCGTGTACGCCTCAAGGCTGGTGTACTCGTTCGTCGGCAGCAGCGGCGGCGAGTACGCGTGCACGCTCGCGGCGTTCAGCGCGCCCGTGTTGCGCACCTGGTGCGCCCGTCCCGGACCGAAGCCGACGCCCGTGCCGAGCTTGCGCGTCGCGCCACGGACGGGGCCTGTCGGATAGCGGTAGTCCTCGCGCAGTTCGCCCCGGTACACCGTGAACGAGCCGGACGCGCCGCCGTGGTCGTGCGGTTCGGTGCCCTGGCCCGGCATCCAGGAGAGCAGCCACAGCTCCACCTCGTCGGTCAGCGCCAGGCGCGCCCACCAGCGCTGCTCCGGCACGTACTCCAGGACGCCGGCGAGCTGGTCCTCGAACACGGCAGCCACGTTCTTGGTCAGCCCGAGCAGTTCGCTGGCCGTCCACAGTGGACGGCGCGGGGAGATGAAGTCCCGCAGCAGTGGAAGGTCGAGCGCCGGATGGATCTCCGGCGCGGACAGCGAAACGGCCATGTGTGCGCTCCTGGTTCAGGGAGTTGAGGGAGAACCGGAACGCGGCGCGGCGCGGGAATCAGCGCGCAGTTCGAGGCGCGATCCCGCGAAAGGATCTTCGGGTTGGGTCCGTGATCACATGCCACGCCGCGTGCACGTACACGCACAGCTGGTCAACCGCGCCTGGTCGAGCGGCAGGTTGTTCCACAGCAGCGAGCGGATCACAGCGCGATGCTGCCACAGTGCGGTCCGCGCCGACCAGCGGTTCCGCATGCTGGACAAGGACTCTGATGTGGTTAGCCCGATCCCTCGGTGATCTGGCTCGGTGAGCTGTGCGAGCGGGCCGCTGACGCAGGAGCGCTTCGCGGAGCCGGAGTTGGAGCTGCCGCTCGACCTGGCCGTGACCGCATGAGTTGGGCGGGTCGGAACGGTGGTTCCGACCCGCCCGGTCGCACAAGGGGGCACTAGCCCCAGACGTGCAGTTCGTACATGTTGCGGAAGAGGTCGTAGGTGCACGTGGCGCCGACGTCGCCGCTGCGGATCTTGGCCGCGTCCGCTTCGCAGTCGGCCTCGGTGAAGTACAGGGTGTTGGCCGAGGCCGTACCGGCAGCGCCGGTGAGCAGGATGCCGACAGCGGCAGCGACGGCGGTGAGTCCGCCGATGATCTTGGTGGTCATGCGCACATGATTGCGCTCAACGGGCGATTGACAGGAATCGCTTCGGTTGCGGGTGAAACCGTTGGGATCAGAAGCTTCGGACGTACAGGTCGTACATGTCCCTCATGGAGTTGTAGGGGCACTTGGCATCGCCGTCGCTTCCGCGGAACCGGTCCGCGTCGGACTCGCACTCGGTCCAGGTCCAGTACGAGCCGTAGTACTTCCAGTCGCCCGCGTGAGCGGTTCCCGCGGTGCCGGTGAGCATGATGCCGACAACTGCGGCGGCGGCGGTCAGGGTGCCGACGATCTTGTTGGTCATGCGCGGCAGGGTGCGCGAGCCTCGCCGGTACGTGAAGGCCATTCACTTCAACGTGAAACTGCTTCCGGTTGTCACGTCCTCACTTTGAGCACCAGGAAGGTGCGCGCAGGCACCGTCAGCGTGGTTCCCGAGGTCAGCGGGCTCATGTCCGCCGGAACGCCGTCGGCGGTGCTGGTGTCCAGAACCGGTTCGTAGCAGCGGCCGTACTCGTCGGGGGGCGTGTTGATCCGCGCGGGCTCGGCGCCGGAGTGCAGCACGAGCAGCCACGAGTGGTCCTCCAGCGGTTCTCCGAGGCGGGAACGGCCGCGGCAGTCCTCGCCGTCGATCCACATCATCAGCGTGCGCCGCGAGTCGTCGAACCAGTCGGTCTCGGTCATCTCCCGCCCGTCGGCGTGCAGCCACACGAGGTCGGGCATGCCGCTGGGGGTCTCGCGGCCGTCGAAGAACTCGGCCTGCCGCAACGCGGGGCAGTCGGCGCGCAGGGCGACCACGCGCCTGGCGAAGGTCAGCATCGCCTCGGACGCGTCGGTCGGCGCCCAATCCATCCAGGACGTCTCGTTGTCCTGGCAGTAGGCGTTGTTGTTGCCGCCCTGCGTCCGCCACATCTCGTCGCCCGCGGTGATCATGGGTGTCCCGGTGGACAGCACGAGCGTGGCGAACAGGTTGCGGGCCTGGCGCGCGCGCAGCTCCAGCACCGAGACCTCGTCCGTCGAACCCTCGGCGCCGCAGTTCCACGAGCGGTTGTCGTCGGTGCCGTCGCGGCCGTCCTCGCCGTTGGCCTCGTTGTGCTTGTGGTTGTAGGACACCAGGTCGCGCAGCGTAAAACCGTCGTGCGCGGTGACGAAGTTGATGGACTGCCACGGGCGGCGCCCGCTGAGGTCGTACAGATCGGAGGAGCCGGAGAGCCGGTAGGCCAGCTCGGCCACCCCGGTCGCCGAGCGCCAGAAGTCGCGCACGGTGTCGCGGTAGCGCCCGTTCCACTCCGCCCACTGAACGCCGAAGTCGCCGACGCGGTAGCCCTCGCCGGTGGCGTCCCACGGCTCGGAGATCAGCTTGCGCTGCGACAGCACGGGGTCGGTGGTGATCGCGGTGAGCAGCCCCGCGTTGCGGTCGAAGCCACCGCCTCCGGGCCGTCCGAGCACGCTGGCCAGGTCGAACCGGAACCCGTCCACGCCAAGCTCGCTCGCCCAGTAGCGCAGCGAGTCGGTGACCAGACGCACGACAGTCGGCGAACCCGCGTCCAGGGTGTTGCCGCAGCCGGTCAGGTCGAAGCCGCCACCGTTGGCCGAGTGCAGGTAGTACGCGGGCGCGTCCAGGCCGCGAAAGCTCAGTGTCGGACCGCCTAGTCCGCCTTCGCACGTGTGGTTGAACACGACGTCCAACAGCACCTCGATGCCCGCGGCGTGCAGCGCGGCGACCATGGTGCGGAACTCTTCGACCTCGCGACCGGGCTCGCTGGCGTACGCGGCGTGCGGTGCGAGGAAACCGAGCGTGGAGTAGCCCCAGTAGTTGTTCCGACCCTGTGCGGTCAGTCCGGGCTCGTCGACGAACGAGTGCACGGGCAGCAGCTCGACGGCTGTCACGCCCAGCCGCTGGAGGTGCTCGATGACTGCTGGGTGTGCCATGCCGAGATAGGTGCCGCGTTGGTGCTCCGGTACCTCGGGGTGCGACTTGGTGAAGCCCTTGACGTGGACCTCGTAGATGACTGTCTCTTCCCACGGCACATTGGGCGCAGTCCCCGTGTCAGCGCCACCGGGCGCAGTGACCCGTGAAAGCGGCACGCTGCCGAGCGAGTCGACAGCGGACGGAGTCCAGTCCATGTACTCGCCGACGTAACCGAGCGCCGCGTCGACATCGGTCAGCGTTCCGGAGATACGGCGCGCGTAGGGGTCGACTAGCAGCTTTGCGGGATTGCAGCGAAGACCGCGCGTCGGGTCGTAGGGACCGTGCACGCGGAAGCCGTAAAGCTGCCCATCGGTCACACCGGGCACCAAACCGTGCCAGACGCCGAAAGTGCGCTCTGTCAGCTCCACGCGCCTTTCGACCAGGTTATCGTCGATCAGGCAGACCTCGACGGCGTCGGCGATGGAGGACGCCACGGCGAACCGGACGCCACCACCCTCGGGGTGGGCCCCGAGCGGGAACGGGCGACCGGCCAGGACAGGGTGTTCGTGGTCGGCTGTCACGCACAAGATGATCCACGATCCGGAGCTGATCAAGGGGCGGTGGCAGGCCCGGATCGGGGGATCGCAAGAATGGGTCCCGTGACCGAGCGCGCAGCGATGCAGTCCACCGCGGGCGACGGGGTGGACGTGACCGACCTAGTGGTGCGCATGGACGGCGTCGGCGTCCGAAGGGCCCGCACCTCCCTGCTCCGAAAGGTCGACTGGCGCGTCGAGCTGGACGAACGCTGGGTGGTGCTCGGCCCCAACGGCGCGGGCAAGACCACGCTGCTGAAGCTGGCGGGCGCCGAGATGCACCCCTCCACCGGCCAGGTCAACGTGCTCGGCGAGAAGATCGGCCGCACCGACGTCTTCGAGCTCCGGCCGAGGATCGGGTTCTGCTCGGCCGCGCTCGCCGCGCGTGTCCCCGGCGAGGAGCAGGTGCGCGACCTCGTGGTCAGCGCCGGCTACGCGGTGCTCGGCCGCTGGCGCGAGCAGTACGACTCGATGGACACCGACCGGGCGGACGAGCTGCTCAAGGCCATGGGCATCGCGCATCTCGGCGATCGCACCTTCGGCACGCTGTCCGAGGGCGAGCGCAAGCGCACGCTGATCGCACGCGCGCTGATGACCGACCCCGAGCTGCTGCTGATGGACGAGCCCGCGGCGGGCCTGGACCTTGGCGGGCGCGAGGACCTGGTGATGCGGTTGTCCGCGCTGGCCATGGACCCCGACGCGCCCGCGATGGTGCTCGTGACCCACCACGTTGAGGAGATCCCGCCAGGGTTCACCCACGCCATGCTGTTGCGCGAGGGCGGCGTCGTGGCTCAGGGACTGCTCACCGACGTGCTGACCGAGCACAACCTGGCGCAGACCTTCGGTCAGGACCTGGCGTTGCAGCGCTCGGGTGACCGCTATTTCGCCTGGCGTCGAGCGTGATCCCTACCGTTCGGTAGCCTGCGACGGACGGGCCCGGACACCGGGTCCGCGAGGAGCGAGGAGGTTCTCGGCGTGGGCGAGTTCGTCAGGCTCGAGGTCGACGGCGCGATCGGCACCATCCGGTTGGACCGTCCGCCGATGAACGCCTTGAACCAGCAGCTGCACCTGGAGATCAGGGCCGCCGCGCAGGAGGCTGCCGAGCGCGCCGACATCCGCGCGGTGATCGTCTACGGCGGCGAGAAGGTCTTCGCGGCCGGCGCGGACATCAAGGAGATGGCCGATCTCTCCTACGGCGAGATGCTGGACTGGGGCGGCAGCCTGTCCACCTCGCTGAGCGCGGTCGCGGCCATCCCGAAGCCCACCGTCGCCGCGATCACCGGCTACGCGCTCGGCGGCGGCTACGAGCTGGCGCTGACCTGCGACCGCCGCATCGGTGGCGACAACGCCAAGGTCGGCCAGCCGGAGACACTGCTCGGCGTGATCCCCGGGGCGGGCGGCACGCAGCGCCTCGCCCGGCTGATCGGTCCGGCCAAGGCCAAGGACGTGATCTTCACCGGCCGCTTCGTGAAGGCGGAGGAGGCCCTGCGCATCGGCATGCTGGACGAGGTCGTCGCGCCGGACGAGGTCTACCTGGCCGCGCGCCGCTGGGCCGAGCAGTTCGCGAACGGCCCGGCCCGCGCGCTCGCGGCGGCCAAGGCGGCGGTGGACATCGGCCTGGACGGCGACCTGAACACCGGCCTGCGCCTGGAGACCCAGCTGTTCGCGGCGTTGTTCGCGACGGAGGACCAGAAGGCGGGCATGCGCTCGTTCATCGAGAACGGCCCTGGGAAGGCGACCTTCAGTGGCAAGTAGCGATCCGAAGCCCAACCCGCACGCCACGGCGGAGGAGGTGGAGGCGGCCTGGAAGGACCCGAAGCTGGCCAACGTCCTCTACCACGACTGGGAGGCGGGCACCTACGACGAGAAGTGGTCGATCTCCTACGACGAGCGCTGCATCACCTACGCGACGGGGCGCTTCCGCGCGGTCGCCGGTGAGCGGGACTGGCCGTACGAGCACGCGCTCGAACTGGGCTGCGGCACGGGGTTCTTCCTGCTGAACCTGATGCAGGGCGGTGTGATCAAGCGCGGTTCGGTCACCGACCTCTCGCCGGGCATGGTCGAGGTCGCGGTGCGCAACGCCGAGGCGCTCGGGCTCGACGTGGACGGGCGGGTCGCCGACGCGGAGACGCTGCCCTACGACGACGACACCTTCGACCTCGTCGTCGGGCACGCGGTGCTGCACCACATCCCGGACATCCCCTCGGCCATGAAGGAGATCCTGCGGGTGCTCAAGCCCGGCGGGCGCTTCGTGTTCGCGGGCGAGCCGACCAAGGTGGGCGACTTCTACGCGCGCAAGCTCGGCCAGCTCACCTGGTGGGCCACCACGAACCTGACCAAGCTGCCGCCGCTGAACGGCTGGCGCAGGCCGCAGGAGGAGCTGGACGAGTCCTCGCGCGCCGCCGCCTTGGAGGCCGTGGTGGACCTGCACACCTTCGACCCGGACGAGCTGGAGCGCACCGCTCGGGCGGCCGGGGCGACGGACGTGCGCGCGGTGACCGAGGAGCTGGCGGCGGCGTTGTTCGGCTGGCCGGTGCGGACCTTCGAGGCCGCCGTCCCGCGCGAGAAGCTGGGCTTCGGCTGGGCGACGTTCGCCTACCAGGCGTGGCAGCGGCTGACCTGGCTGGACGAGAACCTGCTGGCGAAGGTCATGCCGCGCAACGTCTTCTACAACGTGCTCATCACCGGGAACAAGCCGGTCTAGTGGGCTACGGGTTCACGGCCGAGGACGTGGAGTTCCTCCGGTCCTCGGCGGGGGGAGAAGCGTTGCGGGCGGCGGCGGAACTGCCGCTCATGCCCGCGTCGCGGCTGAACGACGTGGCGTCGGCGCGGCGGATCGCGGGGGAGCGGTTCGCCGCGGCGGTGCTGGAGACCGCCGTGCTACGGCGACGCACAGCGTCCAAATTGGACGGTGTCGAGTCGTGGTTGCTGACCGAGGACGCCGCGCAGCAGGCAACGGCCTCCGTCGTGGCCCGGCACCGCGCGGGACGCCTTGAGGGACGCGACGTCCACGACGTGACGTGCTCCGTCGGAGCCGACCTCATCGCGGTCGCTGCCGTCGCGGACCGGTGCGTCGGGTCCGATGTGGACGGTGTCCGGCTCGCGATGGCCCAGCACAACTGCGAGGTGTCCGGCGCGTCCGTCGGCCTGCTGCGCGCCGACGCGTTGCGCCCGGTGAGCCGGGGCACCGTCGTGCTCGCGGACCCCGCTCGGCGTGACGGGGCGGGTCGGCGGAAGTGGCGGCCGGAGGACCTGGTGCCGCCGCTCGGTGACCTGATGTCGGCCTATCGCGGCCGGGACATGGCTGTGAAGTGCGCGCCAGGACTGGATTTCGCGGCCGTGCCGTGGGCGGGCGAGGTCGAGGTCGTCTCGCTGGCGGGGCAGGTGCGCGAGGCGTGCGTGTGGGTCGGTGCCCCAGCGACCTTCGGTGTGAGCAGGCGCGCGACGGTGCTCGGGCCGGAAGGTCCACTGTGGACCGTCACGGACGCCGAGTCCGACGCGTGCCCGACGCGCGAGGTCGGCGAGTGGATCATCGACCCGGACGGCGCGGTGGTGCGGGCGGGTCTTGTTCGGCACTACGGCGCGCGGCACGGGCTCGGCCAGCTCGACCCGCGCATCGCCTACCTCACCGGGGACACCCCGCCTCGCGGTGTTCGCGCGTTCCGCGTGCTGGAGCACGGCAAGTACAACGAGAAGACCCTGCGCGCGCTGCTGCGCGAACGCGGTGTCGGGCGGCTGGAGATCCTGGTGCGGGGCTTGGACATCGACCCCGACGCGCTGCGCAGGCAGTTGAAGATCAGCGGCCCTGAGGAGGCGACCGTCGTGCTGACCCGCGTCGGCGACACGCCCACCGCGTACCTGTGCCGCGCCGAGCGGGTGTGAGCTTTTCCTAACCGGACCGTCCGGGAGGAACACGCCAAGCCGGTCGTATCGGGTTGAGCGCTCGCGTGTCGCGGCCTAGCTTTCCCGCATGGCCAGTCGCACCGCCGCCCTCGTGATCGCAGCAGGGCTGATCGTCGGTTCCGTCGCACTCTCCACTTCGGACGGTGCTGACGCCGCGGGCAAACCCAAGGAGCCCGCCAACATCGGCCAGGTGAAGAACGACGTCAAGCAGTACTACGGCGACTACCTCGACTCGGCCGGCAAGCACCACGCCTCCGCGACGAGCGCGTGGGCCAAGCAGACCGCCAATGAGATCAACTCCGCACGCCGCTGGCTGGAGCGCAGGCTCGCCGACGGCGTGAAGAACCCGGCCATCGTGCTCGACATCGACGACACCTCCGAACTGACCTACGGCTTCGAGGCCGAGCGCGATTTCGGCTTCGACCAGGCCGCCTTCGACAAGGCGATCAACGCGGGCGAGTTCCCGGCGATCGAGCCGACGCGCGAGCTGACCCAGTGGGCGAGCAAGCGCGGCGTGCACGTCTACTTCCTCACCGGGCGCAAGGAGAACGTGCGCGAGGGCACGGTGAAGTCGTTGCGCAAGAACGGTTTCCCCGAGCCCAAGGCGCTGTTCCTCAAGCCGTCGGACAAGCCGCTCCCGTGGTTGGCGTGCGGACTGAGCTGCAACACCGTGCAGTACAAGTCCGGAACGCGCGCGCACCTGGAGAGCCAAGGGGAGACCGTGCTGCTCAGCGTCGGTGACCAGTACAGCGATCTTGAGGGCGGGCACGCCGAGCGCACGGTGAAGCTGCCCAACCCCATGTACTACCTGCCGTGACCGCCCGCCCGGCCCACGCGCCGGAGGGTCAGGAGCGGCCGAGAAGGCGGTTGAGGACGGTGGCGCGCACGCCGTCGAAGTCCGCGTCGACCGCCACGTCGATGCGGCGGCCGGGCGCGTTGAGCCTGCGATCGGCGATGGTCGCACCTCGCGCCGGGCCGAGGTCGCACAGCACGTCCACCGGAAGCGAAGTGGTGCGCAGCGTGCCGGGAGCCACCGCTTCGAGCACGGCGACGGAGTCGTGCAGCGCCGCGCTGTCCTCGCCGTAGAACTCGAGGTAGCGATTGCGGTAGTGCTCCATCACCTTGGCCAGCGTCGTGGCCGCGACACCGCCCGTGGCCAGTTCGGCGAGCCACGGCCCGTCCACCGAGCAGCGCAGCGTCACGTCCAGCGGAACGAGGGTGACCGGCACGTCCTCCTCGGCCAGCACCCGGCGCGCCGCCTCGGGGTCGCTCCAGATGTTGAACTCCGAGGTGGCCGTGGTGTTGCCGCCCGCGAACGCGCCGCCCATGACCACCACCCTGGCGATCCTCGGCTTGAGCTCGGGGAAGGACGCCAGCAGCAGCGCGATGTTGGTCAGCGGCCCGATCGCCGCGATCGTCACCGGCCGCTCCGCCGCGCGCAGCACCCTGGCTAGCTGCTCCACCGCGCCCACCGGCTCCACCGACCGCGCGGCCTCGGGGAGCAGACCGGACTGCCCGCCGAGCCCGTCTACGCCGTGCCACTCCTCCGCGCGGTGCAGCATCGCGTGCGCGAGCGGCCGGTCCGCCCCTGCCGCCACCGGCACGTCCTCGCGGCCGACCAGCCGCAGCACGCGCAGCGCGTTGGCCGAGGTGATCTCGGGTCCGACGTTGCCGAACACCGTGGTCACCGCGAGCAGCTCCACCTCGGGGCTGTTCGCGGCCAGCAGCAGCGCGACGGCGTCGTCGATACCCGGGTCGGTGTCGATGACGAGCGGGGTCCGGTCGGCGGGAGGCATGCTCATGCCGCATATCCTGCCCGCTGACAACGCTGAGGAACGAACCTGATTGCGGGGACGGCGGATGACCAGCATGTGGGGCGCACCGTTGCGGGCCAGGTGGGACCTCGGCCGACGGCGGGATCCCCAGCAAGCCAGGTTCCTCACCCTGGCCTCGGTGCGCTGGGTGATCCGCAACAAGGCGTGGACGCCGTGGTACCTCGTCCGCTACTGGCGGCTGCTGCGCTTCAGGATGGCCAACCCGCACATCGTGCTGCGCGGCATGGTCTTCCTCGGCCGCGACGTGGAGATCCACTGCAAGCCCGGCTACGGCCGGATGGAGATCGGCCGGTGGGTGCACATCGGTGACGGCAACGCCATCCGCTGTCACGAGGGCTCGCTGCGCATCGGCGACAAGGCCGTCTTCGGCAGGCAGAACACCGTCAACTGCTACCTGGACATCGAGCTGGGCGCCGCCACCCTGGTCGCCGACTGGGTCTACATCTGCGACTTCGACCACGTCACCGCGGACATCACCAGGCCCATCAAGGACCAGGGCATCGTGAAGTCCCCCGTGCGCATCGGGCCCGACACCTGGCTGGGCACCAAGGTCACGGTCCTGCGCGGCACCCGCGTCGGCCGGGGCTGCGTGCTCGGCGCGCACGCGGTGGTGCGCGGAGACATCCCGGACCACGCCATCGCGGTCGGTGCCCCCGCCAGGGTCGTCCGCAACCGCGTCGCCGACTACGAGGCGGACGCCGAGCGCAGGGCCGCCGTCGCGGACATGTCCCGCAAGGCCGGCGAAGCCGTGCAAAGGGCTCTAGACAACTCCTGAGCTGGGTTTCTCCTCGATCACGCGCGCGTTGCGGACGGGTGCGCGCCCCTCCCTCAATGCTCCACATCGGACATACCGTCGCCTCCTCCGTCATCGGCCGATGGCGGTGCCACGTCGGGGACGAGTCGTCGGAGCACGCCATGCGCACATCCGAAACCGGTGCCATGCGCACCACCTTCCTGTTGCTGCCGCTCGCCCTGGTCCTCGGCGCCTGCGGTGTCGCCCCGAGCGCGGGCCCGGCGCCGACGACCACCACGAGCTCCGCCGCGCTGTTCACGACGGTGCCGAGCACGACGGTCCCCACGACCACGACCACCACGACCACGACGGAGATCACGACGACGGTGCCACCAGCTCCACCAGCTCCACCAGCACCCCCGGCTCCGCCCGCTCCGCCCGCTCCGAAGCAGACGACCACCAAGCCCAAGGTCATCACCACCACCAAGCCGAAGCCCGCTCCGCAGCCGGGCACCGACCCGAGGTTCGGCACGTGCAAGGAGGCCAAGTCCAAGGGCTTCGGCCCCTACCGCAGAGGGATCGACGTCGAGTACGGCTGGTACCGCGACGCCGACTCCGACGGCATCGTCTGCGAGTGAAACGGCACGCCCCCACGTGCAATCGTCCACAGTGGACCAAACTCGCCCGAGCGCCGGAGCGGACGCGTGATCAGGTTGCCTTCGCTGGCCGGCCATGGCGACGCGGTCGGGGTGCGTGGCCGGAATCGCCCGCGCACCTGCGCGCTGCTCAGCGGTTCGATGCGGTCGTGGGTGTGCCGTCGACGTGGTGCGGCGGCGGAATCAGCTGACACCGTGGCGTTGTCCGAGTGCGAGTTAGGTACCGACGCCACTGTCCACAGTGGACATCGCGGGGGTGGAGGACAGGCGGCGGCCCGGAACGTCCGGGTCGCAGCCGACCTTCACGAGGCGGGCGCGGATCGACGAGCGGGAGCGGCCGAAGAGCTCGGACAGCTCGCTGATCACCACCGTGCCCGCGGTCGGGTCCACGCCGTCGGCCAGCCAGTGCTCCCGGAGCTGGACGTCCAGCTCGGCGGCCCACGGGGCGTTGGCGTTCGTCGCCGCCCGCGCGCCGCGTTTTCGGTTCTTGCGCGGGTCGTGCAGTCGGGACAGCGCCTCCATCACCTCGGACAGCAGCTGCCCGCAGGGGACGAGCCCGTGCGCGGGGAGCACCAGCTCGCCCGTGGCGATGGAGTCGCCGTCGAGGTCGGTTCCGGACAGTTCGATCGCGACGTGCTCGCCATCGCCGATCCGAGCGCGGACCGCGAAGGTGCAGTCACCGGCCTGCACATCGCCTTGGTAATCCAATGAAATAGCCATGGCCCGACGGTAGGCACACCGCCGCCGCACTCAGTTCCACCAAGGCCGACCGCCAGACCTCAGTGTCGCCCGAAAGCGTTACCTGAAGCGATTTTCGGCCGACCCAGCACCTTCTCGGGCCCCCGCCGAGCCCCCGCGTACACCGCAGCGGTCCCCAAAGCGATCTTCGCCCAATCGAAATCGCTGCTCAACCGGGCCTTGGCAGCCTTGGCCCGTCGCCGAGCGGCAGCGGGATCATCAAGAACGGCCCGCACCCCGGCGGCCAGAACGTCGATGTCACCGGGCGGGAACGACAATCCAGTCACACCATCGAGTACAACCTCACCCAAACCCCCCGCAGTCGACGCGACGAGCGGAGCCCCGGCAGCGGCGGCCTCCAGCGCGACGATGCCGAAGGGCTCGTACCGGCTGGGCAGCACCACCGCGTCGGCGGCGGCCAGGGACGCGGCGAGGTCCCGGTCGGAGAGGTGGCCGACGAACTCCACCGAGCGCAGCACGCGGTGCTTGCGCGCCTGCTCGACGAGCCAGTCCGCCCCGGTCCCCTTGCCCGCGATCACCGCGCGCGTACCGGGATGACTGCGCCGGATCCTGGGCAGCGCGGCCAGCAGGTCGTGCACGCCCTTCTCCCACTCCAACCGCCCGAAGAACAGCAGGAACGGGGTGCCGTCTGGGGAGAAGCGCCGCTTCGCCGCCTCGATGTCGGAGGGCCGGACGCGCCAGCCGCGCGGCTCGATGCCGTTGTGCAGCACCGTGACCGCGTCCGGATCGATGTCGAACAGCGCCGCGGCCTCGTCGCGCATCGCGGCGGAGCAAGTGATCACCGAATCCGCGCTGTTGGCCAGCCACCACTCCACGGAATGGATCTGCTGGTTCAGCGGCTGGGAGAGCCAGCCGTTGTAGCGGCCCGCCTCGGTGGCGTGCACCGTCGCGATCAGCGGGGCGCCCGCGACCTCGGCCAGCGTCACCGCCGCGTGCGTGACGAGCCAGTCGTGGGCGTGCACCACCTCGGGCCGCCACTCGGCGAAAAGCCGCAGCCCCGCCCTGGTCATCGCGTGCCCGATGCCCAGCGTCCAGGCGACCAGGTCCTGTTCGAAGCTCAGGTGCGGCGGGTCCTCTGCCACCCTCACCAGGCGCACGCCGTCGGCGATCTGGTCGGAGGTGGGGTGGGTCTCCGCATCGGTACCGAAGGGCTGGCGGCACAGCACGACCACCTCGTGCCCCTGTGCGGCGAGCTGCCGCGCCAGCGCGTGGACGTGTCTGCCCAGCCCGCCGACCACCACGGGCGGGTATTCCCAGGACAACATCAGTACGCGCATGTTCAGACATCCTGACAGGTCGGCGCGGTGCTCCCGCGCGGTGGCACATGCGGTTCTCGAATGTGCGTCAGCCCGGTACTCGGGGGTAACGTCCGCGTACCACCAGTCCTTGGAGGCCGCCGCCATGTGGTTCTACGTTCTGCTCGGCATCGTCGTTGTCGGATTGCTCGTCGCAGCTTTTCTCGACCGCAAGGCCAAGAAGACCCGAGGTGAGCTGAGGCCCAGCCCTCTCGACCCTGAAGGCCACCGGGCGAAGATCGAGCCTGGTTTTGTGCGGCCGGAGTCCTCCATGATCGTGCCAACGTCGGACTCCTAGAGCGCTCTGGCGTCGAGATGGCCGAACGGACCGTCCTGCTGTCGTAGGCGCGCAGCCAGTTCTTCGGCCTTCAATGCGTCTCCGTAGCCGATGAGCCGTGCCAGTTCGTCGAAGCGCTCGGTGTGCACGTGCGCGCGATGGCGCGCGTAGTCGGCTGCGGAGTCCTTGGTCACCATGAACGCCCAGTCGCTCGACAACGCGAGCAGTGCTTCACGCACGAGCTGGTCCTGAGCGGCACTGCGGACGCTTCCGGGCGCGACCGTGGCCAGAAGCTTCTTTTGGAGTTCAGCGCCGGACGACACGAGATCGGCGACCTTTTCGCCGTCCCAGACGCGCCAGTCCTTTCCGGAGCCCCATGAAGAGGCTGGCAGATCCACCGGACCACTGACGAGCCCTGCTTCCGTAGCGCCGCGCAGGGTCGTCACGTGCACACCGGCTTCCGGCAGACCCCGTAGAACGGCCTCAAGCCACGCGGGGCCTTCGTGCCACCAGTGACCGTAAAGCTCCGTGTCGTACGCGGCGACAACGTGCGCCGGTCTGCCGTGCTGGTCCCGCAATGACTTCAAGCGCCGCACTACGACATCGATGAAGTCTTCGGCGTGCTTCTGGACCGTTTGTGCCGCCAACTCAGGGTCGTACGGTTTCTTGTCCTCTGGAGATACCTGCTTGCCGGTCACGCGCGACGGCTTTAGACCAGAGGGATGATCGTAGGTGTGGAAATCTTTATAAGCCGCATCGCCGGGATATCCGGCCTTCGGCGACCATACGCGATAAGTGACTTCGAGATCGCGGCCGAAGCACACGACGTCGGAAGAACCCACTGTGCGGCCGAAAGCGGTGTTGCCGTGCAAGGCCGGTCCGTCAACTAGGAACCGCTTTACGCCAGCTGCGGCGTAACCGTCTTCCATGCCTGGCTCGTAGCCGCACTCCGGAGCCCAAATGCCTTCGGGTGTATGGCCGAGTCGGAGCTGAGTGTCTGCCAAGCCGGTGCGTAAGGCGAAGGCGCGGATGCGCGGGTCAAGCAACGGCTGGAACGGATGCGTCGCGGGGCCGCCGATCAGCTCGATCACGCCGTTGTCGACAAGCGGCCTAAGCACGGGAGAGAAGCCGTGGCGCCACCGCGACTCGAACTCCTCGATCGCCTTGGCAGCGCGCTGGTGCTCGTCGGCGGCCAGAGAGCGCAACAAGGGGTCCGCAGTGCGCCACTGGCCTGCGGCGAGCTGTGCGCGCAGTTGCCAGTTTCCGAGCCACAGGTGGAATTCCCGCAAGCAGTACGGGTCGTCCAACTGCGCGGCCAGAACCGGCGTCACGCCGAGCGTCAGGACGTCGCTGCGCCCTTCTTCGCCGAAACGACGCAGCATGTCCACGATCGGCAGGTACGAGTGCGCCCACGCCTGGTGCAGCCACTCCTCGCCAACCGGCCAGGAACCGTGGTGCGCCAACCACGGCAGGTGGCTGTGCAGGACGAAGCTGAACGATCCGAGCTTCACGGGCGCACCGCCACTGCGATGAGGTCAAGGCTCACATCAAGGTCTTCGTCGGTCAGCACGAAGTCCGACGCCGTGATGGAACCGATGTCGCGCAACAGATCCGGTGGCCACACGCCGTCACCGAGCACCACGCGCACCTGGGCGTCGATGATCGAGCCTTCATAAGCCGTCTCCAGCGAACGCAGGCGCGGGCCGTGGTGCAGGCCGAGCAGCCGCTCCGTCACGAAGCCCGCCTCGGTGAGCAGCGAGTCCAGCTCGGACGGCGCGAGTTCCCTGGTGTGAAAGGGATTCAGGGGTGTGTCGCGGCCAGGGGAGAAGGTGATCCGGTTCGGCGTGCTGATCAGCAGTCGCCCGCCGGGACGGAGCACGCGCAGGCACTCGCGCAGGAATCCGGGCTGGTCCCACAGGTGCTCGATGACCTGGAAGTTGACCACGACGTCCACTGTGGACGAAGCGAGCGGCAGGCTGGCCAGGTTGCCGCGCAGCGCGACGACCTCGGGATAGGCCGTCGCCACGTGCGCGGAGGTCAGCTCGTCGTAGTCCAGCGCGATGACGCGGTCGGCGACGTCGGCGATGACGCGTGCGCCGTAGCCCTCGCCGCAGCCCGCCTCCAGCACGCGCGCGCCCGCGCAGTGTTCCAGGAGGGCGAGATACGCGATCTCGTGCCGTCTGAACCAATAATTCTCTTCAAGTACACCTGGAACAGTGCGTTCGCCGGTCAGCGGCAGGGGCTCAAGCTCACGCGTCACGCACGCACACTACCGGCCAGTAGTGTCAGCAGGGAGAGATGCTGACGCCGAGCGCCCCGGGGCCTGTATGCGCCCCGATGATCGCGCTGGTCTCCGCGAGCAGGAACTCGTGTCCTAGGGGGATCTCCTCGCGCAGGCGCTCGATCAGCTCTTCCGCGCGCTCGCGCGATGCGAAGTGCTCAACTGCCACGTCAACTGGCCGACCTGATGTGTGCAGTGCGGCGAGCGCGGCCAAGCGGGAGATCGCGCGCTCGGTACCGCGCACGCGCTCTAAGGGCTCGATTCGGCCTTCGTTGAGCGCGAGCAGGGGCTTGATGGACAGCGCCGAGCCGATGACCGCCTGTGCGGCGCTGATCCGGCCGCCGCGGCGCAGAAACTCCAATGTGTCCACGTAGATGAGCGAGCTGGCGTTGCCAAGCCTGTGGTTGACGATGTCGAGGACCTCGCGCGGGCCCGCGCCCGCCATCGCCGCTTCGGCGGCCGCGATCGCCGCGAAGCCCACGACCATCCCGCACGCTCGCGAGTCGATGACGTGCACCGGTACTCGCGTGTGCCCTGCGGCCTCGCGCGCGGTTGCGCAGGTCTGGGACAGCTCGGTGGACAGGTGGATCGACACCACCGCTTCCACTCCGGCCGCTGCGGCGTTCTGGTAGGTCCAGAAGAACGCGGCGGCCGGTGGCGGGGCGGTCGTGATCTGCTCCCGCGCGCGCATTGCGGAGACCAGCTCTGCCGTGGGCACTCGTGCCTCGTCGGTGGCGGTGTCGCCGACCTGGAGTTGCAGTTGCACCACTGTGATGCCCAGGCGCCGCGCCAGCTCCGGGGGAAGCGAAGCGGTGGAGTCGGTCACCACGGCCACTCGCCGATTCATGAACGTGAGGCTAACTCCGATTTGGCGCGAAATGAGGAGGTGGGCGTCGGAGGGCCGTGCTACTCATCACACATGAGCGAAGAACTGGTGCGGATCAGGCACATCACCGTCGACTGCGCCGACCCGTACGCGCTGGCGAGCTTCTGGAGCAGGGCGACCGGCTGGCCGATGAGCGAGGACGACGAGCCGGGCGATCCCGAGGCGTTGCTGGAGCCGGGCGTGGGACCGGGGCTGCTGTTCATCCGCGTTCCCGAGGGCAAGGCGGTCAAGAACCGGCTGCACCTGGATCTTCAGCCGCAGGGGCGCACGCGGGACGAGCACGTGGAGTGGCTCGTCGGGATCGGTGCGGCGGTCTTCGACGACCAGCGGCGGCCGGATGGCCTGGGCTGGGTCACGATGACCGATCCCGAGGGCAACGAGTTCTGCGTGGAGCGCAGCGCCGCGGAGCGCGCTTCGGGGTGAGAACCGTCACGCGGGGTGTGCGTGGCTCGGACATTACTGACGGGTAACCTGTGCGTAAGCAAGGCCACAAGTGCCGTGCGTGCAACGGCATGGCAGGGTCAGCAGCAATTCCCGTCACAGACGCGCCCGCCGCGAGTTGTCAGGAGGTCGAAGGGGACCTATGAACATCGTCGTCCTGGTCAAGCAGGTGCCAGACACCTGGTCCGAGCGCAAGCTCACCGACGGAGACCACACCCTGGACCGCGAGGCCGCTGACGCGATCCTCGACGAGATCAACGAGCGCGCGCTCACCGAGGCCCTGCGGCTGAAGCAGGAGCTCGGCGGCGAGATCACCGCCGTCTGCATGGGCCCGGAGCGCTCCACCGACGCGATCCGCAAGGCGCTGTCGATGGAGGCCGACAAGGCCGTGCACCTCTCCGACGAGGCGCTGCGCGGGTCCTGCGCGGTGCAGACCGCCAAGGCCCTCGCCAAGGTGATCGGCACGCTCGACTCCGTCGATCTGGTCATCGCGGGCAACGAGGCCACCGACGGCCGCACCGGCGCGATCCCGGCCATGCTCGCGGAGCTGCTCGGCATCGCCCAGCTGACCCACGCCAGTAAGGTCACCGTCGACGGCGGCACCGTCACCATCGAGCGCGAGACCGACGAGGGCAAGGCCACCGTCCAGGCCGCGCTGCCCGCGGTGGTCAGCGTGACCGAGAAGATCTGCGAGCCGAAGTACCCGTCCTTCAAGGGCATCATGGCCGCGAAGAAGAAGCCGATCGCGAAGCTGACGCTGGCCGACGCCGGTATCGACGCCGGCGAGGTCGGCATCGCCAACGCCCTTTCCAAGGTCGTCGAGGCCGCCCCGAAGCCGCCGCGCTCCGGTGGCCAGCGGGTCACCGACGAGGGTGACGGCGGCGTGAAGATCGCCGAGTACCTGATCGCCCAGAAGCTCGTCTGATCGGAATCGAGGAGAACATGTCCGAGGTACTCGTTCTCGTCGACCACGTCGACGGCGAGATCAAGAAGGTCAGCTTCGAGCTGCTCGCGGCCGCGCGCCGCATCGGTGAGCCCTCGGCCGTCGTGGTCGGCGCTCCCGGCACCGCGGCCAAGCTGAAGGAGTCGCTGGCCCAGCACGGCGCGGCCAAGGTCTACGTGGCCGAGTCCGACACCGCGGCCGACGAGCTGGTCACCCCGAAGGTGGGCGTGCTGGCGTTGCTGGTCGCCTCCGCCTCGCCCGCGGCCGTTCTGGTCTCGGCGACGCTGGAGGGCAAGGAGGTCGCCGGGCGGCTCGCCGTGCGGATCGACTCCGGTCTGCTCACCGACGCCGTGGACGTCGCGGCCGACGGCTCTGTCACGCAGTCCATCTTCGGTGGCGCGTTCACGGTGAAGTCGCAGTCCACCACCGGCGTCCCGGTGATCAGCGTGCGCCCCGGCGCCGTTGAGGCCGAGCAGGTCGACGGCGCCGCTGCCGAGGAGACCGTCGAGGTCCCCTCCACCAGCGCTCCCGCCAAGATCGTCAGCCGTGAGCCGGTCGTCGGCGGCGACCGCCCCGAGCTGGCCGAGGCCTCCGTGGTCGTCTCCGGTGGCCGTGGCGTCGGCAGCGCGGAGAGCTTCGAGGTCGTGGAGAAGCTCGCTGACGCGCTCGGCGGTGCTGTCGGCGCCTCGCGCGCCGCGGTCGACTCCGGCTACTACCCGCACCAGTTCCAGGTCGGGCAGACCGGCAAGACCGTCTCGCCGCAGCTGTACATCGCGCTGGGCATCTCCGGCGCCATCCAGCACCGGGCGGGCATGCAGACCTCGAAGACCATCGTCGCGGTGAACAAGGACTCCGAGGCGCCGATCTTCGAGATCTCCGACTTCGGCGTCGTGGGCGACCTGTTCAAGGTCGCGCCGCAGCTGACCGAAGAGGTCGCCAAGCGCAAGGGCTAGGCCCGGCCGTTTCATGGGGAGCCAATTCGTGGGGAGTTCCGGTCCGTCCGGGGCTCCCCACGAGTCGTTCACCGGACTGTCATCCGGGGTCCGTGCGGCCGTATCCGTGGGTCCGGACGCGATCGGTACACCCTGCGTATGGCGCAGCCCAGCGTGCTGCTCAGCACGCAAGAGCACAGGTCCACGTACTCGCTCCTGGTGGCCAGGGACGGTGATGACGTGGTGGCCGCACAGCGGTTGCGGCACCAGGTCTTCGCCGGAGAGATGGGTGCGAATCTGCCCGGTCCCCTCGATAACGAAGACCCGCTTGCGGGGTCGAGCATCGATAGAGACCCCTTCGACGAGATCTGCGACCACCTCCTCGTTCGCGACGACAGAAGCGGACAGATCGTCGGCACCTACCGTGTCCTTCCAGCAGGACGGTCGGAGCGCTGCTACTCCGAGACCGAGTTCGACCTCCGTGCGTTGTCTCCGTTGCGTGCGTCCCTTGCAGAGACAGGTCGTTCGTGCGTGCACCCGGACCACCGCTCCGGCGCGGTGATCGGTCTCGTGTGGGCGGGCCTCGCGCGCTACATGTTGCTTACAGGGCACGAATGGCTCGCTGGGTGTGCTTCTGTGCCGCTCGCGGACGGTGGCGCTTCGGCGGCCGCTGTGTGGGATCGCGTGCAGCAGAAGCACTACGCACCTGAGGACTACCGCGTGCGCCCGTTGACCCCGTGGGACGCTTCGGCCGCTGTGCGCACGCGTAAGGCGGAGATCCCGCCGTTGTTGCGCGCGTACCTGCGGCTGGGCGCGTGGGTGTGCGGGCCGCCCGCGTACGACGCGGACTTCGGTGTCGCGGACTTCTACGTGCTGCTGTCGATGAGCAGGATGGATCAGCGCTACACGCGGTTCTTCCTGGGCGGATGAGGGTTTGTGGTGGTTGAGGACAGTCCTGGCGGGGGTTCGCTGTACTTGAAGATTGTGGAACCCCGCTGGGAGAAAAGGACTGGACCTCCAGTGCGGTGGAGGGTGCAGGCTGTTCCTCGTGTCCTCATCCACCACCCCTGCCGCTGAGAGCGGAAGTGCCCTCTGGGCTCCTGACCGCCGTGTCCCGACGCTCGCGCTGATCCTGCTCGTCACCCTGGCCGCCTTCGAGGCGATGAGCGTCGGCACCGCGCTGCCCACGCTCGTCGCGGAGCTGGGCGGCCAGGACCTCTACTCGTGGCCGTTCACCTCGTTCCTCGCGGCGAGCGTGATCGGCACTGTGCTCTCCGGCCGCGTCTGCGACCGCCTCGGCCCCGTGCCGTCGCTGGTCGTGGCGCCGGGACTGTTCTTCGCCGGGCTCGTGGTGGCCGGTGTCGCGGACAACATGTGGGTGCTGCTCATCGGCCGCGTGCTCCAGGGCGCGGGAGCCGGTGCGCAGATCGTGGCGCTGTACGTGATGGTCGCCCTCGTCTACCCGGAGCGCGACCGGCCCGCGGCCTTCGGCGCGCTGTCCGCGGCGTGGGTGGTGCCGTCGCTGATCGGTCCCGGGCTCGCGGGCCTCGCGACCGAGCTGCTGTCGTGGCGCGTGGTGTTCCTCGGGTTGGCGCCGCTGGTCCTCATCGGTTGGTTGCTGCTCATCCCCGTGGTGAAGACGCTGCGCGCGCGTCCCGACACGGTTCCCGAGCAGCCTGACGAGCCGCGCAAGGGGCTGCCGTTGGCTGCCGTGTGCGCTGCTGTCGGTCTCTCCGCGCTGACGTGGGCTGCGGAGCACCCGCAGCTGTCGTCGCTCTTCCTCGGCCTTGGTGGTCTTGTGCTGCTCGCACCGTCGCTGCGACGGCTGTTGCCGCCCGGGACGCTGCGTGGCAAGTCCGGGCTGCCTGTCGTCGTGCTCTCGCGTGGTCTGCTGTCTGGCTCGTTCTTCGCCGTGCAGGCCTACATCCCGCTGGTGCTGTCCAACGTGCACGGTTACTCGCCGACGCTCGCGGGCGTTCCGCTGACCGTGGGCTCGCTGGGGTGGTCCGCCGCCGCTGCGTGGCAGGCGCGGCAGCGCGACGTGCAGAGCGAGGTCATGATCCGCCGTGGCTTCGTGTTGCTCGCCGTGGCTCTGGCCGGGGCCGTGCTGATCGCTCCCGCGTGGGGGCCCGCGTGGCTGATCTACCCGCTGTGGGCGGTCGCCGGTTTCGGTATGGGGACGGCCATGCCGAACATCGCGGTGCGCGTGCTCGCGCTGTCCACGCCGGCCGACCGCGGCTTCAACGGGGCCGCCGCGCAGGTGTGCGACATGTTCGGCTCAGCGGCGCTGATCGGACTCGGCGGAGTGCTCGTCGGCGCGATGGCCTCTGCGGCGCAGCCGACCGCCGCGGTCATCCCGCTCGATCTCGTGATGGCCGGTTTCGCGCTGCTCGGAGCAGCCCTGATCAGCCGCAACGTCGTGAAGTCATAGCTCGAAGCTCACGTCGGCGAACCGGCGCTCGTCGAAGCGCTCGTGCCCTTCCAGCAGCTTGCGGCCGATCCGGCGGAGGTCGCCGAGGTCGCGTTCGGTGAGCATGCCGCCGAAGCAGTCGGTCAGCGCCCGGTGGTAGGCGGGGCGGGTCCGTTCGGTGAGCGCCAGCAGACCGGCGTCGGTGAGCACGGCGTCGGTCTGCCTGCGGTTGCCGGGTGGCTGCTCCCTGGCGGCCCAGCCCCTGCGGACCAGCCGCTCGACCAGCCGGGTGGCCCCGCTCGGGCTGGTGGCGAGCGCGTCGGCGAGCCGCAGCATCGACATCCGCCGCTCGGGCGCGTTCGCCAGCCGGAAGAGCGCCTGGTGCTCCAGCAGCGTGCAGTCGCCCGCCGCCTCCATCCGCGCGGTCATCGCCGCCTGGACGGCCTCCACCGCCTGCTGGGCGTGCAGCCACGCGGACAGCACCTCGGGATGGTTCCCGGGCACGTCGATCTTCGGCCAGCTCTGGTCGGCTCCGCTCACGTGACCCAGCATACGCTTGACACCGCTAAGTTTTCGGGCGCAATCTTTTCGCATGAAAATATCTTCTCCGATCGCGGTCACGGGAGCCACCGGCGTCCAGGGCGGAGCCCTCGCCACGCTGCTCCTGGACCGTGGTCAGGCCGTCCGCGCCCTCACCCGTGATCCCGCTTCGTCCGCCGCGCGAGCGCTGCGCGACCGTGGCGCGGAGGTCGTCCGTGCCGACTTCGACGACCCTGTCTCGCTCGACGCGGCGCTGAGCGGCTGCCGGGCGTTGTTCCTGATGAGCACGCCGTTCGGTACCGACGCCGCCAACGAGATCCGTCAGGGCGTCGCCGCGATCGACGCCGCTGTCCGCGCTGACGTCCAGCACGTCGTCTTCAGCTCCGTCGCGCACGCCGACCGTGGGACCGGAGTGCCGCACTTCGACAGCAAGTACGAGATCGAGCAGTACTTGGCGCGCGCGGGCCTTGCGTGGACAGTGCTCGGTCCCGCCAAGTTCATGGACAACTACGCCACGGGCTGGGCAGCCTCGTTGTTGAGCGAGGGGCGGCTTGTACTGCCGTTGTCCGCCGACCGCTCTATCGCCTTGGTCTGCGCTGCTGACATCGCGGGCATGGCTGCGCTCGCGATGGCTGAGCCGGAACGGTTTGCCGGTGTGCGCGTTGACATCGCCGGTGACCAGCGCACGCCCGTAGAGCAGGCCGAGTCCTTCGCCGCTGTTCTCGGTCGCCCTGTTGCTTTCGAGCGCGTGGAGGCTCGTGGGTATGGCGACGACCTTGCGGCGATGTTCGACTACTTCGACACCGTGGGGCTCGACGTGGACACCGCCGCGCTTCGGGCGGAGTACCCCGAGGTTGGCTGGCGCACGTTCGACCAGTGGCTGGGAGCTACCCTGGTCAGGACATGACTTACCTGGATCACGCGGCGACCACGCCGATGCTGCCCGAGGCCGTGGCGGCGATGACCGAGGCGTTGCCCGTGGTGGGCAACGCCTCGTCGCTGCACGCTTCGGGTCGCAGGGCGCGCCGTGCGGTTGAGGAGGCCCGGGAGTCCTTGGCGGCCGCGCTCGGCGCTCACCCCTCCGAAGTGATTTTCACCGGAGGCGGAACCGAGGGCGACAACCTCGCCTTGAAGGGCATCTTCTGGTCCCGTCGCGCCGCTGACCCGCGTCGCGTCCGTGTGCTGGTTTCGGCCGTGGAGCACCACGCCGTGCTCGACAGCGCGGACTGGCTTGCCGAGCACCAGGGCGCCGTAGTTGAGACGGTCCCCGTGGACTCGGTAGGCCGCGTGCTGCCGGAAGCGTTGGCTGAGCTGATCGACCGCGATCCGGAGTCTGTGGCGCTTGTAAGCGTGATGTGGGCGAACAACGAGGTCGGCACCGTCAACGCGATCCGTGAGCTTGTCGAGGTGGCGCACGCGCGCGGTGTCCCGCTGCACACCGATGCCGTACAGGCGGTCGGGATGGTGCCGGTGGACTTCGCGGCGTGTGGTGCGAATGCGTTGGTGCTGACAGGTCACAAGCTTGGTGGCCCCGTTGGGTTTGGCGCGCTGTTGCTGCGACGTGACACCGCGTGCACTCCCGTGCAGCACGGAGGCGGACAGGAGCGCGAAGTTCGCTCTGGGACGCTCGGGCTGGCAGGGATCGTCGGGCTGGCGACGGCGGTGCGACACGTGGTGGCGTCACAGCCGGGGGAAGCGGCACGGCTGCGCGAACTGCGCGCGGAGTTGACGCGCGGAGTGCTGGAGGCTGTGCCCGACGCGGTGCTCAACGGCGATTCGTCGTCTACGTTGCCTGGGACGGCGCACTTCACGTTTCCGGGCTGCGAGGGCGACAGTCTGCTGATGTTGTTGGACAGCAAAGGGATCGAGTGCTCGACCGGCTCCGCGTGCACGGCTGGCGTTGCGCAGCCGAGCCACGTGCTGCTGGCCATGGGGGCTGACCGGGCGGCGGCGCGTGGATCGCTGCGGTTCTCCCTCGGGCATACCTCGACGGCCGAGGACGTTGCCGCTGTGGTGGCCGCGATCGGTCCGGCGGTGGAACAGCTGCGGGGCGCCGGACGGCGCAGGATCGGTGTGAGGGCGTGAACTGATGCGAGTACTGGCGGCGATGAGCGGCGGGGTGGACTCCGCGGTCGCGGCGGCGCGGGCGGTGGCCGAGGGCCACGACGTGACCGGCGTGCACCTGGCGCTGTCGGCGAAACCGGGCACGCTGCGCACCGGCTCGCGCGGCTGCTGCACGATCGAGGACTCCCACGACGCGCGCCGCGCCGCCGACGTGCTCGGCATCCCGTTCTACGTATGGGACCTCGCCGAGCGCTTCACCGAGGAGGTCGTCGACGACTTCGTCGCGGAGTACTCGGCCGGGCGCACCCCCAACCCGTGCATGCGCTGCAACGAGAAGATCAAGTTCGCCGCGCTGCTGGACAAGGCGATCGCGCTGGGCTTCGACGCGGTGTGCACCGGCCACTACGCGCGGCTGTCCACTGTGGACGGAGCGCCGGAGCTGCGGCGCAGCGCCGACGGCGACAAGGACCAGTCCTACGTGCTGGCCACGCTCACCGAGGAGCAGCTGCGGCACTCGATGTTCCCGCTCGGCGGCTCGACCAAGCCCGCCGTGCGCGAGGAGGCGGCCGAGCGCGGGCTGTCCGTCGCGGAGAAGCCCGACAGCCACGACATCTGCTTCATCCCCGACGGTGACACCAGGGGATTCCTTCGCTCCAAGATCGGCGAGCGGCCCGGTCAGCTCGTCGACGACGCCACCGGCGCGGTGCTCGGCGAGCACGCGGGCGTGCACGGCTTCACCATCGGCCAGCGGCACGGCCTCGGCATCGACACTCCGGCGCCGGACGGCCGCCCCCGCTATGTGCTCGCCCTGGAGCCGGTCTCGGGCACGGTGCGCGTCGGTTCCGCCGAGCGCCTTGAGGTCGCTTCGATCACCGGCTCGCGCGTGACGTGGCCTTCCGGTCGTCCGCTGACCGAGCCGACCGAGTGCGTCGTGCAGGTCCGCGCGCACGGCGGCCTCGCGCCCGCGTTGGCCGAGGTGTCCGGCGACTCCCTGACCCTCAGCCTCGGCGAGCCTCTGCGCGGCGTGGCCCCTGGCCAGACCGTGGTGCTCTACGAGCCCTCCCCGTCCGGCGACCTGGTCCTGGGCGCCGCCACCATCACCGCCACCGCCGCCCGCCCCCTGTAACCGCCGATGGAAGTGGTGCGCGAGCGGGCGAAGTGGTTGGCGCGCCGACTAAACCGGGCCCGTGCTAACCGCCTCAAACCCTGCGGTCTTGCGGGGTTTGCTGTCGTTGGAGACGGTGGGGGTGGGGGTTGGGTGGTCTTGAAGACCGGTGAACCTGATGACTTGCAGGACAGGGGTTAGGCGGGGGACCAATCGGAGTTGGCTCCACAGAGGACCACGCACGGCAGTGCTCCTGGGACGGCTCCGGCCAGCCATGCGGCGAAGGGGACCGCGGCGGCGGGCTCTACGGCTAGACGGCATTCCTCCCAGAGGCGGTCACGGGCGGAGAGAATTTCCTCGTCGGTGACTAGGAGTGAGAGTGCGCGCTTGTGCAACGCCTCAAAAGCGAGGGTGCCCACGCGGACGGCGCCCAGGGCTGACGCGGCCACGGAGTCCACTGTGGAGTCGACGGGGCGGCCTGCTGCGAGGGCGGTGTTGAAGCAGGAGCAAGTGGTGGGTTCTACGGCGACCACGGTTCGGGGGCCGATGACTGAGGCGATGCCGGTGATCAAGCCGCCTCCGCCAACGGCGACGACGACGGAGTCAACGTCGGGGGCGTCCTCGATGATCTCCTCGCCGACGGTGCTCTGACCCGCGACGACGTCGGGGTCGTCGTAGGCGTGCACGAAGCGCACTCCGGGCTTCTCGCCCTCTTTGAGCGCGGTGGCCAGAGCAGCGGCGTAGCCGCCCGCGTGCAGGACCACCTCGGCGCCGAGAGCGCGGACGCGGCGGAGCTTGGATTCGGGCGCGGTGGAGGGGACGTGCACGCGCGCGGGGATGCCGAGGTGTTGTGCCGCAGTGGCAACGCCCATGCCGTGGTTGCCGCCGGAGGCGGTGACGGCGAGGTCGGGGCGCGGGCCGGAAAGCAGCGCGTTGATGGCTCCGCGCAGCTTGAAGGAGCCGGTGAGCTGCAAGTGCTCCAGCTTCAGCACGAGCGGGCGTCCGTCGATCGTCAAGCGCAGCAACGGAGTGCGCCTGACGTAGGGGGCGATGCGCGCGGCGGAGGGGGAAGGCATGACTCCAGCTTGCGGCCGAGCACGCCCTCTCGGAAAGTTAAGTCTCCTGAGCCGAGTTAAGGAGCGCTAATGGTCGACGCGGGGCGGTTGCGGGTGCTCGTGGAGGTCGCGCACGCCGGATCGATCGCCGCGGCAGCAACACGAATGGCCTTCACCCCGTCCGCGTTGTCCCAGCAGCTGAGCAAGCTCGAACGCGAGGTCGGCGCCCGGCTGCTCGATCGCGGTCCCGGCGGCGTGAAGCTCACGGCGGCCGGTCGAGTCCTTGTGGAGCACGGAGAACGCGTGCTCGGCGAACTGCGGGCGGCCGACGAGGCGGTGCGCGCGCTGCTCGGCGAGGAGCCGGAGCGCCTGTCGATCGGCGCGTTCCCCACGGCGGGCCAGCTCCTGGTCCCGGGCGCGCTCGGCGAGTTCCGGAGCAGACACCCCGGAGTGCAGCTGTCGCTGGTCGACCTCGAACCGCCCTCGGGCTACGGGCTGGTGGCCTCGCGCGAGCTGGACCTGCTGATCACCCACCGCTACCCGGGTGTCGTGCTGCCGAAAGCCGATGGGCTGCAACGGTTGCTGCTGCTGGACGACCCACTGCTGATCGCCATGCCCGCCGCGCACCCGCTGGCCAGGGCCGAGCGCGTGGCGCTGGCCGACCTCGGCGGGCAGGAGTGGATCTGCGGCGGCCCCGGCATCGCGGACCTGATCACGTTGGAGCGCTTGGCACGGCGCGGCGGCACGGACGTGAAGGTCGCCTTCGAGACGCACAACTACGAGGTCACGCTGGCCCTGCTGCGGGCGGGCCTCGGCATGGCGCTGCTGCCCGCGAGCGTGTTCGCGGAGGCCGACACCACGCGCGTGGTGGCCAGGGTGCTGGCCGACGCGCGGCCGGTGCGGCGGGTGTACGTGGTCCTCCGGCGGCGGCCGTCTGCCCTGGTCAGCGAGGTTGTGGAGCTCCTGCGAACGGTGTCGGAATCCGTTCGCTGGCCGCGCTGACCCGCTCGCCCAGCGCCTCGGCGAGCAGCCTGCGGACGTGCTGGTCGTGCGCTGAGTAGTAGACGAAGGTGCCCTCGCGCCTGCCGCGGACCAGCCGGGCGAGGCGGAGCTTGGCGAGGTGCTGGCTCACCGCCGTCGGGGTCGTGCCGACGAGGTCGGCGAGCCCGGCGACGGAGGACTCACCCTGGTACAGCGCCCAGAGGATCTTGATCCTGGTCGGGTCAGCCAGGAGGCGGAACGCCTCGGTCGCCGCTCGGACGTCGTGGTCGGCTGGCATGAGGAAGTCCGGGTCGCCGGTCTGCACCGCAGCAGCTTAGCCATGTGCGTACCTGCATGCCTTCGCAGGAATGCGCACGAAAAGATGGTCGAGGGCCGCCCCCGCCACGGGGCGCGTCACGAGGGCGGCCCCCAGTCTCAGAACCCCTTGAAGATGGTCGTGAACTCCCACTGCGACTGGGCGATCCCGCTGCACGTCGGGGAGACCCCGCCGCCGGCGCAGGAGCCGTTGTCGCGGCCGATCGACCAGAAGCCGATGAAGCCGATGGAGTTCGACCGGGCCCAGTCGAGGAGTTTGCGAGCGTGGGCCTGGGTGGTGGTCATGCCGGTGTCGTTGCGGCCGATCATCGGCGTGACGCCGAGCTTGGCGCGCAGCTGCGCGTCGGACTTGTTCGGCCACACCGTTTTCATCTGCCGCAGCACGGCTTGCGAGGCGGAGATCATCGCGTCGCCCCAGTCCCCGGTGTAGCCGAAGTTCATCAGCATCGGGTTGACCAGCACGTCGACGTTGTGGCGAGCCGCGCTTTGCAGGATCTGCAAGGAGAACGGGTCGACGCCGTAGTCCTGGCCCTGCACGCGCAGGGTGTAGCCGACAGAGGTGCCGCGCTCGCGCTGGACCGTGGCGAGCGCCTGGTTGACGGTGTCGGCCGGGATCGCGGCCTCCACGTCGACGTCGATGTGCGTCGCGCCGGTCGCGTCGAGGATCTTGCGGTAGGCGCCGGCGAGCGCGGACGCGGTGCCGCACACGTGTTCCAGGTACGGGCCGAGCGCGCCGCCGGTCGCGATGACGACGTCGCCGCCCATGGCCTTCAGCTCGCGGATCTGGTTGATGATGCGAGGCTCGGTGAGGTCGATCGTGCCGCCCCACTTGGGGTCGCAGCCCGCGTGGCTGCCGAGCGCGAAGGCGAGGGTGAAGTGCTTGACGCCGGTCGCCCGCGCCACTTCGGGCAGCGTTGGCCGCTCCATCGTGATGTCGATGTAGGGCGCGTACCGGATGGGAGCTGCCGAAGATCCGCTTGCGGGATCGAGCGTTGATACAGCTGCGGACGCGGGTTGGACGAGGCCGACCAGGGCGATGAGCACGGCGAGCAGGGTTCTGACCACGACAACGCCTCCCAACGGGTGCTGGCGGCGGCCGGGCTCCTCGACCGTAAGTGGCCTGGACCACTTCGTCAATAGGTCTAGACCACAACCTCCGTATCGGCCGACCGTGCCGGGGTGATAGGCAGAGCGGGTGACACAACCGCTCCTGCCAGCCGGAACAGCGACCGGAATCGGCTCCATGCCCGGGCTCCACCCGCTCGAAGCCGCTCGTGTCGTCGCCGGTGAGCTGCCCGCGCTTCCGCACCTGCCGGAGCTGCCCGCGCGCGGTGTCGGCGCGGACCTGATCGGCCGGACCGCCGGGCTCCTGGTGGACCTGGCGGTGGAGGTCGTGCCGTCCGGCTATCGCGTGACCGCCCGCCCCGGCCGCGATCACCGCCGCTGTGTCGACCAGCTGCGCGGTGACATGGACGCGATGGAGGAAGTGCTCGACGGCGTGCGTCCGGAGTTCTTCAAGGTCCAGGCCGCGGGCCCGTGGACGCTGGCCTCGATGATCGAACTCCAGCGCGGGCACCGGGTGATGACCGACCACGGCGCGCTGCGCGAGTTCGGTGATTCGCTGGCGGAGGGCTTGGCCCAGCACGTCGCCGAGGTCTCCGCGCGCACCGGCGCCAAGGTCATCGTCCAGCTCGACGAGCCGATGCTGCCGTCCGTGCTCGCCGGGTCGCTGCCGACGCCCTCGGGCTACGGCAACGTCGCGACGGTGCACGCGCCGGAGGCGGAAGCCTTGCTGCGCAACGTGATCACTTCCGTTGGCGCTCCCGTGGTGGTGCACTGCTGCGCCGACAAGCCGCCGGTGTCGTTGCTGCGGCGGGCCGGTGCGAGCGCGATCGCTCTGGATGTTGCTCTACTGAGCGGAAAAGAGCTGCTGGACGAACTCGGCGAAGCCTGGCAGGAGGGCGTTCCGCTGTGGCTCGGCGTGGTGCCGGGCGTCGATCCCGGCAAGCCCGTGTCGTTGCGCGAGGCCACGATGCCCGCGTTCACGCTCGCTGACCGCCTGGGATTCGACCGCGCCCGGCTGAGCGAGCTGGCCGTGCCGACGCCCGCGTGCGGGCTGGCCGGGGCGACGCCGCAGTGGGCTCGGCGCGCGCTGGCGCTGGTCAACGACGTGGCGAAGGCCTTCGTGGAGCCGCCTGAGCGCTGGTGAAATCGGCTTCCGGCACGCATTGACGCGAGACGGAAGCCGGGGGGAGGATTGGCGCCCAATAGGCAACAACCTTAACTATTGGGCTCCCGCCGCCAGCCCCGGAACGGAGGGTCTGTGCGTCGTGCCCAAGCCATAGCCGTCGTCGCCGCGCTCGTCGTCACCGCCAGTCCGGCGACGGCCGCGCCCCTGGACGGCCACGTCCGCGTCGACGGGATCGGCTACGCGGTCGGTGAGAGCAAGACCGCTTACTTCCTCAGCGGTGCCAACGGGAACGCCTCCTTCGACGTGCTCAACCAGAAGGGCTCCTCCGTGCTGCGGGGGAAGGCGGGCGCGAGCCTCGGCGGCTGGAACCAGCGCTTCACCTCTGTGCGGCCGCTGGACCTCTCGGCGGTCGACAAGCCCGGCCGCTACCGCGTGCGCGTCGGCGGCGTCACCTCGCCGGAGTTCACGATCGGCGCGGCCGAGGACGTGTTCCGGCCGTGGATCGACAAGACGGTGGAGTTCTTCCAGACGCAGCGCGACGGTGCGGACGTCGTTCCAGGCTCCTTCGACCGCAAGCCCTCCCACCTCGCCGACCGCAAGGCCACGGTCTACGAGACGCCGGAGTTCGACGACCAGGACCGCCCGACCACCGTGCTCAAGCCGATCGGTGGGCCGGTGGACGTGGAAGGCGGCTGGTTCGACGCGGGCGACTTCCTCAAGTTCACCCACGCCACCTCGTACTCGCTGGCCAGCCTCCAGTACCTCCAGCGCGAGCTGAAGAAGCCGCACGCGGGGCTGAACGCGGAGATCAACCACGGGCTGAAGTGGCTCGACAAGGCGTGGGACTCCGCGAGCAAGACCCTCTACATCCAGGTCGGCATCGGGCCGGGCAACGAGGACCTCGGCTTCAAGGGCGACCACGACGTGTGGCGGCTGCCCCAGGACGACGACGCGCTCAACGTCAAGCCGGGCGATGAGAAGTACTACGTCAAGCACCGCCCGGTCTTCCGGATCACCGCGCCGATCAGCCCCAACCTGGCGGGCCGGGTCGCGGCGTCCTTCGCGCTCGGAGCGCAGTACAACGCGCGCCAGAACCCCTTGCTGGCCAAGAAGTACCTCGACGAGGCGGCCTCGATCCTGGCGAACGCGCAGACGGAGAACGTCGATCCCGACAAGCTCGTGACCGCGCTGCCGAGGGCGTTCTACCCGGAGAGCTCCTGGATGGACGACATGGAGCTGGGCGCGGCCGAACTCGCGGCGGCTGGGCGTGTGCTCAAGGACCCGCGTGCGGGGGAGTGGGCGACGGCCGCGACGAAGTGGGCCAAGCGCTACATCGACAGCGGCGAGACCGACACGCTCAACCTGTACAACACCAGCGCGCTGGCTCACGCGTCCCTGGTTCGCCTGCTGCGCAACGGTTCTGTGCGCAAGGCCGAGGTCACTGAGCGGGATCTGACCGAGCACTTGAAGAAGCAGCTCCAGTCCGGTGTGGACAGTGCGGCGAAGAGCCCGTTCCGCACGGCGGCCAGCGTCACCAGCTTCGACGCGGCTCCGCGCAGCTTCGGGTTCGCCTCCACCGCGCAGCTCTACCGCTCGCTCACCGGAGACCGCTCGTTCGACGCCTTCGGTACGCGGCAGCGCGGTTTCGCGCTCGGCACCAACGCGTGGGGAGTGTCGCTCGTCGTCGGCGCGGGGGACTTCTCGCGCTGCATCCACCACCAGGTCGCCAACATCCAGGGCGATCTCAACGGCGGCAAGAAGGTGCTGGTGGGCGCGGTGATCAACGGCCCGAACAAGGCCGGGTTGCTCGGCGACCTCGGGGATTTCGGTGACATGCGGCCGTGTCAGCGGGACATGAAGGCCTTCGACGGCGCGGGCTCGGAGTTCCTCGACGACACCAGGTCGTGGGCCACGTCGGAGACGGCGATCGACTTCACCTCGACGGCGATGCTCACCTTCGGCCTGACGTCACTGCGCTAGCAGCACTCCGGTGTAGGCGACCACGGTCACCAGCACCGTCGATCCCAGGCCGAGGACCAGTGCCTTCGGGCCGGTCCCGGCCAGGGATCGAAGCTGCACACCCGTTCCGAGCCCGAAGAGCGCGCCTGCCAACAACAATCCGGTGATGTCCTTCGTCGTCGGCACCCACGCCTCGGGGAACACCGAGGTGCTGCGCAACGCCACCATCGCGAGGAAACCCAGTACGAACAACGGAATCAGCGGCGGGCGCTTGCCCTCGACGGCAGGACGCCTGCGCCGCTCCACGATGCTCAGCCCGGCCGCGAGCGGGGCCAGCAGCACCACCCGGCTGAGCTTCACCACGACCGCGGCGGCCACGGCGGCGGCACCTGCGGGCGAGGCCGCTGCGACGACCTGAGCGACCTCGTGCACGCTCGCGCCCGCCCACGCGCCCAGCTCGACGCCGTTGGCGAGCAGCGGCAGCACCAGCATGGAGATGCTGCCGAACAGCGTGACCAGGCCGATCGCGGTGGCGACCTCCGACTCCTCGCGCTCCACGATGCCCTCGACGGCGGCGACCGCGGACGCGCCGCAGATCGAGAAACCCGTGCTGACCATCAACGTCAGCCCGCGCGGCAAGCCGAGCAGCCGGCCGAGCAGCACCGTTCCGAAGAACGTCACCACGACCGTCACCAGCACCACGAGCAGCATCCCGCCGCCGAGCTGGAGGACCTGCGCCACCGACAGCTGCACGCCGAGCAGGACGACGCCCGCGCGCAGGAATCGTCGCGTCGCCCACTTGAGGCCCGCCTTCGCCGACTCCGGCAGCACCGGGAGGTTGCCGGCCACGACACCGAGCACCACCGCGCCGGTCAACGGGCTCACCGCCGGGAGCAGCCGGTTCACCGCGAGCGCGAGGACGACGGCGAGGCTGATGGCGATGAGGCCGGGGGTGTGGGTGCGGACGGCTACGGGCACGCTGTCACCCTGCCTCCTGCGCTGAGCCTTCGGTACCCCAGAGATCAGCAACAGGTCATACCCTTGAGCTATGAGTCAGCCGCCGGACGTCGAGTCGCTCCGACTGCTCGTCCTGGTCGGCGAGCTGGGCAGCCTCGGCCGCGCGGCCCGCGCCTTGGAGATCAGCCAGCCCTCGGCGAGCAAGCGGATGTCCACTTTGGAGCGCCGACTGCGCCTGGAGCTGGTCGAGCGCGGCCCCGGCGGCTCCAGTCTCACCACGGCGGGGCGCGTGGTGAGCGACTGGGCGCGGCGCGTGCTCGACGAGCTGGACGTGCTGCTGGCCGGAGCCGAGGCGCTGCGCGGCGAACAGGACGCTGAGCTGCGCGTCGCCGCGAGCATGACCGTTGCCGAGCACCTCGCGCCCGGCTGGATCGCGGAGCTGCGGCGCGGCGCGGACGACCTCTACGTCGGGCTTCAGGTCACGAACTCCGGCACCGTCGCTGACCTGGTGCGCAAGGCCGAAGTCGCGATCGGCTTCATCGAGTCGCCGACCGTGCCGCCTGGCCTGAACTCCCGCCGTGTGGCCACCGACCGGCTCGCCGTGGTCGTCGCACCGCACCACGCGTGGTCGCGCAGGCGGCGCCCGCTGACCGCTGCCGAGCTGGCCGCG
The DNA here is from genome assembly GCF_039537405.1 of Allokutzneria multivorans. Lineage (NCBI taxonomy): Bacteria > Bacillati > Actinomycetota > Actinomycetes > Pseudonocardiales > Pseudonocardiaceae > Allokutzneria > Allokutzneria multivorans. The sequence continues at coordinate 573,323 of NZ_BAABAL010000019.1, read as the reverse complement.
ACCCCGCTCGTCGTGCGCGAGCCCGGCTCCGGCACGCGTGACACTTTGGAGCGCGCGATCGGCGCTGTGCAGCCGTTGCTCGAACTCGGCTCGACGACGGCCGTGCGCAGCGCGGTGATGAGCGGCGCGGGACCCGCCGTGCTGAGCGTGCTCGCCGTGCAGTCGGACCTCGCTGACGGCAGGCTCGTCGAAATCCCGGTCGACGGCCTGGACCTCCGCCGTTCGCTGCGCGCGGTGTGGCCGTCCGGGCGCACGCTCGGCGGTCACGCGGCGACGTTGCTCGCGGTCGCGGTTCGCTCCACGCCGTGACCTGCTCACTACGGCGAGGTGACGAAACCACCTCCGGCAGTGCAACATGATCGGCGACAAGAATGGGGTGCATGTGAAGTTCCTGCGTCGCCGAGCCGAGGAACCCGATCACGCCGCGCTCGCCGCCGCCTTCTGGCAGCGGTGGGACGAGCTGCTGCCCGTGCTCAGCTCCGCGCTCGGCGAGCGTGAACCGCGCAAGGTCGAGCCGCTGCTGTGCGACACCGTCACCGCGCTGCACCCCGACCTGCACTTCACCATCGAGCGCGGCCACGAGTCCGTGTACGCGCTCGTGGTCAGCGCTCAGGGCGATCCCGCGCTGCGCCCCTACACCGACGCGTGGCTGGCCGCCGCGCCTCCGTCGAGCGCGCTGTGGGAGTACCACGACGCCGTGCCCGCGGTGCCCGATCCGACGCAGGTGACGGTGAACCTCGGCGCGCACCGGCTCGCGCTCGGCCAGGTCCGCGTTTCGGCGCGGGTCGACGAGGACGCGGGCGTGGTCGACGTGGAGGTCTACCACCCGAGGCTGGCCGAGCTGGACGACGCCGCCAAGGCCGCGATGACCTTCCTGCCGCTGGACGCCACGCTCGGCGAACGGCTCGCGGCGGACCGGCTCGGCCGGGTGGAGACGGCGGAGACCGAACCGGATGACTCGATCGGGTTACTGGAGTTCCGCGACCTGGTGCGCGAACTGGACCGGCTGGCAGGCGGCTGAGGTTACGCTGCACGCGTGACCAGCGCCGATGATGTTCCGAACGACGTGCGAGAGCGCCACTCGGTGCTCGCTCAGGAGATCTCCGAGCACCAGTTCCGGTACTACTTCAAGACGCCGACGATCTCCGACGGTGAGTTCGACGCGTTGTTCCAGGAGCTCCAGGCGCTCGAAGCCGAGCACCCGTCGCTGGTCACACCGGACTCGCCGACCCAACGCGTCGGCACGGAGTTCGTCACCGAGTTCAACGCCGTCGACCACCTGGAGCGGATGCTCAGCCTCGACAACGCCTTCGACCACGACGACGTGCGCGCGTGGGTGGAGCGGGTGGAGAAGGAGGTCGGCGACGGCGCGCACTACCTGTGCGAGCTGAAGATCGACGGGCTCGCGGTCAACCTGCTGTACGAGAACGGCCGCCTCACCAGGGGTCTGACCAGGGGTGACGGGCGCACCGGCGAGGACGTGACGCTCAACCTGCGGACACTGCGCGACATCCCTTCGCAGCTCACCGGGACCGACGAGTTCCCCGTGCCGGAGCTGGTGGAGGTGCGCGGCGAGGTGTTCTTCACCCTGGAGGACTTCGAGGCGCTCAACGCCGGTCAGGTCGCCGCCGAGAAGCCGCCCTTCGCCAACCCGCGCAACGCGGCGGCGGGATCGTTGCGGCAGAAGGACCCGCGCGTCACCGGGAGCAGGTCGCTGCGGATGATCTCGCACGGCCTCGGCAAGCGCGGGGGCTTCGAACCCGCGCGGCAGTCGGAGTCCTACGCGGCGCTGAAGGCGTGGGGCCTGCCGGTGTCACGGCACACCAAGGTTCTGTCCACTGTGGACGAACTGCTCGCGCACATCGACCACTGGGGCGAGCACCGGCACGACGCCGAGCACGAGATCGACGGCGTGGTGATCAAGGTCGACGAGGTGCCGCTGCAACGCAGGCTCGGCAGCACCTCGCGCGCGCCGCGCTGGGCCATCGCCTTCAAGTACCCGCCGGAGGAGGCCACCACCGAGCTCATCGACATCCGGGTCAACGTCGGCCGCACCGGCCGGGTCACGCCGTACGCGGTGATGGAGCCGGTCAAGGTCGCCGGGTCCACCGTCGCGATGGCCACGCTGCACAACGCCGACGAGGTCCGGCGCAAGGGCGTGCTCATCGGCGACCGCGTGGTGATCCGCAAGGCGGGCGACGTGATCCCGGAGGTGCTCGGCCCGGTCGTGGACGCGCGCGACGGCTCCGAGCGCGAGTTCGTGATGCCGACCCACTGCCCGGAGTGCGCGACGGAGCTGGCGCACCAGAAGGAGGGCGATGTCGACATCCGTTGCCCCAACCAGCGCAGCTGCCCGGCTCAGCTGCGGGAACGGCTGTTCCACCTGGCCGGGCGCGGCGCGTTCGACATCGAGGTGCTCGGGTACAAGGCCGCGACCGCGCTGCTGGAGTCCGGGGTGATCGCCGACGAGGGCGACGTCTTCGACCTCGACGCCGAGAAGCTGCTCCGGGTCGAGCTGTTCCGCACGGACAAGGGCGTGCTGTCCAAGAACGGCGAGAACCTGCTGGAGAACCTCGACACCGTCAAGGACCGTCCACTGTGGAAGGTCATCGTGGCGCTGTCGATCCGGCACGTCGGCCCCACCGCCGCGCAGGCGCTCGCCCGCGAGTTCGGCTCTCTGGAGGCCATCGCGTCGGCGGAGGAGGAGAAGCTGGCCGCCGTCGACGGCGTCGGCCCGCGCATCGCCAAGTCCGCGCACGAGTGGTTCCAGGTCGACTGGCACCGCGAACTGGTGGACAAGTGGCGCGCGGCGGGCGTGCGCATGGAGGACGAGCGCGACGAGTCCGTGCCCAGGACCCTCGAAGGCATGTCGATCGTGGTCACCGGCACCATGACCGGCTACTCCCGCGACGAGGCCAAGGAAGCGATCATGGCGCGCGGTGGCCGGGCCGCGAGCGCGGTCTCCAAGAAGACCTCCTTCGTGGTGGTCGGCGACAACCCCGGCTCCAAGCACCAGAAGGCACTCGACCTCAAGGTCCCCGTCCTGGACGAACCCGGCTTCACCACCCTCCTCGCCGAAGGGCCGGAAGCCGCCGCCAAGATCGCCCAGTTCAGCGACCCCGCCTGAGCGCGCGGGCCGCTCAGTCGGGGAGGACCACCGAGACGATGCCCGCCAGGTGCGCCAGGCGGGCGACCTCGGCGGCGCGGAACATGGGGCCTCCTGGGCGGCCGACGAGGAGCACCCGGTCGGGGTTGCCCAGGGGGGTGGCGGCCAGCTCGGTGCCCAGTTCGCGCCAGGTCTCGGGAACCCACTCCTCCTCGCCGTCGAGGATGCGGGCCTTCGCCAACGGCAGCCAGGGCAGTTCGACCGCGCGCGTCTCCGGGGCCGCGGTGGAGGCCGCGAGCCGCTCCACGCCACCGGGGCTCCGGCGGGCCACCACGGCCCAACCGGCGCGGATGATCCGGGGAACGCCCTCGGTGAACACCGCGACGCCCTTGAGCGGCTCGGCGGCCACCTCCTCGACGAGCTCCAGCTCGCGGTGGGTGTCGAGCACACCGGCGTAGGGCCGGACCGCGTCCACCTCGACGCCCTCGACGGACTCCGCCGCGGTGATCAGCACGTCCGGCAGCCTGCCGGAGGGCAGCTCCACCACCAGGTCGTCGACGGCCACGCCGGGTGAGCGTTCCACCACGTCCACGCTGAGGATGTCCGCGCCGATCTCACCCAGGGCCGACGCGACGGCGCCGAGCGTGCCTGGGCGATCGGGAAGCTGTACCCGGATCAGGAATGACACCGGCTCCAACGCCTCCTGAGCTGCAAGGGTCGGCGTCCGCGCGCCGCTGTCGGCCGCCGATTGTGGCAGAACACCCGGCGGGCGCCACCGTCCACGGCCACTGTTCTCCGGACGGAAGCACGTTCTTAACGTCCCCAGTTCTACCAGTGACCCCCGACAACGCCGCCCGGTAACCGGTTCGGAAGCCGGAGGTGCCGCGCCATACACTCGGTCGGTCACACGTACCCGCACCACGCCGCACCGAGGGGTCGATCAAGTGCCCGCAATTTCGCGCGAGGAGGTGGCCGGCCTCGCGAAGCTCGCCAGGCTCTCGGTCACCGAAGCCGAGCTGGACACCTTCGCAGGTCAGCTCGACGTCATCCTGCAGTCGGTTGCCCGCGTCGGCGAGGTGGCCGGTGCGGAGATCCCGCCGACCTCGCACGCCGTGCCGTTGACCAACGTCTTCCGCGAGGACGTCGTCCGGCCGGGCCTGACCCAGGAGCAGGCGCTCGCGGGCGCCCCCAAGTCCGAAGACGGCCGGTTCCGGGTGCCCCGGATCCTCGGCGAGGAGGCGTGATGAGCGACAGTCGCTTGCGGGCTGGAGCAGTGGACCCGGCGCTGACGAGGCTCACCGCGGCGGAGCTGGCCGCGAAGATCCACTCGCGCGAGACCACCTCGGTCGCCGTGACCCGGGCGCACCTGGACCAGATCGGCGCCACCGACGCCGACGTCAACGCCTTCCTGCACGTGGACACCGAGGGCGCGCTGGCCGCCGCCGCCGAGGTCGACGCCGCGCTGGAGGCCGGGAAGGCCCCCGCGTCGCCGCTGGCCGGTGTGCCGCTGGCGCTCAAGGACGTCTTCACCACCAAGGGCATCCCGACCACCTGCGGCTCCAAGATCCTCGAGGGCTGGATCCCGCCGTACGACGCCACGGTCACCCGCCGCCTGCGCGAGGCCGGGGTGATCATCCTGGGCAAGACCAACATGGACGAGTTCGCGATGGGCTCCTCCACCGAGAACTCCGCGTACGGCCCGACCCGCAACCCGTGGGACCTGCACCGGATCCCCGGCGGCTCCGGCGGCGGCAGCTCGGCGGCGCTGGCCGCGTTCCAGGCCCCGCTGTCCATCGGCACCGACACCGGCGGCTCGATCCGCCAGCCCGGCGCGGTCACCGGCACGGTCGGCGTGAAGCCCACCTACGGCGGCGTCTCGCGCTACGGCCTGGTGGCCTTCTCCTCCTCGCTGGACCAGGCGGGCCCGTGCGCGCGCACCGTCCTGGACGCGGCGCTGCTGCACGAGGTCATCGGCGGCTACGACCCGCTGGACTCCACCTCCATCAACGCTCCCGTGCCCGCCGTGGTCGCGGCCGCGCGCGAGGGCGCCAAGGCCGACCTGACCGGCGTGCGCGTCGGCGTCGTCCCGGAGTTCCGCGGCGAGGGCTACCAGCCCGGCGTCATCGGCGCCTTCGAGCTGGCCGTGGAGCAGCTGCGGGCGCTGGGCGCGGAGATCGTCGAGGTCCCCTGCCCGAACTTCGCCTACGCGCTGCCCGCCTACTACCTGATCGCGCCGAGCGAGGCCTCCTCGAACCTGGCCCGCTTCGACGCGATGCGCTACGGCCTGCGGGTCGAGGACGACGGCGCGCACAGCGCCGAGGAGGTCATGGCGCTGACCCGCGAGGCCGGTTTCGGCCCGGAGGTCAAGCGCCGCATCATGATCGGCACCTACGCGCTGTCCTCGGGCTACTACGACGCCTACTACGGCTCGGCGCAGAAGGTCCGCACGCTGATCACCCGCGACTTCGAGTCCGCCTTCCAGCAGGTCGACGTGCTGGTCTCGCCGACGACCCCGACCACCGCGTTCAAGATCGGCGAGCGGGTGGACGACCCGATGGCGATGTACCTGGCCGACCTGTGCACCATCCCGTCCAACCTCGCGGGCAACGCGGCCATGAGCGTGCCGTGCGGCGTCGCGGAGGAGGACGGCCTCCCCGTCGGCCTGCAGATCATGGCCCCGGCGCTGGCCGACGACCGGATGTACCGGGTCGCCGCCGCCTACGAGGTCGCGCGCGGCGGGCCGCTGATGAACTCCGCGCCGCGGCTCGAGCCGGTGCGATGACCGAGGGCGAGGACGGCGCGGTCCGCAAGGCCGTCGGCGAGGTGCTGCACGGGGTCGAGCTGTTCCCCCTGCCGAAGGGCTGGACCCCGGTCGAGGCGCTGACCGTGGTCAAGTGCATGGACCCCAACGGACAGATGACCTGGTGCACGCGCAGGACGTCCGGGATCAACGACGAGGAAATGCTCGGCTCGATGATGCTGCAGATCGAGCTGCTCAAGCGGGACATGCTTGCCGACTGGGAGAACGACGGCGATGACGACGACTGATATCGCGGACCTGATGGACTACGTCGAGGTCCTTGAGCGCTTCGACCCGGTGCTCGGTCTCGAAGTGCACGTCGAGCTGCACACCAACACCAAGATGTTCTGCGGCTGCCCCACCACCTTCGGCGCCGAGCCCAACACCCAGGTGTGCCCGACCTGCCTGGGCCTGCCGGGCTCGCTGCCGGTGGTCAACGGCAAGGGCGTGGAGTCGGCGATCCGCATCGGCCTCGCGCTCAACTGCGAGATCGCGCGGTGGTGCCGGTTCGCGCGGAAGAACTACTTCTACCCGGACCAGCCGAAGAACTTCCAGACCTCCCAGTACGACGAGCCGATCGCCTTCAACGGCCACCTCGACGTGGTGCTGGAGGACGGCGCGGTCTTCCGCGTGGAGATCGAGCGCGCGCACATGGAGGAGGACACCGGCAAGTCGCTGCACGTCGGTGGCGCCACCGGGCGCATCCACGGCGCGGACTACTCGCTGCTGGACTACAACCGCGCGGGCGTTCCGCTGATCGAGATCGTCACCAAGCCGATCACCGGTACCGGCGCGCGCGCCCCGGAGATCGCCAAGGCCTACGTCGGCGCGCTGCGCGACCTGCTCCGCGCGCTGGACGTCTCGGACGTGCGGATGGACCAGGGTTCGCTGCGCTGCGACGCCAACGTGTCGCTGATGCCCAAGGGCGCCAGCGTCTTCGGCACGCGCACCGAGACCAAGAACGTCAACTCGCTGCGCAGCGTCGAGCGCGCGGTGAGCTACGAGATGCGCCGGCACGCGGCGATCCTGGTCGACGGCGGCGAGATCGTCCAGGAGACGCGGCACTTCGACGAGTCCACCGGGGCCACCTCCGCCGGGCGCCGCAAGGAGACCGCCGAGGACTACCGGTACTTCCCGGAGCCCGACCTGGTGCCGGTCGCGCCGTCCACCGAGTGGGTCGAGCAGCTGCGCACCACGCTGCCCGAGCTGCCGTGGGAGCGCCGCAAGCGCGTGCAGGCCGAGTGGAACCTCTCCGACCTGGAGCTGCGCGACCTGGTCAGCGCGGGCGCGCTCGACCTGATCGTGTCCACTGTGGACGCTGGAGCCGAGTCCGACGCGGCGCGCTCGTGGTGGGTCTCCTACCTGGCGCAGCAGGCCAACTCGCGCGGTGTCGAGCTGGACGCGCTGCCGATCACGCCCGCCCAGGTGGCGAAGGTGATCGCGCTGGTCGCCGACGGCACGCTCACCAACAAGCTGGCCCGCCAGGTCGTCGACGGCGTGCTGGCCGGAGAGGGCGAGCCGGAGGAGGTCGTCGCCGCGCGCGGGCTGAAGGTCGTCTCCGACGACTCCGCGCTGCTGGCCGCGGTCGACGAGGCCCTGGCCGCGCAGCCGGACGTCGCGGAGAAGATCCGCAGCGGCAAGGTGCAGGCCGCGGGCGCGGTCGTCGGCGCGGTCATGAAGGCCACCAAGGGCCAGGCCGACGCCAAGCGCGTGCGCGAGCTCGTCCTGGAGCGCTGCAAGTAGTGTGAGTTCGGGCCGCTTCTCCCTCTTGAGGGGGAGGCGGCCCGCTCTTGTGCGGGATCTCTTGGCGCGCCCGTGCTCCGATGCTGGAGCGCATGAAGACGAGGTTCGTCATCGGCTACGCGGCCGTGCTGTGCGCGGTCCCGTACCTCACGCTGAAGCTGCTGTGGCTGACCGGCAGCGGGATCGGCTTCTCCGACCCCTCCGTGCTGCGCGAGCCGAGCATGCTCGCGCTCAACGCCGTCACCGCCGCGATGGACGCCGTCGCGATCGTCGTCGCGCTCGTGCTGACCCACTCGTGGGGGATGCGGCTGCCCGCGTGGGCGGTGGTCTTCCCGATGTGGGTCGCCACCGGGCTGCTGGTCCCCATCGCGGTGATGGCGCCGTTGTCCGCATTGGGTGGCGCTGGCTCTTCTGGGCCTGTGCAGCCGTGGGTGTACGGCGTCGTCTACTCCGGCTTCAGCCTCCAGGGCGTGCTGCTCGCGGTCGCTTTCGTGTTCTACGCGCGTGCTCGGTGGGCGCCGCTCTTCGTTGCGGGACAACACCCTCCGACGCCCACGCGGGACCTTCAGATCGTGCTGGCGAACCTGGGGTCGGTGCTCGCGGTCGCGGTCGCTGTTGTTGATCTCAACGTTTTCGCGCTGGCCGGAGCGATCGGCGTGCAGGTGCTCGCGCGCGGCCGCACCGGCTGGGGACCGCTCTCGGTGGCGTGGCTGGGCAGCGGCGCCATGTTCGGGCTGGGCCTGTGGAGCATGGTCGTGTTGCTCGGCGGCACTCCGCTCAGCGCGGGGATGTCCGTGCTGGAGGGCTTCACCGAGCTGGCGAAGGTGCTCGGCGGCACGGTGCTCGGCCTCGTGCTGCTGTTCCTGATGGTGGAGCGGACCCGATCGGAGAGCGCGACCACCTCCTGAGATCAACTACCGTCCGGGCATGGGCAAGTACGGCGGGATCGCGACGGCCAGCTACGTCCTGTCGGCGCTGTGGTTCCTCGCGTTCCTGGTGGGCCTGGCCGTCGATCGCAGGCGGCTGCGCAACGGCGTCTACCTGGTGATCTCGCTGGGCTTCCTCGCGGCGTCGGCGGCGATCTCCTCCCCGGAGACGGCGCGCGCCCTGGTGATCCCCGTCCTGCTGGTCAGCCCGCTGCTGATCCTCGGGCTCTCGGTCCTGCTGATGCTCAACGGCGTGGTCATGCTGTGGCGCGAGGGGTGGCGGCTGGCGAACCTGCTCTCCCTGTTGCTGGGCATCGGGATTCTCCTCGTCACCGTGGCGGCCGCCTTCGCGCTGACCGTGAAGAACCCGTTGTTCCGCAGCGTCGTCGGAGCGACCGTGGGCGGGCTCGGCTACATCGCCTTCGTCTTCGGCTGCTTCCTGCTGTACTCGCTGCTGTACGTGCGCATCGGCCATCGCGGTCACGCCGACTTCATCGTGGTCCTGGGCGCGGGGTTGGAGGGCGATTCGGTGCCCGCTCAGCTCGCTGGGCGGCTCGACAAGGCACGTGAGGCGGCTTCGGCTCTGCCCGACGCCACGATCATCGTCTCCGGCGGTTTCGGTCCCGACGCGGACGTGTCCGAGGCACGCGCGATGGCCGACTACCTGATCGCGGGCGGTGTGCCGCCGGAGCGCGTCGTGCTGGAGGAGAAGTCGCGGACCACGTTGCAGAACCTCGTGTTCAGCGAGGAGATCATGGCGGAGCGCTTGCCCGGCCACCGCTGCGTGGTGATCACCAGCAGCTACCACGTGCTCCGCGCGGCGGCCTTCGCCCGGCGGGCAGGGGTGGTCGGGCACGTCGTCGGAGCGCCGACCGCGAAGTACTTCTGGCCCAGCGCCTTCCTGCGCGAGTTCGTCGCGATCCTGGTCGACCACAAGCTCAAGAACGCCGCCCTGTGCGCGCTCTGCTCCTTCTTCGGCCTCCTGGCACTCCGCTTCTGACCGCCCGCACCCCAGCCGTCTTCAACGACAGCTCCCCAAAAAACCGCGGGGTTGGGGGCGGTTAACGATGATCAACAGGGGGGTTTGCTGGTCTTGAAGACACCCCAACCCCCGGCGACACCGTGACCGGGATGCACAGCGCAACCGCTTGCAGGAGCTAGTCGACGCCGTTGCCGCCGCTCTGCCGGATGATGATCACCGCGCGGTCGTCGCTGGAGACCGTCTTGCCGCCGTTCTTGTTCGTGGTGCCGACCCACAGCGCCGCGCCGTCCGGGGTGAGATCGCCGCCGCGCAGCCTGCCGTAGGTACCCTTCTCCCTGGTGACGGGCTGGCCGGTGAACGCGCCGGTCGGCCCGAGGGTGAGGTCGAACATGGCCTCGCCCTTCTCCAGGTTCACCGACAGCAGGTCGGGGTAGGCCGCGCAGCCCGCGACGCCGGGCTTGTCCGGCCAGCTCCACGCGGGGGAACCGAGCGGCTTGCCGAGGGAGAACTTGTAGGCGACGTCGCGGTCGGGCTGCCTGTCGGTGACCCACGTCAGCTGGCCGGTCATCGAGGTGCAGATGCCGCCGGGGGAGTACAGCCCCGACGCCACGACAGCCGTGTCGGCGGTGGGGTTGCCCTTGGCGGGCTTGCCCGCCGCGTCGATGCGCAGGAGCTTGCCCGCGAGGGACTTCGGGTCGTTGGAGGCCGCCGCGTTGCCCGCGTTGCCGGTCGCCACGAGCAGCGCGCCGTTGCGGTCGCGGGTCAGCGCGCCCGCGTTGTTGCTGGACCCGCGCGGAATCCCGGTCAGCACGGGCTTGGCCGAGTCCTTCGGCGCGATGCGCACCACGCGGTTGTCGCTGCTGGTCGTGATGTAGGCGTAGATCAGGTTGTCCTCGCGGAAGGACGGGGACAGCGCGAGCCCGGTCAGCCCACCGTCACCGGCGGTGTCCACGTCGATCTGGGCGACGAGCACGGTGTCCTGCGTGCCCTCCACGGTGCGCAGCACGCGGCCGGTGGTCCGCTCGGCGACGTAGGCGGTCTTGCCGTCCGGCAGCACGGCCACGGCGGAGACCTGGTCGAGGCAGGTCGCCATCACCGAGGAGCTGTAGTCCTTGCAGCCCTCCGGCGGCTTCGGCGGTCCACCGGGACCCTGGCGCGGTGGCTTCTGCTGCTGCCCACCGCCACCGGGCATCTGCGGGTTCGGCCCGGCCTGCGGTTCGAGGTGCGGTCGCGGGGTCCACTGCGTGCTCGGCTGCTCGGGAAAGCTCGCGCAGCCCGACGCCAGCAGGCCGAACGCCGAGAAGGCGGCCAGCAGTGCTGTACGAAAGTTCCGGCTGCGCAGGGTGGTCACGGTCGTCCAGGGTAGGCGGACTCCGGTGAACGCGGGGTGAGTGGGCGAGGATCGGCGTAATCAAGTGCGTCACGCACTGCCTCGGCGCGCTCCACCAGCAGGTCGAGCTCGTCGGCGAGCACCTTCGGCGCCTCCAAGGGCACGAAGTGACTGCACGGCAGTTCGCGAAGCCGTGCCTGGGGCAACGGCCCGGTCGCGGACCAGCTCCCGCGCGGGTCGGCCAGCAGGTCGTAGCGTCCCGCGAGCACAGTGACCGGGCACGACAGCGCGCGCAGGTCCTGCCTGCCGGTGTCGCCCAGCGCGAGCGCGAGCGTCCAGTACCACCGCCAGTCGTGCTGGAGGAACCGCTGCGCCGACACGCGGAACGCTTCGTTGCCCGGCAGCAGGTGCGCGGGGAGCCGGTGCGCCACGGCATCGAGCAGCGGTCCTGCCCAGCGCAGCGCCTGCGTCCCACCGCGCGCGAGCACGCGGCTCAACGGCTTCGGCAGACCGAGCACTCCGAGCACGTCGTCGAAGAACGCGCCGGGCGCTCCGCCGATCAGCATCACCCCGGCAACGCGCTCCGGGTGCAGACGCGCCAGTTCGGTCGCCACGGTGACACCGAGGGACCAGCCGACGACGACGCAGCGCCGGACTCCCGCGTCGTCGAGGACGGCCAGCGCGTCACCGACGTGGTCGGCGAGCTGGATGCGCTCCTCGTCGGCAGGGCGCTCTGAGTCGAAGGTGCCGCGATAGTGCCAACCGTGCACCCGCACCGACGCGTCCGGCCCGGTGAGCGACGGCCACGCCTCGACGGGAGTGCCCAGTCCCGCGCACAGCAGCACCGGCGGGCTCGCGCGTCCCGAGCTCCACGCCCTGATCTTCGTGCCGTCCGTGCCGGACACCCACCGCTCTTCCATCGAGACGAAGTGTGCCGCACTTCTCGGCGGGACGCAGGCACCGGTGCGGGTAACGTGCGCCCCGTGACGCTGACCGTGCTCGTTCCCGATGACCACGGACTCGCCGCTCTGTCCACTGTGGACGGAGTGCGCGCCGTGGTGCTGGACCTCTCCGATCCCGGCCAGCTGGCCGAGGCGGACGTCCTCGTCCCACCGTTCCTCTCCGTCGGCAGGCTCGTCGCCGCCATGGAGCAGATGCCCAAGCTCGGGCTCGTGCAGCTGCTGACCGCGGGCGCCGAGGCGTGGCTGGGGCGCCTGCCCGAGAACGTGCTGCTGTCGAACTGCCGTGGCGCGCACGGCGGCAGCACCGCGGAGTGGGTCTTCGCCGCGCTGCTGTCGATCTACCGCGATCTGCCGACCTTCGATGCGGCGCGGCGCGCGGGCGAGTGGGACTTCCACGTCACGGACACCATGCAGGACAAGCGAATGCTCGTCGTCGGCGCCGGTGACCTCGGCGAGCAGCTGCGTCGCCGCTTCGACGCCTTCGACGCGACCACCACGCTCGTTGGCACCAAGGCGCGCGAGGGCGTGCACGGCGTCGATGAACTACCCGACCTGCTCGGCGAGCACGATGCGGTGATCATGGTCGTGCCGATGACCGACGCGACGAGGCACATGGTCGACGCGGAGTTCCTGTCCCGCATGCGCGACGGCGCGATCCTGGTCAACGCCGCGCGCGGCCCCGTGGTGCACACCGAAGCCCTTGTCGCGGAGCTGAACTCCGGCCGCCTGCGCGCGGCGCTGGACGTCACCGACCCGGAACCGCTGCCGTCCGGCCATCCACTGTGGACGGCGAAGAACCTCGTGCTGACCCCGCACGTCGCGGGCAGTGTGACAGTGCGCGAGAAGCGGGCGTGGGGCATCGCGGCGCGACAGATCGCGCAGTTCGCCGCGGGCAAGGAGCCCGACAACGTCATCCGTGGCGCCTACTGAGTTCACCGGTTCTGGCCTAGAAAGCGGCGCGGAGTCCTTGGGAGGATGCAGGGGCTGACAACGTTGTCAGCCCCTGCATCGAGGAGTACGACATGGGCGGCCCCCGATTAGCTCGTCTGCCCCTTGTTCTCGTCGCAGTCGGCTCACTGCTGGTCGGCGGCGTCCAGGCCACAGCCGCGCCAACAGCGGCGCGAGCGATCAATGACCCCGCGCAGTACGTGAACACCTTCGTCGGCACCAAGCCCGGCGGCCCCGATTTCGGGCACGGTGGCGGCGCGGGCAACACGTTCCCCGGCGCGGACGCCCCGTTCGGCATGCTCAAGTGGAGTCCGGACACCGTGACGCACCAGCACGGCGGCTACCACTACGAGGACAACCGCATCCGCGGGTTCAGCCTCACCCACATCTCCGGTCCGGGGTGCAGCGACCACGGCAACGTCCCGTTCCTGCCGGTGCTCGGCGATCAGCCCGTTGAGCACCACACGTTCTCCCACGCCAACGAGAGCGCGTCGCCGGGCACCTACGGCGTGCGCTTCGACAACGGCATCCGCGCCGACCTCGCCGTGACGCAGCGCTCCGGAATCGCGCGCTTCAGCTACCCGGCGGGCCAACGCGCCTCGCTGACCGCCGACGCGGCGCGTGGCTTCAACCCCGCTTCCGGTGCGATCACCATCGGAACGAACACGCTGACCGGCTTCACCGACAGTGGTGGTTTCTGCGGCGCGGGCAACAGGTACCGCCTGTACTTCCACGCGGAGTTCGACCAACCGTTCGCGCAGTCGGGGATCGTCAGCAAGGACAACACCGTCGACCGCAGTCTCAGGCGTGCGGAGTCCACAAAGGATGCTCCGGCGGCAAAGGCCTTGGTGTCCTTCGCGTCCTCGAACGTGACCGCGCGCATCGGTATCTCTTACGTGAGCCTTGAAGGCGCGAAGGCCAACCTCGTCGCGGAGCAGGGCACGCGCACCTTCGAGCAGGTCCGCGACGGCACGAGGGCGACGTGGAACGAACTGCTCGGCAGGATCTCGGTCACCGGCGGCACGGACATGCAGCGCAGCAGGCTCTACACGAACCTGTATCACTCGTTGTTGCACCCCAACGTGTTCAGCGACGTGGACGGCAGCTACGTCGGCTTTGACCGGCGCGTTCACAAGCTCCCGGCGGGCCGCGCGCAGTACGCCACGTTCTCCGGCTGGGACGTCTACCGATCACAGGTGCAGCTCGTCGCGTTGCTGGCGCCCAAGGAGGCTTCGGACATCGCGCAGTCCGCGGTGAACCAGGCGACGCAGGGCGGCTACTTCGACAGGTGGACCGTGGCCAACGGTGGCACCGGCGTGATGAACGGCGATCCGATGTCCATCATCGTCGCGAGCATCCACGCGTTCGGCGGCACGAACTTCAACACAGCGGACGCGTTGCAGCGCATGGTCACCGGTAGTCGTGATCCGCGACAGCGCCCAGGGCACGTCCAGTACGACGGGCAGAGCTACATCCCCGCTGGCACCGGCGGAGTGTGGGGGACCGCGTCGACCACACTGGAGTACACGAGCGCGGACTTCGCCGTCTCGCAGTTCGCCGCGCGCGTCGGCGACAACGCCACGCACGAGCTCTTTCTTCGTAGAGCGCAGAACTGGCGCAGTCTGCTGAACTCCGGCATCAGGACCATTCAGCCCCGCAACGGCGACGGCACGTGGCCCGCGTTCTCGCCGACACAGGAGAACGAGTACGTCGAGGGCAACGGTGCGCAGTACTCGTGGATGGTGCCCTACAACCACCGTGGGCTCTTCGACGCCATGGGCGGCGACGCGGCCGTGCTGTCGCGGTTGGACACGTTCTTCACCGAGCTCAACGCGGGGCCGAAGAAGCCCTACGCGTACTTGGGCAACGAACCCACGCTGAACACTCCGTGGGCATACGCGTACGCCGGAGCGCCTTATAAGACACAGGACATCGTTCGTCGTGCGCTTACAAGCATCTTCAAGCCCGCGCCGGACGGCTACGTCGGCAACGACGACCTAGGGCAGATGGCGTCCTGGGGAGTCTGGGCCGCACTGGGCTTGTATCCCGAGGCACCGGGGCGCAGTGAGCTTGTCCTGGCAAGCCCGCTGTTCCCGGAAACCACGATCACGCGCGGCAACGGCGTCACTATCAAGATCACCGCGCCGCAGGCCAGTGACGCCAACAAGTACGTGCAGCGCCTCCGCGTCAACGGTCAGACCTCGACGAAGCCGTGGGTCAGCGAGGACATGGTCCGCAACGGCGGCACGCTCGACTACGTCCTTGGTGCCAGCCCTAACACCGCTTGGGGCGCCGCGGCGGCTGACGCTCCACCGTCCTTCGACGTGGGTCCCGCGCAACCGCGTACCGGCGCGATCACCGGACTCGCCGCGAAGTGCGTCGACGTCAACCAGGGCGCAACCGCTGACGGCACCAAGGTCCAGCTTTGGGACTGCAACACGGGCACCGCGCAGCAGTGGACCTTCGCCTCCGACGGCAGCGTCCGCGCACTCGGCAAGTGCCTCGACGTCAGCAACAGCGGCACCGCCAACGGCACGAAGATCCAGCTGTGGCAGTGCAACGGCACTTCGGCGCAACAGTGGTGGCCGAAGGCGGGCGGCGGCCTGGTGAGCCCCATGTCCGGCCGCTGCCTCGACGTGCCCAACAGCACCACCACCAACGGCACGCAGCTGCAGATCTTCGACTGCAACGGCAGCGGCGCCCAGATCTGGCGCGTCCCCTAGGGGACAAGTCCGGGGCGACATCCCTCCCGAAGCGGTCGCCCCGGACGCGCTGATCACCTAGCGTTGTGCGCTGTGAGCACTAACGGAGAGTCGGCGTTCGGTCCCAGCTCCACCAGCAGCGGCAAGTCCGGCGAGATCCGTCCGTTCACCTGGACGGCGGGGGCGGACTTCGGGCAGCTGGTGCTGCGCTTCGCGCTGGGCGGCACCTTCATCGCGCACGGCGCGCAGAAGATCTTCGGCGCGTTCGGCGGTCCCGGCATCACCGGGTTCGCGCAGTTCCTGCAGAGCAAGGGGTTCACCCAGACGACCCTGCTGGCGTGGTTGACCGGCCTGACCGAACTGGTCGGCGGCGCGCTCGTGGTGATCGGCCTGTTCACCCCGCTGGCCGCCGCAGGCCTGCTCGCCGTCATGATCAACGTGGTGATCCTGAAGTGGGGCGGGGGATTCTTCCTCGGCCAGCAGGCGGCGGGCTTCGAGTTCGACCTCGTGCTCGGCGCGATGGCCGCGGGCGTCGTGCTCACCGGCCCCGGCCGCCTCGGCCTGGACACCGGCTTCTTCTGGTCCCGCAGACCGCTCGGCGTCGGCGTCGGCTGCCTCGCCATCGCCGTGGCCGCCACCCTGCTCATGCAGCTGGTCTTCCGCACCTGACCCGATGGGCCCCGGTCACGCCGGGGCCCACCACGGTCCTCAGCGCCAGCCGTAGCGCTTGCGCAGCGCGATCGCCACGCGGGTGAAGCGGTCGGCCTCCAGCACCGCGCCCTCGCGGCGGATGTCGTCCTCGCCCAGCTCGAAGAGCCGGTCCAGCCGCAGGTAGGACGCCCGCCCGGAGCGGTCCCACGCGCCTTCGCCGAGCTCCAGCCAGTCCTGCTCCTCGTGGTGGTCCGGCACCTGGCTGGACAGCATCATCGCGTGCAGCATCGAGCCGTCGCGGCCCACCACGAGCAGCGGGCGGTCCTTGCCCTTGGACGGGTCCTCCTCGAACGGCACCCACGTCCACACGACCTCGCCCGGATCGGCCTGGCCGTCCAGGTCCGGTGCGTAGACCAGATCCGTCGCGCGCGCCCTCGTCGGCACCTCGCGCACCCGCTTCACCTGCTGTTGATCACCAAGCATCCGCGCAACCTACCGCCCACCCCGAGCCCCCCGTTCACCGCGCCGGACACGTGCTGAATGACTCCTTCAGCACGTTCAACCACCTCAATGAGTCATTCAGCACGCCGCGGACCACGCCAACGGCCCGTTCAGTGCGTTGAAGGAGCTGAACGACCCGTTCAGTGCGCTCAACGCACCAAACGGGTCGTTCAGGGCTTCAGCGACACCAGCCAATGACTCGTTTGGTGCGTTGAGGTAGCTGAATGACTCATTGGGGGCGCTCAACTCCCTCAACGGGCCATTGGGGGAGTTGAGCGTCCTGAAGGAGTCATTGGGGGCGCTCAAGTACCCCAATGAGTCATTCAGCGCACAACCACGGCGGTGGGGTCAGACGCGGTTGACGTCGCGGACGGCGCCGGTGGAGGCGGAGGTGGCGAGCTTGGCGTAGGCCTTGAGCGCCGTGGAGACCTCGCGCTGCCGGTCGACGGGCTGCCACGGGCGCTCGCTGGCCTCCATCTTGGCCCTGCGCTCGGCGAGCACGTCGGCGTCCACGAGCAGCTCCAGTTTGCGCGAGTGCACGTCGAGCAGGATCTGGTCGCCGTCCTGCACCAAGCCGATCAAGCCGCCGTCGGCCGCCTCGGGGGAGACGTGGCCGACGGAGATGCCGGAGGAGCCACCGGAGAACCGGCCGTCGGTGATCAACGCGCAGAGCTTGCCGAGGCCGGAGCCCTTGAGGAAAGCGGTGGGGTGCAACATCTCCTGCATGCCGGGACCGCCGGAGGGGCCCTCGTAGCGGACCACGATCACCTCGCCCGCCTGCACCTCCTTCTTCAAGATCGCCGAGACGGCCTGCTCCTGGCTCTCCACGACGCGCGCGGGGCCCTGGAAGTGCCACAGCTCCTCGTCGATGCCCGCGGTCTTGATCACCGCGCCCTCCTCGGCGAGGTTGCCGTACAGCACCGCGAGCCCGCCGTCGGCGGTGTACTTGTGCTCGAAGTCGCGGATGCAGCCGCCTGCGGCGTCAGTGTCCAAAGAGGACCAACGGTTCGACGTGGAGAACGCCTTCGTGGTGCGGACTCCGCCGGGCGCGGCGTGGAACAGCTCGACGGCCTCGGCCGATGGCGACTCCGCGCGGATGTCCCACTCGGCAAGCCACTGCTCCAAAGTGGGCGTGTGCACCGAGTGCACGTCGCGGTTCAGCAGCCCGGCGCGGTTCAGCTCGCCGAGGATCGCCGGGATTCCGCCTGCCCGGTGCACGTCCTCCATGTGGTAGTCGGAGTTCGGCGACACCTTGGACAGGCACGGGACGCGGCGGCTGATCGCGTCGATGTCGGAGAGCGTGAAGTCGATCTGCCCCTCCTGCGCGGCGGCGAGGATGTGCAGCACCGTGTTGGTGGAGCCGCCCATCGCCACGTCCAGCGCCATGGCGTTCTCGAACGCCTTGCGGTTGGCGATGTTGCGCGGGAGCGCGCTCTCGTCGTCCTGCTCGTACCAGCGCTTCGCCAGCTCGACGATCGTGGTTCCCGCGCGCAGGAACAGATCGCGCCGCGCGGAGTGCGTCGCCAGCGTGGAACCGTTGCCCGGCAGGGAGAGCCCGAGCGCCTCGGTCAGGCAGTTCATCGAGTTCGCGGTGAACATGCCGGAGCAGGAGCCGCACGTCGGACAGGCCGAACGCTCCACTTCGGACAGTCCGGCCTCGTCAACGGCCGCGCTCGCGGAGGCGGCGATCGCGGTGATCAGGTCGGTCGGGGCCTGCGCGACGCCCGCGACGACGACGGCCTTGCCCGCCTCCATCGGCCCGCCGGACACGAAGACCGCGGGGATGTTCAGCCGCATCGCGGCCATCAGCATGCCCGGGGTGATCTTGTCGCAGTTGGAGATGCACACCAGCGCGTCTGCCTGGTGGCCCTGCACCATGTACTCGACGGCGTCGGCGATGACCTCGCGCGAGGGCAGCGAGTAGAGCATTCCGCTGTGCCCCATGGCGATGCCGTCGTCCACGGCGATGGTGTGGAACTCGCGCGCCACCCCGCCGGCCTCGCGCACCGCGCCCGCGACGAGCTCGCCCATGTCCTTGAGGTGCACGTGGCCCGGCACGAACTGGGTGTAGGAGTTGGCGATCGCCACGATCGGCTTGCCGAAGTCGGAGTCGGTCATGCCGGTGGCGCGCCACAGCGAGCGGGCGCCCGCGGCATTGCGACCGTGGGTGGTGATTCGGGAACGCAGCGGGGGCACGGCCCCTCCTTACAACGGGAAAGCAGGAACTACTCGTCGGTGTCTGTCGAGGCTACGCCCTGGTCGGGAGCTTTCTCGGCGGTCGCGCTGGGATCGGGCACCACGCCACCGCTGGCCTTCGCGAGCGCGGGCAGGTCGCCGAGCCGCACCGCAGGCAGGGTCAGACGCTCGCCGCCGTTGAGCACGAGGCTGACCTTGTTGGGGCGTCCCAGGTGCAGGGACGTCACCGCGCCCCACTCTATGCGCCGCGAGCCGAGCGCGGTGCGCACGAGGACCCCGTCCGCCCCGGCGACGGTCCGCGCGCGCAGTACGTGCCAGACCAGCGCGAGCGGGATGAGGTAGACGAGCTGCAGACCGGGCGCGCCGAAGGCGACCGGCGTCACGCAGACCGCGAGCAGCACGATCGGCAGGAGCGCGACCTTCGGAAGTTGGAATACCACGCCGAACATGCTCCCACCTGCGCACGAGGCACCTCGTGTCCCCCGGTCGTGTCCAGCATCCGGGAAGGGAATCCCGCAGAGTTGACGCTGCTACGCCATTGGCGCTAGCGTCATTCGCGTGCTGCTGCGCAACTTCCCGTTCATCGGGGTCCTCGTACTTCCCGGGCGCGTCGACGCCTAGGGAAGTCTTCGTCGACGCGCCACCCTCGTACGGCCCACCATCGGCCTGCGGGGGTTTTTTGTTGCCCGGACAGCCCCAAGTCAACTCGACACCCACGAGGCAGACACGATGACCAGCGCCACATCGCGACCGGCAGCGGTGCCCAAGGCCCCGCAGAATCCCCAGGGTGCGCGCCCCCGCCCCGCGCCCCCGTCCGGGGCCCCGATCCGGGTGACCGGTGCGCAGTCCCTTGTCCGCTCCCTCGAAGCCGCCGGATGCGAGGTCGTCTTCGGCATCCCGGGCGGCGCCATCCTCCCCGCGTACGACCCGCTGCTGGACTCCACCAAGGTGCGCCACATCCTGGTCCGCCACGAACAGGGCGCCGGGCACGCCGCGACCGGCTACGCGCAGGCCACCGGCCGGGTCGGTGTGTGCATGGCCACGTCGGGTCCCGGCGCGACCAACCTGGTCACCCCGCTCGCCGACGCCTACATGGACTCGGTCCCGATCGTGGCGATCACCGGCCAGGTCGCCCGGTCCTCCATCGGCACGGACGCCTTCCAGGAAGCCGACATCTGCGGCATCACGATGCCCGTGACGAAGCACAACATCCTCGTCACCGACCCGGCGGACATCCCGAGGGCGGTCGCCGAGGCCTTCCACATCGCGGCCACCGGTCGTCCCGGCCCGGTCCTGGTCGACGTGCCCAAGGACGTGCTGCAGGCCACCACGTCCTTCTCGTGGCCGCCGGAGATGAAGCTGCCCGGCTACCGGCCCACGGTGCGCCCGCACGGCAAGCAGGTCCGCGAGGCGGCCAAGCTGATCGCCGCGGCGCAGCGCCCGGTGCTCTACGTCGGCGGTGGCGTGCTCAAGGCGCAGGCGTCGGCGGAGCTGTTGGAGCTGGCCGAGTTCACCGGCATCCCGGTCGTCACCACGCTGATGGCGCGCGGCGCGTTCCCCGACTCCCACCAGCTGCACCTGGGCATGCCCGGCATGCACGGCACGGTCGCCGCGGTCGCGGCGATGCAGCGCTCGGACCTGTTGATCACCCTCGGCGCGCGCTTCGACGACCGCGTCACCGGGCAGCTGGACTCCTTCGCGCCCGAGGCCAAGATCGTGCACGCCGACATCGACCCCGCGGAGATCTCCAAGAACCGCCGCGCCGACGTGCCGATCGTGGGTGACTGCAAGGAGGTCATCGGCGAGCTGATCGAGGCGGTGCGCGCGGAGTTCGAGACCGAGCGCGCCGACATCTCCCCGTGGTGGAAGCAGCTCAACTCGTGGCGGGACACCTTCCCGCTCGGCTACGAGGAGCCCACCGACGGCACCCTCGCCCCGCAGTACGTGATCGAGCGGATCGGCGCGCTGGTCGGCCCGGACGCGATCTACGCGGCGGGCGTCGGCCAGCACCAGATGTGGGCGGCGCAGTTCATCCGCTACGAGAAGCCCGGGACGTGGCTGAACTCCGGCGGCCTCGGCACGATGGGCTACGCGGTGCCCGCCGCCATGGGCGCCAAGCAGGGCATGCCCGGCACCGAGGTCTGGGCGATCGACGGCGACGGCTGCTTCCAGATGACCAACCAGGAACTGGCCACCTGCGCGATCGAGAACATCCCGATCAAGGTCGCGGTGATCAACAACGGCAACCTGGGCATGGTCCGCCAGTGGCAGACCCTGTTCTACGACAAGCGGTACTCCAACACCGAGCTGGGCACGCACAAGCACCGCATCCCCGACTTCAAGCTGCTGGCCGAGGCGCTGGGCTGCGTCGGGCTGCGCTGCGAGTCCAAGGACGACGTGGACGCCGTGATCAAGCAGGCGATGGAGATCGACGACCGCCCCGTCGTGATCGACTTCGTCGTCGGCAAGGACGCCCAGGTGTGGCCGATGGTGGCCGCGGGCACCGGCAACGACCACATCATGGCCGCGCGCGGCATCCGCCCGCTGTTCGAGGAAGACGAGTGATGAGCAGGCACACGCTGAGCGTGCTGGTCGAGAACAAGCCGGGCGTGCTGGCCAGGGTCGCCGGGCTGTTCTCCCGCAGGGGCTTCAACATCGAGTCCCTGGCCGTCGGCCCGACCGAGCACGTCGAGGTCTCGCGGATGACGATCGTGGTCTCCGTCGACGAACTACCGTTGGAACAGGTGACCAAGCAGCTCAACAAGCTGGTGAACGTCATCAAGATCGTCGAGCTCGACCCGCCGACGGCCGTGCAGCGCGAACTGCTGCTGGTCAAGGTCAGGGCCGACGCGACGGTGCGCAGCCAGGTGCTGGAGACCGTCCAGCTCTTCCGGGCCAAGGTGGTCGACGTCTCGCCAGAAGCGGTGACGGTCGAGGCCACCGGCACCGCCGACAAGCTCAACGCGCTGTTGCGCATGCTGGAGCCGTACGGGATCAGGGAGATGGTCCAGTCCGGCATGGTCGCGATCGGCAGGGGCGCCCGCTCCATCACCGCCGCCGCCGTCCGCTGAGCCCGCTGAGCCCCCTGAAACGCTGAACCGCCGTTTTCTCGCCATTACTGGAAGGACCACCGAGCACCATGTCCGTGGAGATGTTCTACGACGACGCCGCCGACCTGAGCGTGATCCAGAACCGCAAGGTCGCGGTGATCGGGTACGGCAGCCAGGGCCACGCCCACGCGCTCAGCCTGCGCGACTCCGGGGTCGACGTCCGGATCGGCCTGCCCGAGGGCTCGAAGTCCCGTCCGAAGGCCGAGGAGGAGGGCCTGCGGGTGATCACCCCCGCCGAGGCCGCCGCCGAGGCCGACGTGATCATGGTCCTGATCCCCGACCACAAGCAGCGCGACCTCTACACCACCGACATCGCGCCGAACCTCAACGACGGCGACGCGCTGTTCTTCGGCCACGGCCTGGCGATCCGCTTCGGCCTCATCACCCCGCCCGCGAACGTCGCGGTCGCGATGGTCGCCCCGAAGGGCCCCGGTCACCTGGTGCGCCGCCAGTTCGTCGACGGCAAGGGCGTTCCGTGCCTCATCGCGGTGGAGCAGGACCCCTCGGGTGAGACCCAGGCGCTGGCGCTGTCCTACGCCAAGGCCATCGGCGGCACCCGCGCCGGCGTGATCAAGACCACCTTCAAGGAGGAGGCCGAGACCGACCTCTTCGGCGAGCAGGCCGTGCTCTGCGGCGGCGTGGCCTCGTTGGTGCAGAACGGTTTCGAGGTGCTCACCGAGGCGGGCTACGCGCCGGAGATCGCCTACTTCGAGTGCCTGCACGAGCTGAAGCTGATCGTCGACCTGATGTACGAGGGCGGCATCTCGCGGATGTTCTACTCGGTCTCCGACACCGCGGAGTACGGCGGCTACAGCCGTGGCCCGCGCGTGGTGGACGCCCGCGCCAAGGAGGAGATGCGCAAGATCCTCGCGGAGATCCAGAGCGGGGAGTTCGCCAAGGAGCTCGTCGCGGAGATGGACGGCGGGCGCCCGGCGTTCACCAAGTACCGCGAGGAGTCGGCAGCGCACCCGATCGAGCAGACCGGCAAGAAGCTGCGCGACCTGATGTCGTGGGTGGACCGCCCGATCACCGAGACCGCCTGAGCCGTCTCATGAGTGGGGGGCGCACCCGGAACTCCGGGGGCGCCCCCTTCTGTCTGCCACGTTCACCGCTGAGGCAGAAGGGTCTGCTGGGGAACGGGTGAACGCTGGACCGTCCACTGTGGTCTGGTTGCACATCGCACAACCGATCGCGCCTGCGTGATTTGCAGGCTGCACAAGGCATCTTCAGTTCGTGGGGCAGACGCGGGGCAGTCGCGCGGTGTCCTGCGCCGCGACGCGTGACGGGAAGCCGTCCCGACCCGAGTGGGGGGAGGGGGACGCGAGCCGGGACGGCCTCTCGTCGGTGGTGTCCGGCACCACGCACAGCTGTGCGTAGGCGATCCACCAGGTCGCGCACGGCCAACCACCGTCCCGCCAGCTGGTTCCGCAGAGCCGGCAGCGGGGCCGCCTGCGGCCGGTGCTGCGGTGCTGCGCCAGCAGGAACTGCCAGCCGTGGACCGTGCGCAGGAGCGCGTTCTTGGCGTTCTCATCGGGCTGGGCGAGCGCGAGGGCCTCCAGTTCGGCCAGCGTGCTCGCCACGTCGCGGTAGCAGTCGCGTCCCTGCACGGAGCAGTCGCTCGGCGCCTCGCGGACGTCCAGCAACGACTTTCCCGGCAGCCACACAACCCCCACCCGCTCCCGATCGTCTGGTGTACGGGGAGGATCTCCTGGTGAAACTCCGGAGAGCGACCCCGTCGGCACTAAGCGTGCAAGACGTTCACGGAGAAATGCAACGTACATCCTGCGAATGACACGATTGGGTGAGACTGTGCCCGGCAGTAGGACAAGCGATTGCGACACCCTTTCCGCCGCGTGCACACTGCGGCGAGTTCCCGCCGAGGCGTGTTTTGGACGATCCTGACCGTATGAAGGTCGATCGGGACCACGCATCGTCATTACTGGAGAGGGAGACCGTGACTGCCGGCCACAGCCCTACCGTGCGGCGTCGCCGGTTGGCATCCGAACTGCGCCGCTTACGCGAAGCCGCCGGACTGACCTGCGAGGACGTCGCCGGGCACCTGGAGTGCTCCGCCGCCAAGGTGAGCCGCATCGAGACCGGGCGGACGGGCGTCAACCCGCGCGACGTCCGGGACATGCTCCAGCTCTACGGCGTCGAGGGCGACCGGCAGGACGCACTGGTCGAGCTGTCCAGGATGGCCAGGCAAAAGGGTTGGTGGCACAACTACAGCGACGTGCTGACCGGCGCGTTCGTCGGGATGGAGGCCGAGGCGGCCTCGATCCGGTGCTACCAGGCGCAGCTCGTGCCCGGTCTGCTGCAGACCGAGGACTACGCCCGCTCCGTCTTCCGCGCGGTGCGGCCCAAGGCCGACACCGACGACGTGGAGCGCAGGGTCGCCGCGCGCAGGGCGCGCCAGTCCATCCTCGAGCGCGACCAGCCGCCCAAGTTGTGGATGGTCATCGACGAGGCGGTGCTGCACCGCAAGGTCGGCGGGGACGAGGTGATGCGCGAGCAGCTCGACTACCTGGTCGAGATGACGGCGCAGCCGAACATCGAACTTCAGGTCCTGCCCTTCGGAGCGGGTGCCCACGCGGCCGTGGACGGCCCGTTCGTGATTCTGGGATTCCCGAATCCGGAGGACCCGACCGTGGTCTACCTGGACACCCTCACCAGTGGTCTGTACCTGGAGAAACCAGAGGAAATCCGCTGGTACGGCACGGTATTCGATCATGTACGGGCGGCGGCGCTCGGCACGGAGGAATCCGTCGCGCTGATCGCCTCTAGGGCAAAGGAGTTGTCGTGAGCGTCGACGAGCGTCGGGGGATGTTCACGGAATGGCGCAAGAGCAGCCACAGCGGTGGCGGCAACGACTGCGTCGAGGTCGCCTTCGCGGCGCAGACCGTGGGGGTCCGGGATTCCAAGAACCCGGACGCCGGGGTGCTGGTGTTCACACCGGCGCAGTGGCACGGCTTCCTCGCGGGCGTCCGCGAGGGTCGCTGGACCGGGAAGTGACTCACGCCAGGTGCGCGGCCAGGGTGAGGACGGTCTCGGTGTGATCGAGGGCACGGCGGAGTCTCGCGGCTTGCCGTTCGACGACAAGGCCGGTGTCCGCGACGAGATCGACTTCAGCGGGGCCGAGTGGAAGGGCGACGCGAGCCTGCCCTCCGGCCGGGTCGAGATGGCGCAGGTGCGGCACACCGACGGTGTGACCTACACCGGCCTGCGCAACAGCGACGACCCGGATCAGGTCCTGGTTTTCAACCCCGGTGAGTGGACCGCCTTCGTGGCGGGCGCCAACGACGGCGAGTTCGAGTACGAGTTCGACAAGCCGGTCTAGACGCGAGAGCACGAGAGCAGCGGGCGGCCCGGAGAGCGACGGGCCGCCCGCTCGCGTTTTCCGCCCCGCTCGGGGTTCGTCCCCACCACCTCAGCGCTCGTTCCACCACCTCAATGGCTCGTTCACCACGCTCAACCACGTCAATGACTCGTTCAGCACGTTGGCCCACACCACCTCCTCTGCGAACGGCTCCTTTGACGCGTTGAGCGCACTGAACGGGTCGTTCAGCGCGTTCAAGTACCCGAAGGACCCGTTCAGGGCCTCAACGGCGGCAGCGAACGGCTCCTTCGGTGCGCTCAATTCCCTGAACGGGTCGTTTGGTGCGGTGAAGTACCTGAAAGGGCCGTTGGGGGAGTTGAGGGTCCTGAAGGGGTCGTTCAGGGCGCTCAAGCACCTCAATGAGTCATTCAGGGCGTTGCGGCCGTGAGGGGTGGGCGCGTGTGCGGGTGGGCACGGTGCGTGGTGCGTCGGGGATCACGGCTTTGGTGCTCCGGCACGTGAAACGCCGTGGTAACCCCGCAGATACACTGCGGGTTCTCCGGGTTACAACGCGGTGGCCCGATGCTCGTCGTCCTGGCCGCATGAGGCCGAGCCCATTTCCTGGAGAGCACCTGTGAGCAAGTCACCTCGCCCGGTCGTCCTGATCGCCGAGAAGCTGGCGCCGTCCGTGCTGGATGTCTTCGGAGACGAGGTCGAGGTCCGTCACGTCGACGGCACCGACCGCCCCGCCCTGTTCGCCGCGCTCGCGGAGGCGGACGCGCTGCTCGTGCGCTCCGCCACCCAGGTCGACGCCGAGGCCCTGGCCTCCAGCACCAAGCTCAAGGTCGTCGCGCGCGCCGGTGTGGGCCTGGACAACGTCGACGTGGACGCCGCGACCGCGCGCGGTGTCATGGTGGTCAACGCGCCCACCTCCAACATCGTCTCGGCCGCCGAGCACGCCGTCGCGCTGCTGCTGGCCGTGGCCCGCCGCATCCCCGAGGCCGACGCGAGCCTCAAGGACGGCAAGTGGAAGCGCAGCGCCCTCGGCGGCGTCGAGCTCAACGGCAAGACCGTCGGCGTGGTCGGGCTCGGCAAGATCGGCCAGCTCTTCGCCAGCCGCATCGCGGCCTTCGGCGTGAAGCTGATCGCCTACGACCCCTACGTGTCCCCGGCCCGCGCGGGTCAGCTGGGCATCGAGCTGGTCAGCCTGGAGACGCTGCTCGCGCAGGCCGACGCGATCTCCATCCACCTGCCCAAGACCCCGGAGACCAAGGGCCTCATCGGCGCGGACGAGCTGGCCAAGACCAAGAAGGGCGTGCTGATCGTCAACGCCGCCCGCGGTGGCCTGATCGACGAGGACGCGCTGGCCGATGCCGCGCGCACCGGCCAGATCGGTGGCGCGGGCGTCGACGTCTTCGTGACCGAGCCGACCACCTCCAGCCCGCTGTTCGACCTGCCCAACGTCGTGGTGACCCCGCACCTGGGCGCCTCGACCGCCGAGGCGCAGGACCGCGCGGGCACCGACGTGGCCCGCTCGGTCGTGCTCGCGCTGCGCGGGGACTTCGTGCCGGACGCGGTGAACGTGCGCGGCGGCGGCATCGTCGGCGAGGAGGTGCGGCCCTACCTGCCGCTCACCCAGAAGCTCGGCGCCGTCCTGTCGGCGGTCAGCTCGCGCACCCCGGCGACGCTGGACGTGCAGATCCGCGGCGAGCTGTCCAACGAGGACGTCAAGATCCTCCAGCTGGCCGCGCTGCGCGGGCTGTTCGCCGGTGTGGTCGAGGAGCAGGTCACCTTTGTCAACGCCTCCTCGATCGCCGAGGCGCGCGACGTCGCGGTCGAGCTGACCACCGAGCCCGAGAGCGCCAACCACCGCAGCCTGGTCACGCTGGTCGCCGTGCAGGCGGACGGCACCCGGCTCAGCGTCTCGGGCACGCTCACCGGCCCGAAGCAGGTCGAGAAGCTGGTGGAGATCAACGGCCGCAACTTCGACCTGCGCGCCGAGGGCAACGTGCTGCTGCTGGAGTACCCGGACCGCCCCGGCGTGATGGGCACCGTCGGCACGCTGCTCGGCGAGGCGGGCGTGAACGTCGAGGCCGCGCAGATCAGCCAGACCACCGACGGCGCGGACGCCACCATGCTGCTGCGGGTGGACCGCCCGGTCGACGTCACCGTGCTGGAGCCGATCGGCGCCACCGTCGGCGCCAAGATGGTCCGCTCGCTGTCCTTCGAGTAACACCCGACCCACCCACGAGGGCGGCTTCCCACTCGGGGAGCCGCCCTCGTGCTGTTGAGCCGTCAACGACATCGCTGGTCAGCGCGGTTTTCACCAACAGGTGAACCGACTCGTGTCGATATTGCGCCCCAAAGCGTTATCGAGGGCGGTAACTCGGTGACTTAAGTGAAAACGTTCGTCGCCCCGTCACTCTAATGGAGTAACATCCGCGACATTCTTCCGAGTTAAGTTCCCAGCCGAGGTCAGACCAGGCGCCGTTGAGGGCACGGTGCCACGCCGGGATTCCCTCGCTGCCACGCGGGGTCGAGCCGCTCGTGCAGGCGGGCGCGCACGGCAGGGTCGGAGATGACCTCCAGTGAGGGCAACAGTGAGTTCATCCCGGGTTCGCCTGTCGGCGACGCGGTCCGCCGCAGCGGTGCTCGCCGCTGTTCTGGCGGTCGGCGTCACCGCGGGCACGGCCGGCGCCCAGGCCCCGATCACGCAGGACCCCCTCGCGAAGGGGGTTCCGGCTGCCAAGGGCCTGTCCGCGAAGTCGTTGCAGCAGAAGGTCGAACCGCGTCTGGCGGCGGCCAACGGCAAGGTGACCGCGTTCATCGAGCTGGACAAGGCTCCCGCCGTGGACGCCTTCGCCGAGACCGAGCGCAAGGGCGCGGGCAAGCAGCAGGCGAAGGCCGCGGCGCAGCGCGCCAAGGACGACACCAAGAAGGCCGCTGACTCCGTCGTCGGCCAGCTGCGCTCCCGCGACGGCGGCACCCGCGAGCTGTACCGCACGACCAACGCCGTTCCCGGTGTCGTGGTCCAGGCGGACGCCGCGAAGATCACCGAGCTGGCCTCGCGCAAGGACGTGCGCTCCGTGCGCACCGTCGTGCCGAAGTCGCGCGGCAACTCCAACGCCGTGCAGCTGACCCGGGCGTTGCAGACCTGGAAGTCCAACGGCGTCCTGGGTGACGGCGTCCGCGTCGGCATCATCGACGACGGCATCGACTACACCCACGCCACCTTCGGCGGGCCGGGCACCAAGGAGGCCTACGCGGCGATCGACCGCGACAAGGCCAACCCGGCTGTCTTCCCGACCCCGAAGGTCGTCGGCGGCATCGACCTCGTCGGTGACAAGTACGACGCGACCGGCCAGAACGGCTCCATGACGCCGGTCCCTGACCCGAACCCGATCTCCTGCGGCACCCACGGCACCCACGTCGCGGGCACCACGGGCGGCTTCGGCGTCAACGCCGACGGCACCGCCTTCAAGGGCGACCACAACAAGCTGACGGCCAAGCAGCTCAACGAGATGCGCGTCGGCCCGGGCACCGCGCCCAGGTCGCTGCTGTACTCCATCAAGGTCTTCGGCTGCGACGGTTCCACCGACGTGACCTCGCAGGCCATGGACTGGGCGCTGGACCCCGACGGCGACGGTGACTTCACCGACCGCCTCGACGTGGTCAACATGTCCCTCGGCAGCAACTTCGGCGGTGCCGACGACCCGGACAGCCTGTTCGTCCGCAAGCTCGTCGCCAACGGCGTGCTCCCGGTCATCTCCGCGGGCAACGGCGGCGACCTCTACGACGTCGGCGGCTCCCCTGGCAACACCCCCGAGGCGCTGACGGTGGCGAGCAGCCGCGACGCCTTCGTGCTCCGCGACGGCGCCGAGGTGGCCGCCCCGAACACCCTCGTCGGCGTGAAGGCCGGTCAGTACAGCCAGGACTACGCGAAGTACGACACCCTCGACCTGACCAAGCCCGTCGTGGCGCTCTCCGCCGCAGACAACAAGGACGGATGCCTCGCCTACTCCGCCGCCGACAAGGCCGCGGTCGCGGGCAAGTTCGCCTGGCTGGAGTGGGACGACAACGACGCCACCCGCAAGTGCGGTTCGGCGGCCAGGGCCAACCAGGCCGGTGCCGCGGGCGCGCTCGGCGTGGTGCTCTCCTCCAACCTGGAGGACTTCGCCGCGGGCATCGCGGGCAACGCGACCGTGCCGATGTTCCAGTTCACCGGCTCGGTGACAAAGGCGCTGCGCCCGGCCCTGACCGCGGGCACCCTGGAGGTCAAGCTCGGCGGGTACCTGCGCTCCAGCGTCAGCACCACCTCCCCGGCGATCAACGACACGCCCAGCACCTTCACCTCGCGCAGCGTGCACAGCAAGATCGTCAAGCCGGACCTCTCCGCGCCCGGTGACACCATCGCCTCCGCGCTGTCCGGCTCGGGCAACCAGCCGCTGGTGATCAGCGGTACCTCGATGGCGGCTCCGCACACCTCGGGTGTCACCGCACTGGTCCGCCAGGCGCACCCGGACTGGACGCCGGAAGAGGTCAAGGCGGCCGTCATGAACACCGCGGGCATCGAGGTCCGCACCGGCCCCAACGGCACCGTCTACGCCCCGAACCGCGTCGGCACCGGCCGCATCGACGCCAAGGCCGCGCTGGACAACCAGGTCCTGG
Organism: Allokutzneria multivorans; assembly: GCF_039537405.1. NCBI lineage: Bacteria > Bacillati > Actinomycetota > Actinomycetes > Pseudonocardiales > Pseudonocardiaceae > Allokutzneria > Allokutzneria multivorans. Next base: position 543,382 of record NZ_BAABAL010000019.1, on the reverse strand, counting down.
CCATGGTCACCGACGACCCGGGCGCGATCAGCGCGTCCTTCGGCGCCGTCGAGGTCTCCGGCCCGCTGTCGCTGACCAAGAACATCAAGGTCGTCAACAAGGGCGTCAAGCCGGTGGAGTACCGCACCTCCTACCAGGCCGCGACCACGATCCCCGGCGTCAGCTACGAGCTGTCCGCGCCGACGGTGAAGGTCGGCCCGCGCGGAGTGGCGAACTTCAAGGTCACGCTGAAGATCACCGACCCGGCCGCGCTGCGCAAGACCGTGGACTCCACGGTGGCCACCACCCAGCTCGGCGTGGCGCGCCAGTTCCTCGCCGACGCCTCCGGCCGGATCGTGCTGACCCCGTCCAACGGCGCGGTCGTGCCGCTGCGGCTGTCGGTCTACGCCGCGCCGAAGCCTGCCGCGGACATCCTCGCCAAGGACACGCTGCTGTTCCAGCCCGGCCAGGAGCAGGGCGTGCTGAACCTGACCGGCCGCGGCGTGAACCAGGGCACCGGCCCGCAGGCCTACCGCTCGCTGGTCAGCGTCCTGGAGATGCAGGCCCGCTCCGACCAGCTGCCCGACTGCGGCGGCTCGGTGACGAGGAACTGCACCATCAACGAGACGGCCAAGGCGGGCGACCTGCGCTACGTCGGCGTCGGCTCGACCGCGCCGCTGGCCAAGATGCAGGGCAAGCCGCAGGACGGCGTGCTCGCCTTCGGCCTGGTCAGCTGGGGCAACTGGGCGAACCTGGGCAGCAACACCCAGCCGTTCGTCAGCATCGACACCACCAACGACGGCAGGCCGGAGTTCGAGACCTTCGCGACGAAGCTCACCGGCTCCGACGTCTGGGTCGCCACCACCGTCGACCTGCGCAAGCCGCTGCCGACCGGTGGGTTCACCACCGTCGACATCCAGCCGATCAACGGCCAGTTCGGCGACGTGGACACCAACGCCTTCGACAGCAACGTCGTCGTGCTGCCGGTGACGCTGAAGGCGCTGGGCGTCAACGGCGAGAGCCCGTCGGCCAAGCTGACCTACCGGGTCGGCGTCGCCGGCTACTACCGGGCGCCGGGTGACACCACCGGCACCATCGACCAGATCGCCACCCCGCTGACCTTCGACCCGCTGAACCCGGGCCTGTGGGTGCAGGGTGCGGGCGAGCCCGCGCTGAGCCACCTCGCGCAGCCGGGCACCGCACTGGTGGTCAACCGGGACGCTGCGGCGCAGGCTGCCGACAAGTCCGAGGGCCTGCTCCTGCTGCACCACCACAACGCGACCGGCAAGCGGGCGCAGGTGGTCGGCGTGAAGGACGTGAAACTCGGTGGGGCTGCCCCGATCGGGCGTCCCGGCGGTCCGCAGCGCCGGTGAGCTGACCTGATCGGGTAAAGATCACAACAGGGGTGCCCGGGGTGCGATCGCACTCCGGGCACCACTGCGTTGTGGACAGGAAGGGTGCGCAGAGCAGGCATTTGCCTAATGACGGAGTGCTGATCGTCCCCTCCGTCGTGGGTCCCACGACTGGAGATACCCGATCGGGTGTCCCGCAGTACGGGAGAGATGACTTGAGTTGCGCGTCGAAAGTGCAATTAACACCTCCGGTGCCGGTAGCCTTCGCGCCATGACAGGCCCCGATTCCCCGGGGTCGCACTCGCAGGAGGTGTGTGCATGCGGCTCGCGGTGATCCCAGGTGACGGGATCGGCCCCGAGGTGATCGCCGAGGCGCTGAAGGTGCTCGGTGAGGTCGTTCCGACCGCCGAGATCACCCGATTCGACCTTGGCGCTGCTCGCTGGCACTCCACCGGCGAGTTGCTGCCGGAGTCGGTGCTCGGTGAACTGCGCCAGCACGACGCGATCCTCCTCGGCGCGGTCGGCGACCCCTCGGTCCCCAGCGGCATCCTCGAACGCGGTCTGCTGCTGCGGCTGCGCTTCGAGTTGGACCACCACGTGAACCTGCGCCCCGCGCGGCTCTACCCGGGCGTGCGCTGCCCGCTGGCGGACTCGCCGGAGATCGACATGGTCGTGGTGCGCGAGGGCACGGAGGGCCCGTACGCGGGCAACGGCGGCCTGCTGCGCAAGGACACCCCGCACGAGATCGCCACCGAGGTCAGCATCAACACCTCCTTCGGTGTCGAGCGCGTCGTCCGCGACGCCTTCGCCAGGGCGTCCGCGCGGCCGCGCAAGCACCTGACCCTGGTGCACAAGACCAACGTGCTCGCGCACGCGGGTTCGCTGTGGTCGCGCGTGGTGGAGGAGGTGTCCCTGCAGTACCCGGACGTCTCCGTGGCCTACCAGCACGTCGACTCGACCACGATCCACATGGTCACCGACCCCGGCCGCTACGACGTGATCGTCACCGACAACCTCTTCGGCGACATCATCACCGACCTCGCGGCCGCGGTGACCGGCGGCATCGGCCTCGCGGCCAGCGGCAACATGGACATCACCCGCCGCAACCCGAGCATGTTCGAGCCGGTGCACGGCAGCGCCCCCGACATCGCGGGCCAGGGCGTGGCCGACCCGACCGCCGCGGTGCTCTCCGTCGCGCTGATGCTGGACCACCTCGGTGAGTCCGAGTCCGCGCGCCGCATCGAGGCCGCCGTGGCCTTCGACCTGGCCACCAGGGACCACTCGGCCCCCGGTGCCACCTACGCGATCGGCGACCGCCTCGCGGCGCTGGTGTCCTCCAACGTGATCAGCCGCACCGGAGTCACCAGCAACACCTGATGCGCAAGCGCTGCAACGAGAACGGCCCCCGCGGGCAGCTGCGGGGGCCGTTCTCGTTGGGGGACGCACCGGCGTGGTCGGGGGCGGCAGCCGGTGCGGGCAGAGGCGTCAGCCGAGGGTGAGCGGGACCTCGACGGACTCCTCGTGGTAGCTGAACCAGGCTCCGCCGGTGGCGAAGTTGGGCACGTCGGCGACGGCGGCCTGGCCCGCCGGGGTCGCCAGGATCTCCTCCAGCCGCTCGCGGGTTTCCGCGTAGAGGCCGACGACCATGTAGTAGGGCGGCACGTCCCCGGCGACCAGCGGTTCGCACTTGCCGACGGTCCAGCCGGTGAGGCCCTCCATCTTCCTGGCGATGGGCAGGTGCACGCTCTCGTAGTACTCGTCGAAGGCCGCGGGGTCGTGCGGATGTCCATAGAGGACGGTCAGTCGGTACACGCCGTCACCCCTTCCTCGCGAGGCTCTTGAAGCCCCGCACCTGCTCGGTGATCGCGGTCTCGGTGGGCAGCCGCTCCATCGACGAGGCCCCGAAGAACCCGACGACGCCGGTGGTGCGGTCGAGCACGTACTGCGCGTCCTCCGGCTCGGCGATCGGGCCGCCGTGGCAGAGCACCAGGACGTCCGGGTTCACCTCCACGGCGGCATCGCGCATCTCCTGGACCCGGCGCACGCTCTCCTCCAGGGTGAGCGCGGTGCGCGCGCCGATGCTGCCCTTGGTGGTCAGCCCCATGTGCGGCACCAGCACGTCGGCGCCCACCTCGGCCATCGCCCGCGCCTGCTCGGCGTCGAAGACGTAGGGCGCGGTGAGCAGGCCCCGCTGCGCCGCGAGGCCGATCATCTCGACCTCCAGCGCGAAGCTCATCCCGGTCTCCTCCAGGTTGGCCCGGAAGACGCCGTCGATCAGCCCGACGGTGGGGAAGTTCTGCACCCCGGCGAAGCCGGTGTCGGCGATCCGGTCGAGGAACTTCGGCATCAGCCGAAACGGGTCGGTGCCGCAGACCCCAGCCAGCACCGGGGTGTCGCGCACCACCGGCAGCACCTCGCCCGCCATGTCCAGCACGATCGCGTTGGCGTCGCCGTAGGGCATCAGCCCGGCCAGCGAGCCGCGCCCGCCCATCCGGTACCTGCCGGAGTTGTAGATGATGATCAGGTCGACGCCACCCGCCTCGGCGCACTTGGCCGAGAGCCCGGTTCCCGCGCCCGCGCCGATGATCGGCGATCCACCGTCCACAGTGGACCTCAGGCGGGCGAGTGCCTCCGTGCGGTTCATCCGTTCCGTCCCCTTGACTGGATCAGCTCGTGCAGCCGGTGCGCCATGGCACCGGCGAACGCGGCGTCGTTGATGTGCTCGTCCCGCTCGATGAGCTCGACCGGGGACCCGGAGACACCAGCGCGCAGGGCGGCGAACAACGCGGCGTCGGCTTCGGGATCGTGGAAGGGCATGCCCTCGGCGTCGATGGCCGAAACCCCGCGCAGCGGCAGGAAGAGCGCGGTCGGCCCGGTCGCGGCGGAGAGCTTGGCGGCGATGCGCCCGCCCAGCTCCGCGGACTCCTCGCCGGTGGTGCGCATCAGGGTCACGGTGTCGTTGTGCACGTAGAGGGTTCGGTCGGCGAAGCGCCTCGGGACCGTTTCGGCGGGGCCGAAGTTGACCATGTCGAGCGCGCCGACGCTGACCACCTGAGGCACCTGGGCGCGGCCCGCCGCCTCGAGCCGGTGCGGGCCCGCGCTGAGCACTCCGCCGACGAGGTCGTCCGCCAGCTCGGTCGTCGTCAGGTCGAGCACGCCGCTGAGCAGGCCGCTCCCGGCGAGCGCCTCCATCGACCGGCCGCCGGAACCGGTGGCGTGGAAGACGAGGACCTCGTAGCCGAGCTCGTCGAGCACGCGGCGCGCCTCGTCGACGGCGGGGGTGGTGACGCCGAACATGCTGGCGCCGACCAGGGGCCTGCCGGCGGCGCCACCCCGTTGCCTGGCAAGCTGATGGGCATTCGCCATACTCGAAACAGCAGCCGCCGCGTTGCCCAGGACCAGCTCGGAGATCCGGTTGATCCCGGCGACGTCCACAACGCTGTACATCATCGTCACGTCCACGGCGCCGACATACGGCGACGTGTCGCCGGAGGCCATCGTGGACACCAGCAGCTTCGGCACGCCGACGGGGAGCTCCCGCATGGCCGCCGACGCGACGGCGGAGCCGCCGGAGCCGCCGATCCCGGCCACCGCGTGCAGCCTGCCCTCGGCGTGCAACCGCGCGGTGATCACCGCCGCCCCGCGCGCCATGGCCGCCATCGCGGCGCCCCGGTCCCCGGCGGCGCGCAGGTCGGCGAGGTCGGCGCCCGCGGCCTCCGCGACCTGGACGGCGGTCACATCGGGAGGTGTCGCGGGCTCTCCGAGCACTCCGGTGTCGACGAGCACGGTGGCGCACCCGCCCGCGCGGACCCGCTCGGCCAGCCAGGCGTACTCCTCGCCCTTGGTGTCGAGGGTGCCGACGAGCACGACGGTTGCCACGCCACCGACCTGCCTTTCTGGGATCGGGCGATGCGAGTAGCGCGTTATGAGAGCAGAGGGTGCTCCGAACGGGCGCCCGGCAACCAGGCCAATTCCATGGAGGTGGACTGCGAGTGACCGATCGTGTGCGTAGTGAAGCGATCGGTGCGCCCCGGCTCGTGCACCTGCTGGTCGGCTGGACCGACGGCGACGGGCCGCTGCACAAGCGCCTCGCCGACGCGTTGCAGCAGCTCATCGACACCGGCGAGCTGCCAGCGGGGACGCGGCTGCCCGCGGAGCGGACGGTGGCGGGCGCGCTCGCGGTGAGCCGGTCGACCGTCGTCGCCGCTTACGAAGCGTTGCGGGCGGCGGGGTGGCTGGCCAGTCGCCGGGGGAGTGGCACGTGGGTGCGCAGGCCCGGCGTGGACTACCCGGTGCCGGAGCCGCGTTCGCGAGGACCGCTCGGACTGGGGCGCCAGGGCTCGGTTCCCGCGCCGTTGACCGGAGCCGACCTCGCCGATCCGCCGGAGAGCATCGACCTGTCCACCGGAGCGCTGCCCGGCTTGCCGATGGTCGCCGAGATCGCGGCGAAGGTCGGCGCCGAGGACTACCGCGATCTGTTGCGCCACCACGGTTACTACGCGGCGGGGCTGCCGAGGCTGCGCGAGGAGCTCTCCGAACGCCTTGAACGGCGCGGTGTCGCCGCGCAGGGCAACGACCTGATCGTCACCAGCGGTTCGCAGCAGGCCGTCGAGCTGATCGCGCAGGGGCTCGTGCAGCCCGGCGACGAGATCGTGCTGGAGGAGCCGACCTATCGCGGCGCCCTTGAGACCTTCCGCTCGCGCGGTGCCAAGGTGATCACCGTTCCCGTGCGCACCGGCAGGCGCGGTCCCGGTGGCGTGGACGTCGACGTGCTGGAGCGGCTGATCGCGCGGCGCCCCAAGCTCGTCTACCTGTTGCCCACCGCGCACAACCCGACCGGCGCGACGCTCAACGTCGCCGACCGCCTCCGCGTCGTCCGCGCCGCCGCCGCGGCCGGAGTGCCGCTGATCGACGATGAGTCCACAGTGGACACTTCGCTGGTCTGGCCTCCCCCCGCTCCGTTGGCCGCCGTCGCCGCCGAGCACGGGGTCCCCGCGACGGTGTTCAACGTCGGCTCCCTGTCGAAGCTGTTCTGGGGCGGCCTGCGAGTCGGGTGGATCCACGGGCCCAGCGACCTCGTCAGCAGGCTCTCGCGCGTCAAGAACGCCGCCGACCTCGGCAGCTCGGTCCCCGGTCAGCTGCTCGCACTGAAGTTGCTCGCGCACACCGCCACCGCGCGCGAGCAGCGCAAGGCCGAGCTGTCCACCGGCCTCGCCGCCGCCGAAGCCGCCATGCAGAAGCTGTTGCCGGAGTGGGAGTGGGCGCGTCCGCTCGGCGGCGCCGCCCTGTGGGTCCGGGTGCCGAAGTCCGACACCGTCGCGCTCGCCGCCCGCGCTCGCCGCCACGGAGTGCTCGTCGTCCCCGGCCCCGCGTACTCCGCCTCGGAGGGCCTCCGCGAGTACCTCCGCATCGGCTACGCCGCAGGCCCCGCCGCCGTCACCGAAGGCATCCGCCGCTTGGCCGTCGCTTGGCGCGCCGGTCCCTGACGCAGCTCCGGGTTTGTGGGTCTTCAAGTCCAGCAAACCCACGCCATTCCGTTGTCCTTTCGCGCAGCCCAAGGGGTTTGTGGCGGTTAGCGACCGCGCTGGCGGGGGTTTGCCGGTCTTGAAGACACCCCAACTTCGGCAGCGCCAGGCTGTCCCGCCACCCTGACGTGCTGGCCCACCGCCCGCTCCGCCACCGCCCGCTCCGCCACCGCCCGCTCCGCCGCCGCCCGCTCCGCCGACGCCCGCCGCGCAGGCACGCGGTGTCCGCCAGGCCCGCGGTGGCCCCGCCCAAAGTCCCGTTTGGTGCGCTGAACTCCCTGAACGACCCGTTCGGTGCGTTGAGCGCACTGAACGGGTCGTTCAGTGCGTTGAAGTACCTGAACGGGTCGTTCAGTGCTCAACGGAGGGGGTGAGGTCCAGGATGTGGGAGGGGGTGTCCCGGTGGGTTGGATTGTGGTGAGGGGGTGTGGCAGTATCCGCGCCATGCTTTCGCAGCACCGCGTCATCTCCCAGGCAGTCATTATTGCCACGCGCGCCGGGTAACGAGCTCCAGCTCCCGGCGCGCCGACCTCTCGCATCCTGCGGGGGGTCTTTTTGTTTTGTCAGGCCCCTCGCAAGCAGGAACGAGGCACTCCCGTGAGCCGCACGACCCCGGCTGATACCCCGCTCGGCGACGACTTCCACGTCTACGACACGACACTGCGCGACGGCGCTCAGCGTGAGGGGATCTCCTACTCCGTGACGGACAAGCTGGCCGTCGCGCGGTTGCTGGACTCGGTCGGGGTCGGGTTCATCGAGGGCGGCTGGCCGGGGGCGATGCCGAAGGACACCGAGTTCTTCGCGCGGGCCGCCGCCGGTGAGCTGAACCTGCGGCACGCGGCGCTCGTCGCGTTCGGCTCCACGCGCCGCCCGGGACTGCGGCCCGACGAGGACCCGCAGGTGCGCGCGCTGGTCGACTCGCAGGCTCCGGTGATCACCCTGGTCGCCAAGGCCGACCGCAGGCACATCGAGCGCGCGTTGCGCACGGGGATGTCGGAGGCCGTGGCGATGGTGGGGGAGACCGTCGCGTTCCTCGTCGGCCAGGGGCGACGCGTGTTCCTCGACGCCGAGCACTTCTTCGACGGCTACGCCTACGACCCCGAATGCGCGCTGCGCGTGCTCTCGGCAGGGGTCGATGCGGGAGCCGACGTGGTCGTGCTCTGCGACACCAACGGCGGCCAGCTGCCTCTCCAGCTGGCCGAGACCGTGCAGGACGTGGTGTCCCGCACGGGTTTCCGAGTGGGCATCCACTGCCAGGACGACACGGCGTGCGCGGTGGCCAACACCGTCGCGGCGGTCCAGGCGGGGGCGACCCACGTGCAGTGCACCGCCAACGGCTACGGCGAGCGGACCGGCAACGCCGATCTGTTCTCCGTCGTGGGAAACCTGGTGACCAAGCTCGACATGCCGGTGCTACCCACCGAAGCGCTGTCCGAGCTCACCCGCGTCTCGCACGCCCTAGCGGAGATCGCGAACCTCGCACCCGACACCCACCAGGCTTATGTCGGGACGTCAGCATTCGCTCACAAGGCGGGTCTGCACGCGAGCGCGATCAAGGTGGATCCGGAGCTGTACAACCACATTGATCCGGTCACCGTCGGCAACGGGCAGCGGGTGCTGGTCACCGAGATGGCCGGTCGGGCCAGCCTCGAACTCAAGGCGAGGGAGTTCGGGCTGGACCTGACCGGCCGGCCGGAGACGGTCAACAGCGCGGTGCGCAGGGTGAAGGAACTGGAGGCGCGCGGCTGGTCCTTCGAAGCCGCCGACGCCTCCCTCGAACTGCTCCTGCGGCGCGAAGCCTCCGATGTGGACGGTGCGGAACCGTTGCCGGAGCCGCCTTTCCAGCTGGAGTCCTACCGCGTGGTGCTCGACCACCGCGGCGAGGACGACGTGGTGTCCGAGGCCACGGTGAAGGTCCACGTCGCCGGTGAGCGGGTGATCGCGACGGCGGAGGGCAACGGCCCGGTGCACGCGCTGGACGCCGCGCTGCGCAAGGCGCTCAGCCCGCACCTGCCGTGGCTCTCCGATGTGGAGCTCGTCGACTACAAGGTCCGCATCCTCACCGACCAGCACGGAACCGACGCCGTCACGAGGGTTCTCGTGGAGTCCAGGGACGGCAAGCGCGAGTGGACCACCGTCGGCGTGCACGGCAACATCGTCGAGGCGAGCTGGCTGGCGCTCTGCGATGCCTTGGTGCACAAGGCGATGACTCAGCGCGCGCTGACCTGGTAGCCCAGCGCTCCCGGGATGTCGCTCGCCTTCAGCACCACCTGGTCGGCCCCGGCGGCGCGCAGAGCGTCCGGGGCCACCAGGTCGGCGAGCCCGACAACCCGCATCCCGGCGGCCTTTCCGGCGAGCACGCCGGTCGTGCTGTCCTCGACCACCGCGCAGGAATGCGGCTGGAAGCCCATTTCGCGCGCCGCGTGCAGGAAGACGTCGGGGGCGGGCTTCCCGTTGGGCACCATCGTCGCGCTGAAGACCGCGTCGCCGAAGTACTCCGTGAGGCCGGTGCGGCGCAGGCGGAACGCGATCTCCGGCGGCGTGCTGCTCGACGCGACGCAGACCGCCGTTCCCGCTCCGGCGAGCGCGTCCAGCGCCTCGCGGATGCCCGGGACCGCGGTCAGCTCCACGGCCAGCCGCTCGTCCACCCGCGCGGTGCGCAGCGTCAGCAGCTCTGTCCGAAGTGGACGGCCGAGCGCCGATTCGATGTCGCTCACGCAGGAACTGGCCGAGCGGCCCATGTAACGCTCGACACACTCGGCGAAGCTCGTCGGCAGTCCCTCCTCGGTGATCAGCGAGGCGAAGACCTCGTTCGCGATCCGTTCCGAGTCGACCAGCGTGCCGTCGCAGTCGAAGATCACCAGCTCTGGGAGGCGCACACCCGGAACGCTAACCCGGCTCGGTTACGCTGGGAACCGTGCGCCTTGCCCGTATCGCTCATCCAGAAGGCGTCGCGTTCGTGGCCGTCGAAGGCCCGGCCGACGCGCTCGTCGCCGCCGAGATCGCCGAGCACCCCTTCGGCCCGGTGCAGTTCACCGGTCGCCGCTGGCCGCTCGCGGACACCCGGCTGCTCGCGCCGATCCTGCCCTCCAAGGTGATCTGCGTCGGCCGCAACTACGCCGACCACGCCAAGGAGATGGGCAACGAGGCGCCCGCCGACCCGATGATCTTCCTGAAGCCCTCGACCTCCGTCGTCGGCCCGAACGCGGAGATCCGGCTGCCCGCCAGCTCCGACCACGTCGACTTCGAGGGCGAGCTGGCCGTGGTGATCGGCCGTCCCTGCAAGGACGTGCTGGCCGAGCACGCGTTCAGCGCGATCCTCGGCTACACCGTCGCCAACGACGTGACCGCGCGCGACCACCAGAAGCAGGACGGGCAGTTCGGCCGCGCCAAGGGCCACGACACGTTCTGCCCGCTGGGGCCGTGGATCGAGACGAAGCTGGACGTGGCCGACCTCCGCCTGCGCACCGAGCTCGACGGCGAGGTGCGCCAGGACGGCCGGACCTCGCAGATGATCCACGACGTGCCCGCGCTGGTGGAGTGGGTGTCGCACATCATGACGCTGCTGCCTGGCGATGTGATCCTCACCGGAACCCCGGCGGGCGTCGGCAAGATGGAGCACGGGCAGAGCGTGTCGGTGACCGTCGACGGCCTCGGCACGCTCACCAACCCCGTGGTGGCCAAGAAGCGTTGAGCTAGCGGCGGGCGAAGTCGGGGGCGTGCTCGGGGAGCACGCCGATCCCGACCAGCGTCGCCGGGATCGCCTGGAGCAGCGGGAACCTGCGGAGCAGGCGGATGGGCAGCGGCGTTCCGCCCGGGGTGGGCGCGTTGGCGGTGCCCAGGGTCTTGCCGAGCACCTGCTTGTGGATCACCCGCTGCATGCCCTGCGTGAGCGCGGTCGGCAACCAGCGCCGCCGCTGCACCTTTGCGAGGTCCTTCGCGGTGAGCGTGCCCCGCCGCAATGGTTCCGCCAGGATGCGCGCCGCGGCGACCGCGTCCTGCACGGCGAGGTTGATGCCCACGCCGCCGACCGGCGACATCGCGTGCGCCGCGTCGCCGATGCAGAGCAGGCCCTCAGCGTGCCACCGCCTCAGCCGCTCCAGCTTCACGTCCAGCAGCTTCACGTCGTCGAGCGACTCCACGGCGTCGATCCGATCGGCCAGCCATGGGATGAGTCGCACGACGCGGCGGCGGAACGCCTCGATGCCCTCCGCGCGGACCGTCGCGTCCGAGCCCTTCCTGATCAGGTAGGCGCACTGGAAGTACTCGCCCCGGTCGATCAGCACAGCGACCTCGCCGCTGGAGAAGCGGCCGAGCCCGCCCTGCGGGTCCTCCTCGCCGCGCGGAAGGCTGAACCACCACACGTCCATCGGCACGCCGAACGACCGGCTCGTGAGCCCGGCTCCGGCGCGCGCGGTCGAGTGCCGTCCGTCGCACGCCACCACGAGGTCCGCGTGCAGCTCGCCGGTCCGCCCGTCGGCCGTGCGGTACTCCACGCCCGCGACCCTGGTGCCGCGCTTGACGAGCCGGGTCACCGAGGTGCTCATGCGGAGGCTGAACGTCGGCTCCTCCCGGCCCGCCTCCGCGATCAGGTCCAGGAAGTCCCACTGCGGCACCAGGGCGATGTGCTTGTGCTTCCCGGGAATCCGGCTCATGTCGCCGAACGGAGCGATGCCCGAGTCCAGCATCACCCGCATGCGGTCCACCTTGCGGTGCGGCACCCGCTCGAACCGCTCGCCGAGGCCGAGCTCGTCGAGCAGCGTCAGCGTCGACGGGTGCACGGTGTCCCCTCGGAAGTCGCGCAGGAAGTCCGCGTGCTTCTCCAGCACCGTGACCTCGACACCGGCCCTGGCCAGCAGCAGCCCCAACACCATGCCCGCGGGACCGCCTCCGGCGATGACGCAGGTCGTGCGCTCGGGAGAAGTCATCGTGATCACCCCTAATTTCAACGCTTGTTGAACAACCTCAGGGTGCACCCGGCCGCACGCGGCGTCAAGGCGTGTCCCCCGTCGGGCGGATCACCTCCGGGCGGGGGAGGCGGAGTGGAAATGCGCGCACAGCCGATCTTGTGGCGTGACGAGAATTGAAGGGCCGCAAGGCTTTCGCGCGGCGAGAGTTGTCATCGCGGCGCGCGGGTGCCGGTCACGGGGTTTCCCGTCCCCTTGGCCGGGCGAAGGCAGGTTAAGCGCTAACCGTTGTGCTCCACAGGCCCTTGACCGAGCCAGTGAACATAACAATCACCTCCTTAGCCGAGTCAGAATCGGTTGGTAAGCGCGTAATCTCACTGGGTGACATCCGCCTTAGCTCCTATCCCCTCCTCCGAGAAGGTCGGACAAATCCGTGCTGTGTGCTTCGACATCGACGACACGTTGGTCGACTATGTGACTTCTTCACGGCGCGGGCTCGCCGCGCTGGTCGGTCACGACGACGCGTGGCCGTTATGGGAACGCGTTACCGAAATGCAGTTGGCGCGTTATCTCGCGGGCGAGGTCGACTACGACACCATGCGGCGTGAGCGGACCAGGGCCTTCTTCGCCGAACTGGGCGTCGAGCTGGCCGACTCCGAGCTGGCGGGGCGGGAGGAGCTGCGGGTCGAGGCCATGCGGGCCGCCTGGGAGGTCTACGAGGACGTCTGGCCCTGCATGGACTGGCTGCGCGCCGCCGGGCTGCGCATCGCGGCCATCACCAACGCCTCCGGGCCGCTGCAGCGGATGAAGATCGCCGACCTCGGCCTCGCCGAGGTGTTCGACCACGTGATCATCGCCGGTGAGCTGGGCGTCGCCAAGCCGGACCCGGCCATCTTCCACACCGCCACGGTCGCGCTCGGCCTACCGCCGGAGCAGGTCGTGCACGTCGGGGACCGCCTCGACCTGGACGCCGTCGGCGCCCGAGACGCCGGTCTGCACGGCGTCTGGCTGGACCGGGGCGACAGTCATGCGCAGGTTCCTCAGGGCGTTCTCACGATCAGCACCCTGGACGAACTGCCCGAGGCTCTCGTCTGCGACCTTGCCCCCGTCGAGACCTCCTGCCACGTGATCACTCCCTGATCAACTGTCCGGCCCCCTTCCACGGCGCTGACCTGCGGTTACGCGCGTGAAGGGGGCCGATTTGGAGGATCGCGGGGGCGTGGTCTAGTATTCATTTCAGCACGAGGGACGGCCCACCGGGAACCGAAACAAGGCCCCGGAAGACCGCCCCGAATGCGGTGGGGTATGGTGTAATTGGCAACACAGCAGATTCTGGCTCTGCCGTTCTAGGTTCGAGTCCTAGTACCCCAGCAGGGCAGGATAAACACCTCCCTAGTTCAAGGCCCCGTCGTCTAGCGGCCTAGGACGCCGCCCTCTCAAGGCGGTAGCGCGGGTTCAAATCCCGTCGGGGCTACAAAGCGGGGAAGCCCGTACTCACGGAATGCGTGAGTACGGGCTTTTTCGCATTGCCCTGTGGGGGCCGAGCCCCCACGCCCCCACGCCGGCGGGCTCCGCCCCCGGACCCCCGGCGCTGTGGTCGCCATCGTGTTGCTCGGCTTCGCCTTCGCCTGTTGCGTTTGTGGGTTGGTTTGGGTTGCCTTGGTTTTGGGTCGGTACTTGTGGGTAATTCGGTTTTGGTGTGGTGGGTGTTTGTGGGGTTTTTGTAAAAGGGTGTAAATGGGTATGTCGTTGGTGGCGGTGGGGCTGTTACGGCGTATGCGGGTTTGTTATGTGGGCTCAAGTTTGCTCGCCTGACTGGGGTGCCTTCGGGAGTGGGGCGGGGCTGGGACTTGGGGCGGCTTTACCTGGGGTGCGCGTGCCATACGCTTGCGGGCGTGGGCCGGGGATTCATCACCGTGCCCGTCCGGCCCACTACGGCACGCGCGAGGGGCCCCAGGTCAGGCCGACCCCCTGCGCTGGAACCTGCCGAGCAAGAGAGAAGCCCGGACTCGGGGAGTCCGGGCTTCGGTGTGTGTAGTGGGGGCTGCGGGGGCTTACATGCGGGACTGGAGGGCCTCGGCGGCGGCCAGGAGGTCAGCGGCCCAGCGGGCGCCGGGGCGGCGGCCTATGCGGTCGACAGGGCCGGAGACGGAGACAGCGGCGACCACGGCGCCGGTGGTGTCGCGGACGGGAGCGGACACGCTGGAGACGCCGGGCTCGCGCTCGGCGACGCTCTGGGCCCACCCGCGACGGCGGACGTCGAGGAGCGTGCGCTCGCCGAAGACGGCGTCGGTGAGGACGGCTCGCTGGGTCGCGGGATCGGCCCACGCGAGGAGAACCTTGGCGCCGGAGCCCGCTGTCATCGGCAAGCGCGCGCCGACGGGAACGGTGTCGCGCAGGCCGCTCGGAGGCTCGGCACTGGCGACGCAGATCCGCGCGATGCCGTCCCTGCGGTAGAGCTGCACGCTCTCGCCGGTGATGTCGCGCAACCGCGGCAACACCGAACTCGCCGCGTCCACAAGGGGATCGGTCGCCCCGCCGGCCAACTCCGCGAGCGCGCCACCGGGCCGCCAACGGCCATCGGCCCCGCGCTGCAACAACCTGTGCACCTCAAGTCCCACCGCGAGACGGTGCGCCGTCGCACGGGGAAGACCCGTTCTGCTGCACAGCTCCGCGAGACCACAGGGGTCCTTCGCCACCGCGTGCAGCACTGCCACTGCCTTGTCCAAGACGCCGATGCCGCTATGCTGTCCCACAAGCCGATACTAACTTCCCATATTGCGGGAAGTCCAGACGTGGTTCCCGCGCGGCCGCCGGGAGCGCACGCGAGAAACCCCACGGAGAGAAGCGATGGCACGCACGCTCGCGGAGAAGGTGTGGGAGGCGCACGTGGTGCGCCAGGGCACTGGTGACGAGCCCGACCTGCTCTACATCGACCTGCACCTGGTGCACGAGGTGACCAGCCCCCAGGCGTTCGAGGGCCTGCGGCTCGCCGGGCGCCCCGTCCGCCGACCCGATCTCACGATCGCCACCGAGGACCACAACGTCCCCACCGTCGACATCGACAAGCCCATCGCGGACCTCGTCTCGCGCACGCAGGTGGACACGTTGCGCCGCAACTGCGCCGAGTTCGGCGTCCGCCTGCACCCCATGGGGGACGCGGAACAGGGCATCGTGCACGTGGTCGGCCCGCAGCTCGGGCTCACCCAGCCCGGGATGACCGTGGTGTGCGGCGACAGCCACACCTCCACGCACGGCGCGTTCGGCGCGCTGGCCTTCGGCATCGGCACCTCCGAGGTCGAGCACGTGATGGCCACGCAGACGTTGCCGTTGCGCCCCTTCAAGACCATGGCCATCACGGTCGACGGCGAGCTGCGGCCGGGCGTCACCGCGAAGGACGTGATCCTCGCGGTCATCGCCCAGATCGGCACCGGCGGCGGACAGGGCTATGTCCTGGAGTACCGGGGAAGCGCGATCCGCGCGCTGTCCATGGAAGCCCGGATGACCGTCTGCAACATGTCCATCGAGGCGGGCGCGCGCGCCGGGATGATCGAGCCGGACGAGGTCACCTTCGCCTACCTGGAAGGCCGTCCGCACGCGCCGCGGGGCGAGAACTGGGACGCCGCCGTGCAGTACTGGCGCACGCTCGCCACCGACGAGGGCGCCGAGTTCGACCGCGAGATCCACATCAACGCCGACGACCTGACGCCGTTCGTCACGTGGGGAACCAACCCGGGGCAGGGCCTTCCGCTGCACGCCTCGATTCCCGACCCGGAGCAGATCGCCGACGAGGGCGAGCGCCTCGCGGCCGAGAAGGCCCTGTCGTACATGGACCTGGCGCCGGGGACCCCGCTGCGGCAGATCTCCGTCGACACCGTCTTCCTCGGCTCGTGCACCAACGGCCGCATCGAGGACCTGCGCGCCGCGGCCGAGGTCCTCAAGGGGCGCAAGGTCGCGGGCGGTGTGCGCATGCTCGTCGTGCCCGGGTCGATGCGTGTGCGCGCACAGGCCGAGGCCGAAGGGCTGCACGAGGTCTTCCTCGACGCGGGCGCGGAGTGGCGCCAGGCGGGCTGCTCGATGTGCCTTGGCATGAACCCGGATCAGCTCACCCCTGGCGAGCGCAGCGCCTCGACCTCCAACCGGAACTTCGAGGGACGGCAGGGCAAGGGCGGCCGGACGCACCTGGTGTCCCCGCTCGTGGCCGCCGCCACCGCCGTGCGCGGCACCCTCGCCTCCCCCGCGGACCTGGACTGAGAAGGGCGATTCACGACCATGGAACCGTTCTCCACCCACACCGGTGTCGGCGTCCCGCTGCGGCGGTCCAACGTGGACACTGACCAGATCATCCCCGCCGTCTACCTGAAGCGGGTCAGCCGCACGGGATTCGCCGACGGCCTGTTCGCCGCGTGGCGGGCGGACGAGCACTTCGTGCTCAACGACGACTCCTTCCGCTCGGGCAGCGTCCTGGTGGCGGGCCCCGACTTCGGCACCGGCTCCTCGCGGGAGCACGCCGTGTGGGCACTTGCTGACTACGGCTTCCGCGTCGTCATCTCCTCGCGCTTCGCGGACATCTTCCGCGGCAACGCCGGGAAGGCCGGGCTGCTGGCCGCGCGCTGCGAGCAGTCCGACGTCGAGCAGCTGTGGAAGCTGCTGGAAACCGAGCCGGGGACGGAGATCACCGTCGACCTGACCGAGAAGACCGTCCGTGCGAAGGACTTCACGGCCCGCTTCGACATCGACGACTACACCCGCTGGAGGCTCCTCGAGGGCCTCGACGACATCGGACTCACCCTGCGACACGCCCAAGAGATCGACTTTTTTGAACGAGAGCGCCCGTCCTGGCTTCCCGTGACACAGACCGCATCCGGGGCCTGAGGCGGGGCGGAACCACTACTGCCAAAGGGGATTGAGCAGCACTAATCCGTTTTTCCCTCCCAGGACAGGCCCCCGAGGGGTTGTAGCTCGGAAGGGCGCAATTCTCGCGTGCCGTAAAGGTTTTTGGGCGTGGCGTGTGGAGAATGCGCTCTGTTGGGCCTATCTTGGGCCAAGTAGTCGGCCCGACTGGGCCGTGACTGTCCTGGGAGGGACTGAAAGTGAACAAGGCCCAGCTGATCGAGGCGCTCGCGGAGCGCCTTGGTGACAAGAAGACCGCCAACACCGCTGTGGACGGTCTCGTGGACGTCATCGTCCGCACCGTCAACAAGGGCGAGAAGGTCACGATCACCGGCTTCGGCGTCTTCGAGAAGCGCGCCCGCGCCGCTCGCACCGCGCGCAACCCGCGCACCGGTGAGACCGTCAAGGTGAAGAAGACCAACATCCCCGCCTTCCGCGCGGGCACCACGTTCAAGGACGTGGTGAGCGGCACCAAGAAGCTGCCGAAGGTCGCCGCCGCGAAGAAGGCTGCCCCGGCCGCCGCCCCCGCCGCCAAGGCCGGCACCCGTGCCACCGCCGCGGCCGCGAAGACCACCACGCGCGCCAAGGCGACCGCGACGAAGGCGCCGGCCACCAAGGCCGCCGCCAAGCCCGCCGCCGCCAAGAAGGCGCCGACCAAGGCCGCCGCGAAGCCGGCTGCCAAGCCGGCCGCCAAGAAGGCGACCACGGCGAAGGCCGCCGCCAAGCCGGCCGCCGCCAAGAAGGCGACCGTCGCGAAGGCCGCTGCCAAGCCCGCCGCCGCCAAGAAGGCGACCACGGCCAAGGCCGCCGCCAAGCCCGCCGCCAAGAAGCCGGCGCGCGCCAAGAAGTAAGGCAGCCCACCGCCTCGCGCGGTGCCTGCTGACGCAGTGACGCAGTGAAGCGGGGCCCGGTCCGAGTGGACCGGGCCCCGCTGTCGTTGCACCGTCATGTCCGTCCAGAGTGGACGGACGTGAGACTCAGTCGTTTTCCTTCGGCAGCGGGCTGGCGAGGTAGTCGGCCGCCGCCAGGACCGGGGCGCCGCCGCCCTCGGTGGTGAACGACAGCACCCACAGGCTGCCCTTGCGGGCCGCCAGCGCGGGCGTGGTGACACCGGAGGAGCGGGCCAGGTGCTCCACCACGTGCGGGATCACCCCGCCCTGGCTGCAGACCAGCGGTGTGCCGCCCTCAGCGGCGATCTCCAGCAGTCGGCCGACGCCCTCGGAGGGATGCGGCCAATAGCCCTCCTCGCTCAGCGAGGGCTCTTCCCTGATGGCGACACCGAGATCCTCAGCGACGCCTTCCACGGTTTGCGAACACCGCACGCGAGGGGCCGAGAACACCCGGTCCGGACCGTAAAGCGGCAATAGTTCACGAAGGGCCGCGGCTTGTTTCACGCCGTTCTTGCTGAGCGGCCTGAGGTCGTCGTCGCCTTCCCACTTGTCGCGCTTCCCGGCTTTGGCGTGCCGCACGAGGAGCAGGGTCGTGGTGTTCGGCGGCAGGGCGGTGAACGCGTCCAGAACGGTGCGGTCGGTGTTCCTGCTGAGCAGCACGGCGGCCTGTTCCGGCGCGAGCCAGCGCAGCGCGTCGACCTCCTCGTTCGGCACGAACTCGCCACCGTTGACCCGAGCGGAGTAGTAGTCGACGATCTTCTGTCCACTTCGGCCGTCCACTGTGGTCAGTGGGTAGCGGACCCTGCCGAGGCTCCTGCCGAGCACGGGGGAGAACCCGGTCTCCTCAAGGACTTCCCTCGCCGCCGTCGCCGGAGTGGTCTCCCCGGGGTCCTGCTTGCCCTTGGGCAGCGTCCAATCGTCGTAACGGGGGCGGTGCACCACCGCGACCTCGGGCTTGCCGGAGGAGTCCCAGCGCCACAGCACGGCGCCCGCCGCGTAGACCTCGTTCACGCCTTCGCTCCGTACCGCCGCAGCATCTCCGTCTGGAGGTCCAGCACCTGCTCGCCCTCGGCGGGCGACGGCGTCCACCCGCCGCCGGGACCGAGCACCCAGCAGCGGGTGCTCTCGTCCATCGACACGTCGAACATGGCCGAGAGGTCCCTGGTGAGCTTGGGGTCGGTGACCCGCACCAGCACCTCGACCCGGCGGTCCAGGTTGCGGTGCATCATGTCCGCGCTGCCGAGCCAGTACTCGTCGCAGCCCGCGAAGTGGATGACCCTGGAGTGCTCCAGGAAACGGCCGAGGATCGAGCGCACGCGGATCGTTTCGGACAGACCCGGAACTCCCGGTTTCAAGGAGCAGATGCCGCGCACCACGATCTCCACGGGCACACCGGCCTGCGAGGCGCGGTACAGCGCGTCGATCACCTGTTCGTCCACGACCGCGTTGGCCTTGAGGCGGATCCCGGCGGTCTGTCCCGCGGCGGCGTGGGCGATCTCGCGCTCGATGCGCTCCACGATGCCGCGCCGAACCCCCTGCGGGGCCACGAGAAGGCTGCGGTAGGTGCTCTGCCGCGCGTAGCCGGTCAGCACGTTGAAGAGGTCCGTGAGGTCCGCGCCCACCGAGGGTTCCGCCGTCAGCAGGCCGAGATCCTCGTACAGCCGCGCTGTCTTCGGGTTGTAGTTGCCGGTGCCGATGTGGCAGTAGCGGCGGATCGTGGAGCCCTCCTGGCGCACCACGAGCGCGGTCTTGCAGTGCGTCTTGAGGCCGACGAGCCCGTAGACCACGTGCACACCCGCGCGCTCCAACGCCCGTGCCCACTTGATGTTCGCCTGCTCGTCGAAGCGCGCCTTCAGCTCGACGAGCGCGACTACCTGCTTGCCCGCCTCGGCCGCGTCGATCAGCGCGTCGACGATCGGGGAGTCACCCGAGGTCCGGTACAGCGTCTGCTTGATCGCGAGCACGTGCGGGTCCGCGGCGGCCTGCTCGATGAAGCGCTGCACGCTCGTGGAGAACGCGTGGTACGGGTGGTGCACCAGGACATCGCCCTCGCGCAGCGTCTGGAACACGCTCTTCGGCGTCTCGCCCTCGCCGAAGGCCGGGTGCGTCGCGGGCACGAACGGCGCGTTCTTCAGCTGCGGCCGGTGCAGAGCGTAGAGCTGCCACAGGCAGTTCAGGTCGAGCAGACCGGGCACCTCGACCACGTCGTGCGGGTCGACGTCGAGCTCGCGGAGCAGCAGCTCCATCATGTGCTCGCTCATCGACTCCTCGACCTCCAGGCGCACCGGGGGACCGAAGCGGCGGCGGGAGAGCTCGCGCTCCAACGCCTGCAACAGGTCCTCGTCCTGGTCCTCCTCGACTTCCAGGTCGGCGTTGCGGGTGACCCGGAACACGTGGTGCTCGCTGATCTCCATGCCTGCGAACAGCTTGTCCAGGTGCGCCGAGATCAGGTCCTCCAGCGGCAGGAACGTCGCGGTGTCGGCGTCCTTGTCCAGCTCGACGCGGACCAGCCGGTGCACGTTGTCCGGGACCTTGATGCGGGCGAAGCGCTCCGTGCGGTCCTCGGGGTCGGTCACCGTCACCGCGAGGTTCAGCGAGAGCCCGGAGATGTAGGGGAACGGGTGCGCCGGGTCGACCGCGAGCGGGGTCAGCACCGGGAAGATGTGCTCGGTGAAGTAGGTGCTCAGCCGCAGCTTGTCGGCGTCGTCGAGGTCGTCCCACACGACGATGCGGATGTCGTGCTTCTCCAGCTCCGGCCGCAGCTCGTTGAGGAAGACGCTCGCGTTCTGCTCGACCAGGTCCTGGGTGCGGGTGGAGATCCGGGCCAGCTGCTCGCGCGGGGACTGGCCGTCGGCGCTGCGCACCGAGAGGCCGGTCTCGTCACGGCGCTTCAGCCCGGCGACCCTGACCATGTAGAACTCGTCGAGGTTCGACGCGAAGATCGCGAGGAACTTCGCCCGCTCCAGCAGGGGCTCAGAGGGGTCCTCGGCGAGCGCGAGCACCCTGGCGTTGAAGTCCAGCCACGCCAGCTCCCGGTTGAAGTACCGGTCGTCGGGGAGGTCCGTCGGCACGGCCAGCCTCGTCGCCGCCGGAGGGGGCGGGACGGAGCGCTGGTGCGCCGGGTCGCCCCCCGCTGGACGGCCTGCTGGTCTGCTCTCGCTGCTGTCCGGGCTCACGTTGCGCCATTGTTCCGCACCGGGAGCACATCAGCGCTGTTCGAGGCACTCGGAGTGGTGAACCTGTCACAGCGCTGAGATGAACTCATCGTTGTGTGGGCGGCAGCATCGCCGTGATCGTGCTCTCCTCGCGCCGCAGCGCCACGCGCTGACCGGGGCGGGGCGCGCGCCAACCGCCCGCGCGCACGGCCTCCACGGGCGCGGTGTGCAGCAGTCCGTCGTCGCCGACGACGGTGACCGAGCCGTCCGGGAGCACGGAGTGCACCGTCGCCTGCTGCGAGGTCTCCTGGTCAGAAATGCGCACGAAACGCACGATAGCGCCGGTGGAGTACCTGAGGAAGATCGTGCTTGCCGTCGCCTGTTCCTGGTACTGCCTACGGGCGCGGCGCGCAGAGACGGCCGGAGGTGTGACGGCCGAGGCCGAGCGCGGCGGCGATCGTCAGGTCCTCCTCGGTGTCCACGTCGCAGCGCAACGAGGGCCAGTCGCCCAGCAGCGCGCGTGCTCCGCTCGCGGTGTGGGCGGCTGAGGAACCCGGGCCGAAATGCGGGTCGAGTTCTTCGGTGGCGCTTGAGAGAAGCAGCGTCGTGCCGGTGCCCTGGCGGTCCGGGCAGTGCGCTCGACCGCCTTCCGACGCCGCGATCGCCGCGCCGAGTTCGGCCGCCCGGAGCGCGGGCAGATCGGCTTGGAGAGCTCCGATCCGAGCCGTGGGGTCCGCCTCGCGGAGAAGCCGCGCGCCGTGCCGCAGCGCCGCGTTGAGGCCACCGCCGGGAATGTCCGGGACGGACGCGACGCCGATTTCACGTACGGCTGAAGCGACCTCGGCATCCGATGTGACAGCTACCACTCGGCGCACGCCAGGCGCGTTCGCGGCGGCGGTCAGCGTGTCCAAGGCGAGCGCGAGCGCCAAGGCCGCGTGAGCGCCCGGATCGCGCCTGCCGCGGTCGGCCGCGCCGAGCAACCGCGACTTCGCCCGGTGCAGCGACTTGACCGGGACCACCAGATCGACTCCTTGGGACACGGTTCATCCTTACCCCAAGTCCCGGTTCGGTGTCCGGCTGGACCAGACGGCACCGCTGCGGGAAGACTCACCTCACCCCGCGCTCGGCGGGGCCGTGAACGGGAGGCAACGCGTGGCCAGGGAAAAGGGCGGCTTCTGGGTGGGTGTCGCCGCGGCGATGTTCTATCCCGCCACCAGGGTGCTGGCCCGGCGCAAGTTCCTCGACCAGGACAAGCTGCCCAAGCAGGGCGCCGTCCTGCTGGTCGGCAACCACATCTCGCTGCTCGACCCGCCCTACACCGCGGTGTACGTGCACCAGGCCAAGCGGGTGCCGAGGTTCCTGGCCAAGGACAGCCTGTGGAAGATCCCGTTGCTCGGGCCGATCCTGCGCGGCGCGGGCCAGATCCCGGTCAGCCGGGGCACCGCCGACGCGCGCAACAGCCTCGAGGCCGCGAACAAGGCGCTGCGCGAGGGCAAGGTCGTCACGATCTTCCCGGAGGGCACCCTCACCAAGGACCCCGAGCACTGGCCGATGGTGTCCAGGACCGGCGTCGCCCGGCTCGCCGTCGAGCACTGCGTCAACGGCTCGGTTCCCGTGCTGCCTCTGGTGCACTGGGGCACGCAGCAGGTGATGGACCGCAAGCACAAGCTGCCGAAGCTGTTCCCGCGCCGGACGGTCGTCGTGCGCGTCGGCGACCCGCTCGACCTGTCGAAGTTCCAGGGGCGCGCGCTCGACAACGAGCTGCTGCGCGAGGTCACCGACCACCTGATGGGCGAGGTGCGCGACCTGCTCGCCGAGGTCCGCGGTGAGCCCGCGCCGACGGAGTTCTACTCCCCGCGCAAGGCCCGCAAGGACAAGCAGGAGGAGGGCAAGTGAACGACGCGCAGCGCATCGCCGTTCTCGGCGCCGGGTCGTGGGGGACCACCTTCGCCAAGGTGCTCGCCGACGCGGGGCGAGACGTGACGTTGTGGGCGCGCAGGCCCGAGCTGGCCGAGGCGATCAACGAGCGCAAGGAGAACCCCGACCGCCTCGCCGGGATCACCCTGCCGGAGCGGCTGCGGTCCACCGTGGACGCCGCTGAGGCGTTGGACGGCGCCGAGGTGGTCGTGCTGGGCGTGCCGAGCCAGCACCTGCGGGAGAACCTGGCGGGCTGGCGGCACCTGCTGCCTCCGGGGGCGACCCTGGTCAGCCTCTCCAAGGGCGTCGAGCTGGGCACGCTCAAGCGGATCAGCGAGGTCGTGCGCGAGGTCGCCGAGGTGCGGGAGGACCAGGTCGCCGTGGTCTCCGGGCCGAACCTGGCGATGGAGATCGCGGTGTGCCAGCCGACCGCGACCGTCATCGCCTGCCCCGACCACGACCGCGCCGTGCAGCTGCAACGAGCCTGCGCCACCACCTACTTCCGCCCGTACACGATCACCGACGTGGTCGGCTGCGAGCTGGGCGGCGCGTGCAAGAACGTGATCGCGCTGGCGTGCGGCATCGCCGTTGGCCTCGGGTTCGGCACCAACACCGCTGCCTCGCTGATCACCAGGGGGCTCGCGGAGACCAGCAGGCTCGGCGCAGCGCTCGGGGCCGACCCGCTGACCTTCGCCGGGCTGGCGGGGCTCGGCGACCTGGTCGCGACGTGCTCCTCACCGCTGTCGCGCAACCGGAGCTTCGGCGAGCGCCTCGGCCGGGGTGAAACCCTCGCGCAGGCCCAGGAGGCCGCGCACGGACAGGTCGCCGAGGGCGTGAAGTCCTGCTCGTCCATCCGTGAGCTGGCCACCCGCAACGGTGTCGAGATGCCGATCACCGAGGCCGTGCAGCGGCTGTGCGACGGCGAGATCGAGCCGCGCGAGATGGTCGCGGAACTGCTGGGCCGCAAGCAGAAGCCGGAGCGCTCATGACTCAGGGCTGGGGCGACGGGACCCGGTGCGTCCACTCAGGACAGTCCGAATCCGTTGTGGGGGAGCCGTTCCTGGCGGGTCCGGTCTTCGCGACCGCCTACCACCTCGACGGCGCCCCCGGCCGCGCCCAGCCCGACTACTACGCGCGCTCCGGCAATCCCACGTGGCGCGCGCTGGAAGCCGCGATCGGCCAGCTCGACGGCGGGGAGTGCGTGCTCTTCCCGTCCGGCATGGCGGCGATCAGCACGCTGTTGCGAGCTTTTGTCAGCTCCGGGGACACAGTCGTGGTGCCGTCGGACGGGTACTTCGCCACGCGGACCTTCATCGCTGAGGAGATGGACGTCTCCGTTCGGCACGTGCCGACCCCGGGGCCGTGGTCCGACTTCACCGGCGTTCGCCTGGTGCTGCTGGAAACGCCGTCCAACCCGTGGCTCGACGTGTGCGACATCCGGTCCCTCGTGGACAGTGCGCACGCGGCGGGAGCCCTTGTGGCGGTGGACAACACGACCGCGACCCCGCTCGGTCAGCAGCCGCTCGCGCTCGGTGCCGACTTCGTGGTCGCCAGCGACAGCAAGGCGTTGACCGGCCACAGCGATGTCCTGCTCGGCCACGTGTCCACAGTGGACGCCGCGTTGGCCGAGCGGCTCCGCAAGGCGCGCACGCTCGGTGGTGCCGTGCCCGCGCCGTTCGAGACCTGGCTCGCGCACCGCAGCCTCGGCACGCTCGACCTCCGGTTGGCCCGGCAGAGCGAGACCGCCGCCGTGCTCG
Source organism: Allokutzneria multivorans (assembly GCF_039537405.1). NCBI lineage: Bacteria > Bacillati > Actinomycetota > Actinomycetes > Pseudonocardiales > Pseudonocardiaceae > Allokutzneria > Allokutzneria multivorans. The sequence goes on along the minus strand of NZ_BAABAL010000019.1, from coordinate 519,007 downwards.
CTTCCGCGCTGCTCGCGCATCCGGCCGTCCGCACCGTGCGCTGGCCCGGCCTGCCGGAGGACCCGGCGCACGAGATCGCGCGTTCGCAGATGCGGCGGTTCCCGGGCGTCGTGACGATCGAGCTGGCCGATGCCGTGACGGCGGACCGGTTCGTCGCCGCCGCGCGCCTGGTGACGGCGGCGACCTCGTTCGGGGGACTGCACACCACGGGCGATCGGCGCGCCCAGTGGGGAGACCCCGTGCCGGAGGGGCTGGTCAGGCTGTCCGTCGGCGTCGAGGACACCGATGATCTCCTCGCCGATGTGATTCAAGCCCTCAACGCTGTAACGACTTGACGGGGTGTGCGGGGCTCCTGTTCGATTCAGGCATGTCTTCGCGCGCCATGACGCACCGGATGGGCCACATCGCCCTCGTCCGGGTTGCCAGCGCGCTCTGTCTTTCGTGGTGAACCGCCCCGTCTGACCTCGCGAGGCCGCACCAACCCCGTCCGCCTGATCGGCGACGCCGTGCGCGTGCCCGCACCATCACCACATTCCTGAGGAATCACACCGATGTTCGCTGTTCCGCCCAACACCCTGCCCGGCGACCGCCCCGTGCTCCTGCACCCCGCCCGGATCGCGCTCCAGGTCGCCGCCGACCGCTCCCGCTGGGCGCACCGCCTGCGCTACGACCCCGTCGACCGCTGGGTGGGGCTGGTCGAGAAGACCGACGAGCACGAGATCTGGCTGATGAGCTGGCTCCCCGGCCAGCACACCGAGCTGCACGACCACAACGGCGGACACGGTGCGTTCACCGTGGTCCAGGGCTCCCTGGTGGAGCGCGTGGCCCGCGTGGGCGCCGACGGCAGGCCCGTTGAGCTGGTGCACGCGTTGACCGCCGGGCAGACCCGCGCGTTCGGCCCGTCGTACGTGCACGAGGTGCGCAACTCCAGCCCGGACCCCGCCGTCAGCATCCACGTCTTCGGCCCGCGCAGGCAGGGCATGACGGAGTACCGCCAGGACCTCCTCACCGGCCCCGTCGCGAAGTCCTAGTCGCTGTTGACCTAGCTGCGGCCCCTGACGTGTTCGGGGGCCGCAGTGGCGTTCGGGGGTAGCAGGGGGCACGGCTCGGGCTCGCCCCAGACCTGGCGCACCGGCAGGACTCCGGCCCAGCACGAGCCGTCGGTCACGTCCGCTTCGTCGTCGCCGGGCGGTCCACGCCGGATCTTCACCGAGGCCTCCGTCAGCTCCAGCGCGAGCACGGAGGTTCCGGCCAGCTCCTTCTGCGTCGGCCTGCGCGTGTAGTCCCACGAGCCCGGCGCCACGTGCTCGGTGATCACTTCGAGCGCGTGCAGCTTCTCGTCCGGCTCCTGGACGAGCCGCGCGCGACCGTGCACCACGGCTGAGCGGTAGTTGGCGGAGTGGTGGAACACCGACCTGGCGTAGACGATCCCGTCCAGCAGCGTGATCGCCACGGAGACCTCGGCGCCCGCGATGGCGGTCCGCAGCGTGCTCGCGCCCGTGGAGCCGTGCACGTACAGCGTGTTGTCCTCCCAGCCGTAGCAGGTCGGCAGCACCACGGGCGCTCCGTTGACCACCACGCCGAGGTGGCAGATCACACCGGCGTCGAGCACTTCGTCGAGGTCGGTGCGCTCTGACGTCGCGCGGTCCTTGCCACGCCGAACGGTGCTGCGTGCGGTCGGGGAGAGCGGCAGTCTGGTCACCTCCCTAACCTGTCGCATGAAGTGGCCTTGCCGAAGAGCCACCACCGCACGACTTCGAAAGGCCACTGCCGTGCTGCCGGTCGAGCTGCCGATCACGTTGGACCGCACCGACGCCCGCCCTCTCGCGGCCCAGCTCGCCGACGCGCTGCGAGCCGCTGCGACCACCGGGCACCTGCGCAGCGGCGATCGACTGCCGTCGACGCGCGCACTCGCCACGCACCTCAAGGTCAGCCGTACCGTGACGGCCGCCGCGTACGACCAGCTGCACGCAGAGGGCTGGCTGGACGGCAGGCACGGCTCGGGCACCTTCGTCACCGCCACGCCTCCTGCACCAGAACCGGGCACCGCGGTGGCGAAGCCGAGTACAGAGCCAGGTGGCGGCATCGACCTCGCGCCGGGTGCTGGGCTCGCGGAGGGCATTGAGACCGCTGCCTGGCGCAGGGCGTGGCGTGCGGCTGCGGAGACCGATCCGCTGCTGCGCCCACAACGCGCCGGACTGCCCAGTTACCGCGCTGCGGTCGCGGAGCACCTGTTGCGTCACCGTGGCCTCGTGGTGCCCAGTGCGCCTGAAGACGCCGTGCTCGCCACAGCGGGGACAACGGCCGCTGTGGGCGAGTTGGCCATGGCAGTGCTTCCAAGAGGTGCTGCGGTCGCTGTCGAAGAACCCGGGTACCAGCGTGCCGTGGGCGCATTCCGCGCTGCGGGGCTCCGTGTGGTTGCTGCGCCGGTGGACCACGACGGGCTCATCGTGTCCGCGATCCCGGATGACGTCGTTGCGGTGTACTGCTCGCCCGCGCACCAATACCCGCTCGGTGGTCGTCTGCCCGCCACGCGGCGCACGGAGCTGATTGAGCGTGCGCGCGCCAACGGCTGGCTGATCATCGAGGACGACTACGACGGCGAAATGCGCTACGACGTCGCGCCGTTGCCACTGCTGGCGTCACTGGCTCCCGACGTCGTCGTGCACCTGGGCACCACGAGCAAGATCCTCACGGTTGGGCTCGGCATCGGGTGGATGGTCGCGCCGCCGGAGATCGCCGCCGGGGTGATCAGGCACCGCGACCTCACCGGCACCTCGCCCTCGGCGGCGGGGCAGCGGGTGCTGGTCGAGCTGGCCAGGCACGGCGACCTCGGCAGGCACCTGCGCAGGCTCCGCAGAGAACTGGGCGAACGGCGCGCGTCGCTGGTCAGCGCCTTCTCCGAGGCCGGAGTGCCGACCTCGGGCGACGAGGCGGGCGGGCACCTGGTCGTTCCGCTGCCCTCGGTGGAGGTCGAGCGCGAGGTGCTCGCGGCGGGACTGCGGCACGGACTGGTGCTCGACGGCCTTGAACGCCACCACGTCGGCGCGCCCACCTGGTTCGGCCTCGCGGTCGGCTACACGGCCTGCACGCGGCGTCAGCTCGACGGCGCGCTGCCCGTGCTGGTCGAGCTGCTCAGTCGAGCGCGTGCTGCTCCTCGTACAACGGCACCAGCTCGGCGGCGATAGCCAGCAGCTTCGCCACCAGCTCCTCGGTGAACGCGCCGGGACGGCAGTCCTCGACGTCGAGCGTGCCGAGCACGCGGTCCCCGTCGACCACCGGGACGATCACCTCGGAGCCGATCTTGTCGCTGGCCGCCACGTAGCGCGGGTCCCCGGCGACGTCGTTGCACACGAGCGGTTTCGCCTGCCGCACCGCTTCGAGCGTCAGGTTCTCCGCGAGGGGGAAGCGCGGGTGCGCCGGACCGGGCAGACCGCTCCACGCGAGCAGTTCCACCGCGCTCGGCGACGCCTCGTAGATCCCGACCCAGTGGAAGCCGGTGACCGAGCGCACGAGATCGGCCACGAGGCTCGCGCGCAGGCGCGGGCAGCCCGGCTCCCGGACCGCCTCCCGCACCTCGTTCACGAGCTCGCACTGCTGCACACCATGACGGTCTCACCAGGGTCAAGTCGGCGCGGAGGGCGGTGGGCGTCCCCCGGTAGGGTCACGGTCATGGCAGAGCGCAGGACGAGGGTCGCGGTTGTTTTCGGTGGTCGCAGCACGGAACACGGGGTTTCGTGCGTGTCGGCGCGCAGCGTGCTGACCCACCTGGACAGCACCCGGTTCGAGGCCGTTCCGGTCGGAATCGCCCCGAACGGTGCCTGGGTGCTGGGCACAGATGATCCGAAAGCGTTGGAGATCCGTGACCGCAGCCTTCCGCAGGTGCCGGAGAACGGCACCGCTGTGGTACTGCCGGGCGATCCGACCAGGCGCGAGGTCGTTCTGCTGGAGGCCGAGCGCGCCGGTGAGGTGCTCTCGGGGGTCGACGTCGTCTTCCCCGTGCTGCACGGCGCTTTCGGTGAGGACGGCACCATCCAGGGCTTGCTGGAGATGGCCGGGGTGCCCTACGTCGGTGCGGGCGTGCTCGCCAGCGCCGCCGCCATGGACAAGGAGTTCACCAAGAAGCTGCTCGCCGCCGAGGGCATGCACAGCGTGCCCTTCGAGGTGCTGCGGCGGGACCAGGCGACGCTGACCGAGCAGCAGCGCGAGCGGCTCGGCCTGCCGGTGTTCGTCAAGCCCGCGCGCGCGGGCTCCTCCATCGGCATCTCCAAGGTCTCCGACTGGGCCGACCTGGACGCCGCGATCGCGCTCGCCCGCGAGACCGACCCGAAGGTCCTCGTGGAGAAGGGCCTCGTGGTGCGCGAGATCGAGGTCGGCGTGCTGGAGCACCCGGACGGCCGGGTCGAGGCCAGCCTGCCCTCGGAGATCCGGATGCTGGAGAGCGCGGCCGTCGACTGGTACGACTTCGACTCCAAGTACCTCGACGCCGACCAGGCGTGCGAGGTCGACATCCCCGCGAAGCTGGACGACGAGCTGATCGAGCGCATCCGCGCGATGTCCGTCGCGGCCTTCCACGCGTTGGACTGCCAGGGCCTGGCGCGGGTGGACTTCTTCGTCACCCCCGACGGCACGCCGATCATCAACGAGATCAACACGATGCCCGGCTTCACGCCGATCTCCATGTACCCCAAGGTGTGGGACGTCACGGGTGTGGACTACCCGCGCCTGCTGACCACGCTGATCGAGACGGCCATCGCCAGGGGCACCGGCCTGCGCTGATCATCCACTTAGGACAATGCCCAGCCGAGTGCGTCGCCGTAAGCGCGGCGCACTCGGTCGAGACAGCTCTCCGGAGTGGGAAGGTCCTTGGTCTGGTGACCGAGCTGGTCGTGCCAGTCCAAGGAGGGCAGGGAACGGAACATGTACGGCGCGACCTGCCAACCGGTGACCTCGCGCACCAGCTCCGCGGTTTCGGCGTTCAGCGCACCGAGCGCGGCGAGACCGTTGAGGTCGTAGAGGTCCCTGGCGGCGTGCCGGTCCATCCACGCCACCGTCTTCATGGCAGCCGCCGAAGCCAAGGTCGGCACTCGCAAGGAGATCGGCGCCGCGATGTCGCGGTAGCGCGTTCCCACCACGCGGACGACGGTCGGCCACTTCGTGAAGTCGTGATGGGCCTTGCCGTCCAAGAGCTGCACGCGAACTCGTGTGCCGTCTTCTGTGCGCAAGAGCCCAGGCTCCACTGCGCGCACATCGCGCAGCGGTGGGTCCCACGTGGTGCGTGGGAACTCGCGACGCAGGAGGTTCGGCAGACGCTCGTCAATCACCGTGGCGACCTCTCGGCGGTTGATCGCGCACAGATCGATGTCCTCCGAGAGACGGGCGCCGTGGTCCGGATCGTCCAGATAGGTTCGCGCGAGCGCAGCCAGGGCATGGCTGATCAGGTGGTCGCGACGCACCTGCCCTTCGGAGACGCCGTACGCGTGCGCGGTCGCGAGGAGTTCATCTTGTTCAAGCATCGGTGTCCGTCATCAGTGCGAGTGCCATGCGCAGCGCCGCCGGGCGGTGCTGTTCCGCTGCAAGCTGTCCGAGCAGGTCAGGGTCGGCTCGCCGGCCTAGGGCGCGAACGGCTTCAGCGGTGTCTCCCGGAGTGAGGCCGCCCAGAGCGGGGCGCGCAGCTAGATCCAGGATCGTCTGCTCGACCGTGGTGACCCATCCTGTCGTCAGCTCAGTGTCGACGCGCTCCAGGTCCAGCTTGTCGGTGTTCCGTTTCACGAACACCAGGCGGCCGAGATCGGTCCGCAGTTCTGGACGCTGTTTGGGGACCGCGACCACGGCGACGGCGATAGCTCGCGGGATTGCTCCGTGGTGACGAGCGGCGCTCGTGCCCATCAACGCGACCGTCGCCGGTCCGTAGTCGGCCTGAGCGATGCCCAGCGCGACCGCGGCCAGGTCCGGCCGCCACGTGGTGTCGCCGAGCCGGTCCAACGGGGCGATCGCGTAGTACCCCGTGTGCACCTGACGCAGGACCCCCGCTTTCGCCAGCCGTGCCAGTTCCGCGCGCGGATGGGCGTACACGACGGCATCGCGCGGCCGCAGCACTCGGTTGCTCCGGCGGGCGAGGGCCGGAGGCACGGTCACACCGATTCTCCCCATTGGTATTACCTCCGTAGGCTAGTAGCCTACGTTCATCATAGTACCTGGGAGAAGGAACGGCGGTGTCAGCGAGTGGGCGTCGGCGGAATCGAGTGCGGCGGACCCTGCCCCGGCGGGATTCCGACCAGGTCGGGTGAGCGCGGCGGCAGCGCCTTGGCGATCGTCGCGGAAACCTCTTGCAGCGGACCGGTTCCCGCGTCCTTGGGCACGGTGAGGACCACGTACACCGGGCGGTCGACCGCGACCCAGGTGCTCACCCCCGGCTCGGCGATCTCCAGCCACGTGGCGCCGCCGACCACCAGCAGCGGGCTCGCCTGGTTCAGCTCCGACGGCCTGCCCAGGCCGCAGCGCAGCACCACCGGGTCGACCTGCGGGCTGCCCCAGGCGACGGTGGACACGGGAGCGGGCTCGGCGAGCTGCCTGCGCGGCAGCTTCGCGGAGTTCGAGGTGAGTTCGGCGGGAAGGCCGTCGAGCACCGCGCGGCACTCCGGCGTGCTCGCTCCTGGTGCGGGCACCGGGGGCAGGGCCAGCGGGCCGGTGCGGCGCGCGGTGGTGATCTCTTCTTGCCGCTGTCCGGGGTCCTCGGCGGGGCCCGCGAGGAGGCCGATGGCGCCGACCGCGCCGGCCAGCAGCAGCGGGAGCCCGACCGCCAGGATCACCAGCGGCCGGGGGAACGCGTTGTCCGTGGGCTTGTCGGGCACCCGGCTACTACAACACGCGAGGTGGCCGGGGCGGGTTCCGGGGGCGACGCCCGGACACCGCGCCCGGCACGGGGTCCTAGAGGTGGACCACGGGGCAGGTCAGCGTGCGGGTGATGCCGTCGACGCCCTGGATGCTGGCCACGACGAGCTGGCCGAGCTGGTCCACCGTCTCCGCCTCCGAGCGCACGATCACGTCGTACGGACCGGTCACGTCCTCGGAGCTGATCACGCCGGGAATGGTGGCGATCTCGGCGGCGACCGCTGCTGCCTTGCCGACCTCGGTCTGGATCAGGATGTATGCCTGGACCACGGCGTGCCCCTTCGTCTTGATCTGTCTGCACGGGGTAGGAACGTGCACGAAAAGCTACCCCAGCCGGGGGTCGGGTCGCTCAGGGTCGGAGGTGGGTGTGCGTCCGGAACCGCCGCGTGACGCCGAGACCGTCGCGGGGCTCGGCGAGTTCGGGCTCATCCGCCGGGTGACGCAGAACCGCGCGCAGCCGCCACCGACGCTGCTCGGGCCGGGAGATGACGCCGCGGTCGTCGCCGCACCGGACGGTCGCGTGGTGGCCTCGACCGACGTGCTCGTCGAGGGCGTGCACTTCCGCCTGGACTGGTCGAACCCGGAGCAGGTCGGGCGCAAGGCGGTCGCGGTCAACCTCGCCGACATCGTCGCGATGGGTGCCGTGCCGACCGGTGTCCTCGTCGGCTTGGCCTGCCCGGCGGACACCCGGGTGGAGCTGGCCGACGGGCTGTTCGCGGGCATGTGGCAGGAGGCCGCCAGCGCCGGAATCGGTGTCGTGGGCGGGGACATGGTCACCTCGGACACGCTGGTGATCTCTGTCACGGCGCTCGGTGACCTGGAGGGCCGGGAGCCGGTGAAGCGCTCGGGAGCGCGGCCGGGCGACGTGCTCGCCTATGCCGGGCGGCTCGGCTGGGCCGCCGCCGGGCTCGCGGTGCTGGGCAGGGGATTCCGTTCTCCGGTGGCGGTTGTCGGCGCGCAGCGCGTGCCCGAACCGCCCTACGCGTGCGGTCCCCAGGCGGCGCGCGCGGGCGCGACCGCGATGCTCGACGTCTCCGACGGGTTGCTGGCCGACCTCGGCCACATGGCGCGCGCGTCGGAGGTGGCGATCAACGTCCGCACCGAGGGTTTCGAGGTGCACCAACGACTTCTCGACGTCGCGTCCGCGCTCGGGGCCGACCCGCTGCACTGGATGCTCACCGGCGGTGAGGACCACGCGCTGGTCGCGGCCTTCCCCACACCGGGGCAGGTTCCCGAGGACTGGCACCCCATCGGCTGGGTGGGCAAGGGCTCCGGCGTGACCGTGGACGGCAGGCCCTACGAGGGGCCGACCAACGGGTGGGAGCACTGGCGCTGAGCAGGACTGGCGCTGAGTAGGAATGCGGGAAAATGCATTTCTATCCACGTGCCTGGTCGCTTAGGGTGCGGGCATGGTGTTGCTCGACTTGGAGCTGCGGGTCGTGGCCTACGACCACCCGGACGCGGCGAAGCTGATCTCCGCCGTCCAGCAGGAGTACGTCCTCCGCTACGGCGATGAGGACATCACCCCCGTCGACCCCGCCGAGTTCGCCCCGCCGCTGGGCCTGTTCGTCGTCGGCTACCTGGCCGGGGAAGCCGTGGTGTGCGGTGGGTGGCGCGCGCACGACAGCGACGACCCCGACTTCCGGGACGGCGACGCGGAGATCAAGCGCATGTACGTCGTGGACGAGGCCCGCGGCAAGGGGCTCGCCAAGCGCGTGCTCGCCGAACTGGAGCGCACCGCGCGTGCGGCCGGACGGCTCCGCATCGTGCTGGAGACCGGCACCAAGCAGCCGGAGGCGGTCGCGCTGTACGGCGCCAACGGTTACGCGCGCGTTCCCGGTTTCGGGGCCTACAAGGACGATCCGCTCAGCATCTGCTTCGGCAAGCCGATCGCCTGAGCGCGGTCACCACGGTCACCGCAGTCACCCCGGTGGCTCCGCGATGGCCGAGTCCGTGATCGTGGAGTCGTCCGCCAGCAGCAGCGCCTTGCCAAGGATCAGCCGCAGCGCCGCGTCACCTTCGAACGGCAGCCACACGTCGTGGTCGATTCCCTTGACCTGCTTGGGGAGCACACAGAGATAGCGGTCGTCCGGCGCCACCGCCACGTTGCCCGAGCCGAAGTGGATCCGGTACCGGCGCAGGTCTCCGCGCACTTCGAGGAAGCGATCAGTGACAGTGCACCGCCGCGCGACCGGGAGACGGGGGAGCACACGTCGCACGATCTCGCGCCGTGCCACCGCCGCGGTGGACAACTCACCGAATCCGTAGGCGTCCCAGTAGCCGCGGTAGGAGCTGTCGACGCCGTTGTCCTCCCACACCGGATCGGCGCCGATGCTCGCGTTCTCGATGAACAGTTCGACGTCGCGCATGACCTCGCTGAACACGCGGGGCGGGATGTGGGCCAGTGGTAGCGGTTCGGAGATGTCGTCGGTCACGTCGTCCCACGGCGCGTAGTCCGCCCCTGCGGCACTGGCGGTGTTCTCCGGCGCGTAGAGCGGGTAGAAGCGGACGTGCTCGGTGTCGACGTACTGGTAGCCCTCGGACTCGCTCGGCTCGACGTCGAAGGCGTCACCGATGCCTTCGACCCACAGTTCGGCGCGCAGCCCCCACTCCGGCAGCTCGCGCACGGTCGGCAGGCAGTCCGCGTCCATTGTGGACCGTGGTTGGTTCAGCCAGCCCCGCGCGGTCGCGGCGGCGTGGAACCGCTGCTGATCGAGGATGTGCGCGGTGAAGCGCGGCGAGAACAGCTCTGTCTGCCGCTCTGTCTCGTTGAGCTCGTAGACCTCGCGGTGCGCCTGCTTGAAGGGCTGCACGATGCGCTGTTCGGTGAGCAGCGCGCGCCATTCGAGGACTTCGTCGGCTTCGTGGTCGATCGGGTGCCACAGCGCGACGTCGTCCGTGGGGCGCACGGACACCGGCTGTCCATCCAGTCCGCGCAGACCACCCTCGTAGTACACGCACGCGTGCACACCGACGATCCAGATCAGCCTGCGCGCGATCGTGCCGACGACCGGGTGGTCGAGGTACCGCTCCCGCCACTGCTCGAAGTGCCAGACTCGGTGCTCCGCGAACAGCCGTTCCAGCCGTGTCTTCTGCTCCGCGAGGGTCGTGTTGACATCCTTGACGAACGCGCGCAGCTCACGGAGTTCGTCCGCGTGCTCCGCGCGCACGGACGCGGGAACAGACTTGGTCGCCATGCCGTCGTGGTCGCGCCACCGCGTGCGCACGCCGGACGGTTCGACGGTCAGCTCCACCTGTGCGTCCCCGATCGCGCGGCTGCCGTGGCCCGTCGCGGTGAAGTCGAAGCGGGGGACCGCGATCTCGTCGATCTCACCCCTGCTGACACCCAGCACGTCCGCCTTCACCGCGAGCACCCTGTCCAGCATCCGCAGCGTGGGCTTGTGGCTGACCCGGTTCGCCAACCGCGCGATCTCGGCCAGCGCGGGTTCACCGTCCACAGTGGAGAGAACCTGCACCGCGGCGCTCGCCACCCTCGCCCTGCGCGGACGCCCGCCGAGCGCGCTCTCCACGACCGCGCCGAGCAGGCGCGGGTCCGCCGTCCGTTCGTCGGCGACCGCACGCAGCCACAGCAGACCGCGCAGTGCGCTGTCGTTGTGCTCCGTGCGCCCGTCGGCGGAACCGGGCGGCGCGGTCGCGAAGGTGCTGAGCCAGCCGTCGGTCCGGGCGGTCACCTCGTCGGCGCCGAGCGCGTCCAGCAGCTCCCGCGCCCGGGTGCGCCACGTCCGCGCGGGACGCGAGGCCACCAGCGCGAGCGCGTGCCGCAGCAGGTCCTCCCAGTGGCGCGCGTGCTCCGGCGGCAGCGCGGCGACCTCGGCGATCGCCTGGTCCGCCCAGGCCTCACCGGGGACGAGCACCGGAGCCCGCAGCACCACGGCGCGGGCGAACCCGTGCGGCGTGGCCAGCCGGCCGCGCGCGTAGCCGAGCAGCCGCCCCGGCAGCGCGCCGAGCCGAGCCAGCACGGCGCCCAGCCACGCCCCTGGGCGGACCGGTCCCTCCTGGAGTCGTGCCAACACGTGTTTCACCGCCTCCTGCGCGTGGGTGGACCGTGCTGCCGTCGTCATCGCTGGTGAACCCAGTTCGTCAGCACGGACCCGACGGTAGACAGGGGGTCTGACACTGAGCGCCCGGATACTGTGCGACATGGCCATTTACGCTCTCGGCGAGCTCGTACCGGACATCCACCCCGATGCCTACGTGCACCCCGAGGCCACGGTGATCGGCAACGTCGTGCTCCGCGCACACGCGTCGGTGTGGCCGCAGGCGGTGCTGCGCGGGGACTACGGGCGGATCGAGGTCGGTGAGCGCACGAGCGTGCAGGACGGCACCGTGGTGCACTGCACGCCGATCCACCCGGTCCTGATCGGCGTGGAGTGCGTCGTCGGCCACAACGTGCACATCGAGGGCGCGACCATCGGCGACCGCTGCCTGATCGGCTCCGGCTCCGTCGTGCTCAACGGCGCGGAGATCGGCGCGGGCGCCGTCGTCGGGGCGGGCGCGGTGGTGTCCTTCGGCGGGCGGGTGCCCAGCCGCAGGATGGCGCTCGGGGTCCCCGCGCGCGTCAGGGAGGGCTTCGAGGTCGCCGAGGACCACGTGGACATCCCCGTCGCCATGTACGTGGCCAACATCGACGAGTACCGCACCAAGCTCCGGAGGTTGGACTGATCCACCAGTCGCTGCTCGACGCTGTCCTCGAAGAGAACGACAAGCTGCCGGAGGAGGGCAGTTACCGGTTCGTCGTCGGTCGGCCCGCCGAGGTCGCGTTGGTCGCGGAAGGGATCGTCGCCGTCCGCGCGGGTCGGTTGGACGAAGCCGTCGCTTTGCTCGCACGCGTCGACTACGAGCTCCACGAGCTTCGTGACCCCGTGCACGGCGATTTCCTCGTCGTGCGCGAAACGGCTGCTTATAAGCGTTGCTGGGGCACCTACTACCTCCGCGCGGGGTCCTATCGCGATGTGGTCGTCGAAGTGCCTCATCCGCGCCACGACAGGTACACGCCTGATTTCGGCGTAGAGGCGCTTCACCGCTGCGAAGCCTCGGTGCTCCTCGTCGCGGGAACGCATCGCTACGCGAACGGACGGCCGCGCGAAGGTTGGGAACCACCGTCTGACATGGCGCGCAACCCGCGCAGTCTCTTCCAGGCTGTGCACGAGCGGTTGAGCACCGCGAGTACGGATGTGTTGCAGTATCACGGCTTTGTCGAGGACGGCTACCCCGATGTCGTGCTCAGCAACGGTAGTGCGCGACCGCACGAACGGCTGCATCGCGTCGCGAAGCGCATGCGCGCGGCCGGTGTGCGCGCTGAGGTCTTCGACGGCAGGAACTGGCCTTCTGTTGGTGCCACGAAGAATCCGCAGGCCAGGTACACCAGGAGGATCGGCGGGCGGTTCTACCACATGGAGCACCAGCCGGAGGTTCGCGACGACGTCACGTTGCGGACCGCGATGGTCGAGGCGGTAGCGGCGGAACTCGGGTGAACGCGGCCCGCTATCGTCACCGCCCGTGGCTGGACGACCGTTGAACGAGATCATGGATGCCGGTTGGGCGAAGGCCCTCGCACCGGTCGAGGACCGCATCACCGCGATGGGCGAGTTCCTGCGCGCGGAGATCGCGGCGGGGCGGGAGTACCTGCCTTCGGGGGAGAACGTGCTGCGGGCGTTCCAACAGCCCTTCGACGACGTGCGGGTGCTCATCGTCGGCCAGGACCCCTATCCCACGCCGGGGCACGCGGTCGGCCTCAGCTTCTCCGTGGCCCCGGGTGTGCGCCCGCCGGCCAGCCTGATCAACATCTTCAAGGAGTACCAGCAGGACCTCGGCCTGCCGCTGCCGACCAGCGGTGACCTGTCGCCGTGGGTGGAGCAGGGCGTGCTGCTGCTCAACAGGGCGCTGACCGTGGAGCCGCGCAAGCCCGCCGCGCACCGGGGCAAGGGCTGGGAGGACATCACCGCCCAGGCCATCAAGGCGCTCGCCGAACGCGACAAGCCGATGGTGGCGATCCTGTGGGGCCGTGACGCGCGCAACCTCGCCCCCACCATGCCGAACGTGCCGTGCGTCGAGTCCGCGCACCCGAGCCCGATGTCGGCGAGCAACGGCTTCTTCGGCTCGCGCCCCTTCAGCAGGGCCAACAAGCTCCTCGAGGACCAGGGCGTCGCTCCGGTCGAGTGGAAGCTCCCCTAGCCCCAATGGCCCCTTTGACGCGTTGAGGTAGCTGAATGACTCATTCAGGACGCTCAAGTACCTCAATGAGTCATTCAGCGCGTAACCCCAGCGCGAGGCGCGATCTGCTGCTGGTGGTGAGCGGGGTCGGCGTTTCGGTCTTCGGGACCTGGCTGACCACGCTCACACTGCTGCTCTCGCTCTCCGCGCACGGGCCCTTCGCGGTCGCACTGGTGCTCGCGGCGGAACTGGTGCCGGTGGCCTTTGGCGCGCCGGTGGTCGGTCTGCTGGTGGACCGGCTGCCCAACCGCAAGCTGCTGATCGGAGCGCAGCTGGTCCAGGCGGGCGCTGTGGCCGCGCTGATCCCCGCGCTCGGCAACGTGCCGCTCTCGGTGCTCATCGCGTTCTGCTACGGCTTCGGCACCGCGGTGACCAAGCCCGCCGCGAACGCGTTGCTGCCCAGGATCACCGGTGAGGGCAACGAGACCAGGGGCTACGCGGCGTGGGGGACCGCGTCGACGATCGGGATGCTGCTCGGGTCCGCTCTCGGCGGAGTGCTGATCACCGAGGCCGGGCCCACGGTGGCCCTGCTCGTCGACGTCGCGACGCTTGTCTTCCAAGCGGTGCTGCTGATGTTCGTCCGCGCCGAACGAGATCCACGGCTGAGCCCCCAGCGACGTGCGCGCGGAGCCGCCGCGGCTGGTCTGCGCCACCTCCGTGCCGACACAGTGCTCGTCGCTGTCGCTTCGGGCGGCGCGGTCGTGCTGTTGGCCTCAGTGCTCGTGAACGTCGTCCAGGTCTTCTACGCCACAGACGTGCTCCTGGCCGGCGGAGTGGTTCTCGGCGTCATGACCGCGTGCTGGGGCGCGGGAAAGCTTGTGGCGAACAGGATCGCCGCGCGGTTGACCGGAGAACGGGCGCTGCTGCGGATGCTTGGCGCCGGCGGAGTACTGCTGGGCGTCGCGCTCATCGTGGCTGGTGTGCTGCCGCACGTCGTGGTGGCGTGCCTGATGTGGGCGGTGGCTGGTGCGGCTAGCGGCTTCCAGAGCCTCAGCATCCAGGCGCTCACCGCCTTGCGGTCTCCTGACGAGCTGCGCGGGCGGGTCTTCGCGGCCGTGAGCGCGGTGATGACCACGTCCAACCTGCTCGGCACGGTGGCCGGTGCGGGGGTGGTCGCCGTGCTCGGGCCGAAGTGGACCCTGGTCTGCGGCGGAGTCCTCGCACTGGTCGCGGCGGTGCTGACCCACCGCGTCGCGACACGCCGAACGGCCCGGGTGGACTGAGTCCGACCCGGGCCGTTGAAGCAGTTCAGGGGTGCGTCAGCCGCGAACGACCTTGCCCGCCTTCAGGCAGGAGGTGCACACGTTGAGCCGCTTGCGCTGCGAGATACCGATCTTCGCGCGCACGGTCTGGATGTTCGGGTTCCACCTGCGGTTCGTCCTCCGGTGGGAGTGCGAGACCGACATGCCGAAGCCCGGCCCCTTGTTGCAGACGTCGCACACGGCAGCCATGTCGGGCGCTCCTTCAACCGTTGTCAAGCGATGAAATCTTCAAGGCCCAGGTATGAGCCTTGGCATGGGATGCGGCCACAACTGACGCGCGTCAGTTACGGACAGCCCGCACAGGTTATCCCGAGTCGGTTCGAGCATCCAAACCGCCCCCGTCGGTACGCTCCGGTGCTGGTGATCGCCGACCACGTTTCGACTGGCTGACGCGGGGATGGTGCGGGTGCTGGGAGTGCTGGACGCCGCTGCGGTGCGCCGATGGGCCGTGACCTGCGTGGACGCCCTGGAGGCGAGCCGTGAGGAGATCGACCGGATCAACGTCTACCCGGTCGCGGACGGCGACACCGGGACGAACCTGCTGCACACGATGCGCGCGGCCCTCGAAGCGCTGGTCAGGGCCGATGTGGCGGACGCGGGCGGTGCCGTCGCCGCGCTGGCCAGGGGAGCGCTCGCGGGGGCGCGGGGGAACTCCGGCGTGATCCTGTCCCAGGTGCTGCGCGGTTTGGCCGAGGAGTGGGCGGGTGCGGAGACCGCGGGCGGTGAGGGCATCAGAAGGGCCCTGATCAGGGCGGATGCGCTGGCGACGGCAGCAGTTGCCAATCCCGCTCCCGGCACGATCCTGACGGTGCTGCACGCGGCGGCCGCGGCGGTGCGCGAGTGCGACGGCGACGACCTTGCCGAGGTCGTGGTGACGCTCTCGAAGGCTGCGGCTGACGCGCTCGCGGAGACCCCCAGGCAGCTCTCCGCGCTCGCCAAGGCGGGCGTGGTGGACGCGGGTGGTCGTGGCCTCGTGCTGTTGCTGGACGCGCTGGCCGAGGTCGTCACAGGTGACCGCGTGGAGCGCCCCGTCGGTCCGCAACGCTTGGCGCGCTTGGCCGAGGACCTGCACGCGGAGCGCGAAGGCGGCTCGGCGGAGTTCGAGTACGAAGTCATGTACCTGCTCGACAGCAGTGACGACCGTCGCACCAGCACGCTGCGCGCGGAGTTGGCCGCACTGGGCGACTGCGTGTCCGTTGTGTCGGACGGCACACCGGACGGCGCGGGGCTGTGGACCGTGCACGTGCACTGCAACGACGTTGGCGCGGCGATGGAAGCCGGTGTTGAGGCGGGCCGTCCACATCGGATCACGGTGGTGCGCTTCGCTGATCAGGTAGAGGCAGCGCCGAAGCGCTTCGTGCGCGAGCGCGCGGTAGTGGCCATTGTGGACGGAGAGGGCATCGCGGAGCTCTTCCGCGGTGAAGGCGCCGTAGTGGTGACCGTGCCGCCCGCGCAGCCGTTGGACACTGCGGACCTCCTTGCGGCCGTTAGTGGCAGTCGTGCCGCACACGTGGTGCTTCTGCCCAACTCGACGCACTTCAACGTCGTAGTGGACGAAGCGTGCGCACAGGCGACAGAAGCAGGACAAGACGTCGTCGCGGTTCCTACGGCGTCTGCTGTGCAAGGACTTGCCGCGCTGGCCGTGCACGATCCCGCGCGCAGGGCGGGTGATGACGTCGTGGCGATGGCCGAAGCCGCGGCGGCGACGCGGCGCGGAGAGCTGCTGATCGCCCAGCGCGAGGCGTTGACGTGGGTCGGCCGCTGTCAGCCAGGAGACGTGCTCGGCATGGTGGACGGGGAGGTCGTGCTGATCGAACCCGCCTCCGCCGTGACCGCCGCTGCCTGCCGTCTGGCGGACCGGATGCTCGCGGCCGGTGGGGAGCTGGTGACCGCCGTGCTGGGCGCCGGAGCCCCGGACGGCGTGGCCGAGGCGCTGGCCGAGCACCTCCGGCACACCCGGCCCGAGGTGGAGCTCGCCGCCTACCCCGGAGGGCAGCCCGACGCAGTGTTGCTGCTGGGGGTGGAGTGAGTGTCAGAGGGGCGCGGTTGAATGGTGTCGATGGCTTCCTGGGACGACAAACTCGACCGGCTGCTGGGCGCGAAGTCCGGCAACGCGCTGGAGTCCGCGCTCGGACTGATCACCGTCGGCGACCTGCTGCGGCACTACCCGCGGCGCTACGCCGAGCGGGGTGAGCTGACGCGCATCGCCGACCTGGAGCTCGGCGAGCACGTGTCGATCATGGCCGAGGTCCGCTCGTGCACGACCAGGAACATGGCGAGCAGGCCGGGCACGATCACCGAGGCGATCATCACCGACGGCCGCGCGCAGCTGAGCCTCACCTTCTTCAAGCAGAAGTACCTCCAGACCAAGCTCCTGCCGGGCACGCGGGGCATGTTCTCCGGCAAGGTCTCGCGCTACCGGGACAAGCTCCAGCTGACCCATCCCGACTACAAGCTGGTGGGCGATGAGGAGGACGGGGCGTCGCTGCAGGAGTTCGCCAGCGGGCTGATCCCGATCTACCCGGCCACGAAGGAACTGCAGACCTGGACCATCGCGAACTGCGTGCGGCAGATCCTCGACCAGTGGGACGGCGTCGCCGACCCGGTGCCCGAGGAGATGCTCGCCGAGGCGGAGCTGTCCGGGCTGTCGGAGGCGTTGCGCCGCGTCCACCAGCCCAACAGCTGGGCCGAGGTCACCCTCGCCCGCCAGCGGCTGAAGTGGGACGAAGCCCTTGCGCTGCAACTGGTCTTCGCCCAGCGCAGGCATTCCGCGATCAGCCGCCCCGCTCCGGTCTGCCAGTTCAAGGACGGCGGTGTCGCGGCGGCCTTCGACGAGGTGCTGCCGTTCACGCTGACCGACGGGCAGCGCGAGGTCGGTGAGCTGATCTCGGCCGACATGTCCACCGACCACCCGATGAACCTGCTGTTGCAGGGCGAGGTCGGCTCCGGCAAGACGCTCGTGGCGCTGCGCGCGATGCTCCAGGCCGTTGACGCGGGCCGCCAGGCCGCGATGCTCGCGCCGACCGAGGTCCTCGCCGGGCAGCACGCCCGCTCGCTGCGCGAGATGCTGGGCGAGCTCGCGCGAGCGGGTGAGCTGGGCGCCCCGGACGTCGCGACCAGGATCACCCTGCTGACCGGCGCGATGGGTGCCAAGGAGCGCAAGCAGGCGCTGCTGGACGCGGCGTCCGGAGCCGCTGGGATCGTGATCGGCACGCACGCGCTGATCCAGGACCGGGTGAGCTTCGCCGATCTGGGCCTGGTGGTCGTCGACGAGCAGCACCGCTTCGGCGTCGAGCAGCGCGACGCCCTGCGCACGCGCGCGGCGGGCGGGGGCAGCCCACACATCCTCGTGATGACCGCGACGCCCATCCCGCGCACCGTGGCGATGACGGTCTACGGCGACCTGAAGGTGGCCGCGCTGCGCGAGCTGCCGAAGGGGCGCTCACCGATCTCCACCTCTGTCGTGCCGATCGCCGAGAGGCCCGCGTGGCTCGACCGCGTGTGGCAGCGCATCCGCGAGGAGGTCGCCAAGGGCCACCAGGCGTACGTGGTCTGCCCGCGCATCGGCGAGGTCGAGGGCGAGGAGGACGAGGCGCCCCCGAAGAAGAAGGCCAAGAGCGCCAAGGGCTCGAAGGATTCCAAGGAGCCGAAGGAGCCCAAGGGCGAGAGCGACCGCCGCCCGCCGCTCGCGGTGATGGACGTGGCGCCGGGGCTCGCCCGAGGACCGCTGCGCGGGCTCAGGGTCGGTGTGCTGCACGGCAAGCTGCCCACCGACGAGAAGGACACCGTGATGCGGGCCTTCGGCGACGGGGAGCTGGACGTGCTGGTCGCGACCACCGTGGTCGAGGTCGGCGTGAACGTCCCCAACGCCACGGTGATGGTGATCATGGACGCGGACCGGTTCGGCGTGAGCCAGCTGCACCAGCTGCGCGGACGCGTCGGCCGGGGCAGCGCGGCCGGGCTGTGCCTGCTGGTCAGCGAGATCCCGGCGAACACCTCGACCCGCCAGCGCCTTGAGGCCGTCGCGGCGACCACCGACGGCTTCGAGCTGGCGCGCCTCGACCTGGAGCTGCGCCGTGAGGGCGACATCCTCGGGTCGGCGCAGTCCGGCACGCGGTCGGCGCTGAAGATGCTGTCACTGCTGCAGGACGAGGACGTGATCGAGGCGGCCCGGGTGGCCGCCGACGAGGTCGTGGCGGCCGATCCCGAGCTGCTGAGTCACCCCGGGCTCGCCGGAATGGTCTCCGACCTCATTCACGAGGAGCACGCGGAGTTCCTGGAGAAGACCTGACTCGCTGTGCCCGGGTCAGCAGGTCTGGCCGGTGTACTTGGCGCCCTTCACGTCCTTGCGCATGCCGAGCCACGACTTGCCGGGCGGGACGCACCTCTCCTCGTCCGCCCCGAGCACTTTGTCCACTTCGATCTTGACATTGCCGCTGCTCGCGCAGTGGGTGTACCAGGAGTTGAGGACGTCGTAGTGGTAACCGCAGTCCTCAGCCTTCGTGGTTTGCGGGCTCGCGGCTGCCGGAAGCGTGAGTGCCGTGAGCGCCAGGGCGACGGCGGCCATGGCGGATGCGATTCTCATGTTTCACCCTGAATTCATTGTTCGCGGTCTGTCATGAACAATGAATAAGGCGACAAGTGTGGTTGTCAACGCGCTTCAAGGATAAATGCGCTCGCGGCAAGAGGTGGACGTGATCGGCGCCGCTCGGGTGGCCGTCGACGCAGTGTCGGAAATCAGCACAGTTTGTGGTCGTACCAGGCGTTCTGGATGGCTGAGAGACTACCGAGGGGAGTCCGGCCTGGGCCGACGCATTGCACCACGTCCGCGCCGGTGATGAAGTCCAGGCGAACCCAGATCCAGCTGCCGTCGTTCGTGCAGTGGTTGTACCAAGCGCGGCCGGTTTCCGGGTAGAAGCCGCACGGGTGGCCAGCTGTTGTCGCTTGCGAGTTCGCGGTGGCTGTCGGTGCCAGTGTCGTGATTGCTAAAGCAACTGCTGCAATGACGGGGGTGAGTCTCATATCGCGCTCCTTCGTTCGGAGGGCGTTGCAAGATCAGCTGAGATGGTCGACCGAGAACTGTCGCCAAGGTGGAGTGCGACGCTCCGTGTCGGCATTCGTGGTCTGTCGTGGACAATGACAGGCGAAGGTAAGCGCGATTGTCAATGCACTTCAGCGGCAAACTTGTGTCACGGCTGAAGGAGCAGGCGCCGGGGGGCCGTTGTGGTGCGATGAGTGCTTCCGTGGGACCTCGTGCGCCCGGACCAGCTGGGCGCGAGGCTGCCCGGGTGGCCGCCAACGATGTCGTGGCGGCCGATCCCGAGCTGGTGAGTCACCCCGGGCTCGCCGGAATGATCTCCGACCCCATCCACGAGGAACTCCTGGAGAAAACCTAATCCTCCGCTGCGCCGGAAATTAGCAGGTCAGGCCGATGGCCCAAGCGTTCTGGATTCTCGAGACCGCGCCGAGGAAAGTCTCGCCTGGCCCGACACACAGCTCCTGTCCATATTCGGTCCTGTAGTCCACGATGATCTTGATCCAGCTGCCGCTGCTCGTGCAGTGGTTGTACCAGGCGGTGTCGCCCTCTTCGAAGTAGCCACAGGGTGAATAGGCCTGCGTCGTCTGTGAGTTCGCGAAAGCTGTCGGTGTCAGTGTTGTGAGTGCCAAGGCGGTGGCCGCGATGACGGGGGCGATTCTCATGTTTCACCTTTCCTGGGTGTTCGTGGTCTGCCGGAGACAATGAAGAAGGTGGTAAGCGCGGTTGTCAACGTGCTTCAAAGGCAAACTGGTCACGTTCTTGTGTCGCTCGAAAACGGCAGGCGTCGAGGCCGGGTGCTGTGGTGCGATGGGCGCGTGAACCACGACGCGAACCGACCCTTCCGGTGGGACCTCGTGCGCCCGGACCAGCTCGGCACGCTGCTGGACGGCACGCGGCCGCCGGATCTGTGGTTCCTCGATGAGCTGATCGACTGTGCGGCGAAGGTGCTGGCGCGCAGTGGGGACGGGGAGATCTACTTCGTCGGCCGCTCGGCGGACAGCGTTTTCGACTTCCTCAGCGGAGCGCTCGCGGGCACGGACTGGGCGCAGCGCCTGCACCAGCTGCCGATGTCCCTGGGCGCGGTCAACACATGGATGGGGCAGCTCGACCAGCAGGAGACGGAACGGTTGCGGGCCAACATGTCCGCGTCGGGGCTCACGCCGCATCGGCTCGCGCGCGGACGCCGCCCGGCCGTGTTCGTGGACATTGTGAGCAGTGGCGGAACGTATGAGTGCCTTTACGGGGAACTGCGCCGGTGGATCTCCGACGAACGCGAGGCCTGGGATGTCGTTCGGCGCAAACTCCGCTTTCTCGGCCTCACCTGTCGAAAGCAGACGAGCCCGAACACGTTTCGCTGGCAGCAGCACGCTGAATGGACCGAGGAAATCCCCGCGAGCGCGATCGGCAATGTCTCGGTGGACGCCGGTGTCTACAGCTACTTCGCTGACCGGCAGACGAAACTGACGCCCTCGTTCGCCCGGTGGTCGTGGGCGGACCCGAACGTCGCGACTCCCGACCACGGCCAGAGGACCCGGCAGGCCCTCGCGGAGGCCGTCGCGCTGGTCGAAGCCGGTCGAAACAACCGCGATCGCCTGGTCAAAGTCATCGTCGCCGAGCCCACCTTCGCCGAGCCCTGGCTGCGCTCAGCGGTCAACCAGCTCCGCTGACTATTCGCAGCGCGGGCTGGCGGGGCCGCCGAGAACCTGCGCGGGACCCCACGGTCCGCCGGGCGCGGTCTGCGCGCGGAAGGTGATCGACTCGCCGGCCGGGGTCAAGGTGAACAGCCCCAGGCGTCCGTCCTGAGTGGACGTGACCGTGGGCGAGCACGTCGAGCTGGCGCCGTCGAAGGTCTCCCACGGGCCCCATCCGCTCGCGGTTTCCTTGCGGTGTTGGAGGCTGCTGGCGTCGCCTGCCACCACGAACACCTCAAGCCGACCGTCCGCGTTGCGCCCGACGGCCGGCCGCCCGGTCACAGGCTCGGAGAACTCCGCCCAGCCGTCGCGCAGCTCGTGCACGCGCTGATCGGAGGTCACGAACACGACCACACCGCTGGGCGTCGAAGCCGCGACAGGGGAGTGCGCGTCGGTCGGACCGCCGAGCGGGGTCCACTGGCTCCACCCGGCTGGCGTCTGCGTCCGCCCGAGGAGCTGGCCCGAGACGGTGGTGAACACCCGCAGCTGGCCGTCTCCGCCGCGCGCGACGGCAGGCAGCCCGGAGCCCTCGCCGAAGTCCTCCCACGGGCCCCAACCGGAGCCCGAACGTGCTCGGTGCAGCAGTTTCGACCCGCCCGTGGCCACCGCGAACAGATCCGTTCCGCCGTCGGCGACCACAGGAGCGGAGGCCGCCGCGCCGAAGTCCTCCCAGGGACCCCACGAGCCGTCATCGCGCTGAGCCCGATGGCGGATGTGCTCACCGGCCTTGCTGTCCCTGCGGTCGAGCGCGAACACCTCCAGCAGCCCCGATGAGGTGCGGACCACGGTCGGAGCGCCCTCGGTCGGCTGGCCGAACGGCTCCCACGGTCCCCACGCGCCCCCGGGCAGCTGCCGCCGGTGGTGCAGGTCGGCGTTGGGCGGGGCGGGCGCGAACACCTCCAGCAGGCCGTCCTTGCCGGTGGCGACGGCCGGACTGGTCGCGGCGGCGTAGAGCGGATAACCCGCCTGGGCCGGGATTCCGACCAGTCCGAGGACCAGGCTTACCGACAGAGCCAGCGCGAATCGCATCTCATCTCCCGCGAGTAGGACCGCAGAAGGGGGTAGCCGCGCGCCAGCGGACCGAAACCAGTGACCGGAAGCACAGCCGCCCGGCAGTCGCGAAGGACTGGGGAATCGATCAGGATGAAGTCCGTCACCTGGGACGACCCTCCCGCCCAGCGGGAGACGACGATACGGTGCCACGACCGACCCCGAGGCACGATCCGTGAGGAGCCGGCATGTTCGCGAAGGTCCTCGTCGCCAACCGAGGAGAGATCGCCATCCGGGCGTTCCGCGCAGCCTACGAGCTGGGCGCGGGAACGGTCGCGGTGTTCCCGCACGAGGACCGGAACTCGCTGCACCGCCTCAAGGCGGACGAGTCCTACGAGATCGGCGACCCCGGCCACCCCGTCCGCGCGTACCTCTCCGTCGCCGAGGTGATCAAGGCGGCGCGCAAGGCGGGCGCCGACGCGATCTACCCCGGGTACGGCTTCCTCTCGGAGAACCCGGAGCTGTCGCAGTCCTGCAAGGACGCGGGCATCACCTTCGTCGGCCCCAGCGCCGAGGTGCTGGAGCTGACCGGCAACAAGGCCCGCGCGATCGCCGCCGCGCGCGAGGCCGGCCTTCCGGTGCTGGAGTCCTCGGCGCCCTCCGCCGACGTGGACGCGCTGCTGGCCGCCTCGGAGAACATCCGCTTCCCGGTCTTCGTGAAGGCCGTCGCCGGTGGTGGTGGGCGCGGTATGCGCCGGGTGGAGGAACCGGGCGCGCTGCGCGAGGCCCTCGAAGCCGCGATGCGCGAGGCCGAGTCCGCCTTCGGTGACGCCACGGTCTTCCTGGAGCAGGCCGTCGTCGAGCCCAGGCACATCGAGGTGCAGATCCTGGCCGACGCCAAGGGCAACGTGATCCACCTCTTCGAGCGCGACTGCTCGGTGCAGCGGCGGCACCAGAAGGTCATCGAGATCGCCCCGGCGCCCAACCTGGACCCCGAGCTGCGCGATCGGATCTGCGCTGACGCGGTGTCCTTCGCCAAGCACATCGGCTACGTCAACGCGGGCACGGTGGAGTTCCTGGTCGACCGCCAGGGCAACCACGTCTTCATCGAGATGAACCCGCGCATCCAGGTCGAGCACACGGTGACCGAGGAGGTCACCGATGTCGACCTCGTGCAGTCGCAGATGCGCATCGCGTCCGGGGAGACCCTGCCCGAGCTGGGGCTGACCCAGGACACCGTTCGCCTGCGGGGCGCGGCGTTGCAGTGCCGCATCACCACCGAGGACCCGGCCAACGGCTTCCGCCCGGACACCGGCCGCATCACCGCCTACCGCTCGCCGGGCGGCGCGGGCATCCGGCTCGACGGCGGCACCGCGCACGCGGGTGCCGGCATCAGCGCGCACTTCGACTCGATGCTGGTGAAGCTGACCTGTCGTGGCCGTGACTTCGCCGGAGCCGTCCGCCGCGCTCGTCGCGCGATCGCCGAGTTCCGCATCCGCGGTGTCTCCACGAACATCCCGTTCATCCAGGCGGTGCTCGACGACGACGCGTTCCTGGACGGCAAGGTCACCACCGCGTTCATCGAGCAGCGCCCGCACCTGCTGACCGCGCGGCACTCCGCCGACCGGGGCACCAGGCTGCTGACCTACCTCGCCGACGTGACGGTGAACAAGCCCAACGGAACCCGTCCGTCCACTGTGGACCCGGTGCAGAAGCTGCCCGCGGTCAACCTCCTCGACGTCCCGCCGTCGGGCTCGCGGCACAAGCTCGTCGAGCTGGGCCCGGAGGGCTTCGCCGCGTGGCTGCGCTCCGCCCCGGCAGTCGGCGTCACCGACACCACCTTCCGCGACGCGCACCAGTCGCTGCTCGCCACGCGCGTGCGCACCAAGGACCTGCTGGCCGTGGCGCCGCACGTGGCGCGCTCCACGCCGGAGCTGCTGTCGCTGGAGTGCTGGGGCGGTGCGACCTACGACGTGGCGCTGCGCTTCCTCGCCGAGGACCCGTGGGAGCGCCTGGCCGCGCTGCGCGAAGCCGTGCCCAACATCTGCCTCCAGATGCTGCTGCGCGGTCGCAACACAGTGGGCTACACGCCGTACCCGGAGGCGGTGACGCGCGGCTTCGTCGAAGAGGCCACCGCGACCGGCATCGACATCTTCCGGATCTTCGACGCGCTCAACGACGTCGAGCAGATGCGCCCCGCCATCGAGGCCGTGCGCGACACCGGATCGGCCGTCGCCGAGGTGGCGCTCTGCTACACCGCCGACCTCTCCGACCCGGGCGAGCAGCTCTACACCCTCGACTACTACCTGCGCCTGGCCGAGCAGATCGTCCGCGCGGGCGCCCACGTCCTGGCGATCAAGGACATGGCCGGGCTGCTCCGCCCGCCGGCCGCCGCGACCCTGGTCAAGGCGCTGCGCTCGGAGTTCGACCTGCCCGTGCACCTGCACACCCACGACACCGCGGGCGGTCAGCTGGCCACCTACCTCGCCGCGATCCAGGCGGGCGTGGACGCGGTGGACGGCGCGACGGCCTCCATGGCGGGGACGACCTCGCAGCCGTCGCTGTCGGCGATCGTCGCCGCGACCGACCACACCGAGCGCGCCACCGGGCTCGACCTCCAGGCCGTCTGCGACCTGGAGCCGTACTGGGAGGCGGTGCGCCGGATCTACGCGCCGTTCGAGTCGGGCCTGGCCTCGCCGACCGGCCGCGTCTACCACCACGAGATCCCCGGCGGGCAGCTGTCCAACCTTCGCCAGCAGGCGATCGCGCTCGGCCTCGGCGACCGCTTCGAGGAGATCGAGTCCACCTACGCCGCCGCTGACCGCATGCTCGGCCGCCTCGTGAAGGTGACCCCGTCGTCCAAGGTGGTCGGTGACCTGGCGCTGCACATGGTCGGCGCGGGCGTCGAGCCCGGTGACTTCGAGGCCAACCCGGGCAGCTTCGACATCCCGGACTCGGTGGTCGGCTTCCTGCACGGAGAACTCGGCAACCCGCCCGGTGGCTGGCCGGAGCCCTTCCGCAGCCGCGCGCTCGCCGGTCGCGGTGCTCAGCGCAAGATGGTCGAGCTGACCGACGACGACCGCCGAGGCCTGGAGACGGACCGCCGCAAGACGCTCAACCGGCTGCTGTTCCCCGCGCCCGCCAAGGAGTTCACCGCGCACCGCGAGGCGTACGGCGACACCAGTGTGTTGCGCAGCAAGGACTTCTTCTACGGTCTGCGCCCCGGCGAGGAGTACTCGGTCGACCTGGAGCAGGGCGTGCGGTTGCTCATCGGGCTCGAAGCCATCGGTGAGGCCGACGACCGAGGCATGCGCACGGTGATGGCCACGCTCAACGGGCAGCTGCGGCCGATCTCCGTCCGCGACCGCTCGGTGGCCGCCGACATCCCGGCCGCCGAGAAGGCCGATCGCGCCAACCCCGACCACGTGCCCGCGCCGTTCGCCGGTGTGGTCACCCTGGCGGTGGCCGAGGGCGAGGAGGTCGAGGCCGGTCAGACGGTGGCCACGATCGAGGCGATGAAGATGGAGGCCGCGATCACCGCGCCGAAGGCTGGCCAGGTGAAGCGGCTGGCCATCGGCAAGGTCCAGCAGGTCGAGGGCGGCGACCTGATCATCGAACTGACCTGATCACGCGGAAATGTGCGTGTGCGCGATACCCGCGCACACGCATACTTCGGCGATGCGCATCCACGCCGTACCCCAGTTCCAAGGAGCTCTGGTCGAGGCCCGCTCCGGCCTGCCGTCCGGCTGCCGCGCGCTCGCTCGTCTGGCCGGACGGGTGCTCGACGCCGAGGTGACCGAGGTTCCCGTCAGCACCGACACGTCGCCGACGCTCGGCGGCATCGCCAACCTCGACGTGCTGCTGGAGCACCAGGAAGCCCAGCGCACCGCACTGTCCTCTGTGGACGGTCCGGTGCTGACCATCGGCGGGGACTGCTCCGTCGACCTGGTGCCCGTGCGACGCCTCGGCGACGACGTGGCGGTGCTCTGGTTCGACGCGCACGCCGACCTCAACACTCCGGGGTCCTCGCCGTCCGGCGCCTTCCACGGCATGGTCCTGCGCTCGGCAATGGGTGAGCGCGAGGTGGTTCTCGTCGGCGCGCGCAGCATCGACGACGGCGAACGGCCGCTGATCGGTGAGGACAAGCAGGTGCGCCTGGCCGAGTGCGGGGGAGTGGCTCCGCGCAGCCGCGAGGTGTACCTGCACATCGACTTGGACGTGCTGTCCCCCGACGAGTTCAACGGCATGACCTACCCGGAGCCCGGCGGTGTCGGTGTCGAAGAGCTCGTCGACCAGGTCCGGCGGTTGAGTCCTGAGTGGACGGTCGTCGGCGCCGCGATCACTGAGTGCGTCACCGAGGACGAGGCCGAGCTGGCCAAGCTTGTCCCACTGCTGGAGGCGGTGGGCGACGTGCTCACCTATCGCGGTCGCTGAGGCCAGCGCGGGTGCACGCGGTCGATCGCGAACTCGTGCGCGTGCACCCAACCGCCTCCGCGCGCAACCGCGCCCAGCAGGTGCGGGTCGTCGGGGGCGAGGTTGTCGTGCACGTGCTCCACAGTGGACGGATCGTGCGCAGGCCACACGCGTGCGGCGAAAAGCACTCCACCCGCGGCGACCATTGCCAGCAGTAGCAACGTGAACGACATTCCGGCCCATGCGCCGAGCAGCCCTGCGAGCAAGTAGGTCACCAGCCAGCCGCCGTGCGACACCGTGAACTGCGCGGCGAACAACCTCGGCCAACCACCCGGCTTCGCCGATCGCCGCACCAGCCGACCGATCGGTGTCTGCACCGCCGCGCCCGAGAGCCCCAAGGCGGCCCACGCGACCAGAACTCCAGCCCACGACAGCGGCAGGAACGCGCTCGCCGCAAGCACGAACACCAGCACACCCGCTCCGCCGAGCATCACGTGCCGCTCGCCGACCCTCGTCAGCACGCGAGGCAGCAACACCGCCGCCACGATCGAGCCCGCGCCGTACGCGCCGAGCGTCAACGCCACGGACGAATCGCTCAGCCCCAGGTCCTCGCGCACCACCACAACGGTGTTCACCAGCACCATCGATCCGGCCGCCGCTGCCGCGACGTTGAGCCCCACCAGCGCGCGCAGGCGTGGCGTGGCGAGGTACACCCGCATCCCGCCGACCGAACGGTTCGCGGACTCGACCGGTTTGGGCAGCACCACGCTCAGCACGAGCAACGCCGACGCCGCGAAGCCGACCGCCGTCCCCACGAAGAGCTGGCTCGCTCCGACGACCGTGAGCAGCGCGGCCGCGAGCACCGGGCTTAACAGGCTCTCCAGCTCGTAGGCCAAGCGCGACAACGACAACGCGCGTGTGTAGTCGTCCTCGTCGGGGAGCACCGTCGGGATCGTCGCCTGGAACGTTGGCGTGAACGACGCCGAGGCCGCTTGCAACACAACGATCAGCGCGTACACCTGCCAGACCTCGGTGACGAACGGCAGCACCAGCGCGACCGCCGCGCGCACCACGTCCATCGCCACCAGGAACGCCCGCCGGGGCAACCGTTCCGCGAGCGCCGTGGCCACCGGGGCGAAGAACACGTAGGCCACCATCTTGATCGCCAGCGCGACGCCGAGGACCAGCCCCGCGTCACCCCCGGCGAGCCGGTGCGCCAGCAGCCCGAGCGCCACCGTCGCCAACCCCGACCCCACGAGCGCGACCACCTGGGCGACGAACAGCCGCCTGTACACCCGATTCCCGAGCACGCCCACCGCCGCAACATACGACGCGAAACCCGTTGCGACGACGGTGCAACTGCCCATCCCTCGCAACAACGCCCCCACCCTCCACAGTGGACACCCCGCCGCTCTTACGCGCTGAATGACTCATTGAGGTACTTGAGCGCGCTGAACGACCCGTTCATGTACTTCAACGCACTAAACGGGCCGTTCAGGGCTTCTAACGCACCAAACGACCCGTTGAGGGCTTCTAACGCACTGAACGGGTCGTTCAGTGCACTCAACGCACCAAAGGAGCCGTTGGCGGAAGAAGTGCCGGGGTCAGGGGTGTTCGGCCCAGTGGAGGGCGGTGTCGCCGTAGCGGCGCGTGCGCAGGGGGACCAGCGGTGAGGGCCACGCGGGGTCGCCGGTTCGCACGGCGCGCTCCACCACGACAACGGTGCCGGGCTCGGTCCACCCCGACTCGACGAGCACGGTGAGCGTGCGGTGCAGCGCCTCGTTGCTCAGGTCGTAGGGCGGGTCGGCGAAGACCACGTCGTACGGAGCGACGGCGCCCGTCGACAGCACGGTGTCGGCCGAGCCGGTCCGCACGTCGGCTCCAGGCAGCGCGAGGTCGGCGGCGTTGCGGCGGAGCACCTCGCCCGCGCGCCGGTCGGACTCGACGAAGGTCGCGGCCGACGCTCCGCGGGACAGCGACTCGAAGCCGAGCGCGCCGGACCCCGCGTAGAGGTCCAGCACTCGCGCACCGTCCAGGTCCACCAAGGTTTCGAGCGCGCTGAACAGCGCTTCCCGCACCCGGTCCGAGGTCGGTCGTGTCCCCTTGGGCGGCACCGCGAGCCGGCGTCCGCCAGCGGTCCCGGCAACGATTCGCGTCACCTGGCAATACTCCCATCGGCGCTGGTGCTCCGTTCGGCCGGTGACGCCGGGTGACACTTCCCACTCGCCGCGACCGAGCTGTGGCGCCATACCTGAATGCTGTTACGGTCCCGCCCATGAGGCGTGCCGTTTACCCCGGCTCCTATGACCCAGTGACCAACGGGCACTTGGACATCATCGAGCGGGCGGCCGGTCTGTTCGACGAGGTCGTCGTCGCTGTGATGATCAACAAGAACAAGCGCAGCCTGTTCACCGTCGAGGAGCGCATGGAGATGCTCCGCGACGTCACGCCGCACCTGCCCAACGTGCGCATCGACTCCTGGTACGGCCTGCTGGTGGACTACTGCAAGGCCAACGAGGTCCAGGCGATCGTCAAGGGCCTGCGCGCGGTCAGCGACTTCGAGTACGAGCTGCAGATGGCGCAGATGAACCAGCGCCTCTCCGGCATCGACACGATGTTCATCGCCACCAACCCGGTCTACAGCTTCCTGTCCAGCTCGCTGGTCAAGGACGTGGCCACCTACGGCGGCGACGTCTCGCACCTGCTGCCGCCCGCGGTCGACCAGCGCCTCGCCGACCGCTTGGCCGAGACCCGCTAGAGCGCGAGCTTCATGCCGACGTGGCTCGGTGCGAAGCCGAGCCGCTCGTAGAACCGGCGCGCGCCGTCCCGCGTCGCGTCGGTGGTCAGCTGCACCAGACGGCACTCCCGCTCCCGCGCGCGCTCGATCGCCCAGCGGATCATCGCTTCGCCGAGGCCCGAACCCCGCTGGTCGTCCCGCACCCGAACGGCCTCGATCTGACAGCGGGACATTCCCTTGCGGGACAGGCCGGGGATGAAGCTCAGCTGCATCGTCGCGATCACCTCGCCCTCGGTCTCCGCGACCACCAGGAGCTGGTTCGGGTCGGCGTCGATCGCGGCGAAGGCGCGCTGGTAGGCGGGGTCGCCGGGGTGCTCCCGCGACGAGCCCAGCGGGTCGTCGGCGAGCATGCCCACGATCGCGTCCACGTCGGTTGAAACCGCCCGGCGAAAAGTCCCTACTTCCGTCTGCACGTCGTTCTCCCGCCTTCGAAAGTTCATATCAACGCGTGTGGACGATCATGCTCGGTCGTTACGTTCCCGAACCATGAAGCCGATCACAGCACGCGTTGCGCAGACCCTGCTCGCGGCCGTCCTGGTGGCAGTGGGTGCCCTGATCCCTGCCGTCGCTTCCGCCGCCCCCTCGGAGGTGCGAACCGTTGCGGCCCAACCGGCCTGTGGCGACACTTCCTCCTACACCAAGAAGAACCTCTCCGAGCTGCCCCGTGAGGCGACCGACACGGTCAAGCTCATCAAGAAGAACGGCCCGTACCCGTACCCGCAGGACGGCACCACCTTCGGCAACCGCGAGAACCTGCTGCCGAAGTGCGCCGCCAGCTACTACAAGGAGTTCACGGTCAAGACGCCCGGCATCGGCCACCGGGGCGCCAAGCGGATCGTGACCGGCTCCGCGTCGGAGTTCTTCTACACCGCCGACCACTACAAGAGCTTCGTCCTCGTCAACGTCAACGCCTGAATCACTGCCTGACACGCGTGGTGAGATCCCGCCGTCCGGCGCGCCGACACGGCAGACTGGAACCTGGACAGTCGACTGCGGGGCGAGGGGTGGAACGTGTACCGGGTCTTCGAGGCGCTCGACGAGCTCGTCACGATCGTCGAGGAGGCGCGCGGCGTTCCCATGACCTCCGGGTGCGTCGTTCCGCGAGGTGACGTCCTGGAACTGCTCGACGAGATCCGGGACGCGATCCCGGGCGAGCTCGACGACGCGCAGGACGTGCTCGACCACCGCGACGACGTGGTCAACAAGGCCGCGCAGCAGGCAGAGCACAGCATCACCAGCTCCCGCGCCGAGGCGGAGCAGACGGTCACCGAGGCCCGCGAGGAGGCCGATCGTCTGCTCGCCGAGGCCCGCTCGCGCGCCGAGCGCATGGTCGCCGACGCCGAGGCCGAGGCCGAGCGGATCGCCGCGGCGGCCAGGCACGAGTACGAGGACGCCGTCGGAAGGGCGGAGTCCGAGGCCGAGCGGATGATCCAGGCGGGCCGCTCCTCCTACGAGCGCTCCGTCGACGAGGGCCGCGCCGAGCAGGCGCGCATGGTCGACCAGACCGAGGTGGTGCGCGCCGCGCACGGCGAATCGACCCGGGTGGTCGACGCCGCGAACCAGGAAGCCGCGCGGCTGCGCTCCGAGTGCGACGCCTACGTGGACAGCAAGCTCGGCGAGTTCGAGGACCTGCTCGGCCGCACCCTGCGCACGGTCGGCAAGGGTCGCGCCCAGCTGCGCGGTCGCGGTGGCCCGAGCCACAGCCACGACACCGTCTTCGACTACCAGGACGAGGAGCCCGTGGGCCCCCGCTCCGCCCGCCCCCGCGGCGCCTACTGAGCGAGGTGGCGGGGGGAACGGATTTCGTTCTCCGAGGTGGCGTCCCGTACCCTTGATGAGTTGGCCGCCAACCGACCACGGCCGCACACACCACACACATGTCTGAGCGCAGCAAGACCACGAACCGGACGCCGACCGGACCCTGGATCATCGACACCAGGGACCTGGGACGGCGGCCGGGCAGCAGCCGTGGTTACCACCGGAAGTTCGAGGCCACCAGTGACTTCGGCATCGTCGAGGTCCTCGGCATCCCCTCGGGCGCCGAGGTCGAGTTCGACGTGCTGCTGGAGTCCGTGGTCGAGGGTGTCCTGGCCACCGGTACCGTCAGCGGGCCGACGGTGGGGGAGTGCTCCCGCTGCCTCGACCCGCTCAGCGGTGAGGTCGAGGTCAGGATCACCGAGCTGTTCGCCTACCCGGACAGCGCCACCGAGGCCAGCACGGACGAGGACGAGGTCAGCAGGCTCGTCGACGATCTGCTCGACCTGGAGCCGGTCGCCCGCGACACCATCGTGCTGACCCTGCCCGCCGCTCCGCTGTGCGCCCCGGACTGCCCGGGGCTGTGCGTGGAGTGCGGTGAGAAGCTGGCCGATCTCGGCCCGGATCACCGGCATGAGACGATTGACCCTCGCTGGGCCGCGTTGCAAGGGCGGTTCGGCGAGGCTGGAAACAACTCAGAGGAGAACTAGTCGTGGCCGTCCCCAAGCGCAGGATGTCGCGGTCCAACACCCGCTCGCGCCGCTCCCAGTGGAAGGCCAGCGCCGCGAACCTGGCGACCTGTTCCAACCGCGCCTGCCGCGCCCCCAAGCTGATGCACGTGGCCTGCCCGCAGTGCGGTCAGTACGACGGCCGCCAGGTCGTCACCCCCGCCTGAACCAGGCGGGGAGACTAGATCGTGGGGAGCAAGCCGTCGCGGGGTCCCGCGCCTGATCGCGCCCCGTTGCTCGAAGCGCTCGGCGTCGAACTCGGCGCCGAGCGACTCATGCTCGCGCTGACGCACCGGTCCTACGCCTACGAGAACGGCGGTCTTCCGCCGAACGAGAGGCTGGAGTTCCTCGGTGACTCGGTGCTCAGCGTGGTGATCACCGATCACCTGTACCGGGCGCACCCGGACCTTCCCGAGGGGCAGCTCGCCAAGCTGCGCGCCAGCGTGGTCAACATGCACGCGCTGGCCGGAGTGGCGCGCACCCTCGGTCCGGGTGGGCTCGGCGCGCACCTGTTGCTGGGCAAGGGCGAGGAGCTCACCGGCGGCAGGGACAAGCCGAGCATCCTGGCCGACGGCCTGGAAGCGGTGATCGGCGCGGTGTACCTCGAGCACGGCATCGAGACCTCGCACGTCCTCGTGCACCGCCTCTTCGACGGACTGCTCGAGGAGGCGCCCCGGCGCGGTGCCGGCCTGGACTGGAAGACCAGCCTCCAGGAGCTCACCGCGGCCGCCGGGCTCGGCGTTCCCGAGTACCGGGTGTCCGAGGAGGGGCCGGACCACCGCAAGGAGTTCACCGCCACCGTCATCGTCGGTGGCAATCCGCAGGGCACCGGCGACGGCCGCACCAAGAAGGAAGCCGAGCAGAAGGCCGCTGAGGCCGCGTGGCGCGTGCTCTCCGAACAGGTCCGGCTCGCCGCCGAGGGTGAGGCGGAGGACGCCGCCTCCTGATCGTCGAGGAGGACGGGCGTGCCAGAACTTCCCGAGGTCGAGGTCGTGCGTGCCGGACTGCAACGGCACGTGGAAGGCCGCACCGTCGCCGAGGTCGACGTGCTGCACCCGCGCGCGGTGCGCAGGCACGTCCCCGGCCCGGTGGACTTCGCCAGCCGGCTGAGCGGCAGGCGCTTCGACGCCGCGTGCCGCCGGGGCAAGTACCTCTGGATCGAGCTGGACGGCGCTGCTGAGGCGATCGTGGCGCACCTCGGGATGAGCGGCCAGATGCTGGTCCAACCCGTCGGCGCCCCTGACGAGAAGCACCTGCGGGTGCGCGTGCGCTTCGCCGACGACGGCCCCGAGCTGCGCTTCGTGGACCAGCGAACCTTCGGGGGCCTCGCGCTGACCGAGATGGTGGCCGGGCTTCCCGTGCCGATCGCGCACATCGGTCGCGACCCGCTCGACCCCGAGTTCGACCTCGCGGAGGGAGTGGCAGCGCTGCGCGCACGGCGCACCGAGGTGAAGCGGGCGCTGCTCGACCAGACGGTGGTCTCCGGGATCGGCAACATCTACGCCGACGAGGCGCTGTGGCGGACCAAGCTGCACTGGTCGCGCGCGGCCAACGGGCTGAGCAGGCCGAAGGCGGCGGAGCTGCTGAACGCGGCCACCGAGGTGATGCGGGAGGCGCTCGTCGCGGGCGGGACCTCGTTCGACGCGCTCTACGTCAACGTCAACGGGGAGTCCGGCTACTTCGACCGCTCGCTCTCGGCCTACGGCCAGGAGAACCAGCCGTGCGAGCGCTGTGGCACCGCGATCATCCGCGAGGCGTTCATGAACAGGTCGTCCTTCTCCTGCCCGAAGTGCCAGCGCGCTGTGCGTTGAACGGACCCGGGCCGCTGAACCGCACGGGAACGAGCGCGAGGGGCGGTCCCGGAGGACCGCCCCTTCACGGTAGTTCTCATCGGCCCGTGACCTGCTGCCGAACGGTCACGGGGAAGGTCGTTCTCAGCTGGAGCGCAGCTGGCTCGTCGCCCACTCGAAGCTCGTGGTGGGCACGGGCTCGTTGTTGCGGACCGACAGCTCCTTGATGCTGTCGATCAGCATGAGCACCGCTCGAACCGAAGGCAAGATCATCTGTCCCTCTCGGGTCAACCTCGCACCCGCTGGATCGCGGGTGAAGAGCTTGGTACCGAGTGACTGCTCCAGGGACTTGATCTGGTAGCTGATCGCTGGCTGGGAATAACCCAAGGACTTTGCGGCCAGGTCCATTCGACCAAGGTCCGCGATCGAGACGAACGCTCGAAACTCCCGCTCGTGCATCCGAATCCTCCCCCAGGGGTCACCGCGCTGTGATTGCCCCGGCTTCATCCAGGCAGAACTTCACCAACAACACCGGATAATCAGGACATTACCAACGTGTCACGACTAAGTCCATCAATCGGGGTCTCAAGCGCCCGACCGGAGTACAAAAATCGCTCTGGTTCACCCGAGGGTGACTGTCGGCTCCCCTGAACGGGTTACTACTTGGGTGTCGTCCGTTCAGAGGAGGACATCGAACGCCTCAGGGCCGATCGCCGTGTGCGTTTGTAGCCGTTCACAACTTTCTCTTCTGGGTGAGGTGCAGTCAAGTTAGGTGTAGCTCAAGTCGGTGAGAACTTAGCCACGCAGCGATGTCTAGCAGGCGTTCTGTGAACAGTCGGTCCACCCGATTGAGGGAGCCGGGCTCCCTGGAAACGATTTCACGTGCCCAGGTGGTGTCAATAATGTTGAAGGTTGGATTACTCCGATCGTTCAACAATTCTTCGACCTGTTCCTGAAGCGCCATCACGTACTTGAGCTCCTGGGTGGACGGGTAGGGGCTCTTGCGCCGTTGCGCCACCGATCGGGGGATGACGTCGGCGACGGCCGAGCGCAGCAGGCTCTTCTCCCGCCCGTCGTGGGTCTTCATCGCCCACGGAGCGTTGAACACGTACTCGACCAGGCGGTGGTCGCAGAACGGCACCCTGACCTCGAGGCCGACCGCCATGCTCATCCGGTCCTTGCGGTCGAGCATGTACGGCAGGAACCGGGTCAGGTGCGCGTAGGAGATCCGCCGCATCCGCCGCTCGTGCGGGTCCTCCCCGTGCAGCACCGGTGACTCGGCGCGCACGGCCGCGTAGCCGTCGCGCAGGAACGTGCCGATGTCGAGCTGGTCGCTCAGCTCCTTGCGCAGCAGCGGCCTGCCCACGCTCTGCTTCCCGCCGGGGCCGGAGACCCACGGGTACAGGTTGCCGCGCTGCACGCCCGGGTCGTGGAACCACCAGTAGCCGCCGAAGACCTCGTCGGCCGACTCGCCGGAGATCGCCACGGTCGAGTGCTCCCGCACGGCCTTGGACAGCAGGTAGAGCGAGTTGTCCATGTCGCCGAGGCCGATCGGGATGTCGCGCGCGGCGACGGCGGCCCTGCGCACCTCCGGATCGGCCAGCTCGGAGTGGTCGAGCACGATGTCGGTGTGGTCCGTGCCGACGTGCTGGGCCACGTCCCTGACGAACGGCGCGTCCGGGCTGTCCTGGAGCACGTCGGCGGTGAAGTTGTCGGTCTGCCCGACGAAGTCCACGGCGAAGGTGCGCAGCGGGGTCAGGTGCTGTGCGGCGAGCCCGGTCAGCGCGCTGGAGTCGAGGCCGCCGGAGAGCAGCACGCACTGCGGCACGTCCGAGACGAGCTGGCGGCGCATGATGTCGTCCATCAGCTCGCGGATCCGCTCCGAGGTGGTCTCGGTGTCGTCCTCGTGCGGCTTGGCCTCCAGCTGCCAGTAGGTCCGCTCGCGCAGCCCGGAGCGGTCCATGACGGCGAGCCTGCCCGGCTTGAGCTCGCGCATGCCCGCCCAGACGGCCTCGCCGACGGTCTTGCTGTACGCGAAGAGCTCCCGCAGCCCGTTGAGGCCGATCCGGGGCTTGGCCAGCGGGTTCGCCAGGATCGCCTTGGGCTCGGAGCCGAAGAGCACGCCGTCGGCGGTGCGGTAGAGGTACAGCGGCTTCACCCCGAGGCGGTCGCGGACCAGCAGCAGCCGCTCGGCGCGCGCGTCCCAGATCGCGAAGGCGTACATGCCGTTGAGCCGGTCGACCAGCGCGTCGCCCCACTCCAGGTAGGAGCGCAGCACCACCTCGGTGTCGCTGGCGGTGCGGAACTCGTGCCCCCTGCGGCGCAGCTCCTGGCGCAGCTCGACGAAGTTGTAGACCTCGCCGCTGTAGGTCAGCACGACCTGGCCGTCGGGGGTGTCGGCGACCATCGGCTGCGCGCCGCCCTCGATGTCGATCACCGCGAGCCTGCGGTGGCCGAGCGCGGCGTGCTGGGCCGACCAGGTCGCGCCGTCGTCCGGTCCCCGCTCACGCATCGTGGCGGTCATGGCCTCCACCGTGGCCCGTTCGCGGGTCAGGTCACGCGCGAAGCCCACCCAGCCGGTAATGCCGCACACGTCGACCTCCTCGTCGTCTTCAGGGCCCGCGCCACTCACGCCATGTGAAAAATACATTCCTCATGGCCCGAAATGAATCAGCGCGGTTGAAGGTGATTAGTCCGTTCGTGCGGCCACGGCCGAAGCCTGGTCGCAGACGGTGACCTCGCTGCCGCGAAGCCGCCCGCCCTGGGTGATGGTTCGTGGTTGCCGCCGTCACACAGAGTGTAAGGAGCGCGTAAACGTCGAGGTAGTCCCCGTCAAGGACGTGTCAGGGGACCGTTATCTAAGCCCACCCCTGGAGCAGGCTCGCCCCGGCACGGCCGCACGAGGAGGGGAGTGATCGACATGGCCGACTCGGCCCGCACCGGTCCCACCCCACGGTCCGCGACCGCGTTCCTCCTGGTGATCACACTGATCCAGTTGGAGATCTTCTGATGACAACTCCTACCCCGGATGTGCGCAAGCTCAACCTCGCCGCGCGCGTCGCCGGAGGGTGCTCGGGGTGAGCGTGGCGGAGACTGGAGCGGTGGAGTCCGGCAGCAAGCGCAGGCGCGGTGAGCTGCGCATCTACCTGGGGGCGGCGCCCGGCGTCGGCAAGACCTTCGCGATGCTCGGCGAGGCCCACCGGCGCGCCGACCGTGGCACGCACGTGGTGGTCGGCTTCGTGGAGACCCACGGCAGGGACCGAACCGCCGCGCTGCTGGACGGGCTGCCCGAGGTGCCGAGGCGGCGGATGGGCCATCGCGGCCACGAGTTCACCGAGCTGGACATCGACGCGCTGCTCGCACTGCGGCCCGAGGTCGCGGTTGTCGACGAGCTGGCGCACACCAACGTCCCCGGCTCGCGCAACGCCAAACGCTGGCAGGACGTCGAGGAGCTGCTCGACGCGGGAATCGACGTGCTGTCCACCGTGAACGTCCAGCACATGGAGAGCCTCAACGACGTCGTGCAGCGGATCACCGGCGCCGCGCAACAGGAGACCGTGCCTGACGAGGTCGTGCGTCGCGCCGAACAGGTCGAGCTGGTGGACATCACCCCGGAGGCGCTGCGCAGGCGGATGGCGCACGGCAACGTCTACCCGGCGCACAAGGTCGATGCGGCGCTCGGCAACTACTTCCGGCCCGGCAACCTGACCGCGCTGCGCGAGCTCGCCCTGCTGTGGGTCGCGGACCAGGTCGACGTGGCGCTCCAGCGCTACCGCGCGGAGCACAGCATCACCGACACCTGGGAGACCCGGGAGCGCGTGGTCGTCTCGATCACCGGTGGCAAGGAGAGCGAGACGCTGATCCGCCGCGCCCGCCGCATCGCCAACCGCGCGGGCGCCGAGCTGCTGGTGCTGCACGTGCTGCGCAGCGACGGTCTCGCGGGCGTTCCCGCCGCCGCGGTCAGCCGGTGCCGCAAGCTCGCCGGTGACGTCGGCGCGAGCTTCCACACCGTGGTCGGCGACGACGTGCCCGCCGCGCTGCTCGACTTCGCGCGCGGGGTGAACGCGACACAGCTCGTGCTCGGGACATCGCGCCGGTCGCGGCTCGCGCGGGTCTTCGACGAGGGCGTCAGTTCACGCGTGGTGCAGGGCTCCGGGCCGATCGACGTGCACATGGTCACCCACGACGAGGCGGGCGGGACCGTGCGCCAGCCCGGCACTCGGCGCAACGCGCTCGCTCCGTGGCGCAAGGTCCTCGGTTGGGTGCTCGCCGTCGTGCTGCCGTCCGCGGCGACCGCGCTCGGCGTCGCACTGCAACCCGAGCTGATCCTGTCCACCAACGTGATCGACTACTTCCTGGCGATCGTCGTCGTCGCGCTCGTCGGCGGTCTCGGCCCCGCGCTGCTGGCCTCCGTCGGCTCGGCGATCATGCTCAACTTCTTCTTCACCGAGCCGCTGTTCACGCTGACGATCTCCGCGCAGGAGAACGTGATCACCCTCGTCGCCATGGTCGTCGTCGGCATCATGGTCGCCCTCGTCGTCGACCGCGCCGCGCGTCGTGCCGGCCAGGCCGCGAGGGCGCGGACCGAGGCCGCGCTGCTCTCCTCCTACGCGCACACCGTGCTCACCCATCCCGAGCCCTTGCAGCGGCTGCTGGAGAAGGTGCGCGAGAACTTCGGCCTGACCTCCGTGGCACTGCTGGAGAAGAGCGAAGGCGACTGGAAGCGCGTCGCCGTGGTGGGGGTCGACGCGTGCGACCGCCCCGGACAGGCCGACGTCGACATCGCCGTGACCGCTGACGTGCATCTCGCTCTGCGCGGGCGAGCGCTGGCCGCCGCCGACCGCAAGGTGCTCGAAGGTGCTGCGGGACAAGCACTTCTGGCGCTCCGGCAGCAACGGCTCTCCGCGCAGAACGCCGAGGCGCGGCGCCGGGCGGAGACCACCGAGCTGCGCACGGCCCTGCTGTCGGCCGTCGGGCACGACCTGCGCACACCACTGACGTCGATCAAGGCCTCCATCGGCAGCCTGCGCGATCCCGAACTCGCACTGTCCGATTCGGACACCGCGGAACTCCTTGAGGCGATAGAGGAATCCGCTGACCGGCTGGCGAAGCTCGTTGACAACCTGCTCGACTCCTCGCGCCTGGCGACCGGTGCGGTCCGGCCGCAGTACCGGCCGACCGGGTTCTACGAAGCCGTCGCCCGCGCTCTGTCCTTTATGGACGGACATGCGCGCGTCGCCGTCGACGTGGACGACCGGCTCCCGTTGGTGCGGGCCGATGTCGGTCTGTTGGAACGCGTGATCGCGAACGTCGTCGACAACGCGCTCCGGCACGGCGGCGGCAACGTCGAGGTCCGCGCGAGCGCCCATGCCGCACAGGTCGAACTGCGCGTCGTCGACTACGGCCGGGGCCTGCCGAAGGGCGCCGCCGACGAGGTGTTCGCGCCGTTCCAACGGCTCGGCGACTCCACCAGCGGTGTGGGGCTCGGGCTGAGCGTCGCCAAGGGCTTCACCGAGGCGATGGGCGGCACGATCCGCGCCGAGGACACCCCCGGCGGCGGGCTGACGATCGTGATCTCCTTGCCCGTGCACGGGGATCGCGCGGGAGAGGTGGGAACGCGGTGACCAAGGTCCTGGTTGTCGACGACGAGCCGCAGATCGTGCGGGCACTGCGGATCAACCTGTCCGCGCGCGGCTACGAGGTGCTCACCGCCCACGACGGCGCTTCCGCGCTTCGGGTCGCCGCCTCTGACCGGCCCGACGTGGTGGTGCTCGACCTCGGCCTGCCCGACCGCGACGGCACCGAGGTGATCGCCGGGCTGCGCGGCTGGACCAGCGTGCCCATCCTCGTGCTCTCCGCGCGCACCGACTCCTCCGACAAGGTCGGCGCCCTCGACGCCGGCGCCGACGACTACGTCACCAAGCCCTTCGGCATGGACGAGCTTCTCGCCCGGCTCCGCGCCGCCGTCCGCCGGGCCGCCCACCCCGCCGACGAGACGGAACTCGCCGTCGTCGAGACCTCCACGTTCACCGTCGACCTCGTCGCCAAGCGCGTGCACCGCGACGGCTCCGAGGTGCACCTCACTCCCACCGAGTGGGGCGTGCTCGAAATGCTCGTCCGCAACCGCGGCCGCCTCGTCGCGCAGAAGCAGTTGCTCCAGGAGGTGTGGGGCCCCGCGTACGCGAAGGAGACCCACTACCTCCGCGTCTACCTCGCCCAGCTCCGCCGCAAGCTCGAGTCCGAACCGTCCCGCCCACGCCACCTGATCACCGAGCCCGGAATGGGCTACCGCTTCGAAGCTTAGGCAAGTGCCAAAACCACGCCTTTCGCCCGCGCGTGGGCCAATTCGGAGAGCCACCCCGCCGTTCGCGCGCGTTGTTACCCTGCTCGCGGGCCAGTGACGCAGGGGAGGCGTTCTCACATGTCCAAGCAGTACGTGCGCGTCGGGGGATGGCGCATCGACCTCGACCAGATCCCGTCAGCCATCGCCGCCTTCAAGGACGCCCTCGACGACCTTCGGGGCCTCGTCGAGCAGGGCAACGATGCTGCTGAGGTCCGATTCATGGGGACTGACGATGTCAGTAAGGCGCTCGCCAAGGAGGTCAGCGAGCGTCACCTTCGCGGGCGCGGAGCGATATGGGCTGCCGCGCAACTGCGCGACGAGCTGACTAAGGCAGTGAGCAGCCTTGAAACCGCCAGGCGGCACTATGCGCGAGTCGAGGATGTCAACCGTCGAAGCGTTTCAGGAGGGTGACGGTGCGACCTTCGTCCACCTCCGGCATGGCCGCCGTGGCGTTCGTGGCGGCCATGTCAGCCGCTGGGTGCACTGCGAGCCATGTTGGAACGGCCAGTCCGCAGCCGATGTCCAGTACGACCATCGGCGGTGGCGACCGGCCGCGCGAGCTGAAGATCGACGGTCTCAAGGCGTGTGAACTGCTGACCGAGGCTCAACGGGTCGAACTCGTGATCACAAGGCCGCCGCACCACCGAGAAGACCCGATCTTCGAATCAGATGCCTGCAACTTCAATAACCACACTGCCTCGACTACCTTGAGTCTCTATGTGATGACGAGGCGCGATATGCGGAGTTTTTCTCCTGGTGAAGCGAACGGTGTCGTTCGTTCGGTTCGTGTTCTGGGATTTTCTGGTTTTCAGGTCCATCCAGAAGAGTACGTGCCGCTGTCGCCGCATTGTTCAGTGAACATCGGGGTGTCAGAGGGGCAGGTCCTGCGAGCAGGCTACTCCACCCTCGGTGAAGAGCACGCGTTGCCTCAGGATGAGGTTTGCCGCCGGGCCACACGAGGGTTGGAGATGGCGCTGGGCAACATCCTCGCCAAGGGCTGAGCAGGGACGAAGTCGGAAGTCAACGACGCGGGGGGACTGCGTGGACGTTAATCGGAAGTGGATGAGCTACTCGCACGAAGAGCTGTACACGGCGATCCACGGCGGGGCGGGTCCTGCGGGGCATCAGCCTGCGGCCACCTTCACCAACAATCTCGCCTGGAAGCTGGAGGGTGTTCACCGACGCCTCGGTGAAGCGCTCGGCAAGCTGGGTGCCGTGTGGGAGGGCGAGGCGGCTGAGCGGGCCACCGGAAAGATCAGTTCGTTGCAGACGTGGACCGCTGCGGCGGGTAATCGCACCAATGAGCGCACGACGAGCATTCTTGATGGGATGAGTGCGTTCGTGCATGCGCGGAATTCGATGCCGGAGCCGAAGAAGGTGCCTTCGTTGGAGGAGCTGGGTACCAGTAACGCGTTGCGGGATCTGTTCCAGTTGAAGCAGGACCGTGAAGTCCTTGAGGGTGCGGCGAACGAGGCGCATCGCGAAGCGGCGCGGGTGATGCAGGCGTATGCGGACGCGGTGAACAAGCCGGTGCCGGACTATGACGAGCCGCCTCGGTTCGGTGGTGGCGGAGCGCCGGGTGATCCGAGGCCGGGGACGCCGGTTGGCGGCGGTGGCAGGGCGATCACCAGGCCCAGGGGCGGCGATATCGGTGCGGGGCAGGACATCGGCCAGGACGTGGGCGGTGAGGGTGTTCCGATGCCGATTCCGGATCAGCGTGGTGGTCAGAACCTTGATGTGCCGGGGCCGAAGTTCGGTGAGGTGCAGCAGGCCAGTTTTACGCCGCCGCCTGCGCTTAGCGGTGGTGGCGGAGGCATGGGGTCGGTCGCGGGCCCTGGCGCGGCGGTCGGAGGCGGTTCTGGTGCAGCGGTGGGCGGGCTTCTGCATCGGCCGGGCGTGAACTTGAGCACGCCGTCGGTGAGTCAGCCGCCGAGAGCAACCCCGCCGCCGGTGCGGCCGGCGACGGCGGCAGGTGCTCGCCCGGGGTTTATGCAGCCTGCGCTCGGTAGTGGTCAGCAGGAAGAGGACCAGGAGCATGAGCGCAAGTACGACATCATTGAGGACATCGTCGGTGAGCTGCCGATGGTCGCGCCTCCCGTGATCGGCGAGTGACGACCCACGACCGCAGAAGTCACACGGGCGGGACGATCTTGGCGTAGCGGTCGAGGACCGTGCGGTCGCCGGTGACCGTGAGGCGTTCGGCGGGGATGCGGTTCCACAGGAACAGGAGCAGGTCCGAAGAGGTTCCGGCCAGCTCCACGTCGCCCGGGGCGTCGATCAGGCGGGTATCGGAGCCGGTGAACTCGGCGGTCCAAGCGTGGTGGCCGTCGGTCAGGCGGACGCGCTCACCGGTGCCGTCCTCGGCGGGGCGGAGGTGCCGCCACGCGGGGACGAGCAGCTCGA
Organism: Allokutzneria multivorans; assembly: GCF_039537405.1. Taxonomy (NCBI): domain Bacteria; kingdom Bacillati; phylum Actinomycetota; class Actinomycetes; order Pseudonocardiales; family Pseudonocardiaceae; genus Allokutzneria; species Allokutzneria multivorans. The sequence goes on along the minus strand of NZ_BAABAL010000019.1, from coordinate 476,669 downwards.
AGTGCTCGGTGATGGCGTGCGTGGCGTGCTCCTCATCGAGCGGCGCAGCCTCACCCAGCGCGTTCTGGGCATCCCACCGGTGCACGGCGGCCTCTGTCACCTGAATGCGTTGCCAGAACCCGGCGGTCTGGTCGGCGGTCCACGTCCACACGGGCGTCGCGGGGTCGCAGTCGCGGAAGGCGTCGTGCAGCGCTGCGGAGCCCTCCGCGAACCAGTCGGCCAGCCCGGAGGGCACGGGCCCGTGGTTGGGCGCGCTGTCGAGGCTCGGCCACCGCTCCCAGTCGGGGTGGGCCACCTGGAACTGCGTTCCCTTGACGTCGGGCGGGCTGGTCAGCCGCTTGTCGACCAGCCACGTCACTACGCGGTGCACGTAGCCGAGGTGCAGCGCGAGGTCCGTGATCGTCCACTGTGGACACGTCGGCACGATCGGGGCGTCATCGCCGGACCCCTCCGAGCGCCGCAGGGCGTCCTCGAAGGCGGCGACCTCACGCTGGAAGCACGTCAACCACTCCATGCCTCCAGCGTGGCACCACGACCGCCCACGCGCCCGCACCTCTGCCCCAAGGGGTCAGGTCGTGCTCGACGGGGTGGTGGGGGTGGTGGACGTTGTGGTGGGGATGGGTTTCGCCGTCGTGGTCGTCGTGGTTGTCGTCGGCGGGGAAGACGGGGGCGGAGGCGGCGGTGGGGGAGGGCTGCCCGGGTCGGGCGGTGGGGTGGTGCTGCCGCTGGACGTGGTCGACGGCGTGGTGGTGCTGGACGTCCCGCTCGTGGTGGTGCTGGACGTCGTGCTGGCCCCGGGGGTCGTCGTCGTGCTCTGGCCCGGGATCGCGGGGGCGTCGGAGACGCGGTCGCCCTGCACGGTGTCGCCACGGCCGGACGTGCGGCCCTGCTCCGCGGCGGAGCTGGTGACGAGCGTGGCGATGGTGGCGAACACGGTCGCCGTCGCCAGCGCGACCGCTCCGAGCACGGCGGCGCCCGGAACGCGCTGGCCCTGCCGCGCGGGAGCGGCGGGATCGGCGCTCACCTGCCGAACACCTGCGTCCACACCCATCCCCGGGTGTCCAGACCCACGCCCAGCGCGGTGAACCGGCAGTTCAGAATGTTGGCCCGATGGCCGGAGGACTGCATCCACGACTCCATGACCTGTTCGGCGGAACGTTGACCTTTGGCGATGTTTTCACCGCCGGGCCGTGGATACCCAGCCGCGCGCGCCCGGTCGTCGAACGAAGCGCCGTCCGGTGAGGTGTGTGAGAAGTAGTTACGCTCCGCCATATCGGAGCTGTGCCGTTGAGCGGCATTTGCCAACCGCTCGTCGATTCGCAGGGCCGAGCAGCCCGCTTCCGCTCGCGCTTGGTTTACCAGTTCGGCGACCTTTGCCGCTGGTCCCGAAGGGGGCGGAGCCGGTGCCTGGGTGGTGCGGCGGGGTGTGGTGGTGCTCGGCTGTTCGGGCGGCGGCGCCGGGGTGGACTCCGACGGTCGGCTACTCGTAGTAGTCGGCGGGGTGGTCGTGGAGGTGCCCCCGGTCGTCGTGGGCGCGGTGGTCCCGGGAACCGGGGACGTGGTCGGCGGCGGTGTCGTCCCGCCGACCTCGGCTGGATCTTCCGGGGCGGTGATCGCCCTGGTGGAGTCCTTGTCGGCGAGGAGGATCGGGTCCTGCCCGCCGAGCAGTGTCGTCGCCCCGGCCGTCACGGCGCCGACCAGCACCGCGACCAGTCCGGGCACGAGGGAGGAGCGACGTGCGCGCTGTCCGGCCACGGCGCGGGACCGTACCACCATCGAGTGACACATGCCTCGTTCGTGGTAACCCTTCGCGTTCGCCAGGATGGGTGGCATGAGCGAGGTGGGTTCCGTGCGACTGACCGCGTGGGTGCACGGCCGCGTGCAGGGGGTTGGTTTCCGCTGGTGGACCCGGGCGCGTGCGCTGGAGCTGGGCCTGGTCGGGGCGGCGACCAACCTGCGGGACGGCCGGGTGGAGGTCACGGCGGAGGGGCCGAGGGCGGAATGCGAACGGTTGCTCGGCCTGCTGCGCTCCGACGGCGCGCCGGGGACCGTCACGGCGGTGGTGGAGCGCTGGTCGGCGGCCCGTGGCGGGCTCGGTTCCTTCGTCGAGCGCTGACGCGAGCACCCCGCAAGATCAAGTAAAGTTGAGGCATGTCGACGTCGCACCCGCCAGGTGCAGCCGCCTCCCTCACCGGCGCGCTGGAGGAGATCGGGGACTTCGAGGTCCTGCTCGTGCTCGCGCACGTCTTCGCCGGTGCCAGCACCGAGGAGGAGCTGCTGGCCACGGCGGGCTCGCGGCGGGAGCAGGCCAAGGAGCTGCTCCAGCGGATGATCGAGTACGGCTTCCTGGAGCGCCGTCCTCGGATGCACCGCTCGACCATGGCCTGGGCCTACGAAGTCACTCGCAAGGGTGAAGAACTGCGCGAAGTGGTGGCTCTGCTGGAGCGCTTCGGCGAGCGGTGGTCGGGCCCTGACGCGGAGCTTCTGCCCTACCCGAGGGCCCGCGTGGCGCGCTGAGCGCGCGCCGCCTGGCCGGAGCGCGGGCGCCCTGCGGCTATCCTCCACCCCGATACCACGGCCGCCGGTCGGAGACCGAAGATCCGTTTGCGGGATCGAGCACGGGCACCGGAACCGGACCAGACACGGGAGCGGGCGCGCGTGCACCTCAAGAGCCTGACGCTGAAGGGCTTCAAGTCCTTCGCCTCGGCGACGACCCTGCGCTTCGAACCGGGTATCACCTGCGTCGTCGGCCCGAACGGCTCCGGCAAGTCCAACGTCCTGGACGCACTGGCCTGGGTGATGGGCCAGCAGGCCGCCAAGGCGCTGCGCGGCGGCAAGATGGAGGACGTCATCTTCGCCGGCACCACCGGCAAGGCCCCGCTCGGCCGGGCCGAGGTGACGCTGACCATCGACAACTCCGACGGCGCGCTGCCGATCGACTACACCGAGGTCTCGATCACCCGGCGGATCTTCCGCGACGGGGCCAGCGAGTACGAGATCAACGGCACCAGCTGCCGCCTGCTCGACGTGCAGGAGCTGCTGTCGGACTCCGGCATCGGCCGCGAGATGCACGTGATCGTCGGCCAGGGCCGCCTCGCCGAGATCCTGCAGTCCAAGCCGGAGGAGCGGCGGGCCTTCATCGAGGAGGCCGCCGGTGTGCTCAAACACCGCAAGCGCAAGGAAAAGGCGCTGCGCAAGCTCGACGCGATGCAGGCCAACCTGACCCGGCTCACCGACCTCACCGCCGAACTGCGCCGCCAGCTCAAGCCGCTGGGCAAGCAGGCGGAGATCGCCCGCAAGGCCCAGACCGTGCAGGCCGACCTGCGTGACGCGCGGCTGCGGATCTACGCCGACGACCTGGTCAACGCGCGCTCGGAGCTGGCCAGGGACCAGGCCGACGAGGCGCAGGCCCGCGCGCGGCGCACCGAGGTGGAGCGGATGCTCCAGTTCGGCCAGAACGAGCAGTCGGAGCTGGAGGAGAACCTCGCCCAGGACGCGCCGCTGCTGGCCGCCGCGCAGGAGACCTGGTACCGGCTCTCCGCGCTGGAGGAGCGGCTGCGCGGGACCGTGCGGCTGGCCCAGGAACGCGCCCGCCACCTGACCGCCCCGCTGGAGGAGCACCGCGGCGGGCGGGACCCGGAGGAGATGGAGCAGGAGGCCGAGGAGGTCGCCGAGCAGGAGCTGGAGCTCCAAGAGGGCGTCGAACAGGCCAGGATGCTGCTGTCCACGGCGCTGGAGACCCGCTCCGAGCTGGAGCAGGAGCTCAAGGCCGCCGAGCGCGAGCACATGGCCGCCGTGCGCGCCGTCGCCGACCGCCGCGAGGGCCTCGCCCGGCTGGGCGGCCAGGTGGAGGCGTTGCGCAGCAAGACCGGCGCCACCGCCGAGGAGATCGAGCGGATGTCCGTGGCGCTCGCCGAGGCCAGGGAGCGCGCCGAGCAGGCCCAGCTGGAGTTCGAGGAGACGCGGGCGGAGACCGGTGTCGAGGAGGACGCCGACACCGGGCTGGCCGGGCGCAAGGACGCCGCGGTCGAGGAGCACCGCCAGGCGCGGGCGCGGGTGGAGGAGCTGGTCGCCGCCGAGCGCAAGGCCGAGCGGGAGATCGCCTCCTGGAAGGCCCGTGTCGACGCGCTGTCGCTGGGGCTCAACCGCAAGGACGGGGCCGGCGCGCTGCTGGCGTCTGCGGCGAGGCTGCCCGGCCTGCTCGGGTCGGTCGCCGCGCTGATGACCGTGGAGCCCGGCGCCGAGGTCGCCCTCGCGGCGGCCCTGGGTGCCATCGCCGACGCGGTCGCGGTCGCCGCGCCCTCGGACGCCGTTGCGGCGCTTGAACTTCTGCGTGCCTCGGACTCCGGGCGGGCAGGGCTGCTGATCGGCGGAGGCGTCCAGCCGGAGCGCTCGGCGTGGCCGGTGCTGCCGCACGGCGCGCGCTGGGCGGTGGACCTCGTGCAGGCGCCGCAGTCGCTGCGCCCCGCGCTGACCCGCGCGCTGGAGAAGCTCGCCGTCGTCGACGACCTGCCCGCCGCGCGAGCGCTGGTCGAGCGCTTCCCCGGCGTGCGCGCCGCCACCGTCGAGGGCGACGTGCTCGGCGTGGACTGGGCCGTCGGCGGTTCCGGGCGCAGCCAGAGCGTCATCGAGGTGCAGGCCGCTGTCGACGAGGCGCGGGACAAGCTCACCGAGGCCGAGCGCGCGCTGGAGCACGCCGGAGCCGCGTTGCAGGGCGCCCGCGAGGACGAGAAGGTGCGCCGCGCGGCGGTCGCCGAGGTCCAGGAACTGGTCAATGACTCGCGCGTGCAGCGGGCGCGCAGCACCGAGCGGCTGTCGCGGATGGCCAAGGCCGCCAGCGCCGCGCAGGCGGAGGCCGAACGCCTCGCCGGGCAGCGGGAGAAGGTGGAACAGGCCCGCGAGGACGCGCTGAGCAAGCTCTCCGAGCTGGAGGAGCGGCTGCTCACCGCCGAGTCCGAGCAGGTCTACGACGAGGAGCCGGACACCCAGCGCCGGGACGAGATCGCCATCCAGCTCGCCGCGTCGCGCCAGGAGGAGGTCGAGGCGCGGCTGGTGCTGCGGACCTCCGAGGAGCGGGCCCGCGCGCTGCTGGGCAAGGCCGACCAGCTGCGCAGGGCCGCGCGCAACGAGCGCGATGCGCGCGAGCGGGCCGAGCGGGCACGGGCGGCGCGGGTGCGCAGCGCGGTGGTCGCCGAGGCCGTGGTGCGCGGTGGTGAGACCGCGCTGGAGCGCATCGCGCTGTCGCTGACGCGGGCCGCGACCGAGCGCGACGAGGCGCAGTCCCGGCGCACCGAACGCGAGGCCGCGCTGAACAAGGTGCGTGGCCGGGTCCGCGAACTCTCCGGCGAGCTGGAGAAGCTGGTCGACGCCGTGCACCGGGACGAGGTGCTGCGGGCGGAGCAGCGGCTGCGGATCGAGCAGCTGGAATCGAAGATCACCGAGAACTTCGGCATCGGCCTGGACGACCTGGTCGAGGAGTACGGGCCGATGGTGCCCGTCCCGCCGAGCGCGCCCGAGGTGGCCGAGTACGAGGCGGCCAAGGAGCGGGGCGAGGACGTCAGCCCGCCCCCGCCGCTGCCCTTCGACCGCGCCACCCAGGAGCGCAGGGCCAAGCGCGCGGAGAAGGACCTGACGCTGCTGGGCAAGGTCAACCCGCTGGCGCTGGAGGAGTTCGCCGCGCAGGAGGAGCGCTACAAGTTCCTCTCCACGCAGCTGGAGGACATCAAGGACACCCGTCGCGACCTGCTGACCGTGGTCAAGGAGGTCGACGACAAGATCCTGGAGGTCTTCACCTCGGCCTACGAGGACGTGGCGCGCGAGTTCGAGACCGTCTTCAGCACCGTCTTCCCCGGCGGTGAGGGCAGGCTGCTGCTCACCGACCCGGACGACATGCTCACCACGGGCGTCGAGGTCGAGGCGCGGCCGCCGGGCAAGAAGGTCAAGCGGCTGTCGCTGCTCTCCGGTGGCGAGAAGTCGCTGACCGCGGTGGCGATGCTGGTGGCGATCTTCCGCGCCCGCCCCTCGCCGTTCTACGTGATGGACGAGGTCGAGGCCGCGCTGGACGACACCAACCTGCGCAGGCTGATCAGCCTCTTCGAGCAGCTGCGGGAGAAGTCGCAGCTGATCGTCATCACCCACCAGAAGCCGACCATGGAGATCGCCGACGCGCTCTACGGCGTGACCATGCGCGGTGACGGCATCACCCAGGTGATCTCGCAGCGCCTGCAGCGGCCCGCCGCCGCGCCCGTCGCCGAGTGAGAACCAACGCACCCCAGGGAGAGACCGGAGTGGACACTCCGCAGGACGCGCTCGCAGGACGCTCGATCCCGCGAGCGGATCATCGGCGGCGTTCGTCGGTGAAGCTGGTCGTCGCGATCGTCGTGCCGCTGCTGGTGATCGGCGTCGGCGTGTACTTCTACGTCACCTCGGCGGGCACGGCCAAGGTCGGCGACTGCCTCAGCGACGGCGAGACGCCGGACTCGCCGATGGTCAAGATCGCCTGCGGGGAGGCCGCCGACTACCGCGTCGTCGGGCGGCTGGAGGGCAGGAAGAAGGCCGAGATCAACGACGCCAAGCCGTGCGAGCGCTTCCCGACCACCGCGGTCACCTACTGGGAGGGCGATGACTCCTCGGGGAACCTGCTCTGCTTGGAGCCGTACCGGCCGTAGCCCCGATGGCGCAACGCACATCTGAAAACAGTTCCTTTTTTGTCCATTTCCATGCATGATGAGCGCCCGCTTGACGCGGATCTCACATCTCTTGGAAAGAAGTCCAGTGAGCACTCCTCAGAACATGCCGGACCCGACTCAGCCCGCCGCCGCCGAGCAGCAGCCCGCGAAGAAGAAGCGGTCGCCGGTGAAGCTGATCATTTCGATCCTGGTGCCGCTCGCGGTCATCGGGTTCGGTGTCTACGGCTACTTCAACTCGGTCGGCAGCTCCTCCAAGGTCGGTGACTGTCTTGCTGGACAGATCACGGATGACCCGAAGTCGGCCGACAGCATCAAGAAGGCCGACTGCGGTCCTGGCGCCACCTACAAGATCGTGGGCCGCATCGAGGACAAGAAGCAGACGGAGGCAGGCGCGGACGGTGCGATCTGCCAGCCGTTCCCGGCCGCGCAGTACGTTTACTGGGAAGGTACCAGGGGCGGCAACGGCAACTTCCTCTGCCTGGAGACGCTGAAGCCATAGCTGTTGTCGCGTAAGGGCCCGGCACGAGTTATCCGTGCCGGGCCCATTGTTTGATCACTGGTGTACGCCGAAGAGCCCTCGGTGGACACCGTCCACCGAGGGCCTGCCCATCAGTAGTACTCGCGAGGGAGGGTGCAGCTGGTTCCTCCGACGGGAACGGGCAAGGAGCCCGCCACCCAGTGGCTGTAGAAGAACTGGTGAGTTTCCTGGCGCCAGCGCTCCTTGAAGTTGTTGACCAAGGTGGTTCGCAGGTACTTCCACCAGTGTGAGCCGTTGTACAGATCGCTGGCCTTGCACTCCGGAGGTGCCGGAACAATACCCTCGCTCATTGAATAAGACGCCGGTGCCGCGTTCTGAGGTGCGGCCTGTGCTGTGGCGTTGCCGAGGCCGGCCAGTGCGATGACCATGGCCACAGTGGTCGCTGTTCTACTGAGCTTCACTTTTCCTCCCATGTGCGAAGGCCGCCTCCCTAGCCAAGAGAAAAGTTCTCCAGGCTCCCCTGGTGCGCTGCTTCGCTTACTTCGTGTCTGCGCTCTGATGGTCAACTTTGGGGCGGATTTGGGCAAGCGGTATCTACGTTCTTGGTGCCAAATCCATTCCTTCAGAGGGTGTTCATGGCGTTCTTGTCAGGTGGGCTTGCACGACGTGGTAGGGGTCGGAGGCGATCACGCTCCGGGGGCGCTGTGACTTCTGTCCCCTGGGACCATTACCTTGTGCGCATGTACCCGCAGCAGCCCTATCCTCAGCAGCCGATGCCGCCGCAGCCGGGTTTCGGGCGCGTGCTGCTGGACATCTCGTTCAACCCGATGAACTGGTTCCTGTTCTTCATCAAACCGACCGTGGTGATCAATGGTCAGGCCCGGCAGGTGGAATGGGGCCAGATGCCGATCGATCTCCCGGCCGGGCAGCACACCGTCCAGGTCGGGTTCCAGTACATGGGCAAGCCGCGAGGTGTCGCCAGCGTGACCATTCCGGTGCACCCCGGCCAGGTGCAGCCGGTGTGCTACCGCGCGCCCGCCTACATCTTCATCGCGGGCGCGATGGGGCCGACGCGTCCGATGACGCCGGGCATCATCGTCAACGTCGTCGCGATCGGTGTCGCGGTGCTGATGCTGCTGCTGTTCACCCTGCTCCTCTGAGCCTGGCGATCCGGAAAGCCCCGGGTGGTCCTGGCCGGAGGGTGTCGTCCTCGGCGAAGATCGGCGCATGCGCTGTGACGATGACGTCGTGGTTGTCGGTGGCGGGCACAACGGCCTGGTCGCCTCGATCCTGCTGGCCAGGGCCGGTCTGTCGGTGCGGCTGCTGGAGCGCGCGGAGCACGTGGGCGGCGCTTCCGTCGGCAAGCGCGTCTTCCCCGGCCTGCCCGCGAGGCTGTCGAAGTACTCCTACCTGGTGAGCCTGTTCCCGGACGCGCTCGCGGCGGAGTTGGGGCTGCGGCTGGAGCTGCGCTCGCGCGCGGTGTCCTCCTACACGCCGACCGTTCGCGACGGCCGACCGACGGGGTTGCTCGTCGAGCGCGATCCGGGCGCGGCCACGGAGGCGTCCTTCGCGGAGCTGACCGGTTCCGGCGAGGCGTGGCGGGCGTGGACCTCCTTCTACGACAGGGTTTCCGCGTTCGGCGCGGCCCTCGGCCCGGCGTTGCTCGGTCCACTGCGGCGGCGCTCCGAGCTGCGCGCCGAGGTCGATCCGTCCACTTGGGACGACCTGGTGGAGCGGCCGCTCGGCGAGGTCTTGGAGCGCGAGTTCGCCGACGACCTGGTGCGCGGTGTGGTGGCCACGGACGGGCTCATCGGTACCAACGCGTCGCTGCACGACTCCGCCGCCAACCGCTGCTTCGCCTACCACGTGATCGGCAACGGCACCGGGGAGTGGCGCGTGCCCGTCGGGGGGATGGGCGCGCTGGCCGACGCGCTCGAACTCGCCGCGGTCGAGGCGGGCGTCAAGCTGACCACGTCCACCCCGGTGCTGGCGCTGCACGAGCACGGTGATCACGTCGAGGTGGTGACCGAGGCCGGGGCCAGCTCGGCGCGGCGGGTGCTGTGCGCGGTCGCTCCGTCCACTGTGGACGAACTGCTCGGCAGGGCCGCGGAGAAGCCGGAGGGCAGCCAGCTCAAGGTGAACATGCTCCTCAAGCGGCTCCCGCGACTGCGAAGCGGTGTCGATCCCCGGGTGGCCTTCGCGGGCACGCTGCACCTGGAGGAGGGCTACGCGGACCTGGAGCGGGCCCACCGCCTCGCGCAGGACGGCACTGTGGCCGATCCGTTGCCGTGCGAGGTGTACTGCCACTCGCTGACCGATTCGAGCATCCTGGGGGAGCTGGCCGAGCACGGTTTCCACACGCTCACGCTGTTCGGGCTGCACGCGCCCGCGCGTCTGTTCACTGTGGACGGTGCGCGGGAGCGGGCGACGGAGGCTGCTGTCGCGGCGTTGCAGAAGCACCTCGCCAAGCCGCTGGAGGACTGCCTCGCCGTGGACGCCGACGGGCGGCCGTGCTTGGCGGCTGAGTCCCCGTTGGACCTGGAGCGCGACCTGGGCATGCCCGGCGGGCACATCTTCCACGGTGACCTGGACTGGCCGTGGCTCTCCGACGACGAGCCCGCCGACACGCCCGCACAGCGCTGGGGCGTCGAGGTTTCCGGGTCGAGCCGGGTTCTGCTGGCCGGTGCTGGCACCCGTCGCGGCGGCGGAGTGAGCGGCCTCGGCGGCTGGCACGCTTCGAACGCTGTGCTGGAGGCCAGGCCTAGACAACCGGGCAAGATCGTCTAGACGTAGGGTTGGTGGTGTGAGCGCGGAGAGCGGAATGCTGATCGTGCACGCCACCTACCACCGCCGACTGCAGCGCGAGCTGTCCAACGACACCTCGGGTGCGAGGGTGCTCGTCGCCGACCGCGGCCAGTTGGCCGACTGGGGCGGGACCGCGGCCTTCGAGCTGCCCGAGGGCTCCTACGAGGTCTCGGCCGGGGTCAGCAGGGCGGAAGCGGCCTTCCTGGGAGAGGGCGAGCACGAGGAGACGGTCTACGGGGAGGCGCGCACCATCGTCCTGGTGCCGGCCGGTGGCAGTGCGGAGCTGTTCTACGCGCCGCCGTGGACCTCGTCCGGGCCCGGAGCGCTCGCCACCACCCGTCCTCGCACAGGTGGTCTGCGAGCGCTCCTGCCGGTCGTCGCCGCACCGCTGGTGATCGTCGCCATCATCGCGATCACCCTGGCCGTGCTCGCCGCGGTGCTGCTCTAGTCGACCTTGGCCGCGGCCATGACGCGCATGCGGTCGACGGGGTCGATCAGGTCGACGTAGTCGGTGTGGCGGCGAACCCAGCCGGCCACGAACGGGCATAGCGGGCGGACGACCAGCCCGTCGGCGCGGGCGAAGTCGAGCGCGGCCTTCGCCAGCTCTCCGCCGACGCCCTGGCCCTCGAACGCGGCCTCGACCTCGGTGTGCGTGAGCAGGACCTTGCCGCCGAGCCGGGCGTACTCCAGGTGTCCGGCGAGCGCGTCGCCGACGCGGGCTTCGAACCGGGTGCGTGCCGCCACCTCGGTGACCACGACATCCATGGCTGCTCCTCTCGCCGTGAACCACTGCGTGTGGAGCATGCAATGCCGGGCACGCGCTCGCCATTCCAGCGCGTGCCCGGCATCGTGGAGGGGTTACTTGGCGGGCAGTTCCGCCTCGACCGACTCCGGCGCGTTCGTGCTGTGCCGCAAGGACATCAGCCCGCCGACCACCAGGGTGATCAGCACGCCCAGCGGCGGGTACCACGGGTAGGCCAGCGCCAGTTCCTTCGCGCCGACCGGGAACTTCACCGTGAGGATGATCGTGGCCATGCCGAGCACGGTCACCACGAACGCCACCAGCGCGTCGCTCTGCCTGGCCTTCTTGAAGATCAGGCCGAGCAGGAACGAGCCGAGCAGCGCGCCGTAGGTGTAGCCGGTGATCGACAGGCCCTGCTCGACGATCGGGTTGTTCTTGCTGGTGAACAGCGAGGCGAAGCCGATCAGCAGGCCGGCCCAGACCACGGTCCAGATCTTGCCCTGGCGCAGGATCTCCGCGTCGGTGAAGGTGCGCTTGGAGACCTTCTGGATCACGTCGGTGACGGTGGAGGAGGCCAGCGCGTTGAGCGAGGAGCTCATCGCCGCCGCCAGGATCGCGGCCAGCATGAAGCCGGAGACGCCGGGCGGGAGCACGTTGATGATCACGTGCGGGAACAGCTCGTCGCTGGCGGCCATGCCCATCGACGCCGGGGTGGCGCCCTTGAACAGCGCCCAGATCATCACGCCGATCAGCAGGAACAGGCCGAACTGGAAGAACACGATCACGCCGGAGCCGATCAGCGCCTTGCGGCTGTCCTTGAGGTCCTTGCAGGACATCAGCCGCTGCACGATCAGCTGGTCGGAGCCGTGCGAGGCCATGGACAGCACCGCACCGCCGAGTACCGCCGTGATGATCGCGTACGGGCTGGTCAGGATGTCCGCGCCGAAGTCGAAGATCTGGAACTTGCCCGCCTCGAAGGCCTGGCCGAGCCAGCCGTCGGGGAGCTTGCCCGCGAGCACGGCGATCACCGCGAGGCCGCCGATGACGTAGACGCCGAGCTGCACCGCGTCCACCCAGACCACCGCGCGCACGCCGCCGATGTAGCTGAACACGAGCATGCCGACGCCGGTGACCAGGCAGATCGCCCAGTACGGGGCGTTGATGTCGTAGGCGGCCAGCAGCACCTTGATCGGGATCGCGGTGGCGAACAGCCGCAGGCCGTCGGCGAGCAGGCGGGTGAACAGGAACGTCACCGACGCGGTGCTCTGCAGCTTCGAGCCGAAGCGCTTGCCCAGGTAGGCGTAGGCGGTGACCAGGTTGCCGCTCATGTACTTGGGCAGCAGCACGAAGGCCACCACGATGCGCCCGAGCAGGTAGCCGATGGCCAGCTGGAGGAAGGTGAACGTGCCCAGGTACGCGACGGTGGGCACGCTGATCACGGTCAGCGCGCTGGTCTCGGCGGAGACCACCGAGAGGCAGACCACCCACCATGACATCGGTTTGTCACTGACGAAGTAGTCCTTCGAGGAGCGTTGCCGCCCCCCGAAGAGCACTCCGAGCAGCGGCATACCGATCAGGAACGCCGCGACGATGATCAGATCGAGAGCGTGCATGGCCTCTCCTGCGGACTCCGGGGGACGTGACGTGCGGGTACTGCTCAGCCGTGACGCGGCATCGGGGTCCGGTCGGCCAGCTGGAGCACGCGCAGCCGTCTCGGCGGCGTGCTGGAGGGTTCTGGCAGCTGGAGCGGACGCCTGCCCGGGGTGATCGAGCCGAGCACGCGGGGGCCGCTCGCCCCGGTCGCGGTCGGCAGGTTCGCGGGCAGACCGTGCCAGGTCAGCAAGCCCAGCAGCGCGGTCAGGTACGCCTCCTTGGCATCCGCCGCGATGCCGAAGGACTCACTGGTGGCCAGCTCGATCTCGCCGAGGTGGCGATCGAGCGCGGCCATCAGGGTCGCGTTGCGGACGCCACCGCCGGAGGCGACGACGCGGGTGGCTCCGTGGTCGCGGCACGCGTCGGCAACGGTGATCGCCGTCAGCTCGACGAGCGTGGCCAGCAGGTCCGGGAGCGGGATCTCCGCGAGGCCGTCCAGCGCGGCGCGCAGGTGGTCGGCGTGGAAGTGCTCCTTGCCGGTCGACTTCGGCGGCGCCGCCGCGTAGTACGGGTCGGCCAGCAGGCGGGACAGCAGGTCCGGGTGAGGGGAGCCGTTGGCGGCGAGCCGGCCCCCCTCGTCGTACTGGAGCCCGCTGTCCGCGGCGAGGCGGCAAGCGGCGTCCAGCAGAGCGTTACCCGGACCCGTGTCGTAAGCCAGCGGGGCATGCGTCCCGCCGACCACGGTGATGTTGGCGATCCCGCCGATGTTCAGCGCGACCGCCACGTCCCCGGCGTTGGCCGGGGTGAGCCAGAGCGCGTCCAGCAGGCTCGCCAGCGGAGCGCCGTGCCCGCCCGCGGCGACGTCGCGCACGCGGAGGTCGGCGACCACCGGGGCACCGGTCGCCTCCGCGATCCACGCGGGCTGGCCGAGCTGGAGCGTTCCCTTGCAGGTGCGGCCGTCCACCCAGTGGTAGATGGTCTGGCCGAGCGAGGCGATCAGGTCGACCTCGCCGCAGCCGAGCTCGGCGACGCCCTTGCGGGCGGCGTCGGCGAAGGCCTGGCCGACCAGCGTGTCCAGCACGCACAGCCGCTCGGCTGAGCAGTCGGCCGGCGGCAGCGCGGCGACCAGGTCCCGGCGCAGCGGCTCGGGGTAGGGGACCTCGATCGCGCCGAGCGGCAGCAGCTCGACGACCGGTCCGCCGGGGGCGTCCTCGCGCAGGCAGAACTCGGCCACCGCCACGTCGATGCCGTCCATCGACGTGCCGGAGATCAGCCCGAGCACCCGCCAAGATTTCACGGAAAGAGGTCTAAACCATGGTGAATCTTTTCGCAAGCACCTGGCCTGCTTTGAGGCCAGGTTGTGAGCCCGCCCGGAGGGGAGTGCGAGGATAGCGACGTGCCTGTTGAGTCCGTGCCTGCCGTGCCCGTGCCCGCCGAGCCGTCGTTCTGGAGCGGCCCCCTGATCTGGGTCGTTCTCGGCGTCGTCGCCGTGCTCGTCATCGCTCTGGTGACCGGACTGGTGCTGGCCAGGCGCAGGCGGGTCAGCCTCGCCGAGGACCGCCCCGAGGGCGTGCCGCCGACCACGGGCAAGGACACCTACAAGACCAAGGGCGCCATCGGTTTCTCGTCGGGGACCACCGAAGCGAAGCACCCGGTCACCGAGCGCACGGAGACCGACGGCCAGCCCGGTGTCGGCGACGACGCCGCTGTTCCGAGGGACACCCCGCGTCGCGGCATCGTCGACGTGGAGCTGCCAGAAACGCCCGTGCCGGTCGCAGCGCCCGAGCCCGAGCCGGAGCCGGTCGTCGACGAGATCGAGCCGACCGAAGGCCGGATGGAGCGGCTGCGCGGACGGCTGTCGCGGTCCCGGTCGACGCTGGGGCAGAGCCTGCTGGGCCTGCTCGGCGCGGGCGACCTCGACGAGGACTCCTGGACCGACATCGAGGACACGCTGCTGATGGCGGACCTCGGCTCGACCACCGCGAACGAGGTCATCGAGCGGCTGCGCAAGGAGATCACCGCGCGCGGCGTGCGCACCTCCGACGAGGTCAAGGGCCTGCTGCGCGAGGTGCTCGTGGACGCGCTGCACCCGGAGATGGACCGCTCGGTGCGCGCGCTGCCGCACGACGGCCGTCCTGCCGTGGTGCTCGTCGTGGGCGTGAACGGCACCGGCAAGACCACCACGACCGGCAAGCTCACCCGAGTGCTGGTCGCCGATGGCCGCACTGTTCTGCTCGGCGCGGCGGACACCTTCCGCGCCGCAGCGGCTGAGCAGCTGGCGACCTGGGGCGAGCGTGCGGGCGCCGAGGTCGTGCGCGGGGCCGAGCGTGCCGACCCGGCCGCTGTCGCCTTCGACGCGGTGAAGCGCGGTATCGAGGCCAAGGTCGACGCGGTCCTCATCGACACCGCTGGCCGGCTGCACACCAAGACCGGCCTGATGGACGAGCTGGGCAAGGTCAAGCGCGTGGTCTCCAAGCAGGCCGAGGTGGACGAGGTCCTGCTCGTGCTCGACGCGACCACCGGCCAGAACGGCCTGACCCAGGCACGCGTGTTCTCCGACGTCGTCGAGGTCACCGGTGTCGTGCTGACCAAGCTCGACGGCACCGCCAAGGGCGGCATCGTCTTCCAGGTGCAGCGCGAGCTGGGCGTTCCGGTGAAGCTGGTCGGCCTCGGCGAGGGCGCCGACGACCTCGCGCCCTTCGAGCCCACCGCCTTCGTGGACGCACTTCTGCGCTGACTCTCCGAAGGCTGGGGTTGCGGACGGGTTTCGCGGCGTCGTCGAGAACGCGGCGCCGCGCGCAACCTGGACGTAACAGAAGAAGGCCGACAGTTCACTTCGGGGAAACCTCGCGCGTCGCCGGGTGAAACACCGCCTTCCGATGCTGCTCATGCGAATGGGGCAGGCAGCGGAAGGACTACCTATGAACTCCGGCGACACCGCCTGGGTGCTGATCAGTGCCGCGTTGGTGCTGCTCATGACACCAGGGCTCGCGTTCTTCTACGGCGGCATGGTGCGCGCGAAGAGCGTGCTGAACATGCTCATGATGAGCCTCGGCAGCATCGCCGTCGTCGGCGTTCTGTGGGTGCTCATCGGTTACTCCACCGTTTTCGGCACAGATGTCGGCGGCGGCCTTCTCGGAAAACCGTTCGAGTTCTTCGGTTTGGAGGGACTGCTCGGCGCCGACTCGTTGTTCGGCACGATTCCCACCACCGCGTTCGTGGCCTTCCAGGCGATGTTCGCCATCATCACCGTCGCGTTGATCTCCGGTGCCATCGCCGACCGCGCCCGCTTCGGCCCGTGGCTGCTCTTCGCCGCCGTGTGGTCGATCGTCGTGTACTTCCCGGTCGCGCACTGGGTCTTCGACTTCGACGGCAAGGACGCGGCGGGCAACGTCGTGGACCCGGGCGGCTGGATCGCCAACACCCTCGGCGCGCTTGACTTCGCCGGTGGCACGGCGGTGCACATCAACGCCGGAGCCGCCGCGCTCGCCCTCGCGCTGGTGCTGGGCAAGCGCAAGGGCTGGCCCAAGGAGCCGATGAAGCCGCACAACCTGCCGCTGGTGGTGCTCGGCGCGGGCCTGCTGTGGTTCGGCTGGTTCGGCTTCAACGCGGGTTCCGCCGTCGCGGCCAACGGGACCGCCGGTGTCGCCTTCATCAACACCCTCGTCGCCACCGCCGCCGCCACGCTGGGCTGGCTGGTCGTGGAGCGCATCCGGGACGGTCACGCCACGACGCTCGGCGCGGCCTCCGGCATCGTCGCGGGCCTGGTCGCGATCACTCCGGCCGCGAACTCCGTGACGCCGCTGGGCTCGATCGCCGTCGGTTTCATCGCTGCCGTGCTGTGCGCCCTCGCGGTGCCGTTGAAGTACAAGCTGGGCTATGACGACTCGCTCGACGTGGTCGGCGTGCACCTCGTCGGCGGCCTCGCGGGCACCCTGCTGATCGGTCTGTTCGCGTCGAAGTCCGCTCCGGCCGGGATCGACGGGCTGTTCTACGGCGGCGGCTTCGACCAGCTCGGCAAGCAGGCGCTCGGCGCGGGCGCGGTGCTGGTCTACTCCTTCGTGCTCAGCCTGCTGATCGGCCTCGCGATCAAGTACACGGTCGGGTTCCGCGTCGACGCGGAGGCCGAGGTGACCGGCATCGACGAGTCCGAGCACGCGGAGAGCGCCTACGAGCTGGTCTCCTTCGGTGGCCGTGGTTCCGGCCGTGCCGCGAGCGTGACCACCCCGTCCTCCCCGGCCCTTGAGGAGAGCAAGCCATGAAGCTGGTGACCGCCATCGTCAAGCCGTTCACCCTGGACGACGTCAAGAGCGCACTGGAGCAGCTCGGCGTGCTCGGCATGACCGTCAGCGAGGTGCAGGGATACGGCAGGCAGAAGGGCCACACGGAGGTCTATCGCGGCGCGGAGTACGCGGTCGACTTCGTGCCCAAGGTCCGCGTCGAGGTCTTGGTGGACGACGAGGTCGTGGGCAAGGTCGTCGACGCCGTCGTCGCGGCGGCGCGCACCGGGAAGATCGGCGACGGCAAGGTCTGGGTGACCCCTGTGGAGACCCTGGTCCGCGTTCGTACCGGAGAACGTGGCAACGACGCGCTTTAAGCCAGTCGCGGGTGCGCTCCGGTCATCGGGGCGCACCCGCTGCTCTGTTGAGGGGTGGCGGGGGAGATGACGACCGTGAGCGGTGGAGCCGCTGAGGACCTGGTCCGCGCCAGGGGGCTGCTGTTCACCCCCGCGCCAGGGCAGCGCAGGTTGGCGCCGGAGGAGCTGCGCGGCGCACTGGTCGACCTGCACGACTTCTGGCTGAGCGCTCACGCGAGTTCTGCGGGGCTTGTTGGCCCTGGCACCGCGCTGGTCGCGGTAGGTGCGCTCGGCAGGCGTGAGCTGACCCCGCGCTCCGACCTCGACCTCATCATCGTCCACAGTGGACGATCGGACATCGCTGAGCTGGCCGATCGCGTCTGGTACCCGCTGTGGGACTCCGGCATCGGTCTCGACCACTCGGTGCGCACGGTCGCCGAGGGCAAGCGCGCGGCGGGGACGGACCTCCGCGTCGCGTTGGGGCTGCTGGAGATCCGGCACATCGCCGGGGACGCGGAGATCACGCAGCGGCTGTCCGCCACGACCAGGCAGGCGTGGCGCTCCGGCATTCGCGGCAGGCTCGACGAGCTGGCCGAATCCGCTGCCGAGCGGTGGCACCGCAGCGGCGAGATCTCCCACCGCGTCGAGCCGGACCTCAAGCACGGCAAGGGCGGTCTGCGCGATCTCCAGCTGCTCGACGCGCTCGCGGCGGCCCAGGTCGTGGACCGTCCCGCCGCCGACATTTCCGGCGCGCACGCGTTGCTGCTCGACGCGCGCACGGAGCTACACCGCATCAGCGCGCGCCCACAGGACGTTCTGCGCGCACAGGATGGCGATGACGTTGCGTCCGCATTGGGCTTGGCCGACCGTTTCGAGCTCGCGCGGGCGATTTCGAGCGCCGGGCGCACGGTGAGCTTCGCGCTCGAAGGCGCACTGCGCACCGCGCGAGCCGCAGCGCCGAAACGCACGCTCGGTGTCCTTACGCCGTGGCAGCGCCGCCCTGCGCGTAGGCCGCTGGACGAGGGCGTTGTGCTCCACGGGGGAGAAGTTGCGCTTGCACGAGACGCAGTGCCTCACCGTGATCCCGCGCTGCTGCTGCGTGTGGCGGCAGCAGCAGCGCGCACCAACAGCCCGATCTCTGCGGGCACTCTCGCCAAGCTCGCGGACTCCGCGCCAGAGCTGCGCAAGCCGTGGCCCCGCGCGGCCCGCGAAGAGCTGCTGTCGCTGTTGAGTTGCGGTCGCGGCCTTGTAGACGTGGTCGAAGCGCTCGACCGCACGGGGCTGTGGGGCAGACTGATCCCGGAGTGGGGCTCGGTCCGCGATCTGCCCCCGCGCGACGCCGCGCACATGTGGACGGTAGACCGGCACCTCGTGCAGACCGTCGTGCACGCGGCACGCCTCGCGACCCGGGTGTCCAGGCCAGACCTGTTGCTGCTCATAGCTTTGGTGCACGACCTTGGTAAGGGCGTCACGATCGGTCGTCGCGACCCCGAGCAGTCCGACCACTCCGTCGTCGGTGCCGCGCTGGCGACACAGGTGGCCGAACGCATCGGTTTGTGGCCCAACGACGTCAAGCTCGTCTCGGACGCCGTGCGACACCACTTGCTGCTCCCGCACACCGCAACGCGCCGCGACGTCGAAGACCCCGCGACGGTGCACCGTGTCGTAGAGACGCTCGAAGGCAACTCGGTGCTGTTGGAGTTGCTGCACGCGTTGGCCGAAGCCGACTCCCTGTCCACAGGGCACGGCGTTTGGACCGATTGGAAAGCAGCGCTCATCGCGGACCTTGTAGGCCGCTGCCGCGCGGCTATGGCGGGCGATCCACTACCGGAGCCCGAACCGCTCCCTGAAGACCAACGAGAACTCGCGGTCGCCGCATTGGAGTCTGGGCGCCCGAAGGTGCTTGTGGCCGAAGACGGCCCCAGCGCGACCGTGACCGTGTTCGCGCCGGATCGCCCCGGATTGCTTTCCAGGGTCGCCGGAGTGCTGGCGCTCAACTCGCTCGAAGTGCACGCGGCGGTGTTGCACGGGCACGAGAAGGCAGCCGTGGAGACGTTCACCGTCTCGCCGCGATTCGGCACGTTGCCTGATCCGTCGCTGTTGCAGGAACAGCTGCGCCGAGCCCTCGACGGGTCACTGCCACTGAAGGACCGCTTGGCGGCGAAGGAACGCGACTACGGCGGACCGCCGGAAGAAGTGGCCCCGCCCAAGGTGCTGTGGTTCGACGACGAGGCATCGGGTGCCGTGGTGCTCGAACTCCGTGCCACCGACCGCATCGGCCTGCTGCACCGCGTCGCCGCCGCACTGGAGTCCTGCTCGGTGAACGTGCGGTGGGCTCGGGTGTCCACGTTGGGCGGCACGGTGATCGATGCGTTCTGCCTTGACGGGGACATCTCGGCGCGGAGGTCGATCGAGCGCGCGGTGCTCGCCGCGGCCCGCTGAAGTTTTTCTGGCCAACCGCGTCATGCGCCTGCGCGTGCACCGTCGAACAGGCGGAGGCACTGGGCCTCACCTGTGCCGTTCGCGGGTGAGGGTCGCGCGGAAACCGCCGACACGGGGGTGTGGCGGAGCCGGCGCGGAGGCGGGGATGGAGTGCGTCGCGGCGCCCGTGGTGGGCGCGGTTCGGACCTCGGGGGTCTGGACCGCCTCCCACCACGGGCGCTTTTCCTTCCGAAGACCCGCCTGTGCGGAGGTTGCGCGGAGCTGTTAGAAAACGGTCATCAATCACAATTCGCACGCGCCTGGAACGTCTCCGTGGCCATCACTCGTTGCCGAGTAGTGGAAGCGTCGAGAACCCGCAGAGCGCCCGCCGTCTTCACGGTCGGCGGTCGAGACTTGGTGCTGCTCGCGGGACTTCCGGGAGCGGGGAAGTCCGAACTGCTCCGCAGGGCCGACGTGCCCGCGCACGTGAAGGTGCTCGACTCCGACCAGGTTCGCCGCCCGCTGCGTGAAGCCTTCGGGCCGGTGCCCTACCGGCTGTACAGGCCGCTCGTGCACATCACTCACCACGCGCGGCTCGTCTGGTACGCCGCAACGGCCAGGGGCGCCGTCGTCGTGCACGAGCCCGCGACGCGCGTGAGCACGCGCGTGTGGATCGCCGCGCTGCGCGTGCTGACCCGTCGTCCCGGCACGTTCGTGTGGTTGGACGTCAGCGCGGTCGAGGCGTTGGCGGGCCAGCACAGCAGGGGACGGGTGCTGCCCGCGGAGTCCTTCGCCAAGCACGTCCGCAGGGCTTCCGGCATCCGCAGGAGGCTGCGCGCGGGCTACACCTTCCCCGGCTGGCGGAAGGTGTGCGTGCTGCGGCGGCACGACATCGACGAGCGGGTCAGGGTCGAGTTCCGGCTTCCGGCTACCCTGAGACCCGACTGAGCCTGAGCAGACCTCACCTGGCTGGAGCCCGAAACCCGTGTTCGACACCCTCTCCGACCGTCTCACAACGGTACTGAAGAACCTGCGCGGCAAGGGGCGCCTCTCCGACGCCGACATCGACGCCACCTGCCGCGAGATCCGCATCGCGCTGCTGGAGGCCGACGTCGCGCTGCCCGTGGTGCGGCAGTTCATCGCGCAGGTCAAGGAGCGGGCCAAGGGCGCGGAGGTCTCCGAGGCCCTGAACCCGGCCCAGCAGGTCGTCAAGATCGTCAACGAGGAGCTCGTGACGATCCTCGGCGGCGAGACCCGGCGGCTGAACCTGGCCAAGACCGCGCCGACGGTGATCATGCTCGCCGGTCTGCAGGGTGCCGGTAAGACCACCCTCGCGGGCAAGCTGGCCAAGTTCCTCGCCGGTCAGGGCCACACCCCGCTGCTGGTCGCCTGCGACCTCCAGCGCCCCAACGCGGTCAACCAGCTCCAGGTCGTCGGCGAGCGCGCCGGGGTCCCGGTCTACGCGCCCGAACCCGGCAACGGCGTCGGCGACCCGGTCGACGTGGCCCGCCGCGCGATCGAGGAGGCCCGCAGGGCCCAGCACGACCTGGTGCTGGTCGACACCGCCGGTCGCCTCGGCGTGGACGAGGAGCTGATGCGGCAGGCCCGGGATATTCGTACTGCCATCCGCGCCGATGAAGTGTTGTTCGTCGTCGACGCGATGGTCGGTCAGGACGCGGTCACCACCGCCGAGGCCTTCCGCGACGGCGTCGGCTTCACCGGCGTGGTGCTGACCAAGCTCGACGGCGACGCCCGCGGTGGTGCCGCGCTGTCGGTCCGGCACGTCACCGGCCAGCCGATCCTGTTCGCCTCCAGCGGCGAGAAGCTGGAGGACTTCGACGTCTTCCACCCCGACCGGATGGCCAGCCGCATCCTGGGCATGGGCGACGTCCTCTCGCTGATCGAGCAGGCCGAGCAGGTCTTCGACGCCCAGCAGGCCGAGCAGACCGCCGCCAAGATCGGCTCCGGCGAGCTGACGCTGGAGGACTTCCTCGAGCAGATGCTGGCCATCCGCAAGATGGGCCCGATCGCCAACCTGCTGGGGATGCTGCCGGGCGCGGGCCAGATGAAGGACGCGATGGCCCAGGTCGACGAGCGGCACCTGGACCGGCTCCAGGCGATCATCCGCGGCATGACCCCGGCCGAGCGCGCCGACCCGAAGATCATCAACGCCTCCCGGCGGCTGCGCATCGCCAACGGCTCCGGCGTGGCGGTCAGCGAGATCAACGACCTGGTCAACCGCTTCTTCGACGCCCGCAAGATGATGAAGCAGATGGCCGGCCGCTTCGGCCTGCCCGGCGCGGGCGGTGGCGCCTCCAAGAAGCTCAAGGGCAAGAAGGGGAAGAAGGGCAAGAAGTTCGGGCCCAAGAACAACACCGGTGGCGCTCTGCCCGCCGGCATGCCCGACCTCTCCCGGATGCCCCCCGGCCTCAACCAGCTGCCGCCGGGCCTCGCGGGCCTCGACCAGCTGCCCGCCGGGTTCGACCCGTCGAAGCTGAACTTCGGCAAGAAGAAGAAAAAGGACTAGGCGTGCCGAACCTGCACCTGCGCGGGGTCGTCCTGCCCCGTGAGGAGCACGGTGACGAGGTCCGCGATGTGTGGGTGGCCGACGGGCTGATCTCGTTCGAGCCGGTCCCGGACGCGGTGACGGTCGCGGACGGCTGCTGGATCGTGCCGGGGCTGGTCGACGCGCACTGCCACGTCGGCATCGGCCCCGGCGGCCCGGTCGACCTGCCGGAGGCCGCCGCACAGGCGGAGATCGACCGCGACGCGGGCACCCTGCTGATCAGGGACTGCGGCTCGCCGATCGACACCAGGCCGCTCCAGGAGCGCGAGGACCTGCCGAGGCTGATCAGGGCGGGACGGCACATCGCCCGGCCCAAGCGCTACATCCCCTACCTCGGCGTCGACGTCGAGGACCCGGCCGACCTGCCCGCCGCCGTCGCCGAGCAGGCCGCCTACGGCGACGGCTGGGTCAAGCTCGTCGGTGACTGGATCGACCGCGGCGTCGGCGACCTCGCCCCGCTCTGGCCCGAGGACGTGCTGACCGAGGCGATCAAGGTCGCGCACGGGGCCGGTGCCCGGGTGACCGCGCACGTGTTCTCGGAGGACGCGGTCCCCGGGCTGGTCAACGCCGGGATCGACTGCATCGAGCACGGCACCGGGCTCAGCCGCGAGGTGATCGACGTGATGGCCGCGCGCGGCACCGCGCTGGTCCCCACGCTGATCAACATCGAGAACTTCCCCGAGATCGCCGACAAGGCGGCCAAGTACCCGCAGTACGCGGGTCACATGCGCAACCTCTACGCGAACTCGCGCGAGACCATCGCGCAGGCGATCGAGGCGGGCGTTCCGGTCTACGCCGGCACCGACGCGGGCGGCGGCATCAAGCACGGCCGCATCGCCGACGAGATCGCCGCGCTGCACTCGGTCGGGATGAGCGCGGAGCAGGCCATCGGCGCGGCGAGCTGGGCCGCGCGGCGGTGGCTCGGCATGTCCTCGATCGCCCACGGCACCCCGGCCGACCTGGTCGTCTACGCCGAGGACCCGAGGCTGGACCTGGCCGCGCTGCGCACGCCGTCCCTGGTGGTGCTGCGTGGTCGTCCGATGCGGTGACCTGCGGGCGCCCCACCACCGGCTAGCGTCTTGACCACGGCACCACGGGGTATGGAGGGCGTGTGGAAGACCAGCGGCAGGACCCCGGCGGCACCGATGACCACCCCTCCGAGGCCGCCACTCCGCCGATGGGTGTTCCACAACAGCCTTCCTGGGCCGCCTACGGCACGCCCATGCGCGGAGTCCAGGACGGCAGGGACCTCAAGCTGCACACCAGGTTCTGGGAGGCCGAACAGGTCGCCGCGGCCCGGGGCAGCCTGCACTGGGGCTTCCTGGCGTTCTTCATCGGCTTCGGCGGCTTCTACCTGCTGTCGCTGCTGATCAGTGCGCTGATGGCGGGGCAGCTGCGCGGCTTCGACCCCGCCGATCCGCCCAAGCTCGGTCCGCTGCTGCTGCTCGCCTTCGTGCCCAACCTGCTGCTCGGCCTCGGCCCCGCCGTGATGTCGTGGGTGCGCGGCCGGGGACCCGTGTCGGACTTCGGCTTCAAGCCGACGATGCGCGACGTGCGCGTGGGCGTGCTGTGCGGGCTGGCCGCGCTCGTGCCCGCGTGGATCATCGGGCTGGTCCTCGTCCGCAACGCCGGTGACGGCGGTCCGCAGGGGCCCATCGCCGGGCTGCCGGTGTTCTCCGAGGGGCAGACGATCTGGCTGGCGATCTTCGTCCTGTTCATCGCCGTCGGCGCCCCGATCACCGAGGAACTGCTGGTCAGGGGTGCGCTGTGGGGAGCGCTCGAACACTATCGGGTGCCGAGGTATGCGATTCTGGTGCTCACCACGATGATGTTCGCGTTCATCCACCAGGAACCGGACCGGATGCCGCTACTGTTCGCGGCCGGGTTGCTCCTCGGAACCGCCCGCATGATCACCGGACGGATCGGCGCCAGCGTCGTGGCGCACGCCGTCTACAACCTGCTGCCCGCCACAGTGCTGTTCTTCGCGGCCGGTTGACCTCGTTCCCAGGCAGGTAGGTAGCACCGACGTACGGAGGCGCTCGTGAACGCACCGCAGGAGTCCAGCGGTGGTGGCGTGCGGGCGTGGGTGGCCTCCCTCCGCGCGCTGGGCAGCAGCCCCGCCCCGGCCCACGGCCCCGACACCCCGGTCACGCCGCACCGCTGGGGTTTCGGCGCGTTCCTGCTGGCGCAGCTGGTGTTCCTGCTGGTCTCGGTGTTCCTCGCGGCGATGTTCCGGCCCGGCCCCGGCGAACCGCTCTCGCACCTCGGGCTGGTGCTGACGCTGTCCGTGCCGATCGTGCTCGCCGCCGCGGTCGGCATCGCCGCGACGAAGTTCCGGGGCAACGGCCCGCTGATCGACCTGCGCATCGAGTGGCGCTGGTCGGACGTGGTGCTCGGGCTGACGATCGGGGTGATCAGCCTGGTCCCGACGCTGATCGCGTCCTCGCTGTGGACGAAGTGGATGGGCAAGGACGAGGCCAGCTCGGCCGTGGGCAACGTGCTCGACGGCGTGCACCTCTCGCCGACCGTCGCGGTGCTGGTCTTCCTGCACCTGTGGCTGATCGCGCCGATCTGTGAGGAAATCCTCTACCGCGGACTGGTCTGGGGGGCCGCCGAGCGCCTCAAGTGGAGCCGCTGGGCCGCCTTCGGCGTCAGCACCTCGATCTTCGCCGTCGCCCACCTCGAACCGGCGCGCACACCGTTGCTGCTGGTCATCGCCATCCCGATCGGCCTGGCGCGGCTGATCACCGGGCGCCTGCTGGCCAGCATCGTCGCCCACCAGGTGAACAACCTGCTCCCGGCGCTCGGGCTGCTGCTGACGGTGCTCGGCGTGATGCCCGCCTAGGGTGTGTTCGGCCGCCCCCACCGATCTGGCACAATGGCTGGCTGTCCGCCCTGACAGGCCCCTCTCGCCGGTCATGGGCGCCTAGACATCTGGACGTTCTGACCCGCAACCCCACGCTGGTCACGAGCGCTCAACCGTGAACACAGTTGAGGAGCACTCCTACCCGTGGCCGTCAAGATCAAGCTCATGCGGCTTGGCAAGATCCGTTCGCCGCACTACCGCATCGTCATCGCCGACTCGCGCACCCGTCGCAACGGCAAGGCGATCGAGACGATCGGCAAGTACCACCCCAAGGAAGAGCCGAGCCTGATCGAGGTCGACTCCGAGCGCGCGCAGTACTGGCTGGGTGTCGGCGCGCAGCCGACCGAGCCCGTGCAGCGCCTGCTGGAGCTGACCGGCGACTGGCAGAAGCACAAGGGTCTTCCCGCGCCCGCCGAGGGCACGCTGAAGGTCAAGGAGCCGAAGGCCGACAAGAAGGCCCTGTTCGAGGCCGCTCTCGAGGCCGCGGGTTCCGAGCCCAGCGTCGACGCCACCACGCCGAAGAAGAAGCCCGCCAAGAAGGCGGACAAGGCTGAGGCCAAGACCGAGGGCGACGCCGAGAAGGCCGAGGGCGGCGAGGCGTGAGCGAGCTCGCGGACGCTCTTGAGCACCTCGTCCGCGGCATCGTCGAGAACCCGGACGACGTGCGCGTCCAGTTGATCACGACTCGGCGTGGCCGCACCCTTGAGGTGCACGTGCACCCCGACGACCTGGGCAAGGTGATCGGTCGGGGCGGTCGTACCGCAACCGCGCTGCGCACCGTCATGTCCGGTATCGGTGGTCGCGGCCTGCGCGTCGACGTCATCGACACCGACCGCTGAGCGAGATCGGGACGAAGTGGACCTGGTAGTCGGACGTGTGGTGAAGCCGCACGGTGTCCGGGGCGAGCTCGTGATCGATGTCCGAACGGACTCGCCCGAGGACCGCTTCTCTCCCGGTGTCGCGCTCGGCGTGCGCGGCTCGACGAGAACACTCACCGTTGCGGCCGCCCGGCCTCACACCGGGCGGCTGCTGGTGTTCTTCGAGGGCGTCGGCACCCGCGAGGCGGCCGAGGACCTGCGGGGGAGCCTGCTCACCGTCGAGGTGGACCGGCTCCCGCCGATCGAGGACCCCGACGAGTTCTACGACCACCAGCTCGAAGGGCTGGCCGTGGAGCTGCTGGACGGCACCGCCGTCGGGACCGTGCGCGAGATCGCACACGGACCCGGCGGGGAGCTGCTCGTCGTCAAGGCCGAGGACGGGCGCGAGGTGCTGATCCCGTTCGTGGAGCAGATCGTGCCGACCGTCGACATCGCGGGCGGCCGGGTGGTCATCGACCCGCCGGACGGCCTGCTGAGCATGGAATAAGCCCGTGCGCGTCGACGTCATCACGATCTTCCCGGACTACCTCTCCCCGCTGCGCGAGGCGCTGCTGGGCAAGGCCATCGACAAGGGCCTGCTCGAACTGGGCGTGCACGACCTGCGCAAGTGGACCTACGACGTCCACAAGGCGGTCGACGACAGCCCGTTCGGCGGCGGTCCCGGCATGGTGATGAAGCCCCAGGTGTGGGGAGAGGCACTGGAGGAGGTCTGCGCCGGTGCCGTGACACGCGGCTCGACGCCGCGCCTCATCGTGCCCACGCCCGCCGGGCGGCCGTTCACCCAGGCCGTCGCCGAGGAGCTGGCGCGGGAGTCCCACCTGGTCTTCGCCTGCGGCCGCTACGAGGGCATCGACCAGCGGGTGATCGACGACGCCGCGACCAGGATGCCGGTGGAGGAGCTCTCCATCGGCGACTACGTGCTGGTCGGCGGCGAGGTGGCGGTGCTCGCCATCGTGGAGGCGGTGGTCCGGCTGCTGCCCGGGGTGCTCGGCAACCCGGCCTCGCACCAGCAGGACTCCTTCTCCGACGGCCTGCTCGAAGGGCCGAGCTACACCCGCCCCGTGGTCTGGAAGGACCGCGAGGTGCCCGAGGTGCTGCGCTCCGGCAACCACGCCGCGATCGCCCGCTGGAGGCGCGACCGAGCACTGGAGCGGACCTTCGAACGCAGGCCCGACCTGCTGGCGGCCCTCCCGGACTCGGAGCTGGACAAGCAGGACCGTAAACTCCTCGACCGGTTGCGTGACCAGCAGTGACCCGGGTCGATTTCATGACCGGGCAACCCGTCTGGCAGACTGGACAGGTTGCCGCCGCCGGGTGAATCCCGGTGCGCCCAGCCAAGCCATCTCCCGCCGCAGGGGATGTCCTCGTCATCTGACGGGTGGACCCGAGGCGGAGAGCACGAAGCACACGTGAGGACGGACCCCCGATGAACACCCTGGACGCCTTGGACGCCCAGTCGCTGCGTTCCGACATTCCGGACTTCCGCCCGGGCGACACCCTCAAGGTCCACGTCCGCGTCATCGAGGGCTCGCGCTCGCGCGTCCAGGTCTTCCAGGGCGTGGTCATCCGTCGGCACGGCGGTGGCCTGCGCGAGACCTTCACGGTCCGCAAGGTCTCCTTCGGCGTCGGCGTCGAGCGCACCTTCCCGGTGCACTCCCCGAACATCGCCCAGATCGAGGTCGCGACCCGCGGTGACGTGCGTCGCGCCAAGCTCTACTACCTCCGTGAGCTGCGCGGCAAGGCCGCCAAGATCAAGGAGAAGCGCGACACGGTCCGCAGCTCCTGACGCACGCCGTCGAGAACTGCGTAGCCTGGCCTCGTGGCTGAACTAGATCCTTCGCCCGCCGCACAGGGTGATCCCGATTCCGGCTCTTCGGACGGAGATCACCCTGTCGGCGAGAAGCCGGCGAAGAAGAAGAGCTCCTTCTGGCGTGAGCTGCCGATCCTCATCCTCACCGCCCTGGTGCTCACCTTCCTGATCCAGACCTTCCTGGCCCGGGTCTACGTGATCCCCTCGCAGTCCATGGAGACGACCCTCCACGGCTGCTACGGGTGCACGAACGACCGGGTGCTGGTCGACAAGATCACCTACAACTTCACCGATCCCAAGCCCGGTGACGTGGTGGTCTTCCGCGGACCGGACTCGTGGAGCCAGACGGAGTTCGAGGACAACCGCTCGGACAACGTGGTTGTCCGCTGGTTCCAGGAACTCGGATCGGTGATCGGGCTCGCCCCGCCGAACGAGCGCGACTTCGTCAAGCGCGTGATCGCCGTCGGCGGTCAGACCGTGGAGTGCTGCACTCCGGACAACAAGGTCAAGGTCGACGGCAAGCCGCTGACCGAGCCCTACATCCACTACGAGGAGGGCCGCGGCGACAAGCAGGAGGAGTTCGCCGCCGTCAAGGTCCCCGAGGGCCAGCTCTGGATGATGGGCGACAACCGCAACAACTCCTCCGACTCGCGCGCGGACAACCACGGACCGGTGCCGGTGGCCAACGTGATCGGCAAGGCGCAGTTCATCGTGCTGCCGCCGAGCCGCTGGCAGGGCATCGACAACCCGAACCCGCAGGCGGTCGCGCTCTCCGCGCCCGCGTGGCAGGCAGGTCTGCCCGCCGGTCTCGGGCTCGCGGCCGCGTGGCCGGTGCTCTGGTTGTTCCGCCGCACCAGTCGCGGCATCCGCTCCCGGATGACCAGCCAGGACTAAAGGTCAGCGCTGCTGATGACAGCTCTCGTGCGCACCGCCCCCGGTGCCCGGCTGCCCGTGCCGAGGCCACCGAGGGCGGTTGTGCGTTCCAGCACCGGAACCTGGGCGTTGCAGTCGACCCTCGCTCGCAGGGGCCTCGGTCCCGTCGCCGGGGTGGACGAGGCTGGCCGGGGCGCGTGCGCCGGTCCGCTGGTCATCGCCTCCTGCGTGCTGCGCCCAGGCGACGTGCGGCACTTGGAGGGCCTCAACGACTCCAAGCTGATGACCGCCGCCGCCAGGGACCGGATGTACGACCTGGTCCTGCGGCGGGCCGTTGACCACGCGGTCGTGGTGGTCGACGCCGCCGAGGTCGACTGCATCGGCGTGCACGTGGCCAACATCGAGGGCATGCGGCGCGCGGTCGCCCGGCTCGCCGAGCACCCCGGCTACGTGCTGACCGACGGGTTCCGGGTCCCAGGGCTGACCGCGCCGAGCATGGCGGTGGTCAAGGGCGACCAGGCCGCCGCGTGCGTCGCCGCCGCCTCGGTGCTGGCGAAGGTGACCAGGGACCGCATCATGGCCGGAATGCACGAGGATCTGCCGGTGTTCGGATTCGACGTGCACAAGGGCTACGCGACGGCCGATCACTCGGCCGCGCTGCTCAAACACGGGCCGAGTGACCAGCACCGGTGGTCCTATGCCAACGTGGTGGCGGCGGCTGCCGAGCACGGCATGCGCGCGCCGCGCCGGGTCAGATCAGGGCTGCTGCACTTGGATCGGGTCGGCGTGGTTCAGAATGGGGTGCCCCCCGTGCCCGGGGTGGCAGGCTCGCAAGCAGGAGGGGCGCGGACCGCATGAGCGCGGAGGATCTCGAGAAGTACGAGACCGAGATGGAGCTGCAGCTCTACAAGGAGTACCGCGACATAGTCAGTCAGTTCTCCTATGTCGTGGAGACGGAGCGCCGCTTCTACCTGGCCAACGCCGTTGACGTGCAGGTGCGCAACGCCGACGGCGAGGTGTACTTCGAGGTGCGGATGTCCGACGCCTGGGTGTGGGACATGTACCGGCCCGCCCGGTTCGTGAAGAACGTCCGGGTGATCACGTTCAAGGACGTCAACGTCGAGGAGCTGGACAAGCCGGACCTGCGGCTGCCGGAGCCCGGGCCGTTCGGCCAGTAACGAACTCGGTTCTTCCTGTCAGGGGCGCGTGCGCGCAGCACGCGCCCCTGACTTTTTCGCGCTCTTCGCGGACCTGGTGCGCCTAGTTGTCCACATCGGGGGTGGCTGTCCACAGATTGCTCCTGAGCGGCTCTGGCGGCCTCGCGGATGCCGCATCGTCGAGGTGGGACTCGTCGGTGTGGGACTCGCGGGAGGAGGCAGTGTGGGGACGCGACGTGGGGCGGCCAACCAGGAGCTGGGGCGCAGGGGTGAGGACCTCGCCGTCTGCTACCTGGAACGCCAGGGCATGGTGGTGCTCAGCCGCAACTGGCGCTGTCGCCTCGGTGAGCTGGACGTGGTGGCCACCGACGGCGAGACGCTGGTGGTGTGCGAGGTGAAGTCCCGCTCCGGCACCGGGTTCGGTCGCCCGGAGGAGGCGGTCACCCAGGTGAAGCTGCGCCGGATGCGAGCCCTGGCGCAGCAGTGGCTGTCGGTCTACCGCGTCGGGTGGTGCGCCATCCGCTGCGACGTGGTCGCGGTGCTGTTCCAGCCGGACGGCAGGACGTTCATCGACCACCGGCGCGGGGTGGTCTGAGTGGGACTGGCGAGGGCTTGGTCAATCGCGTTGTTCGGTGTGGACGGCGTCGCCGTGGAGGTGGAGGCCGACATCGGCGCGGGCCTTCCTGGTGTGCAGCTGGTCGGTCTGCCCGACGCGGCACTGCAACAGGCCAAGGAGCGCGTGCGCGCGGCGGTGCGCAACAGCGGAGAGCAGTGGCCCGCACACCGGATCACGCTCGGGCTGTCCCCAGCGGCTCTGCCCAAGGGTGGTTCCGGCTACGACCTCGCGATCGCCTGCGCGATCCTGGCCGCCGCCAAGGCCATTCCTCCGGATGTGCTGGACAACATGGCGCTGATCGGAGAGCTGGCTCTCGACGGCAGGGTGCGGCCCGTTCGTGGCGTGCTGCCCGGTCTGCTGGCGGCGCGGCGGGCTGGGCTGCGCGAGGCGATCGTCCCGGCGGAGGCCCTTCCTGAGGCTGGCCTGGTGGACGGCATGCGGGTGTTCGGCGCGAGGCGGCTCGACGAGGTGCTCGCATGCCTGCGCGGCGAACACGGCTTGGAGACGCCGCCCGAGCGGGCTCCGGCCAAGCGGGCGTCATCGGTCGATCTCGCCGACGTGCTCGGCCAGCCGGAGGCTCGTTGGGCGTTGGAGGTGGCGGCCGCTGGAGGGCACCACCTGTTGTTCGTGGGGCCGCCTGGCACGGGCAAGACCATGCTGGCTCAACGCCTTTGCGGACTCCTGCCGGAGCTGACCCCGGAGGAGGCGTTGGAGGTCACCGCGATCCACTCCGTTGCAGGCGCTCTGGCCCCCGAAGCGCCACTGATCGACGCGCCTCCCTTCGTCGCTCCGCACCACTCGCTGTCAGTCGCGGCGATGATCGGCGGAGGTACCGGGCTGGCCAAACCCGGTGCGGTCAGCCGCGCGCACCGGGGCGTGCTCTTCCTGGACGAGGCGTGCGAGTTCGGCCCACGTCGGCTCGAGACACTGCGCACCGCGTTGGAGGAGGGCGAGGTCCGGCTGGCTCGCCGCGACGGTGTGGTGCGGTATCCCGCTCGGTTCCAGCTCGTGCTGGCGACCAACCCGTGCCCGTGCGCTCCGCCCAGGGACACCGAGTGCCTGTGCCCGCCGAACACTCGGCGTCGCTATCTGGCCCGCTTGTCCGGCCCGTTGTTGGACCGCGTGGACATTCGGGTGCGGATGCGCCCGCTCACCGCGATGTCCGCCCATGACGGCGCCGAGCCGGAGCCGACTTCGGTCGTGCGCGAGCGCGTGCGGGAGGCGCGTCGGCGAGCCGCACAGCGGTGGTCCGCGTACGGGTTGGGCTCGAACGCCGAGGTGCCGGGAACCGTGCTGCGGCGGGATTTCCCGTTGGCGCGCGGAGCGATCGAGCTGCTCGACCACGGCCTGGACATCGGAGTGGTGACCGGCAGGGGAGCCGACAGGTGTTTGCGGGTTGCGTGGACGCTTGCTGATCTCGCCGGGATCGACGAGCCAGGAGTGGACGAGGTGGCTTCGGCACTGGAGTTCCGTGATCGGAGGTCGGCGTGACTCGCTCAGTCGTGATCGAGCAACCGCTCCCGCCAGGGATGTCCCGTCGCTATGGCGTCGCTGAGCCACTGCCGCTGGTCGGCGTCCAGGTGGGGGAGCACGGCGAGGAAGTCCTGCTCGTCCTTCGGGCTCACGCATCGGGATTTGTAGAACAGCTGAATCTCCGGTCGCAGGAACGGCAGGCCGCCGGTGGTGACTTCGCCGACCTCAGCCGGAGGGCGGCGAATCTCGTTGTCCCGCCGCGAGATCCACTCCGTCCCGCTCGACTCGTCGATCATCAGCTGAAGGCGCCACGGGGCGTTCGGGCCTGGGCGGCACCACACGTCGTGCACTGCGGGTGGCAGCACCTCGCCGCGCGGCCACCGGCGCAGCGTTCCCGGCGGGTCGGCTGCCCACAGCTCCCATCCCGGCAGGGCTTCGTGCGTCCCAAGGTGGTGTTCGCGCAGGATGAGCACGTCGATGTCGGCGTGCGGGCGTATTCCGTCCACAGTGGACGGATCGATGGCGAACTCGATCGCCCAGCCCCCGGCGATCCACCACGGTCCCCGGAAGTTCGCGAACAGCGCTCCGACCTCCGCCGGGGTGGCGGGCTCCCAGCTGCCCAAGTCCTCGCCCATGACCCCAGCCTGCCGGAAGTCGTTGTGCGTGGGAGGCCGATGTGACCGGCGCGCTGCCCTCTGTCGAGTTGGCCAGGGCCTACCTGTCGCGGGTGGCCGAGCCGCCCGCGCCCGCGCTCGTCGCTTTCGTGGCCCTGCACGGTCCTCAGCGGGCGGCGGCGTTGATCCGCTCCGGCGAGGTGCCCGCCGAGGTGGCGAAGGTGACCACCGCACGCGCCGAGATCTGGCGTCCGGATGCTGACCTCCGCGCTGCGGCAGCGGTCGGGGCTCGGTTGGTCACGCCGGAGGACGACGGATGGCCCGCGTGGCGGCTGCTGTCCTTCACCGCTGCGGCGATCCGAGGGCGTGCGGACGCGGCTGAGCCGGTGGCGCTGTGGGTGCGCGGTGACCCCGACCTCGACGTCGCCGAGCTGACCGAGCAGTCCGTCGCGATCGTCGGAGCGCGCGCCGCGACCGGCTATGGCGAGCACGTCTCCGCCGACTTCGCGCACGGCTTGGCGCGGCGTGGTTTCACGGTGATCTCCGGTGCCGCGTACGGCATCGACGGTGCCGCGCACGGTGGTGCGCTCGCCGCTGGCGGTCGGACGGTCGCGGTGCTGGGCTGCGGCGTCGACATCCCCTACCCGGCGGGGCACGCGCGTCTGCTCGACCGGATCGCCGCTGCCGGAGCGGTGGTCAGCGAGTACCCGCCGGGCACGAGGGTCGGACGGCACCGGTTCCTGGTGCGCAACAGGCTGATCGCCGCGCTGGCGGAGGGAACGGTCGTGGTGGAGGCCGGGCTGCGCAGCGGCGCCAGCAACACCGCCGCCACCGCGCGCACGCTCGGCCGGATGGTGCTCGCCGTGCCCGGGCCCGTCACCTCGGCGATGTCGGCCGGGTGCCACGCGATGCTGCGCGAGGGCGAGGCCCAGGTGGTCACCAGCGTCGCCGAGGTCGCGGAGTCCATCGGCCGGATCGGCGGCGACCTCACCGTGGAGGCCGACGCTCCGGTCCGCCCGACCGACTCGCTCGACCCGCGTTCGCTGCGCGTGCACCAGGCGTTGCACGAGCGCACGGGCAGCAGTCCCGAGCAGGTGTCGATGGAGGCGGGCATCCCGCTCGGACAGGTGCGCGCCGTGCTGCCGATGCTGGAGATCGCCGGGCTCGCCCAGCGCGGTGACACAGGGTGGCGGCGGAGGTCCGGCCGCTCCGTGCCCTCCCAGGCGGAAGGAGGTGGACCCATCACCCCGACTACCTGAGCAAACGTGCGTCGAGCGGGTGAAGATCGTCGCCGTGGGTGCGGATGCTTGCTCAGCCGGGCTACCCCCGGACGAGTGGTTGACTGCGTCCACCTGTCGGTCAAGTGGTTGGCGTAGTCGCCCCTGGCCCCTACGGTGGCCATGTGGCTGCCGTTGTCCCGACCCGCGAGGGCGCTGATCCACGAGGATCGGTGCGGCCCTCGCCCCGTTCCGGGACGCGGCGGTAGGCACGCCATGGACGCCCTCACCCACCGTCGGCCGTCCCGCGTCGATCTGGTCCGGCTCCGCGCCGACCTGCCCGGCGCGCTGGGCGGAGTGGTCGGCGACTTCGAACGCCACCTCGCGAGCGAGCGCGGTCTGTCCCCGAACACCGTGCGCGCCTACATCGGCGACGTCGTCTCGCTGCTCGGCCACCTCGACCACAACGGCACGCGCCACACCGGCGCCGGGCCGAACGTGCCAGCCCAGGACACTCCGGCCCAGGACGCTTCAGCCCAGAACGTTTCCGGCCAGGACGACCAAGCCCCGGACGACCAAGCCCAGGACGACCAGGCCCAGGACACGCGGCTCCGCGGCGGCGACGTTCAACGCGGCGCGGGTCACGACGGTGCTGGCCACCCCAGCGACGTCCAGGGCAGCACGGGGCCGGGCGGCGACGTTCGGCATGGCGGTGGGCGCGATGGCGTGGAGCGGCGCGGCGCGCGGGAACGGCTTGGCGCGCTGGACCTGACGGTGCTGCGGTCGTGGTTGGCGGCGCAGCGCTCCTCCGGTGCGGGGCGCACGACGCTGGCCAGGCGGTCGGCCTCGGCGAGGGCCTTCACGGCGTGGGCCGTGCGCAACGGGCTCATGACCGCCGACCCGGGCGAGCGCTTGGCGTCGCCGCGAGCGCACCGGGAGCTGCCGACGGTGCTGCGCGCGGAGCAGGCGGAGCAGGCGATGCGCGCATCGGCGTCAGGGGCCGAACAGGACGATCCGCTGGCTCTCCGTGACCACGCGGTGGTCGAGTTGTTGTACGCGAGCGGCATCCGAGTTTCCGAACTGTGCGGCCTCGACGTCGGCGACGTGGATCACTCGCGGCGGGTCGTGCGGGTGCTCGGCAAGGGTGGCAAGGAGCGCTCGGTGCCCTACGGGGTGCCCGCGCAGAAGGCGCTCGACGGCTGGCTCGCCAAGGGCAGGCCACTCCTGGTGAAGGGGGAACAACCAGCGGCTTTGTTTCTCGGAGCGCGTGGGCGGCGGCTGGACCCGCGCACCGCGCGGCGAGTCGTGCACGACGTGGTCGGCGCCGTTCCCGGTGCGGCGGACATGGGGCCGCACGGCCTGCGCCACACCGCGGCGACGCATTTGCTGGAAGGCGGAGCCGGCCTCCGCAGCGTCCAGGAACTGCTCGGTCACGCTACGCTCGCAACAACGCAGCTTTACACCCACGTCACCGTCGAACGGCTGAAGGCGATCCATGACCGAACCCACCCCCGTTCCTAACGCTGCCGGGGGAGGGTCCCGCACGGCGACTGTGCCCACGACGTCCACGTCGCAGCAGGGCCAGCGGCGTCCTGCGCGGACCTACCACCCCGGCTCAGACAGGGACGGCGAGACCGGCCGGACCCCTTCTGCGGCAACGGCTTCCGGTGTGCCCGCGCAGGGCGAGACCTTGCCCGCCGCGTCGGTCGACGCCCCTGCGGAGTCGTCCACCACCGAGTCGTCCACCACCGAGTCGTCCGCCGCCGGAGCCGTGGGCGCTGGAACGACGGGCACTGGAACGACGAGTTCCGGGACGACGGGTTCCAGGGCGACGGGTACGGCGACAACCAGGGCCGCGTCGAAGACGAGTGGTGCGAAGGCCTCCTCTTCTGCCTCAACCTCCTCTGCCTCTACCGAGCTGCGCAGCGCCGACGAGGTCGAGGCCGGGATCGTGGCGCTCTGGCGCGCCTACGGGGGCGAACGCGCGCAGCCGTTGCGCGATCGCCTGGTGCTGCACTACGCGCCGCTGGTCAAGTACGTCGCCGGTCGCGTCGGCACCGGCCTCCCCTCCTACGTCGATGTGGCTGACCTGGTGCAGTCGGGCATCTTCGGCCTCGTCGACGCGATCGAGAAGTTCGAGCCCGAGCGCGGCCTGAAGTTCGAGACCTACGCCATGCAGCGCATCCGGGGCGCGATCCTGGACGACCTGCGCGCCCAGGACTGGGTGCCCAGGTCGGTGCGCAGCAGAGCCCGCGACGTCGAGCGCGCCATCGAGCGCCTCGAAGCCAGGCTCCAGCGCTCCGCGACGGACGCCGAGCTGTCCGAGGAACTCGGCATCACCGTCAGCGATCTGCGCGACCTCTACGCGCAGCTCCAGCTCACCTCCGTCGTCGCACTGGACGAGCTGATCGCGGCGGGCCGGGGCAGCGCCTCGCTCGCCGAGACGCTGCCGGACGACCGCGCCGAGGACCCGGTCGCCTCGCTGGTCGACCAGGACGGCAAGCGCCAGCTCGCCGACGCCATCGCGCAGCTCTCCGAGCGCGACCGCGTCGTGGTCACGCTCTACTACTTCGAGAACCTGACCCTGGCGGAGATCGGCAAGGTGCTCGGCGTGACCGAGTCCCGCGTCTGCCAGCTGCACACCCGCGCAGTGCTGCGGTTGCGCACCAAGCTCTCCGAGCAGTCGGACGGCTGAGCGCCTAGGCAACACCTAGCGCCGTGTGCCGTCCCAGGGCAGCAGGCGCAGTGCCGGACGCCGGAGCAGGCGGAGCGGATCGAGGTAGTCCTTGTCGCGCCGCACGCCCCAGTGCAGGCACGCTGGTGGACCCCGGCACCCCGCGTGACCAGGCTGGAGCGCGCCGATCACCGCGCCGCGCACGACGCCCGCGCCCGCTGTGACCGCAGGCGTCAGTGGTTCATAGGTGGTCCGCAGTCCGTTGGGGTGGTCGATCGAGACCACACCGCGCCCGGCCACCTGACCGGCGAACGCGATCGTGCCGTCCCCCGCCGCGAGCACCGGCTGCTCGGGTGCTCCCGCCAGGTCCACACCGCGATGACCCGGCGCGTAGCTGTGCGCGGGGCGCTCGAAGTGGCGGAGGACGACCGGCGTCCCCTCCAGCGGCCAGCCGAAGCTGGACGACGGCGCGAGGTGCGTCGGTGCTGGGGCCGGTGGCAGGAACAGCAGGGCTGCCAACAGCAGGGGAGCGAGGTGCGTGGGCATGGCTCCACTGTCGCTCGGCGGGGGTGGGCGAGCGGGCGGCGAGGACGGATCTGTGGACGGACCGGGTCGTTGTGGACAACTGGGCGCATCTGGTGGGGCCGCGTTGTCCTCGCCCGGGCGAGGGTGAGTACACTCGGTTCGCGGTCTGTACTGCGCAGATCGACTTCGCGTGCTACTGCGGGTCCCGATTCACCGGGGCGCGGCGCCCGGGGGTCCGACGGGGGAGTTCGCTCCTCGCTCGGTCCGGGTGACGGCAGGGCACCAGGGCGGTGACCAGCCCGGTCCCCGCGACAACCCACCCGCGCGTGGGGCAAGGCCCGACGCGCTGATCACATGAGGTGTGAACCGGCCATGGCCGTCGTCACCATGAAGCAGCTGCTCGACAGCGGCGTGCACTTCGGACACCAGACCCGTCGCTGGAACCCGAAGATGAAGCGCTACATCCTGACCGAGCGCAACGGCATCTACATCATCGACCTGCAGCAGACGCTGACCTACATCGACCGCGCCTTCGAGTTCATCAAGGAGACGGTCGCCCACGGCGGCACCATCCTGTTCGTCGGCACCAAGAAGCAGGCTCAGGAGGCCATCTCCGAGCAGGCGCTGCGCGTCGGTATGCCGTTCGTCAACCAGCGCTGGCTGGGCGGCATGCTCACCAACTTCACCACCGTGCACAAGCGCCTCCAGCGCCTCAAGGAGCTGGAGTCCATGGAGCAGACCGGTGGCTTCCAGGGTCGCACCAAGAAGGAAATCCTCATGCTCACGCGTGAGAAGGACAAGCTGGAGAAGACCCTCGGCGGTATCCGCGACATGCAGAAGGTGCCCAGCGCCGTCTGGATCGTGGACACCAAGAAGGAGCACATCGCCGTCGGCGAGGCGCGCAAGCTGAACATCCCGGTCGTCGCGATCCTCGACACCAACTGCGACCCGGACGAGGTCGACTTCCCGATCCCGGGCAACGACGACGCGATCCGCTCCGCCGCGCTGCTGACCCGCGTGGTCGCCGACGGTGTCGCCGAGGGCCTGATGTCGCGCTCCGGCCGCAACACCGCCGCCGCCGAGGGCGCTGACAAGCCCGAGGCCGGTGTCGCCAGCGAGGAGCCGCTCGCCGAGTGGGAGCAGGAGCTGCTGACCCCGGCCACGGCCGACGCCGGTGCCTCCTCGGGCGGCGACTCCGCCCAGGCCTGACCTCAGGCGCGCCCCGTCCGTCCCCGTGACGGGCGGGGCGCCCGGTCGGACCTCCCAGCAAGAGCACACCCCTCCACGTAGGCGATCAAGGACGGAACACAGCACCATGGGGAACTACACCGCGGCCGACGTCAAGCGGCTCCGCGAGCTGACCGGCTCCGGCATGATGGACTGCAAGAAGGCGCTCGAAGAGTCCGAGGGCGACTTCGACAAGGCCGTCGAGCTGCTGCGCATCAAGGGCGCCAAGGACGTGGGCAAGCGCGCCGAGCGCACCACCGCCAACGGCCTGGTCGCCGCTGACGGCGGCGTCATGGTCGAGCTGCGCTGCGAGACCGACTTCGTCGCCAAGAACGACGCCTTCCAGGCGCTGGCGAACAAGATCGTCGCCGTCGCCAAGGCCAACAAGCCCGCCGACGTGGAGACCCTCAAGGGCCTCGACCTCGACGGCCAGACTGTGGACGCGGCCGTCCAGGAGCTCTCCGCCAAGATCGGCGAGAAGCTGGAGCTGCACCGGGTCGTCGTCTTCGAGGGCGTCGTCAGCACCTACCTGCACCGCCGCTCCTCCGACCTGCCGCCCGCCGTCGGCGTGCTGGTCGAGTTCACCGGCGAGGGCGACGAGGTCGCTCGCGGCACCGCGCTGCAGATCGCCGCGATGAAGCCGCGCTACGTCACCCGCGAGGAGGTGCCCTCCGACCTCGTCGCCCACGAGCGCGAGATCGCGGAGAAGACCGCCCGCGAGGAGGGCAAGCCGGAAGCCGCCCTCTCCAAGATCGTCGAGGGTCGCCTCAACGGCTTCTTCAAGGACGTCGTGCTGATGGAGCAGTCCTCCGTGCAGGACTCCAAGAAGACCGTGAAGGCCCTGCTCTCCGACGCGGGCGTGACCGTCACCCGGTTCGCGCGCTTCGAGGTCGGCCAGAACTGAGTCAGCAGGGGGCGGGGTTGCTGCGCGCGTCACGCCGCGGCGGCCCCGCCCTCGGCACGTGTGCCACCCGTGGCGCACGCAACCGCGCCACCGACAGACCACGACCCCGCCGAGGCGGGACGCGAGGAGGACTGACGTGAGCTCCGACGACGTGATGCTGCACCCGCCCTACAAGAGGGTGCTGCTCAAGCTCGGCGGCGAGATGTTCGGCGGGGGCTCCGTCGGCGTCGACCCCGACGTCGTGGAAACCGTCGCCACCCAGATCGCGGACGTGGTCCGCACCGGCGTGCAGGTGGCCGTCGTCATCGGCGGCGGCAACTTCTTCCGCGGCGCCGAGCTCCAGCAGCGCGGCATGGAGCGCGACCGCGCCGACTACATGGCGATGCTCGGCACGGTGATGAACTGCCTGGCGTTGCAGGACTTCCTGGAGAAGCTCGGCATCGACACCAGGGTGCAGACCGCCATCACCATGGGCCAGGTCGCCGAGCCCTACATCCCGCGCAAGGCCGAGCGGCACCTGGAGAAGGGCCGCGTGGTCATCTTCGGCGCGGGGGTGGGCATGCCCTACTTCTCCACCGACACCGCGGCCGCCCAGCGAGCGCTGGAGATCGGCTGCGAGGTCGTGCTGATGGCCAAGGGCGTTGACGGCGTCTACACCGCCGACCCCAAGAAGGACGCGGGCGCCGAGCGCTTCGACCAGATCTCCCACCAGGAGGTCCTGGTGCGCGGCCTGGAGGTCGCCGACGCGACGGCGTTCAGCCTCTGCAAGGACAACGCCATGCCGATCCTGGTCTTCAACCTCTTGGTGGAGGGCAACATCGCGCGCGCTGTGCGTGGTGAGAAGATCGGCACGCTGGTGAGCACCCCCGCCGAGCCCGTCCCGGCGTGAGCGGCACCGGTGCCAACGCCAGCACGCTCCATCGGCACGCACACTAAGGAGAAGCCGTGATCGACGAGACTCTCTTCGACGCCGAGGAGAAGATGGACAAGGCGGTGACGGTCGCCAAGGAGCAGCTCCAGTCGGTGCGCACCGGTCGCGCGACCCCCTCCATGTTCTCGCGCATCCACATCGAGTACTACGGGGCGCCGACGCCGCTGAACCAGATGGCCAGCGTCAACATCCCCGAGGCCAGGATGGCCGTGATCAAGCCGTACGACGCCGGGCAGCTGAACGCCATCGAGAAGGCGATCCGGGTCTCCGACCTGGGGGTCAACCCGACCAACGACGGCACCGTGATCCGCGTGATCATCCCGCAGCTCTCCGAGGAGCGCCGCAAGGAGATGGTCAAGGTCGCCAAGACCAAGGGCGAGGACGCGAAGATCTCCATCCGCAACGTTCGCCGCAAGGCCAAGGAGGAGCTCGACCGCATCGTCAAGGACGGTGAGGCGGGCGAGGACGAGGGCGCGCGGGCGGAGAAGGAACTCCAGGAACTCACCGACAAGTACGTCGCCCAGGTCGAGGTGCTGGTCAAGCACAAGGAAGCCGAGCTGCTCGAGGTATGACCCACTCCTGTACCCCCCGCCGTGTCGGCCGGGGATCGTGAGAGCACGTCCGGCGCGTCGGGTGACGCGCCGGACGGCGGCTCCGGCAAGCCAGCGTCCCGGGCCGGGCGCAACCTGGGCGCCGCGATCGGCGTCGGTGTCGCGCTCGGCGCGGTCATCCTGCTGACCCTGCTGACCTACCGGCACTCCTTCCTCGCGGTGATCGGCGCCGCGGTCGCGGTCGCCACCTGGGAGCTCGCGGGCGCGCTCAAGCGCAGCCGGGGCATCGAGGTGGCGCTGCTGCCCGTGCTGGTCGGCGGGCAGGCGATGCTGTGGCTGTCCTGGCCGTTCGGCAGGGACGGCGTGCTCGCCGCGTTCGTCGTGACGATCCTGGCGTGCCTGGCCTGGCGTTTCCGGGGCGGGCAGGAAGGCTTCGTCCGCGACGTCACCGCCTCGGTGTTCACCGCCGCCTACGTTCCGCTGTTCGCCGCGTTCGCCGCGATGCTGGTGCTGCCGGAGGACGGTGTGGGCCGGGTGGTCGCGTTCATCGTCGGCGTGGTCGCCTCCGACACCGGCGGGTACGCGGCGGGCGTGTTCTTCGGCAAGCACCAGATGGCGCCGACGATCAGTCCGAAGAAGTCCTGGGAGGGCTTCGCCGGATCGCTGGTCGCGGGCATGGTCGCGGGCGCGCTGAGCCTGACGCTGATGCTCGACGGCCAGTGGTGGCAGGGCGTGCTCTTCGGCATCGCGCTGGTGGTCACGGCGACCGCGGGAGACCTCGCGGAGTCGCTGATCAAGCGGGATCTCGGGATCAAGGACATGGGCACGCTGCTGCCCGGCCACGGCGGGCTGATGGACCGGATGGACTCGCTGCTGCCCTCCGCCGTGGTCTCGTGGCTGCTGCTCAGCTTGTTCGTGCCGGTGCCCTAGCCGGATCAGTCGTCGAAGCGCTCGTCGTAGTAGCGCACGATCGCCCGCCTCGACGGGTCGATCACGGAGAACGTCGCGCCGCCCGGATCGCGCAGCACCGCGGTCCGGCCGTACGGCGAGTCGAAGGGGTCCACCTCGATCGCGCCGTCCAGCATCAGCGCGCGGTCGGCGGTGACGTCCGTGCCGACCCTGGGGCTGACGTTGAAGTAGATCATCCAGTGCGGCGGGACCTCGGCGGGGTAGTCGGAGCCCATCGCGAGCCTGCCGAGGTACGGCTTCCCCTGTAGCCACCAGGTCGTGTAGTTGAAGCGCTTGCCGTCACCGACCTGGCGCGGGGTGAAGGCGAACAGCGTCGCGAAGAACGAGTCCGCCCGGTGCGCGAGGTGGGTGTTGAGGTCGGCCCAGCCGAAGGTGCCCGGCCTGCGCGTGACGAAGCGCCACGGGCGGGTCGGCTGCCAGAGGCCGACGCGCGCACCGCTGGGGTCGTCGAGCGCGACCAGGGAACCGTGCCCCTCGATGTCCAGCGGTCCGTAGTGGACCTTCCCGCCGAGCCTGCGCACCCGGGCGCTCGCGGTTTCGATGCGCCGCATGCGGAGGTAGAGGTTCCACGCCGGGAAGTCGCTGATGCGGTTGGGCAGCGCGTGCAGTCCCGCGACGGGCTGGCCGTCGAGCATCGCGAAGGTGTAGTCGCCGATCGCGGGATGGCGCTCGGTCTCGTACTCCCAGCCGAACAGCTCGGCGTAGAACTCCTTGCTGGCGTCGAGATCACGGGTCGAGACGTCCACCCAGGACGGCGTTCCACTGACCGGGTCATGAGCGCTGTGCGGCATCGGGCTGGCCACGGCGACCTCCTGGGCGAGCAGGCGAGATCGGCTATTGATCAACGGTACGCCGGACAATTCCCACCGTGGTGCCTCCATTCGGGCGGGATTGACCGATAACATCGGCCGATGTCAGCCCTGACGCCGCTCGGCACCACGATCACCTCACTCACCTGGATCAACGTGCCGGACAAGTACAACCCGCAGCGCGGTTTCGACCGTCTGGAAAAGGCTCGGGCTTACGACTCCTCGGGTTTCATCCACGCCGAACTCGGACTGTCCCATTCCGACGCCGGGAGCCGGACCGTGACGGTGCACGACGGCGAACGGGCGCTCGCCGGAGTGGATCCGGTCGGCGCGGTGGCGGTCGAGCACGACCTGCTGCTGACCCACGCGGGCGGGCGGCAGAGCTGCACCTCGTTGCGCGAGGCGGAATCGAGCGGGCTGAGCGGCTACCTCACGGAACGGGTGGGCTTTCGCAGCACCGGTGGCGAGCTGTTCTGGCTCGACCTCGGCGGAGCCGTCGCACTCAGCCGCGAGTAGGACGTCCGCAGTGGACGGTTGAGCTATACCTTGGTGGGGTGCGGAACTACGTGCGCGCCGCGCTCGCCGGTGTGCGCCCGGCGGCGGTGGTGCCCAGCCCCAACATCTGGAACTGGCCCGAGGTCTACGAGGTCGAGAACCAGGCGCAGGACGACGGCGGCGTGATCTGGAGCGCGCTGCGCGAGGACTGCCCCTTCGCGGGGCTGGACGTCGTCGACGTCGGCTGCGGGGACGGCTTCCACCTGCCGGAGTTCGCCGCGAGCGCGCGTGGCGTGGTCGGCGTGGAGCCGCACCGGCCGTTGCTGCGCAGGGCGCGGCAGCGGA
The DNA here is from genome assembly GCF_039537405.1 of Allokutzneria multivorans. Lineage (NCBI taxonomy): Bacteria > Bacillati > Actinomycetota > Actinomycetes > Pseudonocardiales > Pseudonocardiaceae > Allokutzneria > Allokutzneria multivorans. The sequence goes on along the minus strand of NZ_BAABAL010000019.1, from coordinate 433,865 downwards.
TCGCCGGACTGACCAATGTGGAGTTGCGGCACGGTTCGGCTGAGCGGTTACCGCTCGCTGACGGCAGCGCGGACGTCGTGCACGCGCGCACCGCGTACTTCTTCGGCCCCGGCTGCGAGCGCGGGATGGCCGAGGCGGATCGGGTGCTGCGCCCCGGCGGCGCGCTCGTGATCGTCGACCTCGACGCCACGAGCGCGCCGTACGGGGCGTGGTTGCGCGAGGACCTGCCGGGCTACGACCCCCTGGAGATCGAGGAGTTCTTCACCGAACAGGGATTCTCGTGCCGGGCCTTGGAAACGCTGTGGCGCTTCCAGGACCGCGAGAGCCTGGCGGCGGTGCTGCGGATCGAGTTCTCCCCGTCCGTGGCCGAACGGGCGATCGCGCAGACCGCCGGGCTCACGCTGCCGGTCGGCTACCGCATGAGGGTGCGGCGCAAGCCGACCGGCCTGCTGCTGGCGTGAGCGCTCAGTCCTCGTCCTCCGGCGAACCGTGCTCGGCGAGCAGTGTGTAGATCTCCCGCCGGGCTTCCTTCAAGATGGCCAGCAGCCGGAGCTGGTCCTCCGCCGGGATGGCGTACGCCGCCTGCTGGAACGCCATCGCGAACTGGCCGTACGCCTCGCGGAGCTGCTGCTCGGCCGGGCTGACGGGGTTGGTGAGCCCACCCCACAGCTCCTCGGTGTCGATCTTCTCCGCTTCCGCGCGACCGGCCTCGGTGAGCGTGTGCAACCTGCGGCCCTCCGACTCCTCGGTGCTGATGAGCCCCTCGTCGGTGAGCATCTGCAGTGTCGGGTAGACCGAGCCCGGACTGGGCTTCCACGAGCCCTCGGAGCGCTCGGCGATCTCCTGGATCATCTCGTAGCCGTGCATGGGGCGTTCGGTGAGCAGCGCGAGCAGTGCCGCGCGCACGTTGCCCCTGCGCCGCCTGCCGCCGGGGCCGCCGTGCGGGCCGCCCCTGCCCCGGCCCCGCTCCCAGCCGGGGCCCCCGCCCCATCCGGGCGGTGCTGGGGGACCAGGAGGGAAGGGCGGCGGACCGCCGAAGGGGCCGCGCTCGTGCGGGAAGCCGAATCCGCCGCCGGGACCGCCACGGGCCTGCGGGGCGAAGCCGAAGTGCTGGTGCTGCGGGCCCCATTCGGGGCCGAAGCGGTGGTTGTGCTGGGTGTGCGGGTGCATGAGGTCCTCCTCGGTTGACGCCGGCCGCTCTGGCCGACGGGCTAACGATATATCGCTGAACTATCGCGATGCAACGTCGAATATCGGTGACCTGGCTCTCGACTGCTCCGAACGGAGTAGTAGCATTGTTGATCTTGTGTCCGTTTTGTGTAGTAATCGGGAGTTGGCAATGCGTCTGAGCAGCATCGGAATGGCCCTGAGCGTCTGCGCGCTCGCCGCCGCCCCGGTCGTGGAGATCAACGAGTCCCTCGTCGAGATCGAGGACGTCACCGTGGACGTGCACCCCGGTGAGCTGACCTCGTTGCTGCTCGAGGAGCAGCCGAAGCGGGCTTGAGCGGCGGCGTGCCGGGAGCGCGTCGGCGACGTGGGACAATCGGTGCGCTATGACTTCACTACCTCTCGTCTTCGACGCGCCCAAGCGCGGCCTGCCGCCGCGCCACCTGGTCGACCTCAGCCCCGCCGAGCGGCAGGACGCCGTTGTCGCGCTGGGCGAGAAGCCGTTCCGGGCGAAGCAGCTGGCCAACCACTACTTCAGCCGGCTCACCGTCGATCCGGCCGAGATGACCGACATCCCGGCCGCGACGCGGGAGAAGCTCGTCGCCGACCTGATGCCGCCGCTGTTCACCGAGCTGCGCAAGGTGACCTGCGATGAGGGCACCACGCGCAAGAGCCTGCTGCGGGCGCACGACGGCACGCTGATCGAGAGCGTGCTCATGCGCTACCCGGGCCGCGCCACGCTGTGCATCTCCAGCCAGGCCGGGTGCGGGATGGCCTGCCCGTTCTGCGCGACCGGACAGGGTGGGTTGCAGCGCAACCTCTCCACCGCCGAGATCGTGGAGCAGGTCCGGCTCGGCGCCGCCGCCATGCGCGACGGCGAGCTGCCCGGCGGGCCGGGACGCCTGTCCAACATCGTCTTCATGGGCATGGGCGAACCGCTGGCCAATTTCCGGCGGGTTCTCGACGCGGTGCGGCGGATTTGCGATCCGGCCCCTGACGGGCTGGGGATCTCTCAGCGGTCGGTGACCGTGTCGACGGTCGGCCTGGTGCCCGCGATCCGGAAGTTGACCGAGGCGGGCTTGCAGGTCCGGCTGGCGGTGTCGCTGCACACGCCGGATGACGAGCTGCGGGACACGCTGGTGCCGGTGAACACGCGGTGGAAGGTCTCCGAGGTGCTGGACGCGGCTCGCGCGTACGCCGAGAAGACCGGTCGGCGGGTGTCGATCGAGTACGCGTTGATTCGCGACATCAACGACCACGCGTGGCGCGCGGATCTGCTCGGCAAGTTGCTGCGCGAGCACTTGGGGCAGTTCGCGCACGTCAACCTGATCCCGTTGAACCCGACTCCGGGTTCGAAGTGGGACGCTTCGCCGAAGCACGTGCAGGACGACTTCGTGCGTCGCGTCGAGGCTCAGGGTGTGGCGTGCACCGTGCGGGACACGCGGGGCCAGGAGATCGCAGCGGCTTGCGGGCAGTTGGCCGCCGAGGGCTGAGCTTTGACTGGAGTTGGCGGTAATACCCGGTTATACTCCGTGGTATGAAAACGGCGATTTCTGTGCCCGACGAGACGTTTGTGCAGGTAGAGCGTAGTGCGAAGTGTCTAGGTGTCACGCGTTCGGAATTCTATGTGCGCGCGGCTCGCTACTACCTGGAACACTTGGAACAAGAGTCTCTGACCAACGAGATCAACGCGGCCCTTGAACTTGTCGGTGACGACGATGACTCCGCTGCGACCGCTGTCGGTGCAGGTCGGCGCGTGCTGGCCCAGGTGGACGACGAGTGGTGATCGAGCGGGGTGGCATCCATTGGGCCGACCTCGGTGAGGTGGATGGCTCAAAGCCTGCCAAACGTCGCCCGGTGCTGGTCGTACAGGCCGATCCCTACAACGCGAGCCGGCTGGCGACCGTGCTCGTGGCGGTCCTCACGTCGAACACGAAACTGGCCACCGCGCCAGGGAACGTCTTTCTGCCCGCGTCCGTGACAGGGCTGTCTCGGGACTCGGTAGCAAACGTGACCGCGTTGGTGACCCTCAACAAGAGCGACCTGACCGGGCGAGTGGGAGAGGTTCCGATGAGCCTGATGCGGGACGTGGACGCGGGGCTGCGCCGAGTACTCGGACTCTGACAAGGCCGAGTTGTAAAATCGTCGCCAGCGGTGAATCGCTGGCAAGTTTCCGGCGGGTTCTCGACGCGGTGCGGCGGATTTGCGATCCGGCCCCTGACGGGCTCGGTATTTCTCAGCGGTCGGTGACCGTGTCGACGGTCGGCCTGGTGCCCGCGATCCGGAAGTTGACCGAGGCGGGTTTGCAGGTCCGGCTGGCGGTGTCGCTGCACACGCCGGATGACGAGCTGCGGGACACGCGGGGCCAGGAGATCGCAGCGGCTTGCGGGCAGTTGGCCGCCGAAGGCTGACCCCGCATGCAGGTCAGCAGGGTCGCAGTGCCGTCGCCGCGGTGATGTAGGAATTGTTGAGCATGGCGGTGAGGTCCGTGGTGCCGGTGCCCAGGCAGCGGTACACGAAGTTCACCGGGAGACTGATTCGCACGTAGGCGGTGCGGTAGCTGCAGTTCACGAACCAGGAATTGTTCTCATTGGCGCCGACGGCGAACGAGTAGTAGCCGCAGTGCCCTGGCGGCGGCCCGTCCGGCCCGGCGTGCGCGGGGGTGGCGGTTGCGAGCGACGCGGCGACCAACGCGACGCCGACGCCGACCTTCGCCAGGCTGCTACGGATACGGCCTGATTTCATGAGCCCTCCAGAAGTGTTTGGAAGGGACCCTAGGGCGGTGCGCGTCCCTCCCCAGCGGGGTTCACTCGTGATCGAATCTCTCGACAGGAGGCTCGGATGGCTGAGGAAACGGTGCCTGGGCTGCTGGCCGAACTGGCCGCGCTCGAAGACCCCAAGATCCGTGCGGTGAACGAGAAGCACGGTGATGACCACGGCGTGAACCTCACCAAACTGCGCGCGATCGCGAAGCGGCTGAAGACGCAGCAGGACCTCGCGCGCGAGCTGTGGGCGACCGGCGACTCCGCGGCGCGGCTGCTGGCGTTGCTGATCTGCCGTCCGAAGGCGTTCGAGCGCGACGAGCTGGACACCATGCTCCGCGAGGCCGGCTCGCCCAAGGTGCAGGACTGGCTCGTGAACTACGTCGTGAAGAAGAGCCCGCACTCCGAGGACCTGCGCCTGACCTGGTTCGCCGACGCCGACCCCGTGGTCGCGAGCGCCGGTTGGGCGCTGACCACCGAGCGCGTGGCGAAGAAGCCGGAGGTGCTCGACCTCCCCGGCCTGCTCGACCTCGTCGAGGCGGAGATGAAGGGCGCGCCACAGCGGCTCCAGTGGGCGATGAACCACTGCCTCGCCCAGATCGGCATCGAGCACGCCGAGCACCGCGCCCGCGCGATCGACATCGGCGAGCGCCTCGAAGTGCTCAAGGACTACCCGACTCCGCCGAACTGCACGTCACCGTTCGCGCCCGCCTGGATCGCCGAGATGGTCCGCCGCCAGGACGATCGGTAGGGGCGTGCAGTAGGGCTGTTCTGCTAGCATTGACTGCACTGCTGGCAGGGGGTGGGGCTCGTGGCGACCTTGACGATTCGTGACTTCGACGAGGACCTGAAGGCCAGGCTGCGCGTTCGCGCCGCCGAGCACGGGCGCTCCATGGAGGCGGAGGTGCGGGAGATCCTCGCCTCGGTGCTCACCAGGCCCGCGCCGGGGCCCGGGATCGGGTCGCGGTTGCGGCAGCGGTTCAGCGACGTGCGCGCGCTGGGGGAACCTCCGGTTGAGGTGCCTCAGCGGACGGAGCCGCCGCGCGCCGCGGAGTTCTCGGAGTGATCGTTCTCGACACCAACGTGATCTCGGAGTTCATGCGGCACGAGCCGGACGACGGCGTCGTGCGCTGGCTCGACCAGTACCCGCGCGAGGAGGTCTTCACCACGGCGGTCACCGTGGCCGAACTCGGGTACGGGATCTTGCGCCTGCCCAACGGCAAGCGCAAGGACGCGCTCAGCGCCGCGATGACGGGGCTGTTGGCGGAGGACTTCGCGGACCAGATCCTGCCGTTCGACCTCGTCGCCGCCGAGCACTACGCGGCCATCACCGCCGAGCGGGAACGCTGCGGGCGTCCGATCAGCATGGCCGACGCGCAGATCGCGGCGATCTGCCGCACGTACTCCGCGGCCCTGATCACCAGGAACACCAAGGACTTCGTCGACACCGGAGTGCGGGTGGCCGACCCGTGGAGCGGTTCGCGGGGCGGCCCCGCGAACCGCTCGTGGTGAACTAGACGACCTCGTTCAGACGGCCGGTGGCGACGTCGAAGACGAAGCCGCGCACGGAGTCCTTGTGCGGGATGAACGGGCTGGCCTTGATGCGCGCGATCGACTGGCGCACATCGGTTTCCAGGTCCTCGAACGCCTCGGAGGACCACGCGGGCTTGATGCCGGTCTCGTCCTGGATGCCGTTGCGGAAGTCGACGTCGGAGAAGGTCAGCATCCCGCAGTCGGTGTGGTGGATGAGGATGATCTCCTTGGTGCCGAGCAGCCGCTGGCTGATCGCGAGCGAGCGGATCTCGTCCTCGGTGACCACCCCGCCCGCGTTGCGGATGACGTGCGACTCACCCTCGTTGAGGCCGAGCGCCCCGTAGACGTTGAGCCGGGCGTCCATGCACGCGAGCACGGCCACGTGCTTGGCGGGCGGGAGGGGCAGCGGGCCGGAGAAACCCGCGGCGTAGGTGGCGTTGTTGGCGAGCAGTTCGTCGGTGACAGACATGTCGGTCCCATCGCGTCGTGTGAAGTCCGGGCGCGAAAAGGCCGCACACTCCGCGTGAGTGCTGCGGTGTGCGCGGCCCAGGGACACGACTGGGAGAACAAGTAGTAGCGCCGGTGAGGCCAGAACGGCTCAAGCGCTACGCCCATGAAGAGCAGTGAACCGACCTATGCGCTCATGCGCAATTGTTCCCAGAACGTGGGAGTCAGCGGCGCCACGAGGTGCGGCGGCGGACCTTGTCCAGCAGCAGGACACCGACCATGCTGGAGCCGATGACGATCAGCCAGACGTCCTCGTTCCAGCCCTTGTGGTTGCCGATCAGCATGATGAACATGATCGCGGCGCAGATCCAGCCCGCGGCCCGGGTGGCGCGAGGGAACTCGCCGTGCCAGCCCCACGCCTGCGACGGCTCGGCGTGCGGGTCGTGCTTCTCCAGCTCAGAGGACTGCTGGGCCGCCACGATTACCTCCCGGGATGATGGTTGAAGCGGTGCAATCGTCGCACATCCGCCCCGTGCGATCCCCTCCGGAGTGGTCTTGCCGACTCCTCGCGATCTCCTGCTCTACGCTCCCCGGACGTGTCCGTCCAGCCGTCGACGGGGTTCCGCCCGGCCGAGCAGCGAACCCCGGATCTCCACGCCCCGGTGGAGGTCGGCATCCACGAGGTGCGCAAGAGCTTCGCCGACCAGATCGCGGTCGACTCCGTGTCGCTGAGCGTGCACGAGGGCGAGTTCTTCTCGGTGCTCGGCCCGTCCGGGTGCGGCAAGACCACGCTGCTGCGCATGATCGCGGGCTTCGACGACCCGGACAGCGGGCGCATCGAGCTCGACGGCGTCGACATGGTCGGGGTGCCGCCGTACCGCCGCGACGTGAACACGGTCTTCCAGTCCTACGCGCTGTTCCCGCACCTCAGCGTGCGTGACAACGTCGCGTACGGCCTGCGCCGCAAGAAGGTCGGGGGCGCGGAGCTGCGCAGGCGGGTGGACGAGCACCTGGAGCTGGTGCAGCTGGGCCGCTTCGCCGACCGCCGTCCCGGGCAGCTCTCGGGCGGCCAGCAGCAGCGCGTCGCCATCGCGCGGGCGCTCGCGTGCGAGCCGAGGTTGTTGCTGCTCGACGAGCCGCTCGGCGCGCTGGACGCCCAACTGCGCAAACAGGTGCAGATCGAGCTGATGCGCATCCAGCGCGAGGTGGGCACGACCTTCCTCTACGTCACGCACGACCAGGAAGAGGCGTTGGTGCTCTCGCACCGGGTCGCCGTGATGAACGCGGGGCGCCTGGAGCAGGTCGGCTACCCCGAGGACGTCTACGAACGGCCCTCGACACGGTTCGTCGCGGGGTTCATCGGCACGTCGAACATCCTCGACGGACAGGTGTCCGGAGTGGACGGTCAGTGGGTCGAGCTTGTCGCTGACGACGTGCACCGCCTCCGTGCCGTGCTGCCGGAACGGCGAGCCGTGCGCGTGGGGGAGAAGGTCGCGGTGACCGTGCGGCCGGAGAAGCTGCACCTGCACGAGCACCAGGACCAGGTCCCCAGCGGCTGGTGCTCGCTGAGCGGCACGGTCGCCGACGTGGTCTACACGGGCGTTTCCACGCAGTACGTCGTTGAACTGCCCGGTGGCGGATCGATGGTCGCCTTCGTGCAGAACGCTCGTAGGGTTTCCGACGCGGGTACTCCCGGGCAGCCCGTGTGCATGGCCTGGGACCCGGAGTTCACAGTGCTTCTTGGCGAGACGCTCGTCTACGAGGAGAACACCGATGTCCGGTAGCGTGCGCATCGCGCGGTTGTGGGACGACCGTCGGATGAACCGGCGGAACATGTTGCGCTCCATGGCTTTCTTCGCGATCGCGGCCAACGGGCTGACCGCCTGCGCCATCTCCGAGGCGCCGAAGGGCGAGAACGGCGGACAGGGCGGTCGTGCGGTCAACCGGGTCGACGAGCCCAAGCTGAACTTCTACAACTGGACCGACTACATCGCGCCGGACACGATCAGCAGCTTCCAGGCGGCGACCGGGGTCAAGGTCACCTACGACAACTTCAGCTCCAACGACGAGATGGAAGCGAAGATCGCCTCCGGCGCGGCGGGTTACGACCTCGTGGTGCCCAGCGACAACTTCCTGCGCAGGTTCGTGCGCGGCGGGCTGGTGCGGGAGCTGGACCGCGACCTCATCCCGAACCTGGGCAACCTGGAGCGCCGCTTCGCCGAAGCCGACTACGACCCCGGCAACCGCTACTCCGTGCCGTGGGCGTGGGGCACGACGGGGCTGGCCTACTCGAAGACGGTGCTCGGCGACCGCGTCACGGGGTTCTCCGCCTACGACCTCGCCGAGGCGCAAGGGCGCGGCATGGTGCTCGACGAGGCGCGCGACGGCCTGAGCATCGGCCTGCTCGCGCTCGGCCACGACCCGAACACCAGTGACGCCAAGCAGATCGAGGACGCCGCGAAGTACCTGCTCGGCCTCAAGAAGAAGCTCGGGCAGATCAGCTCCGACGTGATCGAGCCGCTGACCTCGGGGCAGATGGTGCTCGCGCAGGCGTTCTCCGGTGACGCCTTCCAGGCGCGCAGGGCGAACCCCGCCATCGCCTACACCATCCCCAAGGAGGGCGGTCTGTCCTATGTGGACCTCCTGTGCGTTCCCAAGGACGCGCCGCACGCGCTGAACGCGCACCGGTTCATCGACCACGTCCTGCGCCCCGACGTGGGCGCGGCGCTGTCCAACGCGGTGCGCTACGGCAGCCCCAACGCCGCGGCGAAACCCTTCATCGACAAGGAACTCCTCAACGACCCGCTCGTCTACCCGAGCGCCGAGGTCCTCGCGCGCCTGCCGTTCGTCAAGGACCTGGGGCGCGAGGTGGAGGCCAAGTACGCGGATGCGTGGACCAAGGTGAAGACAGGGTGAGAACCGCCCTTCGCCGAGTGCTCGTGCTCGGTCCCGCAGGTGTCTGGCTGGCCGTGTTCTTCCTCGCCCCCATGGCTCTCGTGGCGCAGTACAGCTTCGCCACCAGGGACCTCGGCATCCTCCGCGTGGTGCTGCCGTGGACGACGCAGGCCTATCGCAGCGTGCTCGATCCGGCGTTCCTGCCCATCTTCGGGCGCACTGTGCTCTACGCGGGACTGACCACGGTCATCTGCCTGTTGCTCGGTTTTCCGTTGGCGTGGTTCATAGCGCGCCACGGTGGCCGCTGGCGCTTGGTGCTGCTCGCGGCTGTGCTGATCCCGTTCTGGTCCAGTTTCCTCGCGCGCATCTACGCGTGGAAAGCGCTGTTGGACGACACCGGGTTCCTGTTCACCGACGGTGCCGTGATTCTCGGGTTGAGCTACGGGTTCCTGCCGTTCATGGTTCTGCCGCTGTACGTCGCTTGTGAGCGCATGGACTACCGGCAGGTCGAAGCGTCCTACGACCTTGGTCACGGTCGTTTGTCCACGTTCTGGCACGTGGTGCTTCCCGGCGTCGCACCTGGTGTGCTCGCGGGTTCGTTGCTTGTGTTTGTGCCCGCAGCAGGAGATTTCGTGACACCGAAGCTGCTCGGCGGCGTGGACCAATCGACCTTCGGCAGCGTCATCGACGACCAGTTCCGTGGTGGCAACAACTGGCCGCTGGGGTCGGCTATGGCCGTCGTGCTGCTCGGGCTGGTCGTGATCGTCCTTATAGTGCGCGGAAAGCGCGGAGAGGACGTTCTGTGAGACGGCGTCCTTGGAAGCTCGCTGTTGTCGTGCTGCTCGTCTACGCGTTCCTGTACTTGCCGATCGCGTGGCTCGCATTGGTGTCGTTCAACTCGTCGCGCTCGGTCAGTGAGTTCACGGGCTTCTCGTTGCAGTGGTACGCCGAACTGCTCGACGACGACCGAGTCCTCCAAGCGCTCGACCTGACACTGCGGCTCGCGATGACGAGCGCGCTCGTGTGCACGGTGCTTGGCACGCTCGCCGCGTTCGGGCTGCGACGCGCGTTTCGCGGCCGGTCGGTCTGGGCGCTGCTTCTGACACTGCCAATGGTGGTGCCAGAAGTCGTGATGGGCGTGAGCCTGTTGGCGTTCTGCGTGAAACTGGCCGGTATCCCCCTCGGCTTCTTCGCGTTGCTCGTGGCGCACGTGTCGTTCTCGCTGAGCTTCGTGGTTGTCGTGGTCCGCGCGCGGCTCAGCGGAATGGACCCGCGCCTTGAAGAAGCCGCCGCAGACCTGGGCGCGGGACCGTTCACCGCTTTCCGCACGGTGACGTGGCCGCTGGTGCTGCCCGCTGTGGGCGCGGGAGCGGCGTTCGCGTTCCTGTTGTCCTTCGACGACGTGGTGACCTCGAACTATCTTGGTGGGGTCGGGTCGACCACGTTGCCGGTCTACGTCTACGGGCAGGCCAGCAAGCGCGGGGTCTCACCGGAGATCGTCGCGCTGTCCACCGGGATGGTCGCGGTGAGCGCGGTCCTGCTGGTGGTGGGAGTGGTGATCGCGAGCAGGCGGGCGCGTCGTGCCTCGTCGTCCGTCATGGAGGTGGTCGGTGTTCCGCAGGGTGGTTGAGGACTTCGAGTGCGGCAACTGCGGCCGTGCCGTGCGGGGCAACGGCTACACCAACCACTGCCCCACGTGCTTGTGGTCGCGTCACGTCGACGAGGAGCCGGGGGACCGCGCGGCGGAGTGCGGCGGGCTCATGCGCCCGGTGCACGCGTTCCTCAAGGGCCAGAAGACGCGGATCGTGCATGAGTGCGCGAAGTGCAAGGAGCGCAAGAACGTCAACTCCATCGACGCCGACGACCGCGACGTGATCCACAAGCTCATGGCGGCGTCCGCGCGCGATTTCATGGGGCACTGAATGATCACCGAGGCTGAGCGGCTGCGCTCGATCCAGCGCAGTACGGACGCGTTCACCTTCGACGTGCTGCGCGGGCGTGGCATCAAGCCGTCGTGGCGGTGCCTCGAACTCGGAGCGGGCGCGGGCTCGGTGGCGCACTGGCTCGCGGAGCAGTGCCCTGACGGCGAAGTTCTCGCCGTGGACATCGACACCGGCGTCTTCGCGCCGTCGGACGCGCCGAACCTCGTTGTCGAGCGCGCTGACATCACCAGCACCGACTTCGCGCCGCGGCGCTTCGACCTGGTGCACGCGCGCTTCGTGCTCTGCCACCTCGCCGAGCGGGACCAGGTCGTCGAGCGCGCCGCGTCGTGGCTGGCGCCCGGCGGGTGGCTCGTCGTGGAGGAGCCGTACCTGCTGGAGGCCGGGTCCTCGCCGTTCCCGGTCGTTCGCCGGATCATGGCCGCCTACCAGGACCATTGCTCCGCAAGCGGTTCAGCGATGACGTGGGCGCGAGGACTCCCCGCGGCGCTGCTCCGGAGTGGCCTGTCCGATGTGGACTGCACCGGCAACCTCGGGCGGATGGGTGGCCTGTCCGCCGACCGCTGGCGCCCGCTGATCGACCGCGTCGCCCCCGAGCTGATCGCCTCGGGGGCGCTCGCCGAGGCCGACGTCACCGAGTTCCACGAGCTGCTCGGCGACGCGGCCTTCCTCGACGTCCCGCAGGTCACGCTCTCGGTCTGGGGTCAGTCCAGCGCGCCGTCGTAGTCGGGCAGCTTGAAGGTGCGCTCGGCGTGCCCGCCCGCGAGGTCCCAGGTGTTGTTGCCGACGTTGGCGACGATCGTGTAGCCCTTGGCCTCGATCGCCTTGCGCGCGTCGGTCTTGACCTTCTCGGTCGGCTCGAAGTTGAACCACGGCCGCAGGTACAGCCCGTCGACCGGGTAGTCCACGTCCACCAGGTTGGCCTTGGTCGGCAGGCCGAGCACCTCGGGGCGGTTGGTGACGAAGAAGACCGCAGCGCCCTTGGACTTGGCCAGCCGCACGGCCTTCAGCATCGACTTGATCGCCGGGGTGGTCAGCGCCGGGTTGTAGGCCGTCTCCAGCGTGGTGTTGTCGATGTCGAGCGTGATCGCGGTCTTCTCACCGGCGCTGGTCAGGCGCGAGCCGAGGTAGGTCTCCAGCTGCGTCGCGACCACGGCGACGTCGGAGATCCAGGTCGCGTAGGACGGCTTCTCCGCGGCGGGGGCGGCGAGCGCGGTGGACGGGGTCGCGGCGCCGAGCGCCGCCGCGACGAGCGCGGCGGTCACGAGTCGTGCCCTCATGCTGGTGCTCCTCTCGCCCCGGGCAGGGTTCCCATGCACGCCATGGGGACCGGGGTCGGTGAGGATCAGGATGTCGGTGATCGCGCCGCGCGAGAATCCGCCGATCGGACGGGCCGCCGTGACAAGGAAGACGACAGCGAACAGGGCCACCGGCGGTTGCCGATGGCCCTGTGTTCACCCAGGTGAACGTCAGGCGTGAGAACTCCGGTTCCCGACGACGAGCCGGTAGATCGCGAGCACGATCACCGCGCCGAGGATGGCCAGCAGCCACGAGCTGAGGCTGAAGAACGAGTCGACGTCCGCGTTGAAGAGCGTGCGCCCGATCCAACCGCCCAGCACACCGCCGACGATGCCCAGCAGCATCGTGACGATGATGCCGCCGGGGTCCTTCCCCGGCATGATCGCCTTCGCCAGAGCACCGGCGATCAGGCCAAGCACGATCCAAGCGATGAAGCCCATCGGGTGTACCCCTTTCCTGCCACGACGCGCCGCGTCGTTCCTGCGCAGTTGCCGTTCGTCCCTGCTGCAACAGAGGTGCCCAGTCCCCGTGATCTCACGCGGATGTTATGACTCCGTGACCTAGCATGAGCCGATCGGTGCGACTACGAGCTGCCGCATCGGGTGCGACAACATGGTCATGATCCCGCCGCAGGGCCCTTCCCGCCCCGCGGCCCGAGTCCCACGATCGGGGAGAATGGCCGCTATGACTGCTTCCGGCGCTGGTCAGCGCTCTGTGCTTGTGCTCGGCTCGACAGGCTCGGTCGGAGCGCAGGCACTCGATGTCGTCAGGGCCGCGCCGCACCTGTTCCGGGTGGCCGGTATCGCGGCGGGCGGCAGTGACCCGGCCGCGGTGGCCGCCCAGGCGCTGGAGTTCGAGGTCGAGTCCGTCGCGGTGACCAGGGCCAGCGCGGCGGAGGACCTCCAGCTCGCGCTGTACGCCGAGGCGCAGCGGCGCGGGTTCGAGCGCGGCGAGTTCCGGCTGCCGAGGATGCTGGTCGGGCCGGAGGCCGTCCGCGAGCTGATCGCCTGCACCCCGGTGGACGTGGTGCTCAACGCGCTGCCCGGCTCGATGGGCCTGACCCCGACGCTGGACGCGCTCGCCACCGGCTCGATCCTGGCGCTGGCCAACAAGGAGTCGCTGATCGCGGGCGGGCCCCTGGTGCTCAAGGCGGCCGAGCCCGGCCAGCTCGTGCCCGTGGACTCCGAGCACTCCGCGCTCGCGCAGTGCCTGCGCAGCGGGCGGGCCGAGGAAGTGGACCGGCTGGTGGTGACCGCCTCCGGCGGGCCGTTCCGGGGCCGTCGCCGCGAGGAGCTGACCGAGGTCACGGTGGCCCAGGCGATGAACCACCCGACGTGGGCCATGGGCCGGGTGATCACGATCAACTCCGCGACCCTGGTCAACAAGGGACTGGAGCTGATCGAGGCGAAGCTGCTCTACGACCTGCCCTACGAGCGCATCGACGTGGTCGTGCACCCGCAGTCGATCATCCACTCGATGGTCACCTTCGTCGACGGTTCGACGCTGGCCCAGGCGAGCCCCCCGGACATGAAGCTGCCCATCTCGCTGGCGCTGAACTGGCCGAACCGGGTTCCCGGCGCGGCGCGGCCGTGCGTGTTCGACACGGCGTCCTCGTGGACCTTCGAGCCGGTGGACGACGAGACCTTCCCCGCGGTGCGCCTCGCGCGGCAGTCCGGGATGGCGGGCGGGTGCGTGCCCGCCGTGTACAACGCGGCGAACGAGGAGGCGGTCGAGGCGTTCCTCGCGGGCCGCGCCTCGTTCCTCTCGATCGTGGACACCGTGCAGCGCGTCGTGGACGAGGCCGACCAGTGGCGCGCGGAACCGTCTACGGTGGACGAGGTGCTGGCCGCGGAGCAGTGGGCCAGGGCTCGGGCTCAGGAGCTGGTGGGCGCGGTCGGCGGCCCAGCCACCGCTGGAAGGAACTAGAGACGTGTCGTTCGTTTTCGGCGTTGTGCTGTTCGCACTCGCCATCGGGGTGTCCATCGCCCTGCACGAGTTCGGTCACCTGCTGACCGCGAAGATGTTCGGGATGAAGGCCACCGAGTACTTCATCGGGTTCGGGCCGCGGATCTTCTCCTTCCGCAAGGGCGAGACCGAGTACGGGCTCAAGGCCATCCCGGCGGGCGGCTACGTGCGCATCATCGGCATGACCGCGCTGGAGGAGGTCGACCCGGCGGACCAGAAGCGGGCCTTCTACAACCAGAAGGTGTGGAAGCGCGTCGTCGTGCTCGCCGCAGGCTCGGTCATGCACTTCATCATCGGTGTGCTGGTCGTGTACTTCATGGCCGTCTCCACTGGTATGCCCAACCTGGAGAACAAGCCGATCGTCGGTGAGGTCAGCCAGTGCGTGCCCGCCTCGCAGGACACCAGGACCGGCTCGCTCACCCAGTGCGGCCCCGGTGACAAGGCGCCCGCGCTGGCCGCCGGTCTGCAGAAGGGCGACCGCGTCCTCAGCGTGGGGGGCAAGGAGACGCCGGTCTACGCGGACGTCCTCAAGGCGACCCGCTCGACCAGCGGCCCGACCCCGTTCGTCGTGGAGCGCGGCGGTCAGCAGCTCACGCTGACCATCGACGTCGCACAGGTGCAGCGCATCCCGCTGAACACCAAGCCCGGCCCCGACACGCGGCTGGAGCCCGTCGGCGCGGTCGGCCTGGCCAACGCGAGCACCATCTCCTACGGCGCGCTCTCCGCTGTCGGACCGACCTTCGAGTTCACCGGGCTGCTGTTCCAGAACGCCTGGGAGGGGCTGAAGCGGCTGCCGGAGAAGGTGCCGGTCGTGGTGAAGGCGATCTTCGGCGACGACAACCCGGAGCGCCCGGTCAGCGTCGTCGGCGCGAGCATCATGGGCGGCGACGCCGTCGAGCGGGGCCTGTGGGAGGTCTTCCTCATCCTGCTGGCGATGCTCAACCTGTTCATCGGCGTGTTCAACCTGCTGCCGCTGCTGCCGCTGGACGGCGGGCACATCGCGGTGAATCTTTATGAAAAGGCCCGTAACTCGATCCGGCGAATGCGTGGTCGCCCGATCGGGGCTCCGGTGGACTACACGAAGCTGCTTCCGCTCACCTACGTGATGATTTTCCTCGGTGGTGCGCTGATGCTGCTGACCATCACCGCTGATGTGGTGAACCCGCTGCGCCTGGGTGGCCAGTAACGAACTACCGAATGTGAGCGGTGCCGCGGCCATTGTTTTCCGGCCTTGTGGCACCGCTCACATTTGTTGTATGGGATTCCAGTCGCCCCCCGGAGTTTCCGCGCCGGTGCCCGGGGGCCGTACAGTGGAAGTCGGCAGGGAAGTCGGCAGTGGCCTCCAGCCGGTCGGTCGAAGATCCTCATCCCGGGAGTTGAAATCCATGTCCGTTGACGGTGTGATGCTCGGAATGCCGGGCTTGCCCGCTCCGGTGCTCGGACAACGACGCAAGACCCGCCAGCTCCAGGTTGGCTCCGTCGGGGTCGGCAGCGACTCGCCGATCTCGATCCAGTCCATGACCACGACCCTGACCTCCGACGTCAACGCGACGTTGCAGCAGATCGCCGAGCTCACGGCCTCCGGCTGCGACATCGTCAGGGTGGCCTGCCCGTCCCAGGACGACGCCGACGCGCTGGCCGCCATCGCGAAGAAGTCGCAGATTCCCGTCATCGCCGACATTCATTTCCAGCCGAAATATGTTTTCGCGGCGATCGAGGCCGGTTGTGCGGCTGTTCGGGTGAATCCGGGAAACATTCGCAAGTTCGACGACAAGGTCGGCGAGATCGCGAAAGCGGCCAAGGACCACGGAACTCCGATCCGCATCGGCGTGAACGCCGGATCGCTCGATCCCCGGCTGCTGCAGAAATACGGCAAGGCCACCCCGGAGGCGCTGGTCGAGTCCGCGCTGTGGGAGGCCTCGCTGTTCGCCGAGCACGACTTCCACGACATCAAGATCTCCGTCAAGCACAACGACCCGGTGGTCATGGTGCGCGCCTACGAGCTGCTCGCCGAGCGGTGCGACTACCCGCTGCACCTCGGCGTGACCGAGGCGGGCCCGGCGTTCCAGGGCACCATCAAGTCGGCCGTGGCCTTCGGCGCGCTGCTGGCCAAGGGCATCGGTGACACCATCCGCGTCTCGCTGTCCGCGCCGCCGGTGGAGGAGATCAAGGTCGGCACGCAGATCCTGCAGTCGCTGAACCTGCGCCCGCGCAAGCTGGAGATCGTCTCCTGCCCGTCCTGCGGGCGCGCCCAGGTCGACGTCTACACCCTCGCCGAGCAGGTCACCGCCGGTCTGGAGGGCATGGAGGTGCCGCTGCGGGTTGCCGTGATGGGCTGCGTCGTCAACGGCCCCGGCGAGGCGCGCGAGGCCGACCTCGGCGTCGCCTCCGGCAACGGCAAGGGCCAGATCTTCGTGAAGGGCGAGGTCATCAAGACCGTGCCCGAGCACAAGATCGTCGAGACCCTGATCGAGGAGGCCATGCGCATCGCCGAGGAGATGGAGGACGCGGGCGAGCCCTCCGGCGCCCCCGTCGTCAGCGTCTCCTGACCCCTCCGTTCGACCACCCCGACGACACCGAACCCCGCGGCCCCCGCCGCGGGGTTTCGTCGTCTTCGGCCGGTGTCAGGTGCCTTGACCGCCCGGTCCGCCTCACTCCACGACCCTGTGCGCCAACGCCTCGTTTGGTGCGCTCAACTCCCTGAACGACCCGTTTGGTGCGTTGAGCGCGCTGAACGGGTCGTTCAGTGCGCTCAAGTACCTGAAGGGGTCGTTCAGGGCTTGTGCCGAGGGGGTTGAGGGGTGCTCACGTGGAGTGAGGGGAGCAGGTGGGGATACGGCCAACCGGGGGGCAACCGGCGCGCGTTCGGCCCGTGTTCTGGCAGTCTTGGGGGGTGCTGAAGCTTGCCGGGGCTCGGCTGCTCGACGAAGGCGATCTTCGGGCGGTTCGTGCCGTTCTGGACGCCGATCCCGTCGCGTCGTGCATGGTCTCCTCCCGGGTGGAGGTCGCGGGCACCGATCCGTGGCGCCTCGGCGGTGAGCTGTGGGGCTTCGGCAGGGACGGGATGTGCTTCTCCGGCGCGAACCTGGTGCCGCTCGCGGGCGGTCCCGCCGCGGTGCGCGCCTTCGCGGACCGGGCGTTGCGCCGCCGCCGCGCGTGCTCCTCGCTCGTGGGTCCGGCGGAGCAGGTGCTCGGCCTCTGGCAGGAGCTGGAGCCGGAGTGGGGCTCGGCCCGCGAGGTCCGCGCCGACCAACCGCTGATGGCACTGGCAGGTGCGCCGACCGTGCGCCCCGACGCGCTGGTCCGCCCGGTGCGCCCGGACGAGCTGGACCGCTACC
This sequence comes from Allokutzneria multivorans, assembly GCF_039537405.1. Taxonomy (NCBI): domain Bacteria; kingdom Bacillati; phylum Actinomycetota; class Actinomycetes; order Pseudonocardiales; family Pseudonocardiaceae; genus Allokutzneria; species Allokutzneria multivorans. The sequence goes on along the minus strand of NZ_BAABAL010000019.1, from coordinate 416,519 downwards.
TGCCCGCCGCCATCGCGATGTTCATCGAAGAGGTCGGCATCGACCCCCGCGCCGAGGACGGCGGCGTCGGCTACCGCGCCCGCGTCGCCGAGCTGGTCGCGGCGGGGCGCGCGTTCGCCCGCTTCGAGGACGGCGAGGTCGTCTTCAAGGCGGAGATCGGCGCGATGTCGGCGCGGGTCGGCCAGATCCAAGGGGTCTGGGTGCGCCCGGAACGTCGAGGTCAGGGCCTGGGCGCGGCGGGAACGGCCGCCGTCGCGGACCGCCTCGTGCGCGGGCTCGGCAGGGTGGCCAGCCTCTACGTCAACGGCTACAACGCTCCCGCCCGCGCGGCCTACGCCAGCATCGGCTTCACCCAGGTCGGCCAGTTCAGCACGGTTCTGTTCTAGACGGCTGTCTAGGCGTTGTCGGGGACCGCTGGCACACTGTGCGCCGTGTCAGCACAGCCACCACGCATCCGCTCGGTCAGGCTGTTCGCAGCCGCGCTCCTCCTCCTGCCGGTCGCGGGTTGCGGGCTGTTCGGCTCCGAAGCGAAACCAGAGGTCGCGGCCCGCACCTTCCTCAACGCGTTCGCGGGCGGGGACACCACGACGGCGTCCAAGACCACTGACGACGCGCAGTCCTCGAAGGACCTGATGGAGAAGGTCCGCGCCGCGCTCAAGCCGGTCGCGATCAGGACGACCGTCGGCGAGTCGACCGCCAAGGGCGAGACGGCGACGGTGACCTACACGGCCGAGTGGGACCTGGGGAAGAACCGGATCTGGGGCTACAAGGGAACTCTGGAGCTGCGCCGGGGCGACAAGCAGTGGCAGGTGCACTGGACGCCGGAGGCGATCCACCCGAAGCTCTCCGCCCAGCAGACCCTCGCGCTGAAGGAGCAGCAGCCCGACCCGGCGCCGATCCTGGACCGCGACGGCGGATCGCTGCTCTCGGCGGAGAAGGTCGTCTCCGTGCTGCTCGACCGGAAGCAGGCCGGTGACCTGCCGGCGGTGGCCGCCTCGCTGGCCACCGCGCTGAACCGCTTCGACGGCGACATCACCCAGCAGTCCATTGTGGACAGAGCGGGCAAGACGCCGGAGGGCCAGGCGTACGCGGTGGCGCTGCTGCGCGATCCCGACTACCAGAAGGTGAAGGCGCAGATCTACGACCTGCCCGGGGTGCGGTTCAGCTCGCAGACCCGGTTGCTCGCGCCGGACCGCGCCTTCGCCTCCCAGGTGCTCCCGGGAATCCGCAAGGCCGTCGAGGACCGCATTGAGGGCAAGGCGGGCTATCGGATCTACTCGGTGAACGCGGGCGGCAACGAGGTCGAGACGCTGGTCGACGAGAAGGCCGTGCCCGCGCAGGCCGTCACCACCGCGCTCAGCCGCTCCGTCCAGACGGCGGCGGAGGACGCGGTCGAGCCGGTCGGCAACGCGACGATGATCGTGGCACTGCAACCCTCCACCGGCGACGTGCTCGCGGTGGCGCAGAACGGGGCCGCCGACGCCCAAGGCGCGGTCGCGCTGACCGGGCGCTACCCGCCGGGCTCCACCTTCAAGATCGTCACGGCGGCGGCCGCGCTCGGTGGCGGGGTCGCCGACTCCGGGACCGAGCTGCCCTGCCCCGGCACGTGGACCATCCAGGGGCGCAAGATCCCCAACGACAACGAGTTCGAGCTCGGCACCGTCCCGCTGCACCGCGCCTTCGCGCGCTCGTGCAACACCACCTTCGCGGAGCTGGCGACCAAGCTGCCCGCTGACGCGTTGACCAAGTCCGCCAAGCAGTTCGGCCTCGGCTCGGACTTCGTCATTCCCGGCATCACCACCGTGACCGGCTCGGTCCCGCCCGCCGCCGGGATCGTCGAGCGCGCGGAGGACGGCTTCGGCCAGGGCAAGGTGCTCGCCAGCCCGTTCGGCATGGCCCTGGTCGCCGCGACCGCCGCGAAGGGCTCGATGCCGCTGCCCAACCTGATCCGCGGCGCCGCCAAGACCACCGTCGACGCCGAGCAGCAGCCCGTGCCGCAGCCCGTGATCGACTCCGTTCGCACGATGATGCGCGAGGTGGTGACCGAGGGCACCGCCACCAAGCTCCAGCGCAACGGCGAGGTGCACGGCAAGACCGGGACCGCGCAGTTCGGCGACGGCACGCGCTCGCACGGCTGGTTCGTCGGCTATCGCGGCGATCTGGCGTTCGCGGTGCTGATCGTGGACGCCGGTTCCTCGGCTCCGGCAGTGGACGTGGCCTCGAAGTTCCTGGCGGCGGTCCGTTAGCTGACGTTCGGCAAGGTGCTACCATGTAGCACATGAGTGCGGAGACCATTGGCGTACGCGAGTTGCGGCAGAACGCGAGCAAGTACCTGAAGCGGGCCGCCGCCGGCGAGACGCTGGTGATCACCGAGCACGGTGTTCCAGTGGCGATGCTGGCGCCACCGCCGAAGCCGTCCCTGCGCGAGCAGTTGATCGCCAACGGCGAGCTACTTCCAGCTGACGGCAACAAGGACGCGTGGTTCGAACCACCGCTCCCCGCCGACCCTGGAAAGCCGTTGTTGTCGGAGATCCTGCAGCAGATGCGGGACGAGGAGCGTTGGTGATCTACTTCGATTCGTCCGCCATGATCAAACTGGTCCTCCAGGAGCCGGAGAGCGCGGCCTTCCGGGAGTGGGTGAGCGAGGTCAGGCATGAGACGTCCATCAGCAGTTCGCTGATCCGGGTCGAAGTGGTTCGCGCCGCCAGCAGGTACGGAGCCGATGCCTCGGCCAGGGCGCGCTCGGTGCTCGCGGGGCTGGAGACCATGCCGATGACCTACGCCCTGCTCGATGAGGCCGCCGCGCTGCCGTTGCAGGTCAAGAGCCTCGACGCGATCCACCTGGCGACGGCGATCCGGCTGCGCAGTGAGCTGAAGGCGTTCGTCTCCTACGACAAGCAGCTCATCGCCGCGGCGAGCGTGGTCGGTCTGAACGTCGAGACGCCCGGGGCGTCGTAGGCTGGGGCCCATGCCCGTCAGTGCCCCCTTGAAGCCAGGTCAGCAGTCCCCGCGCCGCCCCGTGCCCTCGCACATCGCGCGGCCCGAGTACGTCGACAAGCCCGCCCCGAAGCGCAACACCGATCCGTGGGTGCAGCCGGACGAGGTGATCGAGGCGATGCGCGTCGCGGGCAAGCTCGCCGCGCAGGCGTTGGAGGAAGCGGGCAAGGCCATCGCGCCCGGCGTGACCACCGACCACGTGGACGCGGTCGTGCACGAGTTCCTCTGCGACAACAAGGCCTACCCGTCGACGCTGGGCTACCGGCAGTTCCCGAAGTCCTGCTGCACCTCGCTGAACGAGGTCATCTGCCACGGCATCCCGGACTCCACGGTGATCTCCGACGGCGACATCGTGAACGTGGACGTCACCGCGTTCATCGGCGGCGTGCACGGCGACACCAACGGCACCTTCCTCGCGGGTGAGGTCGACGAGGAGTCGCGGCTGCTGGTGGAGCGGACCCGCGAGGCCACGATGCGCGCGATCAAGGCGGTCAGGCCGGGCAGGCAGATCAACGTGATCGGCCGGGTGATCGAGGCGTACGCGAAGCGCTTCGGCTACGGCGTGGTCCGCGACTTCACCGGGCACGGCATCGGCCGCTCCTTCCACAGCGGGCTCGTGGTGCTGCACTACGACGAGCCGAAGATGGACACCGTGCTGGAGCCCGGGATGACCTTCACGATCGAGCCGATGATCACGCTCGGCACGATCGACTACGACATCTGGGACGACGGCTGGACGGTCACCACCAAGGACAAGAAGCGCACCGCGCAGTTCGAGCACACCATCGTCGTCACGAAGGACGGCTCCGAGATCCTGACGCTGCCATGATCACGTTCAGGCGCTGGACCGAGGCGGACGCGGCCTGGTACGTGGAGCAGGCCAAGGACCCGGAGATCCTGCGCTGGACCACCGACGGCCCCGATCTCACCGTCGAGTTCCTGCGCGGGCGCATCGCCGAGCTGACCGAGGAATCGCTGGCCTGGCTGATCGTCGACGCGGAGACGGGCGAGCGGCTCGGCAACGCGGCGGTGGACGTGAAGGGCGGGCTGGCCGAGCCCTCGTACTGGGTGGCCTCCTCGGCGCGTGGGCGCGGCGTCGCGACCGCGGCGTTGCTGGAGATGTGCGCGCGGGCGCGGGCGGCGGGTGCCGAACGCGTCGAGGTGATCATCCACCGGGACAACGCGGCCTCGGCGCGGGTGGCGGGCAAGGTCGGCTTCACCGAGGTCGAGTCCTTCGACAACCCCAAGCTCGGGCCGTGCGTGCGCTACCGGCTGGGCGGGTGAGCCGGGGCGGAGCGCTGCTCGTCGCGGGGACCACCTCCGACGCGGGCAAGAGCGTGGTGGTCGCGGGCCTGTGCCGGTGGCTGGCCAGGAAGGGCGTGCGGGTCGCGCCCTTCAAGGCGCAGAACATGTCCAACAACTCCGTGGTGACCTCGGACGGCGGCGAGATCGGGCGCGCGCAGGCGGTGCAGGCCGCCGCCGCCGGACTGGAGCCGTCGGTGCGGTTCAACCCGGTGCTGCTCAAGCCGGGCAGCGATCGCAGCTCGCAGGTCGTCGTGCTGGGCAAGGCACTCGGCCAGGTCAGCGCGATGTCCTACCGGCAGCGCAAGCTGGAGCTGGCCGAGGTCGTCGCGTCCACATTGGACGGTTTGCGGCGGGACTACGAGGCGGTGGTCTGCGAGGGCGCTGGGTCACCGACCGAGATCAACCTGCGCGCCAACGACATCGCGAACATGGGCCTGGCCAGGGCGGCGGAGCTGCCGGTGCTGGTCGTCGGCGACATCGACCGGGGCGGGGTGTTCGCGCACCTCTTCGGCACGCTCGCGCTCCTCGACGCGGCCGACCAGGCGCTGGTCAGCGGCTTCGTGATCAACAAGTTCCGCGGCGACCCGGCGTTGCTGGAACCCGGGCTGGACCAGATCTCCGAGCTGACCGGGCGGCCCGTGCTCGGCGTGCTGCCCTGGCGCGAAGAGCTGTGGCTGGACGCGGAGGACTCGTTGTCCTACACGGCGGACGGCGTTGTCGGCCGTCCCGCGCCGCCCGCCGGAGAGCAGTGGCTGCGCGTCGCGGTGGTGCGGTTGCCCAGGATCTCCAACGCCACCGACGTCGAAGCGCTGGCCTGCGAGCCCGGCGTCTCGGTCCGCTTCGTCACCGAGCCGTCCCGCATCGCGGACGCGGACCTCGTCGTGCTCCCCGGCTCGAAGTCCACAGTGGACGACCTGGAGTGGTTGCGGCGCACGGGTTTGGCGGAGGCCGTTGCGCGGCACGCGGCGAAGGGGCTGCCCGTCGCCGGGATCTGCGGCGGCTTCCAGATGCTGGGCGTGCGGATCACCGACCGCGTCGAGTCGGCGGCGGGGGAGGTCGAAGGACTCGGTCTGCTCGACCTCGACATCGAGTTCCGCGAGCGCAAAACCCTTGAGCGCCCAACGGGAACGGCGTTCGGCGAAGCGGTGAACGGCTACGAGATCCACCACGGCGAGGTCACGCGATCCGCCGAAAAGCCGTTGGTGCAGCTGGAGAACGCGCAAAGTGAGGGCGCGCTGACGGACAACGTCGTCGGCACGCACTGGCACGGGCTGTTCGAGAACGACGCCTTCCGTGCGGAGTTCCTGCGCTGGGCGGCCGAACGCAGCGGCAGGGACGGGTTCGCCGTTGCTGGCGGGGTGTCCTTCGCCGAGCAGCGCGCGGCGCAGCTGGACCTGCTCGGCGACCTGGTCGCGGACAACCTGGACACCGACGCGGTCATGCGCCTGCTGGAGCACGGTGCTCCCGGCGGGATGCGCACGCTCCCGCCGGGAGCCTGATCACGAGCTGGGGCCCCGGAAAGCTTCGAGAACGGCCTTGGCGATCTTCTCCCCACCGTCGCCGAGCCTGGCGCGGTACTTGTCGATGATCACCTGCTCGCGCGACGGGTCAACGCGGCCACCGCCCGCCGAGGTGCGAGCTCGCTGCACCGCCTCCGATGCCTCCTTGCGCTGGCCCAGCAGTTCGACGATCTGCCGGTCCAGGTCGTCGATGCGCGTCCGCTGCTGGGAGATCACGTCCGAGGGAGCCGCCGGGGCAGGGGGTGGTGTGCTCCCGCACGCCGACATCGTGAGAACTCCGAGCAGCGCAAGGACAACGCGCATCGCCGACCTCCTTGAGTCGTGGCTACGGGCAACCGTAGATCACAGCTCGACGCGCACGTCGTAGTCGCTCAGCCAGCCGTCCAGCGTCAGGATGACCTCCAGCGGGCGCCGCGCCGCGATCGAGGAGCCCCGGTCGAGCAGGCTCCGCGTCTTGTCCGGGTCCACCAGCTCGAACGCCCGCGAGGTCCCCGCGTGCAACAGGGTGCTGACCCGCTCGTGCAACGCGGCGTCGTATCCAGTGTCCTGTGTGGACGGATACGGGCTCTTCACGCGGTCCACCACCGACTGCGGCAGCACGTCAGCCGTTGCCGCGCGCAGCAGGCTCTTCTCCCTGCCGTCGAAGGTCTTCATCGCCCACGGCGCGTTGAACACGTACTCGACGAGCCGGTGATCGCAGAACGGCACGCGGACTTCGAGGCCGACGGCCATGCTCATCCGGTCCTTGCGATCCAGCAGGGAGTTCACGAAGCGGGTCAGGTGCAGGTAGCTGACCTCCCGCATGCGCGCCTCCTTGCCGGACTCGCCGGGCAGCTTCGGCGCCTCAGCGATCGCTTCCGCGTAGCGCTGCTGGACGTAGCCGCCGATGTCGAGCTTGCTGACTACGCCCTCGCGCAGGAAGTCCGGCCGGTCGCCGTTGCCCATGACGTGCATGGCCAGCCACGGGAAGGTCGGCGCGTTCACGGCCTTCTCGTTGTGGAACCAGGCGTAGCCGCCGAACACCTCGTCCGCCGACTCGCCGGAGAGCGCGACCGTGGAGCGCTTCCTGATCTCCTGGAAGAGCAGGTAGAGCGAGATGTCCATGTCGCCCATGGAGATCGGCAGATCGCGGGCGCGGAGCACGGCCTTGCGCGCGCCGTCGTCGAGCAGGTCGGCGTTGTTCAGCACGATGTTGGTGTGGTCGGCCGCCACGTGCTCGGCCACGTCGGCGACGAAGGGCGCGTCCGGGCTCGGGCGGAACTCGTCGGCCTGGAAGTTCTCGGTGTAGCCCGCGAAGTCGACGGAGAAGGAACGCACCGGCACGTCGAGGGACTTCGCCGCGAGCGCGGTGAGAGCGCTGGAGTCCAGGCCGCCGGAGAGCAGCGTGCACAGCGGCACGTCGGAGATCAGCTGCCTGGCCACGATGTCGTCCAGCAGCTCGCGCACGGTGCTGATCGTCGTTTCGAGGTCGTCGGTGTGCTCGCGCGCCTCAAGCTTCCAGTAGGTGCTCTTCTGCAAGCCGGTCCGCGAGACGCGCACGAGGCTGCCGGGGCGGACCTCGTACATGCCGTCGAGGATCGCCACCTCCGGCGTCTTCACGAAGGACAGCGCCTCAGCGAGGCCTTCCGCGCCGATGACGGCCTTGGCGAGCGGGTTGGCCAGGATCGCCTTGGGCTCGGAGCCGAAGAGCACGCCGTCCGCGGTGGGGTAGTAGTACAGCGGCTTGATGCCGAGCCGGTCCCGCACGAGCAGCAGTTCCTCGCTGCGCGGGTCCCAGATGGCGAAGGCGTACATGCCGTTGAGCCGGTCGACCAGGCCCGCGCCCCACTCCAGGTAGGAGCGCAGCACGACCTCGGTGTCGCTGCTGGTGGAGAACTCGTGCCCGCGCCGGATGAGCTCCGCGCGCAGCTCCTTGAAGTTGTACGCCTCGCCGCTGTAGGTGATGACGGCTTCGACCTCGCCGTCGCGCGAGGCCACCATCGGCTGCGCGCCGCCGTCGATGTCGATCACCGAGAGCCTGCGGTGGCCGAGCGCCGCGTGCTGGGCGAACCAGCTCCCGCCGGCGTCGGGGCCTCGGCAGACCATCGTCTCGGTCATGGCGGCGACCGCGTCCCGCTCGGTCGTCAGATCGTGCCGATAAGCCACCCATCCCGTGATTCCGCACATCGCAGATCCCCTTTTCTCGTGGATAACGACCACGTTACGACTTACAGTTGCGCGGCGCAACAGTCGGGAGGTATGGTGCGTATGTGACAGAGCGGACAAACAGCTCAGGAATGACCGAGCTGGAGCAGCAGCTGACGCTGTTCGCGCGCAAGGCGGTCTGGCGGAGCTGGTCGCGGGGCTACCAGGGCCTCGACCACATCACCTACCCGTACCTCGCCGCGGTCGCGCTCCAGGGCGAGAGCCGGGTCGCCGACCTGGCGAAGCGGTTCGCCGTCGACAAGTCCACCGCGAGCAGGCATGTGGCAAAACTCCAGGCAGCGGGCTTGGTCAAGCCGGTGGAGAACCCGCCGGACGCGCGGTCGATCCCGCTCTGCGCCACCGCCGCCGGGATGCGGCTGCTGGCCGACGTGCAGGCCGAGCGCGCGGCGTGGCTGCGCGCGGCGCTGGCCGACTGGGACGAGGAGGATCAGCGCGTCCTCGCGACTTTGATGGCCCGGCTGAATTCCGGACTGGAGTCAACTTTGTGACTTTTTGTCTTTTCCTGGGAGGTTTGACAACAGTTCTTCCAGGAAGCCGCCCGCTTCCCTGACTGCTTTTTCTGGGTCCTGTTCGCGCACGGCGTCGAGCAGTTCCGTGTGCGAGACGTGTTCCTCGGTGCGCAGGCTGGTGTCCACGGTCGCCGCGACGCTGGAGCGCACCGCCTCGGTGAAGCCGCGGTACAGCTCGGTCAGCACGTTGTTGTGCGAGCACTCCACCAGGAACAGGTGGAAGTCGGTGTCGAGCTGCACCATCAGGTCGAAGTCGCCCGCCGCCAGCGCGGTGTCGCGCTCGGCGAGGATGCGCTCCAGCTCGGCGAGGTCCTCGGCGCTGCGCCGGGTCGCGGCTTGGCGCGCGCCCTCGACCTCCAGTGCTCGGCGCACCTCCAGCACGTCGCGCAGCTCCGAGCCGCACAGCCTGCGGACCGCGCCGGAGAGCTCGCTCGTCGCGCGGACGAAGGTGCCGTCGCCCTGCCGGACCTCCAGCAGCCCGGCGTGCGCGAGCGCGCGAACGGCCTCGCGCACGGTGTTGCGGCCGACGCCGAGCGCGGTCACCAGCTCCGGCTCGGGCGGGATGCGCCGGCCGACCGGCCACTCTCCCGAGGTGACCAGCGCGCGCATCTGCTCGATGACCTGCTCGACCAGACCGGCGCGCCGGGTAGTGGCCAACGGCACAGGCTCATCCTTTCATCCGAACATCCCATGTTTGCCATACTCGTTCGCGTGACGCTCTCGCCTCAGCTCGACCAGCCTGCCAGCACCCGATCCGCGCCCGCCGCGAGCGTGGCCGGCGGACTGGCTCTGGTCGTGGGCGTGGTGCTGGCGGCGGCGAACCTGCGTCCCGCCGTGACCAGTCTGGCGGCGGTGCTCTCCGAGGTGCGGGACACGCTCGGCGTTTCCGCCGCATGGACCAGTGCCGTCACCGCGATCCCGACGCTGTGCTTCGGCCTCGTCGGCATGCTCGCCCCGTGGTTCAGCCGCCGCTACGGCGCTCGCGCGGTGATCGGCGGAGCGCTCGCGCTGATCACCGTCGGCCTGGCGCTGCGCGTGGTCGACGGGCCGTTCGTGCTGGTCGCGGGCACGTTCCTGGCCTGCGCGGCGATCGCCGTCTGCAACGTCCTGATCCCCGTGGTGGTCAAGGACTCCTTCCCCGCCAGCAAGGTCGGTGCGGTCACCGGCGCCTACAGCGCGGCGCTGTCCGCCGGTGGCGCGGTCGCCGCGGCGTTCACCGCTCCGCTGGAGGAGCTGGTCGGCGGCTGGCGCGGCGCGGTCGCCATGTGGGCGCTGCTCGGCATCCTCGCGTTCGCCACCTGGACGCTCGCCGGTCGCGGCCCTTCGCCGTCGGAGGCCGTCGTGGCGGACCCGACGCCCCGCCGGTCGCTCCTGCGCAGCCCGTTGGCTTGGGCCGTCACGGTCTTCTTCGGTTTCCAGTCGCTGGTGGCCTACACGGTCATGGGCTGGCTGCCGGAGATCCTGCGCGACACCGCAGGCGCTTCGTCGACCACGGCCGGGCAGTTGCTGGCCATCGTGATGGTCCTCGGCGTGCCGGTCTCGATGATCGTTCCGCCGCTGGCCGCGCGTGCGCGTTCCCAGTCCGCGTGGGCGATGTCCATGGCCTTCACCGGCTTCGTCGGGTTCGCCGGACTGCTGCTCTGGCCGACCGCGGCGACGGGTTTGTGGATCTTGCTGATCGGCATCGGCATGGGAGTGTTCCCGTTGGCGCTCACGCTGATCACGTTGCGGGCGCGCACCGGCCAGGACACCGCGCGGCTGTCCGCGATGGCGCAGAGCCTCGGCTACCTCATCGCCGCCGTCGGCCCGTTCGCGGTCGGCCTCCTGCACGGCCTCACCGGCACCTGGACCGCGTCCCTCGTGCTGATCCTCGTGGTCCTCGCCGCCCAGATCCTCCTCGGCCACATCGCCGGCCGCCCCCGCTACGTCTAGGGCTTGTCCTGCAAGTGGTTGCGCTGTGCCTCCCGGTCACGGTGTCGCTGGGGGTTGGGGTGTCTTCAAGACCACCAAACCCCGCTGCTGATCATCGTTAACCGCCGCAAACCCTGCGGTGTTGCGGGGTTTGCTGTCGTTGGAGACGGTGGGGGTGGGGGTTGGGTGGTCTTGAAGACCGGCGAACCTGATGACTCACAGGACAGGGTCTAGCACCGCCGTGCGCGCCAACTGGGTCGAGTTGACGCGCGCGGCGGGTGGCTAGTGCTTCACGGGGAGCTTGAGGAGGGCGTTCTCCACCAGCTCGGGCATCGTGGGGTGGATCCAGTACTGGCCGGTGGCGATGGTCCGCGCGGTTTGGCCGAAGTGCATGGCCTGGATCAACGGCTGGATCAGCGTTCCCGCCTCCGGGCCGATGATGTGCGCGCCGAGCAGCCTGCCGGTTTCGGGGTCGGCGATCAGCTTGCAGAAGCCGGTGGTGTCCTCCATCGCCCAGCCGTAGGCGATGCCCGCGTACTCCTGCACTGCCGTCACGTAGTTCACCCCGGACGCGCGCGCCTCCTGCTCGGTCAGACCGACGGCGGCGATGGTCGGCGAGGAGAACACCGCGTGCGGCACGAAGCGGTGGTCGGAGGCGAGCAGCTTCTCCGGCTGCAAGAGGTTGTGCTGCACAACGCGGGACTCGTGATTGGCCACGTGCTTCAACTGGAACGGCGAAGAGATGTCGCCGAGCGCCCAGATCCCGTCGACCCCCGTGCGCTGGAACTCGTCCACCACTACGCGGCCGTCCAGGTGCGTCGCCACCCCGGTCGCGGCGACGTCGAGAGTGTCGGAGTTCGGCGTGCGCCCGACCGCGACGAGCAGTTCCTCGGCCTCCACGACCTCAGCACCGTTGGGGCCGTTGAGGTGCAGCCGCACCACGCCGTCGACCCGCTCCGCGCGGACGGTCTCGCGGTTCAGGCGGAGGTCCCACCGCTGCGCGGCCAGCTCGGTGAAGCGCGCGGAGACCTCTTCGTCCTCGGCGCGCAGAACCGCGCCGGAGCGCGCGATCAGCGTGACGTCCACGCCGAAGGAGGAGAACACGTGCGCGAACTCGGTCGCGACGAAGCCGCTGCCGAGCACGATCATCCGTCGGGGCAGCTCGTCCAGCCGCATCACGGTGTCGTTGGTGTGGAAGCCGGTCTCCACGATGCCGGGGATCTCCGGGACGACCGGCCTGCTGCCCGCCGCGAGCACGAAGCGGTCCGCGGTGATGACTTCGCCCGTGCCGGTGTCGAGCTGCTTGGGGCCGACGAACTTCGCCTCACCGGTGAAGACCGTGACGTTCGGGCAGTCCTCGACGCGGTAGCGCTTGCCGCCCGCCGCGATCGGGTCGATCCGGCCGAACACGCGGTCGCGGATCTCGGGCCAGCGCACGCCGTGCAGCTCCGAGTCGACACCGAGCTTCGTGCCCGCCGCCGGGGTGCTCGCCACGTTCGCGGTGTGCACGAACATCTTCGTCGGGATGCAGCCGACGTTGAGGCACGTCCCGCCGAAGACGCCCTTCTCGACGATGGCCACGTTCCAGTCGTCGAACCGCTCGTCGAGGATCGAGTTCCCCGAGCCGGTGCCGATGATCACCAGGTCAAAATGCCGCACGGTGCGTCCCTTCGAGATCCGTCGAGCCCGACCGTACCCGCGCCCTGTCCGTCCCAAGTGTCCGGAAGGTTCGTGGCACTTGTCACGGCAACCCCGCAGTCAAGCTCTTCCGCCGAGTACAACGGATTCATGCGGCTCTTGTCTTCCCGTCGGGTGCTGGTGGCGAGCGTTCTGGCGCTGGCGTTCATAGCCGCCTGCGGTGCGCCGCCGCCCCCTCCGCCCGCCCCGGCACCGCCGCCCCCGCCGCCGACGCCGACCGGACCGCCCGTCCCGTCCTTCGACGCGCCCTACGCCTTCGGCACCTCGCAGGCCAAGATCCCGCCGCTGGAGCACGGCCTCGCCCCCGTCGTGAAGCGCGTCCACACCGACAAGCCCTACGTCTTCATCACCATCGACGACGGCCAGGTCCCGCACCCCGCCGCCCTGGACCTCATGCGGCGCAGCAAGACCCACCCCACGCTGTTCCTCACCGACCGCTACGTAGAGGGCCACCGCGGCTACTTCAAGGACCTCCGCGACCAGGCGGGCGCGACGATCGAGAACCACACGCTGAGCCACCCCAACCTGCGCGGCAAGCCCTACGACGTGCAGCACAAGGAGATCTGCGGTACCTCCGACGCCTACCAGCGCGAGTACGGCAAGCGCCCCGTGCTCTTCCGCCCGCCCTACGGCAACTACGACGACACCACGCGCAAGGCCGCCGCCGACTGCGGCATCAAAGCGCTCGTGCTGTGGACCGAGACCGTCAACGACGGCGTCGTGCAGTTCCAGGCCGGCACGAAGCTGAAGGCCGGGGACATCGTCCTCATGCACTTCCGCAAGACCTTCGTCGAGGACTACACCGCCCTGCTCGCCAAGATCAAGGAAGATGGGATGACCCCCGTCCCCCTGGCCGACTTCCTCACCCCGTAGCGATCCCCGGGTTCACTGCCAGGAGGCCGGCGAAGCCGGTCGTGAGCCTGTCGGGATCGAGATCACCGAGCAAGGCGTCCTGGACGAGAAAGGCCGGCCCGAGCGCGGCGAGGATCTCCGCCATCTCCGCGACCGGCGCCCCGTCGGGGACGGTTCCGCGTTCGACGTGGAGCTCGAGCAGGCGGGCGAAGTGCTCGCGGACCCTCCGGTGATCATCGGCCAGTCGTCCGCGCAGGGTGTGGTCACGCTGCGCTTCTGCCCAGACCTGCACAGCGAGTCCCGGGACGTCGTCGGCCAGCGAGGATCGCAGTGCGTGCAGGAAGCGCCCGAGCACCTGCGGCAGCGGTTCGAGGTTGCCGTCCTCCCGCGCCGGTGCCAGCGAGCGCCCCACCTCGGCGAGCACCTCGTCGATGATCGCGGAGATGAGCTGGTCCTTGCTGGTGAAGTAGCCGTACACGGCTCCAGCCGACAGTCCTGACTCGGCGAACACGTCTGACATCGACGTTCCGGCGAACCCCTTGCGGGCGAAGCAGCGCCGGGCGGCCTCGGTGATCTCCCTGCGCCGCGCAGTGCGGTAGTGCTCTGACACGGCTGGCATCCACGTCCCCCAAAAAAGAAGAGCAATTCTCTTTGTGGTGACTCATAGTATCTGCTAGAACGATAGAGAACAATCATTCTGTTTGGAGGCGTCGTGGTGACCGACGAGACGAGTGCGACGGGGGACGCCGTCCCGCGTGGAGTGGGGGCGACGGCGCTCGGCGTGACGCGCCTGCGGGCGATCGAGAGCAACCGCGCTCGCCCCTTGGCGATAGATCCCTACGCCGAGCGAATCCTGGAGGCCGCGGTGCCGGCGGGCTCGGAGTGGACCGCGGACAGGGGAGCGGCAGAGCCGCGCTTCTTCCGGCTGATGCGCGACCAGGTCGCGGTCCGGACCCGGTTCATCGACGACACGATCGCCCGCGCGGTCGCGGACGGGGCAGCCCAGGTCGTCGTCCTCGGCTGCGGGATGGACACCCGTTCGTACCGCCTGAACTGGCCGGAGGGCGTGCACGTCTTCGACCTGGACCTGCCGGAAGTGCTCGCGTTCCGGGACGCCGTTCTCTCAAGGCTCGCGGCCTCCGGCGGTCACCGGACGTCGGTCGCCGCCGACCTGCGGGAGGACTGGCCGCGCTCGCTGGTGGCCGCCGGATTCGATCCGACGGTCCGGACGCTCTGGGTCTGCGAGGGGCTGCTGTACGCGTTGCCCGCCACCGCCGCAGAGGATCTCCTCACCGAGATCACCCTGCTCTCGTCCCCGGCCAGCGCTGTCGTCGTCGACCACATCACCGACTCACCGGCTTTCGCGGCGGCACGGGAGGAGGTCTCGCCGGAGCTGCTCGAACTCTGGCAGGGAGGCCCCGAGCACGTGGGCACGTGGTTGTCCGGGCACGGCTGGGAGCCGGACGTCCGCGATCTCAGGAACGAGGCCGCGCGGTACGGCCGCGAGATTCCCGAGGACCTCGCGGGAGGTCAGCACGAGGTCGCCCGAACATGGCTCGCCGTCGGAGAACTGGCGAGCACGAACCCGGGTGTCAGTGGGCGTAGGTGGGGGTGATGATGGCGCGCGCCAGGGTGTGGAAGGCGAGGTTGAAGCTGACGACGGCGGCGGTGGCGTCCTTGTCCACGCCGAGGGACTCGACGTCGACGGCGTGCACCACGAAGTAGTAGCGGTGCGCGCGGTCGCCCTGCGGCGGAGCGGCGCCGCCGTAGCCGGGGGTGCCGAAGTCGGTGGGCGTCTGGAAGGCGCCCTCGGGCAGGGAGCCGGAACCCGCGCCGGTGGGGAGCGAGGTCACGGAGGCGGGGACGTCGACGAGCACCCAGTGCCAGAAGCCGGACGGCGTGGGGGCGTCGGGGTCGAAGCAGGTGACGACGAAGCTCTTGGTCTCGGCGGGGAAACCGGACCAGGACAGGGCGGGGGAGAGGTTCTCGCCGCTCGCGCCCATGCCGTTGAACACGTGCTTGGCGGACAGCGGCTGACCGTCCGCGATGTCGTCCGAGGTGACCGTGAACGACGCGACCTCGGGCAGCAGCGCGTACGGATCGGGGGCGACGGGACGGTCGAGGCTCATCGGTGTTCCTCCGCGGGAAGGTGTTCGAACCGGTACTTGCGATCGGGGGCAACCCTAGTGCCGTAGCGGTCCACCCGGGAGTCGATCACCGTCAGCCCGGCGACCACCCCGCTCAGCCCGCGACCGCCCGTGGTGTGCACGAGGAAGCCGAAACTGGCGCACACCAACGACACCGCCGCGTCGGGAACCGCCCCGACGAGCACGTAGTACCCACCGGAGCCGGTCAGGAACCTCAGCGCGGCGCGCGGCCAGCGGGGGACCTGGCCGAGTCGGTCGGCGGGGCGCAGGAGCACGATGCGCTGGCCGATGGTGCCGCCGTTGCCCAGCAAGGGGATCACCAGCAACAGCAGCACGGCGGGCAGCCAGTACGCCAGAACCGAGGTGAGCAAAGGGTTCCACACGCCCTCGCGCGGGACTTCGCCGTGCAGCGCCCAGTTCGCGAGCTTCGCGCCGAACAGCAGGCCGTTGCCCGCGACCCACACGGCGAGCAGGTCGAGCGCGATGCCGAGCAGGCGCCGCCGCCGCGTCACGGGCCGGGGTACGCCGACGGGGACGCGAACCCGTTGTCCTGGAACGAGGTTGAGCACGGGAGCGAGCAGGAAGCCGACGGCCGCTCCGAGAGAGTTGGAGAGCAGGTCCCCGGTGTCGAAGAGGCGGTACGGGCATTGGAAGAGGAACCACACGCCGGTCAGCTGGGTGCTCTCCACGGTGAGCGAGATCAGCAGCCCGGTGAGCAGCGTCAGCGGCAGGCCGCAGCGGAACAGGTGGCGCAGGAACATGCCGAGCGGGACGAACAGCGCCACGTTGAACAGCACCTGGCGCAACGCGGGATTGCGCAGCAGCGCGCGGATGCCCGCGGTGTCGTACTTGCCCATGTCGGAGACGAAACGCAGCGGCGCGAGCACCGGCCTGGTGACCGCCGCGTGCCGCACGCAGTACGCCGTGTCGATCTCGGGCAGCGGTAGGAGCGTGTAGGTGACGAGGGCGAAGGAGTAGATCAGGAAGGCCAGTCCGAGCACCGCGTGCCCGAGGCCCAGCTCGCCCCGCCGGTGGTAGCTCCAGGCGATGTAGGGCACGACCAGCACGGCCGCCAACCCGAATCCCCCGAGCACCGCGACGACGGCCGACAGGGTCGTGCCGCTCACCAACCGTTCCCCCTGCCGCCCCGCACCTCCTGCCAGTATCGCGAAAAATGATCATGAATTCCGGGTGCTCCACCCGGACGTGTGAGACGGGCGGCCGGTCGCACCGGCCGCCCGTCGGGAGAGCGTCAGAGAACGACGAGGACGCGGATGCCGAGCAGGTTCACGCTCAGCCGCACGTGCACGCCGACCCGGATCTTGCCGATCACGATGCAGCCCGCCAGCCGCACCTTGACCGCCGCGCCGACCTTCGGCTTGATCGTCACGTAGCCGCCGACGACGGCGGTGACAGTGCCCTCGACCTTGGCCGCCGCCTGTACCGAGGCCCCGGCCTTCGCGTGGGTCGTGCCCGCCGACGCCGCCGGAGCCGCGCCGAGCAGCAGTGCCGTGCCGACCGCGGTGGCCACGACGGCGCCGAGGGCCCGCTTGGTGAAAGTACGCATGGAATCGCACCCCTCCCGGTGAATGCCTAACTGACCTTCAGTCAACTCCTCGCTCGACAGATGGGAAGTGGGCGGGCAGCGATTCACTCGAACCGGGCGACAGCAATTCGGAGCGTGATCTGCGATGTGCCCGGTCGGATTACTCGCGCCAGCACGACGTGGGAATCGAGCAAATCGTTAGAAAACTTCTCGCGTTCACTGAGTGGGGTGGTTGTCTCGACGGGGACACGGCGGCACAACAAAGGGGGTGGCCGGAAAACCGGCCACCCCCTTCGCGGGGACGTTCACATCTCTAGAGGACCACCAGAATTCTGATGCCGAGGAGGTTGACGCCGAGCCGCACGTGCACGCCCTCGATGAGCGGGCCGCCGATGACGATGCAGGCGGCCAGGCGCAGCTTGACCCGCACACCGGTCTTGAGCTTGACCGTCGCGTAGCCCTCCGCGACCGACTCGACCTCGCCTTCGCCGTTCTCCTCGTCCACCTGCGTGGACATCGAGGGACCCGAGGGGCCCGCCGGCGCTGCCGAGGCCGGTAGGCCCGTGAGTGCGAGGCCTGCGGAAAGGGCCGCGGTCGCGGCCAGGGTCACTACGCGCTTCGTGATGGTTCGCATGGTTTGGTGCTTCCCCTCGACTCAGGCAAATATCTGGAGTGGTGGGCCCGTCACCAGTGCAACACCCGATTCCGGATCCCGGCAGCCCCAATTCGCTGTTTCACCCGTTTCCCGGAATCCCATGAACTGAGAGCGACTGATGTGCCACCCCGACGTATGACCCGAATCAGGCGGTGTGAGTACGCCCGTGATTGTCCCGTTATCACCTGAACGGGAGGTTTTCAGGGCTTTCGCGCGGTGACCAGCGTGGTCGGGGCCCACGGCCCGCTCCACCACATCCGCCAGCCGAGACCGCGCCTGCGCACCTGCGTCATCCCCAGTTCGGTGAGCGCTGCCGCGTACTGGCGCGTGTGCCCGACCTCGGCGAGCACGATCCGCCCGCCGGGGCGCAGAACGCGGACCGCCTCGCGGATCGCCAGCGCCCGCGCGTCGGCCCCGGCGACGGTGGTGATCGCGACACCGCTCAGCACGAGGTCGAAGGAGTCGTCGAGCAGCGGCAGTCGAGCCAGCTCGCCGGTGCGCAGCTGGACGCGGTCGGCGACCCCCTCCGCGAGGGCGTTCTCCTTGGTGGCGCCGATGTCGTGGCCCGCCTGGTCGAGGCTGCGCCACGGGTCGACGCCCACGGCCGTGCCGCCGACGTCGAGGCGCCTCGCCGCGGCGAGCAGCACGGAGCCCCGGCCGCAGCCGAGGTCCAGCACGTCCTCGTCGCCGCGCGGCCGGAGCTCGTCGAGCAGCTCCTCCCAGACGGCGAACTTGCCGCGCACGGTGGTGTGCAGGTGCACCAGCGCGCACAACGCCAACAGCCCGGCTCCCACGAGGGGAACCGGGCCGTCGGTGACGGTCGCCGTCAGCAGGCAGGTGAGCACTCCGAAGCCGAAACCCGCGAGAACGATCGGGGCGTCGATTCCGTAGGAAGCCGCCCGTCGCACCGATACTCCAGCCATGTCGGACTCCTGCCACCCGTTTCCAGGGGCACAGAATAATCCGGCTCTCGCGAAAGGAAACGAGAGTTCGGCGGGATTGCGGTGATTGTCCGAAATGGCGGGTAAATAATTCGCGTCAGTGGTCGGGCTTGGGCAGCACCAGGGCCAGTGCCAGGTACAACAGCACCTGCGGGCCGGGGAGCACGCAGGACACCACGAAGCCGAGGCGCACGGCGCCGGGGCGCCAGCCGAAGCGCTCCGCGATGCCGCCAGCGACGCCGAAGAACACGCTGTCGCGGGAACGGGTGAGTCGGTGGGTGCGGTACGGAGCGGACATTTGCGTTACCTCCCGGGCGTCGCGGCGGAGCGGGGATCTCTGAAGATCTATTGCTCCTCCACTTCAGGTTGCCCATTCCGCGCAATCGGTACCTCGGGGTCCACCCGGAATCCGACCCCGATCCCGGAACACCGCCCTCAGGGGCAGGCCGTGTTTCGCAGGTCCGTGTTCGCGATGGCCGGGCCGAGGTCGCCCCTGGCGGCGCCGCCAGAAAGCCCACGTACAACACCGGTACGCGGACTTCCCGCCGTCTTGCCAGGAACGACCTCGATCCCGGCCCTCATCGAACGAGACCTACGAAACACGGCCTAGACGCTGCGCCAGCCAGGAGTCGATCTCGGCGAGGGCCTTGTTCCGCACCGGCTCCGGCGAGAGGAAGAGGTCGTGCATGCCGTCCTCGATCGGCACGGTGGTCACGTCGCGGCCGAGCTTGGGCGCCCAGCGCGCGATCTGCTCCACGTCCAGCACGGTGTCGGCGGTCATCGCCGCGGGCTCCCACTTCTTGCGGTGCAGCAGGCTGCGCGAGGAGTGCTCGACGAGCACCGGAACGCGGATGTCCAGCCCTCTGTGCACCTGCGCGTGGCCGAGCCGGACCGCGCGCAGCCAGCCCGCGCGCACGGGGAAGTGCTCGGACGGCTTCCACGCGTTGTCGTAGGTCCACTCGCCGTGGTGGGTGGAGCTGAGGCTGTGCCCGTAGGTCGGCGCGAGGCCGGGCTTCACGACCAGGCGGGGAGCGAAGCGGCCGACCACGTTGTTCACCGCCGTGCCGACGGTGCGGGTGAGCCACGGCTCGGCGAGGTCCAGCCACGGGCTGTTCAGCACCAGGGCGTCGATGAGGTTCGACGCGCGGTGCTCGTGCGCCCACAGCGGCGCGATCAGCCCGCCGGTGGAGTGCGCGAGCAGCACCAGGCGCTGGTGCCCGTGCTCGGAGCGGATCACCTCGATCGCGGCGTCGATCTCCTCGAAGTACTCGGTGAGGTCCGTGGTGTAGGTCGGCAGCTGGTCGGGGCGGATCGAGCGTCCGTAGCGCCGCAGGTCCACCGCGTAGAAGTCGTAGCCCTGGCTGGCGAAGTGCCGGGCGAGGTGGTCCTGGAAGAAGTAGTCGCACCAGCCGTGGACGTACAGGACCGCGCCCTTGCCCGGCGAATCGGCCGGGAGGTGCACCAGCGTCGCGACGACCTCGTCGCCGTCCTGGGTCGGGGCGAGGGGCAGCGTTCGAACCCGATAGGGCTCACCGAGAATGTCGACGTCCACGCGACAAGTGTGACCCCTGACCGCCCTGCGGTGGCACCTCGGCGTTGTGCACGGCACGTTTCGAGCGCACGCGCAGCGGCATCGACGTCGGCACGGTGATCCACCCGATGCGCTGGGAACGCAGGGCGTCGCGGTCGACGGCGATCTCGCAGTAGCGCCACAGCAGCAGTTCCAGGGCCATCCGCGTCTGCAACCGCGCGACGGGGGAGCCCGGCCCGAACGGCAGCCCGTAGCCGGTGGACAGCCGCGAGGTGGTCTTGCGGTGGATGTCGAAGCGTTCCGGGACGGGGAAGCGGTGCTCGTCCTGGGTCACGGAGTCCATGACGACCACGACCTGCTCCCCGGCCGCGATCCGCTGGCCGCCGAGGTCCAGATCGAGCTTCGCCCTGCGCGTCACGCGGGAGACCGGCGGGCTGTAGCGCAGCACCTCCTCGATCGTCGGCGCGAGCAGTTCGGGGCGGGCGCGCACCTCCTCGCCGACCTGGCCGAACTCGTCGAGGCAGAGCACGGTGGAGGCCAGCAGGCTGGTCGTGGTGAGGTGCCCGGAGAGCAGGAGCAGGCCCAGCAGCGCGACCGCCTGGTCGTCGTCGGGCAGCCGGCCGTCGATCTCGGTCCCGAGGAACTCCGCGGTCAGGTCGGCGCGCGTCGTCCTGCGGTAGGAGGCGACGTGCGCGTACAGGTAGGCGAGCAGCTCGGAGCGCGCGTCACAGGCGGAGACCCTGCGTTGAGCGGGCACGACCGAGGGCTGAGGAGGGTTGCCGCACAACGCGTCCACCCACAGCAGCACGGAGTCGAGGTCCTGCTGCGGCACGCCGAGCAGCTCGGCGATCACCCGCACCGGCAGCGGGAAGGCGAGGTCCGTGGCGAGGTCGATCCGATCGTCCCCGGCGACCCGGTCGAGCAGCTCCGTGGTCAGCGTCAGCACCCTGGAGCCCAGCGCGGCCACGACGCCCGGCGTGAACCGGCGGCTGACCGTGCGCCGCAGCTCGCGGTGCATCGCCGAAGTGATCACCACGGATTCGCGCCCGGAGAGCAGCCGGGCGACGAGCGCGCTGGAGGAGGCGTATTCCGAGGTGAACGCGGCGTGGTCGGTGAGCACCCGCGCGGCGTCCTCGTAGCGGTAGACCATCCACTGCCCGGAGTCGACGTCCCGCGCGACGGGCTCGGCATCGCGCAGCGCGCGGTGCCGGTCCCCCTCGGCCGTCGTCGGCCGTGCTCCCAGCGCCTCGACCACGAAGCTCACCCCTCCTCAGTTCCGCGTCGCTGCCGGCCCCCCGTTCACGAAGTCCACGCAGCGCGCGTGGGTCCGTTCGTAGAAGGCGGTCACGTCCGCGGCGATCCTCGTCAGTTCCTCCTCGGACGGCGTGTCCCTGGTCTCGAACGCGTTGCGCACGATGTGCGCGAGCACGTCCGCCGTGGTCTCCAGCCCCATACCGGAACCACCGGGCACCGCCGTGTCGATCAGATAGAACCCCATGATCGTGCATGTGAGCCCCTGGATCTCAAGTTCCGGACTGAGATCACCCCGAAGCAGGCGTCCGTTCGCGATCGCGTCGTCGTAGCCCTGGCGCTCCAGCATCAGCACCGCCGTGGGCACCGTGCTGCCGTCGCGGCTGACCAGCGAGCCGAGCACCTCCTCGTCGGCCACCAGCATCGCTCGCATCAGGGGGCTGCTCATGACCGCCAGGTAGCCGATGCGCACCATCCGGTTCGGCAGCACGGCGGCCGGGTCGGCGGCGATCTCGTCGAGCAACGTGCGCAGGTAGCGGGCCGACTCGCGCACCAGCACGGCCTGGAACAGGTCGTCGCGGGTGCGCCAGTGCAGGTAGACGGTGCCCTTGCCGATGCAGGCGCGCTTGGCGATGTCGTCGACGGTCGTCCTGCGGTAGCCCCAGCGCAGCAGCAGCTCGGCCGCCGCGTCCAGGACTCGTTCCGCCCTGGCGGCGCGTTCGGCCACGGCTCTCCCACCTCGATGACGGTTGTTTGACTGCTTGACTGAAAACGGAATCTGGTCAAGATTGCATGGGGCAGCGGGGGAGTCAACGGGGGTGTCGGCCTCTCACAGGGGGTGGGGCCGACGCCCCCGAGCTGGTCATCGCGGGTTCGGGGGCGGAATCAGGGTTCTCACCGATCTCGCCGGTCGCCCGGTCGGTCTAGCCTCGATGGCACACCAAGGATCGGGGAGTGTCTGTGAACCAACCGCCTCAACCGCCCGCCGCGACCGGCCGGGTTCGGTTTCCGAACATCAGCCCGCGCGCGTACGAGCACCCGGCGGACCGCGGCGCGCTGGCGACCGCGCGCGCCGTCCCGGGGTTCCCCGCGGTGCTGAAGGCCATCTCCGGTGCCCTCGGGGAGCGCAGTGAGCGACTGCTCTCGCTGGCCTCCTCGATCAAGGTCACCGAGACCCAGTACCCGACGGTGCACCGCCTGCGGGTGGAGTGCGCGGCGGTGCTGGACATCAACCCCGCGCCGGAGGTCTTCGTCGCGCGGGACCCGCACGCCAACGCGATGACCATCGGCATGGACGAGCCGTTCATCGTGATCACCACGGGCCTGATCGAGCTGCTCGACGAGGACGAGCTGCGCTTCGTCATCGGCCACGAGATGGGTCACGCCCTCTCCGGTCACGCCGTCTACTACACGGTGCTGCGCAGGCTGATCTCCATGGTCACCGGCATCGCGTGGATGCCGGTCGGCTACTGGGGCATGCGGGCGATCATCATCGCGCTGCAGGACTGGTACCGCCGCGCCCAGCTCTCCGCCGACCGCGCGGGCCTGCTCTGCGCGCAGGACCCCGAGGTCGCGCTGCGCACGCACATCAAGCTCTCCGGTGGCATCGACGTCAACGAGATCGACACCGAGGCCTACCTCAAGCAGGCCGAGGACTACGACAAGGTCCCGGACGTGCGCGACAGCGTGCTCAAGCTGCTGCACCTGAGCAACCGGCTCGACCCGCTGCCGGTGGTCCGCGCGGCCGACCTGCAGAAGTGGGCGGCGGGCGAGGAGTACCGGGCGATCCTGGCCGGGGAGTACCCCAGCAGGGAGAACGACGACGTCACCAACTGGCGCGACGACGTCAAGTCGGCGGCGAAGTCCTACAAGGACGCCATCGCCAGCTCGGCCGACCCGCTCGCCAAGGTCCTCAACGAGGTCGGCGAGACCCTGTCCAGCACGGCGGGCAAGGTCTGGCGCAAGTTCACCGGCGGACCGGACGACCGGCCCCCGTCGGGCGACGGGAAGTAGGGAAAGGGGCGCTCCCGGAGCGCCCCTTTTCTCCGTGCCGTGTCAGCCGGTCGTGCGCGGCGCGCTCGCCGGGCTCGGCGTCGAGCTGCCGCAGGCGGCCTTCGTGATCACGTCGAGGTAGGCCGGGTCGATGGTGGGGTGCGGCTTGAGCGTCCCGTCCGAGCCGATGCGCTGGTACTTCATCAGGTTCGTGCCGACGGAGAGCTGGCGCCCGCCGTCCTCGGTCGAGCCGCTGAACGTGCCCATGCCCCACACAGCGCCGTCGTGGCCCCAGATCCGCCCGCACGGCAGCGCGTAGACGTTGAGCCCCAAGCCGTACTCGCCGACCTTCGTGCCGTTGGGCGCGAGGATCGGCACCGTGCGCTTCATCTCCGCGAGCTGCGCGGGCGCGAGGAGTTTGCCGCTCTGCAAGGCTTTGTGGAACGCGACCACGTCAGCCATCGGAGCGATGATCTCACCGGCCGCGTCCGCCCACGTCATCTTGTAGACGCTGAAGTCCTTGGGCGGCACGAAGGCTCCGTACAGCTCCTCGTAGGCCTTCGCGTGCGGACCACGGATCTTCGTTTCCTTGCGCGGGAAGTACGTGCGCTCCATGCCCGCCGGGCGCAGCACGTTGCGCTCGACGTACTCGCGGAAGTCCGCCTTGGTGACCTTGGTCAGCAGCAGGCCGAGGATGAGGTAGTTGGTGTTGGAGTAGCTCCACCGCTCCCCGGGCGCGCCGGTCGGCGGCAGCGGCAGCGCGGTGCGCACGAGCGAGGCGGAGTCGAAGTCGCGCAACCGGTTCGCTTCGATGTCCTCGGGCTTCGGGAAGAGCGCTGCGACGAAGTCGGCGATGCCGCTGGTGTGGTTGAGCAGCATGCGCACGCTCACCCGGCGGCCCAGATCGCCCGGCACGTTCTCCGGAAGGTAGTCGCCGATCGGTCCGTCGAGCGCGATCTTCTTGGCTGCCACCAGCTGGAGCACGGCGGTGGCGATCATCGGCTTGGTGACGCTGCCGATGCGGTGCTCGAAGTTCGCGCGTGCGGGCACCCTCGTGTCCTCTGTGTCTACTTCGGACACTCCGGCGGCGCCTTGCCAGTGCTGCTTGCCATCGCGCACGGCGGCGTAGACGGCGGGCATCCCCGCCTCGTGCAGCTTGGTCAGACTTGCTTGCAGCGCAACAGGATCAAGTGCCGGCTGACCCGCGCTCGCGACACCCGTGCTGAGCGCCGTGGCGAGCACGGCCGCGACGCCGATCCGAGCTAGATTTCCCCGCATGCGCGCGACCGTAGTCACCGCAGGGCGCGGTATCTACTTGCCGTTGGCCGAAAAGTGCATCAGATCCTTCGGTGAGCGCCACGATCCGCCCCAGGTCCAGCCGACCGAGGAGAACGCGCGCGTGACGACGTCGCCTGAGAAGACCATTCCGGGTGAGCGGCGGGTGCGGTTCACGTAAGCGCCCGCCAGCTCCGGCAGCACGAGGTCGCCGCGCAGGTACGGGTTGCAGAACGGGTTGATGTCCACCGCGATGCCGAGCGCGTGCGCCGACCAGGTGGTCAGTCCGCGCGCCGGTCGGCAGACGAACGCCGAGGTGTTGTTGCCGTCGCCGGTCGGAGCGCGGTCGAGGTCCGCGCGCGAGGAGATCCGCATCTCCTCCAACGGGAACTTCGCGGCCCAGAGCTTGCCGAAGACCGTGACCATCGCGTCCGCCGCGCTCGCGTTCACGAGCAGCTCGCCGGTGTGCTGGCGGCCGTCGAAGCCCCAGAACGACAGCGTCAGGTAGCGCAGGTCCTCCTTGCGCACGGGGCACCCCTGCTGCCACGTGCTGCGCGCCAGAACGTCGGCCGGGACAGCGCTGACCGTGGAGGCGAAGCGGTTCTCCTTCGGCGCGGGCAACACGTCCGTGGTCGGCAACGCGCGGTTGACGAGCTCCTGTGGAGTGGGCAGGACCGCGCCGAAACCGTCCGGGCGCTTCGGCAACGGCCGCGCGCCCACGCGCCACAACGGTTTCGGCGACACCGTTGTCGTCGTTATGGGCGCTGTTGTCGTGGGCGAAGTGGTGGTGGTCGGTGCGGAAGCGCTGGTGAGCGGCGCCTGCGCTGCTGGAGCGGGAGGGGCTGAGCAGCCCGCGACGAGGGCCGCTCCACACATCAGCGTCAGCGCGTTCTGTGAAAGGCGCTGTGAAAAACCGGCCACTCCACCAGCTTCCCACGAACGGCCCAAACGATCTTTGAGGCACCCCGATGCCCCGTCGTTCGGTGCCGTCCATTTAGATCAGTGGCCGGTACGCCGACTAGTCGAGTGGACCTCGTTGAAGAATCCGGTGGTTTGGGACGCCGGAAAATGGACAAGGAGATCGCGCATGTCGACCCCGCCCGCAGCGACCCGTTCCCGCAGGCGAGTGCTGGGGATCGCTCTCGCCGCCGTCTCGCTGGCCGCGCTCGTCCCCACCGTCGTGGTCGGCCTCGCCGCCGCGAACGAGCCCGTGGAGGAGGTGCACGCCGACCCCTTCGTCGTCGGCGGGCAGCGCGCCGCGGTGGGGCAGTTCCCCGGCCTGGTCTACCTCGTCGACCGGCTCGGCTCCCTCTACTGCGGCGGCGCCCTGCTCACCCCGACGAAGGTGTTGACCGCCGCGCACTGCGTGGACCAGCGCTCCGCGGCGGGCATCACCGTGGTGTCCGGCCGGGAGGACACCGAGACCCGCGCCGGGCAGTCCTCGCGGGGCTCGAAGTCCTGGCAGCACCCGTCCTACCGCAGCGTCTTCGAAGGCGATGACCTGGGCGTTCTGACCCTGGAGACGCCGATCCTGGCACCGACCGCCACCCTGGTCGCTCCCGGCGAGCGCGCCAGCTACGCGCCGGGCACCGAGGCCGTCGTCGCGGGCTGGGGCGCCACCAGCGAGACCGGCTCGGTCTCGCGCTACCTCATGTCGGCGACCGTGCCGGTGATGGAGGACGCGACCTGCTCGCGCTCCTACCGCTCGTACAACCCGAAGAAGATGTTCTGCGCGGGCTACGACGGCGGGCGGGTCGACAGCTGCCAGGGCGACTCGGGCGGACCGCTGCTCGTGCGCGGTGTCGTGGTCGGCGTGACCTCGTGGGGCGACGGCTGCGCCAGGGCGGGCAAGCCCGGCGTCTACGTGCGGCTGACCACCTACTTGGACACGGTGCGTGCCCAGCTCTGAATCATGATCCCCAATGGAGCAGTGCCGTCCTTCGCGGCTGGTCCATCCGACTGGGCTGAATAGACTAATTCGAACAGCCGTTGTTTCTTGATCTCACCAAGCGTTTGCTCTGTGTAGCCCCGGGGGTCACCCATCCGGGGAACAACTGCTGAGATGCGCGATTGGGAGGCAAAGATGGCGGCAACCCTGCACCGTCTGGCCAGAACCGTCGGGGTCGCGCTCGCGGTGGCCACCTGTGGGATCACCTCGCTGTCCGTGGCCGCTGCGGCAACCCCGCCGGAGCAGAAGATCGTCGGTGGTGAGCGCGCGAAGATCGCCGACCACCCGTACACGGTCTTCCTGACCAACAACTCGAACTTCCAGTTCTGCGGCGGCACCGTCGCGGCCGCGAACAAGATCGTCACCGCCGCGCACTGCGTGAAGGGCAAGACCGCCGACAGCATCAAGGTGGTCGCGGGCCGCGAGGACAAGCAGGCCACGGACGGCACCACCGCCACCGTGACCAAGGTCTGGGTGCACCCGCAGTACACGACGGCGACCGCGGGCTTCGACGTGGCGGTGCTGACCCTGGGCTCGAACCTGACCCAGGCGGCGGCTCCGCTCGCCACCTCCGCCGACGCCGCCCTCTACAAGGAGGGCGCGACCTCCACCGTGCTCGGCTGGGGCACCACCAGCTCCGGCGGCGCCGCGTCGCGCTACCTGCTGAAGGTCGACGTCCCGGTCACCTCGGACGAGACGTGCAAGACCGCGTACTCCCAGTACAGCAACACCTCCATGGTGTGCGCCGGTGTTCCCGAGGGCGGCAAGGACAGCTGCCAGGGTGACTCCGGTGGGCCGATGATCGGCGGCGGCAAGCTGATCGGCGTCGTCTCCTGGGGCGAGGGCTGCGCCGCGCCGAAGAAGCCCGGTGTCTACGCCCGCGTGTCCGCCTACAACGACGTGCTCCAGGAGCAGATCAAGTCCTGATCCGTTCTCCTGGTAACCCTGCGGCTCCGGCCCGGAGCACCCTTCCCAGTGGGGGTGCGCCGGGCCGGACGCCGTTCCGGGGTTTGTTCGGCAGAATCTCCGCTTTGCCGACGAATCCGCTGTTCCAGGCCGTTTTGGTGAAACATTTCCCAAGTGCTGAGCTGTTCAGCCTACATCTAACGGCCGTTGTGCCACTCCGTCACGGACCGCTTGCATTGTGTTCACCCCCGGTGAGGGCCTGGGGCATGCGAGAGGAGCACGACCATGGCGGGAACCCTGCGTCGCCTGGTTAGGTTCGCCGGAGCGGCCGTTGCCGTGTCGACGATCGGGCTTTCGTTCGTCCCGTCGGCCGTCGCGGCCGACAACGGAGACCCGCAGACCCAGATCGTGGGCGGCACGCGGGCCAGCATCAGCCAGTACCCGTGGACGGTCTTCCTGACCAACACCTCCGGCTTCCAGTTCTGCGGCGGCACCCTCGTCTCCAAGACCAAGGTCGTCACCGCCGCGCACTGCGTGAAGGGCACCGCCGCCTCCGCCGTCCGCGTGGTCTCCGGCCGCGAGGACAAGCAGAGCACCGCGGGCACCGTCACCAACGTCTCCAAGGTGTGGGTGCACCCCAGCTACACCACCGCGACCGCCGGTTACGACGTCGCCGTGCTGACGCTGGCCAACGCGGTCAACTCGGCCGTGCTCCCGCTGGCCACCCCGCAGGACACCGCGCTCTACGCGGCCGGGACCAACTCCACCGTGCTCGGCTGGGGCACCACCAGCTCCGGCGGCTCGGCATCGCGCTACCTGCTCAAGGTCGACGTCCCGGTGACCTCCGACGCCACCTGCAAGACCGCGTACCCGCAGTACAGCAACACCTCCATGGTGTGCGCGGGCATCCCGGCCGGTGGCAAGGACAGCTGCCAGGGTGACTCCGGTGGCCCGATGGTCGCCGGCGGCAAGCTGATCGGCGTCGTCTCCTGGGGCCGTGGCTGCGCGCTGCCGAACTACCCCGGCGTCTACGCCAGGGTCGCGCCCTACCACGCCGTGCTGACCGCTCAGATCAACTCGTAATTTCGCTGCGTTTCGTTGCACAGCAAGAAGAAGAGGCGAGGACGGTCCCTGCAACCGCCCTCGCCTCTTCGCTTTCCCCCCTTAAACGACGAGCCCTACTGACATGGTCAGGAAGGCCGTCGCTGAGACCACGTCGAGCGTGGTCAGCACCGCCGGGCGCTGGAGCTTGCCGGAGACTCGCGCCGCGGTGAGCACGATGCCGGTCTCCCACGCCGCCGCGAGCGCCAGGAACACGACGCCGAGCAGGCTGAGCTGGAGCACCGGGCTGGTCGCCGCGCCCATGAACTGCGGCAGGAACGCCAGGCAGAACAGCAGCATCTTCGGGTTGGTGATGTTGCAGACGAAGCCCCGCCGGAACGGATTGCCGTTGCCGCGCGGGGTTTCCGCGTCTGCGACCCGGCCGCCGCGCGAGCGCCACACGTCCCTGGCGATGCCGAAGGCCAGGTAGGTCAGGTAGGCGGCGCCGAGCCAGCGCAGCGCCGTGAGCACGCCCGGGTTGCTGGCCAGCACCACGCCGAGGCCGGAGACCACGAGCGCCACGTGCACCAGGCTCGCGGAGTGGATCCCGGCGAGGGTGAGCAGGCCCGCCCGCGTCCCCGTGCGCATGGAGGTGCGCAGCAGGAGGAAGACGTCGACCCCGGGGGTGATCACGAAGATCACGCTGGCTATGACGAAGACCGGAAGCTGGCTGGTGTCGATGGCGGACATGGCGCACCCCCTCTTGGTGGACGACCGGACGGGTATCCCGGCACAAGGCAGGCAAATTTCTTGCCCTCGACGACATTAGCAGAAGATTTTGCGGAATCTTGACGCTTTGACCGTGCTTTCCACCACGTCACCCGGACGTCACACTGGTTCTTCCGGCTCGGCTCTGGTACGCACGTGCGCGTGACGAAGACCGAGAGGACCCAGCGCAGGGCGACGGGGAACGAGCTCAGCGCGGAGGAGCTGTACCGCATCCTGCGGTTGCGGGTGGACGTGTTCGTGGTCGAGCAGAAAGCGGCCTACCCGGAGCTCGACGGCCGCGACCTCACGCCGTCGACCGTGCACCTGTGGAGCGAGACCCCCGAAGGCGTGCTCGCCTACGTCCGCGTGCTCGACGAGCCCGACGGCACCGCGCGCATCGGCCGCGTCGTGACCGCCGCGCCCGCGCGGGGACAAGGCCTGTCGCGTGAGCTGATGGAAGCCGCGCTCACGGAGATCGGCGACCAGCCGTCAGTGCTCGACGCCCAGACCCAGGTCGCCGGTTTCTACACCTCGCTCGGCTACCGCGTGGTCGGCGACGAGTTCATGGACGACGACGGCATCCCTCACGTCCCCATGCACCGCCCCTAACCCCCACATTGGGTACGTCAGCGAGGTGACCCGTTCGGGGGGACGTGGTGGCTCCTGACGCGGAGGTTGCGGGGTCTTGAAGACCGGCAACCCTGCTGTGGCGGTCGTCAACGGTGGTGAACCCGTTGGTGGCGCGGGGTTTGCGGTGGTTGGAGACCGCTCGCGCGGGGGTTGTGGGGTCTTGAAGACCGGCGAACCCCGTGGGGGCCGGGTGCGCCGAGACTCCGTTGCGTGCTCAACCCGGGATGAAGAGCGCTTCCCTGTGCGAGGCCGGGTCAGGGGAGGAGGGGGCCGCCGCGCCAGTGTTGGAAGATCAGGTTGGTGTGCACGAGCGCGACCTCGGTGCGCGCGGTGAACTCGTCGAGCACGAGGCGCTGGAGGTCGGCGGCGCTGCGCGCGGCGACGTGCACGAGAAAGTCGTCCGGGCCGGTCAGGTGGTAGAGCGCGCGCGTTTCCGGTTGCGCCAGAACGTGTTCCACGAACGGGTCGACGAGCGGGCGGCGGTGGGGCTGGACGCGAACGGACAGGAACGCCTCCAGGGGCCTGCCGAGCTTGGCGGCGTCGACGCGGAGGTCCTGGCCGAGGATCACGCCCGCCTCGCGGAGCCGGTTCACCCGGTCGAGGCAGGTGGACGGCGCGACACCGACGGCGGCGGCCAGCTCCTTGTTGGAGGTCCGTGCGTCGTTCTGGAGCACTCGCAGGATGTCGAGGTCGACCGGATCCAAGCGCACGTTCAGCGTCATCCGCCGAATTCTAGCCGGATCGCTTGCCGTGCAACCGGCTGATCTTCGACGCTGCTGCTCATGCAGCTGGAGACAACGGCCGTCCACGCGGGCCGCGAAGACCTCGTCGACCTCGGCGTTCACGCCGTGCCGCTCGACCTCTCCACGACCTACCCGTCCCGGGACAGCCGGGAGGAGGCGCTCCGCCTGGACGCCTTCGCCGAAGGGGCGCAGCTGCCCGGTGCGCCGATCTACGGCCGCCTCGGGAACCCGACCGTCGCCCGCTTCGAGTCCGCGCTGGCCGCGCTCGAAGGTCTGCCCGCCGCCGTCTCCTTCGCCAGCGGGATGGCCGCCCTCTCCGCCTGCCTGCTCGCGGCGGTCTCGCAGGGCAAGCCGCACGTGGTCGCGGTTCGCCCGCTGTACGGCACCAGTGACCACCTGATCGCCTCCGGCCTGCTCGGCAACGAGCTGACCTGGGCCGATCCCGCCGATGTCGCCGCCGCGATCCGGCCGGACACCGGGCTGGTGATCGTCGAGACGCCCGCCAACCCGACGCTGAGCGAGGTCGACCTGCGTGCGCTGGCCGACGCGTGCGGGTCGGTGCCCTTGTTGGTGGACAACACTTTCGCGACTCCGGTGCTGCAACGCCCCGCCCAGTTCGGAGCCTCGATCGTGCTGCACAGCGCGACGAAGTTCCTTGGCGGACACGGAGATGTGCTCGGCGGCGTCGTGGCGTGCGACGAGTCCTACGCGCGCGTGCTGCGTCAGATCCGCATCGTCACGGGCGGAGTGCTGCACCCGCTCGCCGGATATCTGTTGCTGCGCGGGCTTTCCACGCTCCCCGTGCGCATCAAGGCACAGTCGGCGAACGCCGCCGAGCTGGCCGGTCGGCTGGCCGCGCACCCCGGAGTCCGGCGCGTGCACTACCCGCGACTCGGCGGCCCGTTGGTGGCGTTCGAGGTCGAGGGTGATCCGCACGCGGTGATCGCGGCCGTCCGGCTGGTGACCCCGGCGGTCAGCCTGGGCAGCGTGGACACGCTCATCCAGCACCCCGCCTCGCTCAGCCACCGCATCGTCGAGGAGTCCGACCGCCACGGTTGCGGTGTCTCCGACCAGCTCCTGCGGATGTCCGTGGGCCTTGAGGACGTCGACGACCTGTGGGCGGACCTCGACGCGGCGGTGCGGAGCGCGGTCAGCGCCGGTGCTCGATCAGTGCCAGCACCTGTGGGATGACCCGTTCCATCGGCTCGGTGGACTGGAAGGCGCGGCACAGCACCATCGCGCCTTCCAGGCTCACCAGCATCAGCATCGCCAGGCCGTCGGCCTGCTCCGGCTCGATGCCGTAGGACGCCAGCCCCTCGGCGAGCGCGCTCAGCCAGGCCGAGTACGCGTCCCGGCACGCCTCGGTCAGCGGCTCGGAGGTGGGCACCGAGTCCAGCACCACGGTCGTGATCGGGCAGCCCTCGGTGAAGTCGGAGTCGCGCAGCTGCTCAGCGAAACCCTTGCACATCAACGAGATCCAGTCCTCCGGCGTCGCGCTCATGGCACGCGCCTTACCGATCAGCTCGACCCACTCGCCGATGCACTCGCGCACCCCCGCGACGGCCAGCTCCTCCTTGCCGCCGGGGAACAGGAAGTACAGCGAACCGCGCGGGGCGCCGCTGTCCTCGATCACCTGCGCGAGGCCGGTCGCGTGGTAGCCCTGCCTGCGCAGCAGCTTGCGCGCGCTGTCGACGATCTTGTCCCGGGAGTCCGACTTGGGTCGTGGCACGCCTCGACCATACCGATCTGCGTAGTCAGAAGTAGGACGAGCGGCCAACGTGGTTGCGCGACAACGTGAACGGCACGCTCGGAGTGCAGCGAAGCCGGTTTGCCCGTGCGGCGAGCAAGGCGCGCGCGTTCCCTCGCCGACGGGCTCGCCGGGCCGCGTGAGAGTTCTTGATGGCCGGTTCGGTCAGGGCCGAACTTCGCTAGCTTCGGCTGCTCTGGCAGATCGAAGGGACACACATGCGCAGGTTGATGTCGGTGCTCGTGGCCGTGCTGGCCGCCGCGTCGGTCACGGGTTCCGCCCAGGCGGCCGGGCGGACACCGGTGGTCTTCGTGCACGGCTTCAGCGGGGGATCGTCGGTCCTGTTCGCGGAGATGATCGACAAGTTCAAGGCGGCGGGCTGGGCCGACCGCGAGCTCATCCGGTGGGACTACGACTGGAAGCAGTCCAACTTCACCACCGCGAACCAGCTCAAGGGCAAGATCGACCAGGTGCTCAGCGCCACCGGCGCCACCAAGGTCGACATCGTCGCGCACTCCATGGGCTCGCTGTCCACGCGCCACTACGTCAAGGCGCTCGGCGGCACCGCCAAGACCAAGCGCTGGCTGTCCATCGGTGGCGTCAACCAGGGCGCCGAGGTGGCCAAGCTCTGCCCGGGCTTCCTCTTCGACTCGTGCGCGGACATGAAGCCGGGCTCGAAGATGCTCAAGGCGCTCAACGACTCCACCCCCGCGCCCGCGCCGACGAAGTACCAGACGCTGTCCTCCAGCTGCGACCTGATGGCGCCGGAGTCCAAGGTCAAGATCCCGGGCGTGCCCAACGTGAACGTCGGCTGCTACGAACACATTTACATGCCCAAGGGCGACCGCGTGATCACCGAGGCGATCAAGTACCTCAGGCCCTGACCGCGTCCATGAGGATGGCGTGGTGGTCGAAGGCCAGCTTCGGCAGATCGGCCAACGGCCACCACCCCGCCTCCTTCGCGTCGGAGGACCCGCGCACCGGAACGGGTTCCGGCAGTGCGAAGAGGTAGGCGGTGCTCTTGTAGAGGCCGCGCGGATCGCGACCGGGCGCGTCGTACACGCCGACCCACCGCAGTTCCTTCGCGACGCAGAGCAAACCGGTCTCCTCGGCGAGCTCGCGCACCGCAGCGTCCACAGTGGACTCTCCGGCGTGCACGTGCCCGCCGGGAAGCGCCCAGTGCCCGACGAAGGGCGGTTTCCCGCGCCGGATCAGCAGCACGTGCCGCCGTCCGGCGCGGGAAGCCACGACCACCACGTCGGCCGTGGTGATCACGAACCGACCAACGGGCCGGTGAACAGCAGCACCGCGGCGGCGCTGCCCACCCCGAGCACCAGGGCCACGAGCGCGGGCCGTGCTCCGCCCGAGGCCCAGGGCTGGGACCGGTCGAGGGAGTACCGGCCGGGGCCGATCGCGGCGACGCACACCGCGATCACCGCGACCACGATGGGGTACTCCGCACCCCCGTCCTTCGACCAGTACCCGACCGAGGTCAGGGTGACCGCGACCGCGTTGGACATGACGCCCACCAACGCCGCCGAGGCGAGCGGGGTGAGCAGTCCCACGGCCAGCATCAGCCCGCCGGCCAGCTCGGTCAGCCCGGCGACCACGGCGAACGGGTAAGCCGGGGCGTACCCGCGCGAGGCGAAGAACGCCGCGGTCCCGTCGAGCCCACCTCCGCCCAGCAGGTTGAACAGCTTCTGCTCGCCCTGCAACGCGATGAAGATGCCGACCACCGCGCGCAGCACCAGCATCCCGACGTCGCCGGCCTTCTCGTTCCCCTTCGGGGTGAGCAGCGCCTTCACGTCAGGACCGCATGCCGTAGGAGTCCAGCAGCGCCTGGTCGCCGAGCACGTAGGTGGTGTCGGTGCCGACGGTCTGGTCGCTGGGGCCCCTGCTGCACATGCACATGTGGCGCCCGGTGGAGTGCACGCGGACCGCGCGCGCCCCGCCCGAGGTCATGATCTCCCTGGCGATGTCGGCGACCAGGTCCTCCTGGATCTGGAAGCGCTTGGCGTAGGCGTTGACCAGCCGGGGGAACTTGCCGAGACCGATGATCTTGGTGCCCGGCACGTAGGCGATGTCGATCTTGCCGAAGAACGGCAGGAAGTGGTGCGCGCAGATGGAGAAGTAGT
The DNA here is from genome assembly GCF_039537405.1 of Allokutzneria multivorans. Taxonomy (NCBI): domain Bacteria; kingdom Bacillati; phylum Actinomycetota; class Actinomycetes; order Pseudonocardiales; family Pseudonocardiaceae; genus Allokutzneria; species Allokutzneria multivorans. Next base: position 382,266 of record NZ_BAABAL010000019.1, on the reverse strand, counting down.
TGATCTCGTGCACGCGGACCACGCCCTGGTGGTCGCCCTCGACCGGGCGAGTCGTCTTGAGCAGGGTCGACGGGTCGATCGAGTAGCCCTCCAGCAGCTCGCGGTAGGCCCGCACGATGCGGTCCTCGCACTCCGGCTCCGCGAACCACCGCACGGCGCGGTCGTCGTCGGTGACGTTGGACTTGATCCACTCAGCGATCGTGGTCATCACGCGTTCCTTCCCGATGCGGCCGTGGCGGCGGCCGGCGAATGGGGCGATCTTGGAAGGCGCGGATGGAGCAGCGATGGAGCTGTGATGGAGGGGAGCGCTCGAACCGGCCCCCGACCTGCCCGCACTCAAATACCGGAAGCGGGGTTTGAACCGAGGATCACCTCGACCGCGGTGCTGATCTCCGAGGGCGTGAGGTCGGCGCGCGCGGTCAGGCGGAGCCGGGAGACGCGGTCGGGGACCGACGGCGGGCGGAAGCAGCCGACCGCGACGCCCTCGGCCCGGCAGCGCAGCGACCACTCCAGGGCTTCGGCGGGCGAGGGGGCGCGCACGGAGACCACGGCGGCCTCCGGAGTGCTGGCCGAGAGCCCCGCGTCGGCCAGGCGCTGAGCCAGTTCGCGCGCGACAGCACGGGCTCGGCCGGGCAGGGCGGGCTCGGCGCGGATGATCCGGAGGGCGGTGAGCGCGGCTCCGACGGCGCTCGGCGCGAGGCCCGTGTCGAAGATGAAGCTGCGCGCGGTGTCGATCAAGTGCGCGATCACCCGTTCGGAGGCCAGCACTGCTCCGCCTTGTGCCCCAAGGGATTTCGAGAGCGTGGTGGTGACGACGACGTCCGGCTCACCCGCGAGCCCGGCCGTCAGAGCGGCTCCCCCGCCCGCGCCGAGCACGCCGAGCCCGTGCGCGTCGTCGACGACCAGCCCGGCGCCGTGGTCGCGGCACGCCTCCGCCAGCTCAGCCAACGGAGCCAGATCACCGTCCACGGAGAAGACCGAGTCGGTCACCACCAGCGCCCGCTTGCGCGTGCGGTTCGCCAGCGCGTCCCGGAATGCCGCCACGTCGCGGTGCGGCACCACAACGGTCTCCGCGCGGGACAGTCGCCCGCCGTCGATCAGCGAAGCGTGGTTGTGCTCGTCGGTGATCAGCACCGTTCCCGGACCGGAGAGCGCCGCGATCACGCCGAGGTTCGCCGCGTAGCCGGTGGAGAAGACCAGCGCGGCGGGGAACCCGCAGAACTCCGCCAGCTCGGCCTCCAGCTCGGCGTGCAGCTCCGTCGTCCCGGTGACCAGGCGGGAGCCCGTCGCGCCCGCGCCCCACTGCAACGCTGCGTCGGCGGCGGCCTTCGTGACGCGGGGATCGCGGGTCAGGCCGAGGTAGTCGTTGCTCGCGAGGTCGAGCACGGTCGCGACCTCGGGCCTCGGCCGCAGCGTCCGGCTCAGCCCGGCTTTCGCCCGTGCGGCCGAACGCGTGTCCAGCCAGTCGAACGTGTGGGTTCCAGTGCTCAAGCTCACTCGGGCAGTCTCGCATCGCCCGGTTACCGTCGTGCCCGTGCGGGCGGCGGCGGATGTGGGGATCGGGTTCGACCTGTTCGACCCCGGCTTCGTCGCCGAGCCCGAAGAACCGCTGGCCCAGCTGCGCGAGCAAGCCCCGGTCCAGCGCGATCCGAGCACCGGGCTGTGGCTCGTCAGCCGCTACGCCGACGTCCGCGAGGTGCTCGCCGACCCCGAGGTGTTCCGGCCCGACAACGCGCTCACGGCGGTGACGCCGCTGCCCGTTCCGACGCTCAGGATGCTTGCCCGGGCGGGGTTCTCGCTGCCGCCGACCTTGGCCAACAACGGCACCGACAGCCACTCCGGCCTGCGCCGCGTCGTCGCGTCCTTCCTCACGCCGCCCCGGATCGACCGCGCCATGGAGCTGACCCGCGCGCTCGTCGCTTCGGGGCTCGACGAGGCTCGGCGTCAGCTCGCGGAGACCGGCTCGTGCGATCTCGTCGAGCTGATCGCCCGCGACCTGCCGTGCTTGGTGCTGCTGGACATTCTGGGCATCGAGGGAGTCGATCTACCGGTTCTCAAGGCCTGGAGCCGCGCCTCTCTGGAGCTGTTCTGGGGCAATCCCGATCCGGCCCGGCAACGGCAGCTCGCCGAGGAAGCCGCGGAGTTCCACCAGTGGCTCGCCGCGCGCGTCAGGGCGGCTGAGCCCTCGCCAGAGGATCTCTTCGGAGCGCTTGTGGCACACCGCAAACCCGGAGAACGCCCGCTGCGCGTCGCCGAGGCGGTCGGCGTCTGTTACTTCTTGTTGATCGCAGGACAAGAGACCACGACGCAGCTGCTCAGCACACTGATCCGCCGCTGCGTCGAGCGCCCCGAACTGTGGAAACGGCTCTCTGACGGGGAGAACGGCCTCGCGGCGGACTGCGTCGAGGAGATCCTGCGCCGCGAACCCCCGGTGATCACCTGGCGGCGGATCACCGCGCGTGGGACGAGCCTCAGCGGTGTGGAGCTGCCCGAGGGCGCCCAGCTGCTGCTGATGCTCGCGGGCAGCGGCTCCGATCCGGAGGTCTTCGCCGAGCCCTCGCGGCTGTGCCCGGGGCGTGCCCAGGCGCGACGGCACCTGGCTTTCGGTTACGGCAGGCATTTCTGCCTCGGAGCCGGGCTGGCGCGCGCTGAGGCCGCCGTGGTGCTCGACGCCGTCGCCCGCGCACTGCCCGACCTCCGCCTGCTGGAGCCCGATCCGCCGATGCTGGGGCTGCTGTCCTTCCGCGCGCCGACGAGGCTTCAGGTGGCTCGCGCGTAGGTCCCGTGCCCGAAGACGATCTTGCCGTCCTTGAAGGTCAGGATCTCGTTGACCAGGTTCCCGCGCTCGTTGCGGTAGTTGATCACGATCGTGTCCACGCCGACGTACACGCCCTCCACGGCGAAGTGCAGCTCCGGCAGGAACTTCAGGCCCTTCTCCCAGTACTCGCGCAGCGCCGCCTTGCCGACGACCTTGCCGTCACCGCCGAGCAGCCGCGCCGCGACGGGGGAGTGGAACACCACGTCGTCGGCGTAGTGCTCCAGGATCAGGTCGAGGTCGTGGGTGTTCCACCTGTCTTCCCAGTCACGCGCGAATTCTTCAGCGAAGTCCATATCGATGCTCGACCCCGCAAGCGGGTCTTCGGTATCCATGTGGCATGCGTAGCAGTGGGATTCCCGACTGTCGCGGCGTTTTCCCACTGTGTGTGATGATGCCGGGGACGACGCGAGGGGAGTGCGAGGAAGCCGGTGCGAATCCGGCGCGGTCCCGCCACTGTGACCGGAGCGATCCGGGAGCCAGGAACTCACCCCCTTCGCCGGGCGCGCACCCCCGCGCGTCCGACCCCTACCCGGGCGTGGACACCCGAGGAAGGAACTGCGCTGGTGACCGCTCGCTATCCGTTCTCCGCCGTCGTGGGGCACGAGGACCTGAGGCTGGGGCTGCTGCTCAACGCGGTGCACCCGGGCATCGGCGGAGTGCTCGTCCGAGGTGAGAAGGGCACGGCCAAGTCGACCATCGTGCGCGGGCTCGCGGCGCTGCTGCCTGCTTTGGAAGCCGTGCGCGACTGCCGCTTCGCCTGTGACCCGCAGCGCCCCGACCCCGGCTGCCCGGACGGCCCGCACTCGCCCGACTCGCCCGACTCGGTCGTCAGGCCGTCGAGCCTGGTGGAGCTGCCCGTCGGAGCCACGGAGGACCGCCTCGTCGGCTCGCTCGACCTGGAGCGCGCGCTGACCGAGGGCGTGCGCGCGTACCAGCCCGGCCTGCTCGCGGCGGCCCACCGAGGCGTGCTCTACGTCGACGAGGTCAACCTGCTGCACGACCACCTCGTGGACCTGCTGCTCGACGCCGCCGCGATGGGGCGGGCGCACGTGGAGCGCGACGGCGTGTCCGTTTCGCACGCGTCGTCCTTCCTGCTGGTCGGCACCATGAATCCCGAGGAGGGCGAGCTGCGGCCACAGCTGCTCGACCGCTTCGGCCTGACCGTGCAGGTCAACGCGTCCCGTGACGTCGAGACGCGGACCGAGGTCGTGCGTCGTCGCCTCGCCTACGAGGCCGATCCCGCTGGTTTCGCGCAGCAGTGGGAAAAGGCCGACGCCGAGCTGGCGGAGCGCATCGTCGATGCACGCCTCGCGCTGCCCAGCATCGCGTTGCCCGACTCCGAACTCCGCCGCATCGCAGCGGTGTGCGCGGCGTTCGAGGTGGACGGCATGCGGGCTGACCTCGTGGTGGCTCGCGCGGCTCTTGCGCACGCGGCGTGGCGCGGTGGGGATGCGGTGACCGCGGCCGATGTGGAGGTCGCCGTCCGGCTCGCGCTGCCGCACCGCCGTCGCCGCGACCCCTTCGACGAGCCCGGCCTGGACTCCGAGCAGCTGGAGCAGGCCCTTCGCGATGCCGCCGAGCAGGCCGAAGCTCCCGAGCCCCCAGAGGACGACGGCCCTGGCTCCGGTTCTCCATCGCCAGGTGAAGGGCCGTCTGCGCCTCCTCAGGAACAGCAACCGGGTCAAGGTGCTGGCGGTGGTGGTGAGCAGCCGCCCGCCAAACCCGCGCAGCAGTTCCGCCCGCGCTTGCTCCAGGTCCCCGGGCTGGGCGAAGGCGCGCCGGGCCGTCGTTCCCGTTCCCGCTCGTCCTCCGGCCGCGTCGTCCGATCCTCCACTGTGGACGGACATGGCGTGCACCTGACCGCGACCGTCCAAGCCGCCGCTCCGCACCAGCACGCGCGCGGACGCAGCGGCTCCGGGCTCGAACTCCGATCTGGCGATCTTCGCCGCGCGGTTCGTGAGGGCCGCGAGGGAAACCTGGTGCTGTTCGCCGTGGACGCGTCCGGCTCGATGGCCGCCCGCTCGCGGATGTCCGCGGTGACCGGCGCAGTGCTGTCGCTGCTGCGTGATGCCTACCAGCGGCGCGACAAGGTCGGCCTGATCACCTTCCGTGGCCGTGAAGCTGAGGTCGCGCTGCCGCCAACGTCCTCTGTGGACGCTGCTGCGGTGCGGCTGCGCAGGCTCCGCACGGGTGGTCGCACACCCCTCGCCCACGGGCTGCTCGCCGCGCGGAAACTGCTTGCGGCAGAACGACTTCGTGATCCGCGTCGGCGTCCGCTACTGGTGCTCGTCACCGATGGGCGCGCCACCGTCGCCGCGAGCCAGGGCGGCGACGCGCTGCACGACGCGATGCGCGCGGCGGCGCTGCTCGAAGCCGACGGTGTCGCGAGCGTCGTCGTGGACTGCGAGAACGGCGTTGTCCGGCTCGGCCTGCCCGACCGGCTCGCTCTCGCGCTGGGCGGAACCTGCCTCCAGCTCGCCGAACTGTCCGCTGAGCAGGTGGCCGGGGTCGTCCGCGCCGCCCGTGCTGCATAAGGAAGTCCCAAGAGGGGAAGACACAGTGCCGCAAGGACAACCTTCGGTCGTGCCCGCCGATGGCAAGACCACTCGGCAGCGCAGGAACCGGCCGCTCGTGGTGGTGCACACCGGCGTCATGAAGGGCAAGTCCACCGCCGCGTTCGGGCTCGCGCTGCGCGGGTGGAACCAGGGCTGGGACATCGGCGTTTTCCAGTTCGTCAAGTCCGCCAAGTGGAAGGTCGGCGAGGAGGCCGCTTTCCGCGCGCTCGGCGAGCTGCACGCGAACACCGGCCAGGGCGGTCCCGTCGAGTGGCACAAGATGGGCGAGGGATGGTCCTGGTCGCGGAAGAAGGGCACCGAGGAAGACCACGCCGATGCCGCGCGCGAGGGCTGGCGCGAGATCGCCCGCCGGATCGCCGAGCAGCAGCACGACCTCTACGTGCTCGACGAGTTCACCTATCCGCTGCACTGGGGGTGGATCTCCGTGGACGAGGTCGTCGCGACGCTCGCCGATCGCCCCGGCCACCAGCACGTGGTGATCACCGGCCGCAACGCTCCGGCGGCGCTGATCGACGCCGCCGACCTCGTCGTGGAGATGACCAAGGTGAAGCACCCCATGGACGCCGGTCAGAAGGGCCAGCGGGGCATCGAGTGGTGACCGCCGAGGTTCTCCGGTCTTCAAGTACCGCAAACCCCGCCCGCGCGCGTCTCCAACCGCCCCCTACGTCCGTGCACACCGAGGGTTCGCGGTGAGCGCGGGTCTGGTGGTCTTGAAGACCGGCGGACCGGGGTTCGCGGTGGTTAAAGACCTCGCGGGGCGGGGGTTCGGTGTACTTGAAGACTGGCAAACCCGTGGCGGCAGGATGCGGGGTTTGTGGTGGTTGACGACGGCGTGGGCGGGGGTTGGGTGGTCTTGAAGACTGGTGAACCCTGTGCGGCGCGAGGTTTGTGGTGGTTGAAGACGGTGCGAAGGGGGTTGAGGGGTCTTGAAGACTGCGGAACTGGTGGCGCGGGTGGTGCTCGCCGCGCCGGGCTCGGGGTGCGGGAAGACCACGGCGGCCACCGGGCTGATCAGCGCGCTGCGCCGGGCGGGGCACCGCGTCGCGCCCTTCAAGGTCGGGCCGGACTACATCGACCCCGGCTACCACTCGATCGCGGCGGGCCGCCCAGGCCGCAACCTCGACCCCGTCCTGGTCGGCGAAGAGCGGATCGCGCCGTTGTTCGCACACGGCTCCGCGGACGCCGACATCGCGGTGATCGAAGGCGTGATGGGCCTCTTCGACGGCCGCTCCGGCACACCGAGCTTCGGCTCGACCGCGCACGTGGCGAAGCTGCTCGACGCGCCGGTGGTGCTCGTCGTCGACGCGCGCGGTCAAGGCCGTAGCCTCGCCGCGCTGCTGCACGGGTTCCGCGGCTTCGACCCCGAGGTCCGCCTGGCCGGAGTGCTGCTGAACAACGTCGGTTCTCCGCACCACGAACAGGTTCTGCGCGACGCGTGCGACGAGGTCGGCCTGGACGTGGTGGGCTGCCTCCCGCGCCGCCAACAGCTCGACGTGCCCTCGCGCCACCTCGGCCTGGTCACCGCCGTCGAGCACGGAGCCGCCGCGCTCGACGCGGTCGCCGCGATGGGGGACCTGGTCGCGGAGTCGGTGGACCTCGAAGCCGTCGTCCGCCTCGCGCGATCGGCTCCACGGAGGGGAACCACGCCGTGGAAGTCCACTGTGGACAATCCGGTGGCAGGTCGGCCCGTCGTCGCGGTGGCGGGTGGGCGGGCGTTCACCTTCGGCTACGCGGAGCACCTCGAACTCCTCGAAGCGGCGGGCGCGGAGGTCGTCCCCTTCGACCCGCTGCGCGACGAGCACCTGCCGGAGCGCACGGCCGGACTGCTCCTGCCCGGTGGCTTCCCGGAGCAGCACGCCGCCGAGCTGAGCGCGAACACGGTGCTGCGCAAGGAAGTCGCGGACCTCGGAAGACCCGTGCACGCGGAGTGCGGCGGGCTGCTCTACCTCGCGCGATCCCTGGACGGCATGCCCATGTGCGGAGTGCTCGACGCCGAGGCGGAGATGACCTCGCGGCTCGTGCTGGGCTACCGCGACGCCGTCGCCGCGACGGACTCGCCGGTCGGGGCGCTCGGAGAACGCCGGACCGGGCACGAGTTCCACCGCACCCGCATCACTCCCGGAGCCGGAGCGCAGCCCGCGTGGTTCTGGCGTGATCGCGAAGGTCGTCCCGTTCGCGAGGGTTTCGCGGTCGGCGGGGTCCACGCCTCCTACCTGCACACACATCCCGCCGCGGCGCCGGAGTCCGTGCGGCGCTTCGTGGAGCGCTGCGCGATGTGACACGGTGTCCGGCGTGGAGCACGTTGACCCGTCGTCCCAGATGCGCATCGACGCCGATGACCCGTTCGCGCTGGCGCACGTCGCCTGCGTGCTCCCACTGGTCGTCCTGCGCACCCGGCGCACGGTGCTCCGGCCCTTCCGGGTCACCGACGCCGCCGACGTGGCCGAGGGCGTCGACGACGAGGTCCTGCGCTGGATCCCGCTGCCCGAGCCCTACGACGAAGCCGCCGCGCTGACCTGGTGCGCCGAGCAGTCCCACCACGTGCGCCTCTCCGGCGAGGGCCAGAGCTGGGCGGTCTGCGACCCCGAGACCGACCGCTTCCTGGCCACCATCGGCCTGACCAGGACGCGGTGGGAGCACCGCGTGACCGAGGTCGGTTACTGGGCCGCTCCGCACGCGCGGGGCCGGGGGTTCATGACGGAGGCCACGAGGATGGTCGCGGAGTGGGCGCTGCGCGAACTCGACTTCGCCCGCGTGGAACTGCGCGCGGCGGTCGGGAACACGGGCTCGCAGCGGGTCGCGGAGAAGGCCGGGTTCACCCGTGAGGGTGTGCTGCGCAACGCCGACCGGCACCGGGGACGCCAACACGACCTTGTTTCATGGTCGCTCGTTCCGGCCGATCTTGACTGATTGTGCCCGCTCCAGCGCCCAACGTGACCGGGCTCGTGAGCCGATCACGCGTGGCGGTACCGTCTTCGCGACCACTGTTTGTCATGTCGTGACTGTCGTGTCGCAGGAGCGGCCGAGGGGAGCAACCGTGAACGGGCGAGTTTCGTTCATCGGCGCCGGGCCTGGCGCAGCGGACCTGCTGACGCTGCGCGCGGCGCGACGGATCGCCGAGGCCGACGTCGTTCTGTGGGCGCCGAGCGTGCTGGACGCCGACTGCGTCCGCGAGCACGCCTCCGCAGAGGCCGAGCTGGTCGACTTCACCCTGGTCGGCCAGGACGAGGTCCTGGAGATCTACCGGCGCGCGATCGTCAAGCGGCTCAAGGTCGTCCGCCTGCACCCCGGGGACACCGCGCTGTGGGGCTCCGTGCAGGAGCAGCACGACATCTGCCGCAAGTTCGGCCTCGACGTGGAGATCGTCCCCGGCGTCTCCACCTACTCCGCCGCCGCCGCGACCGTCGGCAAGGAGCTCACGGCCACCGAGAACGCCCAGTCGATGATCATGACGAGGGTCGAGGGCAGCAACTCCGACCTGCCGGACGCCGAGCGCATCCGCGCGTTCGCCCGGCACGGCACCACGATGGCGATCTCGCTGCCGGGGGCCCGTGCGGGCCAGTTGGCCGAGGAGCTGATCGAGGGCGGCTACGCCGAGGACACCCCCGTCGTCGTCGCCTACAAGACCACCTGGCCGGACGAGCTGACCGTGCAGACCACCGTCGGCGAGCTGGAGCGCGTGGTCAAGCAGCACAAGCTCTGGCGGCACACGCTCTTCCTCGTCGGCAAGGCGCTGCGCAACGGCGGCGCCCGCTCCTACGCCCCCGCCTCCACCGCGGCCGGCTACCGCCGCACCAGCCGCCCGCTGCGCGCGGTGAAGTCCGTCGAGCCGCAGCTGATCCCGGGCGAGGCGGAGTCCACCGCCAAGTCCGCGCAGCCCGGCTCCGACGTGGCGTGGTGGGCCGTTCGCGACCTGCAGGAGACCACCCGCACGACCAGCCGCACCGCCCGCCGCTACCGCACCGCGCGGCTCACCGGCACCTCCACCAGGGTGGCCGCGGCCAGCAAGACCACCAAGCACCCCGACCAGGTGACGCTGCCCGTCGACCTCCCCGAGGTCCCGGCGGTGGCTGAACAGGCCAAGCCCAAGCGCAAGCCCGCCGCGGAGAAGCCCGTCGCGGACACGGCGGAGAAGACCGAGAAGGCCAAGGCCCCCACCAAGGTCGCCAAGGGCAAGAGCACCGCGCCGCGCAAGCCGAAGCGCTCCTCCAAGACCGGCTGAGCACACCGTCCACAAAGGACTCTCGGCCGGAACGTTTGCATTGCCGTCGAACGGGTGAATCTCCGGCGCGGCGCGCGCCCGAGGGCCCGGCTATGGGCTAACTGATGGGTGTCCGTGGGCATGGGCGCCCCGCCCACCTGGTTCCAGCGCACCGGTCGTGCCCCGGGGATGTGGAGACGAGCTGTGCGTACGGGCGTTGGCCGCTCCGGCGGGATGTTCCGCCGAGGCCGCCAGACAACGGAGGCCGGACCGGTCGGTCACGAGCTGCTCCAGCAGCGGTCGCCGAACCACGAGCGCCCGCGCTCCGGAACACCCGCCGCGATCTCGGTGAGCGTGGTCGGTCTCGACGGTCAGGGGTTGCCGCGCGGCGCCACCGAGGTGCTCGCCGGGGCCAAGGTCGTGCTCGGTGGTCGCGTGCACCTGGACGCGCACGCCCCGCACGGCGCCCGCCGGATCCCGCTCGGCGAACCGGGAACGGCCCAGTTCGACCAGGCGCTCACCGACCTGGAGGAGCTCTCCGAGCAGGACGGCCCCGCCGTCGTGATCACCTCCGGCGACCCCGGCTTCTTCGGCGTGATGCAGGGGCTGCGCGAGCGCGGGGTGCGGACCGCCAAGGTCCTGCCCGGCGTCACCGGCGTGCAGCGGCTGATGGCCAAGCTCGGCCGCTCGTGGGACGACGTGCTCGTGGTCAGCGCTCGCGGCCGCGATCTCCGGCGCGCGCTCAACGTCTGCCGCGCGCGGCCCGCCGTCGCCGTGCTGACCGACGCCGTCGCCGGTCCCGCGGAGATCGGCGCGGGCCTCACCGGCTGGCGCCGCACGCTGATCGTCGCCGAGGACATGGACACCCCGGACGAGCGGATCTCCGTGGTGGACCCGCCGAAGGCCGCCAAGCGCCGCTGGCGCGAGGCGAACGTCGTGCTCTGCCTCGCCGACCCCGAGGCCGTCCCGCCGCGCGGCTGGTGCGCGGGCGGAGAGCCGATCCCGCCCGCGTCCGGGTGGGCGCTGCCCGAAGAGGCCTTCGCCCACCGCGACGGCACCGTCAGCAAGGCCGAGGTGCGCGCGCTCGCCCTCGCCAAGCTCGGCCCGCGCCCCGGCACGCTCATCTGGGACGTCGGCTCCGGTGCCGGGGCACTGGCGATCGAGTGCGCCCGCCTGGGAGCCGCTGTCGTCGCCGTGGAGCCCAATCCCGTGCAGTGCATGCGCATCATCGCCAACGCCGCGACCCACGGCGTCGACATGCGCATCGTCGAGAACGAGGCCCCGGCGGCGCTGGTCGGCCTGCCCCGCCCCGACGCGATCTTCGTCGGCGGCGGAGGTCCCGAGGTCGTCGCGGCGTGCGCGGCCGTCGGAGCCGAACGCGTCGTCGTCGCCCTCACCGCCCTGGACCGCCTCGGAGCGTGCCGGGACGCGCTGCGGCACTCCGGCTACGTGGTCGACGGCTGCCAGCTCTCCGCCAACCGCCTCGCCACCATGTCCGACGGCGCCAGCCGCTTCGTCGGCACCACCCCCACCCTCCTCCTCTGGGGCCGCCGTTCCACCTCGTGACCCTCAACCCCCTCAGCGCGGACTGAAGTACCCAATGTGGCACTGGTTACGTCTGGCGAAACAAATGCCACATTGGGTACGACCCCGGATGGGGGATGTGGAGCGGGGATAGGGTTTCGGGGTGATCGGGTTGTTTGCGGTGACGGCGCAGGGGCGTCGTTCCGCGGGGGAGCTTGCGGCACACCTGGGCGCGGACGCCGCGGTGGTCGAAGGGGCGGTGAAGCCCGCGCTGCGGCGGATGTGGCCGCGACTGGGCGCCGCCGTGTTCTTCCTGTCCACCGGGGCGACGGTGCGGATGGTGGCGCCGCTGCTGACCGACCGGCACGGCGACCCGGCCGTGGTCTGCGTCGACGAGGAGAGCGGCTTCGCGGTCGCGCTGACCGGCGGCCCGGCGGCGAACGCGCTGGCCGACCGCGTCGCCGAGTTCCTCGGCTGCCGCCCGGTCGTCACCACGGCGGCGGAGTCGGTCGGCGCCACGGTCCTCGACGAGCTGGTCGAGCTGCTTGAGGCCACTGTGGACGGTGAACTCGCCGACTGCGCTGCCGCGCTGCTCGCCGGAGAGCCGGTCCGCGTGGTCAATCCGCTGCGCTTTCCCTTGCCCGCCATGCCTTCCAACGTCACGGTGCACGAAGAACCGCCGCCGAGTGGTCCACAGTGGACGGTGGTGGTGGACGACCGGCTGCTCTCGGTCGAGGGCAAGGTCCTCCGCCTCGTGCCCAGGACCCTGGTGATCGGGATCGGCTCGTCCATCGGGGTGTCGGCGGGCGCGGTGACCGGCCTGCTGGCCGAGCTGGCGGAGCGCGCCGAGCTGGACCTGCGAGCGGTGCGCGCCTTCGCCACGGTCGACGCCAAGTCGGACGAGCCGGGAATCGTGGACGCGGTCGACGACCACGGCTTCTGGCAGGACAGCGCGCCCGACCTGCTGCACTACCCGGCGGAGACCCTCGCCGGGGTCGACGTGCCGACGCCGAGCGAGGACGTGCGCGCGGAGATGGGCACGCCCAGCGTCGCCGAAGCCGCCGCGCTGCACGCCGCGGGTGAGCTGGCGTGCGGCTCTCCGGTGGAGCTGGTCGCGGCGAAGCTCAAGGGGGACAAGGCAACCGTCGCCGCGGCCAGGGTGCGCCCGCGCGGTCGGCTGGTCATCGTCGACGCCGGTCCGGACGCCGAGGACCTCCGCGTGCCCCGCGCCGAGGCCGAACTGCGCCGCGCTGCCGTGGTCGTCGGGCTCGAAGCCGACTTGGAGCGCGTCCGGCACCTGCTGCGCCAGGGCACGGAGGTCCGGGTGAGCGTGCCCGGCGACGAACGTCAGCGCGCGGCCGAAGCGGTGCGCCTGGCCGTCGCGGGGCTCTCCGTGGCCCTGGTCGGCTCCGGCGCGCTGATCGGTCCCGCGCTGGAGCAGGCCGACGCGCGGATCGAGATCGCCGGAGTGCCCGGCGTGAGCCCTGAGTCGGCGGCAGCGGCCGCGCTGGGCGCTCCGCTCGGCGCCGACCACGCGGTGATCAGCCTGGCCGACTCCGCGACGCCGTGGCCGGTGATCGAGCAGCGCGTGCGCGCCGTCGCCGAGGCCGACGTGGTGGTCTGCCTGCGGGACAACGCGGACTGGCGGCTCGGCGCCGCGCTGGACCTGCTGCGCCTGCACCGCCCGCCGAGGACCCCCGTCGGCGTCGTCGGACCAGGCGCCGGCGCCGGTTCCGGTGCCGAAGTGGCGATGATCACCGGCTTCGACCCGGCAGCCGTTCCGGCCTCCGCCACGGTCGTCGTCGGGAGTTCGCGGACCCGCGCGGTCGGCGGCCGGATGGTCACTCCGCCCGCGTCCGCGCATTGATGCGCAACCGGTAGCACGTTGTGATGAAAAGGTGGCTCAAGCCCTTGCCGCGCAAGGGCATTCGGGTGTGCCATTGATGTGCCCGTCTTGACGAGGTAACACGTCCCAGGTGGGAGGTGGAAATTGCGAGCACTGGCCAGGACGAGATCCGCGGCCGCGGCAATGTTGACCACGGGAGATCCTCCGTCACCGTTGGGTTGAGCGTGACGGCCCGGTCAACGGCACCACCCGGCCCCGGTCTTCCGGCTGAGCCGACCAGAGTCGAGCACCACTGCTGAACGTGTGTGAGCGGTTGCGGAAACTTGAGATCGCGACCGCGAAAGAGACGACGAAGTGTACGGTCGAGGCGGGGATCGTGGCCTCGTCGATTTCTGGAAGAGTTTCACGTTCGCCGACCCGCTTTGCCTGCCCCTCCCGCCGCCCGGGGCAGGCAAAGCTCATTTCGCTCCTATTCCGTTTCTTTTCTCGGAGCCCTCTCCGGACCGCCCGCGGGCCTCCCGCCGGCCTCCGTCGAAGATCACGTGGCCGACACGGCCCGGGCTCAACCCCCTCCGGCCGGATTGACGCGGCCTCGCCCCCGCCCCCACGATGCGGGGCGCCACCAGTGCGAGGAACCCGGTGCGAATCCGGGACGGTCCCGCCACTGTGATCGGGTCGAGGTGATCCGAGAGTCAGGAACTCCCTGGTGGTCGCGCGCCACGCCGTGGCTCGCGCGAACTCCCCCTCGGGCGAGGCACCCAGGAGGTTCCTTTCATGACGTCCCTTGACGCCCAGGCTCCCAGCGGCGCGTGGACCGCGCAGGAGCGGCGAAGGCTCTTCGGCATCATCGGCGCGATCGTGGTGCTGCACGTCGTGGGCATCGGGCTGTACCTGGCCTACGCCGACAGCTTCCCCGGCTCCGGCATCCTCGCCTCGGCGGGCGCCATCGCCTACGTGCTCGGCGTCCGGCACGCCTTCGACGCCGACCACATCGCCGCCATCGACGACACCACGCGGCTGATGTTGTTGCGCGGCAAGCGCCCCATGGGCGTCGGCTTCTTCTTCGCGATGGGCCACTCCTCGGTCGTCCTCGTGCTCGCGCTGGTCGTCGCGCTCGCCGCGGGCACCGTCGCGGAGTCCGAGGTGGAGGGCGTGCAGGAGGTCACCGGCACCATCGCGACGATCGTGGCGATCTCGTTCCTGCTGCTCGTCGCCGTGCTCAACGCGGGCGTGCTGCGCTCGCTGAGCGGGCTCTGGCGGAAGCTGAAGCGCGGCGAGATGGCCGAGGCCGAGGTCGAGCGCGTGCTGATGAACCGCGGTGTGTTCAACCGGATCTTCGGCGGGCGGCTGCGCGTGCTGATCCGCTCGTCCTGGCACATGTACCCGGTCGGCTTCCTGATGGGGCTCGGCCTGGACACCGCCTCGGAGATCACGCTGCTCGGCCTCACCGCGACCCACGCGGCGGGCGGTCAGCTCCCGCTGGTCGCGGTGCTGAGCCTGCCGTTGATCTTCGCGGCGGGGATGAGCACGTTCGACACGCTGGACTCGCTGCTGATGACGCGGGCCTACTCGTGGTCCTACCGCAACCCGGTGCGGACGTTGTTCTACAACACGGTCACCACCGCGATCACCGTGGCGATCGCGGGCTTCGTGGTGGTGGTCTACGTGTCGCAGCTGCTCGCCGAGAAGGCCGGGCTGACGTGGCTGGCCGGGATCGGCGAGATCTCCGAGCAGTTCGAGATCATGGGCTACGGCATCGCGGCGACCTTCCTGCTGGCGTGGGGTGGCGCGGTGCTGTGGTGGAAGGCGCGCGGCTACGAGGAACGCCACCCGGCGATCGCGGCGGGCGAGTGATCTCACAGCGCTCTCCGGGTGTGTTCGGCGGCGCGGATCGGCATGCTTAGCGGTCATGCGGGCTGAGCAGCACTACCTCGCCGGGTTGGACCTCGCCGGGCGGCGCGTCGTGGTGGTCGGTGCGGGCACGGTCGCCCAGCGCCGACTGCCGCGACTGGTCGCCTCGGGAGCGGTCATCGAGGTCATCTCGCCGGAGGCGACCCCGGCCGTGGAGGCGATGGCGACGGCGGGGGAGTTCACCTGGACCCGCCGCACCTACGCGGACGGCGATCTCGACGGCGCCTGGTACGCGGTCGCGTGCACCGACGACACGGCCGTGAACGAGGCGATCACCGTTGAGGCTGAACAGAAGCGCGTGTTCTGCGTGCGCGCCGACATCGCCCGCCTCGGCACCGCCGTGACCCCTGCGGTGGGCTCGCACGACGGGCTCCTGCTGGGCGTTCTGGCTGGCGGTGAGCACCGGCGCTCCGCCGCCGTGCGCAACGCCGTGGTCGACTCGCTGCGCTCGGGCGTGGTCAGCGACGCCGCTTCGCCTGCTCTGCCCGGCGTGGCGCTCGTCGGTGGTGGGCCTGGCGACCCCGAGCTGATCACGGTGCGCGGCAGGCGTTTGCTGGCGCAGGCCGATGTCGTGGTGGCCGACCGGCTCGCCCCGCGCGAGCTGCTGGAGGAGCTCGCGCCGCACGTGCTCGTCGTCGACGCGTCGAAGATCCCGTACGGCCGCGCGGCCAGCCAGGACGTGATCAACTCGACGCTGATCGAGCACGCGAAGGCCGGGAAGTTCGTGGTGCGCCTCAAAGGCGGTGACCCCTACGTCTTCGGCAGGGGCTTCGAGGAACTGCTCGCCTGCGCCGAGGCCGACGTCCCGGTGACCGTTGTCCCGGGCGTCACGAGTGCTTTCGGGGTGCCCGCCGTCGCAGGCGTGCCGGTGACCCATCGCGGTGTCGCGCACGAAGTCGTTGTGGTGTCAGGACATGTGAGCCCGACCGACGAACGGTCCCTTGTGGACTGGCCCGCGCTGGCGAAGCTGCGCGGCACCCTGGTGCTGATGATGGCCGTCGAGCGCGCGGACGTCTTCGCGAGCACGCTGATCGAGCACGGCCGCCCCGCCACAACGCCCGTAGCGGTGATCCAGGAGGGCACCACGCGCGCTCAGCGAGTGGTGCGCACGACGCTGGACAAGCTCGGCGCCACGATCACCACCGAGGCGATCCGCCCGCCCGCGATCATCGTCGTCGGCGAAGTGACCGCTGTAGCCCCCTGAGCCCGCACCGAACCCCGAGAACGCGCGAAACCCCCGCGCCCCACGCTGAGTGTGGGGGCGGGGGTTTCCCGTTGGTGGAGCTCAGGTGCTAGTGGGTGGGGGAGTTGAAGCGCTGACGGCCCCCGGTGCCACGGTTCTGACGGGCGGCGCGGTCACCACCCTGGTGGCCGCGGTCGTCGCGAGGACCGGCGGCGCGCTCGGGGCGGCGCCACTCTTCACGCGGAGCGCGCCCGCTCGGGCGGTCGTCGGAGCGGAAGCCGCTGCGGGCCGGGCGGTCGTCGTTGCCCCGGAAACCGCGCTCGTCCCGGCGGAAACCGCCACGGTCGCCACCGCGCTCGCCGCCACGGTCGTCGGAGCGGAAGCCCCCACGGTCACCACCGCGGTCGTCCCGGCGGAAGCCGCCGCGCTCGCCACCACGGTCGTCGGAGCGGAAACCGCCACGGTCCTCGCGACGGACACCACGGTCCTCGCCACGGTTGTCGTCGCGGCGGAAGCCACGGTCGCCACCGTCCTCGCCGCGGAAACCGCCACGGTCACCACGGTCGTCGCGGCGGAAACCGCGCGGGCGGTCGCCGTCACGGGCGGGGCGACGGCCGAAGCGGCCACCGCGCTCGCCACCACCGGCGCGGGCCGGGCGACGCTCGGGGCGAACGGCCTCGTCCGGCAGTTCGATGCCGCTGGGCCTCTGCGCGCCGGTGATCTCGTTCAGCTCGGTCCAGCCCGGGCGGACCCGGGTGATGGTCGGCTGCACGCCCGCCTTGGAGGTCATCGCCTGCACGGAGCGGCGCTGCGCCTGCAGCGCCAGCGTGACGACGACACCGGCCTGGCCCGCGCGCGCGGTGCGACCCGCGCGGTGCAGGTAGTCCTTCGGGTCCAGCGGCGGGTCGACGTGCACGACCAGGCTCACGTCGTCGACGTGGATGCCGCGGGCGGCGACGTTGGTCGCCACCAGGCAGGTGGTGACGCCGTCGCGGAAGTCGCCGAGGGTGCGGGTGCGCGCGCCCTGGGTCTTGCCGCCGTGCAGGCCGCCGGCCTTCACGCCGACGGAGCGCAGCTTCTTGGTCAGCCGGTCAACGCCGTGCTTGGTGCGGACGAACATGATGGTCCTGCCCTCGCGGGCGCCCACCTCGGCGACGACGTCGAGCTTGTCGTCGTTGCTCATCAGCAGCACGTGGTGGTCCATCGTGGACACGCTCGCCGAGGGCGGCGCGGTCGAGTGGGTCACCGGGTCGGTCAGGTAGCGCCGCACCAGCTGGTCGACGTCGCCGTCGAGGGTGGCGGAGAACAGCAGCGTCTGGCCGTTGGGCGCGACCTGGTCCAGCAGCTCGCGGACCTGGGGCAGGAAGCCCATGTCGGCCATCTGGTCGGCCTCGTCCAGCGCGGTGACCTGGACCTCCGCCAGCGAGCAGGTGCCCTGGCGGATGTGGTCGCTGAGGCGGCCGGGGGTGGCGATCAGCAGGTCGACCCCGCGCCGCAGCGCCGCGACCTGCTTCGGGAACGAGGTGCCGCCGACGACGATGTTGCAGCGCAGGCCGAGGCCCTCCGCCAGATCACCGAGCGAGTCGCGGACCTGCATGGCCAGCTCACGGGTGGGCACCAGGACCAGGCCGCGCGGCTGCAGCGGCTTGGTGCGGCCCTGGGAGAGGGCGACGAGCATCGGCAGGCCGAAGGCCAGGGTCTTGCCGGAGCCGGTCTGGCCGCGGCCGAGCAGGTCGCGCCCGGCGAGGGAGTCCGGCAGCGTGGCGGCCTGGATCGGGAACGCGTCGACGATGCCGCGCTTGGCGAGGCGCTCGACGAGCACCTCGGGCAGGCCCAGCTCGGCGAAGGTCTTGGTCTCCGGGCTTTCGACGTCGGCGACGTCGGCGGTCTCCGGAACGTCCTGCGCCTCGACGGCGGCAGGGCTGGTCACCCGGTGGCGAGGCTTGCGCTGGGCGTGCTCGGTCCGGGCAGGTGAAACGATGGACACAGATCCTCCGAGACGTGGCACGTCTCGGGGACTCCCGCCGATCGATTCAGATCGCGAGACGGTCACAAGGACGGGCCCGGCGCTTTGTGCGCCGTTGAGTGGTCAGGAGCACCACCGGCCGACCGGGCCGGCAGACGCGATCTTCGCGCGACTGACGTGGTGCGTTCCCCAGTGTAGCTGGTCGCCGGATCGGCCCGGCCCCCGTGCGCCCCGTCGCGGAAAACCGTTTCCCGCGACGGGGCTCATGATCAACTATTCGCGCAGGTCAGCGGTGTGTCTCCCGGCCTGCGACAAGAACGGGGTGAGTTGGAGCACCCGCCTAGAGCAGCCTGGCCTCGCGGCGCAGCAGCTCCTCCAGCCAGTCCGCGTCGGCCACGTCCTCGGGCAGCCCGCGAGCGAGGAACCACGCGCACGTGGTGCGCACGTCGCGCCGGAGGAACTGCTCGCTCTGCGGATTGGCGACGAGGTCCACGACCTGGGGCAGGTCGATCACCACGAGCCGGTCCGCGTGCACGAGCAGGTTGAACGGGGAGAGGTCGCCGTGGGTGAGGCCCTCGGCGGCCATCAGCAGCATCGCGTCGACGAGCTGGAACCACAGCGCGCGCAGGGCGTCGGGCTCCGGCCGCAGCTGCGCGAGCCTCGGTGCGGCCGAGCCGTCGGGTTCGCCGACGAACTCCAGCAGCAGCTCCGTGCCCCGGTGCTCCACGGGGTAGGGAACGGGAACTCCCGCCGTCCACAGCCGGGTCAGCGCGGTGAACTCCGCTTTCGCCCACTGCTGCGAGATGACGTCGCGGCCGTAGCGCGTGCGGTTGGCGATGGCGCGGGTGTCGCGGGACCTGTGGGTCTTGCGGCCTTCGAGGTAGCCGGAGTCGCGGTGGAACATCCGGTGCTCGGAGCTCCGGTAGCGCTTGGCCGCCAGCAGGCAGCTCGCCCCGGAACCGGGGATCGAGCGCTCGATGAGGTGGACGTCGGCTTCCTTGCCGGTCTTGAGGACCCCGAGCTCGTGATCGACTGCCGAGTCGTCAGTGATCAGCCAGGCGGGGAGGGCGTGCGATGGCACGGTGTGCGCTCCTACGGGAAAGGACGGACATGGCTGCGAAGTTCATGTCGCACCTCCTCGTTTCGTAGGGAGCGCCAGGATCGCCGACGGCGCCCGCGCGTGCAATCGAGTTAGTCGGTGAGCAGCTCCAGCTCGGTCTCGCCGGTGACCTCCAGGCTGAGCCCGGCCGCCGCGGCGATCTTGATGACGTCCTTGAGGGAGGACGCTTCCTTGCGCGCGGAGCCGAGCACGCGAGCGAGGCGGCCCTTGTGCGCCTTGTTGAAGTGGCTGACCGTCTTGCGGCGCCCGGTGCCGTCGTCGGTGACCACGCGCACGGTCACCGCGCCCGCGACCTTGGCCAGCCCGGCGTAGGAGCCGGAGCGGAGATCGACCACGAGACCGTCCACTTCGGACAGTGCGGGTTCGAGCACCGGTTTCCACATGGCGCGCAAGGGACCTGTTGCGGCGAGCGTGCTGCCCGCGGAGAGCCGGTAGTGCGGGATCCGGTCGTTCCCGCGCACGAGCCCGAACAGCGCCGAGGCCACGGCCAGGCGCGAGTCCGCGCGGGCGCGCTCGGCCTTGGTGAGCGTGCCGATGGCGAGCGCGTCGTAGAGGACACCGGTGTAGCGGGTGAGCGCGAGCATCGTCGGCGCGGTGAGCAGCGCCGCGTTGTGCCCGACCTCGTCGAGCTGGCGTTCGGAGATCCCGAGCGCCGCCATGCTGGCCACCGGGTCCGCCGCGAGGTCGACGAGCGCGTCGACCAGTTTGCGGCGCACGGGGGTCAGTGCGGGGAAGGACAGCGCGTCCAGATCGAGAGGCGGGCCGAACCCGCCAAGGGCCTTCGTCTCCGACGGCGGCAGCAGCACGAGCACCCGCAGAGCCTAGAACCCCGGCTTGGTACGTACCCAATGTGGCGTTTGTTTCGCGAGACGTAACCAATGCCACATTGGGTTCATCAGTCCGCGCTGAGGAGGTTGAGGGTCGGCCTGCTCGCTGAGGACGGCCTCGCGGGCGTCCGGGGCGGTGGCGGAAGCGCGTCGCCACGCCAGCTGCGCGGTGAAGCCTCAGGTGGGCATCTCGGAGCGCTCGGAGACGCAGAACTCGTTGCCCTCGGGGTCGGTGAGCACGGTCCAGGTCAGCCCGGGCACGGTGAACTCGCCGCTGACCGAGGCGCCGAGCGCGACCAGCCGCTGCACCTCGGCATGGCGGTCGTCCGCGCTGAGGTCCACGTGCACGCGGTTCTTGTCGCGCTTCGGCTCGTCGACGCGCTGGAGGCCGATCGCGGCGCCCCTGGCGTCCTTCGGCGCGAGGAAGACGAACTCGCCGAGGTCGGCGACGACCGTGAAGTCGAGCGCCTCGGTCCAGAACGCGGTGAGCTTCGCCGGGTCGGCGCAGTCGATGGTGATGCAGGCGATGTTGAGTCCCATGCGATCGCACGGTAGACGCGCCGACCGACATCCGGGAGCCCATCGTTAGGCTGCTCGAACCACGGAATGAAGGAGTTCAGCCAGTGATCACCAGGATGTCGTCGCTGTTCCTGCGGACCCTGCGTGAGGACCCGGCCGACGCAGAGGTGCCCAGCCACAAGCTCCTCGTGCGCGCCGGGTACGTCCGCCGTGTCGCCCCGGGCGTGTACTCCTGGCTGCCACTGGGCTGGCGCGTGCTGCGCAACGTCGAGCGGGTCGTCCGCGAGGAGATGGACGCGATCGGCGCGCAGGAGGTCCACTTCCCCGCGCTGCTGCCGCGCGAGGCCTACGAGAGCACCGGCCGCTGGACCGAGTACGGCGACACGCTGTTCCGGCTCAAGGACCGCAAGAACGCCGACTACCTGCTGGGACCGACGCACGAGGAGCTGTTCACCCTGATGGTCAAGGGTGAGTTCAGCTCCTACAAGGACTACCCGGTCGTGCTCTACCAGATCCAGAACAAGTACCGGGACGAGGAGCGCCCCCGCGCGGGCATCCTGCGCGGCCGCGAGTTCGTCATGAAGGACTCCTACTCCTTCGACCTCACCGACGAGGGCCTGTCCAGCTCCTACCAGGCGCACCGCGACGCCTACATCCGGATCTTCGAGCGGCTGGGCATCGAGTACCACGTGGTCTCCGCCGTCTCGGGCGCGATGGGCGGCTCCGCGAGCGAGGAGTTCCTGGCCCCCGCCGAGGTCGGCGAGGACACCTACGTGCGCTGCCTGGAGAGCGGCTACGCGGCCAACGTCGAGGCCGTGACCACGCCGGTCCCGCCAGCGCGCCCGCTCGACGGCCTGCCCGCGGCGCAGGTGCACCACACGCCTGCCACCCCGACGATCGAGACGCTGGTGGCCTTCCTCAACGGCGCCGGGCTCGGCCGCGAGTTCACCGGCGCGGACACGCTGAAGAACGTGCTGTTCAAGACCCGCGTGCCCGGTGCGAAGGAGTGGACGCTGCTGGCGATCGGCCTGCCGGGTGACCGCGAGGTGGACCTCAAGCGCGTGGAGGCCGGGCTCGCGCCCGCCGAGGTCGCGCTCGTCGAGGAGGCCGACTTCAAGGCCAACCCGTGGCTGGTCAAGGGCTACATCGGCCCGAAGGCGTTGCAGGACAACGGGGTTCGCTACCTCGTCGATCCGCGCGTCGTCACCGGGACCGCGTGGGTGACCGGCGCCGACAAGGCCGACCACCACGTCGTGGACCTCGTCGCGGGCCGCGACTTCACCCCGGACGGCACGATCGAGGCCGCCGAGGTGCGCGAGGGCGACGAGTCCCCCGACGGCGGCGGCAAGCTCGTCATGGCGCGCGGCATCGAGATCGGCCACATCTTCCAGCTCGGCCGCAAGTACGCCGACGCGTTCGGCCTCGACGCGCTCGGGCCGGACAGCAAGCCCGTGCGCATCACCATGGGCTCCTACGGCATCGGTGTCTCGCGGGCGCTCGCCGTCATCGCCGAGCAGCGCGCCGACGACAAGGGCCTGGTGTGGCCGCGCGAGATCGCTCCCGCTGACGTGCACGTGGTCATCGCGGGCAAGGACGACACCGTGCGCGAGGGCGGGGAGCGGATCGCCGCCGAGCTGGACGCCGCGGGCGTCCGGGTGCTGCTCGACGACCGCAAGGCTTCGCCCGGCGTGAAGTTCGCCGATGCCGAACTCGTTGGTGTGCCGACGATCCTCGTGGTCGGTCGCGGCCTCGCCAACGGCGTGGTCGAGGTCAAGGACCGCGCCACCGGCGAGCGCGTCGAGGTCGGCGTGGACAAGGTCGTCGCCCACCTCGTCGACCTCTGCCGCACCTGAGCTCCGCCGCAACCCGACCGCAGCGGGGGTTCCGCAGTCTTCAAGACCCGCGAACCCCCGCTCCGCACGTCTTCAACAGCCGCAAACCCCTTGAGGGTCTGCGGCTGTTGGCGTTGCCGGGGTGCCCGGGGTTTGTAGCTGTTCGCGATCGCTGGGGGCGGGGTTTGCGGGTCTTGAAGACTGGCGAACTCCGCGTGATGTGCGGCCGGATGGAGTAGGCGGATGTGAATATCGCCCGCCTTTGGTCGCTTTCGCGCGGGCGCGGGGACCCGGTTGCCTGGTTCTCGTGGCCCACCCGAACCCTGCCGGGTGGGCGCCCAGGAGGACAGCATGCGACACCTGCGCAGATCGATCGCGCTCTTGACCGGGTTGGCGGCCGCGGCCGCCGCGACCCTGGCGGGGGTTCCTGCCTTCGCTCAGCCAGCCAACAACGTCGTCGACAACGAGACCAAGCCGATCTACTCCTACGCGGAGGCGATCCGGGAGACGGTCTACATCGAGTCCAAGATCGACAGCGATGCGGACGGCAAGCCGGACCGCATCGCCGCCGACGTGATGCGGCCCAAGGAGACCAACTCCGGGCTGAAGTCGGCGACGGTCATGGAGGCCAGCCCCTACTACTCGGCGGCGGCAGCGGCGCGAGCCCGTGGCGGCGACGAGAACTTCCTGCCGGGAGCGGCCCCGCGCGGGTTCGGCCGGTGGTACGACGAGTTCTTCGTGCCGCGCGGCTACGCGGTGGTCGAGGTCGAGATGCAGGGCACGGCCCGCTCCCAGGGCTGCCCCACCACGGGTGACTCCGAGGACACCTCCTCCATCGAAGCCTCGGTGGACTGGCTCAACGGCCGCGCGAAGGCCTTCTACGCCGACGGGAAGCCCGCCGTGGCCTCGTGGAGCACCGGCGCGGTCGGCATGCTCGGCGTCTCCTACAACGGCACGCTGCCCAACGCCCTCGCCGCGCGCGGTGTGGACGGCCTCAAGACGATCGTGCCGATCGCGGCGATCTCCAGCTGGTACGACTACACCCGCGACCAGGGCATCGGCTACCAGGGCGCGTGGGGCAACCGCTACCCGGAGTGGCTGGCGAACTACGTGATCAGCCCGGCCGCCAAGGCGAAGTGCGCCGCCTTCGTGAAGTCGCTCGGCGACCGGGCGAACGACGACACCTACGACTACACCAAGTTCTGGGCCGAGCGGGACTACCGCCCGGACGCTGCGAAGGTGAAGGCCTCGGTGTTCGTGGTGCACGGCCAGGAGGACTGGAACGTCAAGCCCGGCCACTTCTCCAAGTGGTGGTACGAGCTGCAGAAGCTCGACGTGCCGCGCAAGGTCTGGCTGCACCGAGGCGCGCACAGCGACCCGATCGGCATCCGCAAGGCCGAGTGGGAAGGCGTCATGCACCGGTGGATGGACCACTGGCTGCTGGGCCTGCAGAACGGCGTGATGTCCGAGCCGATGGCCGACATCCAGCGGCCGGACGGCACCTGGGAGACCCACGCGAGCTGGCCGGACGCGGCGGCCAAGAAGGCGAAGCTGTTCCTCGGCGCCGGTGGACAGGGCGCGCCGGGCGTGCTCAAGCCGCAGCCGGTCGCCGACCCGGCCAAGCAGGTGATCACCGACCTGAAGAACCAGTCGGAGTCCGCAGCCGCCGGAGACCCGGAGCTGGCCAAGGCCAACCGCCTCGCCTACCTGACCGAGCCGCTGAAGGAGGCCGTCCGGCTCTCCGGAACGGCGTCGGTGAACGTCAACGCCAGCGCGGACACCACGAGCGCCCCGCTGACCGCGCTGCTGGTCGACTACGGCCAGGCGACGCGCACCGAGGCGCTGGGCAAGTCGCCGATCGAGCTGATGACCGACTCGTGCGAGCAGGCGGACCTGCGTCGTCGCACCGGTTGCGCGGCCCCGCCCGTCGAGGTCACCGCGGCGACGCCGTACAAGGTGATCACCCGGGGCTCGATCGACATGAAGAACAACCAGTCGCTCACCCAGGGCCAGGACCTCGTGCCGGGCCGGACCTACAACGTCAAGTGGGAGCTGCACCCGAAGGACTACGTGTTCCCGGCCGGGCACCGCATCGGCCTCGTCCTGGTGCAGAACCTGCCGAGCTACATCACCCCTGACGCCAAGGCGAACAAGGTGGAGATCACGCTCGCGCCGAGCAACCTGGAGCTCCCGATCGTCGGGGGCGTGCGCTCGATCAAGTTCTGACAGCTACCCGAGGATGCTGAGCACGGCCGCGGTGTCGGCGAGGTCCGAGAGGACCACGTCGGCCCCGGCCGCGCGCAGCTCCGAAGCACTGCTGTGGCCCGTAGCCACGCCGACCGCCACAGCGCCGTGGTGGCGCGCGGCGGTGATGTCGTGCGGGCTGTCGCCGAAGACGATCACTGCGTCGGCGGCGAAACCGTTGGTGTGCCTGGAGGTCGCGGCTTCAACGGCCGCGGCCACCAGGTCCGCTCGCACCAACGACGCATCGCCGTAGCCACCGATCGCCAGGTCCAACCGCCGATCGAGGCCGAAGGCGCCGAGCTTGTGCCTGGCGATCTCGACCAGGTTCCCCGTGACCAGGCCCTGCGCCACGTCCGTGCGCAGCGCCACCGCGTCCAGCGCCTCGACCGCGCCCGGCAGCGCGCGCCCACGCACGGGCAGCACGTCCAGATCGGCTTCCACCGCCTCTGTGAGCGCGGCGAAGAGCCCGCGCACCGAAGCGTCGTCGGTCGGCAACCCGTGCGCTGCAAGGATCTCGGTGCTGATCCAGCGCTCCGTGCGGCCCGCCGTCGGCGGTTCGTGCACCAGTTCGGTCCCGGTCGCGGCGGCCAGCGCGCGGCGGTACCAGTGCATCCCGAGGCCGCGCAGCTCGACCAGCGTCAGGTCGATGTCCCACAGCACCAAGCGGTTCGGGCTCATTCCGAGGCGATGCGGAAGCTGTCGACGATCTTGTTCAGCTCGTCGTCGGTCGCGGTCGGCGCCGACTCCTGCCCGGCGACCGCGGCGGTGTCGGAGTTGGCCACCATGACGATCGCGTGGTCGGGCTTGAGCACGAACGCGACCGCGATCACCTTGCCGGAGGCGGCCATGCACGGCTCGCCGGGCGCGGTGGTGGCCGTCGCCTCCAACACCACACCGGGGAAGCCCTGGCGCTCCACCGGTTTCGGCTGGCCGAGCTTCACCTCCGGCTGCTGCGTCTTGCCGTCCTTGGTGAACTGGTAGAAGGAGCTCGCGAAGCCCTTGGCGTAGTCGGCGGCGATGGTTCCGGCCTCCAGCGCGGGGCCGCCCTCCTTCGGCTTGAGCCCCAGCATGCCGGTCACGCCGCGCGAGTAGGTCCCGCCACCGCACTGGTAGGCCCCCAGCGCCGCGAGGGTGCTGATGCCCGGGGTCCCGAGCGCGTTGCGCATGTCCGCGGGCGGCTTCGGCTTCCACGCCGGGGGCACCTCGTACAGCAGCCTGGCGACCGAGTTGGCCACGACCTGCCAGCCCGGGTTCTTCGCGGCCTCGCGAACCGGCTCCGGGCCCTTCGCGACGTCCTTCGAGGAGGTCGTCGGGCCCGGGGGCGGCGGTGTCGGCGCGGCCTGGGGGCTCTTGCCGTTGGTCAGCAGGACGACGGTGACCACGACCGCGGCGACCAGCACGACGCCGAGGCCGCTGAAGAGAATGGCCTTGGTGTGCTTGCCCTTCTTCTTCTGCGGCTGCTGGTCGAAGGCGCCGAGCCCGCCGTACCCGCCCTGGCCGAAGCCGCCGTACTGCGGCTGCTGTCCCTGCTGGTCCTGTCCACCACCTGGCCACGTCACGGCAGCGACGGTACTCCCAGGGCGCGCGGAGGGGGCAAGTCAGCTCGCCACCCGGACGGACTCCAGAATCCTGCGGACGTCCTCCGCGCTGGGGGAGAACTCCGCGTCCTTGCCGTCCTCCGGCACCTCGATCTTGACCGCGACCGTGCCGTTGGGCGTGGCGAGCGCGAGCACCGTGATCCGCGCTTTGCTCGCGCGGCAAGGGTTCTGCGACGCGGAGGAGACCTCGGCGACCACGGTGGCCCCGGTGAGGCCGTCGACTGTGGTGGGGGTCGGCGCGGCCAGCTCGACCGTGGGGGAGGCGTACCCGGTCCTGGCTGCGCCCTCGGCCACCTCGCCCGCGACGATCGCGGGGTCGTCCCTGCGCGCCGTGCGGCCGGAGCCGATCTCGCCCCGGACGAACTCGGCGCCGTCGCACTGGAAGGGCCGCGCGGCGGCGAGCCCGCTCAGCGACAGCACTCCGCCGGGCCTGGCCATCCTGGAGTTGCCGATCGCCCAAGAACCCGGCACCTCGTAGACCAGTCCCGCGTCCTGGTTGACGATCACCTGCCAGCCGGTGTTGCGCGCGGGCGGCAGCGGCTTGGTGGTCGCGGGGGGCCGGGTGGTCTTCTCGGGAGGCGGCGGGGGCGCGCTGGTGGTGCTCGACGCGGTCCTGCCGCCGCCGCGCGAGAGCAGCAGCACGGCAGCGGTCGCCCCTGCCGCGACGATCACCAGCAACAGCGTGATGATCATCGCGTTCCTGCGCCCGTTCGGCCCCCGCACGGCTCAGCCCGCGAGGAAGCTGAGCCGGACGTTGCGGACCGGGTTGTCGCGGTTGGTGTCGACCAGGCACACCGACTGCCACGTGCCCAGCGCCATGCGCCCGCCGAGGACCGGGACCGTCGCGTAGGGCGGAACCAGCGCGGGCAGCACGTGATCGCGGCCGTGCCCCTTGGAGCCGTGGCGGTGCCGCCAGCGGTCGTCGGCGGGCAGCAGCTCGCGCAGCGCGGCCAGCAGGTCGTCGTCGCTGCCCGCGCCGGTCTCCAGCACCGCGAGGCCCGCGGTCGCGTGCGGCACCCACACGTGCAGCAGCCCGTCGGCGCCGTCCACCCCGGCCAGGAACCGCTCGCACTCCGCCGTCAGGTCGTGGACGACCTCCACGGAGCCGGTCCTGATCTCGATCACCTCGGAACGCATGTCCCTCAAACTAGTCCGAAATCCGCTGGAGCTGTGCATACGCTCGGAGGCATGCGCCTTGCCTTCGGAGCGAACTTCGACGTCCCCGCCGGTTACCTCAACACGCCGAGCATCGGCGTCCCGTCCCAACCGACCGTCGACGCCGTGCGCGAGTCGGTTCAGCGCTGGGGTGCGGGCGCCGACCACCCGGCCGACTTCGACGGGCTGGTGCTGCGCGCGCGAGCCGCCTTCGCCTCGCTGGTCGGATTCCGGACCGAGGACGTCGCGGCAGGGGCGAGCGGTTCCCAGCTCGTCGGCGTCGTCGCCGCGAGCGTGCCGGACGGCAGTCGGGTGCTCACCGCCGCGAACGAGTTCACCAGCCTGACGTTTCCCTTTGCCGCGCAAGCACATCGCGGCGTGAAGGTGACCGAGGCCGACCTCGCCGAACTACCGTCCTCCGTGGACGGTCACGACATCGTCGCGGTGAGCGTCGTGCAATCGGCCAACGGCGAGCAGGTCGACCTGGAGGCGCTGCGCGAGGCCGCCGCCCGCTCCGGTGCACGGGTGCTGTTGGACGCCACGCAGGCCGCCGGCTGGACGCCGCTCGACCTGGGGTGGGCGGACTGGGTGGTGGCCGCCGCCTACAAGTGGCTGCTCTGCCCGCGCGGAGCCGCCTGGCTGGCCGTGCGGCCGGACGCGCTCGAAGAGCTGGTCGTGCACTCGGCGAACTGGTACGCGGGCGAGGACCCGTGGCAGTCGATCTACGGGCTGCCGCTGCGGTTGGCGCGCAGCGCGCGTCGGCTGGACCTCTCGCCGGTGTGGTTGGCCCAAATCGGCGGCGCGGCGTCGCTGGAGTTCCTGGCCGACCTGGACCTGTCCGCGGTGCGCGCGCACTGCGTCGGTCTGGCTGACGGGCTGCTGGCCGAGCTGGACCTGCCCCCTGCCGGGTCCGCGATCGTCTCCCTCGAACTCTCCGAGGAGCAGAACCGGCGGCTCGCCGAGGCCGGGGTGAGGTCGGCCTCCCGCGCCGGGCGGACCAGGCTCGGCTTCCACCTCTACAACTCCGAGGAGGACGTCGAGCTGGTGCTGCGCGCGGTCAGGCTTTGACCGAGCGTGAATCTCGAACGGGTGGAATTGTCTGGACCGTGACTATCTGTCCGTTACCGCTGTTCACGCGGACAGGTGAACGCCAAGGCTGGCGCATGCCGTTATCAAGGTTGTAGGGACGCGTCGCGTTTCCCCCGGGAGACCGTTACCGTGAGCCATCGTGTCGGATCTGCGCTCATCGGACGGACAGGTGATGACGCGAGTGGAGCCCGTTGAGTGGGACACCTCGCCCCTGACCGAACCCGCCCCAGCTCCGCGACGGCGGCCCGAGGCGGCCAAGGTCGCGGAGCCGCCCGCGCAGGGCTCGGACGGCCCCAGCGCGTCCGACCGCGTTGCCGCGCTCGTGGCCGACCGCTCGCGCAAGGGCTGGCTGATCAAGGGCGGAGTGCTCGCGGCCGTCGCACTGTTCTCCGGCACGCTCTGGGGCGCGAGCGGCGGCACGATCACCGGTGTCGCGACGCTGCCCGCCGATCCGCCGCAGCTGGTCTACGAGGAGCACGCGACCGTCGCCGACAAGGACTGCGCCGCGCATGCCTACGACGACACGCAGCAGTTTCTCCGCAAGACGCCGTGCGAGCGCATGCTCCGCCTGCTGTTCGCCACCAAGGCCAAGGACGGCTCCCCGGTCGTGGTCTCCCTGGCCCTGGTCACGATGCCCACCGTCAACGACGCGACAGCGCTGGAGCAGCTCACCAAGTCCGACAAGACCGGCAACGTCAACGACCTCATCCGCGAGAACCGCAACGTGCCTGGCGGGCCCGCGCAGTTCAAGGACGCGGGCTACGCCTCAAGCGTCGAGGGCACGACGGTGCTGATCGCGGAGTCGGACTTCTACAACCACACGCGCAAGGACGTCGACCTGCTTCAGGAAGTCAGCACGGACGCGCTCCGCGTCGGGCGCGCCATCAACACCTGACGGGTCCCTACTGGCGGCCGGGGAACGCGGTCGTCGTCGGGGTCTGCCCAGCCATCTTGCGCCAGCGCGCGGTGCGCACCGCCGAGGCCGTCAGTCCCTCCAACGCCGTGCGCCGCAACGACTCCTCGTCCGATCGTTCGAGCACGCCGTGCCACGCCGACGCCGCGTCGGTCTCCGCTGACGCCAGCAGCCCGGCCGCGCTCGCCTGGTTCGTCACCGGCTGAGGCGGTTGGTAGGCGGGCTCAGCGGGCACAGGCGTGGCCCCCGCGTCGCGCAACAACCGCTCCACGGCGTCGCGTCGCGCGCGGTGCGACGTCTCGCCCTCACGGATCGACGCGTCGGCCGACGAGGGCAAGAACGCCGATGCCAAGCCGTAGGCCCACTCGGCGGCGTGCTCGGCGGCCAGCGCCTGCTGCACCGCGTTCACCGTCTCCTGCGACGGCGGGTTCTTCTGCGTACGGACGAACATCAGGCCAGCACCTCCCGCAGGCACGCACAGCTCGCCGCGACCGAGCCGACCAGGCCCGCGCGGTGCTTCGGCAACGACGGCACCAACTCCGCCGCGCGCTTCTCCCCGGTCGTCAGCGCCTCCTTCAAGGCGCTCAGCGCGGCCGAGGCCTGCTGCGGCGCACTCGGAGCCGGTGCGGGCGGCGGAGTCGCTGTCGCGCTTACGCGTGCGGGTCGGGCCCGGTTCAGCTCCTTCTCGAACGCGCCGTGGTGCGCGCGCCGGTCCGCCGCGACCGCGTCGGCCTTCGCCGCGAGCGAGGGGTGCGCCGTCGCGACCGCCTTGGCGAGCTCGGCGTCCGAGCGCGCCTGCGCGGCGAGCTCCTCCAGCGGATCGGGCTTGTCCGGGGTCGGCTCACCGGTGCACGCGCTCAGCGGCAGCGCCACCGCGCCCGCGAGCCCGGCGCGCAGGAAACCGCGGCGAGAATGTCCTGAGGAATGTCCTGAGACCACGAAAGCCCATCCTGCCAGGCTCCCTCGATCGGGCGGCGATCACGGATACGTGCTCGCGCGGGGCGAGGAGCTACGCTGTGCGACCGGACCGGTGCGGCGTTCGCGCACCGGCCGATTTCGTGGGTTCAACTTCAAGAGCTAGGGAGCCCGACAGGTGTCCAGCAGGCAGCACGGGGGGCCTGGTCCTCGGGACCAGCTCACCGCGCAGCTCGAACCCCTCGTGGACGAGGCCGTCCGCGCGGCGGGGTTCGAGTTGGAGGAACTCGACGTGCGGTCGGCGGGCCGCCGACGGGTTCTGCGCGTCGTCGTCGACTCTGAGCGCGGGGTGAACCTGGACGAG
This sequence comes from Allokutzneria multivorans, assembly GCF_039537405.1. NCBI lineage: Bacteria > Bacillati > Actinomycetota > Actinomycetes > Pseudonocardiales > Pseudonocardiaceae > Allokutzneria > Allokutzneria multivorans. The sequence continues at coordinate 351,665 of NZ_BAABAL010000019.1, read as the reverse complement.
GTGGCCGAGGCCTCCCGTTCGGTCGCCGAGGCGCTCGACGCGCGCGAGGACGTGCTCAAGGACGCCTACACCCTGGAGGTCTCCTCGCGCGGGCTCGACGCCCCGCTGACCAAGGCCCGGCACTGGCGGCACACCCGCCTGCGGCTGGCCAAGGTCCGCCTCTCCGACGGCTCCGAGTTCGTCGGCAGGGTCGGCGATGCCGATGACGAGGGCGTCCAGCTGCTGGTCGGCGGAGCGCTGCGGCGCGTCGTCTACACCGACGTCGCCAGCGCCAAGGTCGAGATCGAGTTCAACGCGCCCCCCGCCAAGGAACTGGCGGCGCTGGGCGCGAACGACGCAGACACGAACGACACAACGGAGGAGGAGTCGAAATGAACGTGGACATCGCCGCGCTCCGGGCGATCGAGCGCGAAAAGGAGATCCCCTTCGAGACGGTGCTCGGCGCCATCGAGACCGCGCTGCTGACCGCCTACAAGCACACCGACGGTCACTTCCAGCACGCGCGCGTGGAGATCGACCGCAAGACCGGCATCGTGCGGGTGCTGGCCCAGGACGTCCAGCCCGACGGCGTGATCGCCGACGAGTGGGACGACACCCCCGAGGGCTTCGGGCGCATCGCCGCGACCACCGCGCGCCAGGTCATCCTGCAGCGCCTGCGCGACGCCGAGCACGAGCGCACCTTCGGCGAGTTCGCCACCAAGGAGGGCGAGATCCTCGCCGGTGTCGTGCAGCGCGACGCCCGCGCCAACTCGCGCGGCATGGTGGTCGTCAAGGTCGGCGACATCGAGGGCGTGATCCCGCCCGCCGAGCAGGTGCCCGGCGAGACCTACACCCACGGCATGCGCCTCAAGTGCTACGTGGTCACCGTGTCCAGGGCGGCGCGGGGCACCCAGGTGACCCTGTCCAGGACCCACCCGGGTCTGGTGAAGAAGCTCTTCGCGCTGGAGGTCCCGGAGATCGCCGACGGCACCGTGGAGATCGCCGCGGTCGCGCGCGAGGGCGGGCACCGCACCAAGATCGCGGTCCGTTCCACCGTGCACGGGGTGAACGCCAAGGGCGCGTGCATCGGCCCGATGGGCGCGCGCGTGCGCAACGTGATGAGCGAGCTGGCCGGCGAGAAGATCGACATCGTCGACCACGCCGACGACCCCGCGAGCTTCGTCGGCAACGCGCTCTCGCCCGCGAAGGTCATCTCGGTGACCGTGGTGGACGAGCGCGCCAAGACCGCGCGCGTGGTGGTCCCGGACTTCCAGCTCTCGCTGGCCATCGGCAAGGAGGGCCAGAACGCCCGCCTCGCCGCGCGGCTCACCGGCTGGCGGATCGACATCCGCAGCGACGCCGCGCCGGACACCCCGAGCGCTCCGGGAGCGGGGTCCTCGGGCACCGCCGAGTAGGGGTCGCCGACGGGTGTCGGCAAGATCTCCGGGCGCCGGTGAACAACCGGTTCGCCCTAGGCGTTAGACTCATGAGTGGTTCAGGGCGCCGGGGAACGGGATCCAATGCGCACGTCTGCTGTTCGAACGTGTGTCGGATGCCGCACCCGGGCGCTCGCCGCTGAGCTTCTGCGCGTGGTGGTCTCGGGCGATTCCGTCGTTCCCGACCCCCGGCGTCGGCTCCCGGGACGGGGCGCCTGGTTGCACCCCGATCCCGAGTGCCTTCGCCTCGCCGAACGGCGAAGGGCGTTCCCGCGAGCACTGCGCTTCGCCGGCCCGCTCGACACCGCCCCGATCGGCTCCCACCTCGCCAAGGTGGCCCGGCTCTCGACCGACGAGGGAACCTCCCCGTCGTGCAATGCGAAGGAAGCAGGTCGACCGATCATGAATCAGCCGTGAAGCTGAAGACATGAACGCGCTTCGACGGTAGGACGAGGTCGTGCGGGCTTGCCGCTCGGCCTCCCAGTGAGGAGACAAGTGGCAGGCAAGGCCCGTGTGCACGAGCTCGCGAAAGAGCTCGGTGTCACCAGCAAGGACGTTCTGAACAAGCTCAAGGAGCTTGGTGAGTTCGTGAAGTCGGCGTCCTCCACCGTGGAGGCCCCGGTCGCCCGCAAGCTGCGGGACTCCTACCCGGGCGGCAAGGCGGACAAGCGTCCGTCCGCGCCCAGGCCCGGACCCCCGGCCCCCAAGCCCGGCCCGGCACCGCAGTCCGGTGCCCCGGCCCCCAAGCCCGCTCCGGCGGCCCCGGCGTCGTCCGCCCCGGCCGCGGCGCCTTCTGTGTCGTCGGCGCCGTCTTCGGAGAACAAGCCCGGTCCGCGTCCCGGACCCGGCCCCAAGCCCGGCCCCCGCCCTCCGGCCCCCAAGGTCGAAGAGGTCAAGCCCGCTCCGGCCCCGGTCGAGCAGGTCAAGCCCGCGGTCGCCGAGTTCAAGCCTGCCGCTCCCGCGCCCAAGGCGCCCGAGCAGCAGGCGGCCAAGCCCGCGACGCCCGCCGCTCCCGCGGCCTCGGCGTCCCCGTCGGGTGCCAAGCCCGGTCCGCGCCCCGGCCCCAAGCCCGCGCAGGCCGCTCCGTCCGTCGTCCCGCCGAAGCCGCAGTCCCCGAAGCCGGGTCCGCGCGCTCCCCGGGTCGGCAACAACCCCTTCGGCGTCGGTGGCGGTGCTCCCGCCCAGCGCCCGCAGGCCCCGGGTGGCCCGCGTCCGGGTGCTCCGCGTCCCGGTGGCGAAGGCCGCCCGGGTGGCGAGGGCCGTCCCGGTGGCGAGGGCCGTCCGGCCCAGGCCCCGCGCGGTGACGCGCGTCCCGGTGGCCCGCGCCCGACCCCGGGCAACATGCCCCCGCGCCCGAACCCCGGCATGATGCCGCCCCGTCCGCAGCGCCCCGCCGGTGGTCCCGGTGGCGGTCGCGGTGGTCCCGGCGGTGGCCGTGGTGGCCCCGGCGGTGCCGGTGGCGGCCGTGGCGGTCCCGGCGGCGGTGGCGGTGGCTTCCGCCCCGGTGGCGGCGGCGGTGGCGGCGGCTTCCGCGGTGGCGGTGGCGGCGGTGGCGGCTTCCGTCCCGGTGGCGGCGGCGGTGCCGGTGCCCCCGGTGGTGGCGGCGCTCCCGGTGGCGGTTTCCGTCCCGGTGGTGGCGGTTTCCGCCCGGGTGGCGGCGGCGGTGGCCGTGGCCGTGCCGGTGGTACCGCTGGCGCGTTCGGCCGTCCCGGCGGCCCGAGCCGCAAGGGCCGCAAGTCGAAGCGGCAGAAGCGGCAGGAGTTCGACAACATGCAGGCCCCGTCCATCGGTGGCGTGCGGTTGCCGAAGGGCCAGGGCGAGGTCGTCCGGCTCGCGCGCGGCGCCTCGCTGACGGACTTCGCCGACAAGATCAACGCCAACCCGGCCGCGCTGGTGCAGGCGATGTTCCACCTCGGTGAGATGGTCACCGCGACGCAGTCGGTCACCGACGAGATCCTGGAGCTGCTCGGCCAGGAGATGAACTACCGCGTCCTCGTGGTCAGCCCCGAGGAGGAGGACCGCGAGCTGCTGGAGTCCTTCGACATCAGCTACGGCGAGGACGAGGGCGGCGAGGAAGAGCTCGAGTTCCGCCCGCCGGTCGTCACCGTCATGGGTCACGTCGACCACGGTAAGACCCGCCTGCTCGACACGATCCGCAAGGCGAACGTGCACGAGGGCGAGGCCGGTGGCATCACCCAGCACATCGGCGCCTACCAGGTCATGGCGGGGCTCGAGGGCCGCGACCGCCTGATCACCTTCATCGACACCCCCGGTCACGAGGCGTTCACCGCCATGCGTGCCCGTGGCGCCAACTCCACCGACATCGCGGTGATCGTGGTCGCCGCCGATGACGGTGTGATGCCGCAGACGGTGGAGGCCATCAACCACGCGCAGGCCGCGAACGTGCCGGTCGTGGTGGCGGTCAACAAGATCGACAAGCCGGGTGCGAACCCGCAGAAGATCCGCCAGCAGCTCACCGACTACGGGCTGGTCGCCGAGGAGTACGGCGGCGAGACGATGTTCGTGGACATCTCCGCGAAGCAGGGCACGAACATCGACGGCCTGCTGGAGGCGATCCTGCTGACCGCGGACGCCACGCTGGACCTCCGGGCCAACCCGGACATGCAGGCCCAGGGTGTCGCGATCGAGGCCCACCTCGACCGCGGCCGCGGTTCCGTCGCCACCGTCCTCGTCCAGCGCGGCACGCTGCGCATCGGTGACTCCATCGTCGCCGGTGACGCGTACGGCCGCGTGCGCAGGATGGTCGACGAGTACAACGAGGACGTGCTGGAGGCGACCCCGTCGCGTCCGGTGCAGGTCATCGGTTTCACGTCGGTTCCCGGCGCCGGTGACACCTTCCTCGTGGTCGACGAGGACCGCGTCGCCCGCCAGATCGCCGACCGGCGCCGCGCTCGTGAGCGCAACGCCCAGCAGGCGGCCAAGCGCAAGCGCGTCAGCCTGGAAGACCTGGACGCGGCTCTGAAGGAGACGCGCCAGCTCAACCTGATCATCAAGGGTGACAACTCCGGTACGGTCGAGGCGCTGGAGAGCGCCCTGGTCAAGCTGGAGGTCGGCGAGGACGTCGAGCTGCGGGTCATCCACCGCGGCGTCGGTGGCATCACCGAGGGCGACATCAACCTCGCCATCGCCGACAACGTGATCGTGCTCGGCTTCAACGTCCGCGCGGAGGGCAAGGCCACGGAGCTGGCCAACCGCGAGGGCGTGGACGTCCGCTACTACACGGTCATCTACCAGGCGATCGACGAGATCGAGGCGGCCCTCAAGGGCATGCTCAAGCCGATCTACGAGGAGGTCGCGCTCGGCAAGGCCGAGGTCCGCGAGGTCTTCAAGTCCTCCAAGTTCGGCACCATCGCCGGTTGCCTGGTCATGTCCGGCGAGATCAAGCGCAACACCAAGGCGCGACTGCTGCGCGACAACGTCGTGGTCGCCGACAACCTCTCGATCACCTCGCTGCGCCGTTTCAAGGACGACGCGACCGAGGTCCGCGAGGGCTACGAGTGCGGTATCACCCTCGGTTCGTACGGCGATCTGAAGATCGGCGACTCGATCGAGACCTTCGAGATGCGCGAGAAGCCGCGCAACTGATGTCCGACGACGGCCGGGTGTTCCGCACCCGGCCGTCCTCGGGGTGTTCGGTGGCCTCCGGGCCACCTTCCCCGTTCCTTGTGCCACTCGGGGGACCGAGTCCCCCGTACCCCTTATGGTGCGAGCTTCCGCCGAACCAGCCCGGTCGCCAGGTCGAGGACCGGCGCCGGTTCGCCCGCTCGCTCCTTCACCTCGAATATTCACAACGGTGATGCCCGTGTACGTGGGATCGTTGGAGCTGGACGTCCTGTTCGGGGACGTGCACTCGCTCAAGCAGAAGCGCTCCTTGGTGCGGCCGGTCATCGCCGAGCTGCGCAAGCGCTTCGAGGTGGCCGCCGCCGAGGCGGGCCACCAGGACCTGCACCGCCGCGCCCTGATCGGGGTCTCGGCGGTGGCGGGGGACACCGAGCACGTCCGCGAGGTCCTCTCGGCCTGCGAACGACTGGTGGCCGGACGCCCCGAACTGGAACTTCTCTCCGCCCGGCACAGGTTGTTCGGGCCGGAGGACGAGTAGCCGCGCTGTGAAGCGCTGTACGAGAAAGACAGGAGGAGCGCCGTGGCCGACCAGGCCCGCGCCCGCAGGCTCGCCAAGCGGATCGCCCAGATCGTCGCGTCCGCGTTGGAGCACGACGTGAAGGACCCCCGCCTGGCCATGGTCACCGTGACCGAGGCCAAGGTGACCGGTGACCTGCGCGAGGCGACCGTGTTCTACACCGTCCTCGGGGACGACGCCGACCACGCGGGCACCGCAGCCGCGCTGGCCAGCTCGACCGGTGTGCTGCGCTCCCTGGTGGGACAGCGCACCGGCGTGCGTTACACCCCCTCGCTGGCCTTCGTGCTGGACGCGGTGCCCGACACCGCCCGGCAGATGGAGGAGCTGCTCGCCAGGGCGCAGGCGGCCGACGCCGACGTGGCCCGGATCGCCTCCGGCGCCAAGCCCGCCGGTGAGGCCGACCCGTACCGCAAGCCCCGCGAAGTGGACGAGGACGAGGACTAGTGCTATGCGAGACCCCGAAGACCCGCTTGCGGGGTCGAGCATCAGCACGCTGCAGAAGGCGGCGCGGCTGTTGGCCGAAGCGCCCGACGTGACCCTGCTCGCCCACGTCAACCCCGACGCCGACGCGCTCGGCTCTGCGGTGGCGCTGGGCATCGCGCTGCAACGGCGCGGAGCCACCGTGCGGGTGTCCTTCGGGCACCCCGCCGAGGTGCCGGAGTCGTTGCGGGGCTTGGACTCCACCGGAATCGTCGTGGGTGTCGACGAGGTGCCCGCTGTGCCGCCGTTCCTGGTGGCGCTGGACGCTGGCAGCGTCGACCGGCTCGGCGTGCTCGGTGACCGCGTCGCCGCGACCGCGGCGGCCGGGGGCGAGGTGCTCGTGCTCGACCACCACGCCTCCAACACCGGTTTCGGCACGCACAACGTCGTCGACACCGAGGCCGAAGCCACGGCGGTGATCGTGCTGCGCGTGCTGGACGAGCTCGGTGCCGAGGTCGACGAGCCGATCGCCCGCTGCCTCTACGCGGGCCTGGCCACCGACACCCGCTGCTTCCGCATCGCCAACGGCGGCACCTACGCGATCGCCTCGCGGCTCGTGGACGCCGGGGTCGACCCCGATGCCACGCTGCGCCCGATGCTGGACACGCACCCGTTCGGCTGGATGGGCATGCTCGCCGCGGTGCTCGGCGGGGCCAGCCTGGAGCCGGATTCGGCTCAGGGACTGGGTTTCGTGCACGCCGCCGTCCGCGCGTCGGACTCGGAGGGCTTGCGCGGTGAGGACGTGGACAGCGTGATCGACATCCTGCGCACCACGCGTGAGGCCGAGGTCGCCGCCGTGTTCAAGGAGACCGCGCCGCAGACGTGGACGGTGTCGCTGCGCGCGATGGACCGGCTCGACGTGGGTGCCGTGGCCGAATCACTGGGTGGCGGTGGTCACCGCCTCGCTTCCGGGGTGACACTGCACTGCGCGCTCGACCAGGCCGTTGACCAGGTGCGTTCCGCCCTGGAGACCGCTCCGCTGCTCTGAGCGCGTTGTCGGTGGGCTGACCTAGTCTCTGGCCGTGAAGGTTGTTGAGTCGCCTCGGCGCATCCTGGGCTTGGCGCTGCCCGCGCTCGGAGTGCTTGCCGCTGAGCCGCTGTACCTGTTGGTGGACACCGCCGTGGTGGGTCATCTCGGCGCGGTTCCGTTGGCGGCGATGGCGATCGGCGGGATCGTGCTCGCCCAGGTCTCGACGCAGCTGACCTTCCTGTCCTACGGCACGACCGCTCGCGCGGCGCGGCTGCACGGCGCCGGTCGCCGGTCCGAGGCCGTCGCGGAGGGCGTGCAGGCGACCTGGCTGGCCGTGGTGGTCGGCCTGGTCCTTGTGCTGGCCGGGCAGCTGCTCGCGAGCCCGATCGCGCACGCGCTCGCCGGTCCCGGCGCGGTCGCCGACGCCGCCGTGGGCTGGCTGCGCATCGCCCTGCTCGGCGCGCCGCTGGTGTTGATCACGATGGCGGGCAACGGGTGGATGCGCGGAGTGCAGGACACCGCCCGGCCACTCCGATATGTGTTGGCGGGCAACGGGATCTCCGCCGTTCTGTGCCCGCTCCTGGTGTACTGGGCGGACTGGGGGCTCGCCGGTTCGGCGGTGGCCAACGTGGTGGCTCAGGCGATCTCCGCCGCGATGTTCCTCCGCGCGTTGGTGGTGGAGCGCGTGCCGTTGCGCCCGGTCCCGCGCCTGATGCGCGCCCAGCTCGGCCTCGGCCGCGACCTCATCCTGCGCAGCCTCGCGTTCCAGGCGTGCTTCGTCTCCGCGGCGGCCGTCGCGGCGCGCACGTCGGCCGAGGCCGCCGCCGCGCACCAGGTGGTGTTGCAGCTCTGGACCTTCCTGTCGCTCGTGCTGGACTCGCTGGCGATCGCCGCCCAGTCGCTCGTGGGCGCCGCGCTGGGCTCGTCGGATTCCTTGCGCGCCAAGGCCCTCGCGCGACAGATCACCGTCTACGGCCTGTGGTTCGGTGTTCTCTTGGGCGTGCTCTTCGCCGCGTTGGTGACCGTGCTCCCACCGGTGTTCACCCCCGATGCCGCCGTGCTCGCGCAGGTTCCGCACGCGTGGTGGTTCTTCGTTGCGCTGCAACCGATCGCGGGTGTCGTCTTCGCGCTGGACGGAGTGCTGCTCGGCGCGGGCGACGCCGCCTACCTGCGCACCGCGACCCTCGTGTCGGCGGTGATCGGCTTCCTGCCCCTGGTGTGGCTCTCCCTCGCGATGGGCTGGGGTCTCGCCGGAGTGTGGACGGCCCTGTCCGCTTTCATGCTGCTGCGCTTGGCCGCCGTGCTCCTGCGCGCCCGCTCCGGCGCGTGGGCCGTCCCCGGTGCCGTTCGCTAAGAGTGTGGGCGAGTGCACGTTTGCGCGGCTAACGCGGGGGTGGGGTGGGGGCGATGGAACCAGTGCCAACGTTGGCGTTCCCTTTCCCCTTCTCCATGTTCGGAGGGTTTCCCCTTGCCTTCGGTCGAGCGCGCCACCCGTCGGGGCTGGCTGGTCTGGACCATTGCGGTAGCCATCTACGTCGCGGCGGTCTTCCACCGCACCTCGCTCGGCGTCGCCGGCCTCCAAGCCGGTGAGCGCTTCGGCGTGGGACCCGCCGCACTCGGCGTCTTCACCGTCCTCCAGGTCGGTGTGTACGCGCTCATGCAGATCCCCACCGGCGTGCTCGTGGACCGCTTCGGCCCGCGCCGGGTGCTGACGGTCGCCGCCCTGCTCATGGGCGCGGGTCAGCTGCTGTTCGCCGTCGCTGACTCCTACGCGCTCGCGCTCGTCGCCCGCGCGGTCCTGGGCAGCGGCGACGCCATGACCTGGGTGAGCCTGCTGAGGCTGATCGCCGGTCACTTCCCCGGCCGCCAGTACTCGGTGGTCGTCTCGTTCTCCGGAGCCCTCGGCGCGGCGGGCAACCTCGTGTCGACGGTCCCGCTGACGCTCGCGCTGGACAACGTCGGCTGGACGTGGACCTTCCTCGCGGTCGGCCTGGTCACCGCCGCCTACTCCGTGCTCGCCCTGTCGAAGCTGCGTGATCACCCTGCGGGACAAGAGGTTCGCGCTGCCGACCCGGTGGCGCCGCGCCTGGTCGCGCACCGCGTGGCGGACTCGTGGCGCGTGCCGGGGACCAGGCTCGGTTTCTGGGTGCACTTCTCGACGATGTTCGGGCCCGCGGTGCTCGGTCTGCTCTGGGGCTTCCCGTACCTCGTCGAGGCGCAGGGCATGGACCCGCACGCCGCGAGCGCGTTCCTCGGGCTCCTGGTGCTCGGCGGTGTCGTCGGCAGCCCCGTCGTCGGAGCGCTGATCGGCCGGCGCCCGGAGCACCGCATGCCGATCGTGGTCGGCTACCTGATCAGCGCGCTGGTCGTGTGGGCGGTGCTGCTGGGCTGGCCCGGCGGGCACGTGCCGACGCCGCTGATCGCGGTCGGCCTGGTCGTGCTCTCCCTCGGCGGACCTGCCTCGGCCGTCGCGTTCGCGTTGGCCCGCGACTACAACCCGCTGCGCGTGGTCGGCACCGCGACCGGCGTGGTCAACGTCGGCGGCTTCACGGCCACGACGGTGTCCGCGCTGTCGGTCGGCGTGCTGCTGGAGCTGACGCGCTCGCTCGGTCCCACGACGTCCTTCCGCATCGCGCTGATCGCCGTGGTCGCCGTGCTGGTCTTCGGCACGTGGCGGACCGCGGTGTGGTGGCGGCGGGCGCGCGGAGTGGTCTTCGCGGCGGAGGCCCGGGGCGAGGAGGTCCCGGTCCAGCTCCGCCACCGCCGGTGGGACGAGGACCTGGCCCTCGCGGCCTGAACCCCGCGGATTAGGGTTTCCCGTCGTGACGAGAGCACGACGGGACCGCAGGTCCGACCGCCCGACCTCCGACGTCCCGCCAGGGCTGGTCATCGTGGACAAGCCCGACGGGATGACCTCGCACGACGTGGTCGCGCGGGTGCGGCGGATCATGGGCACCCGCAAGGTCGGCCACGCGGGCACGCTCGACCCGATGGCCACCGGCGTGCTGGTTCTCGGCATCGAGCGCGCGACCAAGCTGCTCGGCCACCTCGCGCTGGACACCAAGGCATACCTGGGCACCATCCGCCTCGGCTCGGCCACCACCACCGACGACGCCCAGGGCGAAGTCCTCTCCACCGCCGACGCGTCCACTGTGGACGAAGCGGCGATCACCTCGGGCATCGGCGCGCTCACCGGCGCGATCGAGCAGGTCCCGAGCGCGGTCAGCGCGGTCAAGGTCGACGGCAAGCGCGCCTACGCCAGGGTCCGCGACGGCGAGACCGTCGAGCTGAAGGCGCGCCCGGTCACCGTGCAGCGCTTCGACGTGCTCTCGATGCGGCGCGAGGGCACCTTCACCGACCTCGACGTGCTCGTGGAGTGCTCCTCCGGTACCTACGTCCGCGCGCTGGCCCGAGACCTCGGCGCCGGGCTCGGCGTCGGCGGCCACCTCGCCGCGCTGCGCCGCACCCGTGTCGGCCCGTTCGGCATCGCGCTCGCCCGCACGCTGGAGCAGCTGGAGGAGGAGCCCAAGCTCGCGCTGGACCTCAGCTCCGCCGTGGCCGCGGCCTTCCCGCGCCGCGACGTCGACGAGGCCGACGCCGCCGCTCTGCTCACCGGCAAGCGCCTGCGCGGCACCGGGATCGCGGGCACGCACGGCGTGTTCGACCCCACCGGCAAGGCGATCGCGCTGGCCGAGGAGGTCGAGGGCCGGACCCGCTCGCTCGTGGTGCTGAGCCTGGAGGCCTGAGCCGCCCGTAAGCTTCCCGTCGTGCAGCGTTGGCGTGGACTAGAGCACCTTCCCGGGGGCTGGGGCCGTTGCGTGCTGACCGTCGGGGTCTTCGACGGCGTGCACCGGGGGCACCAGCAGCTGATCACGAGGGCGGTGGAGCTGGCCCGCGCCCGCGATCTCCCGTGCGTGCTGATGACCTTCGACCCGCACCCCTCCGAGGTGGTGCGGCCGGGCAGTCACCCCGCGCAGCTCACCACGCTGCGCAGGCGGGCCGAGCTGGTCGAGCAGCTGGGCGTAGACGTGTTCTGCGTGCTGCCGTTCACCCCGGACGTCGCGCGCATCCCGGCCGATGAGTTCGTGCACGAGATCCTCGTCGAGCGGCTGCACGTGGCTTCCGTGGTGGTGGGGGAGAACTTCAACTTCGGCCACCGCGCGCAGGGCGACGTCGCGCTGCTGGAGACCCTCGGCCGCCGCTTCGGCTTCGTCGCCGAGGGCGCGCGCCTGCTCTCCGACGAGCAGGTCACCTACTCCTCCACCTACATCCGCGCGTGCATCGACGCGGGCGACGTGGTCGCCGCCGCCGGAGCGCTCGGCCGCCCGCACCGCGTCGAGGGCATCGTGGTGCGCGGTGACGGCCGAGGCCGCGAACTCGGCTTCCCCACGGCGAACCTGTCCACCGCGCGCACCGCCGCCGTGCCCGCCGACGGCGTGTACGCGTGCCGCTTCGTCGACATCGGCCACGGCCGCCCCGGCTCCGCGCCGAATTTCGCCGAGCCCCGCATGGCCGCCGTGTCCGTCGGCACCAACCCCACGTTCTCCGGGCGGGAGCGCCGCGTCGAGGCCTTCGTGCTCGACACCAGCGAGGACCTCTACGGCCAGCGGGTCGCGCTCGACTTCGTGGAGCGGCTGCGCGGCCAGGAGCGCTACGACACCGTCGAGGCGCTGATCGACCAGATGCACCTCGACGTGGCGAAGACCCGCGAGCTGCTGGCCGACGGGTGAGCGCGGTGGACGACCAGAAGATCGTGCAGCGCAACCTCGCGCTGCAGCGGGAGTGGTACGGCGAGCCCTTGGGCGACCGGGTCCGGCGGCTCGTGGTCGCCTACTCCACCTCTCAGGCGCAGCTCGCCGACGTGCTCGGGATCAGCGCCCCCATGCTCAGCCAGGTGATGAGCGGCCGCCGCGCCAAGATCGGCAACCCCGCGGTGCTGGCCAGGCTCGTGATGCTGGAGCGGCGCGTGCTCACCGCCGGAGTGGCCGCCGGGGACCGCGAGGCCGTCGAGCGCGCGCTCGAGGAGGTCCGCGCTTCGCAGCCCACCGTCGGCCTCGACACGCTGCCCGTCGACGAGCGCGGCGCCGACCAGGCCGCCGTGAGCAGACTGCGCGAACTGGCCGTCGCCGAGGAGCTCTCCGGAGCCGCACGCCTGCTGGGCGAGCGCTACCCCGCGCTGGCGGGCCTGCTCTCCCGCGCAGCCGCCGAAGGCGACTAACCCCAACGGGGTCGTACCCAATGTGGCATTTGTTTCGCCTGGCGTAACAAATGCCACATTGGGTACACAACCACTGCGTGACTGCGGCGGGGTCGGTTCCCCGGTCTTCAAGACCCGCGAACCCCCGCCTCAACCGTCTCCAACCACCCCAAACCCCACGTCTTCACGAGCGCCAACCACGAACGGCGCGTTTGACGCGTTGAGCGCACCAAACGACCCGTTCAGGGCTCCCAACGCACTGAACGGGTCGTTCAGGGCTTCGGAGGGCTGGTGCGCCGGTCTTCGAGATCCGCGGACCCCTGCCTCAACCGTCTCCAACCACGCCAAACCCCTCGTCCCATGCGCGCCCACCCAGCGAACGGCTCGTTTGGTGCGTTGAGCGTCCTGAATGACTCATTCAGGACGCTCAAGTACCTCAATGAGTCATTCAGCGCTCAAGTGGAAATGTGGTGGCGGGGGTTGGGGTGGGGCGGGCACACTGGTGGTGTGCGGCCGGCGCGGATGAGTCCGCCGGTTGATCTAGGTCCACCCGTTCGTGCGCGGTGTGACGCTTGCCCTGACGGGCTGCGGGGACGAGCCTGCTAACCTCAGTAGTTGGGTCTGGCTGCGTTCCGTGGCGGCCACGACCGTCTTCGCGTGACGCGGACCTCGCTCGCGCGGCCCCACGGAAAGACCAGCAAGGAGATCTACACGTGGCTCTGTCCACCGAGCAGAAGAAGAACATCCTCGGCGAGTACGCCGTCCGCGAGGGCGACACCGGCTCCCCCGAGGCCCAGGTGGCCCTGCTGAGCAAGCGCATCAGCGGTCTCACCGAGCACCTGAAGGTGCACAAGCACGACCACCACTCCCGCCGGGGTCTGCTGCTGATGGTCGGCCGTCGCCGCCGTCTGCTCAACTACCTCGCCAAGGTGGACATCGAGCGCTACCGGTCGCTGATCCAGCGCCTCGGCCTGCGCCGCTGACGTGATTCGAGGGGGAGTGGCCAGCGGGCCGCTCCCCCTCACCGCAACACCAGCACCACAACCCAATTTCAGGGCCTAGACGCCACCGCAGCACTCGCGGGACGCACGTTCGCCGGTCCTCGGTAGTGGTCTCCGGAAACAGCCGGGGACTTCGATCGAAGACCGGCCTTGTTCGGACCGCACACCCGCGACGTCCTCGCGGCGGCGGCCCGCAGAACAAGGAGCATTTGTGACCGAACTTGCAGTGCACGAGGCGTCCGCCGTCATCGACAACGGCCGCTTCGGAACCCGGACGGTGCGTTTCGAGACCGGCCGGCTGGCCCGTCAGGCTGCGGGCAGCGTCGTCGCCTACCTGGACGACGAGACCATGCTGCTCTCCGCGACCACGGCGTCGAAGCAGCCGAAGGACCACTTCGACTTCTTCCCGCTGACCATCGACGTCGAGGAGCGGATGTACGCCGCGGGCCGCATCCCCGGCTCGTTCTTCCGCCGCGAGGGCCGTCCCTCCACCGAGGCGATCCTGACCTGCCGCCTCGTCGACCGCCCGCTGCGCCCGTCCTTCGTCGACGGCCTGCGCAACGAGATCCAGGTCGTCATCACCGTGATGAGCCTGGACCCCAAGGACCTCTACGACGTGGTGGCGATCAACGCCGCCTCCGCCTCCACCCAGCTCGCCGGGCTGCCGTTCTCCGGCCCGGTCGGCGGCGTGCGCGTCGCGCTGATCGAGGGCCAGTGGGTCGCCTTCCCGACCTACGAGCAGCTCGAGGGCGCCGTCTTCGACATGGTCGTCGCCGGTCGCGTCGTCGGTGACGACGTCGCGATCATGATGGTCGAGGCCGAGGCCACCGAGCAGGTCACCGCCCTGGTCGCCGAGGGCGCCTCCGCCCCGACCGAGGAGATCGTCGCCTCGGGTCTCGAGGCCGCGAAGCCCTTCATCAAGGTGCTGTGCGAGGCCCAGGCCCAGCTGGCCCAGGTCGCCGCCAAGCAGACCCGCGACTTCCCGCTGTTCCCGGCCTACCAGCCGGACGCCTACGAGGCCGTCTCCGCCGCCGTCTCCGACGAGCTGGCCCAGGCGCTGACCATCGCGGGCAAGCAGGAGCGCGAGTCGCGCCTCGACGAGGTCAAGGCCGCCGCACTGGAGCGCGTCGTCACCGAGGGCTCCGCCTTCGCCGGTCGGGAGAAGGAGGTCGCCGCCGCCTTCCGCTCGCTGAACAAGAAGCTGGTCCGCCAGCGCGTGCTGCGCGACCAGATCCGCATCGACGGCCGCAGCACCACCGACATCCGCAGCCTCTCCGCCGAGGTCGCGCTGATCCCCAGGGCGCACGGCTCGGCGCTGTTCGAGCGCGGCGAGACCCAGATCCTGGGTGTCACCACGCTGAACATGCTGCGCATGGAGCAGCAGATCGACGCGCTGACGCCGGAGACGCGCAAGCGCTACATGCACCACTACAACTTCCCGCCGTACTCCACCGGTGAGACCGGCCGCGTGGGCTCGCCCAAGCGCCGCGAGATCGGCCACGGCGCGCTGGCCGAGCGGGCGCTGGCGCCCGTGCTGCCCTCGCGCGAGGAGTTCCCCTACACCATCCGCCAGGTCTCCGAGGCGCTCAGCTCCAACGGCTCCACCTCGATGGGCTCGGTCTGCGCCTCGACGATGTCGCTGCTCAACGCCGGTGTGCCGCTGAAGGCGCCGGTCGCGGGCATCGCGATGGGTCTGGTCTCCGACGAGGTCGACGGCGAGACCCGCTACGTCGCGCTGACCGACATCCTCGGTGCCGAGGACGCCTTCGGCGACATGGACTTCAAGGTCGCGGGCACCAAGCAGTTCATCACCGCCCTCCAGTTGGACACCAAGCTCGACGGCATCCCGTCGGACGTGCTGGCCAAGGCGCTCAGCCAGGCGCAGGACGCCCGGCTGACCATCCTGGAGGTCATGCAGGAGGCCATCGACGCGCCGGACGACATGAGCCCGTTCGCGCCGCGCGTCACCGCGGTGAAGATCCCGGTCGACAAGATCGGCGAGGTGATCGGGCCCAAGGGCAAGATGATCAACTCGATCACCGAGCAGACCGGTGCCGACATCTCCATCGAGGACGACGGCACGATCTACGTCGGCGCGGCGGACGGCCCCTCGGCCGACGCGGCGATCGACCTGATCAACGCGATCGCCAACCCGCAGCTGCCCAAGGTCGGCGAGCGCTTCCTCGGCACCGTGGTCAAGACGGCCGCCTTCGGCGCGTTCGTCTCGCTGCTGCCGGGCAAGGACGGCCTGGTGCACATCTCCAAGCTGGGTGCGGGCAAGCGCATCGCCAAGGTCGAGGACGTCGTCTCGGTCGGTGACAAGCTCCGCGTGGAGATCGCCGACATCGACAACCGCGGCAAGATCAGCCTCGTGCTGGTCAGCGAAGAGAACACTGACAACGCCGCCGCCGAGGGCGCCGACGCCAAGGCCGAGGCTCCGGCGGAAGCCGCCGCGAACTAGGGTCGTCCTGGCAGCACACAGCAATCCACTCCGCAGGGGGCGCTCACACAGCGCCCCCTGCGGCGTAGCGGAGGAGATCCGACCCTGAACGCGAACGGTGCCGGTGAGAACGGCGGAGTGACCGAGATCCTGGAGCGCGTCTCCGAGGACTGCGCGGTGCGCAGGACCGTGCTGCCGTGCGGCCTGCGGGTGATCACCGAGCAGCTGCCGGGCGTGCGCTCGGCGTCGGTGGGCATCTGGGTCGGCGTCGGGTCCCGCGACGAGGAGCCCGAGGTCGCGGGTGCCGCGCACTACCTGGAACACCTGCTGTTCAAGGGAACGCGGCGGCGCACCGCGGCGCAGATCGCCGAGGAGATCGACGCGGTCGGCGGCGAGCTGAACGCGTTCACCGCCAAGGAGCACACCTGCTACTACGCGCACACGCTGGACGCCGACCTGCCGCTGGCGGTGGACCTGGTCTCCGACGTGGTGTTCGAGGCCGTGTGCGCCGACGCGGACATGGAGACCGAGCGCAGCGTCGTCCTCGAAGAGATCGCCATGCGCGACGACGACCCCGAGGACCTGCTGCACGAGGCCTTCTGCGCGGCGATGCTCGGCGGGCACCCCCTCGGCCTGCCGGTGCTCGGCACCGACGAGTCGATCACCGCGATGAGCCGCGACGCGCTGTTCGCCTTCTACAAGAAGCGCTACACGCTGCCGAGGATGGTGCTGGCGGCGGCGGGCAACGTGGACCACGCGGAGATCCTGGCGCTGGCGGAGGCCGCTCTCGGCGAGCGCGCGAACGAGCGGCACACACCGATCGCGCCGCGCACGGGCTCGGCGGCCCTGCCGGCCGTGCCGATGCTCGACCCCGCGAGCGGGTCTTCGAGAAGCCGCTTGGTGCTCCAGCACGACGAGTCCGAGCAGGCGCACCTGATGCTCGGCGTGCCCGCGCTGGACCGGCACGACGAGCGCCGCTTCGCCCTCGGCGTGCTCAACGCGGCCCTCGGCGGCGGCATGAGCTCGCGGCTGTTCCAAGAGGTGCGCGAGCGGCGCGGGCTGGCGTACTCGGTCTACTCCTCGATCTCCTCCTACGCCGACACCGGCATGCTCTCCGTGTACGCCGGATGCCAGCCCGAGCGCCTCGGCGAGGTCGCGGGCGTCATCCGCGAGGTGCTCGGCGAGGTCGCCGACAACGGCCTCATGGACGCCGAAGTGACGCGTGGCAAGGGACAGCTGCGCGGGAACCTCGTACTGGGCCTGGAGGACACCGGTTCGCGGATGTCGCGGATCGGCAAGGGCGAGCTGAACTACGCCGACCACCTCAGCGTCGAGCAGACCCTGGCGCGGATCAGCGCGGTCACTCCGGAGGACGTGCGGGCGCTGGCCAAGGACCTGCTGAGCCGCCCGGTCAGCGCCGCGGTGGTCGGGTCGTACGCTTCTGCCGAGGAGTTGCCGAGCGAGGTGCACGAGGTGATCGCATGACGGACAGCACGCGGGTGGGAGTGCTCGGCGCACGGGGGCGCATGGGCGCCGAGGTGTGCCGCGCGGTGGAGGGTGCCGAGGACATGGTCCTGGTGGCCGCCCTCGACGCCGGAGACCCGTTGTCCGCGCTGTCCGAGGCCGGGGCTCAGGTCGTCGTCGACTTCACCCAGCCCTCCGTCGTGATGGACAACATCCAGTACTGCGTCGAGAACGGCATCCACGTCGTCGTCGGCACGAGCGGTTTCACCGACCAGCGCCTGGAGCAGATCCAGGGCTGGCTCGCGCAGCGCTCCGACCTCGGCGTGCTGATCGCCGCGAACTTCGCCATCGGCGCCGTGCTGGCGATGAAGTTCGCCGAGAAGGCCGCGCAGTTCTACGAGTCCGTGGAGATCGTCGAGCTGCACCACGAACGCAAGGTCGACGCGCCGTCCGGCACCGCCGCCCGCACCGCGCGCCTGATCGCGGACGCGCGCTCGGCAGCCGGGCTGGAGAAGTACGCGCCGGACGCCACGACGGAGTCGCTCGACGGCGCTCGTGGCGCGGACGTGGACGGCATCCGCGTGCACTCGCTGCGGCTCGCAGGCCTTGTGGCGCACCAGGAAGTGCTGTTCGGTGGCACCGGCGAGACGCTGACGATCCGGCACGATTCCTTGCACCGCAGCTCTTTCATGCCCGGCGTGCTGCTCGGCGTGCGCGAGGTGCTGAAGAACCCGGGGCTGACCCTGGGCCTCGAATCGGCTCTGGGGCTGTAGATGATCACCGCCGACGTATTTTTCCGCGCGGAGGCGAAATGATCACCGCTCGGCGGATGGCCGTGGTGCTGACCGCGGCGCTCGCGGTCTACTTCGTGCTGCTCGCCGGGCGGGGGATCGACCTCATCGCCTCCGGCACCGTCGTCGGAGTGCTCATGGGCGTGGCGATCCTGCTGCTGCCCGTGCTCGGCGTGATCCTGACGTTCTTCGAGTGGCGTTTCGGCGCGCAGACCGAGAAGCTGGCGCGCCTGCTGGACGACGACGGCGAGTTCCCCGACACCTCAGCGTTGCCGCGCCGCCCTTCGGGACGGGTGGAGCGCGACGCGGCGGACGCCTACTTCGCCGAGCGCAAGCAGGAGCTGGACGAGGCGCCGGAGGACTGGCGCGCGTGGTTCAAGGTCGCGCAGGCCTACGACCTCGCCGGGGACCGCAAACGCGGCCGCGAGGCCATGCGGAAGGCGATTGAACTTCAGCTCAGGTGAGCCACACGCCGAAGACCGACGGCGCGGCAGCGAGCGCGGCGAAGCGCACGAAGCGGCCGATCAGGCAGGCGGACAGGAAGTTGGTCAGCGACACGTTCGCGACCCCGGCGACCACCGCGACCGCGAAGTACGGCGGCAGGCTGGTCGAGGACGACAGCAGCAGCACGCCGTAGGTCCACGCGGGCCGCTTCTCGCACTCCGCCGCGAAGCGCTCCATGTAGCCGCTCCAGCGCCCCTGCACGTGCTCGGCGTCCTGCTGCTTGCGGCGCAGGAACGACGGCAGGCGAAGCATTCCCTTGCCCGCGTAGTAGTAGACGAGCTTGCCCGCGACCGAACCGACCGCGACCACGAGCGCGAGCGCCCACCACGGGATTTCGGGCTGTGTCACGGCGACGCCGAGCACCCACGGCTCGATCAGCACGGGCGGGATCACCGAGGACAACACCGCCATGCCGAGGCTCGCGCTCAACCAACCCAGCACTGCGGTACCCCCATAGCAAAAGGCCGACTGGCGAGGCTAGCACCCCAACGGATGACTCAATCCCGGAGTTCGAGCTCCAGGGAGCCGGTCAGCCGGTACTCGCGCAGCGGACGCCCGCCCGCGTCCAAGGTGCGCACGGTGCCGTCGGTGTCCCACCCCGCCGCGCGGTAGAAGTTCAGCGAAGCCTTGTCCTCCTGGGCGACCCAGGCGACGCCGCGCACCCCGCCCTTCTCGCGGTAGGCGGTGGCGGCCGTGGCCAGCAGGCGCCCGCCGTGCCCGCGACGGCCCCACCTGGGCTCGACCAGCAGGGTGCCGACCTGGACGACGTGCTGGGCGTCCTCGGGCAGTGCTCCGTCGGCGGCGGCCACCTCCTCCTCGGGGGCGGGCAGGATCGCGCAGAAGCCCACGGTCCACTCGCCCTCGGTGGCCACGAACACCAGCCCCGGGCCCTCCTGGACCGCTTGGCGCCACACGGCTTCCGCGCCGTCGGCGTCCATCCCGGCGAGCACGTCGGCCGGCAGCAGCGCGGCGTAGGCCTGGCGCCAGGTGTCGAGCTGGATGCGGGCGATCTCGGCGACGTCGTCGAGCGTCGCCGGGCGAACGGCGGCCTGGGCCATCGGGGGAGCTCCGTCGGGTAGCTAGCGGGGTGTGCCGCCAAGAACCTACCCGCGTCCGCGCGGCGAGCCGTGATGGCTACCCGTGGCCGGGCTCGCACCAAACCCCGTGCTGCGCGCGCCCCTCGCCGGAGCCGCCAATCCCCTCCCCGGTGGCGTCTTCGGCGACGCGTGGTGAGCCTGCTTCACCCGTGCGGCCAGGGCGCTCCGCGCGTGCTGGACGGAGACTTGGTGCAGACGGATTTCCCTTATATATCTGGAGATTTCACATGCGCAGGAACGCTTTGCTCGCCGTCGTCGTCGCGGCCTCCGTGGTCTCCGCGCCCGCCGTCGCGTTCGCCTCCGAGACCGAGACCTCGCCCGGCATCAGCACCGGCGCGATCCAGGACAAGATGGTCGCCGGGCTGCAGAAGGCGATGGGGCTGCTGCTCAACAAGATCCACACCTCGATGAAGCGGGGCATGCCGCTGACGCAGGACGACTTCAACCAGCTCATGGAGGTCCGCGACCGTCTCGCCAAGAAGGGCGTCGCGCCGACCAGGGAGTCCGAGGAGAAGCTGGCCATGATCAGGGCTGATTCGGCGGAGTGGGTGCGCAAGCTGCTGGAGAAGATGGGCGCCTGAGCCGCAGGGGACGCGGTGCCGTTGCCGCACCGCGTCCCCCGGCTGCGGTCAGACCCCGGCGTGGCTCCTGATCCAGTCGCGGAACAGCGCGACGTTGGTGTAGCCCGCCCACCCGCTGCCCGCCGGGCGGTGGCCGATCGCGCAGACCCCCGCCTGCACGGTGTTCCCGGAGGCCCCGCGCACGGTTACCGGTCCGCCGGAGTCACCACCGGCGATGCTTCCGTTGGTCTGCGTGCAGATCGCGCGCGGCGTGGCGTTGCTCTGCGCGCAGTTGACGCTGCTGATCTGGCCGTCGGCGTACTTGAGCCGCTCCGGAAGCGGGCCGCTCCAGTCCGCCTTCTCCGAACCCCAGCCGAGGACCTGCGCGGCCTTGCGGTCGGCGAGGTCGGCGGAGGTGGCCAGCGTCGAGTACTGCGACACCGCGACATCGCGATCCAGTTGCAGCAGGGCGATGTCCGCGCTCGGCCAGTTGTAGCCGGGGTGGACGACCTTGCGGGCCACCGTGGCGGTCTGGCCGCCGCTGCTGCGGGTCAGCGAGCCCACGCGCACGGTGTAGGTGCCTGCCGCGGTGACGCAGTGCGCGGCCGTGAGGACCCACCGCCGCGCGATGATCGAGGACGTGCACGTGAACCCGCCGTTGCGGTGCAGGGCGCTGATCCACGGCTTCGCCGACGACACGAAGCCGCCGCCGACGATCTGCGTCTGCACGTCTTCGGGTGCGGGCGCCGCTGTCGCGGTGGGGGCGAGCACTGTCGTGACACCCAGGGTGATGGCCGCGAGCCGCATGCTGGTGAAGCGCATGATGATCTCCTTGCAGGGGGAGAATCCGCGCGGCGGTGCGGGTTCGAAGGGGAGACGTGGTCAAGTCTGAGGAAGAGTCGCGTTTATCGGTCAGCTCCGTTCGTCGCAAACTTTCCTCGTGAGTAGTGCTGCGTTCGCACAGTGCGCTCCGCCATTTGTCCCGCGCCGTTCGTCGTTGTCGCGCAAAGTGATGTCCGCATCACTCGTCCCGGGAATGCCGATCTTTCCCGCGCGGGTCCCAGAATGGGCTGTTCGCCCCGCCGGGGCGTGGGAGTGGGGAATCATTGTGAAGCGCCAGGTGGAGCCGGGTTCCGAGCCGACCGCGGACGATCTCCTCCGCGTGATGCGCGACACCTCCCAGGAGTCGCTGGCCAGGCGGCTCGCCGAGGCCATCGCCGCCGAGTCGCACGTGGCCGCGATCCTGCCGAGGCAACGCGGGGCCAGTCGCCTTTCCTGAGCCCTCGAATGGGTCGAATCGTGCGTTCCGGGAATGTCCGGCGGGTTTTCTCCGGAGGTATGCGGGGGCGTCACTGAATATTGATCTTGTCGACGTCCTGCATGGCGGGAAACCGCGAGATCTTTGTCAGGGGTGCGTGCGAACGTGGGCGTGTGACGACCTCTGCCGCCTCGTCGACCGGGACCCCTGACGCGACCGATTCCCCTGACACCACCGCGCACCGCGCCCCCGGGTGGCTCCCGTGGGCCGCGCTCGGCGTGGTCTACCTGGTGTGGGGCTCCACCTACCTCGGCATCCGCTTCACGATCACCTCGATGCCCGCGCTGCTCTCCGCCGGGCTCCGGTTCCTGCTGGCCGGACTGCTGCTCACGGTGATCGTCCTCGCCGTCTCCGGCCGCTCCGCCCTGCGCATGTCGCTGCCGGAGTTCGGCACCGCCGCGCTCGGCGGAGTGCTGCTTCCCGCGCTGGGCAACGGGATCGTCGTCATAGCCCAGTTCCAGGTGGCGTCGGGGCTGGCCGCGCTGCTGGTCGCCTGCGTGCCGCTGTACGTGGTGGTGCTGCGCCGGGCCAGCGGCGAGCGGCCGCCGTGGATCACCTTCGCCGGGGTCGGGCTCGGGCTGGCCGGGCTCGCGGTGCTGCTGCTCGGCGGATCGACCTCGGCGGGCACGCACGGCTCGGCGTGGTGGGGGCCGTGGTTGGTGTTGCTGGCGGCGGCCTTCTGGGCGACGGGCTCGTTCGCGACGACCAAGCTCCCCGTGCCCGCCAACCCCTTCGCGCTCTCCTCCGTGCAGATGGTCGTCGGCGGGATCGTGCTGTCCCTGGGCGGTCTCGTGTCCGGCGAGCGCATCGACTTCGCCGCGATCACCCCGTCCTCCTGGATCGCCTGGATCTACCTCGTCGTCTTCGGGTCGCTGCTGGCGTTCAGCTCCTACGTCTACGCGCTCGGCACGCTGCCGGTGTCGACCGTGGCCACCTACGCCTACGTCAACCCGGTGATCGCGGTGGTGCTCGGCGTGGTGCTGGCGAAGGAGAGCTTCGACCTCGTCCAGCTCGCCGGTGGTGCGTTGGTGCTGGTCGCGGTCGTGCTCGTGGTGCGCGCGGAGCGTCGTTCGCGGCGGTCGGTGATCACGGAGTCCTCGCCGGTCGAGGGGACTGTCAGTGGGTGATGCCACTATCTCCAGCCGTGCAGACTCTCTCGCTGGCGGCCACCCGCAGGGCGGCGTTGGCCGCGCAGGGCTTCGCCGACGCCCGCCCGGCAGGACCGCCGACCCGACGGCACCTCCAGCGCGTGCTCGACCGCACCGGCCTGCTCCAGCTGGACTCGGTGAACGTGGCCGTGCGTGCCCACTACGCACCGGTCTTCGCGCGCCTGGGCTCCTACCCGTTGGAGCTGGTGGACGACGCCGCCTGGTCGCATTCCGCGCGCAGGCCCCGGCTGCTCGTGGAGTACTGGGCGCACGAGGCCAGCCTGCTGCCGGTGGCTGACTGGCCGTTGCTGCGGTGGCGGATGCGGCGGTACGAGTCGTTGAAGGGCAAGCACTGGAAGGCCGCGCACAGCGAACCCCAGCTGATCTCCGACGTGCTCGCCGCAGTCAAGGAGCTGGGCCCGGTCGGCGCGGGCACCCTGGAGCGCGAACTGGGCGGGCCCGGCAAGCTCGGCAAGGGCGGGTGGTGGAACCGCAGCAACACCAAGATCGCGTGCGAGTACCTGTTCGCCGTCGGCGAGCTGACCACCGGGGCGCGACGCGGCTTCGAACGGCTCTACGACCTGACCGAACGCGTTGTGCCGCAAGAGATCCACTCGCTGCCGGAGCCCAGCCTCGACGAGGCCGCGCGCCGGCTGGTCGAGCGTTCCGCGATCTCGCACGGCGTCGCCACCGAGACCGACCTGCGCGACTACTACCGGCTCGGCGTGCAACCGTGCCGCCAGGCCATCGCCGAACTCGTCGAGGACGGCGTGCTGGAGCCCGTCCAGGTCGAGGGCTGGCGCAACCTCGCGTACCGCCACGTCGACGCCAAGATGCCCCGCAGCGTCCGCGCACGCGCGCTGCTGTGCCCGTTCGACCCGCTGATCTGGGAGCGGGCGCGCACCGAGCGGCTCTTCGGTTTCCACTACCGCATCGAGATCTACGTTCCCGCCGAGCTGCGGAAGTTCGGCTACTACGTGTTCCCGTTCCTGCTCAACGAGGAACTCGTCGCGCGCGTCGACCTCAAGGCCGACCGCGCCGACGGCGTGCTGCGCGTGCAGGGCGCCTTCGCCGAACCCGACGCGGACCGCACGCGCGTCGCCGTCGAGCTGGCCGACCAACTGCGCGAGATGGCGGAGTGGCTCGGCCTGTCCGGCGTCTGGATCGGCGCGCGCGGTGACCTCGCCAAGCACCTCCGCAAGGTCATCTGACCGTCCACTGTGGACGTTTTACGTGGGCGCTGGGCGGAGTCCGGCGACCATCCTGGTGAAGACGGCGGTGTACTCGGCCTTCACCAGGGGCTTGTCCTCCGGTGCGGCCTGGGCCAGCGCGATCCCGGCGGCGCCGAGCATGCTGAAGAGGAGGCGGGTGGTGGTGCGCACGGGCTGCGGCTCGATGTCGCCGCTGTCGATCATCGCCGTGACGAGCTGCTCGACCAGCCGGTAGGAGGCGTCCTGCTCGGCCGCCTGCCAGTACGCCGAGCCGAGCGCGATGGGCGCCTCCAGCCACACCACCCTGCCGAACACCGGGTCGCAGCAGTGCTCCAGGAAGACCTCCAGTGCGGCGAGCGCGGCCTCCCACGGGGTCGGCGCCCGCCGCGCCGCGGCCGCTGAGGCCCGCGTGGCCTCGGAGTCCAGCTCCTCGAAGGCGGCGGCGAACAACGCGGTCTTGTTGGCGAAGTGGTGGTAGATCGCGCCCCGGGTGGCGTGCACGTCGGCGGCCACGTCCTCCAGCGCGGTCCCCGCGAAGCCCCGTTCGGCGAACCTCCTGCCGGCCGCCGCCAGCACCGCGGCCCTGGTGGCCTGGGCGTACTGCTCGCGCCGGCTCCTGGTGGTCGACATGCGCACAGCCTACGACATACAGTGCGTATGTCACCGACGCTGTGTATGTCGCGGTCGCCCGTGGAGGAGAGCCCGATGACCATGCCCGACGAGCTGCTGTACAACCCCTTCGCTCCGGGGTACTTCAACGATCCGTACGCGCAGTACAAGGTGTTGCGCGACGAGGACCCGGTGCACCAGCACCCGCTGGGGTTCTGGTTCGTCTCCCGCCACGACGACGTCGCGGCGCTGCTGCGGGCCGGGCTGTCGGTCGAGGTGCGCAACCTCGCGCCCGGCGAGTTCCGGGACCAGGTCGTCCCGGAGGAGGGGCGCGGCGCGCTCGACCTGTCCATGCTCGACCGCGACCCGCCCGACCACACGCGGCTGCGTTCGTTGGTCACCAAGGTCTTCACGCGTCGCCGGGTGGCCGCGCTGCGCCCACGGATCGAGCAACTCGTGGACGCCGCGCTGGACCGCATGGCGGAGAAGGGCGACTGCGACCTGGTCGAGGAGTTGGCGTTCCCGCTGCCGTTCGCGGTGATCTCGGAGATGCTCGGCATCCCTGAGGGCGACCACGCCCGCATCCGCGAGCTGAGCGGAACACTCGTGCGGTCGCTGGAGATCGTGGCCGACGACGAGACCGTCAACGCGATCGCCGCGGCCGACGCCGAGCTGACCGCGATCGCTGCCGACCTGGTCGAGTGGAAGCGGGGCAACCCGGGGGAGGACCTGCTCACCGACCTCGTCCAGGCCGAGCACGAAGGACAGGTGCTGGACCGCGATGAGCTTGTGGCGCAAGTGGTTCTGCTCTACGTCGCCGGTCACGAGACCACGGTCAACCTCATCGCCAACGGCGTGAACGCGTTGCTGCGCAACCCGGATCAGCTCGCGGCGCTGCGCGACCGACCGGAACTCGAAGCGAACGCCGTGGAGGAGTTCCTGCGCTACGACTCGCCCGTGCAGCAGACGCGGCGGGTCACGACCGAGCCCTTCACCTTGCGGGACAAGGAGATTCCGGCGGGCTCCTTCGTCATCGCCTGCTTGGGCTCCGCCAACCGTGACGAGCGCTTCTACGGCTCCGACGCCGACCAGCTCCGGCTCGACCGGCCCGAGGCCCGGCACCAGGTGTCCTTCGGCGCCGGGCCGCACCACTGCCTCGGCGCCGCGCTCGCCCGCCTGGAGGGCGAGGTCGCCATCGGCCGACTGGTGCGGCGCTTCCCCGACCTCGGCTTCGCCGGAGCGCTGGAGTGGAACGGCCGTATCAACCTCCATGGCCCCGCCACCTTCCCCGTCACCGTGCACTCCGCCTAAGGCCTGTCCTGTGAGTGCTTGAGCTGCGGATTCCGGTCACGGCGTCGCCTGAGGGTTGGGGTGTCTTGAAGACCGGCGAACCTGACGACCTACAGACAGGCGCTAGTTGACGGAGGTGGTGACGAGGACGTTGCCGGAGGCGGTGCGGCCCTCGATGCGCAGCGCGGGGTTGTCCCAGCCGGACTGGCGCTCGGCGAACACGGGCAGTTCGCTGCGTGCCTCGCCGGAGACGGAGAGCAGGTCGAGTTCGGCCACGATGCCTTGGCGCACACCGATTCTGAGCGAGCCGGAGCCGCTGGCGAGGTGGATGCGGCCGGACGCGGCGTCGGCGACGGTGAGGTCCCCGCTGCCGGTGCGCACCTCGACGTCGTGCTGCACGGCGCCGAGCCACACGTGCCCGCCGGTGGTGACGAGCTTGCTGGGGCCGTGCACGGCGGAGATCTCCAGCGCGCCGTTGCCGCTCTTCGCGCGCAGCGTGCCGTGCACGGGGCCGAGCCGGACGGTGCCGGTCCCGGTCTGCACGTTGGTGCTGCCGTCGGTGCGGTCCACGGTGATGTCACCGCTGGAGGTGGTCAGGTCGATCCGCCCGGCGGCCGCCCCGGTCGCACCGGCCACGGTCACGGCGGCGGAGCCGGTGGTGACGGTGACGTGGGAGCCCCTGGGCACGCGCACGAGGACGGCCAGCGGCACGACGCGCAACGGCATGCCCTGTGGGCCGCGCACGACGAGGCGGTTGCCGGTCTGCTCGATCCGGGTCTGCTTCACAGCCTCGTCGGTCGGAGCGTCCTGCTCGCCGCCGACGATCTGCGAGTTGACCCAGTTGAAGAGCCCGGAAAGGCCGTTCACCAGGGTGTCCCCGCCCTCGGTCAGGCGGCGCACGGTGACCGAGGCGCCGTGGTCGCCGATCAGCTCGACCTCGACGCGGCCCGCGTTGACGTGCACCTCGACCTCGGCGGGCCGGGTGGTGACGAACTCGTGCTGGCGGATGACGCCGTTGTCGGTGTTGGTGCCGGTGTTGGTGGACTCGCTCATGTCTTCTCTCCCCCTGGCCTCAGCCACGAACCCAGCCGCGAAGGCGTTCACCGGTCTCGGGCTGCTCCTGCTCCCGCCGCGCCTTCTGCTGGTTGTTGGCCCGGTTCTGCAGCGCGCTGCGCACGGCGTAGCCCATCCAGCTGTTCAGCGACACGCCCTGCGAGGCGGCGGCCTTCTCGGCCTTGGACTTGATCTCGTCCACCATGCGCAGCGTCACCCGGCTGATGTTGCCGGTGGCGTCGTCGAAGGCGTTCTTGAGCGGGGTCTCCTCCTTCGGCTGCTCCTCCTCGGCCGGGGCCGCTGCCTCCTCGGGCTCCGGTTCGGGAGCCGCCTCGGGTTCCGGCTCCGGCTGGGGCTGCGCGCGCGGGGCGCGGAGCGGGCTGGTCACGACCTCGACGTCGCGGCCGCGGAGCCGGACCTCGACGACGTGGTCCTCCTGGGCGGCGGTGACCTGGGCGGCGAGGTCGGACAGCGCGTTCATGATCACCAGGCGGGCGGCGGGCTCCAGGGCCGCGGCCAGCACCGCGGCGGTCCGCTGGGTCTGCTCGTCCCCGGCCGACGCCGCGGTGGCGAGGTCCTCGCGGAGCGCGGCGATGTAGGGCGTGAGGTCCATGACGTCACTATGGCGTCACCGGTGACGTCAGTCAACCGAGCGTGGCGTCACGAAGTCTTATACCCGCAGGCGAGCGCCGATCTTGAGCCCTCTACTGTGGCTCGCGGAGTGCGTCCGAACCCGGCGGGCGCAGGGAGCAAAGGGCAAGGCATGGCGCAGACGGTGTCCCCGAAGGTGCAACTCATCGCCAAGACGGAGTTCTTCCCGCCCGCCGAGGTGCCCTGGTCCACCGACGCGGACGGCGGTCAGGCACTGGCGGAGTTCGCCGGGCGCGCGTGCTACCAGTCCTGGCGCAAGCCCAACCCGAAGACCGCGACCAACGCCGGGTACCTGCGGCACATCCTGGAGGTGGGCCACCTCTCCGTGCTGGAGCACGGGTCGGTGAGCTTCTACCTGACCGGCATGTCCCGCTCGCTCACCCACGAGCTGATCCGGCACCGCCACTTCTCCTACTCGCAGCTCTCGCAGCGCTACGTGCCCGAGTCCGACGCCGCGATGGTCGAGCCGGACGTGATCGCGAACGACCCCGAGCTGCACGAGATGTTCGCCAAGGCCGCCGAGGCCAGCGTCGCGGCGTACAACGAGCTGCTCGCCGGGCTGGAGAAGAAGTTCGCCGACGTCACCAACGCGACGCTGCGCCGCAAGCAGGCCCGCCAGGCCGCCCGCGCGATCCTGCCCAACGCCACCGAGACCCGCATCGTGGTGACCGGCAACTACCGGGCGTGGCGCCACTTCATCGCCATGCGCGCCACCGAGCACGCCGACGTGGAGATCCGCGCGCTGGCCATCGAGTGCCTGCGCCACCTGCAGAAGGCGGCGGAGAACGTGTTCAGCGACTTCGAGATCTCCTCGCTGCCCGACGGCACGGAGGTCGCCTCCAGCCCGTTGGTCGCCGAGGGCTGAGCTGAGAAGGGGGCGGGCGTGAGCACGGTTGAGCTGGACCTGCTGCCAGGTGCCCACAGCGTGCTCCGCCTCGCCGCCGATGCCCGTGCGCCAGTAGAAGTCCTTGCGGCGCAAGGGTTTGTGTCGATCACCAGAACGCGCGACGAGCTGTCGGTGGTGTGCCCGACGGCTGTCGCGCCGACCGCCGACGAGGCCGAGGGCGGGTGGCGCGTGCTGACCGCGCGCGGCCCGTTCGACTTCGCGCTGACCGGGATCATGGCCGCGCTGTCCACCCCGCTCGCCGAGGCGGGCGTGCCGCTGTTCGCGTTGTCCACCTATGACACCGACCACCTGATGGTCCGCGAGGAACACCTGGCGCGAGCCGTTGCCGCACTGGAGAACGCGGGCCACCGAGTGCACGCCTAGGCTGGGCCCATGGGCCTGGCGCGGGATGAGCGAAGTGCACTGTCCGAGCTGTTCGAGGAGGTCGGACCCGACGCGCCGACGCTGTGCGGGGACTGGCTGACCCGAGACCTCGCCGCGCACCTCGTGATCAGGGAGCGCAGGCCCGACGCCGCCGCCGGAATCCTCGTCTCCGCGCTGGCGGGCTACACCGAGCGCGTGCAGAAGAGCTACGCCGCGAAGCCCTGGCGCGAGCTGGTCGAGCTGGTGCGCACCGGCCCTCCGACGCTGTCGCCGTTCTCCTTGCCAGGCGTGGACGAATCGGCCAACGGCGCGGAGTTCTTCGTGCACCACGAGGACGTTCGCCGAGGCGCTCCGGGATGGGAGCCCCGCCCGGCCGACGCGAAGCGCGACGAGGCGGTGTGGCGGCAGGTGTCGCGGGTGGCGCGGCTGAACTACCGGCGCAGTCCGGTGGGCATCGAGCTGCGGCGCCCGGACGGCGCGGCGGTCACCGCCAAGCGCGGGCCGAACACGGTCGCGCTGATCGGAGAACCGGCCGAGCTGCTGCTGCACGCCTTCGGCCGGGCCGAGGTGCGCCTGGAGTTCGAGGGCGAGCAGCGCGCCATCGCCGTGGTCAACGGCCTCAGTCGAGGCATCTAGCCCGAGAGCCCGACTTCGGCAAGCCCTCGGGTCCGCCGGTCTTCAACGACAGCGCACCCGGCAAGGCCGCGGGGTGTGCGGCGGTTAGCGATGATCAACAGGGGGGTTCGGGGGTCTTGAAGACACCCCAACCCGTGGAGAGCGAACTCACGCGAAAAGTTGGTGTGTTCTGGCGCGCGCGGGCGGAGGAAAACCGGGGCTCGGCGGTGTTTGGCGGAAGGCATTGCGCGGTCCCCGCGACAGTGCGTTCACCAGGGGCGGCGCCGCGTGGAGCACGCCTGCCCGCGCGGTAGCGTCATGCCATGACCGGATGCCCCACCGCCGCCCCAGGCCGCCCGTTCGGCCGCGTGCTCACCGCCATGGTCACCCCGTTCACCGAGACCGGGAAACTGGACCTGGACGCGGCGCAGAAGCTCGCCGCACACCTCATCGAGTCGGGCAACGACGGGCTGGTGCTCAACGGCACCACCGGGGAGAGCCCGACGACCTCCGACGCCGAGAAGGCGGACCTCGTCCGCGCGGTGGTCGACGCGGTCGGCGGCAGGGCGGCCGTGGTCGCGGGAGCGGGCACCAACGACACCGCGCATAGCGTGCAGCAGGCCATCGCCATGGAGAAGGCGGGCGCGCACGGGCTGCTGGTGGTCTCGCCCTACTACTCGCGGCCGGCGCAGACCGGGCTGCTCGCGCACTTCTCGGCGGTGGCCGACGCGACATCGCTGCCGGTGATGCTCTACGACATCCCGGGCAGAACGGCGGTACCGATCGAAGTGGACACGCTCTGCGCGCTCGCGGAGCACCCGAACGTCGTCGCGGTGAAGGACGCCAAGAGCGACCTCTTCGCCAGCTCGCAGGTGCTGAGCCGCACCGACCTGGCCTTCTACTCCGGCGACGACATGATCAACCTGCCGTGGTTCTCGGTCGGCGCGGTCGGTGTCGTCAGCGTGATCGGGCACGTCGCCGGGGGTCGCCTGCGCGAGATGCTGGACGCGCACGAGCGCGGTGACGTCGTCGCCGCGCGCGAGATCCACCGGGACCTGCTGCCGGTTTGCGCGGCGTTCGGCAGACTGGGCGGTGTGATCTTCAGCAAGACAGCGCTGCGCCTGCGCGGCCTCCCCGTCGGGGAACCCAGACTGCCCATCCCCTCGGCCACTCCCGCCGAGCGCGACGCGCTCGCCGCGACCCTGCGCTCCGCCGGCCTCGACCTCGTTGAGGAGGCGGTCGCTCAGTGACCTCGCCGACGACGGCCAGTCGCGTACAGACCCACCGCTCCACGGCGCTCATCCCGCCGCCGAAGCTGCCCGAGGGCGGCCTGCGCGTCGTCGCGCTCGGCGGCATCGGTGAGGTCGGCAGGAACATGACCGTCTTCGAGCACGCGGGCGAGATGATGATCGTCGACTGCGGAGTGCTGTTCCCCGAGGACATGCAGCCCGGCGTCGACCTGATCCTGCCGGACTTCCGCGCCCTGGAGCAGCGCCTGCACGACATCGTCGGCCTGGTGCTCACCCACGGCCACGAGGACCACATCGGCGCGGTGCCCTTCCTGCTCAAGCTGCGCCCCGACCTGCCGGTCTACGGCTCCCGCCTGACGCTGGCGCTGCTCGCCGCCAAGTGCAAGGAGCACCGGCAGACCCCGCGCCTGGTCGAGGTCAAGGAGGGCGAGCACCACGCGATCGGCCAGTTCGACTGCGAGTTCTTCGCCGTCAACCACTCCATCCCGGACGCGGTGGCGGTGGCGATCAAGACCTCGGCCGGGGTCGTTCTGCACACCGGTGACATCAAGCTCGACCAGCTGCCGCTGGACGGGCGGCTGACCGACCTCGCGGGCTTCGCGCGGCTGGGCGACGAGGGCGTCGACCTGTTCCTGGTCGACTCCACCAACGCCGAGGTGCCCGGCTTCGTCACGCCGGAGCGCGAGATCGGCCCGGTGCTGGACAACGTGATCCGCAAGGCCACCCAGCGGGTGATCGTCGCGTGCTTCGCCAGCCACGTGCACCGCGTTCAGCAGGTGCTCGACGTGGCGGGCAACCACGGCCGCCGGGTCGCCTTCGTCGGGCGCTCGATGGTCCGCAACATGGGCATCGCCGCCGAGCTGGGCCTGCTCAAGGTGCCTGCCGGGCTGTTGGTGGACCTCAACGAGGCCATGACCATGCCCGAGGACAAGGTCATGTTCGTCTCCACCGGGTCCCAGGGCGAGCCGCTGTCGGCGCTGTCCAGGATGGCGCGCGGCGAGCACCGGCAGATCAGCATCCGCGCCGGGGACACCGTCGTGCTGGCCAGCTCGCTCATCCCCGGCAACGAGAACGCGGTCTTCGGCGTGGTCAACGGCCTGGTCCGGCTGGGCGCGAACGTGGTGCACCAGGGCAACGCGAAGGTGCACGTCTCCGGGCACGCCTCAGCCGGCGAGCTGCTCTACCTCTACAACGCGGTGCGCCCGAGCAACGTGATGCCGGTGCACGGCGAGTGGCGGCACCTGCGCGCCAACGCCGAGCTGGCCATCCTCACCGGCGTCGCCCCGGAGCGCGTGGTGATCGCCGAGGACGGCGTGGTCGTGGACCTCGTCGACGGCCAAGCCAGCATCACCGGCCGCGTCGAGGTCGGGTACGTCTACGTCGACGGGCTCTCCGTCGGCGACGTCGGCGAGTCCACGCTGTCCGACCGCCTCGTGCTCGGCGAGGGCGGTTTCATCTCGATCACCATCGCCATCGAGGCCGCGACCGGGCGCGCGGTGGCGCCCCCGACGATCTCCGGGCGCGGGTTCTCCGACGATCCGAAGGCGCTGGACCAGGTCGTTCCGCTGGTGGAGATGGAGCTCTCGCGCACCGAGGCGGAGAACATCACCGACTCGCACCGCATCGCCCAGGCCGTGCGCCGGGTCGTCGGCCGCTGGGTCGCCGACACCTACCGCCGCCGCCCGATGATCGTCCCGACGGTCATCGAGGTCTAGTCCGTCAGAGCCGTCCGTGCGGGTACCGATCCACCGGGTACCCGCGCGGATGGCGGACGCGCCACCCCCGAACGCCGGGCTCTCTTTCAGTGATTTTCACAGTTGGCCCGGAGTGCTCAACGCATCACAGCTGGTCACGGACGTGGTGAAGAACGTTTGCCGCTCGTTCGGGACTGGTTTCCGGCCTGTTGGCAAGGTTAACTAGTTCCCCACCTAGGACGGCCGCGCAGGCGTGGCCGAGGTGGGAGGAGCCATGACCCTCGACGCGGTCACCCCGGTCGTCGGGCGTGCGGACACGCGCTCCATCGCTGAGATCGACGACCCCGAACTCCTGGCCGCCCTGCGCACGGGCCCGTTCTCCGAGGCGCTGCGCGTGGCGATCCGCCGCAGCGGGCTCGCACTGGAACGCGTGCAGTCCCGCCTGCTGACCCGCGGCGTCCGGGTCAGCCTCGCCACGCTGAGCTACTGGCAGCGCGGGCGCAGCCGCCCCGAGCGGATCGAGTCGCTGAAGGCGGTCGAGCTGCTCGAAGAGGTGCTGCGACTGCCGCCGAACTCGCTGCTCAACCTGCTCGGCCCGCGCCGCCCGCGCGGCCGCTGGCAGGCGGGTGCCCCGCGCCCGCTGACCTTCGACCGGTTGTGGCCCGACCACTGGGCGCTGGAGAGCGTGCTCGAAGAGGCGGCGAGCGGCAGGCTGAACGAGCACGTCACCGGGCTGACCATCAGGGACCAGTACTGGATCGGCGCCGATCGGACCGAGCGCCGCGTGGTCACCAGCCAGGTGCTGCGCGCCGAGCGCGACGGCGTCGACCGCGTGGTGGCGATCTTCCGGGGCGACGACCCCGACCAGCAGATCCCCTCGGTGATCACCGTGCAGTACGGCGAGCTGGGCCGGGTGTGGTCCGACGACGACTCCGGCTTCCTGGTCTTCGAGATCCTCTTCGACCGCATGCTGGACCGAGGTGAGACCACCGTCGTGGAGTACGAGATCGTCTTCCCCGAGGGCGGGGCCGTCGCGCTCTCCTCCGACCGCCGCGCCCGCTACCCGGTTCGCGAGTACCTGCTCCAGGTGCACTTCGACCCCACGGCCGTTCCGCGCCGGGTCTTCGAGTTCAGCAGGCACAACGCGCAAACCCCCGATCACATGCGCAACGAGTTGTTGCTCGGCCGCTCCGGAATGGTGCACTCGCTGCACAGCGAATGCGTTCCCGGAGTGCACGGAATCAGCTGGGAATGGTAACGACCCGCGCGTCCCGATAAAGGACACGCGGGCCGTTCAGTACGAGCAGCCGGGCTTGAGGTCGTTTCTCACGAGTCCGTGTTCGCGATAGCCGGGCCGAGCCCGCCCCTGGCCGCGCCGCCGGAAAGCCCACGTACAACACCGGTACGCGGACTTCCCGCCGTCTTGCCAGGAACGACCTCGATCCCGACTCTCATCGAACGAGACTCGTGAGAAACGACCTAGCTCGCCGTCTGCACGGACAATCCGTAGTAGCTCAACGCGTCGCTGAGCGGCTGGAAGTACGAGGACTTCCCGGCGATGGTGCCGCCGTTGAAGGTGCAGGTCTGGCCGATCGGACCGCCCGAGGTCATGCCCTGCGCCTGGTTGCCGGAGATGTAGGCGCCGCCGGAGTCACCGCCCGCGGTGCAGACCGAGGAGCTGCCGAGCCCGCGCACGACCGTCTGCGGGCCGCCGTTGGGGTCGGTGTAGGTGACCGTGACGTTGTAGGACTTGATGTTTCCGCAGGTCCAGCCGGTGGTGGCGCCGGACTTGCAGATCGTGGAGCCCACGGCGGCCCGGTTCGCGCCGCGCACCGCCACGGTCCCGGCCGCGCCCCACGTGCCGACCGAGGTCATGATCCGGTCCTCGGCGTCGATGCGGGCGATGCCCATGTCCACGCTGTCCTTGCCGATGCCGAAGCGCGTGTTCGTGGCCTTGCCGAAGTGCGTGCTGCCCAGGTAGAGGTCGGGCAGGCCCTCGACGCAGTGCCCGGCGGTGACCAGGAAGCGCTGGCCGGAGGAGTTCGTGGCGCCGAAGCCGACCGAGCACCACCCGCCGCCGGAGGCGCTGAAGGTCATCTTGCTGCCGGGGTAGACGTCCGCGGTCGGGGCGAGCCGCTCGCCGGTCGTCTCGACCTTGACCGCGTTGCCGTGCTTGGCGGCCGCTGCCAGGAACTTCTCCGTGGAGGCGGAGCGGCGGCCCTCGTGCACGGACACCACGACCGTGTCCGAGGCCAGGTCGACGGCCCACGAGTTCACGCCGTCCGGGCGGTGCGTGCTCGCCGCGCGGTCCAGGTCGGCGGAGACGCGCTCCAGCGCCGCGGCGCCACGGGCTCCGGTGCGGACCGCGAGGCCCTTGGCCTTCGCCTTGGCCGTGCTGGCCTTGTCCGCGGTGTTCACGATGAGCTGGCCGTTCACGAAGAACGCGCCGTCCACCGCCGCACCGGAGCCGCTCAGCTCGGTGAGCCGCTGCTGCTGGACGCCCTCGCTGTCCAGCCGCGCCGCGGCCGCCGCCGGGCTGATCCCCTGGCTGCTGGAAAGCGCGTCCAGCATCGCCGGGTCGTAGGAGTTGGTCGGCGAGGCGATCGCCACCGCGGTGCCGGAGAAGCCGAGGAATCCGGCCGCCAGAACCGTCACAAAAGCCTTCGTTGAGCGTGACAAAGCAGGGCTCCTTTTTCTGGCAGGCCGCAGCGAAGCAGGGAGGAATCAGCGAAGAGCAGGGAATCGCTGACTTTCTCGCTGCGGCCTGGCCGCATTCCACTGAAGCCTCGAATGCGATGGCACAACTGTCGTTCTCCGTGCTCCCGCAAGCAAGACCCGTGGTGCCTTCACTTTTTCACTGGCGTTTCACATCGCGAGAGCACCCCGCGTGAAAAACCCCACCGTCCGATGTGGACGGTGGGGTGGAAGGCCTTGTGCCGCTTGGCTCTCAGAGCTTGTCGGGGGTCCAGGGGCTCTGGCCCTTGATGGGGCGCGTCTTGTCCTTGAAGCGCGGCTCGCCCAGCTCGTCCTCGCGCAGCGGGACCAGGCCGGTGGCGATGGAGCGCATGATCCGGTCGCGCGCGCGGACGGCGTCGCCCGGCGTGGTCGGCGACAGGTCCTCCAGCGGCACCTGCGGGCCGAAGTGCACCCGGAACTTCGGGCGCTTGAAGACCGACTTGAACCACGAGGTCATCAGCGGCTTGAAGTCGCTCCAGCCCTCGACGTTCTTGGAGCCCCAGACGACCGCCTCGTGCGCGCCCCACTGGCTGACCGGCAGCACCGGGGTCTTCGCGCCGAGGGCGATCCGGGCGGCGCCGCTCTTGCCGCGCTCCGGCCACAGGCCCGCGTCCAGCGAGATCTGGCCCTCGGGGTAGATGACCAGCGTCTTGCCCCTGTTGAGCGCGTCGATGGCGTTGTCCATGGCCTGGGTGACCGTCTTCTCGCCGCGGTCGACCCGCACGTGGCGGCAGGTGCGCCACGCCCAGCCGACCACGGGCGCGTCGAAGAGCCCGCCGGTGGACATCAGGTAGGGGATGACGCCCCGCTTGTGGCACGCCGCGACCAGCACGAAGCCGTCGAAGACCCCGATGTGGTTGGAGGCGACGAGCACCGGTTGACCGCGCAGCTCCTCGGGCACCTCGCCGGTGACGACGAGCTTGCCGGTGACCGCGACGAAGACCCTGTTGGCGCGCAGAAGAATCCGCCAGAGCAGGGGCGGGCGCCGCAGCGGTCCCGGCCTGTCGGACGGCTCGTCTGGGATGGAAGGCAGAGAACTCATGGCGAGGGCAGCATGGCACGTTCGCGCGGGCCCGTGTGCGACCAAGTCCGAATTTGTCGGGTGCGTTACGGCGTGACGGCTTCGGGCACGAGCGAGGGCCCACTACCGTGTCGGGCATGGCAAACCGCGCGACTCCGGCGAAGAGAGGGACCTCGGGCTCCCGGGGCGGCGGCAAGCCACGTGCGAGTTCTGGCAGCTCACCGGCGAAGCCGAAGCCGAAGGCCCCCGCGGCTCGTTCACGTCCCAAGCCACGCGCGCCCGCCAAGCGCGCGCAGGCTCCTCGGAGGTCGGGCGGCAACCCGATCGGCAGGGGACTGCGCGCGGGCTGGGGCCTGGTGGCCAAGGGCGTCGGCGGGCTGGCCCGAACCGTCGCGCGCACCAAGGAGATCGACTCCGCCCACCACCGCGACACCGTCGGCCTGCTGCTCATCGCGGTCGCGGTGATCTCCGCCGCCGGGGTCTGGTGGCAGGCGGGCGGTCCGGTCGGCGAGGGCGTGAACTGGGCCGTGCGCAGCGTGATCGGCGCGGGCGCCGTGGTGCTCCCGCTGCTGCTGCTCGGCATCGGCATCACCGTGATGGTCCGCGAGAGCACCCCGGAGGCCCGGCTCCGCACCGTTCTCGGCTCGATCCTGGTCACGCTGGCCGTGCTCGGGCTGCTGCACATCTTCACCGCGCGCCCGCAGAGCTCCGACGGCTGGATGACCGGCGGCGGCGCGCTCGGCTACGCGATCGGCGATCCGCTCTCGCAGGGGCTGACCACCTGGGTCACCGTCCCGCTGCTGCTGCTCCTGGTGATCCGCGGCGGCCTGCTGATCTCCGGCACCCCGATCCGCGAGCTGCCCGGACGACTGCGCGCGCTCACCCAGGGCGAGCCCTACGACGACGGCTCCGAGGAGGTCGACGCCGACGACCTCTTCGACGACGTGGACCCGGCCTCGGTGCGGCTGCGCAAGCCCTCCCGCCGTCGCCAGGCCACGGCCCCCGACGAGGACGACCAGCTCAGCCTGGACGACGTGCCGCGCGAGCCCGCCAAGCCCGCGCGCCCGGTCAAGGAGACCCCGCAGGTCGTCGACAAGGCACCGGCGAAGATGGCGATGCGCCCCGTCGAGGGCGATTACAAGCTGCCGCCGATGACTCTGCTGACCACGGGCGACGCGCCGAAGGCCCGCAGCCGCGCCAACGACGCCATGATCGAGGCGATCACCGGCGTGCTCGACCAGTTCTCCATCGACGCCCAGGTCACCGGCTTCACCAGGGGCCCGACCGTGACCCGCTACGAGGTCGAGCTCGGCCCCGGCGTGAAGGTCGAGAAGATCACCGCGCTGACCAAGAACATCGCCTACGCGGTGGCCACCGACAACGTGCGGCTGCTGGCCCCGATCCCCGGCAAGTCCGCCGTGGGCATCGAGGTGCCCAACAGCGACCGCGAGATGGTCCGGCTCGGCGACGTGCTCAAGTCCGGGACCGCGGCCAAGGACCACCACCCGCTGGTGATCGGTCTCGGCAAGGACATCGAGGGCCACATGGTCACCGCGAACCTGGCCAAGATGCCGCACCTGCTGGTCGCGGGCTCCACCGGCTCCGGCAAGTCCAGCTTCGTCAACTCGATGCTGGTCTCGCTGCTGTCCAGGGCCACCCCGGAGGAGGTCAGGATGATCCTGATCGACCCGAAGATGGTGGAGCTGACGCCCTACGAGGGCATCCCGCACCTGATCACGCCCATCATCACCCAGCCGAAGAAGGCCGCCGCCGCGCTGGCCTGGCTGGTCGAGGAGATGGAGCAGCGCTACCAGGACATGCAGGTCAACCGGGTCCGGCACATCGACGACTACAACCGCAAGGTGAAGTCCGGCGAGATCACCGCGCCGCCGGGCTCGGAACGGGAGTACCGCCCGTACCCCTACATCCTGGCGATCGTCGACGAGCTGGCCGACCTGATGATGACCGCGCCCCGCGACGTCGAGGACGCGATCGTCCGGATCACCCAGAAGGCGCGCGCGGCAGGCATCCACCTGGTGCTGGCCACCCAGCGGCCCTCGGTGGACGTGGTAACCGGCCTGATCAAGACCAACGTGCCGTCGCGGCTGGCCTTCGCCACGTCCTCGCTGACCGACTCGCGGGTCATCCTCGACCAGCCGGGCGCCGAGAAGCTGATCGGCATGGGCGACGCGCTCTACCTGCCGATGGGTGCCTCCCGCCCGGTGCGCGTGCAGGGCGCCTACATCGGCGACGACGAGATCAACTCGGTGGTCGCCTTCACCAAGGAGCAGGCGGAGCCGGAGTACACCGACGGCGTCACCTCGGCCAAGGCGGGCGAGAAGAAGGAGATCGACCCGGACATCGGCGACGACCTCGACGTGCTGATCCAGGCCGTCGAACTGGTCGTGACCAGCCAGTTCGGCTCCACGTCGATGCTCCAGCGGAAGCTGCGCGTCGGCTTCGCCAAGGCCGGCAGGCTGATGGACCTGATGGAGAACCGCGGCGTCGTCGGCCCCTCGGAGGGCTCGAAGGCGCGCGAGGTCCTGGTCAAGCCCGACGAGCTGGACTCCGTCCTCTACTCCATCCGCGGCGGCGGCCCCATCGAGGACGACTAGGGCGTGTTTCCCAGGTCTCGTTCGATGAGAGCCAGGGGCGGGCTCGGCCCGGCTATCGCGAACACGGACTTGTGAAACACGCCCTAGCCCGCACGGGCACGAAGAAGGCCCACCCGAGCAGGGAGCGGGTGGGCCTTCCGGTTCTGGGGCGCGGTGGGGATCAGGTGCCCCACTTGCGGACGGCGGCGTAGTAGAGGTCCGCGATCCGCTTGCAGGCCCAGTTGGACCCGCAGATGCCGTACAGGTCGCTCTTGAACTTGTTGTCGACCCGCAGCTTGGCGTCGGAGTTCCACCGCTGCTGCTTCTTGTAGTTGCGGTAGCCGAAGTCGTGCCGATGGCACGCGGGCTTGAAGTTGAAGCCGACCGGCTTGTCCGGCGACCACGAGCAGGCGTCGGAGGACCAGTCCAGCTGCCCGTCGTAGGGCTTCTGGTTCCTGGTGTTCTCGAACTGGCTCAGCGAGTGGCTGAACAGGTACTGGTCGGTGATCGCCCGAATGTCGACCGCCTGTGCGGTGCCCGCGCCCATGGTGACGCCCATGGCCAGCGCCGTGGCGACGAGCGTGCCCCGGGCGGCGGAGCGGATGGAACCGGTCATGAGGTCTCTCCTCGCAGGGTGAGGTAGATAACACCGGGATTCCTACCCCGCCGGGCCGCCGACCGGTAGCGCGCTCTAAAAAATCCTGAACAGGATTCGGCAAAAGGGAAGTTGATCAATTTCGACGGGTCGAAAGTTGTAAGCCGTTCGCTGGTGCTCCGTTTGTACGACCATTCGGCCGCGGGACCTGATTGCTGGGCCGTTGGGGTGAGTCGTCGATCACACTGTTGGCCTATTGTGGCTGTACAGGGCGTGCTCGGGACGTTCTGGCAACCGCGAGTGCTCACAGTGTGCGGTTGCCAAAACGTGACCCTGGCTAACGCGTGGCGGCCGCCCTCGCGGCCGCTTTCACGTCACTCCGGTTGAGCGCGTCGGCGGTGCTGCCACTGCCGCCGAAAGTGCGCACCGCGTAGTAGTAGATGTCGGCCACTCGTCGGCAGCCCCAGTTCCCGCCGCAGATCCGGTACATGTCGTCGCGGAACTTGTTGTCGATCCGCAGCCGGTTCGCCGAGGTGAAGCGCCCCTGCCACTGGTAGTTGCCGTAGCCGAAGTCGTGCCGGTGGCACGCGGGCAGCACCTGGAAGCCGAACGGCCGGTCCGGAGCCAGGGTGCAGCCGTCGGTCGACCAGTCCAGCTCGCCGTCGTACGGGCGCTCCAGGCGGATCTGGCCGAACTCGGCGAGGGACTTGGAGAACATGTAGTCGTCGGTGACCGCGCGGACGTCGATCGCCTGCGCGGTGCCCGCGCCCATGACGAGGGTCAGCGCCAGGGCGATGACCGCGGTGGCACCGGCCCTCACCCCGGGCGCCAGTCGCCGTAAGCCTCGTGAAGCCCTCATCGTGATCTCCCTCCGTGCTGAAGCGCACAGATGCGCACACCCATGTTGTTACGGCATGGATGAGCTGGGAGAACAGCCCCGAATGGGGAACGCTTCCTAACGATCGCGCACGCGGTCGGCCAGCATCAGCAGCATCCGCGAGTTGCCGAGCGTGTTCGGCTTGACGTAGGGCAGGTCGAGGAACTCCGCGACACCGACGTCGGGGGAGCGGCGGATCTCCTCGTAGACCTCCGGGGTGACCGGGGTGCCGTCGATCTCCACGAAGCCGTGCGAGCCGAAGAAGCCCGTCTCGAAGGTCAGCACGAAGATCCGGCTCAGCCCCAGCTCCTCGGCGACGTCGAGCAGCTTGCTCACGATCCGGTGGCCGATGCGCTTGCCCTTGGCCGCCGGGTCCACCGCGATGGTGCGGATCTCCGCCAGGTCCTCCCACAGCACGTGCAGCGCGCCGCAGCCGAGGAAACCGCTCGCGTCGGTGGCGACCCAGAACTCCTGCACGTCCTCGTAGAGGGTGACGAGATCCTTGTCCAGCAGCACGCCCTCGTACTTGTCCGCGAGCGCCTTGATCGCGGGAACGTCACTCGTCCTGGCTCGGCGGACGGTGACCCCGGAGAGCTCCGGATCGATCGACACGCGAGCAGCCTACGCCTGCCGTCGATCCACATTCGCCCGGACAACGCGCGCGGGGGAGTGGTGTGGTCGGAGGGAGTCGGTGGGGGCGGTTACCCTGACCCGCGTGTCTGCGCCCCCCTCTTCCCGCCGTGTCGCCCTGCTGACCCTCGGCTGCGCCCGCAACGAGGTCGACTCCGAGGAGCTGGCCGGACGGCTGGGCGCGGGCGGCTGGGAGCTGGTCGACCCGGACGCCGAAGCCGACGTGGTGGTGGTCAACACCTGCGGCTTCGTCGAGTCGGCGAAGAAGGACTCCGTCGACACGCTGCTGGCGGCCTCCGACACCGGCGCGAAGGTCGTCGCCGTCGGGTGCCTCGCCGAGCGCTACGGCAAGGAGCTGGCCGACAACCTCACCGAGGCCGACGCGGTGCTCGGCTTCGACCACTACCCGAACCTGGCCGAGCGGCTGGACGACGTGGTGGCGGGCCGCGAGCTCACCTCGCACGTCCCGGTCGACCGCCGCACCCTGCTGCCGATCTCCCCGGTGGAGCGCCCCAAGGCCACCTCCGACGTGTCCGTCCCCGGCCACGGCTGGGTGCCCGGCGTCGTCAGCGCCAACCGCAAGCGCCTCGACGACTCCCCGGTCGCCCCGCTGAAGATCGCCTCCGGCTGTGACCGGCGCTGTTCCTTCTGCGCCATCCCGTCCTTCCGCGGCTCCTTCGTCTCGCGCACCGCCGACGAGCTGGTCGCCGAGACCACCTGGCTGGCCTCGCAGGGCGTCCGCGAGGTGTTCCTGGTCAGCGAGAACTCCACCTCCTACGGCAAGGACCTCGGCGACCTGCGCGCGCTGGAGAAGCTGCTGCCGCGCCTGGCCGCCGTGCCCGGCATCGACCGCGTGCGCGTCTCCTACCTCCAGCCCGCCGAGACCCGGCCCGGCCTCGTCACGGCGATCGCGAGCACTCCGGGCGTCGCCGCGTACT
This sequence comes from Allokutzneria multivorans, assembly GCF_039537405.1. Taxonomy (NCBI): domain Bacteria; kingdom Bacillati; phylum Actinomycetota; class Actinomycetes; order Pseudonocardiales; family Pseudonocardiaceae; genus Allokutzneria; species Allokutzneria multivorans. Next base: position 310,087 of record NZ_BAABAL010000019.1, on the reverse strand, counting down.
TCGACCTCTCCTTCCAGCACTCCAGCGAGCGCGTGCTCCGCAGGATGCGCCGCTTCGGCTCCACCGACTCGTTCCTGGCGCTGCTGGAGCAGATCCGCGAGCAGGCGCCGACCGCGGGCGCGCGCACCAACGTCATCGTCGGCTTCCCCGGCGAGACCGAGGAGGACCTCGCGGAGCTGGAGCGCTTCCTGACCGGAGCGCGGCTGGACGCCATCGGCGTGTTCGGCTACTCCGACGAGGACGGCACCGAGGCGCTGGAGCTGGACGGCAAGCTCTCCGAGGACGTCGTCAACGAGCGCGTCGCCCGGATCTCCGCGCTGGCCGAGCAGCTGACCACGCAGCGCGCCGAGGAGCGCGTCGGTGAGGAGGTGCTGGTGCTCGTCGAGCAGCTCGCCGACGAGGACTCCGACTGCACCGGCCGCGCCGAGCACCAGGCTCCGGAGGTCGACGGCGAGTGCGTGTTCGCCGATTCCGACGAGTTGGCCGTCGAGGACTTGGAAATCGGAATGCTGGTGCGCGCCAAGGTGATCGCTGCCGAAGGCGTTGACCTCGTCGTCGAGCCCCTGGAGATCGTGCAGGGGATCTCGGCGTGAGCGCCGGGGGTGAGCCCACCGCGGCCACACCCGTGCCGCTGCTGAACATCGCCAACCTGCTGACCATGCTGCGGCTGGCGCTGGTGCCGGTCTTCATGGTCACCCTGTTCGTCGGCGACGGCCACGACCAGTACTGGCGCTGGGTGAGCTTCGGGGTGTTCGCGCTCGCCTCCATCACCGACCGCATCGACGGCAGCGTCGCCCGCCGCTACGGCCTGGTCACCGACTTCGGCAAGATCGCCGACCCGATCGCGGACAAGGCGCTGACCGGGGCCGCGCTCATCGGCCTGAGCGTGCTCGGCGACCTGCCGTGGTGGGTGACCATCGCGATCCTGGCCAGGGAGCTGGGCATCACGCTGCTGCGGTTCTGGGTGATCAGGATCGGTGTGATCCCGGCCAGCCGCGGCGGCAAGGTCAAGACGCTGCTGCAGATCCTGGCGATCGGGCTCTACCTGCCGATGCTGCCCAGCGGCTTCGACCCGCTGCTGTGGACCATGATGGGTGCCGCCGTGGTGGTCACCGTCGTCACCGGTTTCGACTACATCGTCCAGGCGCTTCGACTGAGGGCTGGTGCCCGTGAGCGTGAGTCCCACTGAAGAACCGCTCGCGGGTTCGAGCATCAGCACTGAAGAACCGCTTGCCGGTTCGAGCATCTTCGCTGAAGAACCGCTCGCGGGTTCGAGCATCAGCACTGATCTTGTTGCGGCACTGCGCGGGCGAGGGGAGACGGTCGCCACCGCGGAGTCGCTGACCGCCGGTCTGGTCTGCGCCGCGCTGACCGATGTCCCCGGTTCCAGCGCCGTGGTGCGCGGCGGACTGATCGTCTACGCCACCGATCTGAAGGCCTCGCTCGCCGGCGTGGACGCGGACCTGCTCGCCCAGCACGGCGCAGTGCACCCGGAGGTGGCGGCCCAGCTCGCGGAGGGCGCGCGGCTGCGCTGCGGCGCGACGTGGGGGCTCGGTCTGACCGGGGTGGCCGGGCCGGACCCGCAGGACGGCGTCGCGCCGGGCACCGTGCACATCGGCCTCGCGCACGCGGACCGGGAACCAAGCGTCATCACCCTGCGTTGTGGAGGAGACAGGCACGCGGTGCGTGCGGCGTCCCGTGATGCCGCACTGTCAGTGCTCGCGCGCCATGTCATGACCTGATCGGGGTAACTCCGTTCGGAACATCAGGGGAATGGATAACGTTCGCCCTTGGCGGACGAGCACCATTACGCACTTCCGGTGTCAGAGACGCTGGGTACCGTGTTCGCCACGGCCTTGAGGCTCGCGCAGTGAAGGGAGGCACGCGATGACCGTGCTGCTGAGGGAGGCGCTGGGGGACCGGCTGCGCCGTGCCCGCACCGACCAACGCCGTACTCTTCGAGAGGTTTCGCGTACCGCCCGGGTGAGCCTGGGGTACCTCTCCGAGGTCGAACGCGGCCGCAAGGAGGCCTCCAGCGAGCTGCTGGCCGCCATCTGCGGAGCGCTGGAGCTGCCGCTGTCGGAGCTGCTCGGCGAGGTCGCCGCGGACATCCGCGCGGGCGAGCCGATGCGGATCCCGGCGCCGTCGCAGGGCAAGCCGCAGCCGAAGGTCCCGGCCGAGGCGCGTGCGGAGCGCGGTGTCGTCGACGCGGGCTCGCTGGTGCCCGCGATCATCGGCAACGACCTCTCCGACCTCCGGCTCCAGCCGATGTTGCGCACCCAGCTCACCACGAAGATCACCAACTCCGCTCCCCGTGGTGTTGTCGTAGCGGCCTGATCAGATCACAGGTGGGAAACCCCCGAACCGCCCCTTCGCGCTCGCCCCTAGGGTGAGAATGGGTGTCCGGGGGTTGATCCCTGAATCGTGTCGGGCTCGACCCTGATATCCGTGGGGGCCGGTGGAAGCCGGGACGAGCACCTGACACGATGGATGTCAGCACCGGGTGAACGCCTGGTCATGGGGCGTAGTCACGGGGCTGGGCCGCGGCAGGGTCGCACGAAGAAGGCAGGCGGAGGAGATGGCCAATCCGTTCGTGAAGTTCTGGAAGTACCTGATGGCGGCGTTCTCGTCGAAGATCGACGAGCACGCCGACCCGAAGGTGCAGATTCAGCAGGCCATCGAGGAGGCTCAGCGCCAGCACCAGGCCCTCTCCCAGCAGGCGGCGGCGGTCATCGGCAACCAGCGCCAGCTGGAGATGAAGCTCAACCGCCAGCTCGGCGAGGTCGAGAAGCTCCAGGCCTCCGCCCGTCAGGCGCTGGTGCTCGCCGACCAGGCGCGCGCGGCCGGTGACGAGGAGAAGGCGCGGCAGTACGAGGACACCGCGACCGCCTTCGCCACGCAGCTGGTGACCGCCGAGCAGTCGGTGGAGGACCTCAAGAGCCTGCACGACTCGGCGATCCAGGCCGCGGGGCAGGCCAAGCAGGCCGTCGAGCGCAACGCCATGGTGCTGCAGCAGAAGCTGGCCGAGCGCACGAAGCTGCTCAGCCAGCTGGAGCAGGCCAAGATGCAGGAGCAGGTCTCCAGCTCGCTGCGGCAGATGAGCGAGCTCGCCGCGCCCGGCAACACCCCCTCGCTGGAGGAGGTGCGGGAGAAGATCGAGCGCCGCTACTCCACCGCGCTCGGCCAGACCGAGCTCGCCAAGGACTCGGTGCAGGGCCGGATGCTGGAGGTCCAGCAGTCCACCGCGGACTTCGCCGGTGCCTCCAGGCTGGAGCAGATCCGCGCCTCCATGCGCGGTGGCTCGGCCACCCCGCAGGTCACCGGTGGGCAGGCGGCCGTCCCGGCCCCCGCGCCCAACCAGGCCACCACCCAGCTGCCGCAGAACCCGCAGCAGGGCTGAGGCCGCGGTGGCGCCGGGACGGGACGAGCTCACCAAGTTGGGCGAGCTCGTGGTGAAGCAGCTGCGCACCAGCGGCGAGCTGACCAAGCACCTGCGCGGTGCCGCCGACGCGGTCGACGGCGTCCAGCGCAAGCTCTCGGCCTGGCGCGATCCGCGCGCCAAGATGATCCGCCAGCGCAAGCGCTCGGTGCGCCGGATCTGGTTCCGCACCACGCTCGCGGCAGCCGCGGGCGTGGTGGCGTTCTTCGTCGGGGGCGACCCCGGCAGCCTGGAGTTGTCCGAGGCGGCGCTGGGCACGGTCTCCGTGCTCAGCGCCGCTGCGGCGACCTCGGCGGGGGTGCGCTCCTACAAGCTGCACAAGACCCCGCTCCCCGAGCCCGCGGCCCCGCCGCCCCCGCTCCCACCCTCCTCCTCCGCCGCTCGCGGTCCGATGCGCGAGCTCGCCGAGGCGGAGGCGCTGCTCTCCGACCTGCTCACCCAGCTCGCCACACCGCGCAACGGGGTTCCCCCGGTTCCGCTGGAGTCCGTTGGCGAGTCCAGGGCGATCGCCGCCGAGGCCGCCATCGCGATCCGCGAGGTCGCCGCGCAGCTGCGCGCGGTCGAGCAGGCCCGCGACGTCGCGCCCGAGCACCAGCGCGCAGGGCTGGACGCCGCCGTCGCCCGCCTGCTGCACGAACTCGTCGAGGGTGTCGAGGGCTATCGCGGTCTCGTCGCCGCCGCGGGCAGCGCCGTCGCCGAGAGCACGACCATGCGGCCGATGCACGCACTGGAGGACGCCACCGATCGGCTGGCCGGACTCGCCGCCGCGCTACGTGAACTCGCTTCGGGCAACGGTACGTTCTGAACCGCCTCTGATCTGGGAAAACATTCCTGTTTCGAGGAATCGCGCCCCTATCTCGATTTGATTACATACGGTGCTAACGTTGCGCTTCCGGGTGGGGCGCCGGTGGTTCCCGGCACCCTTCGGGTCTTGGTCAGTCCCGCGTTGGAGGGGTCCTTGTGGCGTTGTGGACGGTGCACGGCGACGGCCGCCACCTCGCGGACGGGGACATCGTCGCCCCGAACGAACGGCTGACCTGGCCGCGCACGATCAGCTTCGGTTTCCAGCACGCGGTGACCATGTTCGGCGGCACCCTGCTCGTCCCGCTGCTCACCGGCCTGCCGCCGACCACGGCGCTGTTGTTCTCCGGCCTGGGCACGCTGTTGTTCCTGGTGATCACCCGTGGCCGGGTGCCCTGCTACCTCGGCTCCTCGCAGACCTACGTCGCCCCGCTGACCGCGAACGAGGCCGCGTCGATGGGCGGGCGCACCGGTGGGCTGCTGATCTCCGGCGTGCTCATCACCATGGTCGGCGTCGCGGTGAAGGCGCTCGGCGCCCGCCTGGTCGAGTCGATCATGCCGCCCGTGGTGACCGGTGCCGTGGTGATCCTGATCGGTTTCCACCTGGCGCCGGACGCGGTGAAGTCCTTCAAGACCCAGCCCGGCCTCGCCGCGCTCACCCTGCTCGCCGTGCTGCTGGCCACCGCGCTGCTGCGCGGGTTCCTGTCCAGGATCGCGGTGCTGATCGGCGTGGTGATCGGCTGGGGGCTCGCGGCCGCGTCCGGCGGCCTCGACCCGGCGCGCCTGGCCGCGGTGCACACCGCTGACTGGATCGGGATGCCGCCGTTCGTGGCGCCGGAGTTCCAGCCCGAGATCGTGCTCAGCATGCTGCCCGCCGTGATCGTCCTCGTCGCCGAGAACCTGGGCCACGTCAAGGCCGTCGCGGCGATGACCGGCCGCAACCTCGACGGCAGCGCCGGTGACGTGCTCATCGGCAACGGCCTCGCCACGGCGCTGGCCGGCTCAGGTGGCGGGTGCGGCACCACCACCTACGCGGAGAACATCGGCGTGATGGCCGCCAACCGCGTCTTCTCCACCGCCGCCTACATGATCGCCGCCGTGACCGCGCTGCTGCTGGCGTTCTCGCCGAAGTTCGGCGCGCTGGTCAGCACAATCCCCGGCGGCGTGCTCGGCGGGGCCTCCATGGTCCTGTTCGGGCTGATCGGCCTGGTGGGCGTGCGCATCTGGATGGAGAACAAGATCGACCTGACCGACCCGGTGAACCTCATGGTCGGCGGTGTCGCCCTGGTCGCGGGCATCGGCAACCTGGAGCTGACGATCTTCGGCGCCACCATCGGCGGCATCGCCTGGGGCTCGCTGATGATCATCGTGCTGCACCCCGTGATGCGCGGCCTCAACAACCTCCGCAAAACACCCGCCCCGCCCGCCACGGACTAGCTCGCGCCCGTCGCCGAAGCCCTGAACGACCCGTTCAGTGCGCTCAAGTACCTCAACGGGTCGTTCAGTGCGCTCAACGCACCAAACGACCCGTTCAGTGCGCTCAACGCGTCAAACGGGCCGTTGGAGTGGCTCGCCCCAACCTCCGTTCAGTCGTCACCGTCTCCGCCACGGGCTGCGCGGGGGCTGGGGGAGAGAGACCGGGTTACTCGGGTTGGCAGGTGGGGCAGTGGTAGGTGCTGCGTTGCTGGAGGCCGGTGCCCTGGACGGTGCGGCGGACGGGGGTGCCGCAGCGTCGGCAGGGGCGGCCCCCGCGTTCGTAGACCCAGTGCTGGCGGCCGCGCGCCAGCTCGCCGGTGGTGGACTGCTCGGGGCGGAGTGCGTTGCGCAGCAACAGTTTGCGGGCCAACGCCACCACGCGTGAAGAGTCCACAGTGGACACTGGAGCCCATGGGGAGGCGCCGAGCATGAAGCAGACCTCGGCCTTGTAGAGGTTGCCGACGCCCGCCATCACGCGTTGGTCGAGCAGGGCGAGGCCGAGCTCGCGGGAAGGATCGGCGGTGAGCCTGCGCACGGCCTCAGCCTCGTGCGCGGGGCTCCACGCGGGGTCGAGCAGGTCGGGGCCGAGGTGGCCGACGAGGCGGGATTCCTCAGCGGTGGCAAGGAGTTCCATGTCGTGCAGGCGGAAACCCACGGCAGTGCGTCGCTCCGCGGAGAGGATCGCGCGCACCTGGTGGCCGGGGCCGCGCCACCGCTCGCCGGGCGCGTAGAGGTGCCACGAACCGTCCATGCGGAAGTGCGTGTGCAAGCTCCGCGCATCGTCGAAGCGGAAGAACAGGTGCTTGCCGACGGGGCGCACTTCGAGCACCACGCGCCCGGCGAGGTCCACTGTGGACAGTCGTGGATGACGTAGTTCTCCGCGCTGCAAACGTTGCCCGGCAAGGGCATCGTTGAGCCGCTTGCCCGCGAGGAAGACTGTGTCCCCTTCCGGCATCGGCGTGTCAGTGGTTCTCGAAGGCCAGCTTCACGCCGAGCCCGACCAGCACGGTCGCGGTGACCCGGTCGAGCCAGCGCCGCACGCGCTCGCGGGCGAGCAGCCGCTTGGCGCGAGTGGCCAGCCAGACGACACCGAACAGCCACAGCAGACCGGAGCCCGCGTGCGTGATGATCAGCAGCGCCGCCCAGCCGGTGGTGTTGCCGGTGGCGGGGAGGAACTGCGGCAGCAGGCTGAGGTAGAACACACCGACCTTGGGGTTGAGCAGATTGCTCAGCAGCCCGGCGCGCACGGAACCCCACGTGCTCGTCGCAGAGCTCTCGACCTCGATCGCGGCGGCGGGACGGCGGGACTTCCACAGCGCGGACGCGCCGAGCCAGACCAGGTAGCCCGCACCCGCGTAGCGCAGCACGTCGTAGCCGATCCGGGACGCGGTGAGCAGGGCGGTGATGCCCAGCACGCTCGCCGTTCCCCACACGAGGCTGCCCAGCGAGACGCCGACCGAGGTGGCCATGCCGCCGCGCCGCCCGCCGGTCACGACGTGCCGCAGCACGAGCATCGTGTCCAGGCCGGGCGTGATGATCACGAGCAGCGCGGTGGCCAGGTAGGTGAGGAACGCCGTGGTGCTCACAGGTCAGCCTCCGACTCCTCGAACTCCTCCAGGTCCTGCTCCTTGCGGCGGCTCCGGGCGGAGCGCAGCACACGCGCCAGCAGCAGGTTGAACGCCAGAGCCACCTCGCGCGCCCCCGGGGTACCCCATTGGTGGATGGGCGTGCACGCTCCTTGCGCCTGTTGCACCGCGAGGCGGTCGGGCAGCGACACGGGCATCACCAGCGGGCCGAAGATGTCGCGCAGCTCGTTGATGCGGAACTGGTGCTCGTGCGAGCGCGGGCGCACCCGGTTGACCACCACGCCCAGCGGCTGGAGCTCGGGGTTGGTGTGCTCGCGCTCGTTCTGCACCGCTTCGAAGGCGCGCTGCACACCGGAGACCGCGAAGATCGTCGGTTCGGTGACCAGCAGCGCGCGGTCGGCCGCGACCAGCGCGGAGCGGGTCAGCCTGCCCAGCGACGGCGGGCAGTCCAGCAGCACCACCTGGTAGGGCAGCTCGTCCTCGCTCAACACGCCGTTGACCTTGGCCAACGCGTCGGAGAGCCGGTGCAGCTGCTTCACCCCGGGGTCGTGGTTGTTGTGCGCCTCCCCGTCCTCGGTGCCGACGAGGACGTCGATCTCCTCACCCCAGGCGCTCGGCGCGATGGCGGCGCGCAGTGTCGAGCGGGTCGGGTTCTCCAGGACGTCGAAGAGGCTGGCCTCGGTCTCCTCCGGCTCAAGCGCCGATGTGGCGTTGCACTGGGGGTCGAGGTCGACCACCAGGGTGCGGACTCCGCGTCGCAGGGCCGCCGAAGCCAGGCCCAGCACCACGGTCGTCTTGCCAACACCACCCTTGAGGCTCAGCACTGCCACCGTATGCACGCGTGAAGCCTACGGCCTGGCACAACCGTGCGGCGTGCTCGATTAGGCTTTCCGGTCATGCGACCTGACGCAGTGCACCGCGTGCTGGACGCCGAGCTCCAGGCCGCGCGACAGCGCAGGGGCACGGCTCCGGAGGTCCTCGACGTCGGTGGGGGCAGCGGCGTGTGGGCCGTTCCGCTCGCCGAGCGGGGCTGCCGGGTGACCGTGATCGAGCCCAGCCCGAACGCGCTGGCCACGCTGCACCGCAGGGCCAAGGACGCCGGGGTCGCTGACCTGGTGATCGGTGTCCAGGGCGACACCGAGACCATGGCGGCGCTCGGTGAGCTGGCCCCGGCGGGCGGTGCTGACGTGGTGCTCGCGCACGGGGTGCTGGAGTTCGTCGATGACGTCCAGCTCGCCGTCGCCGCGATGACCGAGGCCCTGCGCCCCGGCGGTGTCGTCTCGGTCCTGGTCGCCAACCGCTACGCCGCCGTGCTGGGCAGGGCGCTCGCGGGCCGGGTGGCGGACGCGCGGCACCTGCTCGACGACCCCAACGGCCGGGTGGGCGCGGCTGATCCGCTGCTGCGGCGCTTCGACCTCGACGGCCTCGCGGAACTGCTCACCGGCGGTGGGTTGGACGTCGAGGTGTTGCAGGGTCACGGTGTGCTCAGCGACCTGGTGCCGGGCGCGGTCCTGGAGGCGACTCCGGGTGCCACCGAAGCCCTCGCGGAGCTGGAGCTGGCCGCTGCCGCGCGGTCGCCGCTGCGTGATCTGGCCACCCGCCTGCACGCGGTGGCCCGCCGCCCCGCCTGAGGCTTCAGCCGAGTCGAAGCGCTTGGAGCGCCACGAACAGCTCGGCCGAGTGCCGGGGATCACGGAACGAACGTCCGGTCAGTTGCTCGACGCGCTGCATGCGGTAGCGGACGGTGTTGCGGTGGCAGTACAGCGCCTTGGCGGTCTCGGTCGTCGAGCCGCCCAGCTGGTACCACCGCCACGCCGTGTCGAGCAGCACCGCGCGGTCCTGCTCCGGTAGCTCCCGCAGTGGCCCGAGCACGCGCTCGGCCAGCTCGCGCGCGATGTCGGCCGCACCCGCGATGAGGGTCGCGACGGGCTGAGCGCCGTGGTGGCGGACCTCGTCGGCGCCCGCTTCGATGCCCGCCGTGGTCAGCCGGGCCAGCCGCACCGCTGCGAACGTCTCGTCGATTCGTTCATAGCAGGGGCTCACGCCGACCCGGCCGCCGCTGAGCGCCTGGTCGAGGCCGTTCGGGTCGAGCTTCGGCAGCGACAGCACGCCGATCCGGTCCTCGTCGGTGTGCCGCCACACGGAGTGCACGCCCAGCTCGCGGAGCCGCCGTTCGGAGCGGTCCAGCTCGTTCTCGGGATCGGCCACCACGACGTGGAAGCGCCCGATGCGGGGCAGCGCCAAGCCCTCGGCGGCGTCGGCCAGGCGCCCGGGGTCCGTCGTCCCGGTCAGCAGCACGTGCAGCAGCGCGGCGCGTTCCTGGTCGGAGCGCCGCGCCCGTTCAGCCACCGTGCGGCGGTAGGACTCCTGGAACGCCTCCGAGTAGCGGTCCAGGCCCAGCCACAGCTCGTCGGCGTGGTCCAGCAGCGCCGCCCGCGCGTGCTCGCCGATGCGGTCGGCCTCCGCGCGCAGCTTCGACCAGATGTACTGCGTGCCGATGCGGTAGCCGTGCAGCACGGCGGGCAGGGGGATGCCCTGGAGCGCGCGCTCACGGCCGTTGTCGGCGGGCACGCTGAGGTCGAGCTGCTCGGCCGTCCCGAGCTGGCCGAGGATCTCGGTCAGGTGCACAACGCAGGTCCGCAGCAGGTCGGCGCGGGAGAGCGTGACCGCCGCGGAGATCTCCGACTCGGCCGCCCACACCAGCTCGCACAGCTCCTCGGACAGCTCCGGCACCCTCGGCAGCAGCGACGTGCTGATCCGCGCCAACGTCCGCCGACCGGGCTCGCTCATGCGCGCGACCTTAGCCACACCGGTGACGTCCTTCGCTCGACCGGAGGAAAACCGCTGATGGCGCGGTGGGCCGGGGTTAGCTTCGCCGCCGAGGAGGCGATGACGATGAAGGTGATGGCGAAGGCAGTGCTGTGCGCTCTCGTCCTGGTGGCGGCGGGGGTGTCCCCGGCGTCGGCCGAACCGAGGTGCGCTCAACCGGCCGAGCGCGCCGGCGTGTGCAACCAGGTGTGCGGCAAGGTCTGCAAGCTCCCCGGAGTCTGCGACGCGCTGTGCGCGGTGATGTGCTGATTGTGCGCGTGCACAACGAGGACGCCACCAACGTGAGGCCCGGGAACGTGGACACCGGCGGCTCCGCCCGCGAAGACTGAGCGGGTGGCAGCTCAGTTCGGGACCTACCAGTCCGAGATCTACCTCCAGGGCCTCGCGGGCGCGGTGCCCCCGTTCACCACCGACCCGACCGCGTTGGAGTCCAGCGCGCGCGAGGTGCTCGAAACGGGGCCGTTCGGCTACGTCGCGGGCGGGGCGGGGTCGGGGGCGACCGTGCGGGCCAACCGCGAGGCGTTCGACCGCTGGCGGATCGTGCCGAGGATGCTCGCCGACGCCACCGAACGCGATCTGCGCACGACGGTCCTCGGGACCGAGCTGGTCGCGCCGGTGCTGCTCGCGCCCATCGGCGTGCAGTCGATCGTGCACCAGGACGGCGAGCTGGCCACGGCCGCCGCCGCTGCCGAACTGGGCGTGCCGATCGTGCTCTCGACCGCCTCGTCGTACTCGATCGAAGAGGTCGCCGAGGCCAGCGGGGACGGCCAGCGCTGGTACCAGCTGTACTGGCCCAACGACGACGACGTCACCGTCAGCATCCTGGAGCGCGCCAAGCGCAGCGGCTTCACCGCGCTGGTGGTCACGCTCGACACGTGGACGCTCGCGTGGCGGCCGCAGGACCTCGACCAGGCGTACCTGCCGTTCATCCGGGGCATCGGCACCGCGATCCCGTTCTCCGACCCCGCGTTCCGCGCGCTGCTCGCACAGAGTCCGGAGGAGGACCGCAACTCGGCGGTGCTGCGCTGGGTGCAGATGTTCACCGGCGTCGACAAGAGCTGGGACCAGCTCGCGTTCCTCCGCGAGCACTGGGACGGGCCGATCGTGCTGAAGGGCGTGCTGCACCCCGACGACGCGCGGCTGGCCGCGGACGCGGGCATGAACGGGATCGTCGTCTCCAACCACGGCGGACGGCAGGTCGACGGAGCCGTCGCCGCGCTCGACGCCCTGCCCGCGATCGCGGAGGCCGTCGGCGACCGCGTGGACGTGCTCTTCGACTCCGGCGTGCGCACCGGCGCCGATGTGATCAAGGCGATCTCGTTGGGCGCCAAGGCGGTCCTGCTCGGCCGCCCCTGGGTCTACGGGCTCGCGCACGGCGGTCGCGAGGGCGTGCGGCACGTGCTGCGCGGCGTCCTCGCCGACCTGGACCTGACGCTCGGCCTGTCCGGAAACCGCTCGCTCGCCGATCTCGGTCGGCACACCCTGATGGAGAAGCCGTGAAGGTTCTCGTCGTCCTGCCCCCGCACGTCGGCGGCATCAAGCTCGGTGGCCTGTTCGCGGGCGCGCTCGGACCGGACTTCGAGGTCACGCCCGTGGAGGACGCGGGCGCCGACGAGGCCGCTCTGCGCGAGGCGGAGGTGATCGTCACCGCGCTCGCCCCGATCACCGCCGAGCACCTCGCGGTCGCGGAGAAGCTGCGGATGGTCCAGTGCGCCAGCCACGGCTTCGACTACGTGGACGCTCGGGCAGCGGCGGCGCGGGGTGTGCGCGTGTGCAACATCGGCTCGACCTCGGCGGAGGCCCAGGACGTGGCCGAGCAGGCGTTGACGTTGATGCTGGCGCTGGCCAAGCAGCTGATCCCCGGGCACGAGGCGCTGCGCGAGGGCGACTGGGCGTTGCCGCGCCTGCAGTTCAGCATCACCGAGCTGTTCGGCAAGACGCTGGGCATCGTCGGCTTCGGCGCGATCGGCAGGCAGCTGGCCAAGCGCGCGCGGGCCTTCGACATGCGGATCGTGGTCAACACCAGGACTCCCGTGCCGGTGGAGGTGATGGGGGAGTTCGGGGTGGCGGCGCGGATGGAGCTGGACGAGCTGCTGGCGGAGTCGGACTACGTCTCGCTCCAGCTGCCGCTGACGGAGGCGACGCGGGGCTTGATCGACGAGCGCAGGCTGGGTCTGATGAAGCCGACGGCGATCCTGGTCAACACCGCGCGCGGCGCGCTGGTCGACCAGGACGCGCTGGCTCGCGCGCTGACCGACGGGCGGCTGGCCGGAGCGGGGCTGGACGTCTTCGACCCGGAGCCGCCGCCCGCCGACCTGCCGCTGCTGCGCGCGCCGAACGTGGCGCTGTCCCCGCACGCCGGTGGTGTCACGCGGGAGTCGATGCTGCGGATCGCCCAGGCCGCGCTGGAGAACGTGCGCCGCTACGCCTCGGGCGCCGACCCGGCGGACGTGGTCGCGGGCTGAGCGCCGTGTGACCGCGACCACTCTCGCGCGAGAGCGTGCTCGCCTGCGGGGCTTGATCTCCGCTTAGTGGGGAATGACAGAACTTTTTATGCAAGGGGCTTTCTTTCCTGTTCAGATATTGCCGTTATCCCGTGAGTTCTCATAGATTCTGCTCGCACTTTCCCTAGCCGCCATGTGTGCGACGGCGTTCCCTGGAGAAAACGTGACGCAGAATCATGTTCCAACGGAGCTCGACTACACCTACGACCACGGCTGGATCGCTTACGAGAGCTGGCCGGTGACGGTCGGCATCACCCCGATCGCCACGGCCTTCCTCGGCTGCGTGGAACGCGTGCAACTGCCGCGCCCGGGCAGTTACGTCACCGCGGGCCTGTCCTGCGGCGAGTTCGAGTCCCGCCAGCTCTCCCGGCCGCTGTACGCGCCGGTCAGCGGCGAGGTCGTCGAGGTCAACACCGACGTCCTGCTCAACCCGTGGCTGGTCGGCCGCGACCCCTACCAGGCCGGATGGCTGTTCAAGGTCCGGCTGACCGAGTGGCCGGAGCACGCGCTCTCCCCGGCCGAGTACGGCCAGCTGACCGAGGCCGAGCCCGAGTACGACCGCGGGCCGGTTGTCGGACTCCCGCAGTAGTCTCGCTCTCGCCTGGTCAGCCAGGTGGCCAGAGCGAGATGACAGGGCGGGGCGGGGATGGGACGCAGCGGTGACCTGCCGAGGGGGTTGCTGGAGCGCTTCCGCGTGCGGGACGGGGTGTTCCCCGAGGACACCGACTGCACCGTGCTGCACGTGGACATGGACGCCTTCTACGCCTCCGTGGAGATCCGTGCCCGCCCTGAGCTGCGAGAACATCCTGTGGTCGTCGGCGGGGTCGGCGGCAGGGGCGTGGTGTGCTCGGCCAACTACATCGCACGCGGCTACGGCGTCCGCTCCGCGATGCCGACCGCGATGGCCCGCAAGCTGTGCCCCCACGCGGTCTTCCTCCCGCCGAACTTCGCCGCCTACCAGGAGGTCTCGGCGGGGATGATGCGGATCTTCCGCGAGCTGACCCCGCTCGTGGAACCGCTCAGCCTCGACGAGGCCTTCCTGGACGTCGCGGGCGCGCTGCGCAGGCTGCGCCGCACCCCCGCCCAGCTCGGCGCCGCGATCCGCGAGCGCGTGCAGGCCGAACACGGCGTGACCTGCTCCGTCGGCGTCGCCGCCACCAAGTTCGTCGCCAAGCTGGCCTCCGGCCTGTGCAAACCGGACGGCATGATGGTCGTCCCGGCAGGCGAGATCATGGACTTCCTCAGCCCGCTGCCGGTCTCGGCGCTGTGGGGCGTCGGCGCCCGCACCGCGGAGAAGCTCACCCAACAGGGCCTGACCAGGGTCTCCGACGTGGCGCGCACCCCGCTGCCGCGGCTGCGCAGGATGCTCGGCAACGCCAGCGCCGAGCACCTGTACGCGCTGGCCAACGGCGTCGACGGGCGGCGCGTGGTCGCCGAGGCGGCGGAGAAGTCGATCGGTGCCGAGGAGACCTTCGACGTGGACCAGACCGACCGCGAGGTGCTGCGCCGCGAGCTGCTGCGGTTGAGCGAGCGCACCGCCGCCTCGCTGCGGGCCAGGGACCTGCGGGCCAGGACGGTCTCGATCAAGGTCCGCTTCTCCGACTTCACCACGATCACCAGGTCGAAGACCCTCCAGGTGCCGACCAATCTCAGCCAGGAGGTCTACCGCACCGCCGCCCGGCTGCTGGCCGAGCAGGTGCCGCCGGGGGCCGTGCGGCTCATCGGCGTGCGTGCCGAGCAGCTCGGCGTCGGCGAGGCCATGGGGGAGCAGTTGACCTTGGACGCCCCTGAGCGCGGCTGGCGCGAGGCGGACGAGGCCGCGGACCTGGCCCGCACGAAGTTCGGGACCGCCGCGATCCGCCCGGCCTCACTGCTGAAGGCCCGCCCCGAGCGCCCGGACCGTTAGTTCCGACGCTTTTCTCACACACCCCCGCTAGCATTTGCCAGCGTTGGCCGTGGTTATACAAACGTCCAATAAAACATCCTCCGTTTCGTACTCCCAACGGGAATGAAAGCGCTTACCCTTCCCGTTGGGAGTACGAAACGGGAAGATCATCGACCGCTCTGGAGAGCCTTCCAGGTGTTGGTCCCGACGACGCCGTCCGCGCCGAGGCCGCGCGCCGACTGGTACCGCTTCACGGCGGCGGTGGTGTTCGCGCCGAACTGGCCGTCGATGTCGAGCTTCGCCGCGACCGCCGCGTTGAGCGCGCGCTGCACCCGGCTGACCGCATCGCCCGACGAGCCGTCCTGCACCTGCGGAGTGCTGCCCGCCGACAGCAGCGCCGTCCACGTCCTCGCGTCGACCGCGCCGGTCGCGGCCAGCCCCTTAGCGGTCTGGAACTTCGACACGGCCGCCGTGGTCGCCGCGTCCAGCGCGCCGGTCGGGTCACCCTCCCCGGTGCTGAAACCGTTGGCGCGCAACACGCACTGCGCCGCCTTGACCGCATCGCCTCGCGCGCCCGCCGCGAGGTCCGGGTAAGCGGAGAAGTCGATCTTCGCGATGGCGCAGCCCTTGCGGCCCGACACCAGCTCGGTGGCCGCCGCCGTGCCGCGCGAGACCGCGCTGGCGTTGCTCTCGATCGGTGAGGCCTTGATGCCGGGGAAGAGGATGTAGTCCACGACCGCGCCGCTGACGCCGCCGTTCTTCGGGTTGGGGTTGATGCCCAGCAGCTCGGCCAGGCGGTAGGAGCCCTCGCCGATCGCGCTCGTCGGGCCGACGTCGCCGACCACCGCGAAGGCGAGCTTGTCCTTGTACACCACGGCCGCCACCGTGCCGCCGGTGATGTTGGCGCCCTTGAAGTTCCACGTCGAGCTGACGCCGGGGACCACCACGAAGGGCAGCTTGTCCGCGATCAGCGGCTTGCCGTTGGACTGGTTCCACGCGGTCTGCGCCTGGAACCACGGGTCGGTGCTCTTGTTGCACTTCGCGGTCGGCTGGCCGTCGCAGACGATGTCCATGTCGGCTCGCCAGTGCACCGCGTTGCCGGTCGCGCACACCGGGACCGTGCGCGAGCCGCCCGCGTCGTGGCCGAACTTTCCGCTGGAGATCTGCTTCGTGCACTTGGCCACCGCTGCCTTGAGCTGAGCGGCGGTCGGCGCCGCCGCCGCGTCCGGTGCTGCCGAGGCGGAGGGGAAGGGGGCGGCGGCGAGCAGCAGGGCCGCGGCCGCGAGCTTCGCGATCGTCAATCGCATGGTCATCACTCCTGGAATGGCGAGGGGAGTGGAAGTTAACCGTGCGATTCCGTCGCAGGCCAGCCTTTAGGTAAGTACTTTTACGAACTGGTCCAAATAGAGTAGCCCCGCAAGGAGTACTACCCTTGCGGGGCTCTGAGCTGCACCTTTACCGCTTGTTAGGCGATTCTTGGGTGTTATCGGGTAATGGCTCAGCCGACCAGTTTTGCCGCTGCGGTGGCCCCGAGAGACTGTGCGGAGGCCTGATTTTCGATCTGGCTGGCCTTGACTCCCGGAAAGAGGACGTAGTCCACGACGGCGCCGCCGATGCCGCCGGTCGACGGGTGCGGGTTGATGCCGAGGAGCTCGGCCAGGCGGTAGGAGCCCTCGCCGATGATCGCGGTCGGGCCGATGTCACCGACGACCGCGTAGACCAGCTTGTCCTTGTAGACCACGGCCGCGACGGTGCCGCCGGTGATGCCCGCGGCCTTCCAGCTCCACTTGCTGCTGATGCCCGGCACCACGACGAAGGGCAGCGCGGCGGAGTTGAGGTGCTTGCCGTTGGACTGCTGCCACGCCGTCTCCGGCTGGAAGTACGGGTCGGTCTGCTTGTTGCACTTGGTCGTGACCTGGCCGTCGCAGTCGATGTCGAAGTCGGCCTTCCAGTGCACCGCGCCGTTGGTCTTGCAGACCGGGATGGTGCTGGAGCCGCCCGCGTCCTGGGCGTACTTGCCGCTGGAGACCTGCGTGGTGCACTTCGCGACGGCGGCCTTGACCTGGGCGGCGGTGGGACCGGCGAGCGCTGCGGGCTCCGCGCCCGCCTGCGTCGTGGTGAGCGCGGAGGCGGCCGTGACCGCGAGCACGGCCACGGCGAACCTGGTGAGCGACTTGTTCATGGCGACCTCGTCCTTGGCAGGGAGAACTTGGCGGGGAGAACGACGAGGGTCAGGGGCGCGCCCCGCCCTCGTAAGGGTCGTTTACCAATACGTGCGCTCGCTTGTCCTCCGCTGGTCCCGCAGGTGGTGGGCGGGCCCCGCTCACCACCCGCGGGCGGCTCTAGCCCACGAGCTTCGCGGCGGACTTCGCGCCGAGGGTCTTCGCTGCGGCGGCGTCCTCGACCTTGCCGACCTTCACGCCCGGGAACAGGACGTAGTCCACGACCGCGCCGCTGGCCCCGCCGGTCTTCGGGTTCGGGTTGATGCCCAGCGCCTTGGCCAGCGCGTACGAGCCCTCGCCGATGGCCCCGGTCGGGCCGACGTCGCCGACCACGGCGTAGACGAGCTTGTCCTTGTAGGTCACCGCGGCGACCGTGCCGCCGCCGATCCCGGCGCCCTTGTAGCTCCACGTCGAGCTGATTCCCGGGACGACCACGAAGGGCAGCTTCTCGGCGTTGAGCGGCTTTCCGTTGGACTGCGTGAATGCCGTCTGGTTCTGCCACCACGGGTCGGTCGACTTGTTGCACTTCGGCGTTTTCTGGCCGTCGCAGTCGACGTCGAAATCGGCTTTCCAGTGCACGGCGCCCTTGGTCTTGCACACCGCGCTCGTGCGCGAGCCACCGGCGTCGTGGGCGTACTTGCCGCTGGAGAGCTGCTTCGTGCACTTCGCCACGGCCGCCTTGACCTGGGCTGCTGTTGGTCCGGCCTGGTCGGCGCTCGCTGGAGTGGCGGTGAGTGCGAACGCGAAGGCGGTCACGACGACCTTGCGCAGGGTTGCGTTCATGGAAAATCCTCTCGGCAGGGAAGAGGTCTTTGCTAAATAATGGCGCAGTCTCCCGAAAATGCAATCAAGGATTTTCTGTGTGCCGCGAAGTGTGCCTTTACCGAATCGCAGGCGGGTCTTGGTCGAATGCTCGTAAAGTCCTTTGCGGTGGTTCCGCTGCCCCAAGGGGCCGGGTCGATGTTCACAGACTTCACGAAGTTGTGAAGTAGGTGTAGCTTCGGTGGACATGGACCCGAACGCGCCCACCACCCTGGACGGACTCCCCCTCGCCCGGCGCTGCCCGCTGGACCCGCCGGAGGAGCTGACCCGCGAGCGCGAGCAGCGCGCGCTCACCCCGATGACCTACCCGGACGGCCACCAGGGCTGGCTGGCCACCGGCAACGCCGCCGCCCGCGCGGTGCTGGCCGACCCCCGCTTCAGCGTGCGCGCCGATCTCCAGCACTCCCCGATCCCGATGGAGGTGCCGAAGGAGGTGCGCACGAAGCCCCAGCCCGGCATGTTCACGCGGCTGGACGACCCCGAGCACGCGCGCTACCGCAGGCAGCTGACCGGCGCGTTCACCGTGCGCCGGATCAGGACGATGGAGCCGATGATCGAGCGCATCGCCGAGGAACTGCTCGACGCCATGGAGCGCGACCACACCGGCGAGGACGCGGTCGACCTGGTCGCCGAGTACGCGCTGCCGTTGCCGTCACTGGTGATCTGCGAGCTGCTCGGCGTCCCGCACGGTGAGCGCGGCGGCTTCAACGAGGACAGCCGGCGGCTGCTGTCGCTGGACACCCCGATCGAGGAACGGATGAAGTCCTTCGGCGCGGTGGCCGCGCTGCTGGCCCGCCTGGTCTCGGAGAAGCGCGCCGAGCCGGGCGACGACCTGCTCAGCGACCTGATCACCGCTGGCGACCTGACCGACGAGGAACTGGTCAACATCGGCACGGTGCTGCTGATCGCCGGGCACGAGACCACCGCCAACCAGATCGGGCTCGGCGTCTACGCGCTGCTGCAGAATCCTGAGCAGCTGCACCGGTTCCAGGGCGATGAGTCCCTGGCGAACAGCGCCGTCGAGGAGATGCTGCGCTACCTGTCGATCATCCACATCGGACCGGTCCGCACCGCGACCGAGGACGTCGAGGTGGCGGGGCAGCTCGTGCGCGCTGGGCAGAGCGTGACCATCTCGGTGCCCGTCGCCAACCGCGACCCCGAGCGCTTCGAGGACCCGGAGCGGCTGGACATCGGCCGTTCCGCGACCGGGCACTTGGCCTTCGGGCACGGCGTGCACCAGTGCCTCGGCCAGCAGTTGGCGCGCTCGGAGCTGCGGATCGCCTTCACCTCGTTGTTCCGCCGCTTCCCGGGCCTGCGGCTGGCAGTGCCCACCGACGCCGTGCCGATGCGCTCGGACATGGCGATCTACGGCGTGCACGCGCTCCCGGTCAGCTGGGATCGCTGAGCTGCGACTTTCCTGTCCGGGCGCGCAGCTGGTCGCGCACCACGCGCCAGCGCTCCAGCAGGCCCGGCAGCTCGCCCTGGACGAACTCGAAGAACTCCAGCGTCTCGGTCATCCTGCGGCCGGCGGGGGAGTCGGGGCCCAACACCTCGATCCCCTCGCGCAGGCTGGTCTCCCAGCGGGTGAGGGCGCGGTCCTTGCGCACGGCGGCCTCGTACCAGACGTCGTCGCGCACCCGGTAGACATCGCGCCGGGAGCCCGGTTCGCGCTCCCGGCTGATCAGGCTGACCTGACCCAGGTAGCGGACCGCCCCGGAGATCGCGGCCGGGCTGACCCGCAGCGCCTCGGCGAGCTCGGCGGCGGTGAGCCTGCCGGAGTCCACCGCGAGCAGGCAGACGAACACGCGCGCGGGCATCCTCGGCCAGCCGCCGTCGGCCAGCACCGAGGCGAAGCGCTCCACGAAGCGCAGGAACGCCTCCGCGTCGCGGCCCTCGATCCGGCCTTCGGTCGTCTCGGTGCTCACTGATGCCTCCTCACGCTCGCCCGGTCAGGGTAACCGCAGCCGGCTGTGGCCGAAGCCGCGCGAAGAACTTCGGAAGCGACTCAACCCCACCCCGGTCCCAGCGGTCTGTCACAACGGGGCCGCCGAGAGGCCCCGGCTAGGCTGCACGGACTTCGGCTGTCGGGAGGCTTCACGTTGCTCACCACCATCTGGGACCGCTTCCGCACCCTGGTGCTCCGCCACGGGGCGGCACTGGTCGTCGCGGCGGTGGTCGCCCTCGTGGCGGTGGTGCTCTTCCGGCTCGCCGACGCCCGGCACGTCTACGAGGACCTCGACGTCTACCGCGCGGCCGTGCAGACCTGGTGGTCCGGCGGTGACATGTACGGCCTGCTGGAGAAGACCGCCGCGGGCAACCACCTGCCCTTCATCTACCCGCCGTTCGCCGTGCTCGTGCTCGCGCCGTTCGCGGTGCTCGCCCGTGACCCCGCCGTCGCGCTGAACTTCGGCATCTCCGTGCTCGCGCTCGCCGCCACCCTGTACGTCGTGGTCCGGCGGCTGTGGCGCTCCGGCGGGCCGAAGGGCGCGTTCGTGGTGACCTCGGCGCTGCTGCCCTTCGCGCTGCTGCTGGAGCCGGTGACCGAGACCCTCGACTACGGCCAGGTCAACCTGTGGCTGATGGCGCTCGTCGCCGTGGACTGCCTCGCGATCTCGCCGAAGTGGCCGCGCGGGACCCTCGTCGGCATCGCCGCCGCGATCAAGCTCACCCCCGCCGCGTTCCTGCTGTACTTCTTGCTGCGCAAGGACTTCCGCGCCGCGCTGACCGTGGTGATCAGCGGTGCCGCCGCCACGCTCGTCGGCTTCGTCATCGCGCCCGGCTCCTCGCTGCACTACTGGCTGGAGGGCGGCGCGTCGTCGATGAGCGGGACCCCGTTCTCGGCCAACCAGACCATCACCGCGATGCTCGTCCGCCTCCAGCCGCCCGTGGTGCTCATGGGCGTGCTGATCGTGCTGCTGTCGCTGCTGGCCATCGGCATGGGCGTGGTGATCATCCGACGCGCCGACGCGCCGCTCGCGGTGATGGCCAACGGGATCGTCGCGCTGCTGATCTCGCCGACCTCGTGGTCGCACCACTGGGTGTGGATCGCCCCGGCCCTGGTCATCATGATCGCCTCGGCGCTGCGGGTGAACAGCTGGGTGTGGCTGCTCGTCGCGGCCGTGACCACCGTCGTCTTCTACGTCGGGTGGCACTTCAAGCTGCCGACCGCGGGCAACCAGGAGCTGCTCTGGACCCCGGGGGAGCACCTGCTCGGCAACTCCTTCGTGATCGTCGGCTTCTGCCTGCTCGCCGCGGGCTCCTACCTGGCCTGGCGACGCCCCCGCCTGCTCATGGCCCGCAGGGACGCCGCCTTCCTCCCGTAGTTCCCTCGCGTTGTGGCACCGCGCCGCGACTGCCACAACGCTTCAAGGACGGCTGGGTTTGCGGCGGTCAACGATGATCAACAGGGGTGTTTGCTGGTCTTGAAGACATCCCGACCCCCAGCGACACCGTGACCGGAACACACGGCTCAACCACGTGCTAGTCGTCGGTGCCCGCGACCAGGGATTCGAGCTTGAGCTCCGGGTGCAGGCGCTGGAGCGAGCCGACCGCGACCGGGTCGGGGAACAGCGCCAGGTCGACGCCGTCGCGGTCGCGGCGCAGGACCTCGGCCCGGCCGCTGCGGTCGACGATCGAGCGCTGCTCGGGCTGCACGAGGATGCGCGCGAGGCGGTAGGGCAGCCGGTCCAGCAACAGCTTCACGCCGAACTCCGCCTCGATGCGGTGCGCGGCGACCTCGAACTGCATCGGGCCGACGGCGGCGAGCACCGGGGCGGCGTCACCGCGCCGGTCGGAGCGCAGCACCTGGACGACGCCCTCCTCCTCCAGCTGCTGGATGCCCTTGCGGAACTGCTTGGCCCGGCCGAGGTCGGAGGGGCGGGCGACGGAGAAGTGCTCGGGGGCGAAGCTCGGCAGCCTCGGGTAGCGCACGGCGGGCTTGCCCACGTGCAGCGTGTCACCGACCTGGAGCGCGTTGGCGTTGACCAGACCGACGACGTCACCGGGAAAGGCCTCGTCCACCGTGTTGCGCTCGCGGCCGAACATCTGCTGCGCGTACTTGGTGCTGAACGGGCGCCCGGTCTGCGCGTGCGTGACGACCATGCCGCGCTCGAAACGGCCGGAGCACACGCGGACGAACGCGACGCGGTCCCGGTGCGCGGGGTCCATGCCGGTCTGCACCTTGAAGACGAAGCCGGAGAACGGCTTGTCGAGCGCGCGCGCCTTCTCGTCGACGTCCACGCGCGGCGTCGGAGCGGGGGAGAGCCGCACGATGCTGTCGAGCAGCTGTCGCACACCCATGTTGAGCACACCGGCGCCGAAGAGCACCGGGGTCGCCTTGCCGGAGAGGAACGCCTCCTGGTCGAAGTCGGAGCCGCTCAGCGAGAGCAGCTCGGACTCCTCGACGGCGCGCGTCCAGTCCTCGCCCTCCTCCTCAGCGGCCCGCTCCGCGCTCATCGTCTCCTCGGTGGCCACCGTCGCGCCGCCCGCGGTCCTGGTGAAGCGGGTGAACTCGCCGGAGGAGCGGTCCAGCACGCCGCGGAAGTGCCCGGCCTCGCCGACCGGCCAGTTCAGCGGCATCGGGGTGAGGTCGATCCGGGTGCTGATCTCGTCGCACAGCTCCAGCGCCTCGCGGCCGGGGCGGTCCCACTTGTTCACGAACGTGATCACCGGGATGCCCCGGTGCCTGCACACGTCGAAGAGCTTCAGCGTCTGCGGCTCCAGGCCCTTGGCCGCGTCCAGCAGCATCACCGCCGAGTCCACCGCGGAGAGCACGCGGTAGGTGTCCTCGGAGAAGTCGGCGTGGCCCGGGGTGTCCAGCAGGTTGATCACGGTGTCGCCGTAGCCGAACTGCAGCGCCGCCGAGGTGATCGAGATACCGCGCGCCTGCTCCATGGCCAGCCAGTCCGAGACCACGCCCTTGCGACCGGCCTTGCCGTGCACCGCGCCCGCCTCGGAGATCACCCGCGCGTGCAGCGCCAGCGCCTCGGTGAGGGTGGACTTGCCCGCGTCGGGGTGACTGATCACGCCGAAGGTCCTGCGGCGGCCCGCCTCCGCCGGGACGGCTGTAGAGCCCTTGCCGGTGGCCGTCGCTTCGTCCGTGGGGTCGAGATCTGGCCCTGTCGCCGTCACCGTGAGCACACTCCAAATCCGCTGAAAATCGCCCGGTGGATACTAGTTCCCGCCCGGCCGGTCACGTTCGCGATCGCCTCCGCTTCACAAAGGCATCACGCCGCGTACCTCCTCCGGGGTGAGTTCTGCGACCTGTTGTGTCGCCGCACCGCCGAACGGAGGACAGCCCGCCGCAGGCCCCCGGAGCGCCGAAAACGGGAAAAAGGCCAGCTCAGCAAGGGTTTTGAGGCGACAGCACCCGGTATCGGCCGCTCCCCCGAGCGGATGACGCTGACAACAGGCTGGCTTCGGCAGTGCCGACCGGGTAGTCGCAGCGTCCCACGGATCGTATCCTCAAGGGTGACGCTCCCAACGGGGGCGCCCGCCGGGTCCGGCGGCAACCGTGACGCCCGGCGCTAGCGAGAAGATGTGCCGGAGGAGGATCCATGCCACTCTCCGAGCACGAGCAGCGACTGCTCGACCAGATTGAGCGCGCGCTCTACGCCGAGGATCCGAAGTTCGCATCGACGGTGCGCGGTTCCCGGCTACGGCGGCCCTCCAGACGGCGCCGCCTCCAGGGTGTCGCCATTCTGATCATCGGTCTACTACTGCTCGTCGTCGGGGTCGCGCTTCCCGTGGCACGGGTCGCGGAGATCCCGGTGCTCAGCGTCATCGGGTTCCTGCTGATGTTCGGCGGGGCCATGTGGGCCCTCTCCGCGGTCGGTCAACGCGACCAGACCGTCGAGGAGGGTGGCGGCAAACCACAGCAGACGACACCACGCCGGAGTTCGTTCGCCCAGCGGATGGAAGAGCGGTTCCGCCGCAGGTTCGACGACAACGGCTAAGCACCGCAACGCACCACCGAGCTCGACCGCGCTCGACCACCAAGGGCTGCCACACCGCCTCCCTCTCCCGGGACGGTGCGGCGGCCCTTGGTGGTTCTGAGCCCGTTGGTTTCGTGCCCGGTGAGTCAGCGCGTGGGCATGGCGGAGCGCGGGAACAGCTTCGCGCGCAAGGACAGCGGCGCGTTCACCGCCAGACTGGCCAGCACCTGCTCCAGCGCCGCCGGGAGCTCCGAGCGCACGGGAGCGCCCGCGCCGTACCAGGACCGCTCGACCTCGCCGACGAGCACGCGCAGCCCGGCGCGCCCGGACTCGTCCAGGCTGTGCTCGCGCGCGAGCTTCGTCGCGGCGACCCGGACCGTGTCCGTGTCGGAGATCCCGGTGCCGCGGTCGACGCTCGCCGCGACCAGCTCCTGCCACGCTGCGTCGGCTGCGTCCTCGCCCCCGGCGGCCACGGCGTCCAGCCGCTGCTGCCGAAGCGCTCCGCGCACCCAGGACGGCAGCAGCGCGAGATAACCGCCGCCCAGCACGATGAGCAGCAGTGCCCACACGAACCCCGGCAGCGTCCACCACAGCGGCAGCAGCACGGCGATGACGCCGAGCCCGGTCGCCGTCGCCGCCCAGAACTCAGGCAGGACAACGGTCTTCGTCAGCCGCGCGCGCCACGGGGTCGCGGCGGCGAGTGGGGCGCTCATCGCGCAGTCTCCCTGTTTCGTCGCCTCCGCGCACGCGTCGCGACGGCGGCTCCGGCAGCGCCCGCGACGGCGAGCAGCAACAGGATCTCCCACCACACCACGGCCGCCGGGACCCGTATTGCGCCGAACAGGAGCACGCGGTCGTCACCACCGCCGGGAGCGACCGGGGCGGTCGTGGCGGTCGGCGCGGACGACGGGTTCGACTGGGGCGTCGTGGTGCGCCCCGCCGAGGGCTCGTTGCCGCTCTGGTTGCCGCCGCTGGTGGACCCCTCGACCTCGTAGGGAGCCGTCACACCGCGCCCGTTGGCCTGCGGGGTCGGGTCGAACTTGGTCCAGCCGATGCCGGGGAAGTGCAGTTCCACCCACGCGTGCGCGTCGCTGGTGGTGATCACGTGGTAGCCACCGGCGTCGTAGCCCTGGGTGAAGCCGATCGCCACGCGCGCCGGAATGCCCGCCGCCCGCGCCAGCACGGCCATCGCCGACGCGAACTGCTCGCAGTACCCGGTCTTGCCGTTGAGCAGGAAGTCCACCAGGCCGTCGGAGTCATTACCGGCCACCGTCTGCAGGCTGTAGGTGAAGCCGTTGCCGGGGTCGGTGAAGTGCTTGCGCAGCGCGAGGGCCTTGTCGTAGTTGGTCCGCGCGGACGCGGTGATCCTGCGGGCCAGGTCCGTGACCCTCGGGTCGACGTCGACCTGGAGGTACTCCGCGCCGATCTCCTGGGTGTCCACGCGCAGTCCCGTCGCGCGCAGGGCTTCCGGACTCGGGTTCGCCACCACGCTCTGCTGCGTGTAGCGCTCCACGCGCTCCCGCTCGTCGTTGAAGACCACCCCGACCTTGGGGTCGTAGAGCCAGTGCTCGGGAACGCCCTCCAACGCCGTCGGCACCCCGTAGACCGGCAGCCAGTAGTCGGTGTAGCCGACCGTCTCGATGTCGATCCGCTTCGGCCTGCCGAGGCTCTCCGGCCGCGTCCCCTCGGTGATCAGCTTGCCGTTGGTCGGGATCCCGCTGAGCGGGCTGTTGACCGTCCAGCCTCCCCTGCGGTCGTACTGGCGCAGCGTCAGGGCGCGCAGGTAGGACACTTCGTCGAGGCCGCGCACCCGGAACAGCTCGATGGTTCCCTTGCGCTCCAACTGTCCGCGCAGCGACGCGAACGGCTTGATGCCCATGCCCGCGGTGCCCGAGGAACCGCCGACGCCGGGCAGCCTGCCCGCGGTGCCGACCAGCGTCAGGGTGGAGCCGCCGACGATCGCCACGACCAGGCCGACGATGGTCACCGCCGTCGCGCTGAAGCCGGAGCCGCCGCCGCGTCGGCCGTTCTTCTCGCCGTTGCGGCCGCGCGAGGGCAGGCCGAGCCTGCCGCGCCACAGGCGGTGCCGCTGCGCCTCGTCCACCACGAGCAGGAGCGCGAAACCGCTCGCTCCCAACGCGAAGGACCACCACGGCAGCATCTCGTCGGCCAGCGAGGCGGGCACGGCGAACACGCACAGCAGCACCAGACCGGCCGCCGCGGGCGCCTGCGCCGCGGTGGCCAGCGTGTCCACCGCGATCATCACGATGCCGACCGCGAGCGCGGACAGGCACAGTATCGCCGACGTCCCGCTCACCGGGGGCACTCCCGTGCGCACCTGCTGCACGGACTCGCTGAGCACGTTGCCCAGCTCCCGCAACGCTTCCGGGCCGGGGAGCACGCCGAACAACCCGCTGCGGGTGAACACCGCGGTCAGGAAGAACGCGAGCGCGCAGATCTGGCCGAGCGCCACCACGAAGATCGGCGCACGGATCGCGCGCAGGCCGGTGCCGACCGCGATCACCACCGCGATGGTCACGGCGACGAAGCCGATCCACCGCCCGCCCTCGATCACCGCGGACAGCGCGGTCGCCGCGCCCAGCACCGAGATCGCGGCCGCGATGGAGATTGTGGCGCCGTGTTCGGTCGACGGTGCCAGCACCGCGTGTCGTGAGCTCACCAGGCAGCCCCGCCCTTCCCTACGGCCATCCGGTCGGCGGTGCTGTGGCACAGCCGCGTCCAGACGGTGGTCATCGGCGTCCGCGCGTCGGCGATCATGACGCCCCAGCCCGCCGAGGTCAGCAACCGCGCGACCTCCTGGGGATCGGCTGCCCCCTCCTCGCTGGAGCCCGCCCAGCTCTTGACGTCCAGCAGCACCGCGAGGCTGCGCACCGACCGCTGCCGGTACTTGATCAGCTCGTGCACGGCGGACGGGGTCGTCGCGCCGAGCACCGCGATCAGCTCGCGCCCGGAGCCGGGGTCGTTGCTGCACGCCAGGTCCCTGCGGTGGGACGGTCGCAGCGCCGCGAGCGCGTCCAGCACCTCGGTGTCGCTGTGCCCGCCGTCGCTCTGCCCACCGGCGAGCGCGTGCCCGTCCTCGGTGCTCAGCCGGACGTGCTGGCCGTGCCGGTGCAGGTGCAGGCAGATGCTCGCGGTCAGCGACACCGCCCACTCCAGGCTGGAGCTGGGGCCGCTGCCCCGGTGCGCGGACTCGCGCGCGTCCAGCAGCACCGCGATCCCGCCGCGCCACGGGCGTTCCTCGACCCGCACCATCAGCTCGTCGCGGCGCGCGGTCGAGCGCCAGTGCACCTTGCGCATGTCGTCGCCGTGCCGGTACTGGCGCACGATCGCGTCGTCCTCGCCCTGCCCGGTGCGCAACCGGATCGCGCCGTCGTCCCCGGTGCCAAGGCCCGCGCCGACCGGCAGCCCGGACAGCCCGACGATCTTCGGCGCGACGATCAGCCTGCTGGTCCCGCCCAGCTCGCGCTCGAACTCGGCCAGCCCGAAGGGATCGGTGATCCGCGCCCGCATCGGCCCGAGCTGGTGCACGCCGCGCAGCACCGGCTGCAACGGGTAGCGCAGACCGACGGAACTCTTGCGCGACATGCGTTCCACGACGAAGCGCGGCCTGCTGCCCAGCGCGTACGGGACCCCGTCCTCCAGCAGCAGTCCGCCGGAGGGGACGCGGCCGGTGCTGCGCAGCTCCACGCGCACCTCGGCGGCGTTGCCCACGTGCACGCGCTCGGGCATCACGTGCCGCAGCGCGACGAGACCGACGCGCGCGCCCGCGGCCAGCGCGGCCGCCAGCACGGGCAGCGCGACGGCGAAGATGGCCACCCGCAACAGGTCCCGCTCGTTGAGCACCAGCGCGCAGAGCGCGGCGGCGATGCCCGCTGCGAGCAGGCAGCGCCCGCGCGTGGTGAGGCCGGACAGGGCGCCCCGCATCTACCTGGTTCCCCGCAGACCGTTGCGCTGGTACGGGCCGGCTTGCGCGGGACCCGCTCCGCCCTGGGGGACCGGAACCCGTTGCACCAGACCGCGAACGAGGTCGGCGGGGGAGCGGCGGGCCGCCTGCGCCTCCGCCGTGAGCACGAGGCGGTGGGCCAGCACCGGCACCGCGACCGCGTGGATGTCGTCCGGCACCACGAAGTCACGGCCGACCAGGGCCGCCTGCGCCCGCGCCGCGCGCACGAGCTGGAGCGTGGAGCGCGGGGAGGCACCGAGGCGCAGCTCCGGCAGGCGGCGCGTCGACGAGACCAGCTCGACGCAGTACCTGCGGATCTCCTGGGAGAGGTGCACCTGGCGCACCGCCTGCACCAGCGCGCGCACCTGCGCGGCGTCGGAGACAGGGCGCAGGTCCGCCATCGGGTCGTGCCCGGCGTGCTCGTCCACCATGGCCAGTTCGGCCTGCGGGTCGGGGTAGCCGATGGACACGCGCGCGGTGAAGCGGTCGCGCTGCGCCTCCGGGAGGGCGTAGGTGCCCTCCATCTCGATGGGGTTCTGCGTCGCGATCACCATGAACGGCGAGTCCAGCCCGAAGGTGCGCCCGTCGACGGTGACCTGGTGCTCCTCCATGCACTCCAGCAGCGCCGACTGCGTCTTCGGCGAAGCGCGGTTGATCTCGTCGCCCACCACGATGTTGGCGAAGACCGGGCCGGGGCGGAACTCGAAGTCCGAGGTCTGGCGGTTGTAGATGGACACGCCGGTGATGTCGCTCGGCAGCAGGTCCGGGGTGAACTGGATGCGGCTGACCGTGCAGTCGATGGACCGGGCCAGCGCCTTGGCCAGCGAGGTCTTGCCGACGCCCGGCACGTCCTCGACCAGCAGGTGGCCCTCGGCGAGCAGCGTGACCAGGGCGACGCGCACCACGTCCGGCTTGCCGACGAGAACCCGCTCCACGTTGCCCGCGATCCGCCGCGCGGTCTCGTGCAGCTCGGCGAGCACGTCGGCGGGGCGTTGCGCGCTGTCCGGCTCGGGCAGCGGCTGGCCGGGCAGTGCGGTCGGCTGGGTACTCGGCGTCACTCGACAGACCTCCATGGTGGTGCGGCTCCCACGCGGTGCCCGCGTCACCGGCCGACGACACCGGCGGGGCGTGTCCCAGTCGTCCGGCGAACGACGAGCAGCGTGACACGCAGTGTGTCAAAACCTGGCGAAGGTCCCCACCCCGTCCGGGCACCCGGGTTCCCCCACCCCGCCCCACCTGCTCGTCAGCGACCGGATGGCCGCGGGTCACGCTCACCCTAATGGGGGAAATCCGCTTGCTCCCGTCCCCCGGTGGTGGGAAGCCGGTCGGGCGTGGGGCCGCCGTCACCCCCCACGCGGACCCACCCTTTCCTAGCTGCGAAAACGTCACTCGGGCGGTCGAAGAGCGGCCCTTGATCGCGTTGACTGTGGTGGAAAGTGGGGTACTGTGGCGGCCGGTGGGGAGAACGGGTCCCCGCTGCCGGTCCGGACGGGTCGGTGGGGAGGTGAAGCCGGTGTTTCTCGGTACCCACAACCCAAAGCTGGATGACAAGGGCCGGCTCACGCTGCCGGCCAAGTTTCGCGACGCGTTGGCGGGGGGGCTGATGGTCACCAAGGGACAGGACCACTGCCTCTACGTGTTCCCGCGCGCGGAGTTCGAGCAGATGGCGCGCAAGGTCGCCGAGGCCCCGTTCACCAACGAGGCGGTCCGCGCCTACCAGCGCTACCTCTTCGCCGGGACCGACGAGCAGCGACCGGACTCCCAGGGCCGCGTCACCATCGTCCCGGAGCTGCGCCGCTACGCCGGGCTCAGCAAGGAGTGCGTCGTCATCGGCGCCATCACCCGCCTGGAGATCTGGGACTCCTCGGCGTGGCAGACCTACCTCGAGGACAACGAGGAGAACTACGCGAAGGCGAGGGAGGAAGTCCTGCCGGGGATGTTCTGATCCCGGCACGTGGTCGTGGTTCGGGTGCCGTGAGGCCTCGGTCCGCTCGATCTCTCGGTCCTGGTGCACCTTCCCCGGTACCAGGCTCGACGGGCGGGCGGGGACCTGGCGACATCCGCCACACCCGTCGTGACTATCCACAGTGGACGTCCACAGAGGACAGACAGGGGTCGGTGCGCCGGTCGAAGGATCGTTGAGCGCGGAGCAGGGCAAGGGAGGGACCGCCATGGCGGAGTCGGCGCGGCCCGCGCACATCCCGGTCCTGCTCGACCGCACGATCAACCTGCTGCGCCCGTCCCTGGAGAAGGGCCCCGCCGTCGTCGTGGACGGCACGCTCGGCCTCGGCGGTCACTCCGAGGCGATGCTCACCGCCTTCCCCGAGCTCACCCTGGTCGGTCTCGACCGCGACCCGCGCGCGCTGGAGCTCGCCGGTGCGCGGCTGGCCCCGTTCGGCGAGCGCGTCAAGCTCGTGCACGCCGTCTACGACGAGCTGCCCTCGGCGCTGGACGGCCTGGGCATCGACCACGTCGACGGCGTGCTCTTCGACCTCGGCGTCTCCTCGATGCAGCTCGACGAGGCCGACCGCGGCTTCGCCTACGCCAAGGACGCCCCGCTGGACATGCGGATGGACCCGACCGCCGGGCTCACCGCCGCCGACGTGCTCAACGAGTACGCGCCCGGCGAGCTGATCCGCGTGCTGCGCGACTACGGCGAGGAGCGCTTCGCCAAGCGCATCGTCTCCGCCGTCGTGCGCGAGCGGACCAAGGAGCCGTTCACCACCAGCGCCCGGCTCGTCCAGCTGCTCTACGACGCCGTGCCCGCCGCCACCAGGCGCACCGGTGGACACCCCGCCAAGCGCACCTTCCAGGCGCTGCGCATCGAGGTCAACGGCGAGCTGGAGGTCTGGCGCAGGGCGCTGCCGAACGCGCTGGACGCGCTGGCCCCGCAGGGCCGCGTCGTCGTGCTGTCCTACCACTCGCTGGAAGACAAGATCACCAAGCGCGAACTGGTGGCGAGGTCCACCTCGCGCACCCCACTGGGCCTGCCGGTCGAACTGCCCGGCCACGGCGCAGAGTTCCGGTTGATCACCCGCGGCTCCGAGCCCGCGACGGAGGAGGAGATCGCGCAGAACCCGCGCGCCGCCTCCGTGCGGTTGCGCGCCGCAGAGCGGATCGGGGAGGCGGGATCATGACCGCACCGGCACGTTCCGAACCGCCCGCCCACCGAGGGCAGGGCGCCCAGCCCGTTCGCGACCGCGAGGCCGAGCGCGCCGCCCAGCACCGGCGCTCGGCCGCTGCCGAGCGCGCCTACGCCCGCAGGGCGCACCGCACCGGGGCTGCCGTGCCCGAGCGCCGCACCGCGCCCGCGCCAAGGGCTCCCTTCGTGCTGCTGGTGATGGGCCTGCTCGGCACCGGCATCGTCGCGTCGCTGTGGCTGTCGACCGCCGCCGCCGCCGACTCCTACAAGCTGGAGGAGACCCGGCGCGAGGTCCGCAAGGGCGCCGAGGACGTGGAGCGGCTGCGCCGTGAAGTGTCCACTTTGGAGTCTCCGATCGAGCTGGACCGGCGCGCCCGCGAGCGCGGCATGGTCCCCGCAGGTGACCCCGCGCGCCTGCAGGTCCAGCCCAACGGCGACGTCGAGGTCGTCGGCGATCCCAAGGCCGCCGAGAAGCCGCGCTCCAGCGTGCGCAGCCAGCCGCCGCCTTCGCAGGCTCCGCCTCCGCAACCGCCTTCGCCGCCGGAACAGCAGCAGCCCGAGCCTCCTGCTCCGGCCGCGCCTCCGGCAGGGCAGCAGCAGCCTCCGGCGGCTGGCGGGGGCGGCTGATGCAGGGCCCGAACCGGCGTGCCGGCCGACCGCGCCCCGCTCCGAGGTCGTCGCCGCGGGCGGCGGCGCCGAAACCCAAGCCCCCCAGGGTGAAGCTGAGGCGCAACCCCAACGGCATGGGCGATCACCGCGTCCGCGTCGTGGTCGGACGCGCCTTCCTGGTGCTCGCGCTCGTCGCCGCCGGGCTGCGCCTGGTGCAGGTGCAGGGCTTCGAGGCCGAGGCCCTGTCGCAGCGTTCGCTCAAGCAGCGCGTCACCGTGCAGAACATCCCCGGCCAGCGCGGCTCGATCGTGGACCGCGACGGCAACCTGCTGGCCTTCAGCGTGGAGGCGAAGGCGCTCTACGCGCTGCCGCAGCTGATCGTGGAGGAGCAGCGCAAGGCGGGCAAGGACCCCGACGAGCGCAAGCGCAACATCGCCGCCTACATGAAGCAGGTCCTCGGCGACCAGGTCGACGAGCAGGAGCTGCTGCGCAAGCTGTTCTCCGACAGCAAGTGGCTGTACCTGGTCGACCGCGTGGAGCCCGCGAAGGCGCGGATGATCCGCGAGAAGTTCCGCGAGATCGGCGCCGAGTACCGCCAGATCCGCCAGTACCCCTCCGGCAAGGTCGGCGCGGACATCGTCGGCTTCGCCAACTGGCGGATGGAGGAGCGCAAGGCGGCGGGCCTGGAAGGGCTGGAGACCTACAAGAACAACCTGCTCTCCGGCAAGGACGGCAGGCGCGTCGTGGACACCGCGGCGGGCAGCGCGAACGTCACGATCCCCGGTTCCGAGCGTGAGGTCGAACCCGCGACACCGGGCTCCGACATCCAGCTGACCATCGACACCGACCTCCAGTTCACCGTGCAGAACATGCTCACCAGCTACGTGCAGCGGGTGGAGGCCAAGGGCGGCAGCGCCGTCGTGCTCGACGCCAAGACCGGCGAGGTCATGGCGCTGGCCGACGACAAACCCTTCGACCCCAACAACTTCGCCGACTCCAAGCCCGAGCAGCGCAACAACCGCGCGGTCACCTCGCCGTTCGAACCGGGCTCGGTCAACAAGGTCGTCACCGCCGCCACCGCCATCGAGCTCGGCCTCGCCACGCCGCAGACCGTGCTGTCGGTGCCCGGCAGCATCAAGGTCGCCGACCGCGAGATCGGCGACGCGTGGAACCACGGCACCATCCCGATGACCTTCACCGGCGTGATCGGCAAGTCCTCCAACGTCGGCACGCTGATGATGGCGCAGCAGATCGGCCAGGACCGCTTCGCCGAGATGCTCTCGAAGTTCGGCCTCGGCGAGCGCACCCGGCTCGGCCTGGCCGGTGAGACCTCCGGCCGCGTCCCGCCGCGCTCGCAGTGGTCCGGCTCCACCTTCGGCAACCTGCCCATCGGCCAGGGCCTGTCCATGACCGTCGTGCAGATGGCGGGCATGTACCAGGCGCTCGCCAACGACGGCCTGCGCATCCCGCCGCGCATCATCAAGGCGGAGATCGGCCCCGACAAGGTCCGCAAGGAAGAGCCCCGCCCCGAAGGCGTCCGCGTCGTCAGCCCCGAGACCGCGCGCACCGTCCGCGACATGATGCGCGCCGTCGTCCAGGACGCCCCCGGCCAACGCGGAACCGGCCCCGCCGCCGCGCTGCCCGGCTACCAGATCACCGGCAAGACCGGCACCGCGCAGCAGGTCGACCCGAACTGCGGCTGCTACAGCAACTCCTCGTACTGGATCACCTTCGCCGGCATCCTGCCCGCCGACAAACCGCGCTACGTCATCGGCATCATGCTCGACGCCCCCAAGGCCGGCACCGCGGAGGCCACCTCCGCCGCGCCCCTGTTCCACGACATGGCCGACTACGTGGCCCAGCGCTACCGCGTTCCCCTGTCCCCGGCCGCCCCCACGCTGGAGCTCCTGCCGAAGAACGGCTGATCCTGTTTCACAGCAACGTGATCAGGTGCGTCGTGAGCACGACCAGGTACAGCGGAGCCCACGCCGCCCACAACCACCCCCCGATCGCCCGTTGCCGCGCCAACGCCCGCACACCGCCGATGAGGCCGAGCAGCAGTCCGATCACGGCCGAGCCGATGGTGGCCCAGATGACCAGATCCGGCCTGTCGTCGACGATCGTGCGAACGTCGACGTGATCCGCCCTGCTCGCGTAGAAGATGATGTACCAGATGGTGGACACGAATCCTGCGAAGGCCAACAGTCCCATGTGGACAGTCAGGCGAACCGCCTGTCGTGACGGGGCGCTCCTGTTCTTGTTCCCC
The DNA here is from genome assembly GCF_039537405.1 of Allokutzneria multivorans. Lineage (NCBI taxonomy): Bacteria > Bacillati > Actinomycetota > Actinomycetes > Pseudonocardiales > Pseudonocardiaceae > Allokutzneria > Allokutzneria multivorans. Next base: position 276,609 of record NZ_BAABAL010000019.1, on the reverse strand, counting down.
AACCACCGCTCATCGGCTTCCCTGCTCACGACGTCTTCTTCCCAGCGTTCGCCGGGTGCGCCCTCGCTTCCAGATGACACCCGGTGTGCAGCATGAGCGTCGTGTTGACCGCGGTCCCCAACATGTAGAGCGCGCCGTAGGCGTCCTTTGCGGTGATGTCGTGTTGCCCAGGGCTGTTGACACGAGCGCTGGGTACTTCGAAGCCGTAAGCGCTGGTGACTTCGGTAGCGATCGCGACGACCCTGTCCCACTGTTTGTCGGGAATGTTGCCGAAATGGATCCACAGGGCCAGCGTGCGGCTTTCGACCCCTCGGACGTCTGAGTAGCCGGAGCAGCCTGCTTTGCTCATCGGGTCTTGTTCTTTCCAGTTCAGGGGTCCTACTTCTGCGGAAACACGATTTCGCAGCGCTGTCTGCATCTCTTCGTACCGCGCCGTCATCACGTCGATGTCCGGTCGTCGAGCGAGCGCTTGGAACTTGTCCTCCATGCTGGGGCCTCCGCAGCTGATGAGAATCAGAAGGCAAGCAGTTAGTGTCGCGGCCCGTCGCATCAGCGCAGCTCCGCTGGGCACGTGCTGCTTTTCCATCGCTTCGTCACCTGATGTTCTCGGTTGCCGAGCCGACCACTTCCCGAAGCTGAAGACTCACGTCGTCGGCTTCGCGGCGTTTGCGGGATGCGCCTTCGCCTCCAGATGACACCCGGTGTGAAACAGCAGCGTCGTGTGAACGCTCGTCCCGAGCGTGTAAGTCGCGCCAAGAGGGTCGACCGAGAGGACCTCGTGGTGGCCGGGGCTGTTCACGCGGTGGCCGGGTTGCCCAAAACCGTATGCGGCGTTGATCTCGGTGATGATCGCGACCGCTCGACTCCACTGGTCATCGGGGATGCTGTGAGGGAAGGACCACAGGCCCAGTGATCGGCTTTCCGCAGCGGGAACGTCGGCGAAGTCGGCACATCCTGACCTACTGACCGGATGGCTCTCTTTCCACTCCATGGGGCCGAGTTCGGCGGCGAGTCGGTTTCGGATCTCGGTCTGCATCCTTTGGTACCGCGCCGTGGCAGCATCGATGTCAGGCCGCTGTGAGAGCGTCTGAAACTGATCCTTCATGGTAGGGCGACCCCCGCATCCGATGAGTAGGAAGAGACAGGCTGCAACCATTGCTGTGCGTCTCATCAGTAAGACCCGCGCCCACGGCTCTGCCTGAAGTCGAACTGACCGAGGCTCTTGTCTTCGCGAGTCAGGTGGTGCAGTCCTGCAGCAACCAGGCTCATGTTGTACTGGCTCGTGCTCCCCGGTGCGAGGTAGCCGATCTTGGGCTCTACGGAGCCGTGACCGGATGAGTGGCTCAGCTGTCTGCCGTCCGGCAGCGTGAGGTCATGTGCGGACAATCTGTTGATGCCCCTGATGCGATCGGGGTCAGTCCCGAACGCGGCGAAGTCCGCAACCGGGTCTTGGCGTGCTTCTACTACCCACGAGTGTCCAGCTGGCACCTTCAGGTCTTCTAGACGTGAAGTTCCCAACCCGGGAGAACCGAAGAAGACCGCGTCATCGACCCCCGTGTTCTTCTGCAAAGCAATTCCGGTGGTCAGGGAACCGTAGGAGTGACCGATCGCGGTGAGATGCGGATCGGTAGGGCGAGATGCGTCGACGCCGTTGAGGAAGCGTGTCAGCTTCTCGGCACCCTCGCGCGCGGCACCCTCGCCGATAACGGAGCGGTTGATTTCCAGGATTTCGCTGGCCTGCGGGGCCTCGTAGCCGATCCAGGTCACCGCCGCGACTGACGTCGGCTTCCCATTCTGTTCGGAGGCGCGTTGGGCCTCTTCTCGCAGCTTGTTCATGTGGTCGTCGTACGAACGCATGTCGCCCTGAACAGTGGTTCCGAAGCCAGGAGTGAAGACGGTGACGTGTTCGGCGGTGTCGACGTTGCCCGCAGCGATCGCGGCCTTGGCGCGCTGCCCCGAGGTGTCCAGCACAAGGAGTTGGCGATCGCCACGCGCCAGTGTCTGGTCGATCGCGTCCAGTGAGGCGAGTTTCGCCTTGATGATGGCCAGTTCGGCGGCGGGACCGGCGAGCTGGCGGGCGATCGACAACTCGCCGATTTCGCTGGTGGACGCACCGAGCCGTTTGGTGAGGGAGTCGACCAGAGGCTCCAGCTTCGCGGCCTCGGCCAGCAGCCTGGCGCGTTCGCCCGGGATCTGGGCGCGGTTGGCCTGGTCGCGGACGACGGCGGGAAGGCCGTCGAGGTTGCCGATCCAGTCGGGGTGGTCCTTGAGCAGCGCGGCGCGTTCGGTGTCCGACAGCGACGACCACCAGCCGGAGTTGTCGGCGGGGGAGCCACCTTGAGGCGGGCCGATCGTGGAGAGGCCGCCGGTCGCCTGTCCCGCAAGGGAAGCGTCGGTCAGCGAGGTGCCGCAGCCGTCGTCGACGCGGTCGAGGGCGGCGCGTTCCAGGACGGCGGCGAGGTCGGCGTCGATGTCGTTGGCCCGGCGCAGCACCTGCTCGACGCGGTCGGCGAGCTCGACCTGCATGGCGGCGCGCTCGCGGATCCGGGGTTCGTCGGTGGGGCGGGACTGCGCGGTGTCGACGATCTTGCCGTCGTCGGCGATGGAGAAGCCGTAGCGGCCAGCGAGGTGTTCGGCGTCGCCGAGTGCGCGTTGGACGGCTTTGACAGCGTCGGCGGCTTCTCCGGTGGCGCGCCGCACGGCGGAGATACCAGCGACCAAACGACGCATTCGTTCAGTGAGTTCGCCGTGGTGCTTGGTGGCGGCCTCGGCGGCGGAGCCGGTCCACCCGGCGGGCGACTTCGTGGCGTGCAGCTCGTCGTCGAAACCGACGAGGGTGTCGCGACGCGAGCCGAGCGCCTGGAAGACGCCGTCGAGAGTGGGCGGCCGCCATCGCCGCACATCGCTGACGGAGACCATCAGAACGCCTGTCGCATGTCGTCGCGGGCGTTGGCGTCCTTGGCGTTGTAGAGCGCGGCGCTCTCGTCCAAGCGCTTCGCGTGGGCCTGGACGTCGTTCGCCCACGAAGAGACGCTCGTCTTCCAATGCCCGGCGAGCTTGGCGGCAGCCGCAGCGGCCGCGCCGCCCGGCATGGCCGCCGCGATCTGGTCAGCCTCGGCGGCGACGTTGACCGCTCCCGCGCCCTCCCCGGCACTTCGAGCCGTCCGAGCTGCCTTGCGGAGCTCGTCAGTGACAACAGTGAATCCCACGTCTGTCAACCTCCCCCGGCGGCTCACGCTACTGCGTCCCGCATGGCCGCGCGGGGGAATCAGTACGGTCAGGTGACGGTGAATGCCGGAGACGTTCCGCTGATCGGGCTCACAGCACCGACGAGGTTCTTGGCGTCACCGCGGTAGACGATGCGATAGCTGCCGGGCTGCGCGGTGCTCGGCACGTCCCACGACACGGTGATCCTCGACGCCGCAACGCCCCACCTCGCCCAGCGGAACTTCGTTGACCAGTCACCGTCATCGGCCACGCGCTTCCACGCGGCCCCTTCCTGGCGCTGCACCTCGATGAACGTGCCGTTGCGGTGCACGTCGTTGTTCGGGTGCGCGCCCGCGAACTCGACGACGACCTGCTGTCCCTTGGTGTAGCTCGGTTTCGGCGCGGTGACCACGTCGCCGAAGTTGCCTCCGATCGGGGGCGCGTCCAGCACGACACCGGGCTGCACCGTCCACACGGAACCCGACATGTCCGGCGGCGTCGGACCGGCGGCGCTGGGGCGCCCGGCCTTCATGTCAGCGGCGATGCGGGCGAATTCCTGTTGGTAGGCGGGCAAACTCCAGCGACCGAACATCGTGTGACCCGCCTCGTAGTCCTGCTGGTCGTACTCTTCCGGCGTGGTCAGGTACCCGGCGTAGTCGTTGGCGTAGCCCGCGATGAGGACGTTCTGCAGCGGCGCGCCGACCTGCTCGGCCACGGTCCTGCGCAGTCGCAGGCCGGTGACGATCGTGGCCTCCTGCGGCAATCCGATCAGGTAGAGCTGGCCGACGCGGACGAGCTGGATCGGCAGGATCTTCGGGGTCAGGTTCAGCGCGCCGGTGTCGAGCAGGATGTCCTTGGGGGCCTGGCACGCGCGCAGCTCGGGGGAGGCGACGTAGCGCGCCTTGGTGACGAGTTCGATGAGCGGGTTGTTGCCGACGCCCTCCTTGAAGATGTCCGGCCCCGGACCGTCCTCTGTGGACCCCGCGGCGAAGCTCGCGCCCATCGCGGCCTGGCAGGTGGTGTGCGCGGCGCCGTCCCCGGTGAACTCCGGGCGCACGGTCGTCCCGCTCATGTCCACATGGGACAGACGCGAGTCGACGCTTCCGCTGAGCGAGCGCCCCGGGCTCGCGGCGAGGGCGCGGGCCGCGTCGGCCTGGCGCTTGCCGAGGATCTGGGTGTTGGCGAACTCGTCCTCGGTGGGGCCGCTGCCCGGCTTCAGGTTGAGGTTGGGCGACATGTCGCCCGCGTTGGTCTGCGCGAACGCTGTGACCAGACCCGGCTGCCCCGCGAGGTAGTCCGCTCCCGCGACCTCGCGCTCCCAGTTGTAGGCCGCGTATCCCTTGTTGTCACCGCTGATGAGCGTGTTGTTGCCGGTCATGCTCGTGTTGTGGGTGGCGAACCAGTTGATCGCGCCGACCGTCCTGCCGCCCCGGTCCATCCGCAGCAGGGAGGTCATCGGGTCGATCCCGTCCGGGAACGCGGTCCTGTCCTGCGCCGGGTTCTTGTCGAAGGCGCGGCGCGAGCGGTTGGCACTGGCGTTCTTCAGCTCGCCGTTGGCCAGCGACAGCGAGCCGGGCGCGAGGTCGTCGTGTGCCCGGTTGATCGACTCGACGATGCCGTCGACCGCCGCGTCGAAGGTCTTGCCGTGGTAGCCGAACGTGGTGATGTTGTAGAGCGAGTAGTGCGACTGTCCGCCCGGTCCCGCGTGCGTGTGCGTCGCGGTGAGCAGCACGTTGTCCGCCGAGTACAGCGATCCGTGCTTGGCGGCGAGCTTGCGCAGCACCGCCTGCCGCACGCTGCCGAAGATCATGCCGAGGTCGGCGGTCACCAGCGCGACGCGTTTGCCGCCTGCGGGGTCGGCGATGACGAAGGCCCGCGAGCGCTGTCGCTGGTGGATGCCTGAGGTGCGCTGGTCGAGCTTGGCGTAGCCCATCATTCCGCGCTCGGCGGCCTCACCGGTGACATCGGCGATACCGCGTCCCACCAGGTACGCGCCGTCGGCGCTGGTGGCCTGGGCGGGCTCACCGAGCTGGACGAGCGTGGCGGCGCCGACCGCGGCCGCCAGCGCCGCGCCGAGCACCCCCCTCACCCGTTCTCCGGACAACCAGCGCACAACGACCTCCCGGGTGCCGATGCTCGGTGACCGCCGTCACAGCTCACCGTGACTGACGGTAGCGAGGTCGAGGAGAAATGTGAATGCTTCTCGCTTAATTGGTGGCGGTCGTGAGTTGGTCGATCTGGCGCACCAGCACCCGCGTGTCCGCCGGGCTGACCGTCGTCCAACCCCGGGATTCCTCCATGAGGTAGCGGCCGTGCTCGGTGTCGAAGTACGCGACCACGTGATCGGCGCGCTTGCGCCGCAGGCTCGCGCCGAACTGGCCGCGGTGCCTCGCCGCCTTGGTCATCAGGGCCAGCTGCTCGGCGTCGTCGGCGGAGATCTCGCCCCGCAACGCCGCCGCGAGAGCCCGCCGATCGCTGCCCGCCTCGCGCGCGGCCTTGGCCAGGGCCTCGTTGGGCACCGACACCGAGTGGCCGGGCCCCGGCTTCACCGCTGGCAGCAGCTCCGTCGCCGCGCGCGCCAGGCCTGTCGCGTAGATCGGCCGCAGGATCATGCGACCGCCTCGGAGAACCGCCAGGACACCTTCGTCCTCGTTCTGGTTCGCCGCAGCGACCGCGCGGACCTCCTCGCCCAGCCACAGTCGCGCGTCGACGAGCCGGTCCGGCGCGGCGAGCACCGTCAGCCACCGCACCAGCTGCTCGTCGAGTGTCACACCGTCGACGAGTCCAGCGCCGCGCAGTTCCTGCCACGCGTCCGCCACGACGGCGTCGCGCTCCTCGTGGCGCTCCCCTCGGGGATTGACGAGCAGCGCCAAGGGCATCTGGTCGAAGCCGATGTGCTCCCACGCCACCTGGTACGCGGTGTCGGAGATGGAGATTCCGGTCATCAGCTCACTCGCCGATCACGGGAGGCGCGACCATCGGCAGCTCGCCGACGATGTCCTCGGTGATGTCGTACTTGCGCTCGTGCTCTTGCTCTTCCTCGCGCTGTCCAGTGCCGAGCGCGGGCTGCATGAAGCCCTGCCGCGCACCCGCTGCCGAGGTCGTCGTTGGCCTGACCGGCGGTGGGGTCGGCTTGGCGGTCAGAGGCTGTCCGCTGGGCGCTCCAGGGTTCAGCGCGCCCGTCCTCGGCAGCAGCCCGCCGCCGAGCGTCATGCCCGCACCACCAGCGCCCGCCGCACCAGGTCCGGAGAACGCTCCCGGTCCGCTACCGCCGCTGTTGAGAGCGGGCGGTGGCGTGAAGCTGGCCTGCTGCACCTCGCCGAACTTCGGTCCGGGAACGTCGAGGTTCTGACCACCACGCTGATCCGGAATCGGCGTCGGAACGCCTTCACCGCCCACGTTCTGGCCGATGTCCTGCCCCGCACCGATATCGCCGCCCCTGGGCCTGGTGATCGCCCTGCTACCGCCGCCGACGGGTGTTCCGGGCTGCTTCGGGGCGCCGGGTGCTCCGCCATCGAAGCGCGGCGGCTCGTCGTAGGCGGGTACCGGCTTGTTCACCGCGTCCGCGTATGCCTGCATGACGCGCGCCGCTTCGCGATGCGCTTCGTTCGCCGCACCCTCAAGGACTTCACGGTCCTGCTTCAACTGGAACAGATCGCGCAGAGCGTTGCTGTTGCCCAGCTGTTCCAGCGTCGGCACGTCCTTCGGCTCCGGCATCGAGTTCCGTGCGTGCACGAACGCGTTCATCTGGTCCGCGATGCTCTGGCCGCGCCCGTGGGTGCTCGTGCACGCCGCCGCCGTCCAGGACTTGAACGAGCTGATCTTCCCCGTCGCCCGCTCCGCGGCTTCGCCCTCCCACGCCGCCCCCAGCGACGTCAGCGCATCAGACAAGCTGGTGCTGGCGTCACCCAGCTGCTTCATCAGCTCGCCTGTGAAGATCATCGAGTTCAGATGTCCGTTGGGGCCCGGCCCGGCGTGGATCTTGTTGTACAGAGTCGTGTGCGGGATGGCCATCCAGTTGCGGTTAACGTCCACGTCGTCCCCCGTGTCGTTGTCGTGCCGGACTCGTTCGCGTCAACCGCGAGCGAGGAGATTGCCGAAAGCAAGGTCAGCTGCGCGCCGGGCGCGGCGACAGACTTCCTCCTGAGGCAACGGATTCTCGTATCGCCCTGGCTCCGCAGCCTGGGCGCGCAACACCTGTCCCTGCGCGACCCCGATGTTGACCGCGCACCCCGCTCTTCCGGGCTCTGAGTCCACGTACACCTCGTAAGCCGGAAAACCATGAACGCGCAGCAGACGTGTGTGCACGGGCGGCTGAGTGGGGGCGAAGTAGCTCATGTCGTAGCCGAGAAGAATGTTGACGGAGATCGTCATCATTTCGGCGCGGCCGAGGAAGTGGCAGACCTGAGTCTGAAAGTAGCTGTCCTTGGTCTCTTTGACGGGCCGGTCGGTCTTGAACTCCTCGCGGTTCTCCGCGGTGAACAGCTCACACGGACGAACGGAATCAATCTTGAGCTCGCGTGGTCGGTCCAGACCTGGCTCGCCGGTCGTCGAGGACATGGGCGGCGTTGTGCTCTGCGTGGTTGGTGCGCCAACGTCGCTGCTGCTGCAACCCGCGAGAACGGTCACCAGCAGCACGGCGGCACAAGAAATGCCGCCAGCGGATCGAGAGATCATCAGCCTGGCCTGCCCAAGCTCTGGCTGCTGGCGTTCTCCACGCGTCTGTAGTGGCGCAGAGCCGCCTCCAGCTGCGTTGCAGCTTTGCGTAGTTCGTCCTGAAAGCGGTTTGCGGCCCACTCCGTGCTTCCTGTGCCACCGAGGTGTCGCTTGTTCACCTCTGCGGCGAGGCCGACGCTGACGTCGTCTTGCCCCATTGCTTCGACCTGAAGCTTTCCGACACCATCCGCGCTCAGTCTGTCCACGCCGTCGAGGGCTTCGTTGAAGATCTTGATGGCGGCGGGGACCTGGTCGAGGTCTATGCGCCATCCCCCGACGCGCACGTACTGCTTGGACATGTGAAAACGCCTCCCCTGCGTCACTGGCCCGCGAACAGCTTAACCAAGCGCGCGGAGTGGCGGACTCCTTCGGTGCGGCTCACCGGATCGGACGACGCGAGATCGAAGGACATGATTCTGGCAATTGCCTAGGGGGTTATTTCGGGAATGCGCGGGGAGTGGCGCGGCCGGTTGGCGCAGCGGGTGCGCGGGTGCGTCCACGGTCCGGGGGATTGACAGCTGGGCGGGGCAAACGCACGGGGGTGGGAGGGCGCGTTCTGACCGCCGGTAGCCTTTCGCGACGTGTCTCCGGTCGTCTCGCCCAAGGCGGCGACAGCCCCGCCGCGTCCCAGCCACGTCGAGCCCGTCGGCCTGTCCGAGCTCGCGGCGCTGGTGGACGCGCGAGCGAGGCTGGACGCCGACGAACCTCTGATCACCGGCGCGACGCTGCGCGCGCAACACGTGCGGCCCGGTGATCTCTTCGCCGCGCTGCCGGGCGCGAACGCGCACGGAGCGGACTTCGCGGCGCAGGCGCTGGCGGCGGGAGCGGTCGCGGTGCTGACGGACGAAGCGGGTGCGTCGCGCCCGGCGTTGCGGAACGTGCCGCTGCTGGTGCACGAGGACCCGCGCGGAGTCCTGGGCGCGCTGGCGGCGCGGATCTACGGCGACCCCTCCGAGAAGCTGGCGATCGTGGGTGTCACGGGCACCTCGGGCAAGACGACGGTCACGACGATGATCGAGTCGGGCCTGCGCGCGGCGGGGCGCAAGACGGGGCTGATCGGCACGGTGCAGACGGTGATCGCCGGGCAGCGCCTGGACAGCGCGTTCACCACGCCGGAGGCGCCGGACCTGCAGGCGCTGTTCGCGGTGATGGTGGAGCGCGGGGTCACGCACGTGGCCATGGAGGTCTCCAGCCACGCGCTCGCGCTGGGCAGGGCGGCGGGGACGCGGTTCGCGGTCGGGGCGTTCACGAACCTCTCGCAGGACCACCTGGACTTCCACGCGGACATGGAGGACTACTTCCAGGCGAAGGCCGCGCTGTTCGACGGCAGGGCCGACGTGGAGGTCGTCTGCGTCGACAACGAGTGGGGCCCGCGCCTGGTCAAGGACGGCACGGTCACGGTCGCGCTGGACGACGAGAAAGCGACTTGGCGGGCCGAGGACGTCACGGTGGCGGCGAGCGGGGCGCAGTCCTTCCGCGTCGCGGGGCCGGACGGGATCGAGCTCGACGCGGTCGTGCGGTTGCCGGGCATCTTCAACGTGAGCAACGCGCTGCTGGCCGTCGCTTGCGCGCACGCGGCGGGGGTCGCGCCGGAGGACACGGTCCGCGCGATCGGCGAGCTGGACGTGCCGGGGCGGATGGAGCGGGTCAACCGCGGGCAGGACTTCGTCGCGCTGGTGGACTACTCGCACAAGCCCGCCGCGGTGTCGGCGGTGCTGGACACCGTGCGGGACCAGATCGACCGCGCGGGCAACGGCGGCAAGGTGATCGTCGTGCTCGGCTGCGGTGGTGACCGGGACCGCGCCAAGCGGCCGATCATGGGCGAAGCCGCGGTGCGCCGCGCGGAGCTGACGGTCGTGACGGACGACAACCCGCGCAGCGAGGAGCCCGGAGTCATTCGCACCGCGATGGTGGAGGGCGCCCTCGCGGTGCCGCAGGACCAGCGCGGCGAGGTGGTCGAGATCGGTGACCGCCGCGCCGCGATCCAGGAGGCGGTGCGCCGCGCGGAGCCCGGCGACATCGTCGTGGTCGCGGGCAAGGGCCACGAGACCGGCCAGGAGGTCGGCGGGGTCGTGCACCCCTTCGACGACCGGCACGTCCTCGCCGACGCCATCGACGAGCGCTTCGGCTTCTTCGGGAAGGACCACGCGTGATCCCGCTCAGTTTGGCCGAGATCGCCCAAGCGGTCGGCGGTCGGCTGCACAACACCGACGGCAGCCCGGTGGTGACCGGCTCCGTCGAGTTCGACTCGCGCCAGCTCGGCGACGGAGGCCTGTTCGTCGCGCTGCCGGGCGAGAAGGTCGACGGGCACGACTTCGTCGCGAAGGCCGTCGCGAGCGGCGCTGCCGGGGTGCTGGCCGCCCGCGAGGTGGACGCCCCGTCGGTGATCGTGCCGCCGGTGAGCGAGGCCCACCACGGCTCGGTCGCCCTCACCGGGGACTCCGACGGTTCGGGGGCCGCGGTGCTCGCGGCGCTGGCCGCGCTGGCCCGCCACGTCGTGGACCGCCTGGAGAACCTCACCGTCGTCGGGATCACCGGGTCCTCCGGCAAGACCTCGACGAAGGACCTCATCGCGCAGGTGCTGAGCCCGATGGGCCCCACCGTCGCGCCGCCCGGGTCGTTCAACAACGAGCTGGGCCACCCGTGGACGGCGCTGCGCTCCGACGCGCGAACGCGGTTCCTGGTGCTGGAGCTGTCCGCGCGCGGGGTCGGGCACATCGCCCAGCTCTGCGAGGTCGCCCCGCCCCGGATCGGCGTGGTGCTCAACGTCGGCAGCGCGCACCTGGGCGAGTTCGGCACGCGCGAGGACATCGCCCGCACCAAGGGCGAGCTGGTCGAGTCACTGCCCTCCGACGGCGTCGCCGTGCTCAACGCGGACGACCCGCTGGTGGCGGCGATGGCCGAGCGCACGAAGGCCAAGGTCGTCCTGGTTGGACAGTCGCCCAAGGCCGACGTGCGCGCGGAGGACGTCGAGCTGGACGAGCAGGCGCGCGCACGATTCCTGTTGGTGGCACCGCAGGGCAGTGCGCGCGTGGAGCTGGGGCTGCACGGAGAGCACCACGTCGGCAACGCGCTCAGCGCGGCGGCGGTGGCCCTCGAACTCGGTGCCGGCGTTGAGGAAGTCGCGCAGCGGCTCTCCGGCGCGCAGCGGGTTTCCCAGCGCCGCATGGAGGTCACCACCCGCGCGGACGGCGTGACGGTGGTCAACGACTCCTACAACGCCAACCCCGAGTCGGTGCGCGCGGCGCTGAAAACCCTCGCGGCGATGACCCACGGGGAGCAACCCCGGCGCGGCTGGGCCGTCCTCGGAGTGATGGGTGAGCTGGGTGACGATCACATCGCCGCCCACGACGGGATCGGCCGCTACGCCGTCCGGCTGGACGTCAGCCGCCTCGTCGTCGTCGGAGAGCAGGCCGCCCCGATGCATCAGGGCGCCTACCTGGAAGGCTCGTGGGGAGAGGAGTCCGTGCTCGTGCCGGACGTCGACGCGGCCATCGCGCTGCTGCGTGATCAGGTTCGCGAAGGGGACGTTGTCCTGGTGAAGGCCTCGAAGGTCGCCGGACTGTGGCGGGTCGCCGACGCGCTGCTCGAGGGGGCCGGTCAGTGAGGAACATCCTCATCGCGGCGGGCATCGCGCTCGTCGTCTCGATCCTGCTCACCCCGTACCTGATCAAGGTCTTCTCGCGGCAGGGCTTCGGCCAGGAGATCCGCGAGGAGGGCCCGCAGCACCACAAGACCAAGCGCGGGACGCCCACCATGGGCGGCGTGGCGATCATCATCGCCATCTGGGCCGGGTACGGCGGCAGCCACCTGTTCGTCCAGCTGACCAACCCCAAGCCGGAGTCGGGGCCGACGGCCTCCGGGCTCGTGGTGATGCTGCTGACCAGCGGCCTGGCGCTGGTGGGCTTCCTCGACGACTTCATCAAGATCCGCAAGCAGCGCAACCTGGGGCTGAACAAGACGGCGAAGCTGGTCGGGCAGTTCGTGGTCACCATCGCCTTCGCCCTGCTGGCGTTGCAGTTCCGCGAGCCCAGGACCGGACTGACGCCCGCGTCGGTGCACCTGTCCTTCACCCGCGACATCGCGATCGTCTCCTTCGGCACGGTCGGCTTCATCGTCTTCTGCTACCTGCTGGTCAGCGCCTGGTCGAACGCGGTGAACTTCACCGACGGCCTCGACGGCCTCGCGGCGGGCTCCTCGGCGATGGTGCTCGGCACCTACGTCGTCATCTCCTTCTGGCAGTTCCGCTCCGACTGCTCGGTCAAGCTCGACCCGGGCTGCTACTGGGTGCGCGACCCGCTGGACCTCGCCGTGATCGCGGCCGCCGCCATGGCCGGCTGCGTCGGCTTCCTCTGGTGGAACGCCGCGCCCGCGAAGATCTTCATGGGTGACACCGGTTCGTTGGCCCTCGGCGGCCTGGTCGCGGGCCTGGCGATCAGCACCCGCACCGAGCTGCTCATGATCATCATCGGTGGCCTCTTCGTCATCGAGGCGATGTCGGTGGTCCTGCAGATCGTGGTCTTCCGCACCACCAGGAAACGGCTGTTCCGGATGGCGCCGTTCCACCACCACTTCGAGCTGGCCGGGTGGGCCGAGACGACGGTGATCATCAGGTTCTGGCTGATGGCCGGGATCTGCTGCCTGCTCGGGCTCGGCGTGTTCTACAACGACTGGCTCTCGTTCACCGGAGGCTGAGATGAGCGGAACGTTCTCCGGGAAGTCCGTACTGGTCGCCGGGGCCGGGGTCTCCGGTCGTTCGGCGGCCGCGGCGCTGCTCGCCGAGGGTGCGAAGGTCACGGTCACCGACTCCGCCCCCGACCGCTTCGGCGGGCTGGACGCCGGGATCGCCACCGCGGTCGGGCTCACCGCGCCGCCGGAGGGCACCGACCTCGTGGTCACCAGCCCCGGCTGGCGCCCGTCGTCGCCGTTGCTGGTCGCAGCGGCGGAGCAGGGCGTCGAGGTGATCGGCGAGGTCGAGTTCGCGTGGCGGCTGGCCCAGCACCGGCCGAACCCGCCCGCGTGGCTCGCGGTCACCGGGACCAACGGCAAGACCACCACGGTCACCATGCTGGCCTCGATGCTGCGCGCGGCCGGGGTGAAGGCGGTGGCCTGCGGCAACGTCGGCCTGCCGGTCGTCGCGGCGGTCCGCGGCGGCTACGACGTGCTCGCCGTGGAGCTGTCCAGCTTCCAGCTGCACTGGTCGTCCTCGTTGCGCATGGACGCCGCCGTGGTCGTCAACATCGCCGAGGACCACATCGACTGGCACGGATCGCTGGCGGAGTACGAGGCGGCCAAGGGCAAGATCTACGCGGGCGACGGCGTGGCGATCTACAACGCCGACGACGAGCGCTCGGCCCGGCTCAGCGAGGGCACGGGCCACCGGGTGGGCTTCACGCTCGGCGAGCCCGGCCCCGGACAGCTCGGCGTGCGCGGAGAGTCCTTGGTGGACAAGGCTTTCGGCGACGGGGACACCGTGCTCGCGGATATCGCGGACGTGCACCCGCCCGGGCCGTACAACGTCGCGAACGCGCTCGCCGCCGCCGCGCTGGCCAGGGCGCACGGCGTTCCCGCCGAGGCGATCGGCAAGGGACTGCGCGACTTCACGCCGAACCCGCACCGCTCCGCGCTCGTCACCGAGCACGAGGGCATCCGCTGGATCGACGACTCCAAGGCCACCAACCCGCACGCCGCCGCCGCGTCCCTGGCCACCCACGACAGGGTGATCTGGATCGCGGGCGGGCTGCTCAAGGGCGCGGTGGTGGACGAGCTCGTCGCGGGCGCGGCCGACCGGCTGGCCGGAGTGGTCCTGCTGGGCCGCGACCGCGCGGTGATCGCGGCGGCGCTGGCGCGACACGCACCCGAGGTTCCCGTGCACGAGGTGACGGCGGGGGACCATGGGGCCATGACCGAGGTGGTGCGCGCGGCGCGCGCAATGGCTCGACCGGGTGACGTCGTCCTGCTGGCGCCCGCGGCCGCGTCGATGGACATGTTCGAGGACTACCCGCACCGGGGAAGGGTGTTCGCCGAGGCTGTCAGGAACCTGACCGACCGGGTGGGGTGAGCAGCGCGATGCCGCGGAGCTCCGACAACAGCACAGCCGCGACCGAAGCCGGGGCGGCGAAGAAGACCCGCTCGTCGCGGCCGAGGCGCGAGGGACGGGCCTCGTCGATGCGCGGCGCGCTCACCGCGTGGCTGAGCAGGCCGCTGGCCTCGTTCCACCTGATCCTGGCCGTGTTCGGCCTGCTCACCGCGCTGGGCCTGATCATGGTGCTCTCCGCCTCCAGCGTCGAGTCCTACAGCAAGGAGGGCTCGTCCTACTCGGTGTTCGTCAAGCAGTTGGCCTACACCGTGGTCGGGCTCGTGCTGTTCTGGCTGATCCTGCGGATGCCGCTGCGGATCATCCGGCGGATGACGCTGGTGTTCATGGGGATCAGCGTCCTGCTGCTGATCCTGGTGCTGGTACCGGGGGTCGGCGCGAAGATCAACGGTGCGCAGAGCTGGTTCAAGATCGGCCCGGTCTCCTTCCAGCCGGTGGAGCCCGCCAAGATCGCGCTCGCGCTGTGGGGCGGGCACGTGCTGGCCACCAAGCGCGCGCTGCTGCACCAGTGGCGGCACATCCTGGTCCCGGTGATGCCCGCGGCGCTGCTGATGTTCGCGCTGCTGATGCTCCAGCCCGACCTGGGCAGCACGGTCACGCTGATCATCATCGTGCTGGCGCTGCTGTGGTTCGCCGGAGCGCCGATGCGGCTCTTCGGCGTGCTCGCGCTCGGCGCCGCAACCGGCTTCGGCGTCCTGGCGGTGACCGCCGGCTACCGGTTGGACCGGCTGACCTCCTTCTTCGACCCGGAGAACGCTTCCGGCGACTCGGTCTACCAGGCCTCGCAGGCGCTCTACGCGCTCGCCGACGGCGGGCTGTTCGGGGTGGGGCTCGGCCAGGGCAGTGCCAAGTGGCGGTACCTGCCCAACGTGCACAACGACTTCATCTTCGCGGTGATCGGCGAGGAGCTGGGCATGGTCGGCTGCCTGCTCGTGCTGACCCTGTTCGGCCTGCTCGCCTACTCCGGCCTGCGCATCGCCATGCGCAACACCGATCCGTGGATCCGCCTGGTGTCGGCCACCTTCACCGTCTGGCTGGTCGCCCAGGCCGCGATCAACATGGGCTACGTGGTCGGCCTGCTGCCCGTCACCGGCCTGCAGCTGCCGCTGATCTCCTCCGGCGGCACCTCGCAGGTGATGACGATGGTGGTGTTCGGCCTGCTGGCGAACTTCGCCAGGCACGAGCCCGAGGCGGTGGCCGCACTGCGCTCGCTGGGACCTGGCAGAGTGGGCCGCCTCCTGCGGCTGCCCGCCCCGGAGCCGTACCGGCCCCCGACGCGCCGCAGGACCGCGCGGGCGGGCGTGCCGCCGAAGCCCGCGGGCAGACCGGCCGTGCACCGCGGCAGCGCCGTGCACCAGATGGACGACCGCCGCAGGACGCGCCGCAACCCGGCGGCGGCGGACGCCAGGCGGCGCGGGAACTGGCGGCAGTCGCAGGACTACCGCTGACCGAACGGGGTCGGCGGCGACAGACAGGAGAGCACCACAGGTGAACGGGCAGGACGGCACCATCAGCACCACGGGCCCGTGCGTGGTCGTGGCGGGCGGCGGTACCGCCGGACACATCGAGCCCGCGCTGGCGCTGGCCGACGCGGTGCGCAGGCTCCGCCCGGACGTGCGGGTGGTCGCGCTCGGCACGGCGCGCGGCCTGGAGACCAAGATCGTTCCCGCCCGTGGCTACCAGCTGGAGCTGATCCCGCCGGTGCCGCTGCCGCGCAAGCCCAGCCCCGACCTGCTCAAGCTGCCGCTGAAGGTGCGCGGCGCGATCAAGCAGACCAGGGAGATCTTCGAGCGGCACCGCGCCAGCGTCGTGGTGGGCTTCGGCGGCTACGTCGCCCTGCCCGCCTACCTTGCCGCGCGTGGGCGCGTGCCGATCGTGGTGCACGAGGCCAACGCCCGCTCCGGCCTGGCGAACAAGGTCGGAGCGAAGTTCGCCGCCGCCGTCGCCGCCGCTGTCCCGGGCAGCGGCCTGCCGCAGGCGGAGGTGCTCGGCATCCCGCTGCGCCGCTCGATCACCTCGCTGGACCGCGCCGCGCTGCGCGAGGAGGCCCGCCGCCACTTCGGCCTGCACCCGACCGCGCCGACGCTGCTGGTGGTCGGCGGCTCGCAGGGCGCGCAGTCGCTGAACAACGCGGTCGCCGGTGCGGCGGTCGCGCTCGGCCAGGCCGGGATCGGCGTGCTGCACGCGCACGGCCCGAAGAACTCCCTGGCCGTCCAAGGCGTTCCCGGCGCTCCGATCTACCAGCCGGTGCCGTACCTGGAGCGGATGGACCTCGCCTACGCCGCCGCCGACGTGATCCTCTGCCGTTCCGGCGCGATGACCGTTGCCGAGGCCTCCGCCGTCGGCCTGCCCGCGGTGTACGTCCCGCTGCCGCACGGCAACGGCGAGCAGGCGCTCAACGGCCAGCCGATCGTGGACGCGGGCGGCGCGCTGATGATCAACGACGCGGACCTGAACCCGCGGGCGGTCATCGACACCGTCATCCCGCTGCTGCGCGACGGCGAGCGCATCGCGAAGATGGGCGCGGCAGCGCAGGGCAGCGGCCACCGCGAGGCCGACGAGGCGCTGGCCCGCATGGTCTTCGGCGTCATGAAGGGCTGAGCAGACGTGACCGATCTCGACCTGAGACTGGCCAGGACGCACCTGGTGGGCATCGGCGGAGCCGGGATGAGCGGTATCGCGCGCATCCTGCTGGCCAGGGGCGCGCAGGTGTCCGGCTCCGACGCCAAGGACTCGCGCACCGTGCTCGCGCTGAAGGCGCAGGGCGCGCACATCGGCCTCGGCCACGAGGCGTGGCACCTCGACCAGGTCCCGGACGGGCCGACGGCCGTGGTGGTCTCCACCGCGATCCGGCCCGACAACCCCGAGCTGGTCGCGGCGCGCAAGCGCGGGATCACCGTGCTGCGCAGGGCCGAGGCGCTCGCCGCGCTGATGGCAGGGCACCGGGTGGCCTGCATGGCGGGCACGCACGGCAAGACCTCGACCACCTCGATGCTGACGGTGGCGTTGCAGCACTGCCGCCTCGACCCGTCCTTCGCCATCGGCGGCGACCTCAACGAGTCCGGGGCCAACGCCCACCACGGCTCCGGCGGGATCTTCGTCGCCGAAGCGGACGAGAGCGACGGCTCCTTCCTCGTGTTCTCCCCGTCGGTCGCGGTGGTGACCAACGTGGAGGCCGACCACCTCGACCACCACGGCACCGTCGAGGCCTACGTGGCGGTCTTCGACTCCTTCGTGGAGCGGATCGCCCCCGGCGGCGTGCTCATCGCCTGCGCCGACGACGCGGGTTCCGCCGCGCTCGCCGACCGCGCCGAGGCCGCCGGAGTCCGCGTGCGCCGCTACGGCCGCGCCGCCTCGGGGGAGAAGGACGCGCAGATCCTGGGCTACGAGCCCGCCGACACCGGCGGCAAGGTCACGTTGCGGCTGCCGAAGCGGTTGGCGGACAACGGTTCCACCGATCCGATCACCGTGGACGTGGCGGTGGCAGGAGAGCACATGGCGGCCAACGCGGTCGCCGCGCTGCTCGCCGGGCTGGAGCTGGGCGCTCCGCTGGACGGGCTGCGCGCCGGGCTCGCGGCCTTCGGCGGGGTGCGGCGGCGCTTCGAGTTCAAGGGTCAGACGCGCGGCGTGCGGGTCTACGACGACTACGCCCACCACCCGACGGAGGTCGCCGCGCAGCTCACGGCGGCGCGCCCGGTCGCCGGTGAGGGCAAGCTGATCGTCGCCTTCCAGCCGCACCTGTACTCGCGGACGCGGTTGTTCGCCAAGGAGTTCGCCGAGGCGCTCGCCCTGGCCGACCACGTCGTGGTGCTGGACGTCTTCGGCGCCCGCGAGGAGCCGGAGCCCGGCGTCAGCGGGGCGACGGTGGCCGAGCTGGTCCAGCTGCCGCAGGGCAGCGTGCACTACGAGCCCTCGATCACCGACGCGCCGAAGCACCTGGCCAGGGTGGCGAAGGCCGGTGACCTGGTGATCACCATGGGCGCCGGCGACGTGACCATGCTCGGGCCCGAGGTGCTGGCCAGGCTCGACCAGGAGAGCCAGGAGAGCCCTGCGTGAGTTCGCCGACGCGCGGAGCGGGGGGCGCCCGCTCGGGAGAGCCCTCCGGCCGGGACCGTTCCGCCGCCCGGCGGGGCGGTTCCCCCGCGCGCAGGGAGCACGGCGAACACGGTGAGCCCGGGCAGCGCCGAGGCCGTGAAGAGCGCGGCCGTGGCAGCGGTCGCCGCCCGCCGCCGCGAGGTGGGGGCGGCGGCAGGGGCGGTCGCCGTCCGGTCCGCCGCGTGCGCTCCCGGGCCCGCCCGTGGATGGTGCTGCTGGTGGTGCTCGTCGTGCTCGCGCTCGGTTACGTCGGCCTGTTCACCTCGGTGCTCGGCGTCCGCACGGTCGAGGTGGCCGGGACGAAGACGATCACCGTCGAGGAGGTCCGCGCCGCCGCCGCCATCCCGGACGGCCACCCGATCCTGCGGCTGAGCAGCTCGGACGTGGCGGCGCGGGTGAAGGCGCTGCCCGTGGTGGAGTCGGCCGAGGTGGACTGGTCGCTGCCCTCCACGGTGACGATCTCGGTGGTGGAGCGGGCCCCGGTCGCGGTCTTCACCGCCGAGGACGGCACGAAGCTGGTCGACCGCACGGGAACGCCCTACGCCACCGTCGCGGCCGCGCCGCCGGGGCTGCCGGTGCTCAAGCTGGCCCGCATCGCCCCGGACGACCCGACGACGCTGGCCGCCGTCGGCGTGCTCGCCGCGCTGCCGGAGAAGCTGCGCGTCGAGGTCCAGGTGATCAGCGCGGAGAGTCCCGGCGACATCCGCTTGGCGCTGTCGGGGGACCGCGAGGCCCGGTGGGGCGGGACGGCGGACTCCCCGCGCAAGGCCGAGGTGCTGCTGGTGCTGCTGAGCCGCCAGGGCTCGACCTACAACGTGTCCAGCCCGGACCTGCCGACCGTCTCCTGATCACACCGTCCACAGTGGACACGTGATCGCAACAGCTTGAGCTGCAAGAACTTTCCTACCGGTCGGTCGGTCTGCTGCGCCGTGACGAAAATCCGGACCGAGCGCGAACCCCGTCACCCTCCGCTCGGTAACGTATGGGGCGGTTGGGATCTGGTTTCGCGCCGATCGGGGGCCCACGGGCTACTCGATCTTCGACGGAGTGTTGCCCGACGGAGTGACCGTCGCGTGACCCTCTGTGGCCTTGGCCAGGGAATTTCGTCAGCCTGGTCACGGGTGTGGACACACGCGGCGTGGCTACTGGACCTCGCGTCGGGGCGTGCTTAACGTCGCGTACGAGGGGTTCAGGGGTTGATGTGAGGAATCCAAGCCTCTTGGACGAGGTCAAGGGTTCGATCCGGGCCTGACGCCGGGTGGCGAGGAGTCCAGCCCGCAACCACCGAAGTACCCAGTGCACACGAGCCACGATCAGGAAGGCGGATTCCGATGACGCCCCCGCACAACTACCTCGCGGTGATCAAGGTCGTCGGCATCGGCGGCGGCGGTGTCAACGCCGTCAACCGCATGATCGAGGTTGGGTTGAAGGGCGTCGAGTTCATCGCGGTGAACACCGACGCCCAGGCGCTGCTGATGTCCGACGCCGATGTGAAGCTCGACATCGGCCGCGAGCTGACCAGGGGGCTTGGCGCAGGCGCCAACCCCGAGGTCGGCGGCAAGGCCGCGCACGACCACAAGGAGGAGATCGAGGAGGTCCTCAAGGGGGCCGACATGGTCTTCGTGACCGCGGGCGAGGGCGGTGGAACGGGCACCGGTGGCGCCCCGGTCGTCGCCTCGATCGCCCGCAAGCTCGGCGCGCTGACCATCGGCGTGGTCACCCGGCCGTTCTCCTTCGAGGGCAAGCGCCGCGCCAAGCAGGCCGAAGAGGGCATCCAGCAGCTGCGCAACGAGTGCGACACGCTGATCGTGATCCCCAACGACCGGCTGCTGCAGCTCGGCGACGTCGGCGTGAGCCTGATGGACGCCTTCCGCTCGGCGGATGAGGTCCTGCTCTCCGGTGTCCAGGGCATCACGAACCTGATCACCACCCCCGGTCTGATCAACCTGGACTTCGCCGACGTCAAGAGCGTCATGTCCGGCGCGGGCAGCGCGCTCATGGGCATCGGCTCGGCCAGGGGCGAGGGCCGCGCGGTGCAGGCCGCGGAGAAGGCGATCAACTCGCCGCTGCTGGAGGCCTCGATGGAGGGCGCGCACGGCGTGCTGCTGTCCATCTCCGGTGGCTCCGACCTCGGCCTCTTCGAGATCAACGAGGCCGCCTCGCTGGTCCAGGAGGCCGCGCACCCCGAGGCCAACATCATCTTCGGCACGGTCATCGACGACTCCCTCGGCGACGAGGTGCGGGTCACCGTGATCGCCGCGGGCTTCGACGGCGGCACCCCGACGCACAAGAAGCTGGAGCCCATGGCGGTCTCCAGCAGGGGCCCGGTCGCCACCGGCCAGGCGGGGCACGTCGGCCAGCACCAGGAGCCGGTGCAGCAGCAGCCCCCGCCGCAGCCGGAGCAGGCCCCGATCCAGCAGGCGCCCGTGCAGCAGCAGGCGCCGATCCAGCAGCCCGTTCAGCAGCAGCCCCTGCAGCAGGCGCCCGTCCACCAGGCCCCGGTCCAGCAGGAGCCGCAGGTCAGCGCCTACCAGCCGGCGAACCCGACCCCTCCGGTCGAGCCGCCCGCGCAGCAGCGCGCCAACCCGACGCCGCCGGTCGGTCTGCCCGGCCACGGCCTCGGCGGGCACGGCCTGCCCTCGCGCTCGGTCCCGGTCAGCGACGACCCCGAGGACGACGAGGTCGACGTCCCCCCGTTCATGCGCCGCTGAACCACCCCGCTGCACGCTCACGGCCGGACTCGCTTCGAGTCCGGCCGTTTTCGTGGGGGAGAATGGGTTTTCTTCGTGGGAGGAGCGGGTGTGCGCGTTCGTCGGGTGATCACGACCAGGCAGGGCGGTGCTTCGGGCGCCCCCTACGAGTCGTTCAACCTGGGTGACCACGTCGGTGACGACCCGGCCGCCGTGCGGGCCAACCGGGGGCGCCTCGCCGAGGGGATCGGGCTGACCCCGGACCGCCTGGTGTGGATGGAGCAGGTGCACGGTCGCACCGTCGGCGTGGTGAAGGGCCCGGTCGCCGACCCCGTCGAGGCCACCGACGCGCTGGTCACCACCGAACCCGGGCTCGCGCTGGTCGCGCTCGTCGCCGACTGCGTGCCCGTGCTGCTCGGCGACGCCGAGGCCGGGGTGATCGCGGCGGTGCACGCCGGGCGCGTCGGTGCCCGGGTCGGTGTCATCCCCGCGACCTTGGCGGCCATGCGCGAGCAGGGTGCCGAGCCGAGCCGGATCGAGGCGCTGCTCGGCCCCTCGGTGTGCGGCGAGTGCTACGAGGTGCCCGCCGCGATGCAGGCCGATGTCGAGAAGCACCTGCCGGGCAGCGCGTGCAAGACGCGCTCCGGCACCCCCGGCCTCGACCTGCGCGCGGGGCTCTGGCAGCAGCTCGCCGACGCGGGCGTCGGGCGCATCGGGCTCGACCCCCGGTGCACCGTCGAGGAGCAGACCCTGTTCAGCCACCGCAGGCAGGCCCCGACGGGCCGGCTGGCCGCGGTGGTCTGGATGGAGCAGTGATCCTGCCCGCCGTTCGGCCCAGTGGTCGCGCGGACGGGCGCACTCGATCTTTGTGAGCCGAGCCACGGAGGGACTGGCAGCCATGACCGACGACCGCAGGGCCGAGCTCGCCGAGGCGCTTGCCGGGGTGCGCGCGCGGATCGACGCCGCCTGCGTCGCGGCCGGGCGCGCCCCAGGGGAGGTCCGGCTGTTGCCGGTGACCAAGACCTTCCCCGCCTCCGACATCGCCCTGCTCGCCGAGCTCGGCATGACGGAGTTCGGCGAGAACCGGGACCAGGAGGCCCGCGCCAAGGCCGAGGAGCTGGGCGCGCTCGCACCCCGGCTGCACATGATCGGCAACGTCCAGCGGAACAAGGCGCGCTCGGTCGCCAGGTGGGCCTCGGTCGTGCAGACCGTGGACAGCCC
This sequence comes from Allokutzneria multivorans, assembly GCF_039537405.1. Taxonomy (NCBI): domain Bacteria; kingdom Bacillati; phylum Actinomycetota; class Actinomycetes; order Pseudonocardiales; family Pseudonocardiaceae; genus Allokutzneria; species Allokutzneria multivorans. Next base: position 254,583 of record NZ_BAABAL010000019.1, on the reverse strand, counting down.
CAGGCTCGCCGAGGCCTTCGCGAAGGCCGTCGCGGCCGCCAGGGAAGCCGGGGAGCGCGACGGGCCGCTGGAGGTGCTGCTGCAGGCCAGCATCGACGGCGATCCGGCGCGTGGTGGCTCTCCGTTACCGGAATTGCCCGCGTTGGCTGACCGGGTAGCCCGTTCGGAGCAACTGATCTTGCGCGGTGTGATGACTGTCGCACCGCGTTCCTGGGAGCCCGAGCGGGCCTTCGCCGCCGTGGCGGAAGCGGCCGCGAAACTGCTCGTCGATCACCCGAATGGCGTGGAGATCTCCGCGGGGATGAGCCAAGATCTGGAGGCGGCGATCGTTCACGGCTCGACCTTGGTGCGTGTCGGAACCTCCCTGCTCGGAGGTCGGCGGTTAGCCTCGCAGTAGCAAGTCGACGGGGTGGCGCCGCTGCTCTCGGCGGTGAGGAGTCGCGTCGGACGACGGGGAAGGGCTGGCGATGAGCGGGCTGCAGAAGCTGAAGGCCTACTTCGGGATGGTCCCCGCCGACGAGGCGGAGTACGACAGGGACTACCGCCGTGGCGACTACTCCGACGACGACACCGCGCACGCCGCCTACGCGGACGACTACGAGCCGTACCCGGAGCGCTCGGCGCGCCGGCGCCGGTTCGGCCGCTACCAGCCCGAGCTGGTCGACGACTACGCCGAGGACTCCGGCGACTACGACGTCGAGCCGGAGCGCACGCGGAGTAACCGGTGGGCGGGCACCCCGCCGCCGACCCGCGGCGCGCTCGCCGTGGAGCCCGAGCACGAGCCGGTCTCCCGCGTCCGGCCGCCGATCGAGCACCCCGCGCACCCGCTGAGCCGGATCACCACACTGCATCCGCGCAGCTACAGCGAGGCGCGCACGATCGGCGAGCACTACCGCGACGGCATCCCGGTGATCATCAACCTGACCGAGATGGACAACGCCGACGCGCGCCGCCTCGTGGACTTCTCGGCCGGTCTGGCCTTCGCCCTGCGGGGCGCCTTCGACAAGGTCACCAACAAGGTGTTCTTGCTCTCACCGCCCAACGTGGACGTGACCGCGGAGGACCGGCGCAGGATCGCCGAAGGCGGCTTCCTCAACCGAGGCTGAGAAGTGGCAGAGTAGAAGCGTGAACCCGGTCCTGGTCGTCCTGTACTACGTGCTCTTCTCGTTCTGGTTGCTGCTGATGGCGCGCGTCGTGGTCGAGGCGGTTCGCTTCTTCGCGCGCGAGTGGCGACCGGCGGGCGGGGTTGCGGTGACGCTGGAGACCATCTACACAGTGACCGACCCACCCGTTCGGATGGCTCGCCGAGTGATGCCGGCCGTCCGAATCGGGGGCGTCGGACTGGACTTGTCGATTATGGTGCTGCTGCTGGTCGTCATCATCCTGATGGGACTGGTGCGCCCCGGGTAACGGGGAACCCGAGGCTGACAGGCAGCCAGGAGTGCGTGAGGTGATCTGAGGATGCCGTTGACCCCCGCCGACGTTCACAACGTCGCGTTCAGCAAGCCGCCCATCGGTAAACGCGGCTACAACGAGGACGAGGTCGATGCCTTCCTCGACATGGTCGAGAGCGAGCTCGCCCGGCTGATCGAGGAGAACAACGACCTGCGTGCGCAGGTCGAGGAGCTGGACGCCCAGCTCGGCTCGGCCCGCACCGAACTGGACGACGCGCGCTCGCGCTCGGCCTCGGTGCCCGCGGCGCGGTCCATGGACGAGCCGCGCCGGCTGGCGCCCGTCCCGCCGCCCAGCGTGATGGAGCAGACCTCCCCCGGCAGTGGTGACCACCACGTGCAGGCGGCCAAGGTCCTGGGCCTGGCTCAGGAGATGGCCGACCGGCTGACCGCCGAGGCCAAGGCGGAGTCCGACGGCATGCTGTCGGAGGCCCGCACCAAGTCCGAGCAGCTGCTGTCCGAGGCTCGCGCCAAGGCCGACAGCATGGTCAACGAGGCGCGCACCCGCGCCGAGACGATGCTCAACGACGCCCGCACCCGCTCCGACACCCTGGAGCGCAAGGCGCTGGAGAAGTCCACCGCCCTGGAGCGCGACGCCCAGCGCAAGCACGCCGAGGTCATGGGCAACATCACCCAGGAGAAGAACACCCTGGAGAAGGAGATCGACAAGCTGCGCACGTTCGAGCGGGAGTACCGCACGCGGCTGACGACCTTCCTGAAGTCCCAGCTGGGTGAGCTCGAGGGCCGCGCGTCCGCCGCTCCGTCGGAGGGCAGGGGTTCCGGTGGTGGCTACACCTTCGGCAGCCGTGCCGCCGAAGCCGGCTGAGCCGGTCTGACGTTCGGAAGTGCTGTACGCAGTCCTGCTGTTGGTTCTGGCCGCTTTCGGCCTGTTGGTCCTCGCCCTCGCCTCCGGGACGACCGGGTGGGCGTGGGGTTCGGTGGCGCTGAGCGTGGCCGCCGCGGTGGTGCTGGTCCTCGACTGGGCCGCTCGCCGTGGGCGCCGTGACGCGGCCGCTGAGCCGGAGCAACGGGTGACGGAGGCCGCCGACACCGTGCTCGATGCGGCGTCGAGCGCAGGGGCGAACTCCGCCCCTGATGACGCCGCCGCCGAGGCGGAGCCGGAGAGCGACAGCGGACGAACTCGGCGGGAACCCGCCGAGGAGGACACCGACGCGGCCGACCTGCTGGTCGTGGCGGGCCTGACCGACGAGGTCCTGGTGGTCGACGAGCGCCCCAGGTACCACTTGCCGAGCTGCGAGTGGGCCAGGGAGCACGCGACGATGCCGCTGCCGGTGCGTGAGGCACGCGAGCTGGGGTTCACCCCCTGCGCGCTGTGCACCCCGGACGCGGTGCTGGCCACCGTGCACAGGACCCTTCGGGCCAGGTAGGGAAGAAGACGTGCGGTGGGGCGGTGCGGCCGAGGAGAGGCCGCCCGCCCCACTGACTCGTTCCGCCCCTCTTGCGCCCGGGGTTCCCCGGTCTTCAAGTCCCCCGAACCCCCTCGGGCGCATCGCCAACCACCCCGTGGTTCTCGGTGGTTCTCGCCGCAGCCCCCTCCTCGCGGCCGCCCTCCGCCCCACTCGCCGCGCCCCCACCGCCCGCTCGCGCCGTGGTGTTGCGCCCTGAATGACTCATTCAGGTACCTCAACGCGCTGAATGAGTCATTGAGGGAGTTGAGCGTCCCGAAGGGGTCATTCAGGGACCTCGACGCACTGAACGGGTCGTTCGGGACGTTGAGCGCACTGAACGGGTCGTTCGGGTACTTCAAACGCACTGAACGGGTCGTTCAGCGCGTTGGGCGCACCAAACGGGTCGTTCGGGTACTTCAAACGTACTGAACGGGTCGTTCAGCGCGTTGGGCGCACTGAACGGGTCGTTCAGGGACCTCAACGCACCAAACGACCCGTTCAGGGACTTCAACGCACTGAAGGGGTCGTTCGGGGCGTTGGGTGCGCTGACGGGGTGTTCGGGGGCCTTGGGGGTTGGGGGGCAGCGGGCATGGGCGGAGGGCGGCTGTGAGGGGTCTGCCGCGAGAACCACGGGGGG
>NZ_BAABAL010000019.1:0-251054 GCF_039537405.1 Allokutzneria multivorans | reverse complement strand
CTGAACCTGAGCTGGGGGCTTGGTCTCGAAGAGGGAGTAGCAGAGGCGGGTCCACAGGGGCCAGCGGGCGGGGCGGGCCGGGGGGTGGCCGACGGCGACAGCAGCGCGGTCGAGGAGGTCCTCCAGGAGGGCGTCGTGCAGCCAGCGGATCACGAGCGGCCACAGCAGGCGCATGGTGCCCTCGGTGCGCCCGGCGATGGTGTGGCGCATGACCGAGGTGCCGGGGCGCGGGCCCGGGAGCACCTCCAGGGTGTGCGTGCCCTTGAGGGTCAGCTTCGGGCTGAAGGTGAACTCGACCAGCCTGCCGGGCTCGTGGGCGGTGCAGTCGTAGCGGATGGGCCCGTGGCCACCGCGCGCGCCGACGCCGAGCGGGCGGTCCATCTCGATCATCTCCCAGCGCTCGACGGGCCAGACCGTGGTCTCGGGGTCGAGCAGGTTCTCCAGCAGCGCGCCCGCGACCGACGTGTCGACGGGCAGGTCCCGCTCGTGCACGTTGTGGATCATGTGCCACCTCCGGTTTCCATACGCCACCGTATGGTTCTGACCGTACGGTAGCGTATGGAACGTGGTCGTGAAGCGTGACGTGGCACCCAGGAAGCGGCTGGGGCGGCAGGACTGGACGGCGGCGGCCCTGGTGGCGCTGGGCGAGGGCGGGTTGCGGGCGGTGGCGATCGAGCCGCTCGCGGTGCGCCTGGGCGCCACCAAGGGCAGCGCCTACCACCACTTCCCGAACCGGGACGCCCTCGTCGTGGCGACGTTGGAGCGCTGGGCGGCCGAGCACACGGAAGCGGTGATCAGCGCCGTGCGCGACGAGCCGGACCCGCTGCGCAGGTTGCGGTTGCTGATCACGAAGGTGATCACCGAGGACGAGGACGCCTCGATCGAGCTGGCGGTGCTGGCGGCGGGCGACGATCCGTTGGTGGCGCCGGTGCTGCGGCGGGTGACCGAGCGGCGGGTGGACTACATCGCGGAGATCGTCGGAGAGCTCGGGTTCTCCCCGGCGAAGGCGCGGCGGCGCGCGCTGGTCGCGTACTCGACGTACCTCGGACATGCCCAGCTGGTCAGGATGAGTCCCGGTGTGTTGCCGGAAACCCTTGCGGCGCAACGGGTCTACCTCGACGAGATGGTCGAGGTGCTGAGCACGGGGCTGGACGGGTGAGGTTCGCCGTCCGCGTGAAACCGGGTGCTCGCAAGGACTCCGTCGGCGGGCGGTGGGACGCGGGGGAGCGGTCGGCGCTCGTCGTCTCGGTCGCCGCGCCCGCTGTTGAGGGAAAAGCCAATGAGGCCGTGCGGCGCGCGGTGGCGAAGGCTTTCGGCGTGCGGCGACAGGACGTCGCGATCGTGGCCGGGGATCGCGGGCGGGACAAGGTGATCGCGCTCGATCTGGCTCCAGGGGGCACCACGGCCGCCGAGCGGAGGCTGGCCGAACTGCTCGGATGAGGGTTACACCGCATTCGAAACCCGAGAGCGAACTCTCATCGGCTCCGAATTCTTGCGGCGAGCAGCGACAATGGTGGCTCAGGTCACCGGACGTGCGATGGAGGCGGTGTGGCGGAGCTGTCGCTGGGACTCGGGATCGGCGCCCTGGTCGTGCTGATCGCGGTGCTCGCCGTGCGAGCCTCGGTGCGGCTGGGCCTGCCGTCGTTGTTGCTCTACCTCGGGATCGGGCTGTTACTCGGCGAGGCGGGCTTCGGCATCCTGTTCAGCGACGCCCAGCTGACGCAGAACCTCGGCATCGCGGCGCTGGTGGTGATCCTCGCCGAAGGTGGCCTGACCACGCGGTGGCACAACGTCAAACCCGCGCTCGGACTGGGCATCGCGATGTCCACTGTGGCCGTCGCGGTGAGCATCGGCGTCACGGCGACGGGCCTGCACTACCTGCTCGACCTCGACTGGCGGACCGCGTTGCTGTGGGGCGCGGTGGTGTCCTCGACGGACGCCGCCGCGGTGTTCAGCGTTCTGCGCGGACTCGGTGTGCACCGCAGGATCTCCGGAACCCTGGAGCTGGAGTCGGGTCTCAACGACGCGCCGGTGTACATCGCGGTCGTCCTCCTCGCCAGCACGGAGACGGCCAGTTGGTGGACACCCGCGCTCGTGGTCTACGAGCTCGGCGTGGGCGCGGTCGTCGGCATCGCGCTGGGGTGGTTCGGCGGTCAGGCGTTGCGCCGCGCGGCGTTGCCCGCGACCGGTCTCTATCCACTTGCGACAGTCGCGGTGTGCGTGCTCGCGTACTCGGCGGGCCAGGAGCTGCACGCCTCGGGACTGCTCGCCACCTACGTCGCGGGACTGGTGCTGGGCAACGCGAAGCTCCCGCACCGCAGCGACACGCTGTCCTTCGCCGAAGGGCTCGGCTGGCTCTCCCAGATCGGGTTGTTCGTGCTGCTCGGCCTCTACGCCTCGCCGGGGCGGCTGCCGAGCGTGATCATCCCGGCGCTGATCACCGGCGCGGTGCTGGTGCTGGTCGCCAGGCCGCTGTCGGTGCTCGCCGCCGCGCTGCCGTTCCGGGTGCCCTGGCGGGAGCAGGTCTTCCTGTCGTGGTCGGGGCTGCGCGGCGCGGTGCCGATCGTGCTCGCGCTGATCCCGGTGACCCAGGACGTCCCCGGCGCGCAGCAGCTGATCGACGTGGTGTTCGTGCTCGTCGTGGTGCTGACCCTGATCCAGGGCACCACGCTGCCGCTGGTGGCGCGGATGCTCGGGCTCGTGCGCCGAGGTGAGCCGCAGCAGGTCGAGGTCGACTCGGCGCCGCTGGACGAGCTGGGCGCGGAGCTGTTGCAGGTGCGCGTGCCGGAGGGCTCGAAGCTGCACGGCGTCTACATCACCGAGCTGAGGCTGCCCGTCGGCGCGACGGTGAGCCTCGTGGTGCGCGGCAAGGCCGGGTTCACGCCGCAGCCCACCACGCGCATCCAGGTGGGCGACCAGCTGCTGATCGTGGCCACCGAGGAGGTGCGCGAGGGCGCCGAACGACGGGTCCGCGCCATCGACCGCGCGGGTCGCTACGCGCGCTGGAAGGGCGAGTCGGGGGACTGATTCCCTTGCGCCGCAACGGCTCCAGTCAGCTGTGGCGCAGGTCGCGTTCCAGGATCTGGACGGGGTCTGGCGCGTTGGCGCGTCCTCGGCTACTTTCGATCGCAAGGTCATGAGTGCCAGCGACAAGCCCTAGCTTGCTGGTCGGCAACCCTCCAACCGCGGTGGGGTGCTCTAGGTGAGGACCTGGTTCACCGCGCAACGCGGTGAGCAAGCGCGGACTCCCTCCCGGCGAGTCCCACGGACTCACGGAGGTCGCTGTGTCGCTCGCGTTCGCCCCCATCCGTTCCTCGGTTCCCTCCGTCGTGGGCTCGCGCCTGACGGTTCCGCTGGTCACGGGCGAGCTGGTGCCCTACGCGAACCTCGACCACGCCGCCAGCGCCCCGTGCCTGGAGCAGGTCCGCGACGCCGTCGACGAGCTGCTGCCCTGGTACGCCAGCGTGCACCGCGGCGCGGGCTTCGCCTCCCAGGTCTGCACCCGCATCTACGAGCAGGCCCGGCACGCCGTCCGCCGCTTCGTCGGAGCCCGCCAGACCGACGCCGTGGTCTTCACCCGCAACACCACCGACTCGCTGAACCTGTTGGCGCGCAGCGTTCCCAAGGGCACCAGCGTCTTCGTCTTCGACACCGACCACCACGCCGCGCTGCTGCCGTGGCGCGGTCCCCGGGTGAACCGGTTGCAGACCCCCGCGACGCCCGCCGAGGCCGTCCGCGTGCTCGACGAGGCGCTCAAGTCCGCTCCGGTCGGCCCGCGCCTGGTGGTGCTGACCGGCGCCTCCAACGTGACCGGTGAGGTGTGGCCGGTCAACGACCTCGTCCGGTGCGCGCACTCGCACGGCGCGCGGACCGTGCTCGACGCGGCGCAGCTCGCTCCGCACCGGCCGGTGGACGCCAGCGCCGCCGAGGTGGACTACGTCGTGCTCTCCGGGCACAAGCTCTACGCCCCGTTCGGCGCGGGCGCGCTGGTCGGCCGCTCCGACTGGCTCCAGCAGGCCGAGCCGTACCTGATCGGCGGCGGAGCCACCCGCAACGTCGTCGACTGGGGCGACCACCTGGGCGTGAGCTGGTCGAAGGTGCCCGAGCGGCACGAGGCCGGCTCGCCCAACGTCGTGGGCGTGCACGCGCTCGCCGTGGCCTGCGGAGTCCTGGCGCGGCAGCGCTGGGAGGACGTGAAGGCGCACGAGGACAAGCTGTTCACCCAGCTCAAGGCCGGTCTGGCCACGGTGCCCGGCTTCCGCGAGCTGACCCTGTTCGGGGACGAGGCGCCGGACCGCGTCGGCGTTGTCAGCTTCACCGTCGACGGCCACGACGCCGGGCTGCTCGCCGCGATCCTGTCGGCGGAGTACGGCATCGGCGTGCGCGACGGCGCGTTCTGCGCCCACATCGCCACCAAGCGGCTGATCGCCGGGAGCGGTTCCGAGGGTGGCCGGGCGCTGCGCGTCAGCCTGGGCCTGGGCAACAACTCCGAGCACGTCTCGCGCGTGGTCGGCGCGCTGCGGCGGATCGTCGCGGACGGCCCGAAGTGGGAGTACGAGCTCGTGGACGGCCGCTGGACCCCGCGCAACGACCCCCGGCCGCTGCCGCCGTTCCTGGCCGATCTCTGATCAGCGACAATGACCGGGTGAGCGACAATGACCCGGTGAGCACCGAGAGCACACCACCGCCGCCACCGCGCAGGCTCGGCTTGTTCGCCGCGCTGGCCGCGGTGGTGCTGGCGCTGGACATCGTCACCAAGTTCTGGGCGGTCGCGTCCCTGGAGGGCCAGGAACCGGTGCGCCTGTTCGGCGGCGGGCTCTACCTGGTGCTGGTCCGCAACCCCGGCGCGGCGTGGTCCATCGGCGCCGACTACACCTGGGTGCTGTCGCTGATCATGGCGGCGGTGGTGCTGGCGATCCTGTACTTCGCGCCGCGCCTGCGCTCCGGTGGCTGGGCGGCCGGTCTGGGCCTGGTGCTGGCCGGAGCCCTCGGCAACCTCGGCGACCGGCTCTTCCGCCCGCCGGGCTTCCTGCACGGGCACGTCGTCGACTTCCTGTCGCTGTTCGCCCCGGACGGCTCGGTGTGGCCGGTGTTCAACGTGGCCGACTCGGCGATCTGCGTCGGTGGAGCGCTCATCGTGCTGATGGCGCTGCTCGGCCGGGAGTACGACGGCACGATGATCGAGAAGAAGTCTTCCAAGAAGAAGGAGTCCCAGTCGTGAGCGCGCGAACGCTGCCAGTGCCGGACGGCCTGGAGGGCATGCGCGTCGACGCGGGCCTGTCGAAGCTGCTCGGCCTGTCCCGCACGGTCGTCGCCGGGCTGACCGAGAAGGGCGATGTGCTGCTCGACGGCCAGCCCGTCGGCAAGTCCGACCGGCTCACCGCGGGCTCCTGGCTGGAGATCACCCTGCCCGAGCCCGAGCGCCCCATCGAGATCCAGGCGATCGCGGTCGAGGGCATGGTCGTGCTGCACGAGGACGACGACATCGTCGTGATCGACAAGCCGGTCGGCGTCGCCGTGCACCCCAGCCCCGGCTGGAGCGGCCCCACGGTGGTCGGCGGGCTCGCGGCGGCCGGTGTGCGCATCGCGACCTCCGGCGCGGCCGAGCGGCAGGGCGTCGTGCACCGACTCGACGCTGGCACCACCGGCGTCATGGTCGTCGCGAAGAGCGAGCACGCGTACTCCGTGCTGAAGCGCGCGTTCAAGGAGCGCACGGTCGACAAGGGCTACCACGCCCTGGTGCAGGGCCACCCCGACCCGTCGCGCGGCACCATCGACGCGCCGATCGACCGGCACCCCAAGCACGACTACAAGTTCGCGGTGATGAACGGCGGCAAGGACTCGATCACCCACTACGAGGTGATGGAGGCCTTCCGCGCGGCGTCCCTGGTCGACGTGAAGCTGGAGACCGGGCGCACCCACCAGATCCGCGTGCACTTCTCCGCGCTGAAGCACCCGTGCGTCGGCGATCTGACCTACGGCGCGGACCCGGTGCTGGCGAAGCGGCTCAACATCACGCGACAGTGGCTGCACGCGCGCACGCTCGGCTTCGACCACCCGGCTGACGGCCAGTGGGTGCAGTTCGTCTCCGAGTACCCAGCCGACCTCGCCGACGCCCTCGAAGCCCTCCGCGCCGAATCCTGACGCCCGCGTTTGCGTACCCAATGTGGCATTTGTTTCGTCAGACGTAACCAATGCCACATTGGGTCGTTCAGTCGGCGCTGAAGAGGTTGAGGGTCAGTCGAGGGTGGACCAGGTGAGGCTGCGCTTGTCGTCGTCGGAGCGCGCGCTCCACTTCACCGAGACCACGTCGATGGACTCGGGGAGCACGTAGACGGTGTGGCCGCCCGCCGTCTCGCCCGGGTTGACCCCGATGCGGTGCGGCGGCCGGGAGGACAGCGAGACCGGGGCCTTGGAGACCTGCCTGCCGTCCGTGGTGATGAGCACCAGGTACAGGTCGGGCAGCGAGGCGAAGGGGATCTGGCCGCGGTTGGTCAGCTCGGTGTGCACCACGACCGCGCGCTCACCCTCCTGGAGGCGGTAGCCCGCAGCGGTGAAGAGGAAGTCGGCCGGGTCGACGACCTCGACCAGCTGGATGCCGAGCTGCTCGCCTTCGAGGCCGATCGTCTCCAGGGTGGTGCCGACCTTGCCGGTGCGCGGACCGGCGGGCAGCGCGGGCTGGTCACCGCGCGCCCACGAGGAGCTCTGCGGCGGACCCCACGTGCTGAGCACCGGGTCGGCGGGCTGGGGCGGCTGCGTCGGCTGGGGCGGCTGGTGGTGCGGCGGCTGCTGGGGCTGGACCGGGAACGGCGTGCTCTGCGGGTGCTGCTGCGCGGGGAACGGGGTGCTCTGCGGGAAGGCCTGCGGCGGGTACGCGCCGGTGTGGCCGCCGTGCACGGGGTACGGGCCGCTGGGGCCGGGGTAGGGACCGCTGGGCGTGCCGTGCACCGGGTAGGCGCCGCTCGGCGTCCCGTGCACGGGCTGGTGCGGATGCGGGTGCTGCTGCTGACCGGGGTGGCCCCAGTGCGGCTGCTGTTGTTGCGGCGGCGGAGGGGCGAGCGCGGCGCGCAGGCCGTTGGGGTCGCACTCGACGCCGACGAGCAGCGGGAGGCCGGTCGCGGAGAGCGCGATCAGCCGGGAGGCCACCTCGCGCGGGTCCATCCCCGCTCTCGCGGCGATCTCGTGCACGGCCGCACGGCCCGCCTCCGCTACCAGGGCGAGCAAACGGGCATCGACGGGATCTGGCACAGCCACGCACGGCACGCTACCCCGTCGCCGAGATCAACGCGCCGACGCCCACACCGGGAGAACGTGGGCAAAAGTAGAGCGCGCTAACAGCTTCTGCATTCCGTCCAGGCCGAAGTGTGGGCATGCGAAGGCTTGTTGTGCCTGGTAGAAGGCACTTGAGCAATCAAGACGGGTGCCCGCGCGGTCCGGGAAACGGTCTGGGAACAGCCCTTGTCATCGTTGTCGGACTGATCGAGGATGGCCGACCTCAGGACCAGCTCAGCGACGAGGAAGGTCGGAGAATGCGACGCAGAGCCGCGCTCGTTGCAGTGACCGCCGTGACCGCCGTGACGGCGCTCAGCGGATGCCTAGGGCAGCCGCAGAGCGCAGACAGCTCCCGCAACGCCGACGCCAAGGAGGTCTCGCTGACCATCACCGGCAACGCGGTGGCGGGCGGCAAGAACTCGGCCAAGGCCGGGTGGGTGACGGACTGGGTGATCCCCCGCTTCGTCGAGGAGCAGAAGCGCAAGGGCGTCACCGCCACCGTCCGCTTCGAGGGCAACGGCGCGGGCGACGAGGACTACAAGACCAAGATCGCGCTGGACCTCAAGACCGGTGGCGGCGCGGACATCATGGCCGTCGACGGGATCTGGGTCGGCGAGTTCGCCGGGGGCAAACAGATCCGCTCGCTGGACGAGATCGTCGGCAAGGACAAGGTCGACGCGTGGGAGGGCTGGAAGCAGATCCCCCAGGCTGTGCAGAGCGTCGGCGTCTTCGAGAACAAGCGCTACGGCGTACCGGACGGCACCGACGGCCGCGTGCTCTTCTACAACAAGAAGCTCTTCGCGCAGGCGGGTCTGCCCGCCACCTGGCAGCCGCGCAGCTGGGACGAACTGCTCTCCGCCGGTGAGGCGCTGAAGAAGCTGCCCGGGGTCACCCCGATCCAGCTCAACGCGGGCACCGCGATGGGCGAGGCGACCACCATGCAGGGGCTGCTGCCGCTGCTCGTCGGGACCGGGAAGCCGTTGCTGGCCAACGGGAAGTGGCAGGGCGCGACCAGCAACCTCAAGGACGTCCTCGGCCTGTACCAGCGGGTCTACGGCGGTGGTGGGCTCGGCGACCCGCTGTTGCAGCAGGAGGCCAAGGGGCGCGACAAGTCCTTCGCCCAGTTCGCCGAGAACAAGATCGGCATCATGCTGGAGAGCGACTACCTGTGGCGCTCGGTGCTGGAGCCGACCAAGGGCGCGGTGAAGATGGCCGACCGCGACAGCTCCGTGGGCTGGGCGATGATCCCGGCGCAGCGGCCGGGCGCGGGCGTGCGCGGGCAGGACTTCGTCAGCATGTCCGGCGGCGCGATCAACCTGATCAACTCCAACACCAAGTTCCCGGTGCAGGCGTGGGAGCTGTTGCAGTTCATGAACTCCGCCGAGGCGGTCAAGGCCCGGCTGGGCGGCGCGGCGCAGGTCACCCAGCGCACCGACGTCAACAACGAGGTGCTCGCCGGTGATGCGATGTTGTCGTTCATCGCGCAGAAGGTGTTGCCGTTGACCGAGTACCGGCCCGGTGTCGCGAACTACACCAGGGTGTCGGCGGCGTTGCAGCAGGCGACGGCCGACGTGGTGAGTGGCAAGACGGCGCAGGAAGCGCTCAACGCCTACCAGGAAGCGTTGAAGAAGATCGTGGGAGAGAACGAGATTGTCACCGGCTGAGGTCACCGAGCGCCGGGGCCGCGTCAGGAGGTTCGCCACCGACGTCGCCGGCCTCGGCGTCTCACGGGCCGTGGGGTTCATCGCGCCCGCGCTGCTGTTGATCGCGGTCTTCCTGATCTTCCCCGCGCTCTGGACCATCTACATCGGACTGACCAACTACGAGCTGACAGGGCCGAACGCGGTCGCTCCGCAGCTCGTCGGCATCGACAACTTCGTCAACGCGCTCAACGACGCGCTGTTCCAGAACTCGTTGTGGCTCACCGCGTTGTTCGTGCTCGGCTCCGCGGTGATCGGGCAGAACATCCTCGGCTTCGTGCTCGCGTGGACCTTGCGCAAGGCCAAACCGGGGCTGCGCCGCACGGTGGAGTCCTTGGTGCTGCTGGCATGGATCTTGCCGAGCACGGTGGTGGCCTTCCTGTGGTTCGCGGTGCTGGACCGCGACGGCGGGACGCTGAACGCGCTGCTCGGGTCCGAGGGCACCGCGTGGCTCGTCGAGTACCCGATGCTGTCGCTGATCGTGTTCAACACCTGGCGCGGCACGGCCTTCTCCATGCTGCTCTACAGCTCGGCGCTGGCCGCTGTGCCGCCGTCGCAGCTGGAGACGGCTCGCGTGGTCGGCGCGAGCGGCTGGCAGACGGTGCGCGACATCGTCTTCCCGCACATCCGAGGGCACGTGCTGACCAACACGCTGCTCATCAGTTTGTGGACCGCCAACGACTTCTCGCCGTTCCTGTTGACCGCCGGTGGTCCCAACCACGCCTCCGAGACGCTGCCGGTGTTCATCTACCGCCAAGCTCTCGAAGGCGGTCAGCTCGGGTACGCGTCGGCGATCTCGTTGTTGCTGCTGCTGGCGAACCTCGTCGTCGCGGCGGTCTACCTGTGGTTGCTGCGGAGGAAGTCATGAGTCCGCTGATGATGGTGCGGCGCATCGGTTTCTACGTGGTGATCGCCGTGCTGATGGCGTTCTTCGCGATCCCGATGCTGTGGCTGGCCAGCGCTCCGTTCGACAGCAAGCCCGGGCTCGGGCTGCGCTGGCCGGACTGGACGCTGGACAACGTGAAGACCACCTTCGAGCACCCGTACGCGTTGACCTCGCTGTGGAACTCGCTGGTGATCTGCGTGGTGGCGACGGTGATCACCGCGAGCTTCGCCGCGCTCGCCGCCTACGCGCTCTCCCGCGTCCGGATCCCCGGCCGGGACCTGATGCTCTACGTGCTGTTGCTGCTCTCCAGCGTGGTCACGGGCACCGCGGCGATGGTGCCGATCTTCGTGATGATGTTCCAGCTGGGGTTGATCAACTCGCAGTTCGGCACGGCGCTGGTGATCGCGGGCGGGATGCTGCCCGCGGCGATCTTCATCCTGAAGGACTTCGTCGACTCCGTCCCGCGTTCCTACGAGGAGTCTGCGCGGGTCTTCGGCGCCTCGCCGTTCCAGGTGCTGACGCACGTGGTGCTGCCGGTGGCGCGGCCGGGGATCGCGACCATCCTGGTGTGGGCCTTCGTCAACGCCTGGGGCAACTTCCTCTTGCCGTTCCTGCTGATCCGCGAGGTCGGCAAGCAGCCGGGCGCGGTGTTGCTGCGCACGTTGCAGGACGAGGGCGGCAGCGCCAACCTGACCGTCATCCCGGTGTTCTCGCTGCTGTACTCGATCCCGGTGGTCGTGCTGTACGTGTTGGTGAACAAGCGCTACGGGTTCCGCTTCCACGGAGGGATCAAGAGCTGATGGCCGGAATCGACGTCCGCGCACTGTCCACTGTGTACCCCAACGGGGTGCGCGCGGTGGACGGGCTCGACCTTGAGATCGTCGACGGGGAGTTCTTCGCGCTGCTGGGGCCTTCCGGATGTGGCAAGACCACGCTGCTGCGCACGATCGCCGGGCTGGAGCAGGCCAGCTCCGGCCAGGTGGTGATCGGCGGGGCGGACGTCACCGGCGTCGACCCCGGCAAGCGCAAGGTCGCCATGGTGTTCCAGGACTACGCCCTGTTCCCGCACATGACCGTCGCGGAGAACATCGGCTACCCGCTGCGCGTGCGCGGGGAATCCAAGGCACGGCAGCGGGAAGTGGCTGAGGAGACCTCCGGCGGGCTGAGCCTTGCCGGGCTGCTCGACCGGCGCCCGGGGCAGCTCTCCGGTGGTCAGCAGCAACGCGTCGCGCTGGCGCGGGCGATCGCGATGGACGCCGGAGTGCTGCTGCTGGACGAGCCACTGTCCAATTTGGACGCACGGCTGCGCTTGGAAGCACGCACGTTCCTCAAGCGGTTGCAGCGCGAGCTGGGGCTCACCACCGTCTTCGTCACGCACGACCAGGCGGAGGCGCTCGCGCTGGCCGACCGGATCGCGGTGATGGAGTCGGGGAAGATCCGCCAGCTCGGCAGCCCGCGCGAGGTCTTCCAGCGTCCTGCCAACACCTTCGTCGCCAACTTCATCGGCTCCACCCCGATGAACCTCCTGGACGCTGTGGTGCGCGGCGGTTTCGTCGAGGTTGCCGGTGCTCGGCTGACCCTGCCCCCCGGCATCTCGTTGGCGGATGGCACGCCGGTGACCGCTGGTATCCGGCCGGAGTACCTGACCGCGGGCTCCGGTGAGGGCATCACCGGCGTCGTGTCCACTGTGGAGAACCTCGGTGTGTCGTCGTTGGTGACCATCGAGTGCCCCGGTGACGCACTGGTCGGGCTGACCGTGCCGGAGCAGTACGAGCCGGAGATCGGCACGACCGTGACCGCCGCGCCGGAGCCCGGCAGGCTGCTGGTCTTCGACGAGGCCGGACTGCTGCTCGGAGAGGCGAAGGTCGCCCCATGACCATCCACAGTGGTCAATGGGTTCGCGAGGACAGGGCAGCGAACTCGTGGCCCGGGCTTCCTTTCGAGGTTCCCGCCGGTGTTCCCGCGATCACTGTGGAGCTTGCTTTCGACGACACGCGCGGCGCCATCCTCGATCTGGGCTGCGAGGGCGCTGCGGGCTGGCGCGGGTGGTCCGGCGGCGCTCGGCGCACGTTCACCATCGCTCCGGACTGGGCGACGCCCGGCTACGTTCCGGGAGATCTTGAGTCCGGTCTGTGGCACGTTGTCCTTGGGCTGCACCGGGTTCCGGTCGACGGGGTCGACTACCGGGTCTCGATCTCGTTCGATCCCGTGGCGCAACCGGCTCCGTTGGCTTCTCCGCCGGTTCCTTCGCGACCGCCCGTGCGCTCGCTTCCATGTGGTGCGGGGTTGCGGTGGGTGCCAGCGGACTTCCACTCGCACACCTTGCATTCCGATGGGGCGCTGACGGTTCCCGAGCTGGCCGCGCTCGCGGTGTCGCGGGGCCTGTCCGCGTTGGCGGTCACCGATCACAACACCGTCAGCCATCACGCTGAGTTGGCGGATGTCGGGCGGCAGTACGGGATCGCGCTCGTTCCCGGTCAGGAGGTGACCACGGAGTCCGGTCACGCCAACGCTTTCGGTGACATCGGGTGGATCGACTTCCGTCGACCCGCGACCGAGTGGTTGTCCACTGTGGAGAGCCGTGGTGGGCTGTTGTCCGTCAACCACCCGCTCGCCGCTGACTGCTCGTGGCGGCACCCGCTGCCGCGTCGCGCGCCGCTGGCGGAGATCTGGCACTCCACGTGGCTCGACCCGCGTTGGGGCGGCCCGCTCGCGTGGTGGCAGGCGTGGGGGCGCGAGGTCACTCCGATCGGCGGAAGTGACTGGCACCGCTCAGGTTCCGACGCCATCCCCGGCACTCCGACGACGTGGGTCGCCGTGGACGCCGCCGCCTCCGGTCCCGACGAGCTGGGTCTGGCAGTGCTCGACGGCTTGCGCGCTGGCCGCACTGCTGTTTCGGCGGGATTGGATGCTCCGGTGTTGTTGCCGGTGGACGGCGAGCTGGTGGCGGTGGACGCCGACGGGGCTCTTGTGCTTGACGCAGAAGGGATGCGTCGGTCGGTGCGCGGTTCGGTGTGCACGCTGTCGGCTGGTGCTGTTGGCGGTTCGGTGCTCTTCGGTCACGACAGTGCTGTGCTGTCGATCTGCGCCGCTGTCAGTGCTCGTCCTTAGGATGCGCCCATGGGACTGACGGCGACGTGGGTTTTCTCGGCTGACGGGGTGGTTCCGCCTGCTGGGTGGGAGCCGGTGGAGGGCGTGCGCTCGGGCTGGTCGGGTGCAGCGGTGGACGCCTGACGTCGTAGTACGCCAGTCTTCAAGTACAACAAACCCCCGCCCCAGAGGTCGTTAACCGCTACAAACCCCGTTGGTGAAGCCGGGAGGTTTGGTGCAGTTGGAGACGCATGGGGCGGGGGTTGGGTGTACTTGAAGACCGGTGAACCTAGCGGGTCAGGCGGATGCCGGTGATCTCCCAGGGGCGCAGGGGGACTTCGGCTGAGCCGTCCACGACGGACAGTTCTTCGACTACGGCGCCGGTGAGGTCGACGCGTGCTGCGGCGGTGACACCGGGGAGGGACACCTTGGCGGTGCTCTCCGAGTCGGAGTACGAGACCAGACGCAGCTCCAAGCCGTTGCGCTGGCGGAGGCCGCACGCGGTCGCGCCGGTGACGGTGATGCCCTCGGCGGAGGCGAGCTCGGAAGTGGTTCCTGTGCCAGCCACGGTGATCAGTGGGTTGCGGTAGCGCTCCGCCGCGTCCATCAGGTTCGCGGACGCCCAGTCTCCGGCGTGCGGGAAGATGGCGAATTGGCTCACGGTGACGCCTGGGACCTGAGCCTCGGGGATCGGCGTGGTGGGGCCAGCGGGCTCGGCGCGCAGCGGGTGCAGGTTGCGGCTGATAGCTCCGGTCGCGCGGAGCAACGTAATTGCAATGACGGACCCGGCGGCGCCTGTGCTCGAACCCGCAAGCGGTTCTTCGGCGAGAACCTCGTACTCAGTCACGTTGTGCAGCAACACACCCGCGCCGCCAGCGTCCACAAAGGATGATGCGGGGAACGTGGGGAGCGGGTGTTCGCCGTTGCCGCCCTCGTTGACCAAACCGCGCTCCACCACGGAGAACTGGCCCTCAGCGTGCGAACTCGTCGCGGTGCGGGCGGTGGGGAGGTGGAAGCGGACGCGGTGGTCGACGCTGCGGTTGTCGAAGGAGACCTCGACGCGCACGAAGGGCTCGTTCACGCGAAGCTCGACTCTGGTCGTCACACCGACGGACACGGTCTCGGGCGTGCGTGCGGTGCCGTCGAAGTCCACGAGGCCGAGAGGCCAATCGTAGGTCCGGTGCACCACGAGCGAAGCCACGAGCGGACCCTGCTCAGCCGCGACGACGGTGACAGCGGTTGGCTTGTCCACCAACGTGTCCGTGACCGGAGGACCGTAGTTGTAGCTGTCGCCCGCGTCGCCGCCGTCAACGATCCGGCCGACCCCGTCGAGCACGGTGCCGTCGGAGCCCGTGATGCGAAGCGTGCCATCTTCATTCACCACAACGGACACGAGGCCGTTGTGCAGAGAACCCTCCACAATGGACACCGGAGCGGAGAGCGGCGCTGAGCCCGAGCGCGGGCGGACAGAGGCCCAGCCCAGAGCGGGCGCGGTGGTCAACGCAAGAAGCTCGCGGCCGGGCTCGTCGATCACGCGCAGACGCCAGTCGCCGGGCGAGGACGCGGCAACGGCCTCGGTCAGCTCGTCGGCGAAGCGCTCCACGTCGTAGCCGGGGTCGCCGATGCGCCCAACGGTGAAAGTGACTGTGTGATCGGAGATCTCCGCGCGCTGAATGGCCCTGCTGTACATCACCTGGCCGAAGGTGCGCCTGCGCACGGCGTTCACCACGTCGGCAGCGGGGAAGGCCGCATCGATCAGATTCCGCTCAGCACGGCGGATTTCCTGCGTCGGAGCGAGCGTCCCATCGGGCAGCTCCAACGCGACATCAGCCCACGACTCGGGCGCGACCACCTGGCAGCGAACGAGATCGGTGCGCTCGTGCGCGCTGGGGTTGACCACGACGACGGAGTCCGAAGGCGCACCGGAGGCGATGTCGTTGAGGGTGCGGTCGCGGACGGCGCTGCCCAGCTGCTCCGCCTCGGCGATGCGCGCGGCGACCTGCTGAGCGGTGGTGTCGGCGCCGCAACCGGTGACGGAGTCGTGGCAGGACGCGTCGACCAGGCGCAGCCACGCCATGCTCAGGAACGGCTCAGCGGCCTGCGGGCACCACAGCGCCGACAGCGGCTCGGCGTAGCGCTCGACCATCCGCTCAGCCTCGGCCATGGCCTGCTTCACGGCCACGCGCACGGAAAGGATGCCTGGCAACAGGTTCGCTCTCGCGTGACTGCGCAACTCGCCGAGCACCTGCGGCAGCCCGGCCTCCTGCGGGTCCCGCCCGGCCAGCGCCTCGGCCAAGGTCTCCAACCGCAGCGTCACCTCGGCTCCGGAGGCCTGCACCGCGCCGACCTGGTCCAGCAGCGTGGGAATCGGCGCGCTGTGGTCGGTGCCGTACATGGCCAGCGGCTCGGTGTCGCCGAACCACGCGCGCATCTGCTCAGCGAAGGCGATAGAGCGCTCTACCGTCTTGGCGGGGTCGGTGAACATCACCGAGGCGTTGCCGTAGCCGCCGGGCAGGTACTCGGTGCGCACGGAGGAGCCGTCGGGGGAGACCCAGTGGAACGCGTGCCGGTCGACGCTGCCGGGAACTCCGCGCCACAGGCAGGCTTGGTCGAAGCCGAAGCCGCGCAGGATCTGCGGCAGCTGCGCGGTGTGGCCGAACTGGTCGGGGATGTAGCCGACGCGCATGGCCCCGCCCAGCTCGGCGGAGCGCGCGAGGCCGATCTCCAGGTTGCGCACCAGGTTCTCGCCGGAGCACAGGAAGGAGTCGGCGAGCACGCGCCACGGGCCGACCGCGAGCTGGCCGGTGCGCACCAGTTCGACGACCCTGGGCAGCGCGTCCGGCCGGACCTCCAGGTAGTCGTCGACGGCGGCGGTCTGCCCGTCGAGTGTGAAGCGGAAACGGGGATCGGCTTCGAGGCGCGGCAGCACGGTGTCGAGCAGGTCCACCAGCTGGAGGCGGAAGCGCTGGAACGGCTCGTACCACTCGCGGTCCCAGTGGGTGTGCGGGACGACGTGCACGGTGCGGCGGGTGTTGGTGGCGTCGGTCACCTCGGCACGGTAACCACGGACCCGGCGCGCTGTCAGTGCCCAATCCGCCGAAGTGGGTCCTTTCGGGTTCACCGGGCTGAACCTGGTCGTCTGACCAGGGTTTTCCCAGCTGAGCCGAGTCGGTCATACGCTGCTGGGGAAGCCGTTCGCGTCGAGGGGGACGCCACATGTCGACGTCCGTGCGGTCGGTGGCGCTGTTCACCGACGAGTACCTGCAGAACTCCCACGAGATCCTCGCCGTGCTGCGCGAGGAAGGGCCGGTGCACCGCGCGCGCACCGCCAACGGGCTGCACGTGTGGGTGGTGACGCGCTACGCCGACGCCGTCGCGGTGCTGACCGACGAGCGGCTGCTGAAGAACCCCGAGGGCCTGACCGCGGCGATCCGCGCCAACCTCGACGACCCCGACCGCGGCCTGACCTTCTCCGGCGACATCGCCCACCACCTGCTCAACAGCGACGGCGCCGAGCACGACCGCCTGCGCGGACTGCTGGCCGGGGCGTTCAGCGCCGAGCGGGTCGCGCGGATGCGGCCGAGGATCACCGAGATCACCGATGAGCTGCTCGACGCCATGGCGGGCAAACGCCGCGTGGACCTCATCGAGGAGTACGCGCTGCTGATCCCGGTCGCGGTGCTGTGCGAGCTGCTCGGCGTGCCGCACCAGGACCAGGACCGCTTTCGCACGTGGGCCAACGTGATCCTCGCGGCGGCCGACCCCGACGCGATCCGCGACGCCAGCATCGCGCTCGCCGCCTTCCTGGTGCAGTTGATCCGGGGCAAGCGCGCCGTGCCGGGCGAGGACCTGATGTCGGAGCTGGTCGCGGACGGTCGGCTCGCCGAGCCCGAGCTGATCTCGATCGCGTTCCTGCTGCTCGTGGTGGGGCACGAGACCTCGGGGAACATGATCGCGAACAGCGTGCTGTCCTTGCTGCGAGCGCCTGACCAGCTCGCGGCGGTGCGCGCGGACCCCGCCCGGCTGCCGGGGGCGATCGAGGAGCTGCTGCGCTTCGAGAACCCGGTCGCGATGACGACCTTCCGCTACACCAACGAATCCGTGGTCGTCGGCGGCGTGGAGATCCCCGAGGGCGAGATCGTGATGGTCGCGCTCAGCTCCGCCAACCGGGACCCGGCGCGCTTCCCCGGAGCTGACCGGCTCGACCTCGCGCGCGAAGCGGAGGGGCACCTCGCGTTCGGGCACGGCGTGCACCGCTGCCTCGGCGCCGCGCTCGCCGAGCTGACCGGCACGGTGGCGATCGGACGCTTGCTGGATCGATTCCCGGGGCTCCGGTTGGACGCG
Source organism: Allokutzneria multivorans (assembly GCF_039537405.1). Lineage (NCBI taxonomy): Bacteria > Bacillati > Actinomycetota > Actinomycetes > Pseudonocardiales > Pseudonocardiaceae > Allokutzneria > Allokutzneria multivorans. Next base: position 233,762 of record NZ_BAABAL010000019.1, on the reverse strand, counting down.
CGCGACGGGGAGATCCGTTGGCGGCGCTCGACTTTCATGCACGGTCTGCACGCGCTGCCGGTAACACCTGGCTGAGCGCGGGTTTGCTGTCGTTACTGACAATTCGCGGGCCGGTTCGTTGTACTTGGAGACTGTCGTACCTGGAGTGCGGGGCGATCTAGCCTGCCGGTGTGACGCCTGAGGAACTGCTCGCCGCTGACCGCGAGCACGTGTGGCACCCGTACGGGCCGATGCCCGGCGTGCGGGAGCCGTTGCTCGTCGAGTCCGCGCGGGGCGTGCGGCTGCGGCTCTCCGACGGGCGCGAGCTGATCGACGGCATGTCCTCGTGGTGGGCCGCGATCCACGGCTACCAGCACCCGGTGCTCGACGAGGCCGTGCGCGACCAGCTCGGGCGGATGAGCCACGTGATGTTCGGCGGCCTCACCCACGAGCCCGCTGTGCGGCTGTGCGCGCGGCTCGCGGAGATCACCCCGGAGCCGCTGCGGCACGTGTTCCTGTGCGACTCGGGCTCGGTCTCCGTCGAGGTCGCGGTGAAGATGTGCTTGCAGTACTGGCGTTCTCGCGGTCTCGGGGCGAAGCGGCGGCTGCTGACCTGGCGCGGCGGCTACCACGGCGACACCTTCCAGCCGATGAGCGTGTGCGACCCGCAGGGCGGCATGCACAGCCTCTGGAGCGGAGTGCTGCCCGAGCAGGTCTTCGTGCCCGCGCCGCCCGCCGGCTTCGACGCGGACATGGACACCGCGTACGTGCAGCTGCTCGCTGACGAGATCGAGCGCCACGCCGACGAGCTGGCCGCGGTGATCATCGAGCCCGTGGTTCAGGGCGCTGGCGGCATGCGCTTCCACAACCCGCGCTACCTGCACGTGCTGCGCGAGCTGACGCTGGCCAACGACGTGCTGCTGATCTTCGACGAGATCGCGACGGGCTTCGGCCGCAGCGGCGCGCTTTTCGCCGCCGGCCACGCGAGCGTCAGCCCCGACGTCATGTGCCTCGGCAAGGCTCTGACCGGCGGTTACCTGTCGATGGCCGCGACGCTGTGCACGCCTGAGGTCGCTGACGGCATCTCGCGCGGAGAGCTGCCGGTGCTCGCGCACGGGCCCACGTTCATGGGCAATCCGCTCGCTTCGGCCGTCGCCAACGCCTCGATCGACCTGCTGCTCCGGCAGGACTGGGCGGGGGAGGTCGCCCGCGTGGAAGCCGGTCTGCGCGCGGGTCTCGCTCCGGCTTCGCGGCTGCCCGGGGTCTGCGACGTCCGCGTGCAGGGCGCGATCGGCGTGGTCCAGCTCGATCACGCGGTGGACATGGCGACCGCGACCAAGGCGGCGACGGAGCACGGCGTGTGGCTGCGCCCGTTCCGCGACCTGATCTACGTCATGCCGCCCTACATCAGCACGGACGCCGAGGTCAGTGCCATTTCCGCTGCTGTCGTGGCCGCCGCCGGGGTTGGGTAGCGTGCGGGCGATGACCTTGCTTGTCATCACAGGAACCGGGACCGAGGTCGGCAAGACCGTCGCCACCGCCGCCGTCGCCGCGCTCGCCAGGGACGCAGGGAAGCGGGTCGCCGTCGTCAAACCCGCGCAGACCGGGGTGAAGCCGGGCGAACCGGGCGACGTCGACGAGGTCGTGCGGCTCGCGGGGGAGCTGACCGCGCGGGAGCTGGTCCGCTACGACGACCCGCTGGCCCCCGAGGCCGCCGCGCGCCTCGCCGGGCGGCCCCCGATCAGCCCCACCCAGGCCGCAGAGGCCGTCACCGAGCTGGTCGAGGACCACGACGTGGTGCTGGTCGAGGGCGCGGGCGGGCTGCTCGTGCGCTTCGACCACACCGGCGGCACCCTCGCCGACCTCGCGTGGACGTTGCGCGCGCCCGTGCTGCTCGTCGCCGCTGCGGGGCTCGGCACGCTCAACACCACGGCGCTGACGGCGGAAGCGTTGCGGCACAGGGGAATCGAGTGCCTCGGAGTGCTCGTCGGATCGTGGCCTTCCGCGCCCGACCTCGCCACGCGCAGCAACCTCCTCGACCTGCCCGTCGCCGCGCGCGCACCTCTGCTCGGCGTGCTCCCGGCGGGGATCGCCCAGCACGACCGCGCCGGCTTCCTCCGCGTCGCGCGCGCCCACCTGGCTCCGCAACTGGGCGGGGAGTTCGACGCCGTGGCCTTCGCCGAGCAGAACTCACCGTGACGTTGACCGCACTTTCCTGCGGCTTTCTTCGGGCAGACTGCTGCCCGAGCCGCCTCTGAGACAAAGGAGTTCCGGGTGACCGTCGCCGACACCGACGTGCTGGACATCGCGCGCGAAGTTGTTCTGGAGCGCGGGGAGGGCCTGCCCGAGCAGGACGTGCTGCGCGCGCTGCGGCTGCCCGACGAGCGGCTGCCCGAGCTGCTGGAACTCGCCCACCAGGTCCGGATGCGGTGGTGCGGCCCCGAGGTCGAGATCGAGGGCATCATCAGCCTCAAGACCGGCGGCTGCCCCGAGGACTGCCACTTCTGCTCGCAGTCCGGGCGCTTCCCGACGCCGGTGCGCTCGGCGTGGCTGGACATCCCCGGCCTGGTCAAGGCGGCCGAGCAGACCAGGGCGACCGGCGCGACGGAGTTCTGCATCGTCGCCGCGGTGCGCGGGCCGGACAAGCGGCTGCTGACCCAGGTGAAGGCGGGCATCGAGGCGATCCGCGCCTCCGGCAACGACATCCAGATCGCGTGCTCGCTCGGCATGCTCACCCAGGAGCAGGTCGACGAGCTCAAGGCGATGGGCGTGCACCGCTACAACCACAACCTGGAGACCGCGCGCTCGCACTTCGACAAGGTGGTCACCACGCACACCTGGGAGGAGCGGTGGGAGACCCTGCTGATGATCCGCGAGGCGGGCATGGAGGTCTGCTGCGGCGGCATCATCGGCATGGGTGAGACCGTCGAGCAGCGCGCCGAGTTCGCCGCGCAGCTGGCCGAGCTGGGCCCCGACGAGTGCACGATGAACTTCCTCATCCCGCAGCCGGGAACGCCGTACGAGAACTACGAGGTCGTGCCGGGCAAGGACGCGCTGCGCACCGTCGCCGCGTTCCGGCTGGCGCTGCCGAAGGCGCTGCTGCGCTTCTCCGGCGGGCGCGAGCTGACCTTCGGCGACCTCGGCACCGAGCAGGGCATGCTCGGCGGGATCAACGCGATCATCGTCGGCAACTACCTGACCAACCTCGGCCGCCCCGCCGACAAGGACCTGGCCATGCTGACCGAGCTGAACATGCCGATCAAGGCGTTGAGCGAGACCCTGTGAGGGCCTCCGGCGTGTACTGCGAGACTTGCGGGAAACCACTGGCGGACAATGAGCACGCGGTGTGCGAGCAACGGCGGGCGATCAACCCGCCGAGGTACTGCCGCGAGTGCAGGCGGCGGATGGTCGTCCAGATCCTCCCGACCGGCTGGTCAGCGCGGTGCAGCGCGCACGGAGCGATAGAGGGTTGAGGTAGAACGGCAGTGACCGAGGAGCAGGGCGGGCGTGCGGCACCGGTGCGGATTCCGGCGGTCACGGACTCCGACTTGGACTACTACGACCCGCCCTTCGCACTGCCGGAACCGCCCCGGCCCAGGGTGGTGGTGAAGGCCGACCTGCTGCCCGCGCTGAGCGCGTTCTCCTTCATCTCGCTGCTCGGCGCGCCGGTCGCCCTCGCCTGGTCGCTGCTCGCGCCCGGTGAGCGCAAGGTCGTCAACTCCAAGGGCGAGCTGGTCAGCCTGCCCTGGGAGAGCTACCACCACTACGACGCCCTCGCCGTCTTCCTGATGATCACCCTGGGCGTCGGGCTGATCACCGGCTTCGGCATGTGGCTGCTGCGACGGCGGCGCGGGCCGGTGATGATGATCGCCACCGGCCTCGGCTCCGCCGCCGCCGCCGCGCTCGCCATCCAGCTCAGCGGCCTGTTCACCGGGTGGTGGTACCCCGTTCCCGCGTCCTTGCAGGTCGGCGACGTGCTGTTGCAGGCTCCGGCGCTGACGCTGTGGTGGGCCGTGCTCGCCCAGCCCACCACGGCGCTGCTGGCCTACGGCGTGGCCGCCGCGTGGAACGGCACCGACGACCTCGGCCGCCGCTTCGACCGCTGAGGTCTGTGCGTCTTCAGGTTGCTCCAACTCCGCTTGCTCCACATCTGCCTGTTCCACATTGTGGAGTAAGTTGGAGCAAGTGTGGAGCAACGGCGTTTTCGCTGCTCAGGGCGCCCATGGGGCGGGAAGCGCCCGTTGTTCCACATTGTGGAGTAAGTTGGAGCAAGTGTGGAGCTGCGGGCTGTCGCAGGTCAGCGGGTTGCATGGCGGTGACGCGTGAGCTTCAGGCTGAGTCAGTCGCGTCTCCGACCGTAGGGAACACATGAAAACGCCCGCTCCTCCGCCAGAGTTCGAGAAGTTCCTGAAGAAGATTCAGGAGGAGCAGCCTTCCCGACTTATTCAGATCATCTCCTCGGTTCCGCAGTCCGAGATGGGCGCTATGGCGGAGTATCTGCCATGGGACAAGTTTAGGTACAAGTTCGTCCCGTCGGCGGGTATGACCATCGAGGAACTCTGGTTCGTAGCCAAGTTTGCTCGCATAGCGATGCAGCGCACTCTGCCGCTTGAAGATAGCGCAGGGAAGCCGTTTACCTATGCATTGCCTGATGTGGTCTTCCGTGCCGTCGAGGAAGTGAATCGAAGTGCCAGCGGCAGCATTACCTTGAGTGAGCAGGTGACGAACCAGGCCACGCGGGACCGTTACTTGGTGAGTTCCCTCATGGAGGAAGCGATTACCTCCAGTCAATTGGAAGGTGCTTCTACCACTCGTCGCGTGGCGAAAGAAATGATTCGCACGGGGCGTGAGCCCAGGGATCAACATGAGCGCATGATTCTCAATAACTACCACGCAATGCGCTTCGTTACCGAGTTGGCGGATGAGGATCTCACTCCGGAGCTGATCTGTGAAATTCATAGAATAGTTACGGATGGGACGCTGGAGAGTCCAGCTGCCTCGGGTCGATTTCAGCTTCCAGGTGAAGGAAGGGTTGCCGTATACGACGAGGAGGGCAAAGTTCTCCATGTTCCTCCGGCTGCAATCGATCTCCCTGGGAGAGTTGCTCGTCTGTGCGAATTCGCCAATTCGGGGTCGGACGATCGGCAGGCGTACGTTCCCGCAGTTCTTCGGGCGATAACGATTCATTTTATGCTTGGTTATGACCATCCGTTCGAAGATGGGAATGGGAGGACCGCTCGCGCTCTCTTCTATTGGTCAATGCTTCGACAGGGATTCTGGTTGACCGAGTTCTTGTCGATCTCCAGGATCCTCAAGGGTGCGCGGGGAAAATATGCTCGGAGTTTCCTCTATACGGAGCAGGATGACAACGACCTGACCTACTTCCACATCTACCATCTCGAGGTAATTCAGCGTGCAGTGCAGGAGTTGCACCAGTACTTGGCTCGAAAGATGGAAGAAGTGAGGTCATTCCAGGAATCTCTTTCGCTTTATCCTGGTGAGTTCAACCATCGTCAACTTGCTTTGCTGGAGGGGGCCGTCAAGAATCCTTCCGTTCATTTTACGACAATATCCCACTCGCGCAGTCACGGTGTCACGGTGGAAACCGCAAGGAGGGACTTGACTGCCCTTGAGCAGAAAGGTCTCTTGCAGCGCATTCGAGTGAGCAAGGCGCTGCACTGGATTCCCGTCAGAGATGTCGCCGAGAAGCTGAGAAGCGAAGCTGGGGATCGCGGCTAGCTGAGCTGTGCAAGAGATCCGCCGCCGACTGGCGGGTTTGTGGTGGTTGGAGACCTCTGGGACGGGGTTCGGCGTACTTGAAGACGGGGGAACCCCGAAGGTCGAGCCGGGTCAGTTGTTGGCGAAGTCGGCGGCGAACTCGGAGAGCGGGGCGGGGACGGCGCGCAGGGCTCGGAGGATCTCCGCCTCGCGCTTGAGCAGGCCGCGGACCATGCGCAGCCTGCGCACGGGGTCGCCCTCCTCCAGCAGGTGCTGGCGGTCGTCGAGCGAGAGCAGGCAGTCCTCGGCGAGCACGTTGGCCAGCGTGGTGAGGTCCTCGGTCGTGCACGGCTCGCGCCAGTCCTCCTCGCGCCACGCGGTCGCGCAGTAGCCGCGGTGCGCGGCGCGGGCGAGGTCGGCGAGCTTGGCGACGAGGTCGGGATCGGTGACGGGCGCGTCGGGCAGCCACTCGATCTGGGCGAGGAGGTACGGCGCGGCGCGGTGGTCGACGTCGACGAGCCGGAAGCGCCGGTGTCCGCGCACGACGACGTCGTAGCGGCCCTCGGGGAGCTGGCGAGCCTCGCGCAGCACGGCGGAGCAGCCGACGTGGTGCACGGCGGCCATGTCGTCGGTGCGGATGTCCCATCCCTGGCGGACGGAAACCACGCCGAAGGTGCGGTCGGGGCGCAGGCCCTTCACGAGGTCGACGACGAGCTGGCGGTAGCGCGGCTCGAAGATGTGCAACGGCATGGACGCTCCCGGCAACAGCACCGCGCCAAGGGGGAAGAGGGGAAGCGTCTCAGTCATTTGCCTGACATTAAGGCCATCGTGCCGCGCGCGCCGGGCGGTCGGCGGGGGGTGGGCGGAACACGGCGAAGGGGTCGGTGACTTGCAGACCCCGTGCGGCGAAGCGGAAGAGCGCGGCGGGCCGGCCGCCGGAGGGGCCGGGCGGGGCGGTGCTGCCGGTGGGTTCGAGCAGACCGCGCCGGGAGAGCACGCGTTGCAGGTTGGTCGCCGAGACCCGGTAGCCCAGGGCCGCCGAGTAGAGCTCGCGCAGCGTGGAGACGGTGAACTCGCGCCCGGCGAGAGCGAAGCCGAGGTTGGTGTAGGAGAGCTTGGCGCGCAAGCGGTCCCGGGCCCGCTCGACGATCGCGGCGTGGTCGAAGGCGGACTCCGGCAGCCCGGCGACGGAGTGCCACGCGGTGTCCTCGGGCAGCACGGGGTCGACGTCGCAGGGGACCAGCCCGAGGAAGGCGGTCGCCACCACGCGCTCGCCGGGAACGCGGTCGGGGGCGCTGAAGACGGCCAGCTGCTCGACGTGGGTGAGCTGGCGGACGTCGACCTTCTCGGCGAGCTGGCGCCGGATCGAGCCCTCGACGTCCTCGGTCGGGCCGAGCCTGCCGCCGGGCAGCGCCCAGCGCCCCTTGTCGGGGTCCAGGGCCCGCTGCCAGAGCAGCACCTGGAGTGAACCGGATCTCACCTGGAGCACGGCTGCTAGCACCTCATGTACTGCCATCGCTGGAATTGATACCATCTCCCCTGTTTTCGCTTCTAAGGCGAAAACCCGGGTGACGGGCAAGCGCCCGGCACGCACGCGAGGAGAACCCGATGAGCACAGCGGAGATCGCCCCATACGGCGGAGTCACCCCCGACGCCGCCTGGGCCGAGGAAGTGCGGGAACTGGCACGTCAGCGCGACGCGGTGCTGCTCGCGCACAACTACCAGCTCCCGGAGATCCAGGACATCGCCGACCACACCGGCGACTCCCTCGCGCTGAGCCGGATCGCCGCCGAGAGCGAGGCCTCGACGATCGTGTTCTGCGGCGTGCACTTCATGGCCGAGACCGCGAAGATCCTCAGCCCGGACAAGACCGTGCTCATCCCGGACGCGCGCGCGGGCTGCTCGCTGGCCGACTCGATCACCGCCGACCAGCTCCGCGCCTGGAAGGCCGAGCACCCCGGCGCCGTGGTCGTCTCCTACGTCAACACCACCGCCGACGTGAAGGCGGAGACCGACATCTGCTGCACCTCCTCCAACGCCGTGGACGTGGTGCGCTCGATCCCCGAGGACCGCGAGGTGCTCTTCCTTCCCGATCAGTTCCTCGGCGCGCACGTGCGGCGCGAGACCGGGCGGGACAACGTGCACGTGTGGGCGGGGGAGTGCCACGTGCACGCCGGGATCAACGGGCCCGAGCTGGCCGACCGCGCCGCCGCCTTCCCGGACGCGGACCTGTTCATCCACCCGGAGTGCGGCTGCGCGACCTCGGCGCTCTACCTCGCGGGAGAGGGCACGGTTCCCGCCGAGCAGGTCAAGATCCTCTCCACCGGTGACATGGTGAAGGCCGCGCGCAGCACCTCGGCGACCTCGGTCCTGGTCGCCACCGAGGTGGGCATGCTGCACCAGCTGCGCAAGGCCGCTCCGGAGATCGAGTTCCTCGCGGTGAACGAGCGCGCCTCCTGCCCCTACATGAAGATGATCACCCCGGCGGCGCTGCTGCGCGGCCTGCGGGAGAACGCCGACGAGGTGCACGTGGACGCCGAGACCGCCCGCCGGGCGCGCGGTGCCGTGCAGCGCATGATCGAGATCGGCACGCCCGGCGGTGGCGAGTGACGGCGGCGCTGCGCGAGGTCGGCGCGGCGACCTGGGAGGCCCGCGCTGACGTCGTCGTGGTCGGCACCGGCGTCGCGGGGCTGACCGCGGCGCTGACCGCGCACGAGCTGGGCCTGCGCGTTCTGGTGATCACCAAGGCATCGGCCGAGGACGGCAACACCCGTTGGGCGCAAGGCGGTGTGGCCGTCGTGCTGCCCGGCCAACACGATGCGGGCGACTCGGTGGACCGCCACATCGCGGACACGCTGACCGCCGGAGCCGGGCTCTGCGAGGAGGCTGCGACAGCCGCGATCATCCAGGACGGCCCGGCCGCCGTGCGCAAGCTGATGCGGCTCGGCGCGGCCTTCGACCTCGGCGAGGGCGGTCGGTTCGCCCGCACCCGCGAAGGCGGTCACAGCGCGTTCCGCGTGGTGCACGCGGGCGGGGACGCGACCGGCGCGGAGGTCGAGCGCGCGCTGCTGTCTTCGATCCGCGACGGCCGGATTCCCTTGCTGCACAACCACATCGCTGTTCAGGCTCTGCACACGCCAGCCGGCCAGGTCGCCGGGTTGCAGGTGCTCGACGGTGACGGAGTGCCCGGCGTTCTGCGCGCCCCGGCGGTGTTGCTCGCGACCGGAGGGCTTGGCCAGCTCTTCCAGGCGACGTCCAACCCGGAGGTCGCGACGGCGGACGGGCTCGCGCTCGCGCTGCGCGCCGGGGCGGCCGTCGCGGACGTGGAGTTCGTCCAGTTCCACCCCACGGTCTTGTTCACCGGAGCCGGTGCGCGCGGGCGGTGTCCGCTGGTCACGGAGGCGGTGCGCGGTGAGGGCGCAGTGCTGGTCGACGCGTTCGGCGAGCGCGTGATGACCGGTGTGCACCCGCTCGGCGACCTCGCTCCGCGTGATGTGGTCGCTGCCGCGATCAGCCGTCGGATGGCGGAGACCGGCACCAACCACGTGTACCTGGACGCGACGCACCTCGGCAGCGATGCCTTCCGGCGGCGGTTCCCCACGGTCCACGCCGCATGCCAGTCGGTCGGCGTCGACCCTGCGACCGACGGCATTCCCGTTGCGCCAGCGGCACATTTCGCGTGCGGCGGCGTGATGTCCACTGTGGACGGACGAACCTCGCTGACCGGGTTGTACGCGGCGGGCGAGGTGGCGCGCACCGGACTGCACGGCGCGAACCGCCTGGCCTCCAACAGCTTGCTCGAAGGTCTGGTCGTCGGAGCACGGGCGGCGCGCGCGGTCGCGTTCGACCTCGGCGCGGGCCTGCTCGGCGATCCGCGCGCGGTGGAGATCATCGACCTGCCCGCCGCTCCGGTCGCGGTTCGCGAGCCGTTGCAGGACGCGATGAGCCGCTACGCCGGAATCGGTAGAGAAGCAAAGGGGATCGCGGCGGCGCTGAGCGTGCTGGAGTCCTCTGTGCACCGTCCACTGAGGACACATCGCGCGGTGGAGGACGCCGCGCTCGCGTTGACCGCGCGGGCACTGCTGACGGCGGCCGACGCGCGCACGGAGTCGCGGGGCTGCCACGTGCGGCTGGACCACCCGGACCGCGACGACGCGCGGTGGCTGAGGAGCTTGCCGCTGCGCTTGGACGTGTCCGGACAGCCTGTACTGCTCAGCGCGATCGCCTTGGGAGGTGCGGCGTGAGACCCCTTTCGCCGGAGACGCAGATCAACCTCGCTGAGGCGGGCCTGGACCTGGAGGACGTGCGCCGGGTCGTCGACACCGCGCTCAACGAGGACCTCCGCTACGGCCCGGACGTGACGACGTTGGCCACCGTGCCCGCCAACGCGATCGCCGTCGCGGACATCAACCCGCGCGTGCCCGGCGTGCTCGCGGGCGGACCGCTGGCGTTGGCGGTCTTCGATGCGGTCCTCGGAGTCGGCGGTTACCAGGTGCTCGGCGTGCGGCCGGACGGTTCGCGGTTGCAGGCCGGAGAGTCCGCGTTGCGGATTCGTGGGCCGGTGCGGGGGCTGCTGACCGCCGAGCGGACCGCGCTCAACCTGCTGTGCCACCTCTCCGGCATCGCGACGACCACCGCGGAGTGGGTCGCGGAGATCGAGGGCACCGGCTGCGTCGTCCGGGACAGCCGCAAGACGCTGCCCGGGTTGAGGCTGTCGCAGAAGTACGCGGTGCGCTGCGGCGGCGGGCAGAACCACCGCCTCGGCCTCGGCGACGCGGTCCTGATCAAGGACAACCACGTGGTCGCGGCCGGATCGGTCGGTGCGGCGTTCAAGGCGGCGCGCGCGCACTCCCCGGAGCTGGAGTGCGAGGTCGAGGTGGGTTCGCTCGCCGAGCTGGACGAGGTCCTTGCCGAGCGCGCCGAGCTGGTGCTGCTCGACAACTTCACCGTCGAGGAGTGCGTGGAGGCCGTTCGCCGCACCCGCGCGGCCGAGGCACCCGCCCGGTTGGAGGCCTCCGGCGGGCTCAGCCTGGGCGTGGCGCGGGCCTACGCGGAGACCGGAGTGGACTTCTTGGCGGCCGGCGCGCTCACCCATTCGGCCGTCGCCCTCGATCTGGGGATGGACTTGGAGTAGGTCATTCGGTGTGCTGTACCGGACATCCGTGCACACCGGGTGAGCAAGATGAAGTTTCAATAAGGATTGAGCCGAAACGATCACCCGGATGGTCCACGCGGGCGCTCGTTTCCGTTAGTATCTGCCGCAAGTTAACGGTGAATATGAACGTCGCTCGGATCTCTCGGAGGTAACTCGGTGACCACCTCCTCGGACTCCTCGGACTCCTCAGTCTCCATCGGGCCGGTCTCCACCGAGACCGCCCCGTCGCAGCCGCGCGTCCTGCTGCTCTCCAGCGGCGTGCGCGAGCACGACTGGGCGTGCGAGCGGCTCGGCGACGACGCCTGGCTGATCACCTGCTCCGGTGAGGAGACGCTGCTCGCCGACGCGCTCGCCGACATGAAGCTGCGCTGGGGAGTTCCGGACCGCGTCGTTCCGCTCGACGGCCGCAGCATCCCGCTGGCGGCGCTGCTGCGCGCCAGCCTGGGACTGCCCGCCGCGCAGGCCGACGCGTTCGTGTCGAGCGACCTCCGCCAGACCCACCAGCGCGCCGTCGCGGCCGGGCTGCGGACCGTGCAGCTGCTCGACCGCGCCGAGCTGGAGGACTGGGACTTCCGCACCGCGGTGTTCGCCAAGCCGGTCCAGCGCGGTGCCGCGCCCGCGCGCAGGCTGACCTCCTCCTACGACCTCGCCGACCTCGACCCGGGTGTCGACATGCTCTTCGAGGAGTGGGTCGTGGCGCCGGTGTGCCACGTCGAGGGCATTGCGGTGGACGGCAGGATCGCCGCGGCGCGGCTGTTCTACTACGTCGGCCCCGGCGCCGGCCGGGTCACCGTGACCGACGAGATCGCGCTCGACCGGCTCACCGAGGCCGCCGCTGACGTGGTCGCCGGGCTCGCGCTGCCGGACGGCGCCTTCCACATCGAGCTGTTCGACCTGCCGACCAACCCGATGTTGCTCGACGTCGTCGTGCCGCTCGCGCCCGCCGAGGACCGCTCCCGGAACAAGAACTGCATCGCCTCGCGCGCCCCGCAGCGCGCTCGGGCCACCGTGACGCTGGAGGCGTTTCGCTTCACGGCCGCCTGAGTTCTTCGGTTCGTGTGGTTAGAGCCTGCGGTTGACCAGCACCGGAATGGCCGCGCGGGCGGGTTCGACGTCCTCGGGGTCGATGGCGACGACTCGCGTTTCGGGCTGAGCGTCAAGCGTCGTGTGCACCCGGCCGAAGGGATCGGCGACGAGGCTGAAGCCGATGCCGGTCGGCGCGGCGCCGCGCGCGGGGACGCCGACGCTGGCCGGGTCCGCCTGGCCGACCGCGACCACCCAGGACGTCGTGTCCAGCGCACGTGCGCGGACCAGCAGCTCCCACTGCTCGCGCTTGCCCGGCCCCGCACCCCACGACGCGGTCACGACGGTCACCTTGGCGCCGCGATCGGCCAACGCGCGGAACAGCTCGGGAAAGCGCACGTCGTAGCAGACCGCCGCTCCGACCGTGGTTCCGGCGACGTCGAAGGTGACCGCGTCCGTGCCGGGCGCGACGGTCGCTGACTCCTGGAAACCGAAGGCGTCGAAGAGGTGGATCTTGTCGTAGCCGTGGTGCCCGTGCGGCCCGGTGATCAGCAACGTGTTGCGCACGCGCCCGTCCGGCTCCGGCGTGAACATGCCCGCGAGCACCGTCACCCCGGCTTCGGCGGCGATCTCGCGGACCGCGCTCGCCCACGGGCCGTCCAGCGGCTCCGCGATCTCGGCGAGCTTGGGGCCGCCGAAGCAGGCCATCGTCGCCTCGGGGAACACGACCAGGTCCGCGCCCTCGGCCTCGCGCACGCCCTTGCGCACGAGGTCGAGGTTGGCGGCCGGGTCAGGTCCGGACACGATCTGGCAGAGGGCGATGCGCACGGGCTTCTCCTTGCTCGCTTGTATGCTCACTGTATGCAACGGGACGGGCGATGAAGTCGGGGCGGGACCGCGCGTACGAGTTCCTGCGGAACACGGTGCTCAGCGATCCCGCTCAGCAGGGCAGCTTCATCAGCGAACAGGACGTCGCCGACCGCATCGGAGTCTCCCGCACGCCCATCCGCGAGGCGCTGCTGATGCTCGCCGCCGAGGACCTCGTCCGCCTGGTGCCGAAGAAGGGCGCCTACATCGCGCCGGTCTCCGGGCGGGAGATCGCCGAGCTGATGGAGCTGCGCGGGCTCATCGAGCGGCACGCCGCGAGCTGCGCCGTCGGCTCTTCCGCTGTTGGCCGGATGCGCGAAACCCTTGCGCGGCAACGGCTCTTGGTTTCCTCTTCGGAGGGCGAGTTCATCGAGCTGGATCACGAGTTCCACTCCGCCCTGGTCGCGGCGACCGGGAACCAGCTGATGGGCCGCATGTACGAGGGCCTGCGCGCGCGGCAGATCCGCTGCGGCGTGGCCGCCCTCGTGCGTGCGCCCGGCAGGCAGGAGGCGGTGCTCGCCGAGCACGAAGCGATCGTCGCCGCCCTGGAGGCCGGGGACGTCGAGGCCGCCTCCGCCGCCATCACCCACCACCTCGAAACCACCCGCCAGGTCCTCCTCACCTCGTGACCCGCATCCTGCGCGCCGACCGGTTCACCAGTCTTCAAGACCCCCAAACCCCCGTCCCCACGGTCTTCAACGTCGGCAAACCCTCGGCCCACGTCGAGGTAGGGGGCGGTTGAAGACGACCGAGAGGTGGGTTCGCTGGTCTTGAAGACACCCCAACTCCCCAGGGGGCACGGTCAGGTGGCGGGGGTGAGGGCGCGGTCCTCGGCTTCGGCGTCGTCGGAGTCTCGGCCGAGGAAGACGCCGATGAGGGTGACGGCGCCGGTGAGGGCCAGGTAGGCGGCTACGGCCAGCCAGCTGGTGAAGGTGGCGAAGAGCCAGGTGAAGAGCAGGGGCGCGACGGCTCCGCCGATGACGCCCGCGAGCGTGTAGGCCAGGGAACTGCCGGTGTAGCGCAGGCGCGGCGCGAACTGCTCGGAGATGAACGCCGCCTGCGGGCCGTAGAGGAACGAGTGGATCGCCAGGCCGCCGATCACGCCCAGCACCAACAGGAACAGCGACCGCTGCTCGGCGAGCGGGAAGAACACGAACGGCCACGCGACCGCGCAGAGCGTCGCCACCGCGTAGGTCCTGCGGCGGCCCCACACGTCGGAGAGCGCTCCGGCGAGCGGGATCAGCACGAGCTGCGCGGCCGAGCCGATCATGATCGCGGTGAGCGCCCAGCTCTGCGGCAGCCCGAGCACCTGGGTGGTGTAGGTCAGCGTGAACACCGCGAACAACGCGTAGAGCACGTCCGGGCAGACGCGGCACAGGATCGCGGCGATCAGCGGCCGGGTCTGCGTCGTGAAGACCTCGCGAACGGGGGCGACCGGGCGGTCCCCGTGCTCGGCGATGGCCTTGAAGACCGGCGTCTCCTCCAGCTTCACCCTGATCCACAAGCCGAAGAGCACGAGCACCGCGGAGAGCAGGAAGGCCACGCGCCAACCCCAGCTCAGGAACTGCTCGCGGCTCAGCGATCCGGTCAGCACGGCGAGAACCCCGTTGGCCAGCAGGGTTCCCGCCGGTGGGCCGACCTGGGCGGCGGAGGCCCAGAAGCCGCGGCGCTCCGGGTCGCCGAACTCGCTGGAGAGCAGGACCGCGCCGCCCCACTCGCCGCCGAGCCCGACGCCCTGGGCGAAGCGCAGCAGCACCAGCAGGACCCCGGCGCTGGTGCCGATCTGCTCGTGCGTCGGCAGCACGCCGATCAGGAACGTGGCGATCCCGGTCAGCAGCAACGTGATCACCAGGACCCGCTTGCGGCCGATCACATCGCCCAGCCTGCCGAAGACGATCCCGCCGAGCGGGCGCGAGACGTAGCCGACCGCGTAGGTGGAGAAGGCGATCAGCGTCTCGGTCAGCGAGTCGCCGCTCGGGAAGAACAGGTGCCCGAAGACCAGCGCGGCGGCCGAGGAGTAGATCGCGAAGTCGTACCACTCCAAGGCGGTACCGGAGAGGCTGGCTGCGAAGGCTCGCGCCAGTGCTGAGCGGCTTGGTTGCGGGGCCATGCGTGTGATACTGACTGTATACAACACGTATGCGCAAGTGGAGGAGGATCGGCCGTGACCGAGCTGGTGTTCGAACTCCCCGACGGCTCCCGCGTTCCCGTGGCGGTGAAACACCTGCTCAACGGCGGCTACGCGGGCCGGAGCCAGGAGGATGTGGCCGCCCACGTGGCCGAGCTGGCCGAGCTCGGCGTGCCCGCCCCCTCGGTCACGCCGTGCCTGTACCCCGTCGCGCCGTACCTGGCGCAGCAGGCCACGACCGTGCCCGTGCAGCACGGCAAGACCTCGGGAGAGGCGGAGTGGGCGTTGGTGGTGACGGAGGACGACGTGCTGCTGACGGTGGCGTGCGACCACACCGATCGCGACCTCGAAGTGCACGGGGTCGCGTGGAGCAAGCAGGCCGCGCCGGACGTGCTCGGCACGCGGGCGTGGCGGTTGTCCGAGGTGGAGCAGCGCCTGGACTCGCTGGTGCTGACGGCGTGGGCCGACGACGAGGTGATCCAGCACGGCACGCTCGCCGAGCTGCTGCCGCCGTCCTACTGGCTCACGGACCTGCGCGAACGAGGGTTGTTGGAGGCCGGGACGGTCCTGCTCTCCGGCACGATCCCCATGCGCCCCGGCGTGAACCAGTTCGCGGGCTCGTGGCGCGTGGCGTTGTCCGACCCCGCGTCCCCCGCGAGCCCGCTGACGTTGGCCTACACCACCTCGCGGCTTCCCGAGCCGGTCGGCTGAGGCCGGGACAGTTCGCCTGCGGGCGGGTCAGTCCATGGCGTCGATGAGGTGGCGCATGGTGGTGACGGCCAGGGAGGGGCGGATGCGGGCGGCCTCGAAGTCGATCACCGCTTCGAGCGGCATGTTCGCGGCCTCGGCGAGCTGGGTGTAGCTCCAGCCCTTGCGCTCGCGGACCTCGCGGACGAGTTTCGCGAAGTCGCCGACCTCGTACGGCAAGAGGGCCTCTGCTTCGGTCGTCATGCGCACACGGTAGCTGTTGCAAGCCACTGGCAGGAGTTCCTAGGGTCGTCGGGTGCTCCTCACTCGCCGTCGGCGGCTCGCCGGCTCCGTCCTGATCGTCGTGGCAGCGGTCTCCGCGTGCACGACACCCTCAGCCCCCGATCGGCAGACCGGCCAGGACCGCACCGCCATGGTGCTGGCCGACGGCTACGAGCCCGAGACGCTCAACCCGCTGCTCGGCTTCGGCGAGGAGGGCGCCTCCAAGCTCTTCGACGGACTGGTGGAGCACCGCGCGGACCGCAGTGTGCGCGCCGCGCTCGCGGCCGAGGTACCGCAGCCCTCACCGGACGGCACGACCTGGACGGTGAAGCTCCGGCCGGGCGTGAAGTTCCACGACGGCACCACATTCGGCTCCGAGGACGTCGTCGCCACCTATCGCGCGGTGCTCGACCCGGCGTTCGCTTCAACGGTGCGCTCCAACTACTCCATGGTCACGGCGGTCGACTCGGACGGGCCGACGACCGTGCGCTTCACGTTGGCCTACCCCTACGCGCCTTTCGTCCACCGCATGGTGCTGGGCATCGTCCCGAGCGAGTCGGTGGCGCAGCCGGGACCGCTCGAACGCTCGCCGTTAAACGCCAAGCCGGTCGGTACGGGCCCGTACAAGCTCACCGAGTGGCGCAGGGGCGACCGCATGGTGATGGAGGCCAATGACGACTATTTCCTTGGTGCGCCCAAGGTTCGCAAGCTGACCGTGGTCTTCGCGATCGACGACAACACGCGCGCGCAGCGGATGCGCGCCGGTGAATTCGACGGGACCGCGCTGCCTCCCTTGGCCGCCAACGGCATGACCGACGTCAAGGGCGCGCAGGTCATCAAGCACTCCAGCGCCGACTACCGCACCGTGGTCATGCCGATGAACAACCCGGTGACCGGGGACCGCGCGATGCGGCTCGCGCTGAACTACGCGATGAACCGCGGCGGCATGATCCAGGCGCTGCTAGGCGGCAAGGGGCAGCCCGCGTCCACGCCGATCCCGCAGGCGCTTCCCGAGTTCGTCGAGCCCACCGCGCAGTTCCGCTACGACAAGGAAGAAGCCGCGCGCCTGTTGGAGCAGGCCGGCTGGGTGCTCGGCGCCGACGGCGTGCGGGCGCGCGGGCCGCAGCGCGCGAGCTTCTCGCTGATGTACCCGGCGGGCGACTCGGTGCGCAAGGACCTCGCGCAGGCCTTCGCCTCGGACGCGAAGGCCGTCGGCGTCGAGGTCAAGCTGGAGGGGCTCGGCTGGGAGGCCATCGAGCCGAGGATGGGCGCGGACGCGTTGGTGCTCGGCGGCGGCAACCCGTTCGACCCTGACCTGAAGTCCTACCCGCTGCTGCACTCCTCCTTTGCCGCCAACGGTTTCAACAACCCCGGCTCCTACCGCAACGCCCAGGTCGACGCGGCACTGGACGCCGGGCGCAAGGAGACCGATCCGGCCCAGCGCGTCGCGTACTACCGCCAGTTCCAGCGCGCCTACGCCGCTGATCCGGCCATGGTGTTCCTCGTCTTCCTCGACCACACCTACGTCGTGCGCGACGGCTGGACCGGCTATCAGGAGGTCGTCGACCCGCACACGCACGGCCTGACCTGGGGTCCGTGGTGGAACGTGCAGAGCTGGGTCCCCAAGGGGTGAGTTCTCGCGCGCGCGACATCGCCGCGTTGGCGTTGCGGCGGTTGGTCTTCTCTATCCCGGTGCTGTGCGCGGTCGCCGTCGGAGTCTTCCTGCTCGGCGCCGCGTCACCCTTCGACCCGATCCACCAGTACTACGGCGTGCAGATCTTCAACGCCTCGGCTTCGGAGATCGCCCAAGCTCGGGAAGCGTTGGGGCTCAACGACTCCCTGGTAGTCCAATTCGGACGGTGGGCGGGAGGTCTGCTGTCCGGTGACCTCGGCGTGAGCCGGTCGTTCCGGCAGCCCGTCGCGGAGGTCGTCAGCGAGCGCCTGCCGTGGACACTGCTGTTGGTGATCGTCGGGCTCGTGCTGGCGGTGCTGATCGCTCTGGTGCTCGGAGTGCTCGCGGCGTGGCGTCAGGGCGGGTGGCTCGACCGCTGCGTCACGGCGCTCGGCCATGCCCTGGAAGGGATTCCGCCGTTCGTGCTCGCGCTCGTCGCGATCGCGGTGTTCTCGTTGTCGCTGGGGTGGTTCCCGGTCGCGGGGCTGACCGATGCGGGTGCCGAGGCCACGTTCGGTCAAGTCACGTCGCACCTGGCCTTGCCCGCCTTGGTGTTGGCGGTGTCGCAGACGCCTTGGTTGGTGCTGCACGTGCGGCAGTCGTTGTTGACGTCCTTGGCGGAGGACCACGTGACCGGAGCCCGTGCGCGTGGACTCGCTGAACACGTCGTGGTGCTTCGGCACGCGCTGCCGACGGCGTTGCTGCCGTTCGTGACCCTGATCGGAGCGCGAGTGCCGGAGCTGGTGACCGGTGCGGTCCTCGTCGAAGAGGTCTTCTCGTGGCCCGGCGTGGCGAGCGCCGTGGTCCGCGCCGCGCTCGCCGTCGATTTCCCTCTGCTGGTGGTGCTTTCGTTGCTCGCCACGGCTGCCGTGCTCATCGGCTCACTCCTCGCCGACGTGGCCGCCGCCGTGCTCGACCCGAGGGTGGGCGTCGATGGCTGAGCGTCGTCGTAGCGCCATCGCGAACGCCTCATTTGGTGCGCTGAACGCACTGAACGGGTCGTTCAGTGCGTTAGAAGCCCTGAACGGGTCGTTTGGTGCGTTCAACTCGTCAAAGGGGCCGTTGGCGGGTGGATGTGGTGAGTGACCACGTGGTGAGTGGCCGGTGGAGGCGCGTGGGGCGGGCGCGGGCGGGCGCGTCGAGGTTGGTGTGGGGCGCGGGCACGCTTGCGGTGCTGGTGTTGGGGGCGGTGGTGCTGCCGTGGGCGGGCGGGTTGGACGAGAGCCTGATCCACTACGAGTCGGTGCGGCTGGCGCCGTCGTTGGAGCATCCGTTCGGGACGGACGCGGGTGGGCGCGATCTGTTGCTGCGGGCCTTCGCGGGGCTGCGCGTGTCGTTGTTGGTGGCGGTGCTGTGCGCGGTGATCTCCACGGTGCTCGGAGTGCTCATCGGCGGCTTGTCGGGAGCCCTTGGGGGATGGCCGGATCGGCTCGCGATGCGGTTCGTGGACACGCTGAACTCCGTGCCGCACCTGCTGCTCGGCATCGTGATCGTGGCTCTGTACAGGGGAAATCTGACCGCCGTGGTCGCTTCGATCGCGTTGACGCACTGGACGACGGTCGCGCGGATCGTGCGCGCGGAAGTGCTTTCCTTGCGAGAGCGGCCTTTCATCGACGCGGCGATCTCCGGCGGAGCTTCGAGGTGGCGTGTGCTGCACAGGCATCTCGTGCCCGCGGTGGTGCCCCAAGCGGCGATGTCGGCGGTGTTGTTGTTGCCGCACGCGGTGTGGCACGAGACGGCGCTGAGCTTCCTGGGACTGGGCCTGCCCCCGCACATGGCCAGCATCGGCAACATCCTCGCGGAGTCACGAGCGGCGGTGCTGAACGGAGCGTGGTGGGTGGTGGCGTTCCCGTCGCTCGTGCTCATCGCGACGACGCTGGCGGTGTCGGGGATGGCCTCGGTGTGGCGCGATCGCCTTGTGCCACGGCGGAGATCGGAGCTGGCGCTGTGATCGTCGAAGGTCTGTCGGTCCGATTCCTGGTGCGTGGAGCCGAAGTTCGCGCCGTCACGGACGCGTCGTTCGAGCTGAAGCCGGGGCGGCTGCTGGCGTTGGTGGGGGAGAGCGGGTGCGGGAAGTCGGTGCTCGCGTCGGCGTTGCTGGGGTTGTTGCCGGGCAACGCCGAAGTTCGCGGCAGCGCGCGGCTGAACGGGCTGGACGTGCTTGCGGCCGACGAGAAGACGTTGGCCACCAGGGTGCGCGGCCGAATGGTCGGCTTGGTCCCGCAATCGGCGGTCACGCACCTCACGCCGGTCCGCACCGCGCGCAGCCAGCTGAAAGAGGCCGTGCGCGCGCTCAAGCCGGAGCAGGACGTGGACGAGTTGGCCGTGCGAGTCGGGCTCGAACCGGAGCTCCTGGACAGGTATCCGCACGAGTTGTCCGGGGGCATGGCCCAGCGCGTCGCGATCGCGATGGCGCTGGCCGGTGATCCGCCGATCATCCTCGCCGACGAGCCGACCAGCGGGCTCGACCGGCCGTTGGTGGACCGGACGATGGACCTGCTCGCCGGGCTCGCGGAGGAGGGCAGGGCGGTCTTGCTGATCACGCACGACCTCGCGGCGGCGCGGAGGTCCGCGACCGACCTCGCGGTGATGTACGCGAGTAGGCTCGTGGAGCTGGGCGCGGCGGCGGAGGTGTTCGCCGACCCGTTGCACCCGTACACGAGCGGCTTGCTGGGGGCCTTGCCGGAGGGCGGTTTCCGGCCGATCCCGGGGCATCCGCCGGAGCTGACGCACCTGCCCGACGGCTGCGCCTTCCGGCCCCGCTGCCCGGTCTCCGACACGTGCACCGATGATCCTTCGCTCGCGCGGCACGGAGATCGGCTCGTCGCGTGCAGGCGCCCGTGCTGAGCGGGACCGGCCTGGTCGCCGGATACCGCAAGGGCGTGCCGGTTCTGTCCAATGTGGACATCCAGGTCGAGCGCGGCGCCGTGCTCGGGCTCGCCGGGCCCAGCGGCTGCGGGAAGTCGACGCTGGCCAAGGTGCTGACGCTGCTGCACGAGCCGTGGGCCGGACGGGTCGAGCTCGACGGCGAGGTGGTGCGGCGGTTCCGGCACGCCGCTCCACGCGCCGAGCGGACCGCGATCGGCGTGGTGTTCCAGCAGCCGAGGTTGTCGGTCGACCCCAGGTTCACCCTGCGCGAGATCATCGTGGAACCCTTGGCGGCCAACGGTTTCCCCGCGCAGATCGGAGAGCTGGCCGAGCGCGTGGGGCTGACCGGGGACCTGCTCGGCCGTCGTCCGCACGAGGTCAGCGACGGGCAGCTGCAACGCGCGTGCCTGGCGCGGGCGCTCGCGCTGAGACCGCGCTACCTGGTGTGCGACGAGATGACGGCGATGCTGGACGCCTCCACCACGGCCGCGCTGGTCGGCGTCGTGCAGGAGGAGGTCGGCGCGGCGGGCACGGGCGTGCTGGCGATCAGCCACGACGAGGCGCTTCTCGGGGTGTGGGCTGATCGTGTACAGCGCTGGGCCTGATCTCCTACGGTGAGGGCCATGTACGACGACGGGATCGACCTCGACGCCGTTCGCACCGACACGCCGGGTGCCCACGAGCGCGTCTTCCTCGACAGCGCGGGGTCGTCCCTCCCGCCCGAGCCCGTGCTCCGCGACACCATCAGCCACCTGCGCCGCGAGTCCGAGGTGGGCGGTTACCGCGCCGCCGCCGAACGCGCTGACGACCTGGAGAAGGGCTACGCCCTCGCGGCGAACTTCTTCGGCTGCGAGCCCGACGAGATCGCGTTCACCGAGAGCGCCACCCGGTCCTGGCTCAACGCCTTCATGGCGGTCCCGCTCGCGGAGGGCGACCGCGTGCTGATCACCGAGGCGGAGTACGGCAGCAACGCCGTGGCGATCTACCACCGGGCGCGGCAGGTCGGAGCGAATGTCGACGTCGTGCCGTCGGACTCGACCGGGACCCTGGACGTGGCCGCGCTCCGCGAGCTGCTCGACGAGCGGGTGAAGCTCGTGTCGCTCGTGCACGCGCCGACCAACAGCGGCCTGGTGAACCCCGTGCGCGAGGCCGTGGACGCCGCGCACGACGCGGGCGCTCTCGTACTGCTCGACGCGTGCCAGTCGGCCGGGCAGATGCGTGTGCGGGCCGATGAGACCGGCGCCGATCTGATCTCCGCGACCGGACGCAAGTGGCTTCGCGGCCCGCGTGGGACCGGGATTCTCGTTGTGCGCCAAGGGCTTCAGCTCAGTCCGACGCAGATCGACCAGCACGGCGCCACGTGGAGCATCCCGGACGGCGTCGCGCTTCGGCCGGACGCGCGCGTGCACGAGCTGTGGGAGTTCTCCGTGGCCGACCGGCTGGGGTTGATCGCCGCGCTGCGCTACGCCGACGAGATCGGGATCGACACCATCGAGCGCGCTGTGCGGGCTCGGGCCGACGCCCTCCGCGAAGGTCTGGCGGTCATCCCGCGCGTCCAGGTGCACGACATTGGAAGCGTGCGCAGCGGCATCGTGAGCTTCACCGTCGACGGCATCGGCGCCATGGACGTGAAGGCCGCTTTGCAGGCCAAGAGGATCACCGTTTCGGCGAGCGGGGCGCACGGCGCGCTGCTCGACATGACCCTGCGGGGGCTCACGGAGTTCGTGCGCGCATCACCGCACTACTTCGTCTCTCCTGAGCAGATCTCATCTTTTCTGGAGGCTGTTTCCGAGCTGATTTGCGAGTAGGTGCCACCTACCTGAAAATCACGGCATGCGTTCCAGGAACATCCTTCTCGCAGGTGCCTTCGCCCTGCTCGTCTCGGTGTCGGCGCCCACCGCCGCCCAGGCCACCACGTGCAACGGCGCTCGGCTGAAACTGACTTCGGGCAGCATGTCCGCCTGCTACGGGCCCGGCTCCCACGGCGTCGACAACCAGCGGACGACGTCGATCGAGGTCGCCGAGGGCTACCAGGCCACCCTGCACACCCGGGCAGCCGCGCCGAAGACCTACTTCCCCGGTACGCACATCACGGACACCAACGCCGCGACCCAGATCGTGGTCGTGAAGTTCTGACTGAATCCGAAGGTGTTTCCGAGGCGATTCGCGCATAGTCCTGGCATGCGTTCCACAAACATTCTGGTCACGGGTGCCCTCGCCCTCCTCGCCTCGATCTCGGTGTCCACCGGTGCCCAGGCGGCCGACTGCCAAGGCGCGAAACTGCGCTGGAGCTTCTCGCCCAACACGATCTGCTACTTCGCCGGCACTCACCACATCGACAACTGGCCGGGGAACTGGATCGACCCCACCCCGGGTTTCAAGGCCGTTGTTCACTTCAACCTCGTGCCGTCGAGGGTCTACGGGCCGGGCCGGGAGTCCTTGGACAACGAGGAAGTCACCCGTCTCGAGATCGTGAAGGTCTGACACTGGAAGGCCGCCTCCTCTCACGGGAGGCGGCTCTCCGACGAAGGTCGTCGTCGTGAAGTTCTGACTGAATCAGCAGGTCGTTCCGAGGCGATGTGAGCCATGGTCGCCGCACGCGTTCCACGAACATTCTTCTCGCTGCTGCCCTCGCTCTGCTCACCTCGGTCTCGGTACCCAGCAGCGCGCAGGCGGCCGTTTGCCTCGGTAGTGGCACCTACCACCTCGACAACGAGTCGGCGACGGTGATCGACATCGGCGACCGTGACAACGCCGTCCTCCACTTCAACCACGCGCCGTCGAGGCCCTACGGGCCGGGCAGGTCGTACCCGGAAGCCGTGGAGATCAGCCGCATCGAGGTCGTGAAGCGCTGACTGAAAGCCGAAGGGCTTTTGGGATTGATCGCGCATAGTCGTGGAATGCGATTACAGAAGACTCTTCTCGTGGGAGCCCTCACTCTGGCCGCTTCGGTGGTCGTTCCCACCGCTGCTCAGGCCACGACGTGCCACGGCGCACAGCTGAAGTGGACCTCCGGAACCTGGTCGCGCTGCTACGGCCTCGGCTTCCACGACATCGCGAACCAGAGGTCGATGTTGATCCACGTCGGTGGGGGCTTCAAGGCCACCCTGCACTTCCAGGGAACCCGGCCGGATGGCAGCCCGATCACGCCGCCCCAAACCTACGGGCCGGGCTCATTCATCACGAACATGGAAGGAAACAGCCTGAGCCAGTTGTTCGTCAAGAGCGCCTGAGGTGATTTGCGAGGGGTCGCGAAGTGCGTGAAAATCGTGGAATGCGTTCCACGAACATTCTTCTCGCGGGTGCCCTCGCTCTGCTCACCTCGGTGTCGGTGCCCGTCGCCGCCCAGGCCGCCGGGTGCACGGGCGCGCAGCTGAGCTGGACCTCGGGTGAATCCTCGCCCTGCTACGGCAGTGGTTCCCACGACATCGCCAACAAGACGTCGAAGTCCATCGAGGTCAGCAAGGGTTACCAGGCCACGCTGCACTTCCGGGGCACCCGCCCGGACGGCAAGCCGGTCACGCCGCCGAAGACCTACAAGCAGGGCAAGCACAACACGGACATGGACAACAACAACCTGATCGAAATCGTCGTCAAGAAGGTCTGATTTCGTTCTGGACCGAAAAGAGAAGGCCGCCTCCCGAAATGGGGAGGCGGCCTTCGTCACAGTGAGATCAGCAGGTTTTGCCGATGACCCGGGGAACGCAGTCCGCGTAGGACAGCAGCAGGTCGACGGCCTTGTCGTTGCGGGCCGTCTCCCGCTCGATGACCGTGTCACGCGGGTAGAAGCCGCCCGCGCCGCCCCCGCTCGGGTACATCTCGAAGGTGTAGGTCCAGATCTTGTGCTGGCCCCACATCCAGTCGGTGATGTCGCCGTCGGTCACGTAGAGGTCGCTGCCCTGCTGGGGCGTGTAGCCGTTGGTCTGCGCCATCTGCCTGCCCAGCGTGGAGAACGCCTTGGCCTCGTCGGCGTTCAGGCCCGGCGCGGTGTCGTCCTGGGTGTATCCGAAGGGCCACAGCACCAGCTCCGAGTAGGTGTGGAAGTCGATGTTCGCGGTGATCTGCTGCTTGCCGCCGACCACGCGCGAGTTCACGAAGTCGCGGATGCGCTGCGCCTCAGGAGTGGAGAAGGCCGAGGGGCCGCGGTAGGTCTCGCTGCCCGTGCTGCCGGAGGAACCGCCGCAGCAGCCCCACTTGTAGCCGAAGTTGCGGTTGATGTCGGTGCCGCTGGGGGCCTGCCGGTTCTTGCGCCAGCTGCGGAACTGCCCGGTGGCGATGTCGTACTCGGCGCCGTCGGGGTTCACGCTCGGCACGATCAGGATCTCGCGCGAGTCCACGACGCCCTTGATCGCGGAGTTGCTCGCGTAGCCGGTGGTGAAGCGCTTGGCGATGCGCAGGCACATCTCCACGGTCAGGTGCTCGCGGGCGTGGATGTTGCAGTTGAACAGGACCTCGGGCTCGTTCTCGTCGGAGTTCACGTTGTCGCTGATCTTCAGCATCCAGATGTCGCGGCCCTCGTGGCTCTTGCCGATGCTGGAGACCTTGGCGATGTTCGGGAAGTCCGCGGCGGCCTTGCGCAGCTCGTCGGTCATCTCCGCGTAGTTGTGGTAGCCCGCGTAACCGGAGGGGAAGTCCCGCGCGCTCGGACCGGAGGTGAGCCCGGCCAGCTGCTCCTGCACGTCACCCTGGTAGGTGACGGCGAAGCCCTTGTCGCGCAACACCTTCGCCTGCGCCTTGGTGGCGGCGACGGTCATCCGGTCGCCGTGCACGGAGTAGACGTCCACGCCCGTCGACGCGACGTCGGTGCGCAGCTCGACGGTCTTGGCGGTGACGTCGTAGACGCCGGAGGACTCGGGTGGGGCCGCGCCGGCGCCGACCGCGCCGGGGAGCAGCAGTGCCATACAGATCGCCACCAACAGGCCGCGACGCTTGCGCATGGTGTACCTCCGAGGAGAGCAGGGTTGATCGGAGCGTGGGGCCTCGCTGGGCGTCGCGGCAAGAGACGTTGGTAGGGCGAACCGGACGGAACGCCCTACCTGTCCCGAAGATCAGCCGCAGCTGCCCCCGACGACGCGGGGAACGCAGTCGGCGTAGGTCAGCATGAGGTCGACCGCCTTGTCGTTGCGACTCGTCTCGCGGTCGATCACCTCATCGGGCGGGTAGAAGCCGTACTGCCCGCCGAACATCTCGAAGGTGTAGCTCCAGATCCTGTGCTGGCCCCACATCCAGTCCCGCACACCGCCGTCGGTGATGTAGAGGTCGCTGGCCTGCTGGGGCTTGTAGCGGTTGCTGGTGGCCATCTGCGTGCCGAGCTCCTTGAAGGCGCGCAGGTGCTCGGAGTTCAGGTCGGGCGTGGTGTCGTCCTTGGTGTAGCCGTAGGGCCACATCACCAGCTCGCCGTAGGTGTGGAAGTCGATGTGCGTGGTGATCTGCTGCCTGCCACCGACCACCCGCGAGTTCACGAAGTCGCTGACCACCTTGGTCTCCGGCGCGGAGAACGGGTTCGCGCCCCGGTAGGTCTCACTGCCCGGTGAGGACGAGGAACCGCCGCAGCAGCCCCACTTGTGGCCCCAGTTGCGGTTCAGGTCGGTGCCGATCCGGGTGCTGCCCGCGTTCGGCTGCCGGTTGAGCCGCCAGCTCTTGTAGGTACCGGTTGCCACGTCGTACTCGATGCCGTCCGGGTTCACCATCGGCAGCACCCAGATCTCCCTGCTGTCCATGAACTTCTTGACAGCCGGGTCGGTGGCGTAGCCGGAGGTGAAGCGCTGCACGACGCGGCGCAGGCACATCTCCGCTGACAGGTGCTCGCGCGCGTGCTGGTTGCAGGTGAAGATCGTTTCCGGCTCGTTCTCGTCCGTGCCGACGTTGTTGCTGAGCTTCATCAGCCAGACGTCACGGCCCTCGTGGCTCTTCCCGACGCTGGAGAGCTTGGCCAGGTTGGGGAAGTCGCGCTCGGTCTTGCGCAGCGCCTCGGTCAGCTCGGTGTAGTTGTGGTAGCCCGCGTCGGCGGGCGGGAAGTCCCTCGCGACGACGTCCGGGCCGCTGCGCTCGGCGAGCTGGCGCGCGCGGTCACCCACCGCAGTGAGTTTGAAACCCTTGTCGCGCAACGCCTTCGCTTCGCCGGGCAGGGCGGAGACGGTCATCTCGGCGTGGTCGACGCCGAGCACGTCCGCGCCGGAGGAGACGACCTCCGTGCGCGCGTCGGTGCCCGAGACGCCGTCGACGGTGTAGACCGTCTCCGCCTCGGGCATGTTCGCCAGGCCGTAGGTCGGCACGATCACGGCGAGGCAGGCGCCGACCGCGACGGCTCTGAGGCCGAGTCGGGTGGCCATAGGGTCCTCCAGGTGCGTTCACAGGGGCGGGGGTGCTCCCACCCGCGCTGGTGGGAGCACCCCTGGAAGAACATGAAGACCTAGCAGGTCTTACCGATCACTCTGGGCACGCAGTCGGCATATTCCAAGAGCAGATCGACTGCTTTGTCGTTGCGCGTGGTCTCGCGCTGGATCACGGAGTCCCTGGGGTAGAAGCCGCCGCCCCAGAAGTCCTTCGGGTACATCTCGAAGGTGTAGCTCCAGATCTTGTGCACACCCCACATCCAGTCGTTGATGCCACCGTCGGTGATGTAGAGGTCACTGCTCTGCTGCGGGGTGTAGCCGTTGGTCTGGGCCATCTGGCGGCCCAGCGTGGAGAAGGTCCGCGCCTGGTCGGCGTCCAGCCCCGGAGCCGTGTCGGCCGTGGTGTAGCCGAAGGGCCACAACACCAGCTCCGAGTAGGTGTGCCAGTCGATGTGCGCGGTGATCTGCTGCTTGCCGCCCACCACGCGCGAGTTCACGAAGTCGCGCACGCGCTGGGTCTCCGGCGCGGAGAACGGCGACGGGCCGCGGTAGGTCTCACTGCCCGTGCTGCCCGAGGAACCACCGCAGCAGCCCCACTTGAAGTCCCAGTTGCGGTTGAGGTCGGTGCCCGCGCCCTGGCGGTTCTTGCGCCAGCTGCGGAACTGGCCGCTGGCGATGTCGTACTCCGAGCCGTCCGGGTTGACGTTGGGCACCAGCCAGATCTCCCGCGAGTCGACGTAGCGCTTCACCGCCGGGTCGCTGGCGTAGGTGGAGGTCAGGCGCTGCGCGATGCGCAGGCACATCTCGATCGTCAGGTGCTCGCGCGCGTGCTGCCCGCAGGTGAACAGCACCTCCGGCTCGTTCTCGTCGGTGCCGACGTTGTCGCTGATCTTGATGACGTTGAGGTCGCGGCCCTCGTGGCTCTTGCCGATGCTGGAGAGCTTGGCCAGCGCCGGGAAGTTCGCGACCGTCTTGTTCAGCTCCGCGTTCAGCTCGGCCAGGTTGTGGTAGCCCGCGTAGCCGGACGGGAAGTCGCGGACCCCGGGGCCCTCGTCGAGCTTGGGCAGCTGCGAGTGCAGGTCGACCTGGAAGCCCTTGGCGCGCAGGGCCGCGATCTCGGCAGGGGTGCCGATCACGGTCATCGCGGCGCCGTCGAAGCCGAGGACGTCGATCCCCGTGTTCGCCACCGCCGTGCGCTGTTCGACCGTCGCCGTGCCGCGCACCTGGTACACCGCACGGTCTTCGGTCTGGTTGTTCTGGTCTTGCAGGGCCGCCGCCGCGGGGGTCGCCGTGGCGGTAGCGGGGATCGAGGCGACCAGCGCCGCGCAGGCGCCGAGAGCCACCGCGAGCAGGGCCCGCTTGGTCCTTGTCAACATCGTGCCTCCGAACGTTGACGGAGTGTGATCAGTGCAGCGTGGCCCAGCTCACGGAGCGTCGACAAGACATAACTTCGGAGGCATGGAGGGGTGCTCTGGGCTGTAACCCGTTCGTGTGGCCAGGTTGACGTAGCGCACACCGAACTCGGTTCTGCTCCGAGTGGGCTACCGCCTACCCTGGGACCAGCACAAACTTTCCGTCCCCTTCCGAGAGACCGAGGACTGCTCCTCCATGCTGAGCCGCATCGACCTCCGTGGTCGCGTTCCGTCCGCCGCCGAGCTGCGCGCATCCCTTCCGCGCGCCGAGGTCGACGTGGACGCCGTGCTGCATCAGGTCCGGCCAGTGGTGGACGCGGTCCGCGAACGCGGTGTCGAGGCCGTGCTGGAGTTCGCCGAGCGCTTCGACAAGGTCCGCCCCGCGCGCGTGCGCGTGCCCGAGGCCGAGCTGAAGCGCGCCCTGGACGAGCTGGACCCGGCAGTGCGCGAGGCGCTGGAGACCTCCATCGCCCGCGCCCGCGTGGTGCACGCCGACCAGCGCCGCACCGACACCACCACCCGCGTCGTGCCTGGTGGCACCGTCACCGAGCGCTGGGTGCCTGTCGCCCGCGTCGGTCTCTACGCGCCCGGCGGCCTCGCGGTCTACCCGTCCTCCGTGGTGATGAACGTGGTGCCCGCACAGGTGGCGGGCGTTGAGTCGCTCGTCGTGTGCTCGCCGCCGCAGGCCGCGTTCGACGGGCTGCCGCACCCGACCGTGCTCGCCGCGTGCGCGCTGCTCGACGTCACCGAGGTGTGGGCGGTCGGCGGCGCGCAGGCTGTCGCGCTGCTGGCCTACGGCGGCGTGGACACCGACGGCGGAGCTCTGGAGCCGGTGGACACGGTCACCGGGCCGGGCAACATCTACCTGACCGCCGCCAAGCGACTGTTGCGCGGGCTGATCGGTATCGACTCCGAGGCGGGTCCGACCGAGATCGCGATCCTGGCCGACCACACCGCCGATCCGGTGCACGTGGCCGCCGACCTGATCAGCCAGGCCGAGCACGACCCGCAGGCCGCCAGCGTGCTGGTGACGACCTCCGAGGAGCTGGCCGACGCCGTCGACGCGCAGCTGCTCGCCCAGGTCGCCGCGACCAAGCACTCCGAGCGCGTGCGGACGGCGTTGGGCGGCAGGCAGTCCGGCTGCATGCTGGTGTCCACTGTGGACGAAGGGCTGCGGGTCGTCGACACCTACGCCGCCGAGCACCTGGAGATCCAGACGGTGAACGCCGCCGAGGTGGCCGCGCGCGTCCGCTCCGCCGGGGCGATCTTCGTCGGCCCGTACTCGCCGGTCTCGCTCGGCGACTACTGCGCCGGCTCGAACCACGTGCTGCCCACCGGCGGCTGCGCGCGGCACTCCTCCGGGCTGAGTGTGCAGACCTTCCTGCGCGGCGTCCACGTCGTCGAGTACACCCGCGAGGCGCTGGCGGAGGTGGCTTCCCAGGTGGTGGCCCTGGCTAACGCCGAGGACCTGCCCGCGCACGGCCAGGCGGTCACCGCGCGCTTCGGTGGTGGCGCATGAACGCCGACGTACTTTTCTCCGCGGAGGCGTCATGACACTGCCCTTGGGTTCCGATTTTTCTCTCGACGGGCTGCCGCTGCGCGAGGACCTGCGCGGGCGCTCGCCGTACGGGGCACCGCAGCTGGACGTCGCGGTTCGGCTCAACACCAACGAAAACCCGTACCCGCCGCCTCCGGCCCTCGTCGCCGACGTGGCCGCGGCGACGCGCGATGCGGCTGAGCGGCTGCACCGCTACCCCGACCGGGACGCCGTCGAGCTGCGCACCGCGCTGGCGGAGTACCTGACGCGCGCGACCGGCGTCGCGCTCGCCACGGAGAACCTGTGGGCCGCCAACGGTTCCAACGAGATCCTGCAACAGGTCCTCCAGGCGTTCGGCGGTCCGGGCCGCGTCGCGGTCGGCTTCGAGCCGTCGTACTCGATGCACCCGATCATCGCGGCGGGCACGCGCACCGAGTGGCTGTCCGCGCCGCGCCGCGCTGACTTCTCGCTCGACGCCGACGCGGCAGTCGCTCTGATCACTGAGCGGCAGCCCGACGTCGTTTTCCTGACCAGTCCCAACAATCCGACCGGCCAGTCGATCCCCGCCGAGGACCTGCGCAGGCTCGTCGCGGCGGCTCCGGGCATGGTCGTGGTGGACGAGGCGTACGCGGAGTTCTCCGCGCAGCCCAGTGCTGTCTCGCTGATCGGCGAGTGCGGCGGCAGGCTGATCGTCTCGCGCACCATGAGCAAGGCGTTCGCGTTCGCCGGTGGTCGGCTCGGCTACCTCGCCGCCGCGCCCGCCGTGGTCGACGCGCTCCAGCTCGTGCGGCTGCCGTACCACCTGTCCGCGCTGACACAGGCCGCCGCCCTGGCTTCGCTGCGGCACGCGGACGCCACGCTCGGCTCGGTCGCGCTGTTGGCCGCCGAACGCGACCGCGTCGTGGAGGCCTTGGGCGGCATGGGTTTCGCCGTGGTGCCGAGCGACGCGAACTTCGTCCTTTTTGGACAGTTCGAGGACGCGGCGGCTGTCTGGAAGTCCTATTTGGACCGTGGAGTGCTGATCAGGGACATCGGCATCGCGGGCCACCTGCGGGTGACCATCGGGGTCCCCGACGAGAACGACGCCTTCCTGGCCGCGAGCAAGGAAGTGGCAACGGAGGTGCAGCGGTGAACCGGATCGCCAAGATCGAGCGCACGACCAAGGAGTCCTCGATCCACGTCGAGCTCGACCTCGACGGCGCCGGCAAGGTCGACATCAGCACCGGCGTGCCGTTCTTCGACCACATGCTGACCGCGCTCGGCGCGCACGCGTCCTTCGACCTCGTCGTGCGAGCCACCGGTGACGTGGAGATCGACGCGCACCACACCGTCGAGGACACCGCGATCGTGCTCGGCCAAGCCCTGCGCGAGGCCATCGGCGACGCGTCCGGCATCCGCCGCTTCGGTGACGCGTGGATTCCGATGGACGAGACCCTGGCCCACGCCGCCGTGGACGTCTCCGGGCGGCCGTACTGCGTGCACGTTGGCGAGCCCGACCTCATGGCTGGCTACACCATCGGCAACAACTACCCGGCCGTGCTCAACCGGCACGTGTTCGAGTCGCTGGCTTTCCACGCGCGCATCGCCCTGCACGTGCGCGTGGTCCACGGTCGGGACCCGCACCACATCACCGAGGCCCAGTTCAAGGCCATCGCGCGAGCGTTGCGCGCGGCCGTCGAGCTCGACCCCAGGGTCACCGGAATCCCGTCCACCAAGGGCGTTCTCTGACCTGCGCGAAATCGATTGGATTCCAGCTGCCGGGATCGTTCCGCGATTCACGTGTCACTGAATCGTATGAGGCTTCACATTTCGCGAACCTACGCTGCGGGCGATTTCTGTCCCGTTGATGAGGTTGTGGAGAGTCATGCGATTACGAACAGTGCTCGGTTCCGTTGTGGCGGTGCTCGTGGCCGTGGGTGCGATGCTGGCAGGCGTCGCGCCTGCCTCGGCCAACGCGGATGATTGCAGCTACAAGCTGTGCATGTGGGAGGACGACTGGTATTCGGACTCCCTCTACGCGAAGTCGGCGGCGGTGTCCGGCTGTCAGGAAATCGCAGGCTGGAACGGTGACAACGAGATCAGCTCGCTCAGCAACAACACCGGGCACTCTGTCCGGCTCTACGCCGACGACAATTGTCAGGGCAGGAGCCTGTTGCTGAACCCGGGGTGGTACCCCGAACTCAGCAGGCTCGGCTTCAACAACGACACGGAGAGCTACAGGTTCGAAGGGAGATGACCTTCTGCGGCCACGAAGGTCACCGGTGTCCCGGCCGCGCGGAGTCGTGCTCTAACCTGCGCGCATGGATTACGTGTACATCGCCCTGCTCGCCCTCGCTGGCTTCCTCATCGGTGGCGCGTACACGCTGTGGAAGTCGATGAAGCTCATCGCGATCCTGTTGCTCTTCGGCGCCGTCCTCGCGGGCGCGGGCGCCGTGGCGTGGTGGATCTCCACCACCTGACCCGGCCCGGCGACTACGCCCGCCGCGTCAGGTAGCGCGGCGGGACGGTTGAGGTCAGCCAGACGCCGTTCGCGCTGCGGTGGAAGGTGTGGCCGTCGGCGGACATCGCGGCCGCGTCGATCACCAAGATCGTGGCGGAGCCCCGGCGGCTGCCGACGCGGTGCGCGGTCTCGACGTCCGCCGACAGGTGCACGGCGTGGCGCTTCATCGGCCGCAGTCCCTCGCTGAGGATCGCGGGCAGGAATCGTTCGACTGTGCCGTGATAGAGGGTTGCGGGCGGGACGGCTGCCTCAAGGCCGAGGTCGACGGCGACGCTGTGCCCTTGGCTGGCGCGGATCAGTTCGCCGGTCTCGTCGAAGGCGAAGCGCCGTTTGTCGTTGCCCGCCACCACTGTTTCCAGTTCCGCGCGCGTGATGCGCAGTGCGGCGATGAGGTCCGCGACCGCCACCCAGCCCGCCGCGTCCAGGGTGATCCCGATCTCCTCGGGGGCGTGGCGGAGGTGGCGGGACATCCGCTTCGACACGCTCACGAGTCGTGCTTCGTTCATGGCACCAGTCCAGCACCCCGCGCAAGTTCTTAGAGCCCGCCCCGCCCGCGAAGCATCCGCTCCGGGGTCTGGGTGTCTTCAAGACCCACAAACCCCGGCGCTCTGTCAGGGTTTGTTGTCGTTGAAGACCTCGAAGGCCGGGGTTTGTTGGTCTTGAAGACTGGCGAACCCGGCGACTTGTCCTGGGATAAAGTGCCGAACGTTGGCGAACACTTCAACGGCGCCGCATCGAGCTACCTGGTAGGTGTGAGGTGACGGTTTCTCGCGCGACTCAGTCTCGGCCGCCCTCGGCGGCGGGCTTGAGCTTGTGCGCGCCGGGGCCGTACTGGGCCTGCTCGTCGTTCTCGTTGTAGAGCCCGCACACCTTGAGCGACAGGCAGCCGCACCCGATGCACGACGCCAGCCGTTCGCGCAGGCGGTGCAGCGCGTCGATGCGGATCTCCAGCTCCTTGTCCCAGGCCTTGGACAAGCGGGCCCAGTCGGCCTTGGTCGGGGTGCGGTTGTCCGGCAGGGTGGCGAGCGCGTCGCGCACGTCCTCCAGGGTGAGCCCGACGCGTTGGGCGGAGCGGATGAAGGCGAGCCTGCGCAGCACGGAGCGCGCGTAGCGGCGCTGGTTGCCGGCGGTGCGCTCGGAGACGATCAGGCCCTTGTCCTCGTAGAAGCGCAACGAGGTGTGCGGGACCCCGCTGCGCGAGGCCACGTCGCCGATCGTCAGCCAGGTGAGCGATTCCGCCATGGGACGGGACCCTACTGCTTGACCTCTAGCTAAGTCGAGGTTGCACCGTGGTCCCATGACACAGGGGATCTTGAAGAGGGGCTGGTCCGAACTGCCGGACCTCTTCCGGCGCATGTCCGGGGACGAGAAGCACGAGTGGGCGGCGACCTCCACGCTGCCCGCGCTGTGGACGCTCTACGACCGTGTCCTCAACGTCTCGCCGGAGCGGGTCGAGGACCCGGACCGAGACCGTTTCCTGCTCTCCAAGGGGCACGGGCCGATGGCCTACTACGCGGTGCTCGCCGCGAAGGGCTTCCTCGATCCGTCCACATTGGACGATTGGACCGACTACGGCTCGCCGCTCGGCCAGCACCCGGACCGGGTCCTGGTGCCGGGCGTGGAGATCGGCGCGGGTTCGCTCGGCCACGGGCTGGCGCTCGGCGTCGGCCAGGTCCTCGGGCTGCGCGCACAGGGCCGCACCGCGCCGAGGGTGTTCGTGCTGGTCGGTGACGGCGAGTTCGACGAGGGCAGCAACCACGAGGCGATCGCGCTCGCGGGACGGCTCGGCCTCGACCAGCTGACCGTGGTGGCCATCGACAACGGCTCCGCGAGCCACGGCTGGCCCGGCGGCATGGCGAGCCGGTTCTCCGTCGAGGGCTGGGACACCGTCTCCGTCGACGGCCGCGACCAGGAAGCGCTCTACCGCGCGTTCACCGAGGCTCACCCCGGCCGCCCGCGCGCCGTGGTCGCCGTGATCAGGGAAGAAGGTGCGGAGTGACCGCCGCCGATTTCGCCGGGACCAAGACCGCGTTGGCACTGGCTTCCAGTGACGTCACGATGCGCGAGGCTTTCGTTGAGACCGTCACCGCCGCCATGGACACCGATCCGCGCATCGCCGTTGTGACAGCGGACATCTCGGCGGGCAACTTCGCCGAAGCGCGCTCGCGGCACCCGGAGCGCGTGGTCAACGTGGGCATCCGCGAGCAGGCCATGATCGGCGTCGCGGGCGGGATGGCGCTGACCGGGCTGAGGCCGGTGGCGCACAGCTACGCGCCGTTCCTGATCGAGCGGCCCTTCGAGCAGATCAAGCTCGACCTCGGGCACCAAGACGTCGGTGCGGTCCTCGTCAGCATCGGCGCGTCCTACGACGACCCGGTGTGGGGGCGCACCCACCAGGCTCCCGGCGACGTCGCGCTGATCGACACGCTGCCCGGCTGGACGATTCACGTTCCTGGCCACCAGGACGAGGTCCGCGCGCTGCTGTCCACCGCGCTCGCCGGTGATGACCGCGTCTACCTCCGCCTGTCCACCCGGCGCAACTCGCGCGCGCATTCTGTTGAGGGCTTCACCGCCGTTCGCACGGGGAGCAAGGGCGTCGTCGTCGCGGTCGGTCCGATGCTGGACAGCGTGCTCGCCGCAACGTCCACTGTGGACGTCACCGTGCTCTACGCCGCGACCGTGCGGCCCTTCGACCACGCTGGGCTGCGCGCGGCGGTGGGTTCGAACGCGAACGTCGTTCTGGTGGAGCCGTATCTTCGGGGCACTTCGGCGCACAAGGTCGCGACCGCGCTGGCCGACGTCCCGCACCGGCTGCTCGCGCTCGGTGTGGGCCGCGAGGAGGAGGTCCGCGCCTACGGAACCGCTGAGCAGCACGACGTCGTCCACGGCCTCGACACTGCCGGGCTCCACCACTCCATCACCCACTTCCTGGGCTGAGCGAACGGCCCCATTGGTGCGTTGAGCGCACTGAACGACCCGTTCAGTGCGTTCAAGTACCTCAACGGGTCGTTTGGTGCATACGGCGGGGGTGGCGGGGGTCACGGGGAGGGGTAACGGGTTCGCGGGTGGGCGGGGGTGACGACTAGCCTGAGAGGGTGTCCCGCGTCGTCGTGCTCGACTATGGCTCCGGCAACCTCCGCTCCGCCGAACGCGCTCTGCGCCGCGTCGGTGCCGACGTCGAGGTGACCGCGGACCATCGCGCGGCGCTCGCGGCCGACGGTCTGGTGGTCCCCGGGGTCGGCGCGTTCGGTGCGTGCATGGCGGGGCTGCGCTCCGTGCAGGGGCCGCGCATCATCGGCGAGCGGCTCGCGGGCGGACGCCCGGTTCTCGGGATCTGCGTGGGGATGCAGGCGCTGTTCGAGCGCGGCGTCGAGCACGGCGTCACCGACGAGGGCTGCGGCGAGTGGCCGGGCACCGTCGAGCGCCTGCACGCGGACGTCCTGCCGCACATGGGGTGGAACACCGTCCGCGCTCCGTCGGGCAGCCAGTTCTTCGCGGGGCTCGACGATGACGCCCGCTTCTACTTCGTGCACTCCTACGGCGTGCGCAAGTGGGAGCTGGACGCCTCCGGCGCCTTCACGCCGCCGCTGGTCACCTGGGCCCACCACGGCGAGGACTTCGTCGCGGCCGTGGAGAACGGGCCGCTGTGGGCGACGCAGTTCCACCCGGAGAAGTCCGGCGACACCGGCGCGCACATCCTGCGCAACTGGCTGAACACGCTCTAGCAGAAGGTATTCCCGTGACTTTCACGCTGTTCCCGGCCGTCGACGTGGTCGAGGGCAAGGCCGTCCGGCTCACCCAGGGCGAGGCGGGCACCGAGACCGCTTACGGCACCCCGTTCGACGCGGCCATGGCCTGGCAGGACGGCGGCGCCGAGTGGATCCACCTCGTCGACCTGGACGCGGCGTTCGGGCGCGGGGACAACCGCGCGCTGCTCGCCGACATGGTCGCGAAGCTGGACGTGAAGGTGGAGCTGTCGGGCGGTATCCGCGACGACGCTTCGCTGGCCGCCGCGCTGGCCACGGGCTGCGCGCGGGTGAACCTCGGCACCGCCGCGCTGGAGAGCCCCGAGTGGTGCGCGAAAGTCCTTGCCGCGCACGGGGAACAGGTCGCCGTCGGCCTCGATGTCCGGAGCACCGAGGACGGCGTTTACCGGCTCAAGGGCCGGGGTTGGACCTCCGACGGCGGCGACCTGTGGGAGGTGCTGGAGCGCCTGGAGCGGGACGGCTGCTCCCGTTACGTCGTCACCGACGTGTCCAAGGACGGCACGCTCCAGGGGCCGAACGTGGACCTGCTGCGCGAGATCTGCGGCCGCACGGACAAGCCGGTGATCGCATCCGGCGGAGTGTCCAGTGTGGACGACCTGCGGGCGCTGGCCGAGCTGGCCCCGCTCGGGCTCGAAGGGGCCATCGTCGGCAAGGCGCTCTACGCCAAGGCTTTCACGCTGCCCGAGGCCCTGGCCGCGGTCGCGGGCTAGCCCGCCAGCCTGGCCTCGACCTTCTCGCGGGAGACGCCGAGGCCGGTGACGACCTGTGCGCCCGTCCCGGCCTCCTCGCGCAGCAGCGCCAGCAGGATGTGCTCGGTGCCGATGTGCTTGCTGTTGTGCCGCAAGGACTCCCGCAGCGTCAGCTGGATGACCTTCTTGGCGCTGCCGGTGAACGGGATGTGCTCGGGGACCTCCGGCAGCGCCGGGGTGAGCACCTGGGTCACCGCCGCGCGGACGACCTGCTCGCTCGCGCCCTCGGCGGCCAAGGCCTGTGCCGCCAAGCCTTCCGGCGCGTGCAGCAGGCCGAGCAGGATGTGCTCGGTGCCGATCTCGGTGTTGCCCGCGGCGCGCGCTTCTTCCTGTGCCTGGACCAAGACCTTGCGGGCGTCGTCGGTGTAGCGGGTGAAGCTCTCCATCGTCATCTTGTCCATCTCCTTGCTGGGCACGAAGCGCTTCTGCGCGGCCTGCTTGGTCACTCCCATGCTCTGGCCGATCTCCGTCCAGGAGGCGCCACCGCGGCGCGCCTGGTCCACGAAGTGGCCGATCAGGTGGTCCGCGACCTCGCCGAGGCGCTCGCCGGTGAGCACGGCCGCGCTGAGGTGCTCCAGCGGCGAGCCGTCCGGGTACTGGGTCTTCACGTAGGTGATCAGGTCGTCGAGCCGAACTGGTGTCGATGTCATGCGTCAACCCTAAGTTGACGACCCTCCGACGTCAACCCCGAGTTGACGAAGTCGCCTCGTCGCGCCCTCACTACAGCCCCCACCCACCCGGGGGCACCCCTCGGCAATCGTGGCTCGGAATGCCGGAAAGGCCAGCTCAGGGATGCTCTAACGGGTGACTGGGTGGAATTTGTATCACCGGCCGCCGCGCCGGCACTCCGGAGCACCGCGTGCTGAAGCCCGTGCTGCGAATGGGCGAGCCGACGACGCCGGTAACGGTGCCGCGGACGGTTGGGGTGTCTTCAAGACCCACAAACCCCCTTGTCGATCATCGCTAACCGCCTCAAACCCGGCTGCCCCGCGAGGTTTGTGGTCGTTGAAGACGGCCGGGGCCGAGGTTTGTGGGTCTTGAAGACCGGCGAACCCGGTGCGCGAGCCACGGCCTGGCGCCGTCGCCGGAACATCTCGCTGAGACGACCTCGCTGGCGTCGCAGCCGCAGAGTGCCGGGCCCAAGGGCTGTCACTGGAGCGCACAGGTTCGCGTTTTGGCAACAACTTGTGCGCGGGAGCGCTCCCTGATCGCATCGTGTTGCCAAAACGCGAAGGGGCCACGCCAAAACGCGAAGGGGGACGGGGGCTCCCGTAGGCTTCGGGGGTGACGGTTGCTGTGCGAGTGATCCCCTGTCTGGACGTCGACAACGGGCGCGTGGTGAAGGGCGTCAACTTCACCAACCTGGTCGACGCGGGCGATCCCGTTGAGCTGGCGCGGACCTACGACGCCGAGGGCGCGGACGAGCTGACCTTCTTGGACATCACGGCTTCCTCGGGGAGCCGCGAGACCACCTACGACGTGGTGCGCCGCACGGCGGAGCAGGTGTTCATCCCGCTCACCGTCGGCGGCGGCGTGCGTGAGGTCGACGACGTCGACAAGCTGCTGCGCGCGGGCGCGGACAAGGTCAGTCTGAACACGGCGGCCATCGCGCGACCGGAGCTGCTGCGCGAGGCGTCGGTGCGTTTCGGCGCGCAGTGCATCGTGCTCTCGGTGGACGCGCGTCGGGTGCCGGAAGGGGGCCAACCCACGAAGTCCGGGTTCGAGGTCACCACGCACGGAGGCAGGCGCGGCACCGGGATATGCGCGGTGGAATGGGCCACGCGCGGCCAAGAACTCGGTGTCGGCGAGATCCTGTTGAACTCCATGGACGCCGACGGCACGAAGGCCGGGTTCGACCTGGAGCTGCTCGGGCTCGTGCGCGCTGCCGTGACCGTTCCGCTGATCGCGAGCGGGGGAGCGGGTGCGGTCGAGCACTTCCCGCCCGCAGTGGAAGCGGGGGCGAACGCGGTCCTCGCGGCCAGCGTGTTCCACTTCGGACAGTTGCGGATCGGCGAGGTCAAGGACGGCCTGCGCGAGGCCGGGGTGACGGTCAGGTGAAGCGCCCCGTCGAACTGTGGGCGACGCTGGCCTGTCTGGTCGGCGCCGAGCTGGTCTTCCTCGTCGCCGGACTCGTGCGCTGGGCCGCCGAAGGCGGAGCGGACCTGATCGTGCTTCCGTTGGTGCTGCTGGCGCTTTCCCTCGTCGCGGCGGGCAGCATCATGGCCCGCATCGGCATCGCCAGGGCGGGCGCGATCGCCATCGCGATCTTCGCGGGGTTGCTGCACCTGTTGGTGGTGCTCGGAGACGGCCCCGTCATCGCTCGCGTGATCTCGGGAATCGTTGGCGCGGCACAGATCTACGCCGTCGTGCTGCTCAGCACCGGCCCGATGCGGAAGTTCCTGGAGCGACGGTGACCAAGCTCGACCCGAAGATCGCCGAGCGGCTGAAGCGCAACGCGGACGGCCTTTTCTGCGCTGTGGCACAACAACGCGGCACCGGCGAGGTGCTGATGGTGGCGTGGATGGACGACGAGGCGCTGCACCGCACGCTGACCACACGCCGCGCCACCTACTACTCGCGCAGCCGTCAGCAGTACTGGGTGAAGGGCGAGACCTCCGGGCACACGCAGCAGGTGCACGAGGTGCGCCTGGACTGCGACGGAGACACGGTGCTGCTCGTGGTGGACCAGGAAGGCGCGGCCTGCCACACCGGGACGCGGACCTGCTTCGACACCGACGTGCTGCTCACAGCCCAAGATCCCCGGTGAGGTAGCGCTGGAGGTTCGGCCCGACCGACGTGGCGAGCGTGTCGTGGTCGGCCGAGGCCAGCGGCTCCAACTTGATCACGTAGCGGACCATGCCGAGCCCGGCGATCTGCGTGCCGCACAGCGACGCGCGCAGGTCGGGGCGGTCGGGCCCGACCCGCTTCGCGATCGGGCCGAAGACCATGGTGGATATGAACTCGCGCAGCATCCGCGCGGCGTTCTCGTTGCTGGAGGCGCTGCGCATCAGCGCGACGAACGCTCCGCCGCCCGCGCCGTCCCAGACGCCGAGGAACGTGCGCACGATGCGCTCGCCCATCTCCTCCAACGGGCCGGTCAGCAGCATCTCGCTGATCTGCTTGGGGTCCACCGGCAGCTCCATCGCGGCGGCGAACAAGCCCTCCTTGCCGCCGAACCAGTGGTTGACCATCGCCGCGTCCACCCCGGCCTCGGTGGCCATGGCGCGCACGGTCGCCCCGGCGAAGCCGTTCTCGGCGAAGGAACGGCGCGCGGCCTCCAGCAGCGCGCGGCGGGTGTCCTCGCCCGCGGGCCGCCGTCCCCGTCTGCGCGGTGCGTTATCTTGCGTCTCGGTGCTCACGTCCACCGTCCTGCCCCATCGGGCCTTTATTCAACAGCTGCGGAAATAATGGGCCGTGGTCACGGGCCCCGTCAACGACCGGGCACAATGTCCCCCATGGTCAGTGTGCTCGCGCCCGGCAGGACGGCGATGGGGGAGATCAGCCCCACCCGCGAGGAGTTCCGCGAACTCGCCAGGGACCGCCGCGTCATCCCGGTGGTCCGGCGACTGCTCGCCGACGGCGAGACCCCGGTCGGGGTCTACCGCAAGCTCGGCGCCGCCCGGCCCGGGACCTTCCTCTTCGAGTCCGCCGAGAACGGCCGCTCCTGGTCGCGCTGGTCCTTCGTGGGCGCGCACAGCCCGGCCGCGCTGACCGTGGTGGACGGCCACGCCACCTGGACCGGCACCCCGCCGGTGGGCCTGCCGCAGGACGGCGACCCGCTGGTGGCGCTGCGCGAGACCATGCGGCTGCTGCACACCGACGCGCTGCCCGGCATGCCCCCGCTGACCGGCGGCATGGTCGGCTACCTCGGCTACGACGTGGTGCGCAGGCTGGAGGCGCTGCCCGAGCTGGCCGAGAAGGACCTGGAGATCCCCGAGCTGGTGATGCTGCTGGCGATGGACCTCGCCGCGATGGACCACCACGAGGGCACGATCACGCTCATCGCGAACGCGATCAACTGGGACGACACCGACGAGCGCGTCGACGCCGCCTACGACGAGGCCGTCGCGCGCCTGGAGGACATGACCGCGCGGCTGTGCACCTCGGCGGCGCCCAGCGCGGCGGTGTTCTCCCGCCCGGAGCCGCGCTTCACCCGGCGCCGCAGCACCGCCGACTACACCGCGGCCGTGGAGAAGGCCAAGGAGGCCATCCACGCGGGCGAGGCGTTCCAGGTCGTGGTCTCGCAGCGCTTCGAGCTGGAGACCGGCGCCGACCCGCTGGACATCTACCGGGTCCTGCGCACCACCAACCCCAGCCCGTACATGTACCTGCTCAACCTCGACGGCTTCGCGATCGTCGGCTCCAGCCCGGAGGCGCTGGTCACCGTCCGCGACGGCAAGGCGACCACGCACCCCATCGCCGGGACGCGCTGGCGCGGAGCTGACGAGGAGGAGGACGCGCTGCTGGCCAAGGACCTCCTGCACGACGAGAAGGAGCGCGCCGAGCACCTGATGCTGGTCGACCTGGCCCGCAACGACCTCGGCCGCGTCTGCAAGCCGGGCTCGGTCACCGTCGTGGAGTTCTTCCGCATCGAGCGCTACAGCCACGTCATGCACATCGTCTCCACCGTGACCGGGCAGCTCGCCGACGACCGCACCGCCTACGACGCGGTCGCGGCCTGCTTCCCGGCAGGCACCCTCTCCGGGGCGCCGAAGCCGCGCGCGATGGAGCTGATCGAGGAGCTGGAGCCGACCCGGCGCGGCCTCTACGGCGGCGTCGTCGGCTACCTGGACTTCGCGGGCGACGCCGACACCGCGATCGCCATCCGCACCGCGCTCGTGCGCGAGGGCGTTGCCTACGTCCAGGCGGGCGCGGGCATCGTCGCCGACTCCGACCCGATCTCCGAGGACCAGGAGTGCCTCAACAAGGCCCGCGCCGTGCTCTCGGCGATCGCCACCGCCGACACGATGGCGTTGGCCGTGGACGGTGTCAGCGGTGGATGAGCCCGTTGGCGGGCAAGCCGTCCGGCCCGCCCGCAGTCTCATGTGGACGGTCGTGCTGCTGTTGCTCGCCGCGGCCGGACTGCTCTGGGGCTCCTCCACGATCGCGTGGTTCGACGCCTCCG
Source organism: Allokutzneria multivorans (assembly GCF_039537405.1). Taxonomy (NCBI): domain Bacteria; kingdom Bacillati; phylum Actinomycetota; class Actinomycetes; order Pseudonocardiales; family Pseudonocardiaceae; genus Allokutzneria; species Allokutzneria multivorans. The sequence goes on along the minus strand of NZ_BAABAL010000019.1, from coordinate 191,958 downwards.
GCGCGGCGGCCCTGGCGGCGAAGCCGCCGACCGGGGCCGACCAGGTGCCCGCGCTGATCCCGCTGGCGCTGCTCTGCCTCGCCGGGATCGCGGGGGTCCTGGCGACCGGCGGAGCGCTGCGCCGAGTCGTCGGCGCGCTGCTGCTCCTGCTGGCCGCCGGTGCCACCACTTTGTGGTTCACCGGCGCTCTGACCAGCGCTGACGTCGCGCTCGGGGCGTCGAGGGGTGCGGGCCCGGTGCTCGGCCTGAGCGGGCTCGGGCTGCTGTTCGCGGCCGGTCTGGCCGTGCTGCTGGGCGGTGGCCGGATGCCCGCGCTCGGTGCTCGCTACGACACCGGGAGTAACGCCAGGGCCTCCGATCCCGACCGGGAGGTGTGGGAGGCGTTGGACTCGGGGAGTGATCCCACGGTCACCGCCCGGAAAGACCCTTGACAGCCAGGACGGATTCGGTGACCCCAGACCGGAAGCGGCACCGCCTGAGAGTTAGCATCCATGAACGCCTCACGGCCACCGTGATGGGGACGGTCGCTATCGGGTGCGGCAGCAACGAACCGATTCGAGCGCCGGGACGAGCCAGCAACGGCCGGGCCGGACGAACGGATCATGCGGAGGAGTGCGCGTGAACGTCCTGGAGTCGATTCTCGAAGGCGTCCGCGCCGACCTGGCCGCCCGCGAAGCGCAGACACCGCTGGCGGAGATCAAGGAACTCGCCGCGCGGGCCGCAGCTCCCAGGGACGTGATGGCCGCGATGCGCGCCCCCGGCGTCGGCGTGATCGCCGAGGTCAAGCGCCGCAGCCCGTCCAAGGGCGAGCTGGCGGGCATCACCGATCCGGCAGAACTGGCGCGCGACTACGAGGCCGGTGGCGCGCGGGTGATCAGCGTGCTCACCGAGGAGCGCCGCTTCGGCGGTTCGCTCGCCGACCTCGACGCGGTCCGCGCCGCGGTCGACGTTCCCTTGCTGCGCAAGGACTTCATGGTCAGCCCGTACCAGATCCACGAGGCGCGGGCGCACGGCGCGGACATGATCCTGCTGATCGTGGCGGCGCTGGAGCAGAACGTGCTGGAGGCGCTGCTGGACCGCGCCGAATCGCTCGGCATGACCGCGCTGGTCGAGGTGCACACCGCCGAGGAGGCCGACCGCGCGCTGGAGGCGGGCGCCCAGGTGATCGGCGTGAACGCGCGCGACCTGACCACGCTGGAGGTGGACCGCGACTGCTTCGGCCGGATCGCGCCCGGTCTGCCCAGCGAAGTGATCAAGATCGCCGAGTCCGGTGTGCGCGGCCCCAGCGACCTGATGACCTACGCGGGTTACGGTGCGGACGCGGTCCTGGTCGGTGAGGGCCTGGTGACCAGCGGGAACCCGCGCGGCGCGGTGACGCAGCTGGTCACGGCGGGTTCGCACCCCGCATGCCCGCGCCCGAGCCGCTGAGCAGTCTGAAAAGAGAGAGCTTGATGACGCACGACGAGGACAGGGACAAGCACGGCCCCGACGAGCGCGGGCACTTCGGCCCCTACGGCGGGCGGTTCATGCCCGAGGCGCTGATGGCGGCGATCGACGAGCTGTCCACGTTCTACGACAAGGCCCGGGTCGACCCGGAGTTCGTCACCGAGTTCGAGCGGCTGCTGCGCGAGTACGCCAACCGCCCGTCGCTGCTGACGGAGGCCCCGAAGTTCGCCGAGCACGCGGGTGGCGCGCGGATCTTCCTCAAGCGCGAGGACCTCAACCACACCGGATCCCACAAGATCAACAACGTGCTGGGCCAGGCGCTGCTGACCAAGCGGATGGGCAAGAAGCGCGTCATCGCCGAGACCGGCGCAGGCCAGCACGGCGTCGCGACCGCCACCGCGTGCGCGCTGCTCGACCTCGACTGCGTCGTCTACATGGGCGAGGTCGACACCGAGCGGCAGGCGCTCAACGTGGCGCGGATGAAGCTGCTCGGCGCCGAGGTCATCCCGGTCAAGACCGGCTCGCGCACGCTCAAGGACGCGATCAACGAGGCGCTGCGCGACTGGGTCGCCAACGTCGACGACACGCACTACCTGCTCGGCACCGCCGCGGGCCCGCACCCGTTCCCGATGATGGTGCGCAACTTCCACAAGATCATCGGCGAAGAGGCTCGCGCGCAGATGCTCGACCAGGTCGGCCGCCTGCCCGACGTGGTCGCCGCGTGCGTCGGCGGTGGCTCCAACGCGATCGGCATCTTCCACGGCTTCCTCGACGACGCCGATGTGCGGCTGGTCGGCCTGGAGCCCGCGGGCAAGGGCGTGGACACCGACGAGCACGGCGCGACCCTGACCCAGGGCGAGCCCGGCGTGCTGCACGGCGCGTTCTCGTACCTGCTCCAGGACTCCGACGGGCAGATCACCGAGGCGTACTCGATCTCGGCCGGTCTGGACTACCCCGGCGTCGGGCCCGAGCACTCCTACCTCAAGGACATCGGCCGCGCCGAGTACCGCGCCGTGACCGACGACGAGGCGATGCAGGCGCTGCGGCTGCTCTCGCGCACCGAGGGCATCATCCCGGCGATCGAGTCCTCGCACGCGCTCGCCGGAGCGTTGGAGCTCGGCAAGGAACTCGGTCCCGACGGCGTGATCCTCGTGTGCCTGTCCGGCCGCGGTGACAAGGACATGGACACCGCCGCCCAGTACTTCAACCTCGTGGGGGAGAACGCCTGATGTCCTCGCTGACGCAGATGTTCGCCGACTGCCGCGCGGCCGACCGCGCCGCCCTGATCGGCTACCTGCCCGCGGGCTTCCCGACCGTCGAGGGCTCCAAGCAGCACCTCGCCGCGATGCTGGACTCCGGCTGCGACCTCGTCGAGGTCGGCCTGCCGTTCTCCGACCCCGTGATGGACGGCCCGACCATCCAGGACGCCGCGGAAACCGCGCTGCGCAACGGTTTCCGCGTGCACGACCTGTTCTCCGTCGTGGAGTCGATCTCCGCATCCGGTGGCCGTGCGGTCGTCATGACCTACTGGAACCCGGTGCTGCGCTACGGCGTCGACGCCTTCGCCCGCGACCTCGCCGCGGCGGGCGGGCTCGGGCTCATCACCCCCGACCTCATCCCGGAGCAGGCCGAGGACTGGATGGCCGCCTCCACCGAGCACGGCCTCGACCGGATCTTCCTCGTCGCGCCGTCCTCCACCGAGGAGCGGATCTCGCTGACCGCCTCCGCCAGCAGTGGATTCCTCTACGCCGCCTCCATCATGGGCGTCACCGGCGCCCGCGACGCCGTCAGCAGCCAGGCCCCGGAGCTCGTCGAGCGCACCCGCGCGCACACCGACCTGCCCATCGGCGTCGGCCTCGGCGTCCGCTCCGGCCCCCAGGCAGCCGAGGTCGCCGCGTTCGCCGACGGCGTGATCGTGGGCTCCGCCTTCGTCAACGCCGTCCCCTCCGGCGAGGCCGCCGTCCGCGCTCTCGCCTCCGAGCTCTCCTCCGCCACCCACCGCACCCCCGTCTCCGCCTGACGTCCCCGTTCCGTACTCCTGGCGCTCTTTTCCCGCTAGGAGTACGAAACGGATTTGTGGGCGGTGGACCTCGACTCTGCGGTCCTCGTTGTGGCGGTATCAGTGTTGCTGGCGTTTCCTTGTTGCCCCTGGCGCAAAGTGCCCTTCGATCGGGCGAACCGTGCCGCTCGACTCCGAAAACGGCCGGAGACTGTCGGTGCCGTGTGGACAGTTGGTCTCATGCAAACGACGACGTTCACACGAGATTCGCGGTCCCGGTTGTTCCCCGAGCGTGGCACTCTGGAAGGACCGGCGGAGGAGGTGGTGGCCATGAGCGCGGTGGGATTCGCCCCGTACGGGGTGCTCGACGGTCCGGCTCTGCTGGAGGCACTGATGGTGGAGAAGGCCGTCCAGCCGATCGCCTCGGCGGAGGACCTGGCCTGTGACGGGTTCTTCGAAACGGACGAGGAACTGGCCGAGTTCTTGGGCTGGTACGTCGACGAACGCGCGAAAGACGTCGCCTGAACCGTGAACCCGATCATTCTCGACACCGACGTGGCGTCACTGTCCTTCAAGCGGAAGTTGCCGATGCCCGTGGCGGCCCGGCTCGCCGGGTGCCGTCCGGCGATCACCTTCGTCACGCTCGGCGAGCTGACGAAGTGGCACCACGTCAGGCAGTGGGGACCGGCGCGCCGGGACGCGCTGGAGCGCTGGCTGACCCGGATGGTCGTGCTGCCGGGAACTCCGAAGGTCGCGCGGAAGTGGGGTGAGATCACCGCGTGCGCGAAGGTGCGCGGGCGTCCGCGCCCGGCGAACGACACGTGGATCGCGGCCTGCTGCCTCGCCTACGAGGCGCCCCTCGCGACGCTGAACGTGAAGGACTTCGCCGACTTCGCCGATCACGAGGGCTTGCGGCTGCTCCTGTGACGGCGCGACCGGCGGGGTGGAACGGAGTGGCTGACGAGCAGCGGCTACGGTGAGCGGCGTGACTGGAACGGTGTCCGCGATCCTGGCAACGATCCCCAGCCCTGACCGGGGGGTCTGGTACATCGGCCCGATCCCGCTGCGCGCCTACGCGCTCTGCATCATCGCGGGCATCGTGGTGGCGATCGCGTGGGGTGAGCGGCGCTTCGTCGCCAGGGGCGGGGAGAAGGGCGCGGTCACCGACATCGCGGTCTTCGCGGTTCCGTTCGGCCTGGTCGGCGGTCGGCTCTACCACGTGGCCACGGACTGGCCGCAGTACTTCGGCCCCGGCGGCAACCCGATCGACGCGCTGAAGATCTGGCAGGGCGGCCTCGGCATCTGGGGGGCCATCGCGCTGGGCGCGGTCGGAGCCCTCATCGCTTGTCGCAGGCGCGGTATCCCGCTGCCGGTCTTCGCGGACGCGGTCGCGCCGGGCATCGTGGTGGCGCAGGCCATCGGCCGCCTCGGCAACTGGTTCAACCAGGAGCTCTACGGCGGTCCGACGGACCTGCCGTGGGGCCTGGAGATCTACCGCAGGATCGACCCGGTCACGAACCTGGAGGACCCGCTCGGCGGCGTGGCCATGGACCACACGCCGATCGCGGTGGTGCACCCGACGTTCCTCTACGAACTGCTCTGGAACCTCGGCGTCGCCGCGCTGATCGTCTGGGCGGACCGGCGCTTCCGCCTCGGCCACGGCCGGGTGTTCGCGCTCTACGTGGCGGGCTACACGGCCGGCCGGTTCTGGATCGAGATCATGCGCGAGGACCACGCGACGCTGATCGCGGGCATCCGGATCAACGTGTTCACCTCGGTGCTGCTCTTCCTCGGCGCGGTGATCTACCTGGTGCTGGCCAAGAAGCGCGGTGAGCGCGAGGACCTCGCGGCGCTGCGGGCGGCCGAGCCGGAACCGGAACCCGACGCCGAACCCGCGGAGGACAAGGCCGAGGAAAAGCCGGTCGAGTCGGCGACGGCGGACCCGACGAAGACGGACAAGACCTAACATCGGTCCTCATGCGCATCCTCGTCGTCGAGGACGACGACCGAGTGGCACGCGGGCTGGTCACCGCGTTGCAGCACGCCGGCTACGACGTGCACCGGGTGGCGACCGCGGCGGCAGCGCTGCAAGCGGGCCACGCGGACGTCGTGCTGCTCGACCTGGGCCTGCCCGACGCTGACGGGCTCGACCTGCTGCGCAGGCTGCGGCAGACCGAGGGCATGGCGATCATCGCGGTCACCGCGCGCGGCGAGGAGCGCGAACGCGTTCTCGGCCTGCGCAGCGGCGCTGACGACTACGTGGTCAAGCCCTTCGGCACCGCCGAGCTGCTCGCCAGGGTCGAGGCCGTGCTCCGGCGCACCCGCTCCGCGCGGGCCAGCGCCGAGACCGAGGCCGAGACGATCGAGGCGGGCAAGCTCAGCGTCGACCTCTCCTCGCGAGTGGCCACTGTGGACGGTGAGCAGATCCTGTTGACCCGCAAGGAGTTCGACGTGCTCGCGCTGCTGGTGGCGCGACCGGGCAGCGTGGTCAGCCGTGACCACATCCTCGACCAGGTGTGGCACACCAGCTGGGAGGCGCGCTCGCGCAGCCTGGACACCCACATCGCCACGCTGCGCGGCAAGCTCGGTGAGCACGTTCGCATCGAAACAGTGCGCGGCGTCGGCTACCGCCTGGCCAGGTAGCCGTGCTGCGCAGGCTGCTCGGCGTGCTGGTGCCGCTGCTGGTCGTGCTCGCCGCGGCCATGGGCGTCCCGCTGGCGATGGCCGTCGCCGAGGGCGAGACGCAGCGGATGTACCTGGACCGCCTCGCCGACGCCAGCCGCTTCGCCTCCCTCGCCGACAACGCGCTCTCCTCCGGACGCACCGCCGCGTTGCGCGACGAGATCGTCCGCTACGACGCCCTGTACAGCAGCCCGATCGCGCTCGTCGCGCCCGGCGGGCGGATCATCTTGGCCTCGCGGGAGAACTTCGACCTCACCGTCCCCACCGTGTCCGAGCAGCTGGAGCTGGCCTTCGCGGGCTACCGCCCCGAACCGCCGGAGGTCGTGTGGCCGTGGCGCGACGCCCCGCTGGTCGTCGTCGAGCCCGTGGGTCGGGACAGCGAGGTCGTGGCCTCCGTGGTGACCGTGTCGTCGACGGCATCGCTGCGCGCGCGGATCGAGCAGATCTGGTGGCTGCTGGTGCTCGTGGGCCTGGTGCCGTTGCTGGCGCTGGTCGCGGTGGCTTGGCCGATCTCGCGGTGGGTGCTGCGGCCGATCCACCAGCTCGACGAGGCGACCGCGCGCGTGGCCAGCGGCAAGCTCGACACCCGGGCCGATGTGGACGGACCGCCGGAGCTGCGTCGGCTCGCGGTGTCCTTCAACAGCATGGTCGACGTGGTCGGGCGGGCGCTGCGGCGTCAGCGCGCGTTCGTCGCCGACGCTTCGCACCAGCTGCGCAACCCGTTGGCCAGCTTGCGCTTGGCCGTGGAGAACCTCCAGCCGCACTTGGACTCCGAGGCCGCCCGGCAGGCGCATGAGATTGCCGTCGAGGAGGCTGCGGAGATGGGCCGCGTCCTGGACGCGCTGCTCGCGGCGACCCGCCTGGACAGCGCTGCGGCGGCCGAGCCCGTGGAGCTGGACAGCTTGGTCGCCACGCACGAGCCCGCGTGGGCCGCGTCAGCGCTGCGCGCGGAGATCGAACTGCACGTGGACATCCCTGCCGGGCTCCGCGTCCTGGAGCCGCCCGGTGGGCTCGGCAGCGTGCTGGACGAACTGGTGGGCAACGCCGTCCGGCTCTCCGGCGGCAGCGAGATCATCGTGCGCGCGGAACGGGTCGGCGACGTGGTCGAGCTGCACGTGATCGACGACGGCACCGGCCTGCCGGAGGCCGAGCGCGTCGCCGCGCTGGACCGCTTCTGGCGCTCGCCGCGACACCAGAACATCGCGGGCACCGGCCTCGGCCTGGCGATCTGCGCCGAACTCGTCACCGCTGCCGGCGGCGACCTCGAACTCCTCTCCCCCGGCCCCCACGGCCTCGACGCCGTAGTCCGCCTCCCCGCCGCCGAGCTAACGCGCTGAATGACTCATTGAGGTACTTGAGCGCCCTCAATGACTCATTCAGCTACCTCAACTCCCTGAATGAGTCATTCAGGGCTTAAGCGGCGGCGGCGTGGGTCAGCGTTTGAGTGCGCGGAACCAGCGGGCGGCGCCGGAGTGCAGGGGGATGGGGCCGGTGGAGATGCCGGTGCGGATGTTGATGCGGCGCGCTTCGGGGCGGTCGGCGGCGATGGTGGGGGCTTCGAGGAAAACGGTGCGGGTCACGGTCTCCACGACGTCCTCGGGCACGTCTTCCCTGGCCAGCAGCAGGTTCGGCGTGACGACGGTCGGGCACGGCGGGAGCGCGCCGTAGGTGGTGGCGGGGATGGTGGCGGGCAGGTAGTAGCCGGTGGGCAGCCCGGCGAGGGCCTGGGCCTGAGCGGTCAGGGGCACCAGGCGGATGCGGGTGTGCTGTTCGAGGTCGGTGATGGCGGGAGTCGGGATGCCGGTGAGCGTGAAGAACGCGTCGAGCGAGCCCCTGGCCAACGCGGCGGCTGACTCCTGCTGGTTGAGCAGCACGGGGGTGAACGACATGCCGGTGACGCGGCGCAGGTTGGCCACGATGAACTCGGTCCCGGAGCCGCGCGCGCCGATGGACACGCGCTTGCCGTCGAGGTCCTCGAAGCCGCGGATGGGCCCGGCGGCGGGCACGACGAGGTGCAGGAAGCTGTCGTAGAGCCTGCCGACGGCGCTGATGCCGTGTATCGAGGTGTTCGGGTGCTCGGAGATCGCGTCCAAAGAGGACAGTGCGAGCTGTGCGGTCCCGCTGTTGAGCAGGTGCAGGTTCTGCACGGACGCGCTGCTGGGCAGGGCCCTGACGGCGATGTCGGGCAGCGCTTTGGCGAGCAGGGTGGCGATGGCCCCGCCGATCTTCTGGAACACCGCGCCGTCCGGGCCGGTCGCCAGGACGAGCTCGCGGATGCCGGGGTCCCGGCGCGGCGAACAACCCGCCGAACAGGCCGCGAGCAGGCCCGCTCCGGCCGCGACGATCAGCGTGCGGCGGCTCAGCGGACGGGGCAGCATGAGGCGCAGGCTAGTACCTCTTGAACGTGAAAGCGGTGTCACGCGGACGTTGCGGCTACGTCAGGCGAGTCTGAAGTTTCTCCGCCGGGCGTTGTCCTGGAGATTCGTGAACGGTCAACATTCCGGCCAACGTCCCCCAAGCAACGAAGCCCGAGGAGGGTCGATGGCCGACGCAGCTCGCGCGACCACCACCAAGAAACCGATCTACCGGCACCTCTACTTCTGGGTCCTGGTCTCGATCGCCCTCGGCGTGCTCGTCGGGCTGGTGTTCCCGAAGCAGGCCAGCGAGATGAAGTGGCTGGCGGACTTCTTCGTCAACCTGGTCAAGATGGTCATCGCGCCGACGATCTTCTGCACGATCGTGGTCGGCATCGCGGGGCTGGGCAACCTGGCCAAGGCGGGCGGGCTGGCGCTGCGGACGATCCTGTACTTCACCGCGATGACGCTGTTGGCGCTGGTCATCGGCCTGATCGTGGTCAACGTCCTCAAGCCGGGCGCCGACCTGAACATGCCGATCAACGCCGGTGAGGCCGCCGACACGATCGCCAAGGCCAAGAACACCGACGGCTTCACCGGGTTCATCCTGCACCTGGTCCCGGAGTCCTTCGTCGGCGCCTTCACCTCGGGCCAGCTGATCCAGGTGCTCGTGGTCGCCGTGCTGGTCGCGGTCGCCGTGTCCTTCATGGGCGAGCGCGGCAAGAAGGTCATCGACGCGCTGGACACCGTCTCCAAGGTGATGTTCGGCGTGATCAAGGTCGTCATGTACGCGGCCCCGATCGGTGCCTTCGGCGGCATGGCCTTCACCATCGGCAAGTACGGCAGCAAGGTGCTGACGGGCCTGGCGTTCCTGATGATCGCCTTCTACGCGACGTGCGTGCTGTTCGTGGTCGTGGTGCTGGGCATCGTCTCCCGGCTCGCCGGGTTCAGCGTGCTGAAGTTCGTCCGCTTCATCAAGGACGAGCTGCTGATCGTGCTGGGCACCTCCTCCAGCGAGGCGGTGCTGCCCAGGATGCTGGTCAAGATGGAGGCCGCCGGAGCGCAGAAGTCCGTTGTGGGCCTGACGATTCCCACGGGCTACTCGTTCAACCTCGACGGCACCTGCATCTACCTGACCATGGGCGCGATCTTCATCGCCCAGGCCACGGGTGTGGAGCTGTCCATCTGGACGCAGATCGGCCTGCTGCTGTTCATGCTGCTCTCCAGCAAGGGCGCCGCGGGGGTCACCGGAGCCGGGCTGATCACGCTCGCTGCGTCGTTGCAGGCCTTCGGCGACACCATCCCGGTCGTGGGCATCGCGCTGATCGTGGGCATCGACCGGTTCATGTCCGAGGCCCGCGCGCTGACCAACCTGGTCGGCAACGGCGTCGCGACGCTCGTGGTGGCGCGCTGGCAGAACTCGCTGGATCGCGATCGCCTCAACGAGGTTCTCGACAATCCGTCCCTTGTGGACATGGACGAACTCATGCGGGCTGACATCGAGAAGAAGGAAACCGTCAAGACCTGACGGGAGTCACCACCGGGGTGCCGTCCGGCGCTGCGAGGATCGCGACCTTGGCGCCGTAGTGCGCTGCGACCCGCTCGGCGGTCAGCACCTCGGTGGGCGGCCCGACGGCCACCACGTCGCCCTTGTCGATGAGGATCAGCTCATCGGCGTACTGGGCGGCAAGGGTGAGGTCGTGCAGCGTGCTCACCACCGTGGTGCCGTCGGCCCGCCGCAACCGGTCGACGAGCTCCAACAGGGCCTGGGCGTGTCCGACGTCCAGGCCCGTCGTGGGTTCGTCGAGCAGCAGCAGGCCCGCCCGCTGGGCCAGAACCCTTGCCAGCACGGCACGTTGGCGCTCACCGCCGGACAGTGTCCGAAGTGGACGGTCAGCGAGGTGGTCGAGGTCGAGGCGGCCGAGCACCTCGCGCACGATCTCCAGGTCCGCGTGGCCCTCGCGGGCGAGCAGGCCGAGGTGCGGGGTCCTGCCGAGCAGCGCGTAGTCCGTGACCGTCAAACCCTCCGGCGTCACCGGGGTCTGCGGCGCGTAGCCGACCGCGCGCGCCCGCAGCCGAGCGCCCATCGCGGAGATCGGCGCGCCGTCGAGCAGGATTTCCCCCGTGTGCTCGGTGATTCCGGTGATCGCCTTGAGCAGGGTCGACTTCCCGGCGCCGTTCGGGCCGATGATCGCCAGCCACGAGCCCTGGGGCAGCCGCGCGGTCACCTCGCGCACGACCATGGCGCCCTTGTAGCCAGCGGAGACCGAACGCAGCTCCAGCTCCGCCATCACACACGCCCCTTGCGAGTCGCCCGCAGCACGAAGGCGAAGAACGGCGCTCCGGTGAACGCGGTGATCACGCCGATGGGCAGCTCGGCGGGCGCCATCACGGTGCGCGCCACCACGTCCGCGCCCGCGAGGAAGATCGCCCCGCCGATGAGCGACAGCGGCACGAGCACGCGGTAGCTACCCGCCACCATCAGCCGGATCACGTGCGGCACAACGATTCCCACGAAGCCGATCAAGCCGCTGACCGAGACGGCCGCTGCCGTGGCGAGGGACGCCGCGACGAGCACCATCAGCCGCACGCGCGCGGGGCGCAGACCCAAGGCGGCGGCCTCCTCGTCGCCGACACCGAGGATGTCGATCAGCCGGCCGCTCGCGCACAGCACGGCCGCCGAGACCGCCACGTACGGCAGGATCAGCAGAACTTCGTTCCACCCGGTGGTTCCCAGGCCGCCGAGCATCCAGTTGTAGATGATCCGCAGGTTCTCCACGTTGAGCTGCTGGACGAAGGTCTGCACGGCCGTCAGGAACGAGGCGACCGCGACCCCGGCGAGCACCAGGGTCGCGGTCCCGTTGCCCGCGGAGCGCCCGAGCGCCCACGTCAGCCCGACGCCGCCGAGCGCTCCGAGGAACGCCGCCAAGGGCAGCGGTCCGAGCGCCCAGCCCTGCACGAGTTCCTGAGCGGCGGGCACCGCGAAGACCACGAGGGTCGCGGCCAGGCCCGCCCCGGCCGCCGCGCCGAGCAGGTACGGATCGGCCAGCGGATTGCGGAACACGCCCTGGAAGGCCGCTCCGGAGATCGCCAGCGCCCCGCCGACCAGGCAGCCCAGCACGACCCTGGGCACGCGGAGCTGCCAGAGGATCGCGGCCTCCTGCTCGGAGAGCGGGGACACGCCGCCGGTCAGCTGCGCCCAGAACTCGGCGAGCACGCGGCTCCAGCCGAGGTCGATGGCGCCGAGCAGCACCGCGACGACCACGACGACCACGAGCAGGGCGCAGCTGAGCGCCAGTTGCCGCCAGGTGAGCCTGGTCGGCCGGGGATCGCTCACTTCGCGGCGGCTGCCGAGACGGCCGAGGAGACGGTGCGGACGAGGTCGACGACGCGCGGACCCCACCGGGAGGCGATGTCGTCGTCCAGCGCGATGACGCCGCCGTTCTTCACCGCGTTCACGCTCTGCCAGCCCGGCCGGGCGCCGACGGTCTGCGCGCTCTGCCCGCAGCACTTGGTGTCGGCGAGGAAGATCAGGTCGGGGTTGGACTTGACCAGGTGCTCCGCGCTGATCTGCGGGTAGCCGCTGCCGCTCTTGTCGGCCTCGTCGGTGATGTTGGTCAGCCCGAAGCGGGAGTAGATGTTGCCGATGAAGGTCTTGGAGCTGACGCTGTACAGCGAGTTGTCCAGCTCGTGGAAGTACGTGAGCGGCCTGGCGGGCTTGCGGGTGTCGCTGACGATCTTGTCGATGTCCGTGCGCATCCGCTTGGCCAGCGCCGTGCCGTCGGCCGCGTGACCGGTCGCCTTGCCGACGACCTCCGCCTGCGTGAACGCGTCCTCCAGCGTCTTGGCCGGGGGAACCAGCAGCACCTGGATCTTCAGCTGGGCGAGCCCCGCGACCAGGTTGTCCAGGTCGTTGGAGGCCACCACGAGGTCGGGCTTGTGGTTGGCGATCGCTTCGAGGTTCGGCTTGAAGCCCGACAGCGTGGTCTTGGGCGCCTCCGCCGGGAAGGTGGACTGGTCGTCGACGGCCACGACCTGCTTGCCCGCGCCGACCGCGTAGAGGACCTCGGTGCTGCTCGGGTTGAGCGAGATGATCCGCTCCGGCCGCTTCTCCAGCTTCAGCCCGGTCGAGCCGCCGGGGACGCTCACCTCGACCGGGAAGTCGGCGGCGGGCGGGGGAGCGGGGGCGTTGATCTGCTGGCGGGTGGCGCAGCCGGTCAGGGCGAGCGCGGCAACGGCCAGCGCGGCGGTCGTGCGACGGAACAGCACTCGGCTCACGTCCTCGGTGCGGGAGTGTCGGATGGCGAGCGCGCGCGGAAGGCGACCTGGCTAAACCGGCTCGGTATGAGCAGGTCATCACAGTTGCGGGACAGCGCCGGGGTCACACCGGACTTCGCTACCGAGCGAGCAAGGGGGAAGTTACCAGTAGACTCGTGTTCCATCTGGGCACAACCCAGGACGGGCGTACTGTTACGTCGGGCGCTACATCGTGTCGACCACACGAATCGTTACGCCTGGGTGTGGGATACCACCCAGAAGAGGGTGCCCTGGTATTTCCGGGCTGTTACAGTCCCCGTAACAAACACGCTGCCTGTGGCATGTGCCAGGCACGCCCCAGCGGGCCACCGTCGTCCCGCAGCCCCCATTTTTTGGACTGCATTAGGACGACGAGGGAGGTCTGCGCGTGATCTTCTCCGCCATCCCTGGCCGGCAAGGTCTGTACGACCCCAGCACGGAACGCGACGCCTGTGGTGTCGCGATGGTGGCCGACATCCTGGGCCGCCGTTCGCACGGGATCGTGACCGACGCACTGACGGCCTTGGCGAACCTGGAACACCGCGGCGCCGCCGGCGCCGAGCCCACCAGCGGCGACGGCGCGGGCATCCTGCTCCAGCTCCCGGACGCGCTGCTGCGCGCCGAGGTGCCCGGACTGCCCGAGCCGGACGAGCACGGCGAGGCCCGCTACGCGGCCGGGATGGGCTTCCTGCCCGCCGATCCCGAGCGCCGCGCCGAGGCGGTGGCGCTGATCGAGCGCATCGCCGCCGACGAGGGCCTGAAGGTGCTGGGCTGGCGCGAGGTTCCGGTCGACCCCGACGCCGCCGACGTGGGCCCCACCGCCCGCTCGGTCATGCCGCACTTCGCCATCCTGGTGGTGACGGGAGCCTCCGACGTTCTCCCGTCCGGTGTGGCGCTGGACCGCCTGGCCTTCTGCCTGCGCAAGCGCGCCGAGGTGGAGAGCGAGCGAGCGGGCTGCGGCGTGTACTTCCCCTCGCTGTCCTCGCGGACGTTGGTGTACAAGGGAATGCTGACCACCGCTCAGCTTCCCGCGTTCTTCCCTGACCTGCGCGACGAGCGGCTGGAGAGCGCGATCGCGTTGGTGCACAGCCGTTTCTCCACCAACACGTTCCCGTCGTGGCCGCTGGCGCACCCGTTCCGCTACGTGGCGCACAACGGCGAGATCAACACGATTCGCGGCAACCGCAACCGGATGCGCTCCCGCGAGGCGCTGCTCTCCAGCGACCTCATCCCGGGCGACCTCAGCAGGTTGTTCCCGATCTGCACGCCGGACGGCTCGGACTCCGCCTCCTTCGACGAGGTGCTTGAACTGCTGCACCTCGGCGGCCGGAGCCTGCCGCACGCGGTCATGATGATGATCCCGGAGGCGTGGGAGAACGCGCCGGGCATGGACCCCGCGCGCCGCGCCTTCTACCGCTTCCACGCCAGCATGATGGAGCCGTGGGACGGCCCGGCCTGCGTGACCTTCACCGACGGAACGCTCGTCGGCGCGGTGCTCGACCGCAACGGCCTGCGCCCGGCGCGCTGGTGGCAGACGGCGGACGGCCGCATCGTGCTGGCCAGCGAGACCGGCGTGCTCGACGTCCCGCCGTCGGAGGTCGTCGCCAAGGGCCGCCTCCAGCCGGGCCGCATGTTCCTCGTGGACACCAAGGCCGGGCGGATCATCGACGACGCCGAGTTCAAGGCCGACCTGGGCTCGGAGCTGCCCTACGACGAGTGGGTGCACGCGGGCCTGCTGCACCTGGCCGACCTGCCCGACCGCGAGCACGTGGTGCAGAGCCACGAGTCGGTCGTGCGCCGCCAGCTCACCTTCGGCTACACCGAGGAGGAGCTGCGCGTCCTGCTCCTGCCGATGGTCACGGCGGGCATCGAACCGTTGGGCTCCATGGGTTCCGACACCCCGGTCGCCGCGCTCTCGCTGCGCCCCCGGCTGCTCTACGACTACTTCAAGCAGAACTTCGCGCAGGTCACCAATCCGCCGCTGGACGCCATCCGCGAGGAGATCGTCACCTCGGTCGCGCGCGTCATGGGCCCCGAGCAGAACCTGCTGGAGCCCGGCCCCGCGTCGTGTCGGCACATCGAACTGCCCTATCCCGTGATCGACAACGACGAGCTGGCCAAGCTCATCCACGTCAACGACGACGGCGACCTCCCGGGCTTCGCGTGCACCGTCCTTTCCGGACTGTACGAAGTGGACGGTGGCGGTCTCGCGCTGTCCGAGGCGGTCCAGCGCGTGCGCCGCGAGGCCTCGGAGGCCATCGCCGCCGGAGCGCGCACGCTCGTGCTCTCCGACCGCGACTCCGACCACAAGCGCGCGCCGATCCCGTCGCTGCTGCTGGTCTCCGCGGTGCACCACCACCTGGTGCGCACCAAGGAGCGGCTGCGCGTGGCGCTGGTGGTGGAGAGCGGTGACGCCCGCGAGGTGCACCACATCGCGCTGCTGCTGGGCTTCGGCGCTGCGGCGGTCAACCCGTACCTGGCCTTCGAGACCATCGAGGACATGGTCTCGCACGGGGCGATCACCGGCCTCTCACCGGAGAAGGCCATCAAGAACTACGTGCAGGCGCTGGTCAAGGGCGTGCTCAAGGTGATGTCCAAGATGGGCATCTCCACCGTGGGCGCTTACACCGCCGCGCAGGTCTTCGAGGCGCTCGGGCTGTCCCAGAACGTGGTCGACGAGTACTTCTGCGGCACCATCTCCAAGCTCGGCGGCGTCGGGCTCGACGTGCTCGCCACCGAGGCGGCGGCGCGGCACCGGATGGCCTACCCGGACAACCCGGCCGACCGCGCGCACCGCAAGCTCGACGTCGGCGGCGAGTACTACTACCGCCGCGAGGGCGAGCTGCACCTGTTCAACCCGGAGACGGTGTTCCTGCTCCAGCACGCCACCAAGACCCGCCGCCAGGAGGTCTACCGCCGTTACACCGAAGAGGTGGAGGCGTTGGCGCGCAAGGGCGGCACGCTGCGCGGGCTGTTCAAGCTGCGCACCGAGGCGCGCGAGCCGATCCCGATCGAGGAGGTCGAGTCGGTCGCCTCCATCGTGAAGCGGTTCAACACCGGCGCGATGTCCTACGGCTCGGTCTCCGCCGAGGCGCACGAAACCCTTGCCATCGCGATGAACCAGCTCGGTGGCCGCTCCAACAGCGGTGAGGGCGGCGAGGACCCGGAGCGCCTCTACGACCCGGCGCGGCGCTCCGCCGTGAAGCAGGTCGCCAGCGGGCGCTTCGGCGTCACCAGCGAGTACCTGGTCAACGGCACGGACATCCAGATCAAGATGGCCCAGGGCGCGAAGCCCGGTGAGGGCGGCCAGCTGCCCGGCTACAAGGTCTACCCGTGGATCGCGCGGACCCGGCACTCCACGCCCGGCGTCGCGCTGATCTCCCCGCCGCCGCACCACGACATCTACTCCATCGAGGACCTCGCGCAGCTCATCCACGACCTGAAGAACGCCAACGAGCAGGCCCGCATCCACGTGAAGCTGGTCAGTGAGGTCGGCGTCGGCACGGTCGCGGCGGGTGTGGCCAAGGCGCACGCGGACGTGGTGCTGATCTCCGGGCACGACGGGGGAACCGGCGCCTCGCCGCTGACCTCGCTCAAGCACACCGGGACGCCGTGGGAGATCGGCCTCGCCGAGACCCAGCAAACGTTGATGCTGAACGGTTTGCGCGACCGGATCACCGTCCAGGTCGACGGCGCCATGCGCACCGGCCGCGACGTCGTGGTGGCCGCGCTGCTCGGCGCCGAGGAGTTCGGCTTCGCCACCGCGCCGCTGATCGTGGCGGGCTGCGTGATGATGCGCGTCTGCCACCTCGACACCTGCCCGGTGGGCATCGCGACGCAGAACCCCGAGCTGCGCAAGCGCTACACCGGCAAGGCCGAGTTCGTGGTGAACTTCTTCGAGTTCATCGCCGAGGAGGTCCGCGAACACCTTGCCTCCCTTGGGTTCCGCACGCTGGACGAGGCCATTGGGCACGCCGAGCTGCTGGACACCGACAGCGCGGTCGAGCACTGGAAGGCCTCCGGTCTCGACCTGTCGCCGGTCTTCGCGACGCCGGAAACCCCTTACGGGGCGGCGAAGCGGCGGCTGCGCGGGCAGGACCACGGTCTGGAGCTGGCGCTGGACCGCACGCTGATCCAGCTCGCCGAGGCGGCACTGGAGGACGCGCACCCGGTGCGGCTCGAACTGCCGGTGCGCAACGTCAACCGCACGGTTGGCACGCTGCTCGGCTCCGAGGTCACCCGCCGCTTCGGTGGCGCGGGCCTGCCGGAAGGCACGATCCACGTGCGGCTCACCGGTTCCGCCGGTCAGTCGCTGGGCGCGTTCCTGCCGCCGGGCATCACCTTGGAGATGGTCGGCGACGCCAACGACTACGTCGGCAAGGGCCTCTCCGGTGGGCGGATCGTGGTGCGCCCGGCCGAGGAGTCCGGCTTCGCGGCCGAGCAGCAGGTGATCGCGGGCAACGTGATCGGCTACGGCGGCACGCGCGGTGAGATCTTCCTGCGCGGACGCGTCGGCGAGCGCTTCTGCGTGCGCAACTCCGGCCTCGTCGCGGTGTCCGAGGGCGTCGGCGACCACGCCTTCGAGTACATGACCGGCGGGCGAGCGGTGGTGCTCGGACCGACCGGGCGCAATGTCGCGGCGGGCATGTCCGGCGGCATCGCCTATGTGCTCGACCTCGACACTTCGCGGGTCAACAAGGCGATGGTGGAGCTGCAACGGCCTCGCCCTGAGGACCTGAAGTGGTTGCGGGACACCGTGGAACGCCACCACGAGCTGACCGGCTCGGCGGTGGCCGCGTCGCTGCTCGGCGACTGGCCCCGCAGGTCCTCGGCCTTCACCAAGATCATGCCGAGGGACTACCAGCGCGTCCTGGAGGCGGAGCGCTCCGCCCGCGCCGAGGGACGAGACGTCGACGCGGCGATCATGGAGGCGTCCCGTGGCTGACCCGAACGGTTTCCTCAAGCACACCCGCTCCGACGGCACCAAGCGCCCGGTCGACGACCGGCTGGGCGACTGGGCCGAGGTCTACGCGGCGATCGAGCAGCCCAAGCGCGACAACGAGGTCCGCACCCAGGCCGCTCGCTGCATGGACTGCGGGATTCCCTTCTGCCACTCCGGTTCCGCGGGCTGCCCGCTCGGCAACCTGATCCCGGAGTGGAACGACCTGGTGCGCCGGGGCGACTGGGAGCAGGCCTCGGAACGCCTGCACGCCACCAACAACTTCCCGGAGTTCACCGGCCGGCTGTGCCCGGCCCCGTGCGAGGCGGCGTGCGTGCTGTCGATCTCGCACGACTCCGGCGGCGCGGTGGCGATCAAGCGCGTCGAGCAGGCCATCGCCGATGTGGCCTGGGAGTCCGGCACCGTGCAGACGCTGCCCTCGGGCATCTCCACCGGCAAGAAGGTGGCCGTCGTCGGCTCCGGTCCCGCTGGCCTCGCGGCGGCGCAGCAGCTGACCAGGGCGGGTCACGAGGTCACGGTCTTCGAGCGTGACGACCGGCTCGGCGGCCTGCTCCGCTACGGGATTCCCGAGTTCAAGATGGAGAAGCAGGTCCTCGACCGCAGGCTGGCCCAGCTGCGCGCCGAGGGCACCCGCTTCATCACCAACTGCGAGGTCGGCGTCGACCTGCCCGTGGAGAAGCTGCGCGAGGAGTTCGACGCGGTGGTGCTCGCCGTGGGCGCGCTGCGCGGGCGCGACACTCCCGAGACCCCGGGGCGGCAGCTGCGCGGAGTGCACCTCGCGATGGAACACCTGGTGCCCGCCAACAAGTTCTGCGAGGGCGACGGCCCGACCACGATCGACGCGGCAGGCAAGAACGTCGTGATCATCGGCGGCGGTGACACCGGCGCCGACTGCCTCGGCACGGCGCACCGCCAGGGCGCGGTCGCGGTCTACCAGCTCGACCAGTACCCGCAGCCGCCGACCGTGCGCGACGACGACCGCTCGCCCTGGCCCACCTGGCCGTGGGTGCTGCGCTCCTACGCCGCGCACGAGGAAGGCGGCGAGCGCCTCTACGCCGTCGCGGTCGAGTCCTTCGTGGACGATGGGAGCGGCCAGGTCCGCGCGGTGCGGCTGCGCAAGGTCCGCGTCGAGCGCGACGCCTCCGGGCGCCGCCGGGTGGTGCCGCAGTCGGAGGAGGTCGAGGAGATCCCCTGCGACCTCGCGCTGCTGGCGATCGGCTTCGAGGGCGTTGAGCACATGCGCTTGCTCGACGACCTCGGGCTGGCGCTGACCCCGCGCGGCACGCTGTCCTGCGGCACCGACTGGCAGACCAGCTCGCCCGGCGTGTTCGTCTGCGGCGACGCGCACCGGGGTGCTTCCCTTGTGGTGTGGGCGATCGCGGAGGGCCGCTCGGTGGCCAACGCCGTGGACACCTACCTCACCGGCGCCTCCGACCTGCCGTCCCCGGTCCACCCCACCGCGATCCCGCTCTCGGTGGTGTAGTCCCGCTCTGCTCACGGCCCCCGGACAACGGCGTCCGGGGGCCGTTTCATGCCTCTGGTCCACTCCGTTCGTCTGGTTCGCGCGTTTCGACTTCTCGAATGACCCGACTTCGCGGCGGCTTTCCCCCGGGGCATAGCTCCAAGCTATGGGCACGTGGGATTGTTCGAAGTTGAACCTCCGTTGGCACGCTCGCCCCTGCTCAGCGAGCCGCGAGGAGGAGTCGGACATGCTCAGGACCGTGCTGCCGAGTGCGCGGGCAGCCGCCGTGCTCCGCCTGCTCATGGCCTACCAGCGGCGGCTGCCCGGCGAGCACCCGTCGCCGTGCCCGCAGTGCGAGGCGCCGCACCTGCGCCGGATCGAGGCGGCGATGGCGGAGGGCCGCGAGATCCAGCTGGTGCTGCCCGCGTTCCCGGCGAAGTCGCCCAACCGGGCCAAGACGCTCAGCCACCTCCCGGACATGGCCGAGCGCGTGGCGCTGGAGTTCCTCCAGTCGCTGTGCGATCGCATCGAGCGCGTCCACCCACCCGGCGCGCGCTTCGTGATCTGCTCCGACGGACGCGTTTTCGGTGACCTGATCGGGGTTCCGGACGCCGACATCACCGCCTACCGCCGCGAACTGCTCGCGATGATCGACCAGATCGGCGCTGAGCGGCTCGACGTCTTCGACCTCGACGACGTCGATCTTGGGCTCAGTCACGACGCGATGCGCGAGCACCTGGTGGCGCACTACGCGCAGCCGGTCGAGTCGGTGCGCGCGGAGGTCAAGGCGGGCGGCCAGGCGCTGAGCATCTACCGGGGGATGACCCGGTTCCTGTTCGAGGACCAGCTCGGCCCCGACTACGAGGGCAGCAGGGCGGCGGCGCTGCGCGAGGCCCGCCGCCGCGCCTACGGAGTCATCCAGCGCAGCCGCGCGTGGGGCGCGCTGCTGGCCGAGCGCTTCGCCGACGCCGTCCGGCTCTCCATCCACCCGCAACCGTGCGGTGCGGAGAAGCTCGGCGTGCTGCTGATGGAGACCGCCGACAGCTGGCTCACCCCGTGGCACGGCGTCGCGGTGGTGGTCGACGGGCGCGCGGAGCTGGCCAAGCGCGCGGACGCCGAACGCCTCGGCGCCACCCTCGTCCGGCGCGGCGGTCGGCCGAGCCACTACGTCCTCTCCCGCATCACCGGCTGACCTCACTGACTTCACGGCTAGGAGCCCGTCATGACCCTTGCCCAGCACCAGAAAATCGGCACCTTCGGCGTGCTCGTCGAGGCCGCTTCACCCGGCGCCAACCCTGCCGCTCTTGATGCTGCCGAGCTGCGCGCGCTCGTTCGTGAGCACCACATCCTCGTGCTGCGCGGATTCCGCAACTTCACCGACGCCGAGGACCTGACCGCGTGGTGCGGCACCCTCGGCGAGATCATGATGTGGCCCTTCGGTGCCGTGCTCGAACTGGTCGAGGCCGACGCGCCGACCGACCACATCTTCGACCACAGCTACGTTCCGCTGCACTGGGACGGCATGTACAAGCCGCTGATCCCGGAGTTCCAGGTCTTCCAGTGCGTGAGCGCGCCCGGCGAGGGCAACGGCGGTCGGACGACGTTCAGCGACTCCAGCGGCGTGCTCGCCTCCGCGTCCCCGGAGACCGTCGAGCGGTGGAGCCGGATCACCGTGACCTACCGCATCCAGAACAAGGTCCACTACGGCGGCCAGGCCGTTTCTCCTTTGGTGGTCCCGCATCCTGTGACCGGTGAGCCCACTATGCGCTACAACGAGCCGCCGATCGCTGACGACTCCTCGTTCCTCAACCGGCCCGACCACGACTTCGACGGCGTGGCTCGTCATGAAGTGCCCGCGCTGATCGAAGAACTCCAGAAAGCGCTGTACGACCCGCGCCATTACTACGCGCACGATTGGGTCGATGGGGATCTCGTGATCACCGACAACTACACGCTGCTGCACGGCCGTGAGGCGTTTACCCACCGTGCCCCTCGTCATCTGCGCCGCGTGCACGTGCTCGGCGACCCGCCTTTCAAGAACCCCGCGCTGTGAAGACGCATCGTTTCGCGCTCCTCGGCCTGACCGCAGCTACCTTTCTGTTGGCGTTCTGGGCTTTCGGGCGAGTCGATCCGCATTACTACTACACCGTCGGCGTGCGCTCGATGGCTTCGAGCTGGCACGCGTTCTTCTACGGCGCCTTCGATCCCGCCGGGACGATCTCGGTGGACAAGGTGCCCGGCGCGTTGTGGTTGCAAGCATTGTCCGTGCGGGTGTTCGGCTTCCACGCGTGGGCGGTTCTGCTGCCTTCAGCCCTTGCTGTCGCGGCAACTGTTCCGGTGTTGTTCTCCGCGGTTCGGCTGTGGATCGGCGTTCGTGCGGGGCTCATCGCCGCTGCGGTGTTCGCGTTGACTCCGGTCACCGTGGTGCTGGCGCGCGTGAACATCCCCGACACGTTCTTGGTGCTGTGCATGGTTTGTGCGGCTCTCGCCACGTCCAAGGCGATCAAGGACGGTCGCTGGCCACAGCTGTTGGTAGCGGCGGTGTGGATCGGCGTCGGCTTCCAGATGAAGATGACACAGGTGTTTCTTGTGTTGCCAGCGCTGGGAATCGCTTACCTGGTCGCGGCGCCGGGCGGGTTTCTTGCCCGCCTTGGACGGGTCTCTGCGGCTGGGGTTGTCGCGCTCGCGGTCAGCTCTGTGTGGCTCGTCTTCGTTGCGGTGACCCCTGTTGGTTCTCGGCCTTACATCGATGGCAGCACGCACAACTCCGTGTGGGAAATGGCTTTGCTGTACAACGGCTTCGGCCGATTCTCCTCGGGTGCTGCCACGACTGCTCAGGTGACCAGCTTCCTCGCGGATTTCGGCGGGGCTCCAGGGCTGTTCCGGTTGTTCAACGCCGAGGTCGGAGTGCAGATCAGCTGGCTGCTCCCGCTTGCTCTGGTTGCTGTCGTGGTGGGCTTCGTCAAGCGCCCGCGAGACTCCGGGTTGATTCTGTGGAGCACGTGGCTTCTGGTGCACGTGGCGCTTTTCTCTGCTGCTCCGGGCATTCATCCGTACTACACCGCTGCGTTGGCTCCGGCCATCGCCGCGTTGACGGCCTACGCGATCCACCTCGATTCGCGTTTGGCCTGGTTGGGAATTGTGTGGCCGGTCGTGTTGTGCGTGCGAGAAGGCCTGGGGTGGCTTGCGATCGTGCTCGTCGTGGGCGCGGTGGTGGCTCTCGTTGCTCGGTTCCGCATGGTGGCGGTGGCGGCGCTCGTGGTGGGCCCCGGCGCGGTGGCGGTGATGGCTTCGGGGAAGAGCTTCGACGGCTTGTCCTCGCTCAATCCTGTTGCAGGGCAGGGGAGTCCGCTGTCGCACACGGGCATGGCGGCCATGCACGGACTGCCACCGGACACGCCTTTCCCGCCTGGCATGGGGGACATGAACATGATCACTCCGAACGCCGGAGTGCTGCGCTACGTGACGCAGAACCATGCGCGCGAGCGGTACCTGTTCGCCGTGCCCACCGCGAACACGGCGGCGCCCTACCTGCGCGCGGGCTACAGCGTGCTGCCCATGGGCGGGTTCACCGGCGCGGCGGCCGCTCCGTCCATTGTGGAGCTTCAGGAGCTGGTGCGGTCCGGCCAGGTGCGACACGTGCTCATCGGCGGATTCCACGGCGGCATGGGCGGTTCCGTGTCGATCGAGCGCCAGGAGTGGGTGGCTCAGAACTGCGCGCCCGTGCCCGCCGCCGAGTACCAGGGCGCTTCCGGGCCGTCAGGGCCGCCGGGGCACCCGGAGCTGTTGTTCGACTGCCGTCCAGGAGGTGCACGGTGAGCAAGTCGCTAGAGTGGTTGTCCCGCAACGCTGTCCGGATCGCCGTGCTGTCCGGCGTCGCGTTCGTGGCGATCTCCGCGCTGCACTGGGCGCTGACCGGCTTCGTGATCATGACCGACTTCATCGACCTCACGGTCTACGAGGCCGGAGCGCGGGCGCTGGTCGACGGTTCACCCCTGTACGAGGGCAAGATCGACGGCGGGATGTACTCCTACACCTACCCGCCGTTCTCCACGCTGCTGTTCGCGCCGATGGTGCTCGGGCCGCTGTGGCTGTGGAAACTGTTGGTGTTCCCGGTGAACACCGCGTTGGTGGCGTGCGCGGTGTGGCTGTCGCTGCGGATCATGGGGCACGCCGGGGATCGCGACACGCGCCGCATCACGCTCGCGCTGACCGCGCTGCTGTTCTGGGTGGAGCCCGTCGCGTGGACCATGTACCTCGGCCAGGTCAACCTCGTGCTGCTGGTAGTGCTGTTGTTCGGGCTGCACAAGCGCACTGAGGTGTGGCTCGGCCTGGCGGTCGGCTTCGCCGCTGGCGTCAAGATCACGCCCGCGATCTTCGTCATCTACTTCTTGTTGACACGGCGCTACAAGGCCGCTCTGGTCGCGGTCGCGACGTTCCTGGGCACGGTCGCGATCAGCCTCGCCGTGACGCCGGGGGACACGCTGCGGTACTGGAGTGGCACGTTCCTGCGTACGGAGCGCGTCGGCGAGGTCGTCATCCAGATGAACCAGTCGCTCAACGGCCTGCTCGCGCGACTGTTCACAGTGGACAAACCGCCCACCGTGCTGTGGCTCGGCGTGGCACTGCTCGCCGCGCTGGCCGGGCTCTCCGTCGCCGTCCTCGCGCACCGGCGTGGGGAGACGCTGCTCGGCTTCACCCTCGTCGGCATGACCGGGGCGGCCGTGTCGCCGATCTCGTGGAGCCATCACTGGGTGTGGTTCGTCCCGCTCGTGGTCGTCGCCGCGCACGGCTGGCGTCGGCGCCGCGCGGACATCGTCGCGCTGGCCGCCTTCACCGCGGTGACCTTCGCGTGGCCCATGCACCTCGTCACCGGGCACCGCATGGACATCCCCGCGCTCGGCGTGATCGGTGTCCCGGAGTGGGGCGGGCTCGGCAACATCTACACCAACGTGTACGTGTTCCTCTTCGGCGCAACCCTGCTCTGGGTGTGGCGTCGCCTCCGCGTCCCCGGCGGCACGCTCTCGCAGGTCGCTGAGCCGTAGCCGGTTTTCGTTGGCAGCAAACGACTACCGGACCCCCTCGTGGCCGTCCCGGAGCGCTCGTGCAAGATCCACACCTGCATTGCCGTCGACCTCGATTGTGGATGCGGACCAGTGAAGACCACACCCGGATTCCCCGCCACCTGCCCGACCGACTGCTTGCCGGAGGCGGGTGAGACACCGACCGTTCCCTTGGCGCTGAAGGCTTTCCGCCTCGTCGCGGTGTTCGCCGTGCTCCTGTTCGCGGTGCCGTTGGCCGTGCTGCTGCCCTTCTTCGGCCCACGCCGCCGCGTGCGGGAGCTGCGTCGCCTGTCGTGGTGGACGTTGCGCGCCCTCGGCGTCCGCGTCGTGCACACGGGTCCGCGCGGGGGAGCCGCCCTGCTCGTCGCCAATCACCTCTCGTGGCTGGACGGCGCCGCTTTGCTTGTGCAGCAACCAATTCACCTGGTCGCCGATGCGCGAGCCGCCAGTGGTTTCCTCGGTCGGCTGCTCGTCGGCGGTGGCACGATCTTCCTGGACCGCTTCCGGCCGAGCACGCTGGGCGACACCCTCGACGAGGTCACCCACGCCCTGCGCTCGGGCTACCCGGTCGGCGCGTTCCCCGAGGGTGTGCGCCGGTGCAGCTCACCCGGCGGAGCCTTCGCCCCCGCCGTCTTCGAGGCCGCCATCCGCGCCGGTGTCCCCGTGCGCCCCACCCTCGTCGAGCACCGCCTGCGCGGCGGCCGAGCCACCTCGGCCGCCGCTTTCCTGGCTGGTCAGTCGCTGTTCGACAACGTGCGCTCCATCGCCTCGATCCGCGGGCTCGAAGTGCACGTGCGCGCACTCCCCGTGCTCGAACCCTCCCGCTACCGCTCGCGCGCCGCGCTGTGCCGCACCGCCAAGGCCGCCATCGACCGCTCCGCCGAGCCCAACCCCTCGGCCTGCTCCGCCGCCAACCCCAAGCCCTTCGTCCCCGAGAAGCGCCTCATCACCCCGCGCGAGCTCGCCCCGCTCTCCTCCTGACCACCTCCTCGGCGGGGGTTCCCCAGTCTTCAAGACCCCCCAACCCCCGCTCGCGAGGTCTTCAACCACCCCAAACCCTCGCCCGGCCGCGCCCCACCTGAGCGAGGTGCCGCCGACGTTGGGAGGCGTCGGGGAATCGGGCCTCACGGACGCGGTTGGGCGGCGCAGGAGTTCGGCGGTGGCGTGCTGCGGCGGTTCCCACGGGGTTTGTGGCGGTTGGAGACCTCGTGGGTGGGGGTTTGCTGGTCTTGAAGACTGCGGAACCTGGGCGGTCAGCCGCCTGCCACCGAGGGGATGATCTGAACCTCGGCGTTGTCGGAGAGCTGCGTGTCCGCGCCGGAGAGGCGACGGCACTCCTCGCCGTCCACGAAGAAGTTCACGTACCGCCGAAGTCGGCGCTGCTCGTCCCGCAACCGCCGCTCCAGCAACGGGTAGCGGCCCGCGACCACGTCCAGCACGTCGCCGAGCGTGGCGGGCGAGGTCATTTCCAGCTCGAACTTCGCGGCTCCACCAGCGGCCGAGCGCAGCACTCCCGGCACCAACACGGTCACGCGCACCGTCGGCCCCCTACACCGACGCGGCGCGGACGCAGAGCACGTCGGGCAGGTGCTGCGCGATCAGCGACCACGAATCGCCCTCGTCGGCACTGCCGTAGACCTCGCCCGTGCGGGAGCCGAAGTACACGCCCGCCGGATCGGCGTCGTCCACGCACATCGCGTCGCGCAGGACGGCCGCCCAGAACCCGTCCTCGGGCAGGCCGTTGCTGAGCGCGGTCCACGAGTCGCCGCCGTCCTCGCTGCGGTACACCCGGCACCTGCCGTCCGGCGGGAAGCGCAGCCCGTCGGCGGTCAGCGGGAACGTGTAGATCACCTCCGGCCGGTGCGGATGCACGACCATGGGAAAGCCGAAGTCGCTCGGCAGGCCCTCGGCGATCGACTGCCACGTCCGCGCGCCGTCGTCGCTGCGGTAGACGCCGTGGTGGTTCTGCGCGAAGAAGCGCTCCGGCTGCGACGGGTGCTGGGCGATCTTGTGAACGCACTGGCCGAACTCGGGGTCGGGATCGGGCAGGAAATAGGCGCTGATCCCGCTGTTGCTCGCCGACCAGCTCCGCCCGCCGTCGGTGGTCAGGTAGACGCCGCCGGTGGACATGGCCACCGTGACGCGGTCGGGGTCCTCCGGGTGCGGCAGCACGGAGTGGATCGCCTGCCCGCCGAAGCCCGGGGTCCAGTCGGCGCGGTGCGGGTGCTCCCACAGCGCCCTGACCAGCTCGTAGGTGCGCCCGCCGTCGGCGGAGCGGAACAGCGCGGAGGGCTCAACGCCCGCGTAGACCACCTCCGGCCGCGAGCGCGGTCCCGGTGCGATCTGCCAGACCTGGCCGAGCGAGGCGCCGGTGTCCTCGGGGAACGCGACGGGCGCGTGGTCGGGCTCCTGCCAGCTCGCGCCGAGGTCGTCGCTGGTCGTCACGCTCGGGCCGAAGTGCTCGCTGTGCAGCCCGGCCAGCAGCCGTGGCGCGTCGCCGCGCGTGTCGACGGCCACCGAGTACACGGCGGTCATCGGGTGGTGCGGCCCGGAGAGCGCCCAGCTGGCCCTGCCGTCCGTGCTCCTGGCCAGCCACAGGCCCTTGCGGGTGCCGATCGCCAGCAGAACCATCGCGAACCTCCGAAATCGATGTGACCCAGCTCACCTCGGGAGGCTACGCCGGGGGTCTGACAGTCACCCGGTAACGTCGCTGACCATGGGTTTCAGCGGTTTCGGGGAACACGCGATCGACTTCTTCGACGACCTGGAGGCGGACAACTCCAAGGCGTTCTGGACGGACAACAAGCAGACCTACGAGCAGGACGTGCGCGCCCCGATGGAGGCGCTGCTGGCCGAGCTGGAGCCGGAGTTCGGTCCCGGCAAGGTCTTCCGCCCGTACCGCGACGTCCGCTTCAGCAACGACAAGACGCCCTACAAGACCCACTGCGGCGGCGTGGTCGAGCAGGGGCGCGGCGGCGGGGCCTTTTACGTGCAGATCAGCCCCGCGGGCCTGCTCGTCGGCGGCGGGTCCTTCGCCATGGCCTCCGACCAGCTCGCGCGCTACCGCACCGCCGTCGACGAGGACCGCAGGGGCGAGGCGTTCCGGCAGCTGCTGCGCAAGCTCGAACGGGCCGGCTGGGAGGTTCGGGGCGAGCGCCTCAAGACCCGCCCGCGCGGCTACGACCCCGACCACCCGCGCATCGAACTGCTCAAGCACCGCTCGATCTACGTCGCCCGCGAGTGGGAGCCCGACGACGCCCTGCACGAACGCGCCTGCTTCGACCGCGTCCGCAAGGCGTGGCGCCAGCTCGTCGACCTCAACCAGTGGGCCGCCGACCACATCGGCGTCAGCACCACCCGCTTCTGACCCGCACTCCGAAAGCCCTGAACGACCCGTTTGGTGCGCTCAACTCCCTGAACGACCCGTTTGGTGCGTTGAGCGCGCTGAACGGGTCGTTTGGTGCGTTGGGGGACCCGAACGGGCCGTTCAGGGCTTCCCGGGCCGCAGCCAATGACGCGTTCATGTGGTTGGGCGGACTGAATGAGTCATTGAGGTACTTGAGGGTGCTGAATGAGTCATTCAGGGAGTTCAGCGGACCGAACGGGGCATTGGCGAGCGTGGAGGTGGGGGCGAGCGCGGGACTGGAGCGAGCGCCGTGGTGGGGCGAGCGCGGTGGTGGGGCGAGCGGGTGGGCCGCGTAGCCCAAGGCGCGGAGGCCCAAGGATCGAAGACCACCCGGACGGGTGGAATCGATTCAGGAGTCCTCGTCGGCCGCTCGGCGCAGGTACCGGGCGCGTTGTCGCCTGCCCCGGGCCGAGGTGGCCCACGCGTGCAGCAGCGTCCCGGCGGCCAGGCCGACCCAGTCGGTGATGATGTCGACGACCTCGAAGGAGCGGTCGATGGGCAGCGTCGCCTGGAGGATCTCCGAGGCCACCGCGTACAGGAGAAGGCCGACTGCCAGCGGGAACAGCCGCAGGCGCGCGTAGAGGCCGGTGACGGCGAGCAGGCCGAACAGGCCCACGTGCACGACCTTGTCCACGCCGAAGGGCGCGCTCGGGACGCCCGATCTCGGCATGAACAGGATGACTACGCTCAGCAACGCCGCGGTGACGAAGGGCAGAACACGAAGGCTCACGTCAAAGATCCTGGCCCGGTTTGCGGTATCGGTACAGCGATCGGGTCTAGGCTCCTCGGACGTGAGCCGACGTGCGAAGATCGTTTGTACCCTCGGTCCGGCGACCGCGACCCCGGAAAAGCTCCGTGACCTGGTCGAAGCCGGCATGGACGTGGCCCGGCTGAACTTCAGCCACGGCAGCCACGCCGACCACAAGCAGGTCTACGACATGGTCCGCCAGGCGGCGGACGCCTCGGGCCGCGCGGTGGGCATCCTGGCCGACCTCCAAGGCCCCAAGATCCGCCTCGGCCGGTTCGCCAACGGACCGGTGGTGTGGGAGGCCGGTGACCGCGTGCGGATCACCGTCGAGGACGTTCCCGGCACCCACGACCGGGTCTCCACCACCTACAAGGGGCTGGCCAACGACGCCAAGCCGGGCGACCGGATGCTGGTCGACGACGGCAACGTCGGGCTGACCGTGGTGGCCGTCGAGGGCTCCGACGTGGTCTGCGACGTGACCGAGGGCGGCAAGGTCAGCGACAACAAGGGCCTGTCGCTGCCGGGGATGGACGTCTCCGTCCCCGCCCTGTCCGACAAGGACATCGAGGACCTCGAGTTCGCGCTGAGCCTGCGCGTGGACATCATCGCCCTGTCCTTCGTCCGTTCCCCCGCCGACATCGACCTGGTGCACCAGGTGATGGACCGGGTGGGCAACGGCAGGCTGCCGGTGGTCGCCAAGCTGGAGAAGCCGGAGGCGGTCGACAACCTGGAGGCCATCGTCCTGGCCTTCGACGGGATCATGGTCGCCCGCGGTGACCTGGGCGTGGAGCTGCCGCTGGAGTACGTGCCGGTGGTGCAGAAGCGGGCCATCCAGATCGCCCGCGAGAACGCCAAGCCGGTGATCGTGGCGACCCAGATGCTCGAATCCATGATCAACAACTCCCGGCCGACCCGCGCCGAGGCCTCCGACGTGGCCAACGCGGTGCTCGACGGCACCGACGCGGTGATGCTCTCCGGTGAGACCAGCGTCGGGCGCTACCCGATCGACGTGGTCAAGACGATGAGCCGGATCGTCGAGGTCGCCGAAACCGAGATCACCCCCGACGCCGTGCCGCCGCTGTCGCACGTGCCGAGGACCAAGCGCGGCGTGATCTCCTACGCCGCCCGCGACATCGGCGAGCGGCTCAACGCCAAGGCCCTGGTCGCCTTCACCCAGTCCGGCGACACGGTGCGCAGGCTGGCCCGGCTGCACACCTCGCTGCCGCTGCTGGCCTTCACCCCGGAGGCCGAGGTCCGCAGCCAGCTCGCGATGAGCTGGGGCGTGGAGACCTTCCTGGTGCCCGAGGTCGGCTCGACCGACCAGATGATCCAGCAGGTCGACCACTCGATGCTGGCCATGACCGGCCGCTACCAGCCGGGCGACCTTGTGGTCATCGTCGCAGGCTCCCCGCCCGGGACCGTGGGCTCGACTAACCTCATCCGCGTACACCGTCTGGGTGAAGAAGACCACGCCTGATCAGCTGAGGAGCTCCCCGTGACCGAAGTCGCCAGAGCCGCGGCGGCGGACCCCGCGGGGACCTCCTCCGCCGTTCCGGTCCCGCTGTCCGCCGACGGCGTCCCGCACGGCCAGCCCGTGCTGGACCGCCTCGTCGCGCTGCTGGACCTGGAGCGGATCGAGGAGAACATCTTCAGGGGTGTGAGCCCCGAAGCCTCGCCCGTGCGCGTCTTCGGCGGCCAGGTCGCCGGTCAGGCCCTGGTCGCCGCGGGCCGCACCGTGCCGGAGGAGCGCGGGGTGCACTCGCTGCACTCCTACTTCATCCGGGGCGGCGACCCGAGCATCCCGATCGTCTACGAGGTGGACCGCATCCGGGACGGCCGCTCGTTCACCACGCGGCGCGTGGTCGCCGTCCAGCGCGGCAAGGCGATCTTCGCGCTGTCCGCGTCGTTCCAGACCGCGGAGGACGGGCTGGACCACGCCGACGACATCCCCGAGGTGCCGGACCCCGAGTCGCTGCCGACCTACGGCGAGTTCGTCCAGCCGTACAAGGACAAGCTCGGCCCGTTCGCCAAGCTGCCCCGGCCGATCGAGATCCGGCACGTGACCACGCCGCCGTGGCTGACCGGGGAGCCCGGCCCCGCCCGCAGCCAGGTGTGGATGAAGGCGGACGGCCGGGTCCCCGACGAGAACCTGCTGCACGTGTGCCTGCTGGCGTACATGTCGGACATGACGCTGCTGGACTCGGTGCTGGCGCGGCACGGCGTGTACTGGGGCGATGTCATCGGCGCGAGCCTGGATCACGCGATGTGGTTCCACCGCCCGTTCCGCGCCGACGAGTGGGTCCTCTACGACTCGGAGTCGCCCAGCGCCTCCGGCGGGCGCGGCCTGGCCAACGGCCGGTTCTTCGACCGCGAGGGCAGGCTCATCGCGACCGTCGTCCAGGAGGGCCTGCTGCGCCCCGTGCGCCGCTGATCAGCAAGACCCCGTCGGCATGGTGAGGGTGAGCAGGTAGTCCCTGGCTGCCTGCGAGCCGCACTTGTTGTTGCCTGGGAGCTGCCGGTGCACGCTCTCCGCCCACGCGCGCGGCGTTGCGACGCCGTGCGCCCCGGACACCAGCAGCGTCGGCGGATTTCCCTTGGCGCGCCAAGGATGCGGAGTCCGGCGCACGGGCTGCGTCCAGCCGACGCACCCCGAAGCGATGGCCCAGAACTCCGAGTAGCCGCCCAGTCCCGGGTTCAGCGCTCGCGATCGAGTGCCGGACGTGATCGAGTACCGCCCGCGCGATCGGGCGCGAGGGGCTTCCCAGGGTCATCTCAGGGGAAAGATCGGGGTTGTCCCTCTGCGGTGGCGCGGGCCGATGCGGCCAAGCTGGAAAGCGTGCTTGGGAAGATCGTCGTTCTGGTCGAGGACGGAGTGCCGCTGCTCGACGCGGCCGGAGTCACCGAGGTGTTCACGGTCGCGGCGCGCTACGGCGGGCCGTACCAGCTGCGGCTGGCCTCGCCGGGCGGGCGGGACGTGTGCACGACGGCGGGGGTGCGGCTGCGCGTCGACCTCGCCGTCGAGGAGGTGGACGAGGACATCGACACGCTTGTCGTGACCGGCTCCGTGGCCCGGGGCTCCGGCCGCGAGCCGTTCGTGCGCACGGAGCAGGCCGCGCAGGTCCGCCGCATCGCTCGCCGCTCGCGCCGCGTCGTGTCGGTGTGCACGGGCGCGCTGCTGCTGGCCGCCTCCGGGTTGCTCGACGGCAAGCGCGCCACGACGCACTGGAGCTGGTGCGAGCGCCTCTCTGAACTGCACCCCAAGGTCATCGTGCAGCCCGACTCGATCTTCGAGTGGGACGGGAGGGTGGCGACCTCGGCGGGGGTCACGGCGGGCATCGACCTGGCGCTCGCCTTGGTGGAGCGCGACATGGGGCCCGAAGCCGCGCGCCGCGTCGCCAGGTCCCTCGTGGTGTTCCTGCAACGCCCGGGCGGTCAGTCGCAGTTCAGCGCGGGCGCTCAGCTCCCGGTCGCCTGCGACACCCCGCTGCGCAACGTCCTCGACGCCGTCGCGCTCATGCCCGGCGAGGACCACTCCGTGCCCGCCATGGCCGCGCGGGCGGTGCTCAGCGTCCGGCACTTCACCAGGTTGTTCAGCCGCGAGATCGGGATCAGCCCCGCGCAGTACGTCGAGCAGACCCGGGTCGAGGCGGCGCGCGTGCTGCTGGAGAACGGCGACGACGGAGTGGAGGACATCGCGCGGCTGTGCGGTTTCGGCACCGCCGAGACGATGCGCCGGGCCTTCATCCGCGTGCTCGGCGTGCCGCCCGTCGCCTACCGGGGGCGGTTCCGGACCACGGGTGTTCGAGCTGATCCGTTGGCAGGCAACCGTTCCGCCTCCCGGTCACAAATGGTCCAGACCTATTGACGGAGCTGGCAGGGGCCGCTTACGGTCCTCGCCAGCTCCACTCCGCCGCCACGGAGACACCAACGGAGGTGATTCGTGGCACGGAAAACTGCGGTGGGCGCAGCCGTGGTCGCGCTGTTGTCCGGTCTTTTGGTGGCGGTGGTGAACTCACCCGCTGCCTCGGCCGCGAACGAGGACTGTCGTCCCGACGGCCTGTACCGCACGGGCGGCGTGGACACGCCCTACTGCCTGAACTACGACACCGACGGCCGCGAGAAGATCGGCGCGAACCGGCGCGTGATCGGCTACTTCACGGGATGGCGGCACGGCAAGAACAATCAGCCCGCGTACTTGGTCAACAACATCCCGTGGAACAACGTCACGCACATCAACTACGCGTTCGCGCACGTCGACCCGCAGAACCGCATTTCTGTTGGCGCGCAGAACGCCAACAACCCGGCGACGGGCATGGAGTGGCCTGGTGTCGCGGGCGCGGAGATGGACCCGGCGCTGCCGTACAAGGGGCACTTCAACCTGCTGACGAAGTACAAGCAGCAGAACCCCTCCGTGAAGACGCTGATCTCGGTCGGTGGCTGGGCGGAGTCGGGCGGCTACATCAACGAGGCCGGTGACCGCATCAACAGCGGCGGCTTCTACTCGCTGACCACCAACGCCGACAACAGCGTGAACACCTCTGGTATCAACGCTTTCGCCGACTCCACCGTGCAGTTCCTGCGCACCTACGGCTTCAACGGCGTCGACATCGACTACGAGTACCCGACCTCCAACGCCGACGCGGGCAACCCGCTGGACTTCCAGCTCGCCAACGCGCGCCGAGCCGGGCTGAACCGCAGCTACCAGGTGCTCATGAAGACCTTGCGGGAGAAGCTGGACGCCGCTGCGGCGAGCGACGGCAAGTACTACATGCTGACCGTCGCGGCGCCCGCGTCCGGGTGGCTGCTGCGCGGCATGGAGGTCTCGCAGGCCACGCAGCACCTGGACTACGTCAACATCATGTCCTACGACCTGCACGGCGCGTGGAACAAGTTCGTCGGCCCCAACGCCTCGCTCTTCGACGACGGCAAGGACGCCGAGCTGGCGGCGGGCGGTGTCTACGGAGCGGCGCAGTACGGCGGGATCGGCTACCTCAACACCGACTGGGCCTACCACTACTTCCGTGGCGGAGTCCAAAGTGGACGGATCAACATCGGTGTTCCGTTCTACAGCAGGGGACACCGCAACGTCGTCGGTGGAACCAACGGCCTGTGGGGGACCGCTGTCGGCTCCAACTGCCCGCAGGGGCTGACCGCGTGCGGTGACGGCGCCAAGGGCATCGACAACATCTGGCACGACAAGGAGAACGGCCGCGAACTCGGCGCCGGCTCCAACCCGTTGTGGCACACGAAGAACCTGGAGCGCGGCATTGCGGGCAGCTACATCGGGCAGTACGGGCTCGACCCCGCGACCGACCCCGAGGACCGGCTGACCGGGACCTACGCCCCGCACTACGACAGCACCCTGACCGCGCCGTGGCTGTGGAACAACGACAAGAAGGTCTTCCTGTCCACAGAGGACGAACGCTCGATCGGCGCGAAGGCGGACTACGTTGCGAGCAAGGGCATCGGCGGCATCATGATCTGGGAGCTGGCCGGTGACTACGCCTGGAACGCGGCGAAGGGCGAGAACTTCATCGGCACCACGCTGACCAACACCATCAAGCAGAAGTTCGCGGCGGCGGGACCGTACGGCAACAAGAAGTCCCCGCAGGCCTCCCCGGCGGAGCGGCTCGACGTGAAGGTCGACTTCGTCGAGTTCCCGTTGGGCGACAACAACTATCCGATCAGCCCGAAGATGCGGATCACCAACTCCTCCACGCAGACCATCCCCGGCGGTGCGGAGGTGCAGTTCGACTACCCGACGACCGCTCCGCCGACCATGGCGCAGCAGTCCGGCTGGACGTTGTCGGTCATCCGCAGCGACCACACCGGGCCGAACAACATCGGCGGGCTCAAGGGCGACTTCCACCGCGTGTCCATGAAGCTGCCGAGCTGGCAGAACCTCGCCCCCGGCGCGACCGCCGACGTGGCGCTGAGCTACCAGCTGCCGATCTCCGGGCCGTCGAACTACACGATCACCTTCGGCGGCAAGACCTACGGCATCACGCAGGACTACGCGCGTGGTGGGGGCACCACTCCGCCGCCGACGACGACTTCTGCCACGACTACGACGACCACCAAGCCCCCGGTGTGCGCTGACGCGCCGTGGGACCGCGCGAAGCCGTACGGCGGCGGCAACACCGTCTCGCACGCGGGACAGCGGTGGCGCGCGAAGTGGTGGACGCAGGGTGAGGAGCCGGGCACCACGGGTCAGTGGGGCGTCTGGGAGACCCTCGGCGCTTGCTGATTCGTTATCTGGCACGGGCGGTCTTCACTGCATTCGGATGCACTGAAGACCGCCCGTGCCGGGTACCGTCGCCTCCTCACATCACGGGAGGCGTAATGCGTTGGCGATTCACATCCAGCGTCGTCGCGGTGCTTCTGGTCGGCCTGGTCAGCGGATCGGCCCAGGGTGAGCCGACCGGGCAGGACGCGCTGCGGCTCGACCTCGACAAGATCCTCGCGGCGCCCGCGCTGAACGGGGCGCACTTCGGGCTGGTCGTGCGCAAGGCGGTCGGCGGCGAGGTGCTCTACACCCGTGGTGCCACCGGCAGGCTCAACCCCGCCTCCAACGGCAAGCTCCTGTCCTCCGCCGCCGCGCTGGAGTCACTCGGCGCCGGCCACCGCTTCACCACCGAGGTGCTGAGCGGGGCGCGGACCCTCGGCGGCGTGGTCCTCGGCGACCTCCACCTGCGCGGCACCGGCGACCCCACCCTGCGCGAAGCCGACCTCAACGCCCTCGCCGACCAGCTCGCGCGCTCCGGGATCAGGACCGTGACCGGCCGCGTGGTCGCCGACGACACCTGGTTCGACGGCGTGCCGCTCGGCAGCGGGTGGGCGTGGGACGACGAGCCCTACTACTACAGCGCGCCGATCTCCGCGCTGACGCTCGCGCCGAACTCCGACTTCGACGCCGGAACCGTTCTCGTGCAAGCACAACCGGGCGCCGTCGGCAAGCCCGCGCAGATCCGGCTCAGCCCCGCGACGAGCGTCGTCACCATCGACAACCGCACCGTCACCGCCGCGCCCGGAACCGCGAACTCCCTCTCCGTCGAGCGCGAGCACGGCGGCTCCAAGATCGTCGTCAGCGGCACCGTCGCGGCTCCCGCCGAGGACTACTCCACCGTCGGCGACCCCACCGCCTACGCCGCCGACGTGTTCGCGAAAGCTTTGGCCGCCAAGGGGATCAACGTCATCCGCAAGGACCTCGGCCGGGGTGCCACCCCCGCCGGCGCGAAGGTGCTCGCGACGCACAGCTCCATGACCCTGGCCGAACTGCTCGTGCCGTTCATGAAGCTCTCCAACAACATGCACGCCGAGGCCCTCGTGAAGGCCATGGGGC
Source organism: Allokutzneria multivorans (assembly GCF_039537405.1). NCBI lineage: Bacteria > Bacillati > Actinomycetota > Actinomycetes > Pseudonocardiales > Pseudonocardiaceae > Allokutzneria > Allokutzneria multivorans. Next base: position 156,200 of record NZ_BAABAL010000019.1, on the reverse strand, counting down.
GCAAGGAGAAGGGCAAGGGCACCTGGGCGGCAGGCGTCGAGGTGATGGCGCAGAAGCTCGCCCCGCTCGGTGTTCCCGCCGGTGCCTACCGCATGGTCGACGGCTCCGGACTGTCCAGAATGGACCTCCTCACCACCGAGCAGCTCAGCAACCTCCTGGTGTCCGCGCAGGCCAAACCGTGGTTCCCCGCGTGGTACGAGTCCCTGCCCATCGCGGGCAAGCCCGACCGCATGGTCGGCGGAACGCTGCGCAACCGCATGAAGGGCACGCCCGCCGAGGGCAACGTGCACGCCAAGACCGGATCACTGACGTCCGTGACCGGCCTCTCCGGCTACGTCACCGCCGCCAACGGAGAGAAGCTCGTCTTCGCGTCCGTGATGAACAACTACCTCACCGCCAAGCCCTCCGCCGTGGAGGACGCCATCGCCGTCCGCCTGGCCAACTACCAAGGCGCGGCGGACCGCTCCCTCCCCATCCCCACCCCGCGCTCCGCAGGCACCCCGACCCCGCACACCGACCTCGAGTGCACGTGGACCCGCACCTGCTAAGGCCGTAGTTGAAGCCCTGAACGACCCCTTCAGTGCGCTCAACGCACCAAACGGGTCGTTCAGGGTTCCCAACGCACCAAACGACCCGTTGAGGGCCCTCAACGCACCAAACGGTCCGTTCGCGAAGCCTTCGAACGCGCTGAATGACTCATTGAGGTACCTCAACGTCCTGAATGAGTCATTCAGGGCGCTCAACGCACCAAACGGGCCATGGGGACGGGACGCGCCAAGCCGGGTGGACGAGGTGGGTTACTCCTCGTCGAGGGCGTCGCGGAGCTTGGCGAGGGTGCGGGACAGCAGGCGGGACACGTGCATCTGCGAGATGCCGACGCGGTCGGCGATCTGGGTCTGCGTCATGTTGCCGAAGAAGCGCAGCACCACGATGGTCCGCTCGCGCTCGGGGAGGCGTTCGAGCAGCGGCTGCAAGGACTCGCGCCGCTCCACGTCGGCCATGCCCTCGTCCTCCTCGCCGAGCGCGTCGCCGAGGGAGACCCCGTCGTTCTCGCCCAGCAGCATGTCGTCCAGCGACGCGCTGCGGTAGGCGTTGGTGGCCTCCAAGCCCTCGAAGACCTCCTCGCGGGAGACGCCGAGGTGCGTGGCGATCTCGCTCGGGGTCGGCGCGCGGCCCATGCGCTGCGACAGCTCACCGACGGCGGCGCTGATCGACAGGTGCATCTCCTTGAGCCGCCTGGGGACCCGGACGGCCCAGCTGGTGTCGCGGAAGTGCCTGCGGACCTCGCCCATGATCGTCGGCACGGCGAAGGACAGGAAGTCCACGCCGCGCTCCGGGTCGAACCGGTCGACGGCGTTGATCAGCCCGAGCGTGGCGACCTGGGTCAGGTCCTCCTGGTTCTCGCCGCGGTTGGCGAAGCGCCGGGCGATGTGCTTGGCGACCGGGAGATGGCCGGTGACCAAGCGGTCCCTGACCTCTGTGCGCGCCGGGTCGTCGGGGTCCAGCGCGGCGAGCTCGGCGAACACGGGTGCGTACTGCTCGTACCCGCCCTTGGTCGTCTTCTCCGCCTGTGGACTCACGACATCACCTCGCAAGCCCGGTGAGGCCCGAGCCCGGACGCCGTGTTCCTCGGTTCGCTCACAAGCTCGCTCACGCCTGGAACACCGCCCCTCCGGCCTTGGACAGCTCGATGCGCACGAGGTGCTTGCCGTCGTCGGTGGGGGTGGTGGAAGCGGTCACGTCATCGGCGAGGGTGCTGAGCACCCGCCAGCCGAAGGTGTCCCGCTTGGGCTCGTGCGGCTCGGCCGAGAGCACGCTGACGTCGACGACCACGCGCCCGGCGGTGGGGCTGAACCGGCAGCTCAGCGCCGCGCCGGGGAGTGCGACGTCGATCAGGGTGGAGCATGCCTCATCCACTGCCAGCTTCAGGTCGGCGATGGAGTCGAGGTCGAAGTCCTCGCGCATCGCCAGGTCCGCGGCCACGGCGCGGACGACGGACAGGTGAGCCGCGTTGGCGTTCACCCGCACCTCGATGGGCGCGGGTGCGAGGGTCTGCTCGGCCATCGCGGGCTCGGAAGGGGACACGGTCACTCTGCACCTCGTGGTCGGTCGTGGGTGGCGGGGCACGGCGTGGGCTCCTAGATCCTGCCCGACATCCGAGACGCCCACCGTCTCCGCCCTGATACCCGTTCACCGCGAGTTCGACACGTGGTTTTGCGGCCCTGTTCCTCGGGAAGCCAGCCACCGCACACCGCAGGTACAGACCATGGAGTGGACCGATGGACGTGGAGCCACCGACCGCCCCTGTCAGCGAGTCGGCGTCGTGACAGTCACGGAGTTCGCGCGGCAGCCCCTGGACCGGCCTGATCCCGCTGGCATGCGACTCGCGACGGTACTGCTGCCCGGAGGCGTGGCACCCGGGCGGGACTGGCACGACGTGCTCCCGCTCGACGACCGGGTCGCACTGGTCATCGGACAGGTGCCGAGACAGCCGACGAAGGACATCGCCGAAGCCGTCGTCGAACGCCTGCGCGGAGCGCTGACTACCCAGCTGTTGCAGGGACGGGGACCGGCCGAGGCCGTGCTCGCACTGCACCGCTACGCCGGGTACGCCCCCGAAGCCGCTGGGACGACCCTGTGCTTGGCCGTCTTCGAGCCGGAGACGCGGAGCCTGCGCTGCGCCACCGCCGGACACCCCGGAGTGCTGCTGATCTCCCGGGACGGTTGGGTCCGCCAGCTCATCGGCAGCAGGGGAGGACCGCTGGCCTCCGGCTACCCGGACCTCGGCGGTGAGACGGTGGAAACCGTTGGACAGGAGGAGATCGTCCTGCAGTACTCCATCGAACTCGGACGGTGCCACCCCGACGCTGGACTGGAGCGCGCTGTCGTGTCGCTGGTCGCCGAGCGCGGTCCCGACCCGCGCGCGCTGTGCGAACGGCTCACGGCGTCGTGCCCTCCGGACATCGGCGACGCGGTGGCCTTCGCCTTCACCCCCTCCGCGCGGTCGAACCGGCCGTTCGCGCTGAGCGTTCCCGCGGAGCCCGCGAAGTTGTCGTTGCTGCGCAAGGAACTGACGGCCTGGCTCACCGCGTCCGGAGTGTCGGAGGAGGACACTTTCGCGTTCGTGCTCGCGGTTGGCGAGGCCGCGTCCAACTCCGTCGAGCACGGCTACGACAACGGACGCGACGGCGGGTTGGTCACCGTCACCGCCGAGGCGGGCGGGTCCGGCGCGATCCGGATCACCGTCTCCGACAACGGCCGCTGGCGCTACCCGCCGGTCGCCGATCACAGCCGGGGGCGCGGCCTGCTGATCATGCGCGAGTCCATGGACGAGGTACTGGTGCACCGGGGTGAGCACGGCACCGTGGTCACCCTGTTCAAGCGGCCGAGCCGGGCGCCGAGCAACGGGCGCCAAGACCCGGGCGGCTACGAGCTGAGCGTGGCGAAGGTCGGCGAGGTGGTGCGCGTCGAGGTCTCCGGGGAGCTGCCCGCCGCGAGCGCGCCCGCTCTCCGGCGCGGCCTGCTCACCGCGGCCAGGGGCGGTGTTTTCCCGCTCCAGCTGGACCTCTCCGGTGTGGCGGGTGATGTCGAGGGCCTGGTGCTCGCGCTGTTCTCCGTCGCGGACGCGGCATCGGCGGCGGGCAGGCCGCTCGTGCTCGCCGCGCCACGGACCAGCTCGGTCCGCGACGCCCTCGCCACGGCGGGACTGCACCGGATCGCCACCGTGACCGATGCCCTGGAGCCCGCCAGATGACCTCCCACGACAACCACGAGGACGAGGCGGAGCTGCCGCCGCTCACCGTCGCCCTGGTTTCGCTCGACGACGGACCTGCGGCCCACGACGGGCCGGGCTCGCTACCGGAGTTGCACGCCGCGGGATCGCACGTCGCCGCCCTCGCCGCGCACATGGCCGAGGCCGGGCACACCGTCACCGTCTACGTCCGCGCCGACAAACCCAGGCAGGAGCCGGTCATCAGGGCCGCTTCCCGCTTGACCGTCGTGCGCGTTCCCGCTGGACCGCCGCGCGAGCTGGACCCGAACGACCTCGTCGAGCACCTTGGTGAGTTCGGCGGGCACCTCGCCGCGCACTGGACACGGCGCCCGCCGGACGTCGTGCACGCGCACTACTGGTCGGCCGGAGTCGCCGCCGCACTGGCCGCACGCGAGGCGAAAGTGCCTGTGGTGCAAACGTTCCAAGCCCTCAGCGCGCCCGAGGACACCGGCGTCCCCACGCAGCGCTCGAAGCTGGAGCGGCTGGTCGGCCGCGAGGCCGTGCGCGTCGCCGCGACCAGCTCCGTCGAGGTGGAGGAGCTGATCCGGCGCGGCATCCCGCGCTCGATGATCTCCGTCGTGCCCTCCGGCGTGGATCTGGAGCACTTCACCCCGGACGGCCCCGTCGCCGAGCGCGGCGCTGCCCACCGCCTGGTCTGCGTCGGAGACCTGGTGCCGCACAAGGGTTTCGACACGGCCATCCGGGCGCTGCGCGCGCTGCCGGAGACCGAGCTGGTGCTCGTCGCGATGGGAGAGCCCGGCCCGGAAGCACGGCGGCTGTCCGCGATCGCCCGCGCCGAAGGGGTCGCCGAGCGCGTCCACCTGGTGGGGGAAGCAGGTGACGGTGAGCTGCCCGCGCTGCTGCGCTCCGCCGACGCCCTGGTCTGCTGTCCGACCGAAGAGCCCTTCGGGCTGACCGTGTCCGCCGCGATGGCCTGCGAGACCGCCGTGGTGGCGAGCGAGGTCGGGGTGCTGGCGGACATGGTGATCGACGGCGTGACCGGGCGGCTGGTGCCCCCTGCTGACACCGAGGCGCTGGCGAAGGTGCTCGCGCACGTGATCGCCGACCCGGTGACCACGCAGTCCTACGGGGCGGCGGGTCGCGATCGGGTTCGCGCCAGGTACTCGTGGGAGCGCGTCGCCGAGGACACCGTCCGGCTCTACCGCCAGGCCATCGCCGAGTTCACCTGAGCTGGGTTTACCGCCAGGTCGCGGGGGAATCCCCGGGGAAGTGGACAGGCCGACCGTCCGTGGACGGTCGGCCCGATCTAGGGGCACCGGCCGCCGGGGGGCTGGCGGACGGTGCGTTATGTGGTGTTCCCAGTGTGGCGCGGCTGAAACCCGATAATGCGGGATTAGGCCGCCAGTGCGGCACTGACGGTGGGAAAAGTACTGAAGACGTCACCTAGACCGGTGACCTTGAGCGGGCGCTCGACCGAGCGCGTCGCGCTGACGAGGCAGAAGCCCACCCCGTTGTCCTCGGCCAGGTGCAGGCAGTCCACCAGCACCGCGAGCCCGCTGGAGCCGAGGAAGCTCACCTGGCTCAGGTCCAGCACCAGCCGGTCGGTCTTCGCCGTCAGCTGCTCATCGAGTGCGGTGCGCAGCAGCGGCGTGGTGAACATGTCGATCTCACCGCTGACACCGAGCACCACGGTCCCCTTGGCCGGCCTGCGCACGGACAGCTCGATGAGCTGGTCCGCGCTCGGTGCGCCGGGGTCCGGGAGCTCGGGCAGCAGCGTCGTCTCCGCGCCGTTGCTGACGGGACGGATGCGGTTCTCGGTCACGGTTCCTCCTCCGTCGGGGTTGTCGGGACGGAAGGGTTGCGGCGGTGGGGGCGCCTCGCGTCGCGCGTGTCCCGCCACCGGCCTCGAGGATGGGCGCACGGCCCCTCCGACCGCGGTCGGTCGTCAACCGCTGTGCTTCCCACCGTAGAGACCTCGGCACCAGCACACAACCAGCCTGACTCCGTACGGGCTACCGCACCGGTTTGACCCGGGGTGGAACGGGCATTGAAGGGTGCGTGCGCCTGCCGCGCACCCCCAGCTCGCCCAAGAGGTGAACCGTGTCCGCGACCTTCCAGATGCCCGCGCCACGCCCCGAAGTGGCGCCGGACCACTCGATCGCACCGTCGCAGTCCCACGTGGACTGGACGGAACTGGGCCGGATTCTGGTTGTACGGCCCGGCAATCTCGGTGACGCCCTGATGCTCTCGCCGGCACTGCGCGCGCTGCGGGCCGCCGCGCCGCACGCCAGGATCGACCTGCTGACCTCGCCGAGCGGCGCCGCAGCCAGGGAGCTGCTCGGCTCGCTCGACGGAGTCGTCGTCGGGACGCCGTCCTGGTACGACCGCTCCACCACGAATCCCGTCGATGTCAACCGCTCCGCGTTGCAGGAGCGGGCGTTGATCGGATCGTTGGCCAATCGCGGCTACGACGCCATGATCGTGTTCACCTCCGCGACGCAGTCGCCGTGGGCGGCCGCGCACGCCGGTCTGCTCGCAGGGATCGGTGTGCGCGCCGTGCACTCCACCGAAACCGGCGGAGTCGTTGCCTCCCACTGCGTCCGGCCTCCCGAGGGGCCTGCGCACCAGGTCGACCGCGCGCTGCACCTGCTGCACGGACTGGGAGTTCCCGCGCGCGGCGCCGTGGTCCGCGTCGACATCCCCGAGCGCGCCCGCGCGGCCGCCGATCTCGCGCTCGCGGGTACCGCCGCGCCGTTCGCGTTGGTGACTCCTGGCTGCACTCGCGACGAACTTCGTTACTCGGCAACGGGTTTCGCCACCACCGCCGCGATGCTCGCTGACAGCGGTGTGCCCGTGCTCGTCACCGGCTCGGCCAGGGAACGCGATCTCATCGCCGAGGTCGTCTCGCGCGCCCGGCACCCCGGAGTGCGCGCACTGGAGCCGGTCAGCGTCGCGGTGCTCGCCTCGGTGATCGCCCGCGCGGAGGTGTTGGTGGGCAACGACTCCGGCCCCATGCACCTCGCCGAGGCCGTGGGCACGCCTGTGGCCATCGCCTTCGGCGGAGCCGACCGCGCCGAGGACACCCGTCCCCGCCACACCCGGGCCCACCTGGTCCGCGGCACCGTCTCGTGCCTGGACATCGCCCCCGCTGACCTCGCGACCGCCGCGCTCTCCCTCCTCAGGCGCCTCGCGAAGAACTAGCTGGTGCGGTGGACGGGGTCGGTGTCGTGGGTGTCGGCTGGGGAGGGGGCGGTGGGGAGTTCGCGGGTGTCGAGGTGCTTCGCGTTGATCGCGGCGACCTCGTCCTCCGCCGCGCGCAGCTTCTGCGCTGCCCTGTCCATCTCCAGCCGCCGCCACTTGCGGCGCTCGCGGCCGGTCATCTTCGCGGGCCACAACTGCTGGATGGCGTTGTTCAGGTGCGCGCCGAGCACGATCGCCAGGCCGATGAAGAAGGCGAACAGCAGGAACGCGATCGGGGTGGCCATCGCGCCGTAGGTGAAGCCGGTGCCGCTGATCGAGCTGATGTAGAGCCGCAATCCGGTCGCGGACACCAGGAAGAACACCATCGCCAGGACCGCCCCCGGCAGACCGCGGTGCCACGGCAGCTTTCTGGGCAGCGCGAGCTTGTACAGCGTGGTCAGCGCGAGCACCAGGATCGCGGCCGTGCCCGGGTAGTAGAACCGCCCGACCAGGTCCTCCACCGTGGGCTGCCAGGACACCGGGAACAGCGTCGGCAGCCACTCCGGGCCGAGCGCCAGCAGTGGCAGACCGATGATCAACAGCACCAGGGTGACCAGGTAGACCAGCAGCGCGAGGATGCGTTGCCAGACGATGTTGCGCACCCCGTACTGCTCGTGCGCCACGGTGATCGCGTCGATGAAGGACGCCGTCGCCGACGAGCCCGCCCACAGCGAGATCAGGAAACCCATCGACACGAGCGCGCCCTGGCCCCTGGTGAGCATCTCCTGCACCGTCGGGCCGATGATCCCGTCGACCACCTCGGGCGTGAAGATCTTCCCGGCGAAGCCCAGGATGCGCTCGTGAACCGCGCTGACCACGGCGGTGCCGAACCACTCCGCGACGTAGCCGATGCTGCCGAGCAGGCCGAGCAGCAGCGGCGGCAGCGACAGCGTCTGCCAGAACGCGGCCTCGGCGGCCTCGGAGAAGATGTTGTCCTGCCACGCCTTGGTCATGGTCAGCGACAGCAGCCGCCGCAGGCCGCGCCGCTGCCTCGGGCGCTCGGAGGCGTCGGCCGGCTGGTTTTCGGCGGGCGTGTCCATGTCAGGGGTCAGCATGATGCATCCGCCACACGCCAGCACCACAGGGCCTGGTCACCGGAGTGTCGCGGGTCGCTTTCGGCGGTCGAGGACCTCGTTCGGTCCGCCGCACCCCGGCGGCCGATGTAGGCTTCCTGGCGCCCTCACCGCTTGCGCGCGCAGAGGGCGTTCGCATGTTTTGTGCTTATGTGACAAGGCGTGTGTCAAGACGCGGCGAAAGGAACGGACAGCAGGTGACCGTAACCGACTCGGCCGTCGCGGAACGTCTTTCCACCGCGGAGTTCCGGCCGCTGCGCGCCTGGCAGCGGCGCGCGCTCACGAAGTACCTCACGGCGCGCCCGCAGGACTACCTCGCGGTGGCGACGCCGGGCGCGGGCAAGACGACCTTCGGGCTGCGGGTCGCGGCCGAGCTGCTCGCCGACCGCACGGTCGAGGCGGTCACCATCGTGACCCCGACCGAGCACCTCAAGCACCAGTGGGCCTCGGCGGCGGCGGCCGTGGGCATCGCCATCGACTCCAACTTCCGCAACGGCGCGGGCACCACCTCGCGGGACTACCACGGCGTCGCGGTCACCTACGCGCAGATCGCCGCCCACCCGACGCTGCACCGCGTGCGCACGGAGAACCGCAAGACGCTGGTCATCCTCGACGAGGTGCACCACGCGGGCGACGCGAAGTCCTGGGGCGACGCGGTGCGCGAGGCGTGCACCCCCGCCGTGCGCAGGCTGGCGCTGACCGGGACCCCGTTCCGCAGCGACGACACCCCGATCCCGTTCATCAGCTACGAGCCGGACGCCGCCGGGTTCGAGCGCAGCCGCGCCGACCACTCCTACGGCTACTCCGACGCGCTGCGCGACGGCGTGGTCCGGCCGGTGATCTTCATGGCGTACTCCGGCGAGGCGAGCTGGCGCAACAACGCCGGTGAGGAGTTCAGCGCCCGCCTCGGCGAGCCGCTGGACGCCGAGCAGACCGCGCGGGCCTGGCGCACCGCGCTCGACCCCAACGGCGAGTGGATGCCCGCCGTGCTCAAGGCCGCGCACATCCGGCTCACCCAGCTGCGCAACGGCGGGGTCCCGGACGCGGGCGGCCTGGTCATCGCCACCGACCACGAGAACGCCAAGGCCTACGCCCGCATCCTGGAGATGATCACCGGCAAGCCGCCGACAGTCGTGCTCTCCGACGATCCCAAGGCCTCCGGGCGGATCAAGGAGTTCGCCGACAGCGACTCCGAGTGGATGGTCGCGGTCCGGATGGTCTCCGAGGGCGTCGACGTGCCGCGCCTGGCCGTCGGCGTCTACGCCACCAGCGCCTCCACCCCGCTGTTCTTCGCCCAGGCCATCGGCCGCTTCGTGCGCGCCCGCCGCCCCGGCGAGACGGCCAACGTCTTCCTGCCCAGCGTGCCCGTGCTGCTGGAGCTGGCCAGCCAGCTGGAGGCCGAGCGCGACCACGTGCTCGGCAAGCCGCACCGGGAGAAGGAGGGCTGGGAGGACGAGCTGCTCGCCCAGGCCAACCAGCAGCAGGACGAGCCCGGCGAGGAGGAGAAGGCCTTCACCTCCCTCGGCGCCTCAGCCGAGCTGGACCAGGTGATCTACGACGGCTCCTCCTTCGGCACCGCCGCCATGGCGGGCACCGACGAGGAGCAGGAGTACCTGGGACTGCCAGGGCTGCTCGCCCCCGACCAGGTGCGCGACCTGCTCCGGCAGCGCCAGCAGCAGCAGCTGGCCAACGCCGCGCTCAAGCGCAAGGCCAAGGCCGCCCAGCAGGAGGCCGCCCCGCCCGCCCCGCGCCCGTCGCTGTCGGTGCAGGAGCGGATCACCGCGCTGCGCAAGGAGCTCAACACCCTGGTCGCGCTGCACCACCACCGCACCCGCAAACCGCACGGCATGATCCACTCCGAGCTGCGCAAGAAGTGCGGTGGCCCGCCCACCCCGATGGCTTCGATGGAGCACCTGGAAGAGCGCATCGCGACCCTGCGCTCCTGGTAGACCTTTCGGGCTAGGCAGTACGTCCAAATGGAGAGCTTCTGATCTGGCCTTGAGCGCAGCGTTGATCAGCGCCACCGTCGATGGGCATGAACATCACTCGCCTGGGTGTCGTGCTCGCCGTAGCGCTCACCGCGGCCGCCCCGGCCGCCTTCGCCGCCCCCGCTTCCGCTGACCTGGACTTCTCCGCCGCCCCGCCGTACACCGGCTGGGAGCTGCGGCACGAGAACCCGACCGAGCCCGTCGTCAAGGACGGCGTGATCAGCTTCGACGAGCGCACGCAGCTCACCATCGCCGCCGGTTCGCCCTGGCTGGCCGTCACCAACGAGCGCGGCTGGGCCGTGCACACCAAGCTCCGCGTCGACCCGGCGACGCCCGACGCGCCCGCGTGCGACAGGGACCTGATGGGCCACAGCGGTCAGGTGGGCCTGGTCGCCACCGACAACGCCGCGCCGACCATCCTCGGTTTCAACAAGGACCTGGTCTGCCTCAAGACCGTTGATCGCGTGATCAACCTGCCGATGAACACCACTGACCGCGCGCACGCCTACCGGGTCGAGGGCAAGGGCACTCAGCTCCGGCTGCTCGTCGACGGCCGCGAGGTGAGCGCCGTCAAGGACTGGACCTGTCAGCTGCACGGGCAGCGGTGCGAGCCGTCCCCGATGCTCATGTTCGCCACCGGCAACGGCGCGCGGGCGCACGTTGATCATCTTGGCCTTACCGCCGAGTAGTTCTTCGGGGCCCGCCGAAGCACAACGCCGCAGGTGAGCGCTCTCACAGGCTCTCACCTGCGGTTCTTTGAAGATCAAAATTCTTCGCTTTCCGCCGTTTTTCGTGACGTTCCGGTTACCTGCCCGTAGCGAAAGCGTGTTGCGCAGGTCACTCTGAATCGATTCACAATCCTTCCGGTCTGACACGAACGGGGGATACGTTGTCGCCCACAACATTTCCGCCGCCGCGACTTCGAGCGGTGCGCAACGGAAGGGATGGGCGGATGCGCAGCAACACCCTTGCCCTGCTCGCCGCGGGTTCGGGCCTTGCCCTCCTGCTGTCGGCGTGCGGCAACAACAGTGCGAACCCGGGCACCGGCAACCAGCCCACCGGCGGCGGCGCCGCTCCCGGCGGGACCGGCGTCAAGGTCGGCGTGATCCTGCCCGACACCAAGTCCTCCGCCCGCTGGGAGAGCTTCGACCGGCCGCTGCTGGACAAGGCGCTGAAGGCGGCGGGCATCGAGCCGATCATCCAGAACGCCGAGGGCGACACCGGCAAGTTCAGCACCATCGCCGACTCGATGATCAGCCAGGGCGTGAAGGTCCTGATGATCACCAACCTCAGCGATGAGAGCGGCGCCGCGATCGAGCGCAAGGCCAAGAACGCGGCCATCCCGGTGATCGACTACGACCGGCTGAGCCTGGGCGGCAGCGCCGACTACTACGTCTCCTTCAACAACACCAAGGTCGGCCAGCTCCAGGGCCAGGGCCTGGTGGAGTGCCTCAAGGGCAAGGCCAACCCGCAGATCATCCAGATCAACGGCGGCCCCGAGGACAACAACGCCACGCTGTTCAAGAACGGCGCGCTGAGCGTGCTCAAGCCCAAGTACGACGCTGGCGAGTTCAAGCTCTCCGGCGACCAGGCGATCGCCAAGTGGGACAACCAGCTCGGCAACACCACCTTCCAGCAGCTGCTGACCGCCAACGGCGGCAAGGTGGACGGCGTGCTCGCCGCCAACGACGGCCTCGCGGGCGCGGTGATCACCGCGCTGAAGAAGGCCGGCCTGGCCGGTCAGGTCCCGGTCACCGGCCAGGACGCCACCGAGGACGGCCTCGCCGCCATCCTGCGCGGTGAGCAGTGCATGACCGTGCTCAAGCCGATCGACCAGGAGGCCAACGCGGCCGCGCAGCTGGCGATCGCGCTGGCCAAGGGCGACAAGGAGGCCGCGAACAAGCTGGCCACCGCCACCGAGCGCGACCCCAAGGGCAACCGCGACGTGAAGTCCGTCCTGCTCACGCCCGAGCTGATCAACAAGGACAACGTGAAGAAGGCGACCGACTCCGGCTTCGTGAAGGTCGCCGACGTGTGCAAGGGCGACCTCGCCGAGAAGTGCAAGCAGGCCGGGATCACCAAGTAAGCAGCCGTGGTGGGGCGGAAGCCCTCGTTCGCCCGCCCCACCACCGGCACTTCCCGCCACCGGCACTTCCCACCACCGCTGCCTTCTCAGAACCCTTGGAGGACCCGTGAGTCAGCCCATCCTGGAGCTGCGCGGGGTGAACAAGAGCTTCGGCCCGGTGCACGTGCTGCACGACGTGGACCTCACCGTCCGCCCCGGCGAGGTCACCGCACTCGTCGGTGACAACGGCGCGGGCAAGTCCACACTGGTCAAGTGCATCGCGGGCATCCACCCGATCGACTCCGGCGAGCTGCGCTTCGACGGGGAGCCGGTCAGCGTCGGCAGCCCCCGCGACGCCGCCGCGCTGGGCATCGAGGTCGTCTACCAGGACCTCGCGCTGTGCGACAACCTCGACATCGTCGACAACATGTTCCTCGGCCGGGAGCGGTTGAACGGCATCACCCTGGACGACGCGGGAATGGAGGAGGCGGCCCGCAAGGTGCTCGCCGACCTGTCCGTGCGCACGGTGAAGTCGGTGCGCACCTCGGTCGCCTCGCTCTCCGGAGGCCAGCGCCAGACCGTGGCCATCGCCAAGGCCGTGCTCTGGGACAGCCGCGTGGTGCTGCTCGACGAGCCCACCGCCGCGCTCGGCGTCGCGCAGACACGGCAGGTGCTCGACCTCGTCCGCCGCCTCGCCGACAACGGCCTCGGCGTGGTGCTGATCAGCCACAACATGAACGACGTGTTCGAGGTCGCCGACACCGTGGCCGCGCTCTACCTGGGCCGGATGGCCGCCGAGGTCCCCACCTCGCAGACCTCGCGCGCCCAGGTCGTCGAGCTGATCACCGCGGGCCGCTCCGGCGACCTCGGCATCGCGGCCCCCGAAACCGCCACCGTCTAGCCCCCGCCGCACTCCGCCCCCCTTGAGCCCTGAACGACCCGTTCAGTGCGTTGAGCGCACCAAACGACCCGTTCAGTGCGCTCAACGCACCAAACGCGGCGTTCACGAGCACCGGTTCCCCGGGGGTTCGTGGGACTGGAAGACCGACGAACCGCCGCCGTCACCGCCGACCTCGCCCAGCAAGGACTTCGTGATGACCGAGACCCCCGCCGAGCCCAAGAGCGCCACGCCGGGTTCGACCGGTACTGGAACGACAGGCACTGGAACGACAGCAGTCGCCGACTTCGGCATCGACACCGCCCAGCGCGGGGTCCGCCAGGCGATCGGCGACTACTTCGCCAGGCTCTCCGGCGGCCAGCTCGGCGCGCTGCCCGCGCTGGGCGGCCTCGTCGTGCTGTTCACCGTGTTCACCGTGCTCTCGCCGCAGTTCCTGACGCTGGGCAACATCGCGAACCTGCTGACCCAGGGCGCTGGCATCACGGTGATCGGCATGGGCCTGGTCTACGTCCTGCTGCTCGGCGAGATCGACCTGTCGGCGGGCACCGCCTCCGGTGTCACGGCGGCGGTGTGGGCGCTGCACCTCAAGGTCGACGGCAACCTGCTCGGCGGCATGGGCTCGTGGGTCTTCTACCTGACCCTGGTCGCGATGGCGCTCAGCGCGGGCATGGCGGTGCTGACCAAGCTCTACGTCGCCGCGATCCCGCCGGTGCTGGCCCTGCTGATCATGCTCATCGGCCTGCCCGCGAACCCGTGGCTGGAGATGTTGCTGGCGCTGTGCATCGGCACCGCGATCGGCTGCCTCACCGGCTTCCTCGTCGCCAAGGTCGGCATCCCCTCCTTCGTCGTGACCCTCGCGCTCTTCCTGGCCTGGCAGGGCGTCGTGCTGCTCTACATCGGCGAGGGCGGCACGCTCGCGGTCAACGACGAGGTCCTGTTCAACGTCGCCAACGGCAACCTCTCCCCGCTGGGCAGCTGGGTGCTCTTCCTGCTCGCGGCGGGCGGCTACGCGGCTGTGGTGCTGAGCAGGCACTTCGGCAGGCTCAAGCGCGGTCTCGTCGTCCAGCCCACGGTGCTCGTCGGGGCCAAGGTCGGCGTGATCGTCGTGCTGGCCGCCGTCGCCACCTACGCGCTGAACCTCAACCGCAGCCCCAACGAGGCCGTGGTGATCCAGGGCATGCCGTACGTGGTGCCGATCGTGCTCGGACTGCTGGTGCTGGGCTCCTTCGTGCTCGACCGCACGCGCTACGGCAGGCACGTGTACGCGGTGGGTGGCAACGCCGAGGCGGCGCGGCGCGCGGGCATCGACGTCACCAAGGTCCGGATGAGCGTGTTCGTGATCTGTTCGACTGTGGCGGCCATCGGCGCGATCATCCTGTCCTCTAAGGTCGGATCGGTGGACCCCCAGGCGGGTGGCGGCAACACGCTGCTGTTCGCGGTCGGCGCTGCGGTCATCGGCGGCACCTCGCTGTTCGGCGGCAAGGGCCGGGTGCGGGACGCGATCGTCGGCGGTGCCGTGATCGCGACGATCGAGAACGGTCTGCGCCTGCTCGGTGAGCCCGCCGCGGTGGTCTCGATCGTCACCGGTCTGGTGCTGCTGCTCGCCGCGAGCGTGGACGCGCTGTCCCGCCGCCGCTCGGCAGCCGCCGGCGTGCGCTGACGCGGGCGGTCCCACCCGGCGAGCGACACGAAGGAGGGCGGGGCCGTCACACCCACAGCGGGAACGAGGCCGGACGAGGTCCGCAGGCACAACCGCGCGGCCCTGCTGCGCAGGCTGCACCTGGACGGTCCGGCCACGCGCGCCGAGCTGGCCGCCGAGCTGGGCCTCAACCGCAGCACCATCAAGGCGCTGGTGGACGAGCTGAGCGCGGTGGGCGTGGTCTCCGAGGAGGTCCCGACCCACCGCCACGGAGCCGGGCGCCCCTCGCTGCTGGTGCTCCCGCAGGCCGAGGCGGTCCCGGTGCTCGCCGTGGACGTCGGTGTCGAGCAGGTCACCGTCGCGCTCGCCGGGGTCGGCGGACGACTGCTGGGCGTGCGCGGCTGGACGCTGCGCCGGGGCCAGGGCAGCCCGGAGGAGGCGGTCGAGGAGATCGCCCGCGCCCGCGTGGACCTGGTCGACGAGCTGGGCTGCGAGCCGACCAGGGCCGGGGTGTCGGTGCCCGGCGTGGTGCGCCGCTCCGACGGGCTCGTGCACGAGGCCCCGAACCTGCACTGGACCGGGGTGCCCTTCGGCGCGCTGCTGGGCGACGCGCTCGGCCTGCCGGTGGACGTGGGCAACGACGCCGATCTGGGCGCGCTCGCCGAGCACACCAGGGGAGTGGCCCGCACCTCGCAGGACGTCGTCTTCCTCTCCGCCGACGTGGGTGTCGGCGGCGGGGTCATCCTCGGCGGGGTCTCGCTGCGCGGCAGCGGCGGCTACGTCGGCGAACTGGGCCACATGGTGGTCAACCCGACCGGTCGGCAGTGCTACTGCGGCTGCCGGGGCTGCCTGGAGACCGAGATCGGCGAGGACGCGCTGTGCCGGGCGCTGAACCTGGCGGCGGGCACGCCCCGGCCGGTGATCGTCGCGGAGCTGCGCTCGCTGGCCGCTGACGGGGAGCTGGCGCTGCACCGGCTGTCCGGGTTCGCGGAGTGGCTCACCCTCGGGCTGACCAACGTGCTGAACCTGCTGGCGCCCGAGCTGGTGGTGCTGGGCGGGCTGCTGGCCGTGCTGCCGCCCGCCGTGGTCTCCTCCGTCACCACCGAGGTGCGGCGCAGGAGCCTGGTCGGCAGGGCCGCCGGATCGGTGCGGCTGGCGACCTCCGCGCTGGCCGGGGACGCCGCCCTCGTGGGCGCCGCCGAACTCGCCTTCGAGCGCGTGTTCGCCGTCAGCTGAACGCTGTCGCCCCGGGCGTGTCCCGGCCCGTTCGACCGCCCCGACGGCGACTGTTCGCCCTGAGCTGAACCGTCCTGGAAAAGCCGACGGGCGGGAATCCGGAGTCCGGATCCCCGCCCGATGTAGTGGGCTGTCAGGTGTGCAGTTCCTCGGTCAGCCGAGTCAGCCTTGGACGATCTGCGCGGCGAGCTCACGCAGCTTCGTCTCGTGCTCGCGGGCGTGGTGCCCGCAGAACAGCAGTTCACCGCCGGAGGCGAGAACAGCGCGGACTTGGGCAGCAGCCCCGCAGCGGTCGCAGCGGTCGGCAGCGGTCAGCTCGGGGCGGGTGAGTGTTCCAGGCATTGCGATCTCCCCTCGTCCCGGTACCGGAGGGATTCCGGTACCCGTTGATCCAGCTGCGACCACCGAGATCCTCGCGGGATCGCGGTGCTCGCTAGCTCCACTCTTACAGACGTTCGGCACGTCTCCGGTGTTCCCGTACCGCCGGCGACGCCTGTCACGCCTGATTTACCCAGATGTCGCAGAGCCCAACACGGCCCGTGGCCGAACCGCGTCTTTTCATTGATCCACTTGACGCCGGAAGCCCACCACGGGTCCCGGTGGCGCTCACGGTCAGCGCAGGCGCGTGGCCGAATCGTGATCGACACGACGCACCCCCTCCCGCTCCCGTGCTCACCACCCCATCTTTGCCACGCCGCAGCCCCGCTGTCCACAGTGGTTTCCCTGGTTGTAGCCCGGACAGGACCAGGGGGGAACCCCGATTTCACACGAGCCCCTCGCTGGCACGGTCGAGGTGAGGAAGGGAGTCGCCCGTGGCCTGCCGGGACTGTCGCACGTGCACCGACGCAGCTCTGGTGCGTCTGGTGAAGTGGTGTTTCGCGGTGTTCTGCTACGTCGTCACGCTCGGGGTGCTGTACGTGCTCAAGCACGGACTGCGCAGGCACTGTCCACAGTGTGGGCACGTCCTCGCCAACCACCGCCGCCGCGCCGACGGATCGTTCAAGGACTAGCCCGTCGGAGGACAGCGAACCGGGCTGGACCAGTTCTGTCCGAAGTGGACGGAGGTTCGGGAGCGATCGGGTCACCCTGCGGTCACTCCGGCGCGCGGTTTCGCGTGGGGTGGCGCACCATCGGTGCATCGACCCGAGCTAGGGAGGCCGCCGTGCGCAAGCCCCTGGCGATCGGGTTCGCCGCCCTCGCGCTCGTCCTGCTCAGCTCCTCCGTGCGCGGGGGCGAGCCGCCGCACCTGGAGGTCGGACCGGGTGCCCCCGCGGTCTTCCACGGCGACGGGACGGCCGAGGTCGGCATCGCCAAGGAGCCCGGGGTCGGCGTCGTGCAGCTGGACTGTCCACAGTGCACCGGCAACGTGGTGCTGCGCTCGGACGGCCAGGAAGGCTTGCTGCTCAACGAGATCGGCCCCTACCAGGGCAAGCGGTGGTTCGACCTGCGAGCCGGTGAGCGGACCACGGCGCTGACCGTGACCGCGACCGGCCGGTGGACGCTGACCGTCGGCGGGACGGACCTCGCCGGGGTGCGCGCCGACCGCGCGGCGGGAGCCGGGGACGACGTGGTGTTCCTGACCCGCCCGGCGCGCGCGGCCGAGGTGACGCACTCCGGTGACGGCAACTTCGTGGTGCACGCCGTGGAACTGGCCACCGGGCGGGTGGACCTGGCGGTGAACCGGATCGGGGAGTTCGCGGGCACGGTGGACCTGCGCGGGCCCGTGCTGCTCCAGATCCGCTCGACCGGGCGGTGGAGCGTCCGGGCCTGAACCCGAACCCCAACGCGCGCAACGAGAAGGCCCGCCCCGGGACTCCGGGACGGGCCTTCGTCGAAGAACCGGCGAAACCTAGTCGAGGTAGTCGCGCAGCACCTGCGACCGGGACGGGTGGCGCAGCTTCGACATGGTCTTGGACTCGATCTGCCGGATGCGCTCGCGCGTCACGCCGTAGACCTGGCCGATCTCGTCGAGGGTGCGCGGCTGGCCGTCGGTGAGGCCGAAACGCAGCCGCACCACGCCCGCCTCGCGCTCGGACAGCGTCGCCAGCACGGACTGCAGCTGGTCCTGCAGCAGCGTGAAGGACACCGCGTCGACCGCGACGACCGCTTCGGAGTCCTCGATGAAGTCACCGAGCTGCGAGTCACCCTCGTCGCCGATGGTCTGGTCCAGCGAGATCGGCTCGCGCGCGTACTGCTGGATCTCCAGGACCTTCTCGGGCGTGATGTCCATTTCCTTGGCCAGCTCCTCCGGCGTGGGCTCGCGGCCCAGGTCCTGGAGCAGCTCGCGCTGGATGCGGCCGAGCTTGTTGATGACCTCGACCATGTGCACCGGGATGCGGATGGTGCGGGCCTGGTCGGCCATGGCGCGGGTGATCGCCTGGCGGATCCACCACGTCGCGTAGGTGGAGAACTTGTAACCCTTGGTGTAGTCGAACTTCTCCACCGCGCGGATCAGACCGAGGTTGCCCTCCTGGATCAGGTCCAGGAACGCCATGCCGCGACCGGTGTAGCGCTTGGCCAGCGAGACCACCAGGCGGAGGTTGGCCTCCAGCAGGTGGTTCTTGGCCCGCTCGCCGTCGCGCACGATCCAGCGCAGGTCCCTGCGCAGCTGCGGGGCCAGCTTCTCGTTCTCGTCCTCGGCCTTGCGCAGCCGCTCGGCCGCGTACAGCCCGGCCTCGATGCGCTTGGCGAGCTCCACCTCCTCCTCGGCGTTGAGGAGGGCGACCTTGCCGATCTGCTTGAGGTAGGCGCGGACCGAGTCGGCGGAGGCGGTCAGCTCGGCGTCCTTGCGGGCCTGCCGCAGCGCCTCCGACTCCTCCTCGTCCCAGACGAAGTCCTCGCTGCCCTTGGCGGGCGGCGCTTCCTCGGCGGGCTCGTCGGCGGCCAGGTCCTCGGTGAGGTCGACCTCGACGTCGGTCAGGTCGGCGTCGTCCGGGCTGCCTTCCATGTCCGGCTCGTCGCCGTCGCCCTTGGTCGCGGCCTTCTTGCCGCCCTTGGCCGCTGCGGCCTTCTTGGGGCCGGCCGCGGTCTTGGTGCCCTTGGCTGCGGTCTTCTTGGCGGTGCCCTTGCCCGAGGCGGCCGTCGACGGCTTCGTCGCGGTCTTACCAGCCGCGGTCGCCGTGGCGGCCCCCTCCTCGCCCTCGGCAGTCACGGTGGCCTTCCTGGTCGAGTTGGCGCCACCAGCGGCGGCGGAGCTGGAGCGTCGGGTTGCGATTTCTGCGGCTGCCACGTACGCCCTTTCGCGGAGATGGCTCAACGGCAGACCAAGGGCGCGAAGCTCGGTCGCCGGCGTTCTGGGGGTCGTGCCTGACGGGTCTCGCCCGTGGGCACTGTTCCATTGTAACGACGAAGCCGGACCGGGGTTGCGTCCCGATCCACCCTTGACCGCCGAAGATCGCATCGGCGCAGGCAGAACAGGCTGTCACCGGCCGCAATTCGTCGGTGACACAACCCGGTCACGGCGTGGGGCACCCCCGTCAGGGGCGCAGCCCGGCGGCGGCTGCCGCGGCGGCGCCGACGATGCCCGCGTCGTTCTTCAGGGTGGCGGGCACGATCGGGGTGCGGACCTCCAGCAGCGGCAGCCACTTGTGCGCCTTCTTGCTCACCCCGCCGCCCGCGATGATCAGGTCCGGCCAGACGAGGCCCTCCAGCACCTGGAGGTAGCGGTTGACCCGCGCGGCCCACTGCTCCCAGGAGAGGTCCTTGTCCTCCTTGACCGAGGCGGCCGCGCGCTTCTCCGCGTCGTGCCCGTCGACCTCCAGGTGGCCGAACTCGGTGTTGGGGACCAGCTTGCCGTCCAGGAACACCGCGCTGCCGATACCGGTGCCGAAGGTCAGCAGCACCACGACGCCGTCCTTGCCCGCACCCGCGCCGAAGCGCATCTCGGCGAGGCCGGCCGCGTCGGCGTCGTTGAGGACGACGACGTCCTCCGTCGGCCTGCCGAGGCGATCGGCGAACAGGGCCGCGGCGTCCGTGCCGATCCAGGACTTGTCCACGTTGGCGGCGGAGAGCGCGACCCCGCGCTTCATCACGCAGGGCAGCGTGACGCCGACCGGGCCGTCCCAGGAGAACTTCTCGACGATCTCGGCGACCACGTCCGCGACCGCGTCCGGGGTGGACGGCTGGGGGGTCGGGACCCGCAGGCGTTCGCCGTCGAGCACGCCGGCTTCGAAATCCACGACACAGCCCTTGATGCCGGAGCCGCCGATGTCGACCCCGAACCCGCGCGTGGCGCTCATCCCGTGGTCCCTTCCTGTTCGATTCAGATGGGTGGTGGCCAGACCATAGAGGATGCCCTGGTCGAACCGGGCACTGCTTCGGTCTCCTGTGGTCGGATGGAGGTCGTGAACCCCGACTTCGAACTCCTCAGGACCACCGCCGTCGCCATCGGCACCGAGGCCGCCGAACTGGTCCAGCGCCTGCGCGGCGGCCAAGACCGCTTCCTCGGCGAGGTGGACACCAAGAGCACCGAGACCGACGTGGTCACCGCCGCCGACAAGGCCTCCGAACAGCTCATCCGCGACCGGCTGGCCGCGCTGCGCCCCGGGGAGGCGATCCTCGGCGAGGAGGGCGGGTCCGATCCCGGCTCCGGGCGGCTGCTCTGGGTGGTCGACCCCATCGACGGCACCGTGAACTACCTCTACGGCTTGCCCTGGTACGCCGTGTCCATCGCGGTGCAGCTCGACGGGGTGTCGGTGGCCGCCGCGGTCGTCGAACCGGCGAGCGGCCGCGTGTGGAGCGCGGCGAGGGGCGGGGGAGCGACCCTCGACGGAGCGCCGCTGCGCGCCTCGGCGACCAGCCGGCTGGAGCTGTCCCTCGTCGGCACCGGCTACGCCTACGCGGCCGAGCGCAGGGCCCGCCAGGCCGACGTGTCGGCCGCGCTCGCCAGGCACACCAGGGACCTGCGCCGCACCGGTTCGGCCGCGTTGGACCTGTGCGCGGTCGCGGCGGGCTGGCTGGACGCCTACTACGAGCACGGCCTCGGCCACTGGGACTGGGCGGGCGGCTCGCTGATCGCGGAGGAGGCGGGTGCCCTGGTCCGCTTCCCCGACGGCACCGAGGACGGTCTCGGCGGTGACATCACCCTCGCCGCGGCCCCCGGCATCGCCCAGGACCTCGCCGACGCCCTGCGCGGGGCGGGTGCGGTGAGGATCTGACGCGGTAAGGATCTGACCTTTCCGCTGAGCCGGGCAGTCAACGGCGACGACAAAGGCCCCCGCGGTGGGCGGGGGCCTTTTCGGACGTGCTCTCGTGCGCTAGCAGTAGGCCGTGCGCGCGGCCTTCACCAGGTTCGAGTCCAGTGACGGCGGGGCGGGCGCGGCCTGCTGGCCACCGCTCTCCGGCTGCTGGTCGGACCAGATCTTGAGCTGCTCGAAGATCTGCTTCGCCTCGCTGCTCGGGTCGACGCTGGTGAACTTCTTGCCCAGCGCCACGTCGATGCCGCCGTCCTGCCGCTCGTCCCTGACGAACTGGGCGCACGGCAGCAGGAAGCTCATCGTGCGCGCGGCCGAGGCCCCGTTGGGCCCGAACCGGATCTGCCCCCTGCAGTCCAGGTCCTGGTTGACGTACACGGGGTCGTCGGAGGGCTCGGCGCCCTTGTTGAAGCCCAGCTCAGCGAGCCGCTCGGCGACCTGGCTGGCCATCCCGCGCTTGCCGCTGCCGTTGAGCACGGTGACCTTCATGTCGTTGGGGGCGATCGGATCGGTGCGGTCCAGCGCGTCCAGCGGCAGCGCCTGGCCGGGCTTGGCCGGGGCCGAGGTCGCGCCGGGCTTCGCCGGGCCGGGGGCCGGGCAGCGCACCGCCGCCTCGACGTCGGCGCTGGTGTTGAAGACCTTCGCCCACACCGACACCGCGAGAACGCCCAGGATCGTCAACAGGATCAACGCGGGAACGGGCTTGCGCTTGCGATAGCCCGCCGGACCGATGATCTGCCTCACACTCGCGGCAGCCAAGACCTCTCGTCCTCCCCCACGTAGGTCCCCACGGATGTTCTCTCCGGTGTGGACACTGCTCTCACCATCCAGCCTAGGCCGTTTCACCGACACTGGTCACATCGGTTCCCGTGCGTGTCGCGGTGAACCCGTTCCACCGCCAAGACGTTCCGCGGACCGGTTTTCGACGGCGGAGTGCGCAACGCCACACCGTTGTGACAACCGGGTGAGCCGTCGCGCGTTCTCCGCGTCGGTGAGCTACCCTCTGCGCGCTCCGGGGGCATCGTTGGCACACCGCGCGCGGACCGCAATCGCGCGGGTGTTCCTCCTACACCGGATTCACGAGACCGCCGTCACGTAAACGGCGGGCACAAATTGGTGCGCTGGGACGTTGTCCAGCGGCACGAACACACAGTCTCAGTTGACCGCAGGGGTGAATGACTAATGGCGACCGACTACGACGCTCCGCGCCGTGGTGAGACTGACGACCTCGCCGAGGACTCGTTGGAGGAGTTGAAGGCGCGGCGCAACGAGACTCAATCCGGGGTGGTCGATGTCGACACCGACGCGCCGGACGAGAACTTCGAGCTGCCCGGTGCCGACCTCTCCGGACTCTCCGGCGAGGAGCTCACCATGAAGGTGGTGCCCAAGCAGGCTGACGAGTTCACCTGCGCGAGCTGCTTCCTCGTGCACCACCGCAGCAGGCTGTCCGAGGAACGCGGCGGCCAGCTGATCTGCCGGGACTGCGCTTAAAGGCGCATCAGCCAGTCCCACGGCCGCCGTGCTCGCGCAGCACGGCGGCGAGGCGCTCCGCGTCGCGAGCGCTGAACAGCCAGTACGGGGTCGGATCGTTCTCGTCGGTCAGTTCCAGCAGCACGACGGGACCGATCCATCCGCGGTGCACGACGAAGGCGGCAGGGTCGAGGTCGCGCCCGAGCGCGGGCCGCTTCTCCGTCGCCGTCAACGTCGTGACCTCACCGACGAACTCCAGCGGCAGGTGGGCATCGCCCACCCACAGCTCGCCGTCGCGCACGCTCACCCGCACCCTGCCGAGCCAGAGCAGCACCCACACCACCAGCGGCACGGTGATCAGGTACGGCAGCCACGAGCGGACGCCGGGGTGGCCCATGTGGATCTCCGCGGCCAGGATCACCGCGGCGGCCAGCGGCAGCGGCCAGCCCCACCACGGCACCGAAAGGCGCTCGGCGAACAGGGGCTCGCCCGTCTTCTTCGCGGCGATGTCCTCGCTGCCGCTCGCGCTGCCGGTCTCGGTCCCACGGGTGCTCACGGCCCCAGGGTAGTCTCGCCGGTCGTGTCCAGCCTTGAGGTGCTCCTGACCCGGACCGATCCCGGCGTCCCGTTGCCGAGCTACGCGCGACCGGACGACGCCGGAGTCGATCTCGTCACCACCGAAGACCTCGTACTCGCCCCCGGAGAACGCGGTGTCGTCGGCACCGGTATCGCGGTGGCCCTGCCCAGCGGCTACGCCGGGTTCGTGCACCCGCGCTCCGGCCTCGCCGCCCGTGCCGGGCTCAGCGTGGTGAACACGCCGGGGACCATCGACGCCGGTTACCGCGGCGAGATCCGGGTGTGCTTGATCAACCACGACGTGCGCGAGCCGATCGTGCTGCGCAGGGGCGACCGCATCGCCCAGCTCGTGGTTCAACGTGTCGAACACGCGGTGTTCCGCGAAGTGGGGTCCCTGCCAGACTCCGAGCGCGGTGCGGGCGGATACGGCTCCACCGGAGGCCACGCGGTGCTTCAATCGGCGAACACGGCAACGGAGAGCTGAGGAGATCATGTTCGGTAGGCGCCGCCGCGAGCGGAAGCAGGCGGAAGAGCAGGCCCGGGTCGAAGCTCAGGTCGTCGAGACCGAGGCGGACGAGGACGGGCCGCTCGGTCCGTTCGACGAGGCCGACGCGCCCCAGGACGAGATCTCGCGACTGGACCTCGGTTCGGTGCGGGTCCCGGTCCCCGACGGCTCGCAGTTGCAGGTCGAGGTCGGGCAGGACGACGGTGAGCTGCGCGCGGTGCACGTGGTGACCCCGGTCGGCAGGGTGACCGTGAGCGCCTACGCGGCGCCGCGCACCGGTGACATGTGGCGGGAGATCGCCAAGGAGCTGGCCGACCAGCTGCGCGGCGAGGGCCACCGGGTCATCAAGGAGCGCGGTGTCTGGGGCGACGAGGTCTCCGCGGAGATCGCCAACGACGACGTCGCGCTGCGCTTCATCGGCGTGAACGGCCCTCGGTGGATGCTGCGCGGCGTGACCGCGGGTCCGCGCGAGGCCGCCGAGGACGCCGCCGACATGCTGCGCGAGATCCTGCGGCTGACCGTCGTCGTGCGCGGCCAGTCGCCGATGCCGGTGCGCACGCCGCTCCCCGTCGAGCTGCCCGACGCCATCGCCCAGCACCTCCAGTCCCAGCAGTAGTTCGCTTCCCTAGCGGCGGTCGCTCGCCCTCGCCCGGAGAAGGGCGAGCACCGCCGCTCGGCCCAGCGACTCCCGGTCGGCGCCCAGCGTGCTGAAGGGGATCGCGTGCAGGGCCGAACTCGGCAGGGCTCGGTGCCACGCTTCGGCAACGGGCAACGGGTGCAGCGGATCGTCGGAGCACGCCGCGATGCCTGCGGGCACGGTGATCGTTGAGAGGTCCGCGAGCGTCGGAGCCGCTGTCTCGGCTGCGGCGTCGAGAGCTTCGGGCAGCGCGTCACCGTGGCGGCTCCAGGAACGGCGCAGTTCGGCGGCGAGCCACGGCTGCACGCCCGCGCACGCTCGATCCAGTGCTTCCGGCAGGCCCACTTCGCGCACGGACGCCGCGCCGAAGCGTGCCGCGACGGCCGCGGGTTGGTCTTCCGAAAGGCCGGTCCACGCGGGCATCGCGAGGAGCAGGCCGGTGCACCTGTTCGGGTTCTCCGCCGCCCACGCCGCCGCCAGGTGGGCGCCCAGCGAGACGCCTCCCGCGAGCACCGGGCCCGCCTCAGCCGCCTCGGCCAGTGCCGCAACGAGGTCCTCGGGAAGCCCCGGACCTGGTGCGACGAGGGTGATGCCGAGCGCGCGCAGCGGACACTCGAAGACCGCGCGGACGAACTCGTCGTCCGAGCCCGCTCCCGGCAGCAGCACCGCCCGAGGACCCGATGCGGACCGCGTGAGCGCCATGACAGATGATCCTGCCTTCGTCGGGGTTGGACGGCACCGGCGGATGGCTACTCTGGATCTGACGACCCGTCACCACGGGTCCCTACGCACGGGAGCAACCAGCATGGGTGGCAACGGTGGTGGCTATCTCCGCCGCCTCATCCGCCGTCTGACCAGCGACGTCGCTGAGTTGGACGCCGATGACCTCTCGCGGAAAGCGGAGGCGCAGGGCGCCCGGCGTGCGTGTGACTGCCGTTCCGGTGAAGAGGTCACCGTGGTAGGCAGGTTACGCAGCGTCGAGCTGTGTCCGAAGGACGCGGTGGCGACGCTGGAGGCCGAGCTCTACGACGGCACCGACGGCGTGCTGCTGGTGTGGCTCGGGCGCAGGCGTATCCCGGGCATCGAGCCCGGGCGGACGATAAAGGCACGAGGCCGGCTCGCGGTGCGGGACGGGCGCAAGGTCCTTTACAACCCTTACTACGAACTGCAGACAACTCATGACTGAAGAACCCAAGGCCACCGAGCCCACCACCGATCCGGTCGAGAAGGTCGAGCAGGAGGCGGTCGCCAAGCGCTCCGATCCGACCCTGCTGGACCAGATGGGCGGTCTGGTCGGCCTGATCTCCTCGACGATCCCGGTCGTCGCCTTCGTCACCATCAATTCCCTCGCCGGGTTGCAGCCCGCGATCTGGGGCGCGCTCGGCGTCGCCGCGCTGATCGCCGTGTGGCGGCTGGTGCGCAAGGAGGCGTTGCAGCCCGCCGTCTCCGGCTTCCTCGGCGTCGGCATCTGCGTGTTCATCGCCAACCAGACGGGCGAGGCCAAGGGCTTCTTCCTGTTCGGCATCTGGGCGAGCCTGGTCTACGCCGGGGTGTTCCTGGTGTCGGTGCTGGTGCGCTGGCCACTGGTCGGCGTGATCTGGTCGACGCTCAACGACACCGGCTTCGCCTGGCGCGAGGACAAGGCGGCGCGGCTGGCCTACGACGTCGCCACGCTGGCCTGGATCCTGGTCTTCGGCGCCCGCTTCGTGGTGCAGAACTACCTCTACGACGCGAACCAGACCGGCTGGCTGACCGTGGCCAGGCTGTCCATGGGCTGGCCGCTGACGATCCTCGTCGGCCTGGTCACCGTCTGGGCCGTGCGCCGCGTCGGCAGGCTGGAGAAGAACACCCCCGCCAGCACCACCCCCGCCACCGCCTAGGGCCTGCCCTGCGCGTGGCCGAGCTGAGGATTCCGGCCGCCGACGCCGGGGTTGGGGCGTCTTCAAGACCCCCCAACCCCGGCGTCGATCATCGTTAACCGCCGCAAACCCAACGCCGCGCGAGCGCTTGCCGTCGTTGACGACCGCTGGGTCAGGGGTTCGCTGGTCTTGAAGACCGGCGAACCCGATGGCTCGCGGGCGCCGGGTCAGAAGCCGAGGGCGGAGCGGATGTCGGCCTCGACGTCGTCGGTGGCCACGAAGAGCAGCTCGTCGCCCGCCTCGAGGGGATCATCGCCCTGGGGGACGATCACCCGGCCACCGCGCAGCACGGTGACCAGCGCGGCGTTGCGGGGCAGGTCGAGGCTCTCGATCGTGCGCCCGGCCAGCGGGGTCTGTTCGGGCAGCGTGACCTCGACGAGGTTCGCCTGACCCTGCCGCAGCGTCATCAGCCGCACCAGGTCGCCGACCGTGACGGCCTCCTCGACCATGGCGGCGAGCATCCTCGGCGTGGACACCGCCACGTCGACGCCCCACGCCTCGGTGAACAGCCACTCGTTGCGCGGGTCGTTGACCCTGGCGACCACGCGCCGCACGGCGAACTCCGTCTTCGCCAGCAGCGACACCACCAGGTTGACCTTGTCGTCCCCGGTCGCGGCGATCACCACGTCGCACAGCTCGATCCCGGCCTCCTCCAGGGAAGCCAGCTCGCAGGCGTCGGCGTGCACCCACTCCGCCTGCTCGACGCTCTGCGGCTCGAAGTGCTCCCGGTCGCGCTCGATCAGCATGACCTGGTGGTTGCTCTCCAGGAGCTCGTGGGCGATGGACCGGCCCACCGCGCCCGCTCCAGCGATGGCGACGCGCATCAGTGCCCCTCCTCCGGCGACTCGGCGGCGGCCTTGGCGACCTCGGTCACCGTTCCGGACAGCGCCGCCACGTAGATCGCGTCATCGGCCTGCACCACGGAGTCCGGCCGGGGCAGCAGGCCGGTGCCGAAGCGCATGATGAACGCCACGCGCGAGCCGGTCACCTCCTCCAGCTCGCTGACCGGGCGGCCGACCCAGTCCTCGTGCACGGGCAGCTGGAGCACCGCGACGGTGCCGGAGGGCTCCCGCCACACCGAAGCCGTGCCCTCGGGCAGCAGCACCCGCATGAACCGGTCGGTGGTCCACGGGACCGTGGCCACCGTGGGGATGCCCAGCCGCTCGTAGACCGCGGCCCGCTTGGGGTCGTAGATCCGGGCGGTGACGTGCTCGACGCCGAAGGTCTCCTTGGCCACCCTCGCGGAGATGATGTTGGAGTTGTCCCCGTTGGACACCGCGGCGAACGCGCCCGCCCGCTCGATGCCCGCCTCGACCAGCACCTGCCGGTGGTAGCCGATGCCGGTCACCTGCTGGCCGTGGAAGTCGCTGCCGAGGCGGCGGAACGCCTGCGCGTTCTTGTCGATGACGGCGACGGAGTGGTCGAGCCGCTCCAGGCCCTTGGCCAGCGACGAGCCGACCCGCCCGCAGCCCATGATCACCACGTGCACGATGTGCCCTCCTGCCGACGCGGCTGTCGCACCGTAGCTTCCTCCGTCGTGTCACTCGTCCTTTCCGGGCGAATCACCCGGACGGGAGTCAACCTACCCACGGCTGCTCCGTCTTGGTGACCGGACCGAATACCCTTCGTCGCGTGTCCAAGTTCGCTACCGCGGCGAAGCGCCTCCTGCTGGGGCGCCCGTTCCGCAGCGACCGGCTCGCGCACACGCTTCTTCCGAAGCGGATCGCGTTGCCGGTCTTCGCCTCCGACGCCTTGTCCTCCGTGGCATACGCGCCCGAGGAGATCTTCATCGTCCTCTCGGTGGCCGGCCTGTCCGGCTACGTCTTCGCACCGTGGATCGGCGTCGCCGTCGCTGTGGTGATGCTCACCGTGGTGTTCAGCTACCGCCAGAACGTGCACGCCTACCCCTCCGGCGGCGGTGACTACGAGGTGGCGATGGTCAACCTCGGCCGCTACGGGGGGCTCACGGTCGGCAGCGCGCTGCTGGTCGACTACATCCTCACCGTCGCGGTCTCGATCTCCTCGGCGATGGCGAACCTGGGCTCCCTGATCCCCTACGTCGCCCAGCACAAGGTGGCCTTCGCGGTGGGCGCGATCGTCCTGCTGACCGCGGTCAACCTGCGCGGGGTCCGCGAGTCGGGCAGCGCGTTCGCGATCCCGACCTACGCGTTCATGCTCGGGATGATCTTCATGATCCTCTTCGGCATGCTGCGCGGCTTCGTCTTCGGCGAGGAGATGGTCGCCGAGAGCGCCAACCTGGAGCTGCGCGCGGAGAACGACCACCTGATGGGCCTGGCCTTCGGGATGCTCATCCTGCGCTCGTTCACCCAGGGCTGCGCGGCGCTGACCGGGGTCGAGGCGATCAGCAACGGCGTCCCGGCCTTCCGCAAGCCGAAGTCCCGCAACGCGGCGACCACCCTGCTGATGATGGGCGGCATCGCCGTCACCATGCTGATGGGCCTGGTGGTGCTGGCCCAGCTGACCGGCGTGAAGATGGCCGAGCACCCGGCGGAGCAGCTCGTCGGCGCGCCGGAGGGCTACCAGCAGAAGACGATGGTGGTGCAGATCGCCAACGCCGTCTTCAACGAGTTCCCGATCGGCGCGTACTTCATCGCGGGCGTCACGGCCCTGATCCTGGTGCTCGCGGCGAACACGGCGTTCAACGGCTTCCCGGTGCTCGGCTCGATCCTGGCCCAGGACCGCTACCTGCCGCGCCAGCTGCACACCAGGGGCGACCGCCTGGCCTTCTCCAACGGCATCGTCTTCCTTGCCGGGTTCGCGGTCCTGCTGGTGATCCTCTACGAGGCCGAGGTCAGCAGGCTGATCCCGCTCTACACCGTCGGCGTGTTCGTGTCGTTCACCATGAGCCAGGCGGGCATGGTGCGGCACTGGAACCGGCTGCTGTCCTCGGAGACCGACGAGGCCGCGCGCAAGAAGCTCGTGCGCTCCCGGCTGATCAGCGCGTTCGGCATGACGATCACCGGCATCGTGCTCGTGGTCGTGCTGATCACCAAGTTCACCCTGGGCGCGTGGATCGCGATCGTCGCGATGGCCGCGGTGTTCGCGCTGATGACCGGTATCCGCAGGCACTACGACCACGTGGCCGAGGAGTTGGCCGCCGCGGAGATCGCGGTCGGCAAGGCGATGCTGCCCTCCCGCAACCACGCGGTGGTGCTGATCTCCAAGCTGCACCTGCCGACCATGCGCGCGCTGGCCTACGCCCGCGCGACGCGGCCGGACGTGCTGGAGGCGGTCACCGTCAACGTCGACGACCTCGACACCAGAAAGCTCGTCACCCAGTGGGAGAAGGAGCACATCAAGGTGCCGTTGAAGGTGATCGAATCGCCCTACCGCGAGATCACCAAGCCGGTGCTGGACTACGTGAAGCGCATCCGCAGCGACAACCCCCGCGACGTCGTCACCGTCTTCATCCCGGAGTACGTGGTCGGACGGTGGTGGGAGCAGGTCCTGCACAACCAGAGCGCCTTGCGGCTCAAGGGAAGGCTGCTGTTCCAGCCCGGGGTGATGGTGACCAGCGTGCCGTGGCAGCTGGTGTCCTCGCAGCGGGTCAGGGACCGTGCGGTCGTCGCTCCCGGCGCCGTGCGCCGCGGGCTCGGCGAACAACGATCAACGAGGAATCCTCAGCGTGACAACAAGAACTGACTGGACCGGCCGTCGGATCGAGATCGAGGTCGGTGCGGTCGCCCACGGTGGCCACTGCGTCGCCCGGCACGACAACCGCGTGCTCTTCGTGCGCCACGCGCTGCCGGGTGAGGTGGTCGTCGCCGAGGTCACCGAGGACAAGGGCGGCTCCTTCTGCCGCGCCGACGCGGTGGAGGTGGTTCGCCCCTCCGATGACCGCGTCGAACCTCCGTGCCCCGTAGCGGTTCCGGGCGGTTGTGGCGGCTGCGACTTCCAGCACGCCACGCCCTCCGCGCAGCGTTCGCTGAAGGCTGCGGTGGTGCGGGAGCAGCTGAAGCGCTTGGCCGGCTTGGACTGGGACGTCGAGGTCGAAGCGCTGTCCGATGATCCGCTGGGCTGGCGCACGCGCGTGCGGCTCGCCGTGGACCGTGACGGCCGGGCGGGTCTGCGTGGTCAGCGCAGTCACCGCGTGATCCCGATCGACGACTGCCCGATCGCGTCGCCCGGTGTTCTTCCGGATGTGTTGGAGCAGCGGTGGAAGCCGGGCTCCGAGGTGCAGGTCACCCGTGACGGCGACGGCGACCTCCACGTCACGGAGTGGGTGCGCAACCAGCGCCCGCGCTTCGCCGTCGGCAGCGGGACCGCGACCGAGCACGCCGGCGGTCGCGACTGGCGCGTCGACGCCAGCGGCTTCTGGCAGGTCCACCCCGCCGCCGCCGACAAGCTCGTCTCCGTCGTCGCCGAGTTCGCCGACGCCGCGCCCGGCGCGACCGCGTGGGACCTCTACGGCGGCGTCGGCCTCTTCGCCGCGGCGCTGGCGGAGCAGGTCGGCCCCTCCGGCTCCGTCACCGTCGTCGAGTCCTCCGCGCGCGCCGTCGACTCCGGCCGCCGCAGCCTCGCCGACCTGCCGCAGGTGCGTTTCGTGCCGGGCTTGGTGGAGAAGGTCCTCGGTTCGTCCGAAATGGACGGTCAGTGGCCCGACGCCGTCGTGCTCGACCCGCCGCGCAAGGGCGCCGGGCGCGCCGTCGTCGACGCCGTCTGCGACCGCTCGCCGCGCCGCATCGTGCACATCGCCTGCGATCCCGCCGCCCTGGCCCGCGACGTCGCCGACTTCGCCGCCAACGGCTACCGCTTGGCCGCCCTCCGCGCCTTCGACGCCTTCCCCATGACCCACCACGTCGAATGCGTGGCCCTCTTCACCGACTGACCCTCCACCTCGCCCCACGCCAATGCCGCGTTCGGTCCGTTGAGGTAGCTGAATGACTCATTGAGGGCGCTCAAGTACCTCAATGAGTCATTGGGTGCGTTCACGTGGCTGTACGGGTCGTTGGGGTGGTGGTGAGCCCTGAACGACCCGTTTGGTGCGTTGAGCGCGCTGAACGGGTCGTTTGGTGCACTGGGAGCCCTGAACGGGTCGTTTGGTGCGCTCAAGGCCCTGAATGGGTCGTTTGGTGCGTTGGGGGTGCTGAACGGGTCGTTCAGGGCTTGGAAGCTGTGGGGTGCCTGGAGAAAGGCGGACGTCAGAGGAGGGCGTCCACGGCGGTGGGGGCGAAGACGGCGTCGGCGGTGAGGCCCGCCAAGCCGACGAGGGCGGCGGAATCGCCCAGGCGGGCGGGGGAGATCTCGCGGAGGCCGAGCAGGGCCACGGGGTGGGCGGCGTCGAGCACGGCGGCGCGGGCGGCGTCGACGAACTGGGGCAGGGCGCCGATGGGGCCGCCGAGGCGGACGTGCTGCGGGTTGATGATGCTGACGACGGTGGCGAGGACACCGCCGAGGAGGTGACCGGCCTCGGTGACGAGGGCGACGGCCTCGGGGCGGCCCTGCTCGACCTGACGGACGACGTCGAGGAGCGTGCGCGCGCCGCTGGAGCGCAGCTGGCGGACGAGGGCACGGCCGCTGGCGGCGGCGGCGAGGCAGCCGGTACGCCCGCAGCTGCACCGCTCCTGGTGCGCGGCGAGCTTGACGTGCCCGATCTCGCCGGCACTGCCGGTGACGCCGCGATAGGGGCGGCGGCCGAGCACGACGCCGCTGCCGATGCCGGTGGCGACCTTCACGCCGAGCAGCGTGGTCGAAGGCGCCCCGTCCGCCAGGTGTTCGCCGAAGGCCAGGGCGTTGGCGTCGTTCTCGACGAGCACGGGCACGTCGAGCTGCGAAGCGAGCGTGTCGTGGACCCACGTGCCGGACCACCCGGGCATGGTCGGCGGCGCGGTGTTCGCGCCGGAGGTGGGATCGACCTGGCCCGGAACGCCGACGGCCATCGCGCAGAAGTCGTTGGCGCGCCCGGTTTCGGCGAGCAGCTCGCGGCCGAGCGAGAGGACGTGCCGGAGCACCGCGCCGGGGTCCTGGCGGGTGGGCATGCGCTCGCGCCGGGTGGCGAGCACGGTCGCGGTGAGGTCGGCGACGGCGACGGTCACGTGGCTGACGCCGATGTCGGCGACCACGGCGCACCGGCCGGTCTCGTCGGCGGCGAGCAGCTCGGCGCGCCTGCCCCCGCTGGAGGCCTGGTGGCCGACGGTGCGCAGGAGCTTCAGCCTGCCGAGCGCGTCCAGCCGTTCCACCATGGTGGCGCGCGACAACCCGACCCTGGCCTGGAGCTCCTGCCGGGTCATCGGGCCGCCCCTGCGCAGCACCTCCAGGACCTGCCCGGGGGAGGCCGGTCCGGCCGGGAGGGCGTTGACGTCCACCTGCACACCACCTATCTTGAGCCACCCGCACTTATGTCTAGCACCTAGACGGAAGTCACGAGGAGGTGACTGTGGCCGATCGAGGCACGCTGTCCCGCAGGGGGCTGCTGCGCGGAGCGCTCGCCACGGGGGCCGCGTCGCTGCTCGCAGGCTGCACCGGGTTCGCCACCTCAGGCACCTCGGGGCTGACGTTCCTGTCGACGCAGTTCACCCCGCTGGACGAGGCGGAGCGCTTCCGGGCGTTGCTGCGCAAGGCCTTCGACGGCGACGTCGGCTACGTGACCAGCGATCCGGGGCCCTTCACCACGCAGGTTCGCAGCCAGGTCGACGCGGGCGCGGTCCGGGCGAGCGTGATCGGCGGGCTGCACGGCGACCTCGCGCCGCTCGCGCCCAACCACCTCGAAGACCTGACCGACATCGTCTCCGACTTCAGCTCGCTGGGCTGGCCGCCGGAGTACCTGGAGCTGGCGCGGGCGGGCACGAACCGCACCTGGTACGTGCCGTGGGCGCAGGCCAGCTACGTGCTCGCGGCGCACGTGGATGCCTTGCAGCACTTGCCTTCCGGAGCCAACGCCGATGACCTCAGCTACGACCAGCTGCTGGACTGGGCGATCGCGGCCAGGCGCGCCAACAACAACCGCCCGGTGCTGGGGCTGCCCGGCGGGCCGAAGGGCCTGCTGCACCGCTTCTTCCAGGGCTACCTGCTGCCGTCCTTCACCGGCGGGCAGATCACCACGTTCCGCTCGCCGGAGGCGGTCACCGCCTGGGAGTACATGCGCGAGCTGTGGCGCAACTGCGTGCCCGCCAGCACCAACTACGCCCAGATGCAGGAGCCCATGGAGGCGGGCGAGGTCACCGTCGGCTGGGACCACGTGTCCCGCTTGGTCAACGCGCCCAGGCGTGAGCCGGACAAGTGGCGGATGATGCCCGCGCCGCGCGGCCCGAAGGGGCGCGGCTACATGGCCGTGCTGACCGGGCTGGCCATCCCCAAGGGCGCACCGGACCAGGACCGGGCACGCAGGCTGATCGCCGCGCTCAGCCGGGCCGAGACGCAGGTGGACCTGTTGCGCGCCAACGCCTTCTTTCCGACCGTCCGCACTCCGATCCCGGACGACCTGCCACCCGCGATCAGGCTGGAGGCCGGCGCGGTCGCGAAGCAGCGCGAGTCCAAGGGTGCGATCCTGTCGCTGCCGCCGGTCGGCCTCGGCAGCCGCGAGGGCGAGCTGAGCAAGGTCTTCCGCGACTGCTTCGAGACGATCGTGCTCAAGGGCGGCGACGCACGGTCCACAGTGGACGCTCAGGCGCGGGTGGTCAACCAACTGCTTGCCGACGCCAAGGTCCCTTGCTGGGCGCCGGATCCGCGTGGCACCGGCATCTGCGAGGTGAGGTGAGATGACCACCGCAGTTCACAAGAAGCGGCTCGGCATGTCGCCGTGGTTGCTGCTCGCGCCTTCGACCGTGCTGCTGGTGCTGCTCTTCGGCTGGCCCCTCGTGCAGGGCGTCCTCGCGGCGTTCCAGGACGAGGGCGGAGCCTTCACGCTGGCGAACTGGCAGCGGCTCTTCGGCGACCCGTACTTCGGCGAGGCGTTGCTGAACACCTTGCTGCTCATCGTGATCGTCGTGCCGATCCAGCTCGTGCTGTCCGTCGGCATGACGCTGCTCATCCAGTCCAAGCCGAAGCTCGCCGGGCTGCACTTCTACATCTGGGCCATCCCGCTGGCGATCTCCGACCTCGCGGCGGGCCTGGTGTGGCTGACCGTGTTCGCCGATCGCGGTTACCTGAACTCGCTGCTGATCGGCCTCGGCCTGTCGGAGAACGGGATCGCCTGGCTGAACTACGACAACCCCACCACGATGCTGCTGGCGGTGGTGGTCGCCGAGATCTGGCGAGCGACCTCGATGGTCTTCGTGATCGTCGTCGCGGGCGTGCAGATGATGCCGCCGGACTACGACGAAGCCGCCCAGGTCTTCGGCGCCTCGGCGTGGCAGCGCCTGTGGCACGTCACGTTGCCGCTGCTCAAGCCGAGCCTCCAGGTCGCGCTCATCCTGCGCACAATCCTTGCGCTACAAGCGTTCGCGGTCGCACAGGCGCTGACCGGGCGCAACTTCCCGCTGCTGGTGGGGGAGACCTACCAGTGGTACGTCAACCTCCAGAACCCGGCGGTGGCGAGCGCGGTCGCGCTGGTGATCCTCGCGCTCTCGCTCGGAACCGCGATCCTCTACATGCGCGCGCTGCGCCAGCCCTCCTCGGGAGGCACCCGATGACGCGTCCCGCTGTCGACCTCGCTCCGCTGCGCAGGCGCAAGCGGCAGCGCGTGCTCGTGCAGCTCGCCTGCATCGCGATCTCCGCGTTCATGCTGCTGCCTATCGTGCTGATCGCACTGGCCGCGCTGTCCTCGCGCACGGCGCTCACCGAGTTCCCGAAACCGTTGGTGCCCAGCGAGTTCTCCACCGAGAGCATCAGCGGCTTCGTCGGCGGAGCCGGAGTCGTCCCCGCGTTCGGCAACTCCGTGCTGGCCGGGCTGTACACGGTGGCGCTCGCGCTGCTCCTCGGTGCTCCGGCGGGCTACGCGCTCTCCCGCATCGCTTTCCGGGGCCGCGACGCCTACCAGGTGCTCATCCTGCTGGTCCGCGCGCTGCCGATCGTCGTGCTCTCCGTGCCGCTGGCCACGATGTTCCTGCGCGTGGGCATCGACGACACGGTCTTCGCGGTCACGCTCGTGCACACCGCGCTCGCGCTGCCCACGACGATCTTGATCACCGCGAGCATCTTCGTCGGCGTTCCCCAGGACGTCGAGGAGGCCGCGCTGATCTTCGGCTGCACTCCGGGCCAGGCGATGCGCCGCGTCGTGCTGCCCATGGCGCTTCCGGGGCTCGCCGCGTCCTCGGTGTTCACTTTCGTGTTGTCCTGGAACGAAGTCCTCGGTGCGACAGTGCTGACGCTGGGGCACCGGACGCTGCCCGCGCAGGTGCTGACCTCGCTGGCCGATTCGCCCAACGCCTACCGCTTCGCGGGCGGTTTCGTGCTGGTCCTGCCCGCGCTGCTGTTCATCTTCGTGGTCCGCCGCTACCTGCTGAACATGTGGGGAACGACCCTTCGCTGACCCGATCTGTGCTGAGCCGCCCGACCCACCGAGACGAGAGCACACGATGGCCGAGATCGAACTGCACAACCTGGTCAAGACCTATCCCGGCGGCACCACCAGGGCCACCGACGACGTGAGCCTGCACGTCGCCGACGGCGAGTTCATGGTGCTGCTCGGCCCGTCCGGCTGCGGCAAGACCACGTTGCTGCGCATGGTCGCGGGCCTGGAGCTGCCCGACGGCGGGCAGGTCGTCATCGGCGGCAAGGACGTCACCTACCTGGAGCCGCGCAAGCGCAACCTGTCCATGGTGTTCCAGTCCTACGCGGTGTTCCCGCACCGCAAGGTCGGCGACAACATCGGCTTCGGCCTGCGGATGCGCGGGGTCGACGCCGACGAGATCAAGCGGAAGGTCGCGTGGGCGGCCGACCTGCTCCAGCTCACCCCGTACCTGGACCGCTACCCCGCCAAGCTCTCCGGCGGCCAGCGGCAGCGCGTCGCGGTCGCACGGGCCATCGTGATGGACGCCGAGGTCCTGCTGATGGACGAGCCACTGTCCAATTTGGACGCTCTGCTGCGGCTGTCCTTCCGCGCGGAGCTGAAGAAGCTCGTCGCGGAGCTGGGCACCACGACGCTCTACGTGACCCACGACCAGGTGGAAGCGCTGTCGCTGGGCGATCGCGTCGCGGTGATGCGCCAGGGGCGGATCGCCCAGTGCGACGCGCCGACCACGGTCTACGACCTTCCGGCCGAGGAGTTCGTCGGCGGTTTCATCGGCAGCCCGCCGATGAACTTCCTCACCGGGACCGTCGCCGCGGGCGGCGACGGCGCCCTCCTGCTCGACCTCGGCGCGCACGGTGTTCCCGTTCCGGCCGCCCTGAGCGGCTACGAAGGCCGCCAGCTCCGCCTGGGCGTGCGCCCGGAAGCCTTCGCGGTCGGCTCCACCGGCCCGCTCGCGGCCGAGCTGGAGGTCTTCGAGCCGCTGGGTTCCTCGGTGCTGCTGACCCTGTCGCTGGCCGGGCACCAGCTCAAGGTGCAAGCGCCGCCGACCTTCCGCGCCGAAGCGGGCGCGAGCCTGCGACTGAGCCTGCCCGCGGACCAGTGCCGTTGGTACGACCCGGAAACACACCTGCTGCTGGAGACCTCGTGACCGTTGTTTCACCCACCTCCGCCCACACCACTGCCCACTCCGCAGCGCGGGCCGACCGCCAGGAACTACCACCGCGCCTTCTCGCCGCACGGGCCGCATATGTGTTGCACGGCAACGACACCGGCTCGTTGGTGACCGCGGCACCCCGGCTGTACCCGCACATGTGGAGCTGGGACGCGGCGTTCATCTCGGTCGGCCTCGCCCACCTGGACATCGGGCGCGCGGTCGCCGAGCTGGACACCCTGCTGGCCGCCCAGTGGCGCGGCGGGATGCTGCCGCACATCGTCTTCACCGAGGGCGGCGCCGACGACTACTTCCCCGGACCGCAGCGCTGGGGCGCCCACGAGCTGAGCCCGGACGCGCCGCAGGGCGTGCGCACCTCCGGGATCTGCCAGCCGCCCGCGCACGCGATCGCGGTCGGACGACTGCTGGAGATCGCCAGGCGGGGCGGCGCGCTCGACCGGGCCACCGCCGAGGACTTCGTGCGCCGGTCCTGGCCGAAGCTGCACGCCTGGCACCGCTGGCTGGCCGAGCACCGCGACCCCGGCGGTGACGGCCTGCTCGCGGTGGTGCACGGCTGGGAGTCCGGGATGGACAACTCGCCGCGCTGGGACTCCGCCTACGCGGGCGTCCACCCGGGCGCGGACCTGCCGCCGTACGTGCGGCGCGACCTGCGGTTGGTCGCCGACGCCGGGATGCGGCCCTCCGACGAGGAGTACGACCGCTACCTGTGGCTGGTCGAGGAGATGCGCCGGGTCGGCTACGACCCCGACCGCGTCGTCGCCACGTCGAGCTTCCTCGTGGGCGATGTGTTCCTGACCGCGATCTTCGCGATGGCCTGCGACGTGCTCGCCGAGCTCGGCCAGGAGTTCGGCCAGCCCGCCGCGCGGATCGCCGAGCTGGAGGGCTGGGCCGCGCGCGCCCGCTCCGCCGTCGCCGCGACGGTGGACCCGGCGACCGGGCTGGCCAGGGACCGCGACTTCCGCGCGGGCACGTGGAGCGGCACCCGCACCATGGCCGGGTTCGCCCCGCTGCTGTGCGGCGGGCTGGACCGCACCGCCGAGCGCGCGCTTCTGTCCACTTTGGACGGTCCGGAGTGGTGCGGGAACCCCGGAATGGCCGCCGGGCTGGTGCCCTCCACCTCGCCCGCCGACGAGGCCTTCCGCCCCCGGCAGTACTGGCGCGGGCCGCAGTGGCCGGTGATGGGCTGGCTCTTCGGCTGGTCCTTCGCGCGGCGGGGCTGGGCCGAGCGCGCCGAGCGGCACCGCGCCGAGGGGCTGCGGCTGTGCTCGGACGGGGCCTTCGCCGAGTACTACCATCCGCTGACCGGCGAGCCGCTGGGTAGCCTCGACCAGTCCTGGACGGCCGCCGTCGTGCTCGACTGGCTCTGCTGAAACGCTAGATCGTGTGAACGAGCGGTGGATGTGTCACGGAGAGCACAGGGCTACCTTCTCTCGCCGGTGGGAATTCGCTGTGTCGCCCATCACGTGAGCAGGGCCGATGTCGACCTCTCCGGAGAGATCGACTGGCTGTTCGCCCTGTTCAGTCGGTGTGCACGCAAGGCCGCCCGATCGGCCGAAGGCATTCGGGCATATCTCCGTAGACTTGCCGACGGCCAGGCAGACCAACTCCCACGAGGAGGGAAACGGTGACGCTGCTCGACTCCGTGCGGGGCCCCGCCGACCTGAAGCGCTTGACCCACGAGGAGATGGTGACCCTCGCGGGGGAGATCAGGGCCTTCCTGGTCGACAAGGTCTCCCGCACCGGTGGCCACCTCGGCCCGAACCTGGGAGCCGTGGAGCTGACGCTGGCCGCGCACCGGGTCTTCGACTCCCCGCACGACCCGATCCTGTTCGACACCGGGCACCAGTCCTACGTGCACAAGATCGTCACCGGGCGGCAGGACTTCGGCGCGCTGCGGCAGAAGGGCGGGCTCTCCGGCTACCCCTCGCGGGCCGAGAGCGAGCACGACTTCATCGAGAACAGCCACGCCTCCACCGTGCTGTCCTACGCGGACGGCCTGGCCAAGGCCTTCCAGCTGCGCGACACCCGCAGGCACGTGGTCGCCCTGGTCGGCGACGGCGCGCTCACCGGCGGCATGTGCTGGGAGGCGCTGAACAACATCGCCGGGGACAAGACCCGGCCGGTGGTGATCATCGTCAACGACAACGGCCGCTCGTACTCGCCGACCATCGGCGGCTTCGCCGACCACATGGCGACCCTGCGGCTGCGCCCCGGCTACGAGAAGCTGCTGGAGGACGGCAAGCGCACGCTGCAGAACATGCCCGTCGTCGGCAAGCCGGTGTACGCGGCGCTGCACGCGGCCAAGCGCGGCATCAAGGACGCGCTCAGCCCCCAGGTGATGTTCGAGGACCTCGGCCTGAAGTACTTCGGCCCGGTCAACGGGCACGACATCGTCGCCGTCGAGGCGGCGCTGGAGCGGGCGAAGGCCTTCGGTGGCCCGGTGATCGTGCACGCGGTGACCCGCAAGGGCATGGGCTACGCGCACGCCGAGAACCACGAGGCCGAGCAGATGCACGCCATCGACGTCATCGACCCGGAGACCGGCCAGCCCACCAAGGTCGCCAAGCCCGGCTGGACCTCGGTGTTCTCCGACGAGATCGTGCGGATCGGCGCGGAGCGCGAGGACGTGGTGGCGATCACCGCCGCCATGCTCGGCCCGACCGGTCTGGAGAAGTTCGCGCAGGCCTTCCCCACGCGCTGCTACGACGTGGGCATCGCCGAGCAGCACGCGATGACCTCGGCCGCGGGCCTGGCCATGGGCGGCATGCACCCGGTTTTCGCCGTGTACTCGACCTTCCTCAACCGCGCCTTCGACCAGCTGCTGATGGACGTGGCGCTGCACAAGCAGGGCGTCACCGTCGTGCTCGACCGCGCGGGCGTGACCGGCTCCGACGGCGCCAGCCACAACGGCATGTGGGACCTGTCGATCCTCGGCGTGATCCCCGGCATCCGGATCGCCGTCCCGCGCGATGCGATCAGCCTGCGCGAACAGCTGCGCGAGGCCGTCGAGGTCAAGGACGCGCCCACCGTGCTGCGCTACCCCAAGGGCGCGGTGATCCAGGAGGTCCCCGCGATCGAGCGCCACGGCGCCGTCGACATCCTGCACCGGCCCTCCGCCGACGAGGGGCGGGACGTGCTCCTGGTCGCGGTCGGGGCCTTCGGCCAGCTGGCCGTCGACGTGGCGCGCAGGCTCTCCGACCAGGGCATCGGCGTGACCGTGGTGGACCCGCGCTGGGTGATGCCGGTGCCGAGCGAGCTGGTCGAGCTGGCCGGGGAGCACCGCATGGTGGTCACGGTCGAGGACGGCGGCAGGCACGGTGGCGTCGGCTGGGCGCTGGCGGCGGCCATGCGCGAC
This sequence comes from Allokutzneria multivorans, assembly GCF_039537405.1. Lineage (NCBI taxonomy): Bacteria > Bacillati > Actinomycetota > Actinomycetes > Pseudonocardiales > Pseudonocardiaceae > Allokutzneria > Allokutzneria multivorans. The sequence goes on along the minus strand of NZ_BAABAL010000019.1, from coordinate 116,091 downwards.
GCCGGGCTGGTCATGCCCATGCGGGACCTGGCCATCCCCAACCGGTTCCTGGACCACGCCTCGCGGGACCAGGTCCTCGCCGAGCTGGGCCTCACCGCGCAGGACGTCGCCCGCCAGGTCACCGAGTGGGCCTCGGAGTACGACCCGGCGCACACCGAGGTGCCGGAGCAGAAGCTGAAGAAGGCATGAGAAGTCCGCTCGGAGGTTCGAATTCGAAGCTCCGAGCGGGCTCCCGCCCTTCCACCTGTGGCACCGTGGACCTGTGCGAATCCTGGTAGTTGAGGACGAACAGCCGCTTGCCGACGCGATCGCGCGCGGACTGCGCCGCGAGGGCATGGCGGTCGACGTCGCCTACGACGGTGAGTCCGGGCACGAGAAGGTCAGCGTCACCCGCTACGACGTCGTGGTGCTCGACCGCGACCTGCCCGGCATGTCCGGCGACGAGCTGTGCCGCGAGATCGTGGGCTCCGGGGCGTTGAGCCGCGTGCTGATGCTGACCGCCAGCGGCGCGGTCGAGGACCGGGTGTCCGGGCTGTCCCTGGGCGCGGACGACTACCTCGCCAAGCCCTTCGCCTTCCCGGAGCTGGTCGCGCGCGTCCGGGCGCTCGGCCGCCGCGCCACGCCCGCGACGCCGCCCGTGCTCTCCGCCGGTGACCTCGTGCTCGACCCGGCCAAGCGCCGGATCACCCGCTCCGGCAGGCCCGTCGAGCTGACCCGCAAGGAGTTCGGCGTGCTGGAGGTGCTGCTCTCCGCGGGCGGCAAGGTGGTGAGCAGCGAGGAGCTGCTGGAACGCGTCTGGGACGAGAACGCCGACCCGTTCACCACGACGGTCCGGGTGACCGTGATGACCCTGCGCAAGAAGCTCGGCGAGCCTGGCATCATCGACACCGTTGTCGGCTCCGGCTACCGGGTGCCGGACGCGGCCCAGAGCGCGGGAGCCGTTTAGGGCGTTGCTTGACGACGGTCTCACCGCGTCCCGTGCAAGCTGCGGTCACCGTCGTGGTTGAGAGAGGTCATGCGTCGTCGAGGTCCCGGCCTGCGAGTGCGGCTCACGCTGCTCGCGACTGTGCTCGTCGCCGGGGTCAGCGCGCTGCTGCTGTGGCTCGGCTGGATGCTCGTCGGCAACGTCGTCGGCAACGCGCCGAGCCTCCCGCAGGGCTCCACGGTCACCGTTCAGGGCACCGAGCTGTCTCCCGACCAGTTCTCCGCGCTGCTCAGCGAGCGTGCTCGCGAGGAAGTCCTCGACGTCGGCCTGATCGCGTTCCTGTGCGTGGTCGCGGCGACGGCGCTGCTGGTGTGGACGCTCAGCGACCGCGTGCTCCGGCCGTTGCAGGAGGTCACGCACGCGGCGCGGCGGCTGTCCGCCGAGTCCCTCGGCGAGCGCATCGAGCTGACCGGCCCGCGCGATGAGGTCGCCGACCTCGCCGACACCTTCGACGAGATGCTGGACCGGCTCCAAGCGTCCTTCGAGGCTCAGCGGCGCTTCGTCGCCAACGCTTCGCACGAGCTGCGGACGCCTTTGGCCGTTGTGCGCACCGAGCTGGACGTCACGCTGTCCGACCCCGATGCCGACACCGACGAGCTGCGCCGCATGGCCGGTGTCGTCCGCCAGGCCACTCTGCGCGCGGAGCAGCTGGTCGAGGGCCTTCTGCTGCTCGCCAAGACCGATGGCGGCGGGCTCGCCGTGCGCGAGGCCGTCGACCTGACCGTGCTCGTCACCAGCGCGTGGCACGCCGTCCGCGCGGAGGCTGCGCAGCGCGGCCTCGACGTCACCATGGACACCAGCCCGGAGCTGGTCGTCGGCGACCCCGCGCTGTTGGAGCGCGTCGCGGGCAACCTGCTGGAGAACGCGGTGCGGCACAACGTCGACGACGGCTGGATCAAGGTCTCCGTCGGCGAGCACGAGGGCCGCATCCGCCTCGCCGTCGCCTCCTCCGGCCCCGAACTCCCCGCCGCCCAGGTCCCCGAGCTCTTCGAGCCCTTCCGGCGCGGCGGCCGGGCCAGAACCGCCAAGCACGGCGCCGGCCTCGGCCTCTCCATCGTCCGCGCCGTCGTCAACGCCCACGGCGGCGACGTCCAGGCCGACCCCGTCCCCGGCGGCGGCCTCTCCGTCCGCGTCGACCTCCCCACCGCCCCCGTCCCCGCCGTAAAGCCCTGAACGACCCGTTCAGCACCCCCAACGCACCAAACGACCCGTTGGGGTCCTTGAGCGCACCAAACGACCCGTTCAGCGCGCTCAACGCACCAAACGGGTCGTTCAGTGCTTCCCATCACCCCCAACGACTCGTTCAGCCACACGAACCCACCTCAATGACTCATTCAGTTACCTCAACGGACCGAATGAGTCATTGAGGTACTTGAGCGCCCTGAATGAGTCATTGAGGGACAACCGTTTCTGGACAAAGTGTCCGATCTGGACGTAGTGTCCGATGTGTGGATGAGCGGGTGGAGAGGTACGGGCCTGCGTGTGCGGCGGTTGCCGCGTTGCTGAGCCCGCACGCCGAGGTGGTGCTGCACGACCCGGCCGAGGACGTGGTGCTCGCCGTCTGGAACCCGTTCTCCGGGCGCGCACCGAACGATCCGTCGTTGCTCGGCGAACTGGATGAACTGGAGCCGGGCGCGGACGGAGTGCTGGGGCCGTATCCGAAGGTGCTGGCCGACGGGCGGACGCTCACGTCGGTGACCGCGATCTTGCGCGAGCCGGACGCGGTGATGTGCGTCAACCTCGACCGGGGCCCGTTCGAGCAGGCCGCCGCGTTGCTCTCCGCCTTCGCCGCCCCCGTGGTGTCCCGGCCGGAGCCGTTGTTCGAGCACGACTGGTTCGACCGCGTGAACACAGTCGTCGGTTCGGCGGTGCGGCATCGCGGACCCGTGCGGCGGTGGGGAAAACCCGAACGGCTCGCAGTTCTGTCCGAATTGGACAGTGCTGGCGTGTTCGCCGTTCGCCGTGCCGCGCCCGAGGTCGCGCGAGCGCTCCAAGTGTCACGCTCAACCGTCTACGCCTTGCTGACCGAACTCCGTGGGGAGAAGTCATGACCGCGCTGCCCGCCTTCAAGCTGGAGGCGTTCTTCTCGCGGTGGGAGTTCACCGCCCGCTTCCACCTCAGCGCCTCCGACGCGCAGACCACGTCGATGGCAGAGCTGGTCGCGATGGCCGATGACGAGGACCGCGTGGCGTGGGAGAGCCTGGACCTCGGCTACACGCAGACCTACGGAGACCCGTTGCTGCGCAAGGCGATCGCAGAAACCTTCGAGCACGCTGACGCGGAGCACGTGATCACCTTCGCCGGAGCGCAGGAGGGCGTGCTGCTTGGCCTTCAAGTGCTCCTGGGGCCAGAGGACCACGCCGTCGTCGTCACGCCGTGCTACCAGTCGGCTGAGACGATCGCGCTGTCGCTGTGCGAGGTCACCGGCGTGGCGCTGCGCCCGGAGCGGGACTGGGTGCTCGACCTCGACGAGCTGACTGCCGCGCTCCGGCCGAACACGCGCGTCCTGTACATCAACTTCCCGAACAATCCCACTGGGAAGATGTTGTCCCACAATGACTTCGCTGCGGTGGCCGAGCTGTGCGACTCGCGCGGGATCGTGCTGTTCAGTGACGAGGTCCACAGGGGACTGGAACTCGACCCCGCGCGAACCTTGACGCAGGCGGCGGATCTGTCGACCAGTGCGATGTCTCTCGGTGTGACGTCGAAGGCGCTCGGCCTCCCAGGGCTTCGAGTCGGCTGGATCGTGTGCCGGGACAAGGAGATCCTCGCCCGGCTCGAACGCGCGAAGCACTACACGACGATCTGCACGAGCGCGCCGAGCGAGGTCCTTGCCCGCATCGCCATCAAGGCGCGCGAGCAGCTGCTGTCCAGAAATCGTGAGCTGGTCGCGAAGAACCTCCAGATCTTCGGCGACTTCTTCGCGGGCTTCGACGACCTCTTCGAGTGGGCCGCGCCGGAGGGCGGGTGTGTCGCTTTCCCGCGTTACCTTGGTGGACAAGGGATCGAGGAGTTCTGCGGTCGGCTCGTCGAGGAAACCGGTGTGCTGCTCGTACCGTCGACGATCTTCACATCGGAGCTGACCCCGGTCCCGGTCGACCGCTTCCGCATCGGCGTCGGCAGGTCGGACCCCGAGCCCGCGCTGGCCGCGTTCTCCGGCTGGCTGCGCCACGAGTAGCGCTGTGCGCTGTCCCCCGCGGGCGTGAACCTCGGTCGGGTGAGCCCGGTTGCCGTGCTCCCCGGCGCCCTCCAGGCTTCCCGCCATGATCAAGAAGATGAGCCGGACCCTGCTGGCCGGGGCGCTCGGACTCGCCCTCGCCGGTGCCGCCGCGCCGGTCGCCGCCGCGAACCCGCCCGCCTCGATCGAGGTGAACAAGGAAGCCAAGCTGGTCAAGAACGGTGCCGCCGCGATGATCGAGGGCACTTACGACTGCGCGGGCGGCCCGGTCGACCTGCTGGTCGACGTCGACCAGAAGGGGAACGCCCAGGGCAAGGGCAAGAGCGGCAAGCTGGAGTGCTCCAAGGCCGAGCGCGCCGCTGGCAAGGCCAAGAAGTGGAAGGTCACCGTGCCGGTGCAGAGCCGCGGCGGCCTGTTCCTGGCGGCCTCCGCCTACGTCTCGGTGCGCCTGTGCGGGACCGGCACGCTGAACGTCTTCGCCAGCCTCAACCTCTGGGTCAACCTTCGCCTCTGAGCGCGAGCGGCTCCGCCGGGTTGCTGAGATAAGCCCGGCGGAGCAAGGAGTTCAGCTCATCGTCCACAGTGAACTCCACCTCGTCGACCGACGAGATGGGTTGCGTGGCGATGGCCTCGTTGGTGGCGAAGGCGGACCGGAACGACGGCAGGTCCGCCAACGTCAGCCTGCGCATCTCCACGGGGATGCCCATGCGGCGCAAACCCTTGCAAGTCAAGTGGATCGTCACTCCCGGCAGCGCGGGCGCCGTCGGAAGCACGACGCGCGAGCCGTCGTAGAAGCCGACGTTCCACACGGTGCCCTCGGAGATGTGACCGGAGCGGTTGACGAACAGTGCGTCGTCGTAGCCCGCGAGCCGCGCCAACCTCCGCTGCAACAACAACCCGAAGGTGCCGACGTGTTTCACCTGCGGCAGATCTCGTTCGTACACAACGGATCTGACGTGCATCGCCGAGTCCGGCCACGGCGCCGCAGGGCGAACCGTGACCAACGTCGTCGGTGTCACGATGTTGTCCAAAGTGGACATCGAGACCTCGGGTGAGAACACGTTCACCCTGACGTTCATCGCTTCCGTGCGCTCGCCCAGCTCCGCCCGGATCGCGGCCTTCACCGCCTCCGCGTCCACGCCCTCTCCGAACACCAGCCGCGCGTCGCGGTCCAGCCGCTCCAGGTGCAGCCCCAGCCCGCGAACCCGGCCGTCCTCCGCGCGCATCGCCGTGAAGTGGCCGTAGTTGAAGACCGCGACCGTCCGCGCCGCATCCACGTCGCCGAAGATCAGTACAGCTTGGAGAGGTCGACCGACACGGCGAACGGGGCCGCGACGCCCAAGTTGCCCACGTGCGCCCCGGTCGACTGGTACGTCCTGGTCGTCAGGTCGAGTTGATAGGTGAACACCGTCAGCGCGCTCCGGTGATACTCGAGGCGCCAGAAGTGCTCGATCCCCGATGCCGCGTACTCAGCGGGCTTGTCGATCTGGTCGGCGGTCACCGAGCCCGGAGACATGATCTCGACGAGCAACAGGCAGTGCTCAGGTCGCAGCACCACGTCGTAGGGCAGGTGGGCGTCGTAGACCACGATGTCGGGGCGTCGATTGAGCAGTGGAACATCTCGTAGGCGCAGGTCCACGTCAGTGTCCACCGCACAGGTCTCGCCACACGCCTCTTCCAGCAGGTTCGCCAGGCGGCGGGCGATCGTTTGGTGCGGGCGGCGAGGGGCGGGGTTCACGACGATGGCTCCGTCAACGATCTCGATCCGGCGGCAGACCTCCTCAGGGAGCGCCTCGTAGTCGGCAACGGTCAGCCCATCGGAGTGCTGGACCAACCAGTCGGACAGCGCGGTCATCGAGACCCCCTCTCACGGAGCACCACCCAGCGTAGCGGAGCCGCCTTCGCACGATATCGCCCCGAGCAGCGAAAAGCCCGGTCCGAACGGGCGGACCGGGCTTTCGCGCGGGGGACGAGACGGGGACTACACCGGGACGCTGGCCACGCCGGGGGCGAGGAAGCGCGATCCGGTGACCTTCTCCGAAATGCCGGAGCGGTCCAGGTACGGCGTGATGCCGCCGAGCCAGAACGGCCAGCCGGCGCCGAGGATCATGCACAGGTCGATGTCCTGCGCCTCGGCGACGACGCCCTCGTCGAGCATGATCTTGATTTCCTCGGCGAGCGCCTCCAGCGCACGGGCCTTGACCTGCTCGCCGGTGAGCGGGCTGTCACCGAGCTTCCACAGCGCGGCGACCTCGGGGTCCACGCTCTGCTTGCCCTGCGCGTCCCACTGCCACACGGCGGTCTTGCCCGCGGCCACGAACGCCTTCATGTTCTCGCTGACGGTGAAGCGGTCGGGGAACGCGGCGTGCATCGTCTCCGACACGTGCAGCGCCACCGCGGAACCGACCAGCTGCAACAGGATCAGCGGGCTCATCGGCAGGCCGAGCGGCTCGGTGGAGCGGTCGGCTACCTCGAACGGGGTGCCCTCGTCGACGGAGGCGAGCACCTCGCCCATGAAGCGGGTGAGCAGCCGGTTGACCACGAACGACGGCGCGTCCTTGACCAGCACGCAGGACTTCTTCAGCTGCTTGCCGGTGGCGAAGGCCGTGGCGAGCGTGGCGTCGTCGGTCTGGTCGGCGCGCACGATCTCCAGCAGCGGCATCACCGCGACGGGGTTGAAGAAGTGGAAACCCACGACCCGCTCGGGGTGCGCCAGCTTCGAGGCCATCTCGGTGATCGACAGCGAGGAGGTGTTGGTCGCCAGCACGCACTCGGCGGAGACGTGTTCCTCCAGCTCGGCGAACACCTGCTGCTTCACGCCGAGGTCCTCGAACACGGCCTCGATCACGAAGTCCGCGTCGGCGAAGGCCGCCTTGTCCAGCGAGCCGCTGACCAGCGCCTTGAGCCGGTTGGCCTCGTCGGGCGACACGCGGCCCTTGCCGAGCAGCTTGTCCACCTCGCCGTGCACGTAGCCGACGCCCTTGTCCAGGCGCGCCTGGTCGATGTCGGTGAGCACAACGGGCACGTGCAGGCGGCGGGCGAACAGCAGCGCCATCTGCCCGGCCATCAGGCCCGCGCCGACGACGCCGACCTTGGTGACCTTGCGGGCCAGCGCCTTGTCCGGCGCGCCGACCGGGCGCTTGGCCCGCTTCTGCACGAGGTTGAACGAGTACAGCCCGGCGCGCAGCTCATCGCTGAGCAGCAGGTCGGCCAGCGCCTCGTCCTCGGCGGCGAAACCGCGGTCGAGGTCGTTCTCGCGAGCCAGCTCCAGCAGCTCCAGCGCCTTGCGCGGGCCGGGAGCGGCACCCCGGGTCTTGCCGTCCACGATCGCCCTGCCGCGCGCCAGAGCGGCGTCCCAGCCCGCGCCGCGGTCGATCTCCGCGCGCTCGGGCGTGACGGTTCCGGACGCCACGCGGGCCGCCCAGAGCAGCGACTGCTCCAGGTAGTCGGCGGAGTCGAACAGCTCGTCGAAGATGCCGAGGTCCTTGGCCTGCTTCGGCTTGAGCATCCGGTTCTGGTTGAGCGCGTTCTCCAGGATCACCGTCACGGCCTTGTCCGGGCCGATCAGGTTGGGCAGCAGCTGCGTGCCGCCCCATGCCGGGACCAGCCCGAGGAAGCACTCGGGCAGCGAGATCGCCGCCGCGTTGGAGGACACGGTCCGGTAGTGGCAGTGCAGCGCCACCTCGAGACCGCCGCCCATGGCCGCGCCGTTGACGAAGGCGAAGGTCGGCACCGAGGACTCGCGCAGGCGGCGGAACACCGCGTGCCCGAGCTGCCCGACGCCGAGCGCCTGCTCGCGACCCTCGACCTTCACGACGCCCGTCAGGTCCGCGCCGACGGCGAAGACGAAGGGCTTGCCGGTGATCGCGATCGCGGCGGGCGAGCCCGCGAACGCCGCGTCCAGCGCCTCGTTCAGGCTGGCCAGCCCGCCGGGGCCGAACGTGGACGGCTTGGTGTGGTCGAAGCCGTTGTCCAGGGTGATCAGCGCCAGCCTGCCGTCGAGGCCCGGCACGTCGACGAACTGGGTGACCGCCTTCGTCACGACCTCGTTCGGGTCGGCGACCGCCGTGACCCCGGCCGCGGTGACCGTGGTTGCCTCGCTCACTTCGACTCCCCCTGCCAGTGCGGGTTCTCCCAGATGACGGTCCCGCCCATGCCGATGCCGATGCACATGGTGGTGATGCCGTAGCGCACGTCGGGGCGCTCGGCGAAGTGCCGCGAGAGCTGCGTCATCAACCGCACGCCCGAGGACGCCAGCGGGTGGCCGCAGGCGATCGCGCCGCCCCACGGGTTGACCCTGGGGTCGTCGTCGGCGATGCCGAAGTGGTCGAGGAAGGCCAGCACCTGGACCGCGAACGCCTCGTTGACCTCGAACAGGCCGATGTCGGAGATGGACAGCCCGGTGCGCTCCAGCGCCTTCTCCGTCGCCGGGACCGGCCCGACGCCCATGACCTCGGGGTCCACGCCCGCGAAGGCGTAGCCCACCAGGCGCATGCCGACCGGCAGTCCCAGCTCGCGCGCGGTGGCCTCGTCGGCCAGCACGCACGCGGTCGCCCCGTCGTTGAGCCCGGCCGCGTTGCCCGCGGTCACGCGCCCGTGCGGGCGGAACGGGGTCTTGAGCGCGGCCAGGGTCTCCACGGTGGTGCCGGGGCGCGGCGGCTCGTCGGCGCCCGCGAGGCCCCAACCCCGCTCGGCGGAGCGCGTGGCGACCGGGACCAGGTTCTCCGCGATCTTGCCCGCCTTGTGCGCCTCGTCGTAGCGCGCCTGCGACAGGGCTGCGTAGCGGTCGGCCCGCGCCTTGTCGATGTGCGGGAAGCGGTCGTGCAGGTTCTCCGCGGTCTGGCCCATGACCAGCGCGGAGGTGTCCACGATCTTGTCGGCCAGGAAGCGCGGGTTCGGGTCGACGCCCTCGCCCATCGGGTGGCGGCCCATGTGCTCGACGCCGCCCGCGATCGCCACGTCGTAGGCGCCGAAGGCGATGCCACCGGCGACCGAGGTCACGGCGGTCATGGCGCCCGCGCACATGCGGTCGATCGAGTAGCCCGGCACCGAGCGCGGCAGCCCGGCGAGCAGCGCGGCGGTGCGGCCCAGCGTCAGGCCCTGGTCGCCGATCTGCGTGGTGGCGGCGATGGCCACCTCGTCGACGCGCTCCGGCGGCAGCTCCGGGTGCCGCCGCAGCAGTTCGCGAATGACCTTGACGACGAGGTCGTCGGCGCGGGTCTCGGCGTACATGCCCTTCGGACCGGCCTTGCCGAACGGCGTGCGCACGCCGTCGACGAAGACCACGTCCCGAACGGCGCGCCCCGCGGTGGCAGGTGCAGCCACGGCGTGCTCCTCACTCGGTGTGGAACTTCGGAGAAACTCTTCGGAAGACTGCCAGGCCGTATTACCGGCCGGTAACCACCACTCTAGCGGGCGCTACCGACCGGTAACCACTGGTGTGCGCCTGTCTGCTCGATCACAGCTCAGGAGCTGGCGGGCGTGGCCTGCAACGCGGTCACGAGCAGGCCCGAGGTCAGCCCGATCTGCCAGTTCCGCGCGCCGCCCTTGGCCAGCGCCTCGCGCACCGCGTCCTCGGTCGCGTCCGCGGGCGGCTGCCAGCACAGCCTGCGCACCAGCTCGGGCTGGAGCATGTTCTCCACCGGCATCCGCAGTTCCTTGGAGCGTTCGGTCAGCGCCCCGCGCGCCGCCTGCAACCGCGCCGCCGCGGCCGGGTCGCGCTCGGCCCAGCGGTTGGGCGGGGGCGGGCCGTCGTGCGGGGGAGAGGGGTCGGGCAGCTCGCTCTTGGGCAGCTCGCGTGCTTCACGCAGCGCGCCCGCCCAGATGTCCACCTGGCGCCGCTGGGCGCGTCCCCGGAACACGGGCAGCCCCAACAGCTCCCGCTCGCTCGGCGGGTCGTTCAGGGCCGCTTCCACGATCGCGGCGTCCGGCAGCACACGGCCCGGGGCGATGTCGCGCTGCCGCGCCAGTCCGTCGCGCGCCTGCCACAGCGACCTCGCCGCCGCGTACTGCCGGGGCGAGCGCAGCTTGTGGATGCCGGAGGTGCGGCGCCACGGCTCGGCGCGCGGACCGGGTGGGGGCGCCGTGCGCACCGCCTCGAACTCCTCCAGCGCCCAGTCCAGCTTGTCCTGGGCGATGAGCTCCTTCTCCAGACGATTGCGCAGCTCGACGAGCAGCTCCACGTCCAGCGCCGCGTAGGAGAGCCACTCCTCCGGCAGCGGTCGGCGCGACCAGTCCGCCGCGCCGTGGCCCTTCTCCAGCCGGTAGCCCAGCAGCCGCTCGACCAGCGCGCCCAGCGCGACCCGCTCGAAGCCGCACAGCCGTCCGGCCAGCTCGGTGTCGAAGAGCCCGCCGGGGCGCAGGTCCAGCTCGGCCAGGCAGGGCAGGTCCTGCGAGGCGGCGTGCAGCACCCAGTCGGCGCCGTTGATCAGCTCGCCCAGCAGGTCGATGTCCTTGCCCAGCGGGATGGGGTCCACCAGGACCGACCCGGCGCCCTCGCGTCGCAGCTGCACCAGGTACGCCCGTTGGGAGTAGCGGTAGCCGGAGGCGCGTTCGGTGTCCACGGCGTACGGGCCGTGCCCGGCGGCGAGCTTGGCGACCGCCGCACGCAGCGCGGGCAGCGTTTCGACCACCGGGGGCACCCCCTCCGCCGGCCGGGTCAACGGCACCGGTTCGGCGGCGGGCGATGCGGGGTCTGAGGAGAGCGCGGGTGAGCCTGAATCCACGCCGTAAGACCTTATGCGCCCGACCGGTCGGTCAGCAGCGGGAGACTCAAAGCTCTGAGGTGTTTCCGGGCAGGAATCATCCACAGATGTCCTTCACCCCGGTCACCCCGGCGGGTTCCGGACCCCGCCGGGGGTGTGCGGCCCCCGTGCGGAGTTACCCGAAAACCCCAGGTGAAGTGGTGCGGGCATGACGAAGAGCGGGACCTCGCACGCACCGCGCGTACGGTACGAGGTCACGCCGTCGTCCGACCTGTACCGGGCACGTGAAGATCGGTGAATCACGTGCCCGGCCAGGCGTGTCTTGCCCTCCCCCTCACCGAGGGGTTCAGCGGATCACGCCGGCCCGCATGGCCAGCGCAACCATCTGTGCTCTGTCACCGGTGCCCAGCTTGCGCCCTATCCGCGACAGGTGAGACTTCACCGTGAGCGCCGACAGGTTGAGTGCCTCGCCGATCTCCTTGTTCGATCGGCCATCGGCGACCAGCTGGAGAACCTCGACCTCACGCGCGGAGAGTTCCCGCGGCGTGTTGTCCGTACCGGGAACCCGGGTTCCGGCCGCGAGGACCGGAGCCACACTGGGATCGGCGTAGACGCCGCCCTCGAGGACCCTGCGCACCCCGTCGGTGACCACCATCGGCGAGGCCGACTTCAGCAGGTAGGCCTGTGCGCCTGCCTGGAAGGCGGCCCGTACCGCGTACGGGTCGTCGGAGGATGCCAGGACCACGATTCGAGGCCAGCCCTGGGCACGGAGCTCCGTGACCAGGTCGATGCCACTCCCGTCCGGGAGTCCGAGGTCGAGGATCGCGAGGTCGCACGGACCCGTGGCGAGAGCGCGCGCCCTCGCCTCGGCCACCGATGCGGCCTCGTGCACCGTGCCGGCTCCCATCTGCATGAGTCGGGCCGCGATGGCCTCCCTCAGCAGTGGGTGGTCATCGACCACCAGCACCGAAAACAGCTCTTCCCGCGGGTGCGGGACCATGTTCGCCGGCATGGTGCCGGCTGGCGTGGTACGAACGGCCTGTCCTAAGCCGACGGCAGCCACGTCACTACCTCCCTGGAGTCGGTCGTGCCCCCCGACCGGCACCGGGACTTTCGACCGATCGGCCGCGCCACCGATCCACCGAAAGTGGTGTCGTCGGAGGCAGCGTAGCCGCCCGAGAGGGTAAGCGGGACGATCAATTGGGTATCTGTCCCGATCGGGGTGTGACTTTGCTGCACTCTGATCACACGATCGGGGGTTCCCGGCGGGGGTGGTTAACGTCTCGCCGCGATCGAGCGAATACAAGGAGTTGTGGTGCTAGCAGAGCAGGCCCTGACCACGTCCAGAGAGCTCCTGCGGGCCGCTCCGGTCCTCGACGGGCACAACGATCTCCCCTGGGCCCTGCGCAAGATCGCCGACGGCGACACGATCGCCGCGGCGGCGGTCCTGGACCTCTCGGCGGAGCAGACCGCGACTCACACTGATCTTGTGCGGCTGCGCCGAGGAGGCGTCGGCGGGCAGTTCTGGTCGGTCTACGTCCCGTGCGGCTACACAGGTCACAGTGCGGTCACGGCCGTGCTGGAACAGATCGAACTCGTGCACGACCTCGCCGGCCGCTACCCGGAGGACCTCCGCCTCGCGCTCACCGCCCACGAGGTGGAGACGGCGATGGCCGACGGGAAGGTTGCATCCCTTCTCGGCGCGGAGGGCGGGCACTGCATCGCCGAGTCCCTCGGGGCGCTGCGCGCGCTGTACCGCCTGGGCGTTCGCTACATGACGCTCACCCACAACGACAACGTCCCGTGGGCCGACTCGGCCACCGACGAGCCCGCGGTGGGCGGGCTGAGCGACTTCGGCCGCGAGGTGGTCCGCGAGATGAACCGCCTCGGCATGCTCGTCGACCTCTCCCACGTGGCGCCGTCGACCATGCGCGACGCCCTGGACACCTCGGTCGCCCCGGTGATCTTCAGCCACTCCTCCTGCCGCGCGGTCGCCGACCACGTGCGCAACGTGCCCGACGACGTGCTGTCCCGGCTCGCGGGCAACGGCGGCCTCTGCATGGTGACCTTCGTGCCGAAGTTCGTCTCCGAGGAGCGGGCCGCCTGGGACGACGCCCTGCGCGAGGAGCTGTCGGCGGCGGGACAGGACCCGGCCGACGACGCGGTCTGGGCGTCCGGCCTGCGCTCGCGCGCTGCCCGCGTGCCCCGGCCCGAGGTCACCATCGACACGATCGTCAAGCACGTCGAGCACGCCCGCGAGGTCGCTGGCATCGACCACATCGGTCTCGGTGGCGACTACGACGGCGTCAGCGAACTGCCCGTCGGCCTTGAGGACGTTTCCGGTTACCCGGCACTGATCGCCGCACTGCTCGAACGCGGCTGGAGCACCCAGGACTGCGCCAAGCTCACCTCCGGCAACGCCCTCCGCGTCCTCCGCGACGCCGAACACATCGCCGCCAAGCTCTGACCCACCGCCCCGCCAATGCCCCGTTCAGTCCGTTGAAGGAGCTGAATGACTCATTGAGGTACTTGAGCGCCCTCAATGACTCATTCAGCACCCTCAACCACATGAACGGGTCATTGGCGCGCGTGGTGGGGAGCCCTGAACGACCCGTTTGGTGCGTTGAGCGCGCTGAACGGGTCGTTTGGTGCGTTAGGAGCCCTGAACGGGTCGTTTGGTGCACTGGGGGCGCTGAACGGGTCGTTTGGTGCGGTGGAGGACCTGAAGGGGTCGTTCGGGGCTTGAGGGGCTTGAGGGCGGGTCAGCAGTTGGCCTTGCGTTGGCCGAAGAGGGTCACGCCTGCTGGGGGGAGGCCGGCGGCGCTGGCGAGGAGCTCGCAGAAGGCTTGGCCGTGGGAGGCCAGGCGGGTGTCGAGCGCGGTCCACGAACCGCGCAGCTCCAGGTCGTGGGTGTGCGTGGGCCCGGCGATGTCGCCGAAGCGGGCGGAGGAGGTCTGGGTGACCGTGCCGCCGAGCGCGGTCCACTCCGCGCCGGAGGTCTCCAGGGCGTCGGTCAGCCAGGACCAGCCGACTTCGGGGAGCAGGGGATCGCCCGCGAGCTCGGTGTCGAGCTCCGCGCGGACCAGCACCACGAGCCGGAGGACCCCGTCCCACGCCTGGGCGCCGTCGGGGTCGTGCAGCAGCACCAGCCTGCCGGTCGCCAGCTCGCCAGCGGGACCGTCCACCTCGGCGCTGAGCGCGTACGCCCAGGGAGCCAGGCGTTGCGGCGCCTTGACCTCGCTGACGTCCATCTCGGGCCGCGGCTGCACCGACCGCAGTGCGGCCACCGCCTCCCGGAAAACCTCGGGCTCCGCCGATATCCCGGTCACGAGATCGACTCTAGGGCGAGAGCGAGCACGACGGCCGTAGGCCACGCCGGGGACCGGGCGTGGGACCATAACGGGGCGATGACAACTCCCAGTGCGGTCTCCGCCCGCCGAGACCTTTCCCAGGCCCCACTCCTGGTCGCCGCGCGTGGCGGCGCGCCGGCGCACACGCCCGTCTGGTTCATGCGCCAGGCCGGCCGCTCACTCCCGGAGTACCGCGAGGTCCGCAAGGGCACCGCGATGCTGGAGGCGTGCATGACGCCGGACCTGGTCTGCGAGATCACCATGCAGCCGATCCGCAGGCACGGCGTCGACGCGGCGATCCTGTTCAGCGACATCGTTGTGCCGCTCGCGGCTGCGGGCATCGGCGTGGAGATCGTCGCCGGGGTCGGCCCGGTCGTGGCTGACCCGGTGCGCACGGTCGCCGACGTCGCGGCGCTGCCGAAGCTCGCGCTCGACCAGGTCGCGCCGGTCGCGGACGCGGTGCGCCTGCTGACCGCCGAGCTGGGCGAGACGCCGTTGATCGGCTTCTCCGGCGCGCCGTTCACGCTGGCCTCCTACCTCATCGAGGGCGGGCCGAGCCGCAACCACGAGCGCACCAAGGCCCTGATGCACTCCGACCCCGAGACCTGGCACGCGCTGCTGGGCGCGCTGGCGGACATCGCGGCGACCTTCCTGCGCGCGCAGCTGGACGCCGGGGTGGACGCGGTGCAGCTGTTCGACTCGTGGGCGGGCGCGCTGTCGGAGCGGGACTACCGCGAGTTCGTGCTGCCGCACTCGAAGCGCGTGCTCAGCGAGCTGGTCGACGCGGGCGTGCCGCGCGTGCACTTCGGCGTGGGCACCGGCGAGCTGCTGCCCGCGATGCGCGAGGCCGGGGCCGACGTGGTCGGTGTCGACTGGCGCATCCCGCTCGACGAGGCGGTCCGCCGCCTGGTCGCCGCCGCGCCGGAGCAGCCGGCTCCGATCGTGCAGGGCAACCTCGACCCCGCGCTGCTCACCGCCGAGTGGGACGCGCTGGAGCGCGAGGTCCGCCGCATCCACGCCGAGGGCAAGGCGGCGCGCGGGCACATCTTCAACCTGGGCCACGGCGTGCTGCCGGACACCGACCCCACGGTGATCACCCGGGTCGTCGAGCTGATCCACTCGCTGTAGGCCGCAGATGCGCGTCGGGGTTGTCGGAGGTGGCGTTGCGGGGCTGACCGCCGCCTACGAGGTGCGGCGCCAGCTCGGCGACGCGGTGTCGATCACCGTGTTCGAGCAGGCTGACCGCGTCGGCGGCAAGCTGCGCACGGTGGAGCTGGCTGGGCGTCGCGTCGACGTCGGCGCCGAGGCTTTCGTGAGCCGTCGACCGGAGGCGTTCGACCTGGTCGCGGAGCTGGCGCTCGGCGCGGAGCTGGTGCACCCGACGACCGGTGTCGCGCCCGCTGTGCACGCCGGTGGCCGAACGGTCGGGCTCCCGCCAAGGACGTTCCTCGGCGTACCGGCTGATCCGGCGAAGCTGTCTTCGGTGCTCTCGGCCGAAGGAGCCGCCCTGGCCGCCGCCGAGGCCGAGCTGCCGCCGGTGGAGTGGGGTGACGGGGACGCGTCCGTGGGGCGGTTGTTGTCCGAGCGGTTCGGGCGCGAGGTCGTCCAGCGGCTGGTCGAGCCCCTGCTCGGCGGGGTCTACGCGGGCCGCGCTGACGATCTTGGTGTGCGGGCGACGATGACGCCGCTCGCCGACGCGCTCGACCGGGGAGCGACCTCGCTGACCGCCGCGGCGAACGCCGCCGTCGGACCTCCGCCCGCGCCAGGGACGACGCGTCCGCCGGTGTTCGGCACGCTGAGCGGCGGACTTGGCGGGCTGACCGATGCGCTTGCCGCGCACGCCGGCGCTGAGCTCCGCGACCGCACGACTGTGCGCGCGCTGCACCGCACTCCGACCGGCTGGCGCGTGGAGACCGGCCCCGCGCCTTCGCCGGAGTTCTTCGAGTTCGACGCGGTGGTGGTCGCGGTGCCGAGCCCTGCCGCGCGCAAGCTGTTCGAGCCCATCTCGCCTGGAGCCGCAGCGGCCTTCGCGCGGATCGACGTCGCGTCCATGGCGGTGATCTCGCTCGCGCTGCCGCCGGGCACCGAGCTGCCGCAGACCTCCGGGAACCTGATCGCGCTGGGGGAGCGGCACTCCGACGGCACGCCCTTCACCGCGAAGGCGTTCACGTACTCCAGCCGCAAGTGGTCGCACCTCGCGGGCGAGGCGGTGCTCCTGCGGGCCTCGGTCGGGCGCTACGGCGAGGTCGAGACCTTGCAACGGGAGGACTCCGAGCTGGTCACAGCGGTGCTCGCCGATCTTGCCGAGCTGTCCGGCGTCACGGTGAAGCCGGTCGACGTGGTGGTCCAGCGGTGGGGCGGCGGGCTGCCCCAGTACGGCGTCGGGCACCTGGGCGCGGTCGCGGAGATCCGTCGCGCGGTGGCCGAGCTGCCCGGCTTGGCGGTGGCCGGGGCCGCGCTGGCGGGGGTGGGTGTGCCCGCGTGCGTGCTCACCGGCAGGCAAGCCGCGACCCGGGTGGTGGAGCACCTCCGGGCCGGTGCGACCATGGATGCATGGCGCGCCTGAACTACAACGAGCTGAACAACACGATTCGCTACACGATGTGGTCGGTGTTCTCCTTCCCGGCCGGGCAGCTGTCAGGTCACGAGAAGGCAGCCGAGGAAGCGCAGCACTTCTTCGAGGCCCTGGAGGACAAGGGCGACGTGGTGGTGCGCGGCGTCTACGACCTCGCGGGCCTGCGCGCCGACGCGGACTTCATGATCTGGTGGCACGCCGAGGAGATCGAGCCGCTCCAGGCCGCTTACACCGACTTCCGCCGCACCATGGTCGGGCGCGTCGCCAAGCCGGTGTGGAGCAACGTGGCGCTGCACCGCCCCGCGGAGTTCAACAAGAGCCACATCCCGGCCTTCCTCGCCGGTGAGGACCCGCGTCGCTACGTGTGCGTGTACCCGTTCGTCCGCTCCTACGACTGGTACCTGCTGCCGGACGAGGACCGCCGCAAGATGCTCGCCGACCACGGCAAGGCCGCCCGCGACTACCCGGACGTCCGCGCGAACACCGTTGCGTCCTTCGCGCTCGGCGACTACGAGTGGATCTTGGCTTTCGAGGCGGACGAGCTGCACCGCATCGTCGACCTGATGTGGCACATGCGGTCCACCGAGGCTCGCCGCCACGTGCGCGAGGAGATCCCGTTCTACACCGGCACCCGGACGCCGGTGCAGGAGCTCGTCCGCAACCTGCCCTGACGGTGAAGCGCTCCCCGCTCCAACGTGTGCCCGTCGTCGGGCTGGCCCTCGCCGCCCTGACGGGATGGTGCGCCCGTCGCAGCCGCCGCGCCCTGCCGCGCGTGCTGTTATGGGTGCTGAGCGTGGTTTTCTGCTGGTTCGGCGCGGCCGGGCTGGTCGCGTCCTGGTGGGTCCACGAGGCGTCGGAGCTGCGGCGCTGGCGGTGGCTGTCCGAGCTGCTTCCCTTGCGGCTGCGGCGTTATCTCGTCGTCGCGCCACGCGACATGGAGTTCGGCCCCGAGCTGCGCGAGGTCACCGGCAGCGCCCACGTCACCGTCGTGCCACCGGAGTCCGAGCGCGAGTGGACTGTCCACAAAGGACTCGACGCGGTGCTCGTCGTGTTCGCCGCCGATGACCTGCCCGAGCCCGCCGATCGTGAGCGCTTCTTCGAGCAGGCCCGCCGGACGCTGCGCGAGGACGGCCGGATCGTGTTGGTGGAACAGCACCGCGGCCCCGCCACGACCGCCGTCTTCGGCCCCGTCGCGTGGCGCCTGCCCCCGCGCACCGAGTGGGAGCGCGCCGCCACCGCCGCCGGCCTGCGCCTCGTCGCCGCGCGCCGTGTGACCCCCTTCGTCACCGGCCTCGCCTTCACGCCGCTCACCCACCCCCGCCGCTGACGCATCCCTTCGGCTGACGCACCCCTTCGGCCGACCGCGGCACTCCGCCCGCCACCAATGCCGCGTTTGGTCCGTTGTAAGTAGCTGAATGACTTATTGAGGACGCTGAAGTACCTCAATGAGTCATTCAGCGCGCTCAACCACATGAACGGGTCATTGGCGCGCGTGGTGGGGAGCCCTGAACGACCCGTTTGGTGCGTTGAGCGCGCTGAACGGGTCGTTTGGTGCGTTGGGGGCACTGAACGGGTCGTTTGGTGCACTGGGGGCCCTGGACGGGTCGTTTGGTGCGGTGGAGGACCTGAAGGGGTCGTTCAGGGCTTAAGGGGTGCGGGGGGTGGAGAAGGGCCAGCGCCAGCGGGGGCGGCGGGGGGTGCGGGGGAGGTGGTGGTGGGTGTGGAGCCAGGTGGTGAAGGACTCGGAGTCGGCGCGGTAGCCGGTGCCGGTGGGGCGCGGGTTTTCCTTGGCGTACAGGTGGAAGAGGTCGCGGAAGCGCTCGCCGAGGGCCTCGGCCAGGTCGGGGCGGACGGCGGCCATGACGCGGGTTCGCTTGGCGAGCAGTGATCGTGACTGGAGGGCCAGGCGGTCGGGGTCGAAGCCGGAGGGGGCGGTGCCGTCGGCCACGAGTGCGCGCAGGAGTTCGGCCTGGGCCAGCGCGACGCGCTCACGAGGGGAGCCAGGGGAGCCGGGGGAGTGAGCGGGAGTCATCGGGAGGCCTCGACGACGGCGCGGATGCTGGCGAGTTCTCCGGACAGCTCGGCGTCGGTGGGGTAGGCGTCGTCGCGTTCGAGCAGCACGCCGGGCGGGCGCACGCGCGAGCACAGTTCGCCGAGCAGCTCCAGGACGGGCGCGGGCACGGCGTGGGCGTGCGTGTCGTGGTAGACGCCGTGCTCGTCAGCTCCGCCGGCCACGTGCACGTACGCCAAGCGCTCCAAGGGGATCACGTCGAGGAAGGCCTGCGCGTCGGTGCCGAGGTTGAGGGAGTTGGCGTGCAGGTTGGCCACGTCGATGAGCAGCCAGCAGTCGGTGCGCTCGACGAGTTCGGCCAGGAACTCGCCCTCGGTGAGGTCGGCGCCCGGCCACTCCAGGAGCGCGGCGACGTTCTCCAGCGCGAGCGGGACGCTCAACGCCGCCTGGGCCTGCTTCACGTTGGCGCACAACACCTCGAGCGCGTCGCGGGTGCGCGGGACGGGCATCAGGTGCCCGGCCTCCAGGCCGCCCGCGCGGACGAAGGCCACGTGGTCGCTGACCAGCGGCGCTCCGACGATGTCGGCGATCGCGCCGAGGTGTTCGACCCTGGACATCTCCAACGGGTCGGCCCCGCCGAGCGACAGCGACACCGCGTGCGGGATCACCGGAGTGCCGCGTTCGCGCAGCAGCCGAAGGGATTCGGGCAGGTCGTGCGCGTGCAGGTTCTCCGCGACGACCTCGACGAAGTCCACGCCGGGCAGTCGCTCCACGGTCAGGTCGATCTCCTCGCGCCAACCGATGCCGACGCCGAGCTCCGGGATCGTGCTCACGAACCGCCTCCTCCGCCACCACAACCGCCGCCACCGCCGCCGCAGGACGAGGACGAACTCCCGCAGGAGGACGACGAGCTCCCGCACGACGACGATGAAGAGCTCCCGCAGGAGCTACCGCAGGAGTATCCACCGGCGACGGCGCACGTGGAGGAGACGAGACCGGCGCCGGACTCCGTCGACGGCACGGAGCCCTTGCGGATCGCGCGCCGCGTCTCGACGACCGGATGCGCTCCGATGCCGCCGTAGATCACGGCGTTGACGGTCAGCGGCTCGACGGCGGGGCTGGAGTGCAACGCGCGCTTACCGGCGGAGGTTCGCAGCGGCAGCTTCCACGACAGCAGGATCATCGACATCGCCAGGCCGAAGAACGGCAGGAAGATCAGGTCGGTCTCGCCGAGGAACAGCATGACGAACGCGAGCAGGTGCACCACGATCGCGGGGTAGACGGCCCGGCGCGCTCGCGCCGACTGGGCGGGGCCGTTGGCGAGCCCTTCCTCGACGAGGCGGTCGCGGACCGCCTTCACCTTGTCGGAGCGGTAGATCCAGTTGCTCAGCCCCCGCAAGGAGATCGCGCTCTTCGAGCGGTCGAGCACCAGCTCTTCGACCGGGTCGGCCCAGAGCGATCCTGAGATCGACTTGAACTGTCCGGTCGTCCTGGGCAGCCTCAGCGCGTTGACCTCGTGCAGGCGAACCACGCACACCTCGACCACCCGACGCGGACCGCCCGCGAGGTAGGCCAGATCCGTCGGCGTCAGCACCCGTTGCGCGTACTGGCTGGTCGAACGGATCTGGATCAGGAAGCGGGTCAGGAAGGCCCAGCCGAGCGATCCGACCAGGACTGTCGACCACAGCATGGCGTCCATCAGTACCCCCCTCCACCGCCGGTGCAGGCGGAGTAGCTCCCGCCGCCGTGACCGGTCGAGCACGTGTGGGTGTCGCGACCCGACTGCTTGCCCCGCCCCTTCGGGCGATCGGGCAGGTGCGGCACCTTGGCCGGACGCAGCTCCTGCGCGTACTGCCGCAGGGTCTCGTCCGGGAAGTGCTGGAATCCTTGCAGAGCAACAGGACCAGCCGCCGGGTGGGTCAGCGCGGAGCCCGCTTCCTGGGCGCGCCGCGCTCCGAGGGCGGTCGCCGTGCCGAGCGGACGGCAGGCCAGCACGAAGATGCCGATCGGTAGCGCTGCCAGCGGGATCGAGACGACGAGCAGCCATGGCTGGAGGAGTACGGCGACCACGCCGAGCGCGGCGAAGGCGAACAGGGGAAGACCTGCGCGGCGCAGCTTCGTCCGGTCCCGCTCGCTGATCGCCAGGCCGCTCGTGATCAGCTCTTCCGCCGAGAAGAGCACCGCATCGCGCTTGAGCACCCGCGTGGTGAACGCGGAGACCGTCACAGCGCTGCTCAGCGGAGCCGCTGCCAGCACTGCCTCTTCGATCTCGTTGTCCCCCAGGGCGTTTTCCACGCGCACGAGGCCGCCGAGCCTGGTCGTGCGGAGTTGCCCGTCGTGCAGCAGCCGAGCGATCGCGGCCTCGGCGACGCGCTGCTGACCGCCCCGCAGATAGGCGACGTCGAAGCAGCTCAGCTCAATGTCCACAGTGGACTTCGCGGGCGCGGGTCGGCGTGCCCACGCCGTCAGGAAGATCAGACCGAGCAAGGAAGAACCGTACGCGACAACGAAAAACGTGCTCATGCTCCGCCCCCAGCTTCCTCAGTGGACACAGCGCCCCACTCGTGGTCTTCCCACGAGTGGGGCGCGTGCTCAGTACGACCGCGGTCGAGTCAGTGGGCGAGTGCCACCCGATATCCACCCCCAGCAGGGGACATCGAGCTCACCCGCCTCCGCCTCCACCGCAGCCGCCCCCGCCACCACAACCGCCCCCGCCGCCTCCGGAGCTGCTGCCACAGCTGCTCCCGCCACCCGCCACGAACACGGCGCCACCCGCCGCGTACGAGCTGTGGTCGGTGTAGCCGGAGGAACGGTTGCGTCCACGGCGGGTCAGACGTTGCGAACCGCCGTTCGGTTCACCCTTGATCGAGGCAGTTCTGACTTCCAGGTCGGGGTGGGCGTCGAACCCGCGCACCGCGACCCTGCCGAGCCGGGGATCGCGCAGCGCCGCCGTGTCCAGTCCTGGCACGTCGACCACCGTCCCTGGCTGCTCGACGTAGCTGTACGCGGCGTCGGCCAGCCGCTTGCCCGCCGAGGTCAGCGGGGGCAGCTTCCACGCGCGCAGCACCACGACGAACAGCGTCGTCAGCGCGAGCAGCGTGGCGAGGTAGCCGACGGGGTAGCCGCCCGCGATCCCGGTGAAGAGGCGCACCACGCCGATCACGCCCAGCACGATCATCGGGACGACACCGGCGCGTGCGCGTGCCGTGGCGGGCGCGTCGGTGACGAGACCGGCCTTGACGAGGCGCTCCCGCACCGCACGGACGCTCTTGTGGCTGTGCAGCGTGCGATTCAACCGCCCGATCGGCGCCGCGGTGCGCGAGGTCGCGTTGAGCACGGCCTTGTCGACCGGGTGCTCGGAGGTCGCGTCCTTCGCCGCCTTCACCCCGCCCGTCGTGCGCGAGGTGTGCAGTTTGCCCGCCAGCAGCAGGCGGGAGGCGGACAGTTCGACGACGCGGTCCTCGGCGCCGGTCAGGTACGCGACCTCGTCCAGCCCCAGCGGCGCGCTCGCCCAGTCCTTCGCCCGGCGCGCGCGGCCGCGGGCCAGCAGCGCCCAGAGGAGGGTGATCGCGAGCGCGGTGCCGTACAGCGCTAGGAAACCCGGCCCGGAGATGCCCCACGGTTCGTTCATCGCATCCTCCAACCACGCGAAGGAAGCCATATCGTGGGAGCTGGGTCACACCAGGTCAAAGTCTTTTGAGCAAAGCTTAGGAGAGCTTTAGGGCACTCTTGAGCTTGCTTCAGCTCTCGTCCGGCACCAAGCGCAGGCTGATCGAGTTGATGCAGTAGCGCTGGTCGGTCGGCGTCGCGAAGCCCTCGCCCTCGAAAACGTGCCCGAGGTGGCTGTGGCACCGGGCGCACAGTACCTCCACGCGGACCATGCCCATGGTCCGGTCCTCGCGCAGGATCACCCGGTCCCCGGCGAGCGGGGAGAAGAACGACGGCCACCCGCAGTGCGACTCGAACTTGGTCTCACTGCGGAACAGCTCGGCGCCACAGGCCCGGCAGTCGTAGACGCCCTGGGTCTTGGTGTCGGTGTACTCGCCGCGCCACGCGGGTTCGGTGCCCGCCTGGCGCAGCACCGCGTACTCGGCGGCAGTCAGCTGCTCCCGCCACTCCTGCTCGGACTTGACCACCTCGGGGCGCTCCATGACGCCACGGTAACCCCGTTCCGGCTCAGAGGAGTCCCAGCACGTCGACGAGGGTGATCAACGCGACGACCGCCGCGCTCGCCAGCGCCAGGATCACCGTCCAGCTGATGACGACCGCGGAGAGCCTGCGGTGGCCCTCGCGCCGGTTCGCGGCCTCGGCGAAGTCGCCGAACTGCGTCAGGTAGCCCTCGACGGTGTACGGCTTGGGCACCGACTCGACGCGGTCCAGGTGCGCGGCGAAGGCCTGCGCCTCCGGGTCGTCGGGGTCGAGCCCGACCAGGTCGTCGCCGAAGCGCCCCGGCGGCTGGGCGGGGGCCCCGTCCTTGTCCCCGTCCCCACCACTGTCCTTGTCCCTGTCACGAGCGCGGTCACCGTGCTCCTCGCGGCGCATGCTGCCACGGTAGCGGGCCGCGTCCGCCGGAAGCTTGACACCGCGAAGGGCGCGGGTTGAACTGTCAACAATTGTCGGGTCGGCCAGGAGCGGAGCGCCCAAGGTGACCAATGAGGCCAGCCCGGTGCACGTCAGCCTCGCCGAGCGCACGCTCCAGGTCCTGCGCGAGTTGGTGCTCACCGGTGAGATCCCGCCGGGCGCCCGGGTCAACGAGGTCGAGCTGGCCACCCGCTTCGGCATCAGCCGCGGCCCCGTCCGCGAGGCGATCCGGCACCTGACGAGCGAGGGACTGCTGGTGCTGCGGACCAACCGCGGCGCCTACGTGCCCAAGGCGGACGCCGAGCAGGTGCACGCGCTCTTCGAACTGCGCGTCGCGCTGGAGGGCGAGGCGTCGAGGTTCGCGGCGCTGCGGCGCACTGAAGCCGACGTGCGGGAGCTGCGCAGGCGCAGCGCCAACGCCCGTGCGGGCTTCGAGTCCGGGCGGCGCTTCCCCTACCGGCTCGATCTGGACTTCCACGGCGGGCTGCTCCAGGCCGCGCGCAGTCCGTTGATCACCTCGCAGGTCCACCTCGTGCAGCAGCAGGTGATCCTGCTGCGCACCACGACCCCGGTGGACCCGGCGCACTCCTCGGCCTCGCTGGACGATCACGACCGGCTCGTCGAGGCGATCGAGGCGGGCGACCCGGAGCTGGCCGCCGAGACGATGCGGGTGCACCTGCACCGCGTCCGCGACCAGCTGTTGACCTACCTTGACCTGCCGGAACGTGCGTTCTTGGGCTGAGTGGGTGGTGACGGCCGCTTCGCCGAGCGCACCGGCCACAGTGGACCAACACTGAATCTCCCTGTCCTGGGAGGTCCCCATGCGCCGCCTGGTCGCTCTGCTGTCCGCCTGTGCCGTCGCTCTGCTCGTCCCCGTGCCCGCCGGCGCTGCCGAGCCGCACTGCCAGCCGTTCCAGCGCTCGGTCCCGGTGCTGTTGGGCAAAGCGTTGATGAGCGGGACCCTGTGCCGCCCGGACTTCGCGCACACCGTCGTCGTGCTGATCCCCGGGGGCACCTACAACCGCGCGTACTGGGACTTCCCGCACAAGCCCGAGGTCTACTCCTTCCGCAAGGCGCTCAACGCCGCCGGTTATGCGACGGCGGTCGTCGATCGGCTCGGCGCCGGGGAGAGTTCGCGGCCGCTCGGTTCGCAGGTCACCACGCCGATCCAGGCCTCGGGCGTGCGCGAGATCGTGCGGGCGCTGCGGGCTGCCGAGATCGACGGGACCGCCTTCGACCGCGTGGTCCTCGCCGGGCACGCCCTCGGTGCCACGATCGCGATCAGCGCGGCGGACGTGGCGGACGCGCTGCTCGTCACCGGGCTCGCGCATCAGGCGAACACCCTTGCCATCGCTGAGTTCGTGGCCGGACTGGTGCCCGCGGCGAAGGACGCCGTGCTCGGCCCGCGCGGCTACGACCCGACCTACCTGACCACCAAGCCCGGCGCGCGCGGCCAGCTCTTCCACGAGCCCGGCGCGGTCGACCCCGAGGTCGTGAAGCTGGAGGAGACGACCAAGGACGTCGTCCTGCCGACCGAGGCCGTCGACGCGGTGGGCCTGGCGATCGTCGGCCCGCTGTCCGCTCAGGTGAAGGTGCCCGTGCTGACCGCGCTCGGCGGCTCCGACAAGTTCATGTGCGGGGTGAACTGCCTGGCTCTCGCGGCGGCCGAGAAGCCGTTCTACCCGGCGGCGCCGTGCGTGGAGGGCTACGTGCTGCCCGGCGCCGGGCACGCGATGGCGCTCAGCCCGAAGGCGCCGGAGTTCCAGCGCGCGGCCACGGCGTGGCTCGGCCGGGTTGTCGCGGGTCCGGTGAAGTGCTGATGTCGGTGCTGGTGCTTACCATCGCCCGGTGGCCAAGCAGCAGCCGTGGGAGACGCAGGTAGGCGAACGAGCGGTGCGGGTGTCCAGCCCGGACAAGATGTACTTCCCCGAGCGCGGGATCACCAAGCGCCAGGTCGTCGAGTACTACATCGCGGTGGCGGACCCGCTGCTGAAGGTGCTGCGCGACCGGCCGACGACCTTGAAGCGCTTCCTGGACGGTGTGACCGGGGAATCCTTCTACGCCAAGCGGATTCCCAAGGGCGCGCCCGAGTGGGTGGAGACCGTGCGGATCACCTTCCCCTCGGGGCGGCCCGCCGACGAGGTCTGCCCGACCGAGCCCGCGGTGATCGCGTGGGCGGCGAACCTGGGCACCTTCGACTTCCACCCGTGGCCGGTGCGCAGGCCGCACGTGGACCACCCCGACGAGCTGCGGATCGACCTCGACCCGCAGCCCGGCACCGACTTCGCCGATGCCGTCCGGGTCGCCGGAGTGCTGCGCGAGGTGCTCGCCGACGCCGGGCTGACCGGCTACCCCAAGACCTCCGGCGGGCGCGGGATCCACGTGCTGGTGCGGATTCGGCCGGAGTGGGACTTCATCGACGTCCGGCACGCGGTGATCGCGATCGCGCGCGAGGTCGAGCGGCGGATGCCGGAGCAGGCGACCGTGTCGTGGTGGAAGGAGGAGCGCGGTGAACGCGTGTTCCTCGACTTCAACCAGGCGGCGCGGGACCGGACGGTGGCTTCCGCGTGGTCGGTTCGCGGGACGCCGCGCGCGACGGTGTCCATGCCGCTGCACTGGGACGATCTGTCCACTGTGGACCCCAACGACTTCGACGTGCTGACGGTGCCCGGGATTCTGGCTTCACGCGGGGACGCGCACGCGGCCATCGACGACCAGGCGTTCGGCATCGAGACGGCGTTGGAGTGGTACTCGCGCGACGCCCGTGCTGGGCAGGGGGAGATGCCGTACCCGCCCGACTACCCCAAGATGCCCGGCGAGCCCAAGCGCGTGCAGCCGAGCCGCAAACGCCCGTAGAGCTGGGAAAACAGTGCCTCTTTCCCTTCTGCAAGATCTAGCATAGCGGTCACTGACCGGATAACCTAGGAGGATGGCGGAGCTTCTTCTTGATCTTGCTGCGTCCTTCCGGCGTGAGCTGCGGGCTGCCAACAAGGCTGAACGCACGTTGATCATTTACGGCCAGGCGATCCGGTTTTTCTGCGAGTGGCTGGAGCAGCAGGGGCGCCGTCCTGACGTGGACGCGCTGACGAAGCATGCTGTCGTCGGTTGGCTGGAATCGTTGCGGGACGAGCAAAGTCCGCAGACGGTTCTCACCCGATTCAAGGGCCTCCGCCGCTTCACGCGGTGGCTGGCCGCAGAGGGCGAGATCCCTGCTGATCCAATGCAAGGACTGGAACAGCCGCAGGCCACTGCCGCGCTCGTCCCTG
This sequence comes from Allokutzneria multivorans, assembly GCF_039537405.1. NCBI lineage: Bacteria > Bacillati > Actinomycetota > Actinomycetes > Pseudonocardiales > Pseudonocardiaceae > Allokutzneria > Allokutzneria multivorans. Next base: position 89,441 of record NZ_BAABAL010000019.1, on the reverse strand, counting down.
TTTTGACCGACGACGAGGTCGCACGGTTGCTGAAGGCGACCGGCGGAGCTGACTTCGCTAGTCGTCGCGACCACGCGATCATCCGCGTTCTCTTCGATTGCGGAATCCGGATCTCGGAGTGCGCGGGGATTGGCCTTGAGGATCTAGATCTTGACGACCACGAAGTGATCCACATCCTCGGCAAGGGGCGGCGGCCCCGCGTCGTGCCGTTCGGTGCGAAGACTTCGCGCGCGCTCGATCGGTACCTTCGGGCGCGACGGCAGCATCCGCACGCAGATTCGCCAAAATTGTGGCTTGGGCAGCGGGGCGGCATGACAGCCGACGGCCTCGCTGACCGCCTTGAGCAGCGCGCCCGGGAAGTCGGAGTTGAAGGCGTGCACGCACACCGCTTTCGGCACACGTGGGCCCACAGCTGGCTTGCTGCTGGCGGGCAGGAGAGGGATTTGATGCGTCTCGCGGGCTGGTCCAGCGAAGCGATGCTCTCGCGGTACGGCGCGAGCGCAGCCGAGGAACGTGCCCGCGCCGCGCACAAGCGCCTACGCCTCGGCGACCGGCTCTAGTCCATTCGAGTGTTTTCGATGAATGTCGCGCAGATCGCTTCCGGGCGTCGATCTTTGTGCGCGAGTTGCTGAGCTGCATTTTCTAATAGTTGAGCCGTTCTGGTGCTGGCTAGTCAATGCATTTGATTAGCCGCGGTTGTCCTGGCTTATAAAACCTCGTTGCTTGCTTTGCGGCACAGCGTTAATTAGCCTGTGTCCGTCCGCTCGTTACCCAATTTGCGGACCCTGATGGCGATATTGGTCGACAATCTTTATCTGCGAATGAAGGGATGACGCGTGCGAATTTCTTACTGTTCTGAATCATCGCTTCGGGCTTCTCTTGCCGCCCACGCGTCGTGGGCGCGAACTACTGACCCGACCGCGCGAACTGCCGCTGCACGACGCGCCGCGACCGAGCGCTTCGAGCGCGAGGTCGACCCAGACGGCACGCTCGCTCCTGCCGAGCGCGCGCGGCGGGCTGAGCACGCGCGCCAGGCGCACTTTCGGCGGATGGCTCTGCGCTCAGCTCAGGTGCGGCGCGCTCGCGCTTCTCGCTCCGCGAAGGGGGCGGCGTGATGTACGTGGCGGACACCGCAACCCGGCCTGATCTCGAGATCGCCGCGATGATCGCCGCCACCAACCCAGGCGCGCGGCGCGTGGCGGTCGAGGAGGTCGTTGCCGATGCCCTCGGCGCGCGGGCCGCGTTCGCCGTGGACGCCGACGGCGCGGTGCGGGTGGCTTTCGGCGCTGTTGAGGTGGGCGTCCCGACAGTGCCGCTCGTACCCGCAAGGGTGGTCCGGGTCACCGACGCGCTGGACAGTCGCGCCGTTGGCGCGTACCTCGTGAACGCCTCGGAGCTGCGTCAGCAGCTGGGCATCGACCTCGGCAGCGTCGATCTCGCTCGCATCGCCGAGATCCTGCGGCAGCGCGCGCTCGCGCGGCGCGCAGAGTTGGAACGAGCCGCCGCCGATGGTGCCGCCGCGCAGCGCGCGGCGACCGTGAACGAGCTGGCTCGTGCCGAGCGGCGTGCGGCACTTCTGCGTGAACTGTCCACAATGGACAGTGAGTCCCCCGACTCAAGCGCCGAACCGTCGACTCGTCGCGGGTGGTGGTCGCGGTGACGCGGGCTCGCGACGAGGCGGCGCGCGAGGCGTGGCGTATCGCCCGGGGACTGCGTGGCCGCTGGGAGTTCGCCGTCGTCGAGAACGGCGACGTGCTCGTGGTCGTGGCACCCGGAGCGAAGCCGGTGAAGCTCACCAGCGCGATCGTCGCGGCGGGCGCCGTCGAGGAGCGGTTCGCCGGGACTGCGATGGCCTTGCCGGTTTCGGTCGCGCGCGGTGCGGCGGCGCTGTTGGCCGGCTGGGCGCAGCTCGAAGGCGCCGGACTGGAGGTCGCCCGGCAGCCCTGGTAGGCCAGCCCGAGAGGTCCCGCCGGACTTTCCGGCGGGGCTTTTCTATTTCCGCTGGTCAGAATTTTCGCGCCGGGATGAGACCGGCTAATCAATTGGGGAATGATTAGCCGCAGCGAGAGCGGCTAACCTATTTCCGCAGGTCGGGAGCTTGTGGAAGGTGTTCGTGGCGTGTAGCTTTCGATTATCCAGTCGAAAGGAAAAGTCGTGGCGAAGACCTATACGCGACGCTCCAGCCCCGAGCAGATCGCCTCTGCGCGCCGTGTCGCAAATGCTGCGCGCTGGGGGCGTCTCGACGGCGAGCAGCGGCGAGAGGCGACGCGGCCGATGCGCGCGGCAGCGTATGCCCGCGCCGCTCGCGTCCGCGAACTACTGGCCGAAATCGATGGCGACAACGCCGTCTGATTGAAAAACGCAAATCCGCCCCCGGTGTTCCCAACGTTGGCGCGCTGGGCGGGGGCGGACCGAGAACGAACCTGAGCGGGAACGTCTCGAAAGGAAGTCTAGCCGTCGTCATCGAGGCTTGCCATCCCCCGAGGCGTTCCGGAATGGATACCTCGATGCTAGCGCAAGCTCCTGACCAGGAACAACGCGTCCGGTTCGACCCCGCCCGCCCCTTCGAGTCCGCCTACGCGGGCTATTACGCGCGGGGCTGGGACGTCCTGATCCTGCCCGACGGGAAGAAGACCCCGCCCCCGAAGGGCTTTACCGGCTACAACGGCGTGCGCGCATCCTTCGCGGACCTGTTCGCCTGGGCAGAGGACCGGCCTGCCGGGAACATCGCCCTACGGATGCCCGCAGGGGTCGTCGGTGTCGATGTGGATGCTTACGCCAAGGGCGGCAAGCAGAAGATCGGCGACCAGACTCTGGCGCGCTGGGAGGCCGAGGCGGGCGTCCGGTTCCCGCCCACGTACCGCGTGACCTCGCGCGGCCTGAACGACCCGTCCGGCAAGTGCCTCTACCGCGTCCCCGAAGGCGTTCGCCTGCGCACCGCCGAGGGTGACGTGGAGCTGATCCAGCGGCATCACCGGTACTGCGTGACGGCCCCAAGTCGCAACGACGACGACGGCGGCAATGTCGTCCGCCTATTTGCCCCGGACGGCCGCGAGATCACCACCCTGGACGCGATCCCGAGGCCCGAGGATCTGCCCGAGCTGCCCGCCGCGCTGGTGGAGTACCTGCGCGAGGGCAGGGAAGCCGAGCAGGCTCGGTCCCTTGTGGATGGTGAGCACTCCGCGTTTTGGGCTGCCCTACCGGACGGCGAGCCGTGCAAGGCGATGAGGTCCAAGCTGGACGCCGCGCTGGCGGCCACCACCGCCGGGTCGCGGCACGACGCCATGCTGACCGCCGTCGGCGCGATCCTACGGGTAGCGGAGATGGGTCATACAGGCGTACATGAGGCGCTACGTCAGGCCGAAGCCGCGTTCGTCGCGGCGGTCGCGGGAGAGCGGCGCGGAGGCGCTAAGGAGGCGGCCCGCGAGTTCGCCCGCATGGTCAACGGTGACCGGGGCGTGGGCCTGATCCTCGCCAAGCCGACGCCGGAGGACAGAAAGGGATGCCGGTGCGGCGTCTCGTTTAGCGACAACGAGATCCGCGACGTGATCGAGGCCAACCTGGACGACCCCGGCACGCTCGACACCCTTCGTGAAGTCGTCGGAGATGACGCGTTCGAGCGCGTCGCGGCCATCGTGGACGGCTACCGGGCCCTGGCTCCCCGCACGACCGGCGACCGGCCGCCGCTGGCCCTCGTCCCACCCGTCGCGGCCCCGGCCACCAGCCCCGGTGAGGAAGTCACCGTGACTGCCTCCGAGACCACCGGCGCCGAGCAGATCGAGACCACTACCGAGGCCCCGGACTCGCTGGACGGCGCCAAAGTCGATCTGACCGCGTTTTCCCTGGACGATCGGGGTAATGGGCAACGCTTCGTTGCTGTCTTCGGTGATGGGGTGGCGTGGGTGCCCGACACCAGGCTGACGCGCGTGTGGAACGGCCGCGTGTGGGAGACCGACCCCGGTTCGGGGATGCGGTACCTGGCTGAGTTGCTGACCGACCGGATGCTCATGCAGGCCCAACTGCTCGCCGCCGCTGCCGACAAGGCTGAGGGAGAAGCCAGAGCTGCCGTCAAGGCCGCAGGTGACGATGCTGCCAAGGCTGCCGCGAAGGCGGAACTGGAGCGCACCGTGAACAGCAGCAGCGCCGCGCGCGCATTCGCGAAGTGGGCCGGGGCTAGCCGGATGGATGCGCGGTTGCGGGCGTGCGCCACGTCTGCCCAGTCGCACCCCGCGATCAAGGTCAAAAGTGGGCAGTGGGACGTCCGCCCCCGGCTACTCAACGTCACGAACGGCGCGGTTGAGCTGGGCCTGGACGGCGCCGTCGGGTTCCGCGAGCACCGCAAGGCGGATCGGCTCACCCAGATCGCCAGCGTGGAGTACGACCCGGCGGCAACCTGCCCTCGGTTCGACGCCTACCTGAGCCAGTCGCAGCCCAACCCGGCCGTGCGTCGCCTGCTCGCCGCCCTGGTTGGTCTGAGCATCGTCGGCGGCAACGACCGGCACATCCTGCCGGTGATGATCGGCAAGAAGCGCACCGGCAAGACGACGCTGATGGAGATCATCGGCGGACTGCTCGACAACACAGAGGAGTCCCGCACCGGATACGCCGGGAGCTACCCGCTCTCCATGCTGCGGCCGAAGCGGGAGAGCGGGGGAGATCCGCAGCTCTCCCGCCTGATCAGCAAGCGGTTCGCCTGGACCTCCGAGGCTGCTGACGGCATCACGCTCAACGCCGACCAGCTCAAGCGTTTTAGTGGCGGCGACCGGCTGTCGGTGCGGGACAACTACACCCGCGCCGACGCGGTGCAGGATCGCGCCCCGGCGTTCGTGCCATGGATCGCCACCAACCACGCCCCCCAAGTGGAAGGGGCCGATGAGGCACTGAAGGCACGAATCATCGCCGTGCCCTGGACCAACGTCCGTGCCGACGAGGACCAGGACCCCGAGCTGATCAAGAAGATCCTCACCGAGGAGGCGCCAGGCGTCCTGAACTGGATCCTGTGCGGTTACACCGACGCGATGACCAACCCGATGGTCATCCACAACCTGCCCGAGGAGTGCGTCAGGGCTGCACAGGCGATGTACCAGGACATGAGCCTTTACCAAAGGTTCATCGCCGAGATGTGCGAGCTCTGCCCATGCGAGGACCATAAGAGCTGCATCCCGGTCGCTGTTGCCTGGGAGGAGTTCAAGAAGTGGGCCGACCTCCAGCGGGAGAAGTCCGGCGTGCAGCGGGCATTTGGCAACGCAATCGTGGATTCGGGCCACGAGTCCAAGTCGGTCCGCATCATCCCCGGGGGCAAGCCCCGCCGGGTCTACGTAGGGCTGAACCTGAACAAGGAGGCCAGGGCCGAGCAGATCGAGCGCCAGGAGTCGGGCGCGGTCGAGATGTAGAACCCGTGCCCCAAGCCCACAGAGGCGGCCCCCATCGCGGGGGCCGCCTCCTCTGCGTTACAAGCGATTTCGCAGGTCAGCGCCGGTGGTGGTGCGGATGCGTAACGTAGCGAAACGTAACCGCGCTCCTCTGCGTTACACCCGTTTTCCCAGGTCAGAGCGGCTTTCTGCCCCCATGTGTAGCGCTGTAACGCAGAAACTTGGGTAAAGGTCCATAGGGATGTCAGGTGAGGCCGCTGGCATAGTGCTTTACATTTGCGGCGGTTTCCCCCGGCTCTGCGTTACAGCGTCGCAGTCGCGCCGAAACCGTCGCTGACCTGCGCAAACAGGAGTAACGCAGGGGTCCGGCCTGCGTTACGCACTGCGTTACACGCCCTCTGGTCTGCGGCCCCGTCGAATCCGAGGACGGGTGAGGCCACGAGAGCGGCGTGTCGGGGAAGGGGAGAGCGCCGCGCCCATCCCGATAGACAATCCATTGTTGCTCCGGCTCGAAAACCCTTGCGGGACAACGGGTTCGCCATGGACTACCAGTCGCGACCGTTGCGCTGCATCGAGCGCGGAGTAGGCCGACACAGGCCAGCCGTTGGACACACTGCGCCGCGCGGCCACCAGCATCAAGCCGTGGCAGAGGACGCGGTCCGTCGCGGGTGCGCAGGACTCTGGGCCGAACTTGACGTGCGCGGCGCATCAGGTGGAGACGTCTCGTTCGTTCACCGGTCGGCACACATTTCGGTTGCGACGACGGGCGGAGGGGTAAGCGGCGGTAGCGTTCCGTGGACGCTGAACGACAGGTAACCGGCTGAGCAGCCGTAGTCGACTGGTTGATCAAGAGGCGCTGCTGACATGCAGGTGTTGGACTGTCATGATGGCAAGCGTGGATGAGTAGGGGGGAGGCGAGCTATGACGATCATCGAGGATGCCGCTGTGGAGGTGCTCCTCAATGCGGACAGAAACCTGTCGCTATCGGGCTATACGTCGATCTTGACTGAAATTCGCCTTGCTCTCGAAGAGGTGGATCGCCTCGCTATTCCCACTCGTTCTCCCCGCTTGGACTGGGCCGTTCAGAGTCTCAGTGGTAGCCAGAAGCTGAGAATCATCTTGGCCCCACAGGAAATTCCCTCGCACCGGCCGCCCAATACGATCGCGCTTGCTAGCAACGGTTTCGTTGCTGGCATCGGCGAGCTGCATCAAGAGCCAGCGATTCCTCCACTTTTCAGCGCCAGAACCGTTGAACGGGTGCAGAAGGTTGGCGACCATATGGTCAAGGAGCGGCTGAGGGACATCAAGCTTACGCAGTTGGGCAGATGTCAGATGAATGCGATCATCGACACGCAGACCGTGGACAAGGCTAAGCAAGCGGTGCGTCCGGCTCAACGTGCGTGGGGCAGCGTTACTGGCAAAGTTGAGGTATTGGTTGCCCGTAACGAGCAACACCCGAAAGCCCAGATTGTGGTTGAAGGTACTCGCCGTGCGGTAGATATCCGCGGCAACGCTGAGCATCGTGATGCGTTGCGAGACGCTTGGGGTAGGCGAGTGATGGCAGGTGGCGAGCTGACCCGAAACAGCTTGGGACAACCAGTCAGGCTGAGTCTAACCGAGCTGCATGTTCTTCCGGAGAAAGACTCCTCTCTCACCGCCTGGGACATACTGGGGATGGCACCCAGTGCCACAGGAGAGCTAACTACCACTCAGTATATGGACCTGCTGCGCCGTGACTAAGCGCATAACGAAGGTCTACATCGATACGCCGCTGGTCTTCAACGTGATCAAGCGGGAGCGACTTCTGTGGGCCGACTCTCTGAAGGTGTTACGCGCTGCGGAACGCGGCGAGATCAAGTTGGTCGCTTCGACTCTCTTGATGGCTGAGGTCATCGGCTGGCGGGGAGATGTAGAACCTGCTGTCCGAAACGATGCGATCGACCGGTACTTGCAGAATCTTATTGAATGGGTCGAGCTGGACTTATTCGTCATTCGTGAAGCGCTCATGCTTGGAGATCGACTCAGGCTAAGAGGGCCTGACGCTTCTCATCTGGCGACAGCGATTCGCCAGAAGGTTGACTATTTCATGTCACGCGATGGTGCTTTTCCCTACGCGACGACGGTTGACGGAGTAAGCATTGTTGAGCCTTCTATCGTGTGGGAGCCAAGCTTCGATGACTGGGAGATCGACCGTCAGGCAGAAGAAGAGGAAGAGAGGCTTCAAGCTGCTGAGGTCGAGGAGCGTGCTGCTCAGGTAAGCGGCTTGGTCCGTGGTCGTGACATCTCTAGCGGGCGGGACCTTCGCGAGAGCGAGCAACCAGGCGCGAGGAACGGGACCGCGAAGTCCAACTCTGTCAGTTCGGTGGGCGACGCGTAGGTACGGCGTTGATCGCGCGGGCTACCGAGTCCAGGATTGGCTAGCCGACTCCACTCCGGCTCGAAAACCCTTGCGCCGCAACGACTTCGGCGCGCCTCCCGTGCTCATGTCGCCCAGCAGCGCACGCTGTCCGCATGTCCCCAACCGGCGCTACGCGCGCACCCGCAGAGCCCTCGCTCCGCTCGGCGCCCGGCGCTTCGCGCGCGCGAGGTGCACGCCCGGGCGCGGTCCCCGACGACGAGCGCGCCGTGCTTCGCCGGACGTTCGGTGCGCTGTTGTGGCGCGAGCGCTTGGCGCAGGGCCTGCGCCAGGTCGACCTCGCCGCGCTGGCGGGCTTGGATCGTCGCACTGTGGAGCGTTTGGAGGCGGGTTCGGTGCGCCCGTCGACCAGCTCGACGCGGAAGCTGGCCGTTGCGCTGCGCCGTGGGCGGGACGAACTTGCGGTAGCCGTGCTGGATCTTGATCTTCAGGAGGCCGCGGGCTCTTCGCTGCGAACGTGGAACCGTCGCCGCCCGCTCCGTGCGCGCACACTGCGCGTCTACGAGCAGGCGCGCGAGCTGCGCTGTGCCGAAGCGCAGCGCCGCGCGGCGGAGGCCCTCGCCGAGGCCGAGGAGCTTGAGGCGTGGGCGGCGGCGCTGGTCGAAGCTGTCGACCAGCCTGCGCCGCAACAGGATCAGCTCGCACGCCGCCCACAGGTGCGTCGGTGATGGCGGCCCGCAGACGCGGCTCCGCGCCCTCGGACGTCGCCCTGGAAGCGCTTGCGCGGCGCGAGCTTCTTCGCCGTGCCCGACATCGGCGTGAGGTCGAACTGGAGGCATCCATGCTGGAGGCTGCGAGCGCGTTGCTGGTGCGCGGGTGTGAGTCGTGACGGCGCGGCAACTCTCCGGCAACAAACCCTTGTCGCACAATGCTTTTCATGAACTCTGATCGCGAAACAGCAGGCAGGACTCGGTGGTTGCCGCCCGAGACCGTGCCGCACTCGGTGGCCGACGCGTGGCCGGAGCCGCGACTGAAGCTCGTGCCCGCCACCCCAACCGTGGGGTTGTTCAGGCTGGTGCCAGCGGATCGGGCCGACGATGAGTAGCCCTACGGCGTGGGCGGCGGCTGGCGCGGTGCGTGCGACCAAGTCCGGCGCACCGCGCGGATACGAGGTCAAAGTTGCTGGTGGCCCCCCGCGACTCGTCTCCGTGCTGTGCGCGCTGTGCGCTCAGCCCGCCGGGCTCGCGGAGCGGGGTGACGCGATCATCTGCGCTCGGTGCGCGGAGGTGGCGCAGTCGGTCTGCGATGAGCAGCCATGAACCCTGCGACTGACGAGCTGCGTTCCCTGGCCACCGACACGGCCGCCCGGTTGCGCGCGGTGCTGGCCGAGGTCGCCACGGGAGTACTGGCGTGCCCGGCGGGTGCTCGAAACCGGCTGGAGGGTGCGGCGTTGGCGCTGGACGCGTTGGGCTCCGGGGAGCCTGCCACCGCGCTCGCGACGCGTCTCATAAACGATCGTTTGCGGGACGATCCGGCGTAGTGCTCGGCCGCCATCGTTACCGCAGGACCCGCGTTCTCAAAACTCGTGTCCGAAATCTATGTCTCACAAGTGCGCGCAAGTACCGTTTATGAGACACTAGTGACGTGACCATGATCGGCTACGCGCGCGTGTCCACCCGTGATCAGCACGACGAGTCCCAGGTGGACTTGCTGGAGGCTGCGGGCTGCGAACGGATCTTCACCGACAAGGTGTCCGGCAAGCTCGCCAGCCGCCCGCAGTGGGACAAGTGCCTGGACTACCTGCGCCCCGGCGACACGCTGGTGGTGACTCGCTTGTCCCGCATCGCCCGCTCGGTGCGCAACCTGACCGAGGTGACCGCATGGCTCGCCGACCGCGAGATCGACCTGGTGGTGCTTAAGCAGCACATCGACACCCGCACCCCCGCAGGGCGACTGACCTTCCACATCCTCGGCGCCGTCGATGAGTTCACCGCCGACCTGATCAGCGAGGGCACCGTGGAAGGACTGGAGGCCGCACGCGCCCGAGGCCGTAAAGGTGGGCGACCAGCGAAGATCACGGCCGCCAAGTTGGCCACCGCGCGGAAGCTGTATGCCGAGACCGACGACGACGGCAAGCGGGCGCACACCGTGGCTGAGATTGCTGAGGTGATCGGCGTCAGCCGAGCGACGCTCTATCGGCACCTCACGGCACCGACCTTGGCGGAGCCATCCGTCGGTTCACCGGACAGCGACAAGCCGCAGTGCGCCGAGTGCGGCAAGGGGACCAAGGCGCGCCGTGAGCATCCCGTGCGCGGTGAGGGCTGGTTCTGCGCGACGTGCGTCAGCAAGGCCAAGGATCGGCAGTACAAGGCGGAAGCGCACAAGCGGAAGCTCGACCGTATGACGCCGGAGGAGCGCGCCCAGTACGACAAGTACCGCGCGGCTGCCGAGCAGGATGCCCAACGCAAGCGCGCCGGGTGGGAGGCACTTAGGGCAATGCAGGCTGATGGCAAGAGCGTGAGGCTGTGACTCAGTACTAGTGTCCGGCTCCCAGCGGCACGGAGGCGACATTCGCCAGATTGTGGCCAAGTACCAAGCAATCACCAGGCCGAACCACTCCTGATGCCACTTTCCGCGCCGACGAACTTCGACATGATCGGCGCGGTTGGGTTGTGCTGCAGAGGGAGCCAGGTGTGAGTGGTCAGGCGCGCGAGGAAGACCGGACGTACCACGGGATTGATCACCCGGATGGGCAAGCGGCGGCCCGCATCTTCGTCGAGGTCTCCCAGTACGGCCCGACCGAGCGGGAACTGGCACATCAGGACGGGCGGCTGCGCCTGCGGGAGTTGCACGCGTTCGACGAGGATCGCGGGGGCGGCTTTGGCTGGGGCTACAACGGCGGCGGCCCTTCCCGCGCTGCTTCGGCGGTCCTCGCCGACGCCTTGGATGAACCGCAGGAGCGGTATGACTTCCCTACCTCCGTCGATCGCGTGGCCGACAGGCTGCGGAAGGACTTCTGCGAGGACGTCTTGTCCCAACTGTGTGGTGAATGGCGATTGCGGCGAGGCGCGGTGCTGAGGTGGGCTCGGGGTTGGTACGCCCAGCAGGGCATCACCCCGCTTCCCTCGGCCTTAGCTGCCTTGCCGCCTATCGGTCACCGGCGCATGCGGTAGGCCGACGCTTCCGCTGTCCCGTCTTGGAAAGTGCTACGTACCCGGTCAGGGGTGCTTGGTGACAGGTGCGTAGCGATCCAGGCACGGTATGTTGCGCCGCCTACTGGCGAATGCGAAACGTGACCTGACCGTCGTAGTACTAGCTACTGCACGTGGATGCAGACCGGTCGGCGGCTGGGGGGTTGGTGTTCCCAAACAGATCATCCTTCGCGTTCAACGGCGGTGGCAACTGGCGCTGGTACGAGCCGAACGGCATCAACCTGCCGATGAGGGAGGCCAGGCAGTGTGCGGCTCTGATCGAAGCAACTCAGGGGCAGGTAGCTCGCGATGACTTCATTTCGGCGATCATGACCAAGATCAAGAAGGCTGAACGGGGAGAGTTGGAGTATCCGGACGACGCCAAGGCTGGGATGGCGCGAAGCCCTGATATCAATGAACTGAAGTGGCGCCTTGAGGACGATGAGTGGCGCCTCTACTACAGCGAACCGATCAAGCTCCATGCACAGCGGGGGATGCTCGGGCTGCACTTCGACGTCAAGCCTGACCTCGACCATCAGGATCGGAGCATCGATGAGGCTGCCCGGCGGAACAAGGACTGGCATGAGACTGTTGACACCGAGTATCGGCAATAGCCGATACTGGCCTCGGGAGGTGTCACATGGATGATCTTGGTGCTCTGCTCGGGTTCGATGAGCGCGACCCCCAGCAGCGGCTTGCAAGCGAACTGAACGAGGCCGACTACGCGTGGGTAGAAGCTCTCGTCGCACTTCGGAAGAAGCGCGGACTGAGCCAGACGCAGCTCGGAGAGCTGATGGGCCGCTCGCAGAGCGTGGTCTCGGACATCGAGTCGATGAGTACCGACCCCCGGCTCTCGACGCTTCGCCGCTACGCGATCGCGGTCCAAGCCTCTGTCGAGCATCAGGTTCAGGACTCCGTCCGGATCGTGAACGTCCCGGTGGAGCTGTCGCAGGCTTCCACCGTTGAGCAAGCCTGGACGCAGCGACTACGGATCAAGAGTTCACCTACCTCTACGGGATTTCGGAATCTAGGGAACGCGGTCAAGGTGGCCAATCGTGTCTAAGCCAACTGCCTGGCCTCAGTACGTCCGCTGCGTGTCCTTCCAGGCCACGGTTGAACCTCTTGAAGAACCGTTGCCGGAAACGCCTTTTCTCCTACAGTTCCAGTACCGCGTTGAAGATGAGGCCGGGGTCTTTCGCGTGGCGTCTCAGGTCTATGACGAGGGCCTGTTGGTTCTTATGGCCCACATCGCGCGTTTTGCTGTGGCGCCCTTCCCCGACGCTGAGGACCAGAGTGAAGTCAACCGGTTCGTTGATAAGTCCGTCATGCCCGCAGTCTTCCCCTACATCCAGGAAGGCGCTGCCTCCGCTGCCGCGAGAGTGCGCCCCAAGCGCCCACTGCTGATCAACTGGAACTACAACGAACCACTTGAGTTGAAAAGGGACTGAGACAGCACCGAAATGGTGCAGAAACTACCCATTAAAACGCCAACCAAGACCACGGACGGGAAACCTCACCGCGCAGGCACGCGGTCCGGTGCTGAGCCTCACGCGCGGCTTCTTGACTCGTGGCCGCCTTGTCCAGGGTGAACCCGGCCCACCGCAGCTCGCGAATCGTGGCCAGGGTGCGATAGCCGCGCCATGCGGTGACGTCGTAGCCGCCGTAGGAGTTCACGAAGTCCCGGTAGTCCGAGCTGCTGATGCGGTCGAAGTCGGTGTGATCCACGGCCAGCGAGACCAGGTCCCACTCGGGGCGACCAAGGCCGATGTCTTCGAGGTCGAGCAGGACTGGCGAGCCGTTCGACACCGCGACGTTGCCCTGCCAGGCGTCGCCGTGGACAACCGACAGCGGTAAGCCGGACGGAAGGTCAGCGTGCTCGACTCGGAGCCGTTCGACCTCTTCGTACAACCAGGTGCGGTCCTCATCCGGCAGCCAGGCGGCAGCGCCGATCCGATCGGTGAGCCCGTCGAACGGATCGACCTGTGGAAGTGCGAGTTCGTGAGGGATCGGCAGTGCGTGCAGTTCGCGCAGCACTGCGCCTAGCTCGGCCGGGGTGGCGTTGCGGTGCTCGGGAAGTCGTACCCACCACGTCACGCCTCGGTCGCCGACCTCGGTCGGCTGATCAACCTCGGGGAGTGTGCGAACGACCGGGATGCCGTTGTCGGCGAGCCACCGGGACGCGCGAACTTCTCGTTCGGCAACAGCCAGGCGGCCTGGGCGACCGACTCGCGCGATCACGTTGCCGGGCAGGGCGAACAGAGTGTTCGAGCCGTCCCGGATCAGGGTGGCGTCCGCTGTGCGCACTCCGGCTTTCGTCCCCGCTGCGGTGAGTACGTCGTGTGGGTTCGTTCCGTCGCCCGGCATGGTCAGGTGCCGTTCGCTGCGGTGGCCAGTTCGTGGACCAGGTCCCCGACGTCGGGGATCGCGGAGTGGACTTGAGCGGCCTTGCGCAGGGCCTTCAGCTCGTCGCCCATCCGCTTCGAGTGCAAGGACGCAGCGTCATTGAGCGCCTGGCGCCCGATGGTGACGGCCGCGTGCGGGTCGCCGACGCGCATCGTCAGCGTGGCCAGGCGGGCGCGGGAGAACGCGCGCGAGCGCGGGTAGGCGTCGCTGTGCAGCTGGATCGCGGTCGTCAGCCGGTCCGCGGCCTCACCGAGCTGCCGCTGTTCGAGAGCGAGCGGGGTCAACGCGCGGGCCGTACTGCCCGCGTGCTCAGCAGCGTCGTAGTAGGTCATCCACGGTGGTGCTGTCATCGGGTCGTGCTCGGCGAAGTACGCGTCGGCACGCGCGACTTCGGCGCGAGCATCACCGTGGCGGCCAAGCAGCGCGAGTAGCCGTGCGCGCACCATGCTCACCATCGCCTGTGTCGTCGCGGTGAGCCGGTCCATGCGGACCTGGGCGTGCTCGATCAACGTCAGGGCGCTGTCGAGATCGCCGACGTAGACCGCTTGGCGGGCCATGTCAGCGAGCGTGGCCGCGCGCAGTTCCCACGATCCACCCTGTTCGGCGCACCAGAGGCCGAAGCGGAAGCAGTTGTTGGCGGCCGTGTGGTCGCCGATGTCGAAGGCGGCGAACGCGACGACTCCGGCGAGGTTACCGACAGCCTCGAAGATGCCAGCCCGCGTGCGGTTGTCGGCGCGAGCGTCGAGCAGCCGCGTGGCCCAGCGCAGTTGAGCGGAGGCGGCTTCGGCGGCCAGGCCACCGCCGTGCAGGTTCTCCGACATAGCCAGAGCGCGGGTGGTGGCGCGCACCTGCTCGACCTCCGTCGAGCCGATGCGCGCGGGGGCTGGCGTTTCGAGGTTGATGCGGGCGACGAACTCGGTCGGGCTGACGCCGAGATCTGTGCCGTTGATGCTCGGCGCAACTGCGACTGGCGGCAGTGGAACTGGCCGGCCGCGGCTCGCTGGTCGAAAGCCCAACGCCGTGTCACTGTTCACGCCGAGCACATGGCGCAAGGCGCTGCGGTACTGGGCCTGAGGCCAGCGCACGGCGCCGCGTTCCCACCGGGCGACGGCGTGCGCGTCGAGTTCGTAACGCCGACCGGTCGTGGTCCACAGCCACTCGTTGACGGCTTGCGCGAGTTCCTGGCGGCTCATCGGCTCGCCGGGCGCGAGACGGGAGGGGCGGCGTTCGCGGGCGGCGCGCAACAGATCGTTGGGCTGCGCCACGGCCACCACCTCGTCCGACTGGGTCTGCTCAAAGGCTAGCCGGGCCATGCCCGGCTAGTGAACGTTCTGCCCCGGCATGCCCCCGAATGCCACGTTCGATGCCCTTCGCCGGAGCGGCTGGCGCGCCGACCCTCGGAACATGAGCGCAACCCTGATCCTCGTCGCGCACGGCCTGGTCGTGATCAGCCTCGTGATGTGGCTCGTCATCGTGATCCGCCGAGAACTGCGCGCACCAAGCGAGCCCTCCGAGCACACCGCCGTCCTGCCGAAGATCACCGTCACCGAGCTGCGCGAGCGCCAGCACGCCGAAGAGATGCGACCCCATTCGAAGTCGTCGGCCGAGCCGAGGCGTGCAGTCCCCCGCCCCGGCTCGGCTGCCTCCAAGCGCGGCGGTGTCGCATGACCACCGAGGCCGAGCGCGCCGCCATAGCCGCCTTCCCGGAGTTGCGGAAGCTGCTCGATCTGCGAGATGCGGGCTGGGCTTTCCACCGCACCGAGGCGGAAGTCCGAGGCGTCCGCACGTGGCCGGGCGGATGGGCTGACGCCCTCGCAGCCCGCTATGTCAGCGACGCCTTCGCGGTGCGTGTCGATCCGGATGGGGCAATCGTGTGGCGCCGCGAAGGCGGACTGGTCGACGTGGTGTATGAGCTACTCATGCTGCCCGCACCCGAGTGTCGATTCGCGTCCCGACTGGGACTCGACAACTCCTAGAAGTTGTGGCCCTGGAACGCATTCCCAAGGTTAAGTTGAGTGCTTACGGGCCAGCTCAGCAAAAGCCATTATCTGCTCAGCAAGCACGTTGGCGGCTTCCTGCACGCGCTCGGGCACTTCGGTCGCGCTAAACTCGCCACTATTCGATTCCTGCAGGAGTTCATATAGGGAATTGTCCGATTTATTTACTTCCAGGGCTTTGTTGGCCAGCCCGTCTGGTCCATGAAGCCGAAGCAGCATGACCGACTTCCTGAGCTGGTCTCGGACTTGGTTGTACTCTTTTACTAGATTCATTTCGGGCTCGAGGGCTAGACTTTCGCCAGCCATGCGGGCCCGGTAGGCATAGTTCAAATTCAGGGCAATATGCCCTGAGTCCGACGCGCACTGAATGATTATCGCCGATTGCTCATTGCGCTGCTGCCGATTTCGCGATTTTGCCGCAAATACCGCCTTGAGGGGCTCCAGGAGGACTCCGACAATCAGGCCCGAAAGTGTAAAGATGCCGGTAACTATGTTGCTCAACATGTCTCTGTATCGGGTCGGATGATGTCGATGTTCCGCTGGTGCCCAAACCGCACCCCATTTGATACCGGATAAGTGCCACCCTGTGGCCTCAACAACGCAGTGCCCCGCCTTCCCACAGGACGACGGGGCGCTGGCGCGGCGAGAGGGTCAGCGTGCGCAGACCGAGGCGGGCGCCTGCGGTGAGACGACGACGTTCGCAGTGATCAAACCGAGAATGTAGGCCACGCAGACGGCGATGAACGCGGCGCGTAGCCAGCGGCCGGGGCGGAACTCGTGGGTGTGGTTGATGGACGACGGCACGGTGGGCTCCTGGGTTGGGAGGCGAAACAGGGGCTGAGATGCGCGCTGTGCCGACGTTCGGGGCGGTGGTCGGCACAGTCGGAACGGCCGGAACACGAGGCTGTCCGCCCAGCTCAGCGCGCTCTGAGAAGCCGGTGGGCGGGTTGGAACACCAGGGCGAGGGGTCGGAACACCGTTCCGGCCCTGTTCCGACCCGCTCACCGCCGCGCCGCGCTGTCGATCAAGGCACGGACGGCGTCCAGATCGACTACCGCGACCGGGTTCGGATGTCCCGGCATCCGACGCTTCGCCGGGACGGCAGCGGCCACGCCCGCAGCGCGCAGCGCCTCGCCGAACGCCTTGGCGGACATGCCTATCCGGGCCGCCAGGTCGCCGGTCGCGACGACCCCCGACTCGTCTGTGCCGAGTTCGTCGGCGAGCAGCGCTAGGACCTCGGGCAGCTCGGCGGACTCGTCCACCAGGTCGGCGTCCACCGGTTCCGAATCGGTCGCGGTGGTCACCTCGTCGGCCAGGCGCGCGGCGACGGTCGGGTCCAGCTCGGCGAGGTGGTTCTCCCCGGCGGCGTCGCCGGACAGAGTCCCCGCCTGCTCGCGCAGTGCGCGGCCCCGCTCGCAGGCGGCGCGGATGGCGGCGATGTGCAGCAGGTGGGTCCGCACCGTGACCGCGTCCCCAGCGGACAGCTCGGTCTCGCCGTCCGCGCCCAGCAGCAGACCGACACCCTTGTGGCTGGTCAGCAGCTTGGAGGCGTCCATCCCGGCCTTGTAGGTCCCGGCGCCGAGGATCGTCTCCGACGCTTGGTAGGTCATGACCTTCAGCGCGAAGCGGGTGCCGAGCTGACCGCGCAGCCCGTCCGGGATGACCTGCGCGTCCGGCTTCTGCGTGGCCAAGATCAACGAGTACCCGGCGGCTGGGCCGGTCTTCGCGATGTACGTGAGCAGCTCGCAGATGCGCCCGCCGACCTTCTTGCCCTTGGGGTTGTCGGGGTCCAACGGCACGTCCATGCCCAAGAAGTTCTGCACCTCGTCGATGCCGATCACGGTCAGCGGCATACCGAGGGCCGGGTCACGGGTGATCTCCGGCGTCACCTTCGACTCCGGGCACAGCTCGTCGTCCATCTCCGCCAGGCGGTCGAAGCGGTCGGCGACGTCGGCGGCGCACTCCTCCAGCACGAGGATCAGGCGCCGGGCGTCGGCTTCCCGCGAGCCCCGGATGAACCGGTGCGCCACCTGCTCGAACGGTCGGAAGTCCTTGCCGCCCTTGCCGTCGGCGATGATCAACCGCACATGCGGGTCCAACGCGGCGGCCGTCAGCGGCAGGCGCGCGACGAACGTCTTGCCCTGGCGGGGGATCGCGCCGATCAGCAGCGAGGTCCACACCACGGGCAGGTTCACGGCCACGCCGCGCGCGGTGGTGCCGAAAGGCACCGGCTGCCACAGGTCCCAGCGCTCTGCCGTGGCCAGTGGGCTGGGCACGGGCTCGGCCGCGTAGGGGTCGGCGTCGCCCACCCACAGCGCGAGGCGCCCGGCGTGCCCGTTGTCGCCGCGCACGCGCTCCACGATCAGCCGCACTTCGTCGACCGCCAGCGCCGAGGCCAGTGCCTCCCGCTTGGTGATCACCTCGGACGCCTTGCGCGACGGCGGCAGGTCGATGGTCAGCGCCCACCCCTTGCCGTCGTGGCGCGGGGACTTGACCAGCATCAACATGTCGTCCTTGCCGATCAGTTTGGCGTCGCGGAAGGCGGTCACCAGGTGGTCGCCGTTCATCAGCCAAGCCAGGGAACGGGGTCCGGGAAGGGCGGCCCTCCGGCCCGGGGCGCCGTCCTTGCGACGGCCGAGCACCGCCAGGCCCAGCGCGGTGGCGGCGCCGAGCACCAGGACCCCGCTGCCTCCGGCAAGGAGCACCACGCCGCCGGTGACGACAGCCCCGCCGAGCGTGACGCCGCCGGTGACCTTCCAGCGCAGAATCGACAGCTCGCGGACCTCGTCGAACTTCGCGACGACGGTCGCCGCACCGGCTTCACGGGCGGCGTCGCGCAGCTCAGCGACCCGAACCCACCGCCACCACGCGCGCCCGGTGACTGCCATGCCTCGGGCGACCGCGCCGCCCAGGTGCAGCGGGGCGGTCGCGGCGCGGACGGCGAGCCTGCCCCCAGTGCTCTGGGGGTGGGTCCACGCGGCGGGCAGTGACCAGCGGGCCTTGGCCTGCCGGTACTGCTCCTCGGTGAGGAGTTCGCCGTCCAGGACCGGTGTCGCCTTCTCCAACGCTCCGCGCTCGGAGTCCAGCTCGGTGACTGCGGCGTTCGGGAAGGCGATCAACTCGCCCATCTCCTTGTCGCTCTTCCGGTTCGAAGCAGCCATCACGCCACCGCCTCCGCCTTGAGCGCAGCGGCCACCTTCGGCGACAGCCCGCGCGAGCAGCCGGTGACCTCACGCACCCACGCCGGGGTCACCGGGATGTCGGCGCTGAGGTGTTCACGAGCGGCGGCGACGTAGTCCGCGAGCACCTTGCGCGTGCCCTTCGGTGAACGCGTCGCGGTGGACTTGCGTGCGGGTGCGCGGCGTTCACGAGCGGCCCGCGCGGGGCGTTCATGAACGGTCATCTCGTCGTTCTCGTGAACGCCTGCCGGGGTGTTCACGGCGTGCAGGTGGGGGCGTTCATGAACGCTGTCGGAACCGTCGTCGTGAACGGTCGCGGAGGTGTTCACGGGAGCTTCATCGCAGGCGTTCACGGGCTCGTGTTCTGCCTGCTCAGCAGCCTCGTGGGCGCGTTCGTGAACGCTGCGGCCAAGCCGTTCATGAACGGCGCCCTCGACGTCTTCGTGAACGGGGTTCGAGGTGTTCACGGACGAGGCGACTGGGTGTTCATGAACGGCACCAGACTCGACATCGTGAGCCGTCCCCGGCGAGGACTCGTGAACGGTCTCCAGGGTGTTCACGACCAGCGGGCGCAGGCGTTCATGAACGCGACCCGAGGCGGCACCGTGAACGGCCGGGACGGCGGCGGCGTAGGCGCGGTGAACGGTCTCGGTGATCTTGTCGCGAAGGTCGGTGACCGCCTCGGCGGCGACGAAGACCACCAGCGGCGGCACCGAGTGCAAGACGACCTCGGCCCAGGTGCCCTCGTCCCACGCCGACCACGTGTTCATGACGTAGGTCGCGGTGAGCGTGAACCACTTCGCGCGCCGCACCCACGCCCCCGTGGTGATCTGGTAGCGGGCGGTGATCTGCTCGGCGCGCAGGACCGCGATCAGCACCAGGGAGACCATCGGGTCGAGCAACCATGCCGCCCACCAGGTGAGCGTGAACTTCGGGGCGCTTCCGGCGGCGAAGTGCTGGACGTTGGTCATCGTGAACGCCAAGCCCAAGACGATGCCGGTCCACATCAGACGGTCCACCTGGGTACGGACGCGTTCGACCTGGAGGGCGATGACGTCCGGGTTCACCTGGTGCGCGCGGACGGCGGCGGCATTGTTGGCCTGCGCCAACAACTTCTCAGCCTTGCTGCGGCTCATCGGGCCACCTCCGCCTTCACCGAACAGCGCGGGCACGGCGTCGAGCGCTCGCGCTCGCTGTCGAGCCAGATCACGCGGGCGGACACCGGGTCGCCGGGGCGGGCATCGCAGGAGCCGCACTCCGCTGGAAGCGCGGTGGTCACTGCGCGGGCGCGGTCACGCGCAGGCCCGCGCTTGGTTCCTGGGAGGTTCAAGGACGGTTCGGGTGCAGTGCTTGCACCCCGTGGGCGCACGGACTGCACCCCGTCCGGCGAGGAGTGCACCCCGTGCAGGTCAGCGGGGTGCGAGGACTGCACCCCGCTGTGGACAGCCAGATCCCAGCCCTTCGGCCGCCGGTCAGCGCGCTTGATGTACGCGGCCACGATGTCCGGGTCGGACGGGCTGATCAGCCCCAGCTCTTCGAGCCGGTCGAGCGAGGTGCGCACCGTGCGCTCGGATAGCCGTGAGTACCGCGTCAGCGTGGCGACCGAAGGGAAAGCGTTGCGGCCGTTGGGGTCCGCGTGGTTCGCGAGTCCAATGAGGACGATTGCCAGGGACGAGGAGTCCTTGCGGTCGCAGGGGATCGGGGCGTGGTTCAGCGCCCACGCGATGGCCTCGATGCTCATCGGGCGCCGCCACAGGCTGCGCTCGGTGCGGCGGTACCGCATGTGGTGGTGATGGCAGGATGTGCCACGGGTCCAGCCCCTTTGCGTCAGGGGCGGGATCAAGGCCCGTCAGGTGCTGGAACACCTTGGCGGGCCGCTTGATCTCGCCGGATAACCTGGCGCAGTAGGTTCAGAGGCGACCTGCGTTTTCCCCAGTCAGCACAGCGTTCTCGCGGTGGACACCCCCAAGATGCCCGGCGAGCCCAAGCGCGTGCAGCCGTCCAAGGCCCGCGACCACGACTGAGCTCGGGTGTTGGAACGTTTACTTGACGCGTCGCTTGCTCGTGCGCAAACTAGCTGACGGAAGGCTTTTGAAAGGTTTCATTTCTGCGTTGAGGGAGTCCGGGGATGACCCAGGTGATCGGTGAGCCGGACGTGACGCTGGCGCACGAGGACCTGGTGCTGCTGCGCTTGCTGGCCTCCGGACTGCCCATCGACTCCGTGGGACGGCGGATGGAGCTGTCCGGGCGCACCGTGCGCAGGCGGACCAGGGCCGTGTGCGACCACCTCGGCGTCTCCACCCCCATCGAGGCCGTCGTCTGGGCCGCCCGCCGCCGCCTCATCTGACGCCTTCTTGGTTCCGCTCGCCTCCTGCTCCGCCGCACTTCTGCTCTGCCGCGCGACCCCAACGACCCGTTCAGTGCGTTGAACGCACTGAACGACCCGTTCAGTGCGTTGGGAGCCCTCAACGGGTCGTTTGGTGCATTCAAGCGGTGAGGGGCGGAGCACGTCGCCGGCCCAAGCCTGCGGGTTCGCCTGGCCCACGCCTGCGGGTTCGCCGATCTTCAAGACGCCCGAACCTCCGCGTCGCCGTGACCGGGAGCCCCCGCGCGACGCCAATGCCTCGTTCGGTGCGTTGAGGGTCCTGAATGAGTCATTGAGGGCGCTCAAGTACCTCAATGAGTCATTCAGCGCGTTCGGGTGGGGGTCAGAGGTCGGGGAGGGGGTCGGGGGGCATGGCGTAGTCACCGGAGAGTTCGGCGTCGGCGGCGCACACGACGGCCACGTACTCGTCGTCGAACTCCAGCGCGAGATCGCCCAGCGTGATCATCGGCCCCGATCCTGACTCCACCGGGCCGAGTTCGGTGGCCCTGGGGTGCTCCGCCCACACCGACTCCGGGCGGTCGTGGCTGAACGGGCTGCACGCGAGCACGACGACCTTGCCCTCGGTCACCGCGACGATCACCCCGAACGAACCGCCGTAGCGGTCGGCTGAGGCCATCGCCGGGAAGAGGTAGTGCAGCGCCTCGTTCTGGGGCAGGAAAGCCCGGCAGCGCTGGCGCACGGCGGAGGACAACGGCATGGGTGCACCTGTCCGGGTCGAAGGGGCCTGGGCCGCAGTCTCTCCGCTCCGCGCGCGAACCACAAGGACCGCACGTTCGAGTCGTTCTCCGGCGCCGGGGGTTTGTCGCCGCCGCGCGCTGCCGATGCGAACGAGTAGTCGAGGAGGTCGCCATGCGCCGCATCGCCGCCGTGCTGCTCGCCGTGCTCAACCTGGCCGTGTCCACCCTGCCAGCGCCCAACCCGCCTGCGCCGAACCTGGCCGTGCCCAACGTGTCTGCGCCCAGCCTGGCCGCGCCGAACCTGCCAGCGCCCACTGTGTCTGCGCCGAACCTGACCATGCCCAGCCTGCCTGCGCTGGACATGGCTGCGCTGAACACGCCGGTCCCGGCTCCGGCTTCGCCACCGTCCACTCCGGACATCGTCGGCGGAACACCCGCCAGCGCGGAGGCGCATCCCTGGCTCGTCGGGCTGCTCGACGTGAACGGGACCTTCTTCTGCGGCGGCACGCTCGCCAGCCCGATGAAGGTGATCACCGCCGCGCACTGCATCGGCCGCAAGCAGCCCGCCGACCTCAAGGTGGTGCAGGGGCGGACGCAGATGGCGGGCAGTGCGGGCCGCGTGCTCAAGGTGGCCTCGGCGTGGGTGCACCCGGCCTTCCGCACGGTGATCGAGGGCGACGACATCGCGGTGCTCACGCTCGCCGAACCCGCGTTCGTGCTGCCGTTGACGGTGGCGAGCCCGCAGGACTTCCTCGCCTACTGGCCGGGTCTGCCCGCGACGGTGTTCGGCTGGGGGCGGGTCTTCGACTCCGGGCCGGTGTCCACGGTCCTGCTCAGCGTCGCGGTTCCGCTCGTCGACGACCTCACCTGCAAGGCCGCCTACCCCTCCTACAACCCGCAGAAGATGGTGTGCGCCGGGCGAGCGCAGGGCGGGGCCGACGCGTGCCAGGGCGACTCCGGCGGGCCGCTCGTGGTGGGGGACCGGCTGATCGGCGTGGTGTCGTGGGGCGAGGGCTGCGGGATGCCGGGCAAGCCGGGGGTGTACTCGCGGGTCTCGACCTACCAGCCGCTTATTCGGCAGCAGCTCGGCTTGAGCTGATCTATGTTCGCGGCGTGTCCTCCCGTGAACTCGTCGTGCTGGGAACCGCCAGCCAGGTGCCGACCCGTCAGCGCGCGCAGAACGGCTACCTGCTGCGGTGGGACGGCGAGGGCCTGCTGTTCGACCCGGGCGAGGGCACGCAGCGGCAGATGCTGCTCGCGGGCGTGGCGGCCAGCGAGGTCACGCGGATCTGCCTGACGCACTTCCACGGCGACCACTGCCTTGGCGTGCCGGGCATCGTGCAGCGGCTGTCGCTCGATCGCGTGGCGCACCCCGTGCACGCGCACTTCCCGGCCTCCGGCCACGAGTACTTCCGGCGGCTGCGCAACGCGACCGCCTTCTACGAGGTGGCCGACCTCCGCGAAGAGCCCGTGCAGGACGACGGAATCGTTGCGGCGGGCGACTTCGGCGCGCTGACGGCGCGGCGGCTGGAGCACTCCGTGGAGTCCTTCGGCTACCGGCTCACCGAACCCGACGGCCTGCGGATGCTGCCGGAGCGCCTCGCCGATGCGGGGATCTCCGGGCGGCTCGTGCGCGAGGTGCGGCGCGAGGGCTCGGTCACCGTCGACGGCAGGCAGGTGCTGCTGGAGCAGGTGAGCGAGCCGCGCCCGGGGCAGAGCTTCGCCTTCGTCATGGACACCAGGCTCTGCGACGGCGTGTTCGCGTTGGCCGAGGGCGTGGACATGCTCGTGATCGAGTCGACCTTCCTGGCCTCCGAGGCGGAGCTGGCCCGGCACGTCGGCCACCTCACGGCGGGCGAGGCCGGACGGGTGGCGCGGGAGTGCGGCGTGCGGACGCTGGTGCTGACCCATTTCTCCCAGCGCTACCCCGACCCCCGCCGTTTTCACGACGAGGCGGCCGGGGCGTTCGGCGGGGAAATCGTCGTAGCGGAGGACCTGATGACCGTTCCGGTGCCGAAGCGTCGCTGAGCCGCCCTTCTTTGTTTCGGTCCCGCCCGTACAGCCTTGCCTTTTCGGTTCGTTATCGCTGGCTTATCCGAGATCTGCCCCGAGGGGGTGGGCCGGAGGTGTTCCCGGCGATATCCAGACGAAATTGACCGGCCTTAGCGTCGCGCCCCACAGGTGTGCTGGCTGGACCGGGGGACGACGACGTGACCGTGAACCGGCGAACGAGGTGCGGTGCCCTCGCTCTTGTCCTGGGAGGCGTGGTGTGGGGGTTCGGGCGCGTGCTCGCGGCATGGCGCGGCGGTGACCAGGAGTTGGTGGAGAGTCGCAGGCTGGCGGAGCGCCAGGCCGTCGCCGCCGACCGGCTCGGCAGGGAGCTCGCCGAGATCAACTCCCACGTCGCGGCCATTCAGAGACTCTTGGAGGACTCTGTCTAGATCGAACTATCCGAAGCCGTGGGCACTGCTTTTCGGCCGTGGCCGTAGGGTCGGCGGCGGTCGACGGGGTGTACACCCATCGATGGGCAGGACAAACAGCATCGTCGATGCCCACGGGATATTGGAAGTCGCGCAGCGTCGAATTCCGGCCCCCGTTGGTGTGATATCGATGGGGCGAAGGCGTGAAATGACGTTGTCGCGAGGGGCGACGCGATGACGTCGTCAACGCAGAGTGATCATGTGATTCGGTCGCGCGTGTGCGCGGCGTCGTTACCACTCGTGTGTATGGGTTTCCCTGGAATCTGGGGGTTCAATGGGCACCCGCTTCGTGTTCAGCATGCTCGGGCCACTGGAAGTGCGCGCGGGCGAAGCTGAGACCAGAACTGAGAACGCCGTCGCGGTCAACGGCCAGCGGCAGCGCACGGTGCTCGCCGTGCTGCTGCTCGCTCCCGGCCGGGTCGTCTCGGTCGAGAGCCTCGTCAGCGCGGTCTGGGAGGGCACGCCACCGGCCACCGGGCGCACGCAGATCGCCATCTGCGTCGCGGGGCTGCGCAAGGCCTTCCGCGCGGCGGGCTGCGCCGATGACGTGATCATCACCAGCTCACCCGGCTACAAGCTGCTCGCCGACGACCACGTGATCGACGCGGTGCGGTTCGAGCAGGAGTGCGCGGCCGCCGAGCAGGCCGCCCGCGAGGGCCGGACCGAGCAGGCGGCGGCGGGGGTGCGAGCTGCTCTGGCGCTCTGGCGCGGCCAGGTGCTCGCCGGGATCTCCGGGCAGGTGGTGGAGTCCGAGGCCGCGCGGCTGGAGGAACTGCGGCTGACCGCGACCGAACGGCTCGCCGCGCTGCGGCTGGAGCTGGGCCAGCACCGCGAGCTGATCGGCGAGCTGACCGCGCTGGTGCGCGACCACCCGTTGCGGGAGCAGGCGCGCGTCCAGCTGATGCTGGCGCAGTACCGCTGCGGGCGGCGGGCCGAGGCGCTGGAGACCTTCCGCGCGGGGAGGCGGCAGTTCATCGACGAGTTCGGGACGGAGCCGGGGCCCGCGTTGCAGGGCCTGCACCGGGCGATCCTCAACGACGACGCCGATCTGGCGCTGACCGAGGCCGCTCCGCCGCGCCGGGAACCGGTGGCGCGCGGGGTGCCCGCCCAGCTGCCGGCCTCGTGCGCGCGGTTCACCGGCCGCGCCACCGAACTGTCCACTTTGGACGGACTGCTCGACGGATCCGGTCCGGCCGTCGCGTTCGTCACCGGAGCGGCCGGGATCGGCAAGACCGAGTTGGCGCTGCGCTGGGGGCGTCGCGTCGCCGAGCGGTTCCCGGACGGTCAGCTCTTCGTCGACCTGCGCGGCTACGACCGCGACGCAGAACCGGCGGGGCCGCAGGAGGCCCTCGCTGGTTTCCTGCGCGCCTACGGTGTCGCCGAAGCGCAGATCCCGGCCGATCCCGGCGAGCGCTCGGCGCTCTACCGCAGCCTGCTCGACGGCAAGCGGACGTTGGTCGTGCTGGACAACGCCAGTTCCTTCGCGCAGGTGCGCCCGCTGCTGCCGGGCAGCGGTGACAACGTCGTGCTGGTGACCGGTCGGGACCAGATCGGTGAGCTGATCGGCGGGCACTGCGCGCTGCGACTGCGGTTGACCGCGCTCAGCCAGGCCGAATCGGTGGCGTTGCTGGGCGCGACTGACGCGGCTGCTGCCGGGCGGCTGAGCGAACTGTGCGGCGGGCTGCCCCTCGCGCTGAGCGTGGCCGCGGCGAGGGTGGAGGCCAAGCCGCACTGGAGCTTGGTGCGCCTCGCCCGGCTGGCCGAGGACGAGGACCGGCGGCTGGACGAGTTCGGGGTGCGGGCCAGCTTCGACGCGAGCTACCGGCGGCTCTCGCCCGCGACGGCGACCTTGTACGCGCGGCTGGGTGTGCTGGACGTGCCGGACTTCGCGGCGTGGGTCGGCGCGGCGGTGCTCGACTGCGGGCTGGAGGAGGCGGAGTCGTTGGCGGAGGAGCTGGTCGACTCGCAGCTGTTGGAGGTCTCCTCGGCGGCCGACGGCTCGACGCGCTACCACTTCCAGCCGCTCTTGCGTTGCCACGCAAGGGAAAAGGCGGGGCGCACGGAGTCTTCCACCGCGTGCAGGCGTGCCTTCGACGCGTGGGTCGCGCTCGCGGCGGTGGCGGTGGACCACCAGCCGAGGGCGGTTCCCAGCGGGCTCGACCCGCGTGAGCTGGTCGGCGATCCGGTCACCTGGTTCGAGACCGAGCGGGCCTCGGTGCTCGCCGCGATCGAGCAGGCGCTGCGGATGGGCTTGGTGCTGCAGGCTTTGGACCTCGCGACGGCGGCGTGGCGGCTCGGGCACCGGGAAGCCGACGCCGTGCTGCCGACGGCGTCCATCGAGCGGCGGCGGATCACCACGCTGATGGGCGAACTGGCAAGCTGATATGGACCCGATAAGGCGGGTTCCTACCGTGGCCGCATGCGCGTGTTGTTCTTGCCGATTCCCGGAATCGGACACTCCTTCCCCACCGTCCCCCTGGCATGGGCGCTGCGCGCTGCCGGGCACGAGGTGCTCTTCGGCACGGCCTACGCGGGCGTCGCCGTCGAGCGGGCCGGGCTGCCGGTCGTCGACATCGGCCTCGGTGCCGACCAGCCGGAGGTGTTCGCCGAGCTGGAGCGCCGGTATCCCGAGCTGAACGCGAAGATGCGCGGCGACAACGGCGCCGGGCTCACCGACATGCTCGAAGCGGTCCCGGTGTTCGCCGGGATCACCGAGCAGATCACGCTTCCGGTGACGGATCTGGCCGAAGCGTGGCGGCCGGACGTCATCGTGCACGGCGCGCTGCACGGGGCCGCGTTGATCGCGGCGGCCAAGCTGGGCGTGCCGTCGGTGGACCTCGGCGACGGCTTCGGCCGGACCGGTGAGGTGCCGGAAGCCATGTACGACAGGCTTTCCCCCGTCTTCGCCGAGCACGGCGCACCCGGCCTGCCCGAGGTGCGGATCAAGATCGACGTGGCGCCGCCGAGCATGGTCGGCGGCTCCTCGGAGGGCTGGCCCATGCGCTACGTGCCGTTCAACGGCGGTGCCGTGGTGCCGGACTGGTTGCCGCCCAACGCTGCTGGGCCGGAGCGGCCCCGGATCGGTGTCACGCTCGGATCGGTCTCGGTGCACCTCGGCGGGCTCGGTCCGGTCGCGGCGGTGCTGGACGCGGCGGGTGATCTGGACGCGGAGTTCGTGCTGGCACTGGGAGAGGTGGACACCGAGTCGCTCGGTCCCATCCCGCCGAACGTGCGCATCGCGGGCTGGGTCCCGTTGTCGTCGCTGCTGCCGACCTGCACCGCCCTGGTCCACCACGGCGGCGGGGGAACCACGTTGACCGCGCTGCACAACGGGATCACGCAGATCGTGCTGCCGGGCGGCGGTGACGGCAACATCAACGGCGAGGCGGTGGACAAGCGCGGCGCCGGGCTGTTCGTCAGCCCTGAGGCCGTGGACACCGCGATGCTGGAGCGCGTGGTCACCGACGAGAAGATGCGCTCGGCCGCCGAGGAGGTCCGCGCGGAGATCGCCACCATGCCGACCCCGGCCGACATCGTCGCGCGGCTGGAATCCCTGTGATATCGGGTAAATAAAGGGCGTTTCTACGCTCGAAGGGTGACTTCAGCCATCCGTGCGGACGTGTCGGTGTCGAGGACTGCTCGGACCGCTCGGCACGTTGTGGCGCTCAGCCGCCGGAATCTGTTGCAGCTGCGCGCGGAACCGCTGCGGCTGGTGGACGCCACGGTCATGCCGATGGTGCTGTCGCTGATCTTCCTGTACCTCTTCGGCGGCGCGATCAGCAAGGGGCAGGGCGAGTACGTGCTCTACCTGATGCCGGGCATGATGGTGGAGGCCATCGCCTTCGCCTCGCGGGCCACCGGGATCGGGCTGAACCTCGACTTCGCCACCGGCATCATGGACCGCTTCCACGCCATGCCGATCGCGCGCTCCGCCGTGCTGGGCGGGCGGATCACCGCCGACGTGGTGCGGATGGCCGTCGCGCTGGCGGTGATGTTCGCCTTCGCCCTGGTGGTCGGGTTCCGCGTGCAGACCGGGCCGGTCGAGGTGCTCGCCGCGGTCCTGCTGCTGCTGGCCTTCGGGTCGGCGCTGTGCTGGGTGTCGGCCTACGTCGGGCTGCTCGTGCGCAGTCCGCAGGCCGTCGGCAGCGTGGGCTTCCTGTGGATGATCCCGTTGCAGTTCGGCAGTTCCATGTTCGTGCCGCCGGTGACGATGCCCGGCTGGCTCCAGGCCTTCGCCGCGATCAACCCCGTCACCTCCGTGTGCGACGCGGCGCGCGGCCTGCTCACCGGTGGTCCCGTCGCGCAGCCCGTGCTGCTGTCGCTGGCCTGGATCGTCGGCCTCACCGCGGTGTTCGCGCCGCTGGCCGTGCGCAGGTACACGCGCAGGAGCTGAACCCTGTTTCACACCGCCCCCTGTGGAGTCCATTGTGGAGAGTGGGAATCGATGAGCAGTCCTTTGGTGGTCGTCCTCGGCGCGTCCGGCTTCGTCGGTACCGCGCTCACCCGTCAGTTCGCCGGCCGCGACGTGCGGCTGCGCCTGGTCTCTCGCCGCCGCATCGTCGCGCCCACCGGCTGCCGGGCCGAAGTGGAGACGCTGGCCAGCGATCTCACCCAGTCCGGTGCGGTGGCTGAAGCCGTCGCCGGGGCGGACGTGGTGATCCACCTCGCCGCGCACATCGCGGGATCGTCGACCTGGCGCGTCGCTGAGGGCGACACCTCGGCGAAGCGGGTCAACCTCGGCGTGATGCACGAGGTCATCTCCGCGCTGAGCGGGCGTCGGACGCCGCCCGTCGTGGTGTTCGCCGGCTCCATCTCGCAACTGGGCGAGCCCAGTGGGCTGATCACCGGTGGTGAGCTCGACTCGCCGGTGACGGAGTACGACCGGCACAAGCTCGCCGCTGAGCGCGCGTTGAACGAGGCCACCGCCGACGGCCTCGTTCGCGGCGTCACGCTTCGGCTGCCCACCTTGTACGGTCAGGGAATCGGACCGTCCTCTTTGGAGCGTGGTGTGCTCGCGGCGATGATGCGGCGGGCTTTCTCCGGGCAGCCGCTGACGATGTGGCACGACGGTTCCGTTGCTCGGGACCTGCTGTGCGTCGACGACGCCGCGCGGGCGTTCGTGGCCGCTCTTGATCACGCGGACGCTCTTGCTGGGCGTGCTTGGCTGATCGGGACGTGTGTGGCGACGCCGATGGGTTCGGCGTTCCACTCGGTTGCTTCCCTCGTCGCGTCGGTCACGGGCGAGCCCGCCGTGCCGGTCGTCCAGGTGGAGCCGGAGCACGCGGTCACCACCGATCTGCTCGATTTCGTTGTGGGTACAAAGGAGTTCGGCAACGTGACGGGGTGGGCGCCGCGCGTCGAGCTCTCGTCGGCGTTGCGCGGCGCTGCGGAGACCATGCACGCCGAGCGCACGCCTGCGCCTGTCGCGGTGCGCTAGCGGTTCGCGCGTCTTCACCCCGCTCGCGTTGTCCGCAACCGCGCTGGGGTTTGCGGCCGTTTGCGACGCGCCGGGTGGGGGTTTGTGGGTCTTGAAGACTGCTGAACCCGCCGGTGTTGTGTACCCAATGTGGCATTTGTTACGTCTGGCGAAACAAATGCCACATTGGGTACGTAGGCGCGGGGGTGGGTGGGGCGGTGATACGGGGGTAATAACGCGGCCTCGTAGGTTGCGAATGGCAGAGCCAGGACGCGCTAGGAGCCAGCGGGATGGATGAACAGCTGTCGGCGGAACAGCGGCACCGGATGCTCGTCGAGTGGAACGATACGGCCCGTGACGAGCCGGTGGAGTCGTTGACCCGCTTGGTCGAGCGGCACGCACGGCAGAGTCCGGACCGGCCCGCTGTTGTGTGCGGTGAGGTTCGGCTGACTTACGGCGAGTTGAACGCCAGCGCGAATCGGTTGGCTCGGCATCTCGCGGGGTTGGGCGTTGGGCCGGAGTCGTTGGTGGCGATCGCGCTGCCGCGCTCCGAGCGGACGGTGGTGGCGATCCTCGCGGTGCTCAAGGCGGGAGCGGCTTACCTGCCGATCGACCCGGGGTATCCCAGGGACCGCGTGGCGTTCATGGTGTCGGACGCTCGCCCGGAGATCGTGATCACGGACAGCGTCGAAGACCTGCTTGCAGGGTCGAGCATCGGCACAGCGGAGCTTCTCCCCGAAAACGTGCTGCTGTTGGACTCGCCAGGGGTTGAGCGGGCCATTTCTGCTTGCGCCGCAACGGATCTCGTCGTGGACGTCGACCCGGCGAACCCCGCTTACGTCATCTACACCTCGGGCTCGACCGGGACGCCGAAGGCGGCGGTGATCGAGCGGCGCTCGCTGGACGACCACTTGCTCACCGCCTGCGCCGAACACCCTGCTGTACAAGGCGTTTCCATCTGGCACACCTCGGTTTCGTTCGCGCACACGGTGCAGCAGCTGTTCCCGCCGCTGGCGATGGGTGGTTGCGTGCGGATCGCGAGCTTGGAGCCGGGAGCCGCCGACGCGGACATCACGTGCACGTTCCTCAAGGCCACGCCGAGCCACCTGCCGTTGCTGGATGAGCTGCCGAGGAACTTCTCGCCGACGCAGGAGCTGATGCTGTGCGGTGAAGCTCTGCTGAGCGAAGCGGTCGATCAGTGGCGACGCGCGCACCCGGAGATCAGGGTGGTCGGCGGCTACGGGCCGACCGAGGTCACCCTGCACTGCGCCGAGTTCGTGATGCAGCCCGGGGACGAGACGCCGTCCGGGGTGGTGCCGCTGGGCCGCGTGATGCCGAACTCCCAGGTCTACGTGCTGGACGAGCAGTTGCAGCCGGTTCCGCCCGGAGTCTCCGGGGAGCTGTACCTCAGCGGATCGGGCGTGGCGCGCGGCTACTACCGGCGGCCGGGGTTGTCGTCGGAACGCTTTGTGGCCAACCCTTTCGGCGCTCCGGGCAGCCGCATGTACCGCACCGGCGACCTGGCGCGCTGGCGGGCGGACGGCATCCTGGAGTTCGGCGGGCGGGTGGACAACCAGGCCAGCGTGCGTGGTTTCCGGATCGAGCTGGACGAGGTCGCGGCTGCGGCGGTCTCCCACCCGGACGTGGCCTACGCGGTTGCGGTCGTGCGGGAGGACCAGCCCGGTGACAAGCGGATCGTCTGCTACGTCGTCGCGGCGGGCGCGCAGGTCGACCGGCGGGTGTTGCGTGAGCACATGGGCGAGTGGCTGCCGGAGTTCATGCGGCCGTCGCTGATCGTCGAGCTGGACGCGCTCCCGTTGAACCCCAACGGGAAGGTCGACCGTCGAGCGTTGCCAGCTCCGGAGTTCTCGGCCGACGGTCGCGCGCCGGAGACCGACGACGAGAAGGTCCTTTGTGGACTGGTCGCGGACGTCCTCGGGCTGCCGTCGGTCGGCGTGGACGACGACTTCTTCGAGCTGGGCGGGCATTCCCTGCTGGCGGTCCGATTGCTCGGCCGGATCAGGTCGGCGTTCGGCGTCGAGCTGGCGCTGAGCACGGTCTTCGAGTCGCCGACGGTCGA
Source organism: Allokutzneria multivorans (assembly GCF_039537405.1). Classification (NCBI taxonomy): domain Bacteria; kingdom Bacillati; phylum Actinomycetota; class Actinomycetes; order Pseudonocardiales; family Pseudonocardiaceae; genus Allokutzneria; species Allokutzneria multivorans. Next base: position 57,904 of record NZ_BAABAL010000019.1, on the reverse strand, counting down.
GAAGCTGCTGTGGTGCTTCGACACCGCCGCGAGCGCGCGGCCCCCGCTGGTCGCCGTCGAGCGCCCGAAGCTGGTCCCGCTGTCATCGGTGCAGCGGCGGCTGTGGTTCATCGACCAGTTCGAGGGGCCGAGCCCGAACTACAACGTCGTCTGGGCGACCAAGCTCTCCGGGCGGATCAACCGCGACGCGCTCGACGCCGCCTTCGTCGACGTCGTCCAGCGGCACGAGGCACTGCGCACAGTGTTCTTCGAGTACGAAGGCGCGCCGTACCAGCGAGTTCTGCCACCCGCGCGCATCTTGTCCACTGTGGACTTCGACGTAAATGCGCTGGCTGCGGCGGCTCGGTACACCTTCGACCTCAGCGCGGACCTTCCGGTGCGAGCGACGCTGTTCTCCTTGTCGGAGAAGGAGCACGTCCTGCTCCTCGTCGTGCACCACATCGCGGCCGACGGCGGTTCGCTGATGCCGTTGACGCGAGACCTCTCCGCCGCGTACGCCGCCAGAATCCGTGGGAAAGCTCCTGCCTGGGAGCCGCACCCGGTGCAGTACGCGGACTTCGCCCTGTGGCAGAACGAATTGCTGGCCGCCGAGGAAGAGACCCAGATCGAGTTCTGGAAGCGGACCCTGGCCGGAGCGCCGGAACTGTTGGAGCTGCCGATCGACCGGCCGCGGCCCGCTGAGCCGAGCTTCCGGGGCGACCGCGTGCCGTTCTCCGTGGACGCGCGCTTGCACGAGCGGTTGGCCAAGCTCGCCAGTGAGACCGGCACCACGATGTTCATGATCGTGCACGCCGCGCTGGCCGCCATGCTGACGAGGATGGGCGCGGGCACCGACATCACGCTGGGCACCGCGTCGGCCGGGCGCGTCGATGCGGCGCTGGAGAACCTGGTCGGTTTCTTCGCCAACACCTTGGTGCTGCGCACTGACACCTCGGGCGAGCCGGGTTTCCGCGAGCTGCTGGCCCGGGTGCGCGCGGCCGATCTCGCGGCCTACGCCAACCAGGACGTGCCGTTCGAGCGCTTGGTCGAGGTGACCAACCCGACGCGGTCCCTCGCGCACACCCCGTTGTTCCAGATCATGTTGACCTACGAGGACGGGGTCGGTTCGCGGGTCGAGCTGCCGGGAGTGTCCACTTCGGACTACCCGATGGGCGCGGGAGTGGCCCGCTTCGACCTGTCCTTCTTCGTCTGGGAGAACCCGGCCGGAGCGGGGATCGACGGCTACCTGGAGTACGCGACCGACCTGTTCGACCGGTCGACGGCCGAGCGCCTGGTGACCTTCCTGATGCGCTTGCTCGACGCGGCGATCACCGATCCGGAGAAGCCGATCGGGCGGCTGGACCTGCTTACCGACGCTGACCGAAACGAGCTTCTGGTGGCGTGCAACGACACTGCGGCCGACGTTCCCGACGCGTTGCTCACGGAGATGATCGCCGCGCAGGTCCGGCGCGTGCCCGGCGCCACGGCGGTGGTGTGCGGAGACGACAGCCTCACCTACGCGGAGCTGGATGTTCGCGCGAATCGTCTCGCGAGGTGGTTGGCGTGCAACGGAGTCGGGCCGGAGCGCTTCGTCGGTGTCGCGCTGCCGAAGTCGACGGAGACGGTGGTCGCGCTGCTCGCCGTGCTCAAGGCGGGCGCCGCTTACCTCACAGTGGACCTGGCCTACCCGGCCGAGCGGATCGCGTACATGCTCGACGACGCGAACCCGGTTCTCGTGCTCACCCGATCGGACCTCGCGGAGAGAGTTCCGGCGGAAAACCTTGTGCTGCTTGACGAACTGGACCTGAGCGAGCTGTCGGAGGACGAGCCCGCGACGTCGCTCTCCATGCGCAATCCAGCGTTCGTCATCTACACCTCCGGATCTACTGGGCGTCCCAAGGGCGTTGTGGTCGAGCACCACTCGATCAACCACTACCTGGCGTGGAGCCGCCAGCTCTACACGGAGGTGAGCGGCCGGGCGCTGGTGCACTCCTCGCTGTCGTTCGACCTGACCGTCACCGGGGTCTTCGCGCCGTTGACCGCAGGCGGCTGCGTCCAGCTGATCGAGCTGGACGACGAGGGCAGCTCCGATGACGTGACGCGGCCGAGCTTCGTCAAGGCGACGCCGAGCCACCTGCCGATGCTGATCAACCTGCCCGACCGGTTCTCGCCGACCGACCAGCTCGTGCTCGGCGGGGAACCACTGCTGGGCGAAGTGCTGGACGAGTGGCGGGCGCGCAACCCCACGGCCACGGTCTTCAACGAGTACGGTCCGACGGAGACCACGGTCGGCTGCATGGAGTACGTGATCAAGCCGGGCGACCGCGTGGTTCCCGGAGTGCTCTCGCTCGGCAAACCCAGCTGGAACACGCAGATGTACGTGCTGGACGGCAACCTCAACCCGGCACCGATCGGCGTCGCGGGGGAGCTGTACATCGCGGGTGACCTGGTGACCCGCGGTTACCACAACCGGCAGGGCCTCACCGCGGAACGCTTCGTCGCCAATCCTTTCGGAGCGCCGGGAACGCGGATGTACCGCTCCGGCGACCTCGGCCGCCGCCGCGCGGACGGGCAGCTGGAGTTCATCGCCCGCGTCGACGACCAGGTCAAGGTGCGCGGCTACCGCATCGAACTCGGCGAGATCGAGGCCGTTCTCGGCCAAGCTCCCGGCGTCGGCGGCGTCGCGGTGATCGTCCGCGAGGACCGCCCCGGGGACAAGCGACTCGTCGCCTACGCGGTGCCGGACGGGGCGCTCGACGTGGAGGCGCTGCGCGCGAGGTGCGCCGAGTACCTGCCGGAGTACATGGTGCCGTCCGCGTTCGTCACGCTGGATTCCCTGCCACTGACGCCGAACCGCAAGCTCGACCGCAAGGCGCTGCCCGCTCCGGAGTACGGCGAGCAGTCGGGTGGCCGAGCCCCCGCCACGGCGCAGGAGAAGGTCCTCTGCGAGCTGTTCTCCGAGATGCTGGGTGTTCCCACGGTCAGCGTCGACGACGGGTTCTTCGCGCTGGGCGGGCATTCCCTGCTCGCGGTGCGCCTGCTCAGCCGCATCCGCTCCGCCTTCGGCGCCGACCTGTCGCTGCGTGAGCTGTTCGAGGCGCCCACCGTCGCCGCCGTGGCCGCCGCTGTCTCCACTGCCGTCACCGCGAACCCTGTCGAGAAGGCCCGGCCGGCCCTGCGCCGCATGCCGAGGCCGGAGGAGGTCTCGTGATCCCCCTGTCCTTCGCGCAGCAGAGGCTGTGGTTCCTGCACCGCCTCGAAGGCCCGAGCGCCACCTACAACGTGCCGCTCGCGGTGCGGCTCTCCGGTGTGCTCGACCTCGACGCGCTGCGCGAGGCCGTCGGTGACGTGGTGGGGCGGCACGAGTCGTTGCGCACCTGCTTCCCCGAGGTCGACGGCGAGCCCCGGCAGCAGGTCCTGCCGTCGTTCTGCCCCGATGTGTCCATTGTGGACATCTCGGAGGAGGCTTTGGCGGGCGCGATCACCGAGACCACGAACCAGGCCTTCGACCTCACCGCCGAAGTGCCGCTGCGCGTGACACTCTTCCGGCTCGGGCTTGATGAGCACGTCCTGCTGATCGTGACGCACCACGTGATCTCCGACGGCTGGTCGACGCGTCCTCTGCTGCGCGATCTGTCCATCGCGTACGACGCGCGATCACTCGGATGCGGTCCACAGTGGACAGATCTGCCCGTGCAGTACGCTGACTACGCGTTGTGGCAGCAGGAAGTCCTTGGCAGCGAGGATGATCCGGACAGCCTCATCAGCCGTCAGCTCGGCTACTGGACCGAAGCCCTGCGCGGCGCGCCGGAGTTGCTGGAGCTGCCGACGAGCAAGCCCCGGCCCGCCGTCGCATCCCATCGTGGAAACAAGGTCAGGGTACGGCTCGACGCATCGCTTGCGGAGCTTGCCCAGGAGACCTCGACGACGCCGTTCATGGTGTTGCAGGCCGCCATCGCCACACTGCTGACCCGGGTCGGCGCGGGCACGGACGTCCCGGTCGGCACCGTGGTCGCTGGGCGCACGGAGGAAGAACTGGAGGACCTGGTCGGGTTCTTCGTCAACACCTTGGTGCTGCGCACGAACACCGCCGGAGATCCGACGTTCCGAGAGCTTCTGGAGCGCGTGCGCAGCGCCGACCTTGACGCGTTCTCCCACCAGGACGTGCCGTTCGACCGTGTCGTGGAGGCCGTCAACCCGGCCCGCAGTCTTGGCCATCACCCGCTGTTCCAGGTCGCCCTTGTGTTGCAGAACGCTGACGCGGACGGGGTTTCCCTGCGCGGCCTGCAAGCCGAGGTGCTGCCCACCGACCTGATCGGCATCGCGAAGTTCGACCTGTCGTTCAGCTTGCAGGAAACCGCTTCCGGCGTTGTGGGAACCCTGGAGTACGCGGAGGACCTGTTTGACCGGGCCGCCGCCGAGGGCCTGGCCGCGCGATTCGTGCGCTTGACCGAAGCACTGGTGTCCAATCCGGACAGTCGCATCGGCGAGGTGGATCTGCTTGCTGAGGAAGAGAAGCAGCAGATCGCATCGTGGAACGACACCGCGAGGCCGATCCCCGGCGGCGACATCGCGTCGCTGTTCGAAGCGCAGGCGCGGCTCACCCCGGACGCTGGCGCGCTCGTCTTCGGTGCTGACACGGTTTCCTATGCGGAGCTGAACGCGCGGGCAAACCGGCTGGCGCACCGCTTGGCGGATCTCGGTGTGGGGCCGGAGGTCGCGGTCGGCCTGCTGGCGGCGCGGTCGATCGATCTCGTCGTGGCGATGCTGGCGGTGGTGAAGGCGGGTGGGGTCTACGTCCCGCTGCACCCGAGCTACCCGGCGTCCCGGATGTCATGGGCCATGCGGGAAACGCGGGCAACGGTGCTGCTCACCGACCTGGCCATGGCCGACCGGGACTTCGAGCACGACGCCACAGTGGTGGTGTTCGACGCGGAGCCGCTCGACGGCTACCCCGACACCGACCTGGCTGTGCGCCCGCACAACGAGAACCTTGCGTACGTCATGTACACGTCGGGTTCGACGGGAACGCCGAAGGGTGTCGCGGTCACCCACGCGGACGTGATCGCGCTCACCGCCGACCAGCGGTGGCAGGGTGAGTCGCAGCGCCGGGTTTTGCTGCACTCCTCGCATGCTTTCGACGCGGCGACCTACGAGGTGTGGGCGCCGTTGCTCGCGGGGAACCAGGTGGTGATCGCGCCGGACGGTGACATCGACGTTCGCGTGCTGACCGAGGTCCTGCGCGCGCACGAGGTCACGTGCGTCTTCCTCACCACCGCGCTGTTCAACCTGGTGGCAGAAGAGAATCCGGCCGCGTTCTCGACAGTGCACCAGGTGTGGCACGGCGGCGAAGCGGTGTCGCCGAGCGCGGTTCACCGGGTGCTCGACCACTGCCCGGACACGCGCGTGGTGCACGTCTACGGGCCGACCGAGACGACGACCTTTGCGACGTGTTTCCCCACGCAGGCGCCGTATCGTGCTGAGGGCACCGTGCCGATCGGCCGCGCGATGGACAACCTCCGCGCTTACGTGCTCGATTCCTCGCTGCGCTTGGTTCCGCCTGGGGTGGCGGGGGAGCTGTACCTGGCCGGTGATGGGCTCGCGCGTGGCTACGTGGGACAGCCTGGGTTGACGGCGGAGCGGTTCGTCGCGTGCCCCTTCGGCGGCCGGATGTACCGCACCGGAGATGTGGTGCGGTGGAACGCTGACGGGCAGATCGAGTTCGTGGGGCGCGCCGACCACCAGGTGAAGGTGCGCGGCTTCCGCATCGAGCTGGGTGAGATCGAGGCGGTGCTGGCCGCTCGGGTTTCCCAGGCGACCGTGATGGTGCGCGATGGCCGCTTGGTGGCCTACGTGGTGGCCAAGAGTGACGTGGGTTTGCGCGAGTACCTGGCGCGGAACCTGCCGGACTACATGGTGCCGAGCGCGGTCGTGGTCATGGACGCACTGCCGCTCAACTCCAATGGCAAGATCGACCGCAAGTTGCTGCCGGAGCCGGACTTCGGTGGTGTGTCGGGCCGTGCGCCGCGCACCGCTCGCGAGGAGATCCTTTGTGGACTGTTCGCCCGGCTCCTCGGGGCTGAGCGGGTCGGCGTGGAGGACAACTTCTTCGACCTCGGCGGGCATTCGCTGCTCGCCTCGCGCCTGGTCAGCCGGGTTCGCGCGGAGCTGGGCGCCGAACTGAGCATCCGCGATCTCTTCGAGGCGCCGACCGTGGGGCAGCTGGCGGAGCGGCTCGCGTCCGCCGAGGAGGCGCGGCCCGAACTGCGGCCAGCGGCGGAGCACGATCAGCTGTCGTTCGCGCAGCAGCGCCTGTGGTTCCTGCACGAACTCGATGGTCCGAGCCCGACGTACAACGTGCCGTTGGTGCTGCGCCTGAATGGGCAGCTCGACGTGGAGGCGCTGACGGCTGCTCTCGGTGATGTCGTTGAGCGTCATGAGCCGTTGCGGACCGTCTTCGGGTCCGTCGACGGGACTCCGCGCCGTCGCGTGCTCGGCTGGACGCCGACCATCGCCGTGGTTGAGGGCGATCTGCTGTCGGAGGCTCGTCGGCCGTTTGACCTCGGTGGCGAGATTCCGTTGCGTGCCAGCCTGTTCTCTGCTGGCGAGAACGAGCACGCGCTTCTTCTCCTTATGCATCACATTGCCACTGACGGTTGGTCGCACGGGCCGATGTGCCGCGACCTGGCGGTGGCCTACACTGCGCGGCTGGCTGGGAATGCGCCGGACTGGGCGCCGCTTGCGGTTTCCTACGCGGATTACGCGGTGTGGCAGCGTGATGTGCTTGCCACGGAGGAGAAGGCGCAGCTCGACTTCTGGCGTGGCGCGCTGGCGGGCTTGCCGGAGCTGATCGAGCTGCCGACCGATCGGCCTCGCCCGGCGATTGCCTCGCACCACGGGGACGTGGTCTCCTTCGACCTCAGCCCGGAGCTGTACGAGCAGATCCTTGCTGTGGCGCGCCAACACGGCGCCACCGTCTTCATGGTGATTCGCGCCGCGCTGGCCGCGCTGTTGTCGCGGATGGGTGCTGGGACCGACATCGCGTTCGGCGCGCCGGTCGCGGGGCGTTCGGACGAGGCCCTGGACGGGCTGGTCGGGCTCTTCGTCAACACGGTGGTGCTGCGAACAGATCTGTCGGGAGATCCGTCCTTTGTGGACCTTCTGGCGCGGGTCCGGGAAACCGACCTCGCGGCCTACGCGAACCAGGACGTGCCGTTCGATCGCTTGGTGGAGGTGCTGAACCCGGATCGTTCACTGGCGCACCACCCGCTGTTCCAGGTCGCGCTAACGGTGAACCGGGACATCGCGGGCGGGATCGACATGCCGGGTCTCGTCGTCACCGCCGAGGACATGTCCATTGGCGTGGCGAAGATGGACCTGGTCTTCGACGTGATCGAGTCCGACGCGGGAGCGCGGGCGAGCGTGCAGTACGCCGTCGACCTCTTCGACCGTGCCACCGTCGAGACCCTGGTTGAGCGCTTCATCCGCCTGCTCACCGCCGTGACATCCGCTCCTGACACCAGGATCAGCGCACTCGACGTGCTGAGCGCGGATGAGCGGCACCGGCTGCTGGCCGAGTACAACGACACGTCCGTTGAGCTTCCGGCTGCCACGATCCCGGAGCTGTTCGAGGCTCAGGTCCGACGCGACGCCGACGCCCCCGCAGTGCGCTTCGGCGAGGTTTCGTTGAGCTACGCCGACTTGGCTGGCCGGGTCAACGGCCTCGCTCGGGAACTGATCGCGAAGGGTGTTGGGCCGGAACGTGTTGTGGCGCTTGCCCTGCCTCGGTCCCTGGACATGGTGATCGCGCAGCTCGCGGTGCTCACGGCTGGCGGTGCTTATCTGCCGGTGGACCCGGACTACCCCGCTGACCGCATTGACTTCATGCTCGCCGACGCGCGGCCCGTGCTGACGATCACGCAGCTCGATGAGCCTGGCGTCGGGACGCCGGTCACCGATGCCGATCGCATTGCTCCGCTGAGCGTGGACAACCCGGCATGGGTGATCTACACGTCTGGTTCGACCGGTCGGCCTAAGGGCGTTGTGGTCTCGCACCGCGGCCTCGCGAGCCTCTCCGCGACGCACGTGCGGAACTTTGAGGTGGGGCCAGGGAGTCGGGTGCTCCAGTTCGCTTCGCCGAGCTTTGACGCGGCCGGGTGGGAGCTGTGCATGGCGCTGCTTTCTGGCGCATGCTTCGTGCTCGCGCCTGCTGAACGGCTTCAGCCTGGCGAGCCGCTGTCGTCGTTGATCCTTGAAGAGCGCATCACGCACGTGACGTTGCCGCCGGTGGCGCTCGGTGTCACGGAGGACTTGCCTGTCGGGTTGACGTTGGTGGTGGCGGGTGAGGCGTGCCCGCCGGAGTTGGTGGGGCGGTGGTCGGTCGATCGCCGAATGGTCAACGCGTACGGTCCGACCGAGACCACGGTGTGCGCGACGATGAGTTCTCCTTTGTCGGGAACGGTGATTCCGCCGATCGGTCGTCCGATCGTGAACGCCCAGGTCTACGTGCTCGACGCGCGTCTCCAGCCCGTTGCGCCGGGTGTGACGGGCGAGCTGTACGTGACCGGCGCGGGCTTGGCGCGGGGTTACCTGAACCGTTCGGCTCTGACGGCGGAACGCTTTGTGGCTTGCCCGTTCGGCGGTCGGATGTACCGCACGGGCGACTTGGCGCGGTGGAACTCCGATGGGCAGTTGGAGTTCGTGGGGCGGGCGGATCTTCAGGTGAAGGTGCGTGGCTTCCGTATCGAGCTGGGCGAGATCGAGTCCGTTCTGGCTGCTCGTGTCGCCCAGGCGACGGTGATCGTGCGCGAGGATCGTCCTGGGGACAGGCGGATTGTGGCTTATGTGGTTGGTGATGCGATCGGTTTGCGTGAGCACGCCGAGAGCCAGTTGCCGGACTACATGGTGCCGTCGGCGTTCGTTGAGTTGGACGCCCTACCCGTCACGCCGAACGGCAAGATTGATGTCAAGGCACTGCCCGCTCCGGCCATTGAGGCGAGTGTGGCGAGGGCGCGCAGTCCGCGCGAAGAGCTGCTGTGCGCGCTGTTCGCGGAAGTCCTTGGCGTGGAACGCGTTGGTGTCGACGACAACTTCTTCCACCTCGGCGGGCACTCGCTGCTGGCCACCCAGTTGATCAGCCGCATTCGCACGGTCTTCGGTGTCGAGCTGCCGGTGCGCGTGCTCTTCGAAGAGGGCACGGTCGCGAAATTGGCCGAGTGTGTCGATGGCGCGGACTCCGCTCGTACCGCACCCACGCCCCGCCCGCGTCCTGAGCGTCCGCCGCTGTCCTTCGGCCAGGGGCGACTGTGGTTCGCCTACCAGTTGGAAGGCGCCAGCTCGACCTTCAACGTGCCGTTGGTGCTGCGGCTCTCCGGCTCCTTCGACTGCGATGCGATGCGGGCCGCCGTCACGGATGTGGTGCAGCGGCACGAAACCCTGCGCACGGTGTTCCCGGACAACTATCAGCTGGTTCGCGATGCCTTCGAGGTTCCGTTCACGATTGCCGAGGTCGCTGAGGACGAGCTGCTGGACTCCGTCCGTGCTGCGGCCGACTTCCCGTTCGACCTGGCGAAGGACCTGCCGACGCGGGCCACGGTGTTCAAGCTCGGCGCCGACGAGCACGTGCTGTTGCTGCTGATGCACCACATCGCGGCGGACGGTGCGTCGATCGGGCCGCTGCACGAGGACCTGGCGACGGCCTACGCGGCGCGGCGGGCCGGGCGAGCACCGACGTGGGCGCCGCTCGGACTGTCCTATGTGGACTACTCGTTGTGGCAGCGCGAACTGCTGGGCACCGAGGACGAGCCGGGCAGCGTTGTGGCGAAGCAGCTGGACTTCTGGCGCGCCTCGTTGGCCGGGCTGCCCGAGCTGATCGAGCTGCCGACCGACCGGCCTCGGCCCGCAGTGGCTTCCTATCGTGGCGCTGACCTCTCCTTCGAGATGAGTTCGGCGCTGCACCAGGCCGTTGTCGCGTTGGCGCGCCAGCACGGCGTCACAGCGTTCATGGTTGTGCGTGCGGCTCTTGTGCTGCTGCTGTCCCGCATGGGGGCCGGGACGGACATCGCGATCGGAGCGCCGATCGCGGGTCGCTCCGACGAAGCCCTGGACGGGCTGGTCGGATTCTTCGTCAACACGTTGGTGCTGCGAACGGACGTGTCCGGAGATCCGTCCTTTGTGGACCTGTTGAAGCGCGTGCGGGAGTCCGACCTCGCGGCCTACGCGAACCAGGACGTGCCGTTCGAACGCCTGGTAGAGGTGCTGAACCCGGACCGTTCGCTCGCGCACCACCCGCTGTTCCAGATCAGCATGAACTTCCAGAGCGACGCGGAGTCGTTCTGCGAGTTGGAAGGGCTCGACGTCGCACCGATCGACATCGGCGTCGGAACGTCCAAGTTGGACTTGCAGTTCGGCTTGCGGGAGTCGTACTCCGCCGACGGGGCTCCGGCTGGAGTCAGCGTCAACGTGCAGTACGCGGCCGATCTCTTCGACCACAACACGGTTGAAGCACTGGCCGCACGTCTGCTGCGCGTGCTCGAAGCGGTCGTGGGCGACCCGTCGCAGCGCATCAGTGTGGTGGAGGTGCTGGCCGACGACGAGCGAGCCCGGTTGCTGGAGGAGTACAACGCCACCGATCGTGACGTTGCCGCAGCGGTCATTCCCGAGCTGTTCGCCCGCCGTGTCGCGGAGAATCCGGAGGCGCCGGCGGTGGTGTTCGAGCGGGAGACCGTCTCCTACGCACAGCTCGACGACCGTGCGAACCAACTCGCCCGGCACTTGGTGAGTCAGGGAGTCGGCCCGGAAACCATTGTGGGCGTGGCACTTCCGCGCTCGGTGGAGCTGGTCGTCGGAGTGCTCGCCGTGCACAAGGCGGGCGGCGCTTACGTGCCGATCGACCCCGACTACCCGGCGGACCGCATCGAGTACATGATCACCGACGCTAAGCCGGTCGGCGTGCTGACCACGCCTGAGCTGGCGTCGCGGTTGCCCGAGGGCACCACCGTGTTCCAGGTCGGCGTGGATGGTTTGCCGTCGCACTCGGTGGAGCGCCCCGGCCTGACCGTCGACTCTCCGGCTTGGGTGATCTACACCTCCGGCTCGACCGGTAGGCCCAAGGGGGTCGTGGTCTCGCACCGCGGCTTGGCGGCCCTATCGGCGACCCACGTGGAGAACTTCGAGGTGGGGCCAGGCAGCCGTGTGCTCCAGTTCGCCTCACCGAGCTTCGACGCGGCCGGGTGGGAACTGTGCATGGCGCTGCTTTCCGGCGCGTGCTTGGTCCTCGCCCCGGCCGAACGCCTCCAGCCCGGTGAGCCGCTCTCTGCGCTGATCGCCGAGCAGGGCGTCACCCACGTGACGTTGCCGCCGGTGGCGCTTGGCGTCACGGAAGACCTGCCCGTCGGCCTGACGTTGGTGGTGGCGGGCGAAGCATGCCCGCCGGAGTTGGTGGGGCGGTGGTCGGTCGATCGCCGGATGGTCAACGCCTATGGGCCGACCGAGACGACGGTGTGCGCGACGATGAGCGCACCGTTGTCGGGTGCGGTCGTGCCGCCGATCGGCCGTCCTATCGTCAACGCGAAGGTCTACGTGCTGGACGCGCGTTTGCAGCCCGTCGCTCCTGGAGTGACCGGCGAGCTGTACGTGACCGGTGACGGCTTGGCGCGGGGCTATCTGGGGAAGCCGGGCTTGACGGCGGAGCGCTTTGTGGCGTGCCCGTTCGGCGGCCGGATGTACCGCACCGGTGACTTGGCGCGGTGGAATGCGGACGGCCAGCTGGAGTTCATCGGGCGCGCGGATTTTCAGGTGAAGGTGCGTGGTTTCCGTATCGAGCTGGGCGAGATCGAGTCGGTGCTAGCTGCTCGTGTCGCCCAGGCGACGGTGATCGTGCGCGAGGACCGCCCTGGAGATCGCCGAATTGTGGCTTATGTGGTTGGCGACGCGACCGGTTTGCGCGAGCACGCCGAGAGCCAGCTGCCGGACTACATGGTGCCGTCGGCGTTCGTGGTTCTCGACGCGCTGCCGGTCACGCCGAACGGCAAGATCGATGTGAAGGCTCTGCCTGCTCCGGCCGCCGAAGCCACGGGCGCGCGGGCGCGCAGTCCGCGCGAAGAGCTGCTGTGCACCCTGTTCGCGGAAGTCCTTGGCGTCGGCGAAATTGGTGCGGACCAGGACTTCTTCGCCTTGGGTGGGGACAGCATCCTGTGCATCGAGCTGGCCACCTCAGCGCGCCGTGCCGGGTTGGTCTTCTCGGTGCGCGACATCTTCCAGCACCGCACTCCGGAAGCCCTGGCCCTGGTGGCGACCGGGGACGACACCGCGTCGGTGACGCAGGACGACGACAGCGGCGAGTTCGCGCCCGTTCCGATCATGGAGTGGATGCGCGAGCTGGGCGATCCCTTCGAGGGCTACAACCAGTCCGTCACCGTGCGGACGCCGAAGACCGCGACCTTTGACGACCTGACGAAGGCGCTGCGCGCGGTGGTCGATCACCACGGCGCGCTGCGCATGCGACTGTCTACAAAGGACGATCGCTGGAGCTTCACGATCGCCGAGCCGGGGAACGTCCCCTTGGCGAGGGTCGACGTTGCCGGGCTGACCGACGAGGAGTTCGCGGCCGTCGCGCAGGAGGAGGGCGAGGCCGCGCGCCTGCGACTGGCGCCGACCGAGGGCGTGTTGCTCCAAGCAGTGTGGTTCGACTTCGGCCCCGACACCGCCGGACGGCTGCTCTTGGTTGTGCACCACCTCGCGGTTGACGGCGTTTCGTGGCGAATCTTGTTGCCGGACTTGGCTTCCGCGTGGCGAGCTATCGTCGCCGGGCGCACTCCGTCGCTCGATCCGGTCGTCACGTCGGTGCCGTCGTGGTCGCGCAGGATCGCCGAGCAGGCCAAGGAACGTGCGGCCGAGCTTGACCTGTGGCGGTCGGCTTTGGAGCGCCCGGAGCCGGTGCTTGGCAGTCGTGCGCTCGATCCGAAGCTCGACACCGTTGGCACTGTTCGCTATCTGACCACTGAACTGTCCACGGAGGACACTTCGGCGCTGTTGACCACAGTGCCCACGGCCTTCCATGCGGGCATCAACGACGTGCTGCTGACCGGTGTCGCACTGGCGCTCGGGTTCTGGCGGGGCGGCGGCAGCGAGGTCGTGCTGAACCTGGAAGGCCACGGCCGCGAGGACGTCGTCCCGGGCGCGGACCTGTCCCGCACGGTCGGGTGGTTCACCAGCCTCTACCCGGTGCGGCTCGACCCGGGCACTGCCGACTGGGCCGAAGTCCGGGCGGGCGGTCCGGTCGTCGGCCGAGCCCTCAAGGCGGCCAAGGAACAGCTGCGAGCCGTGCCGGACAATGGGATCGGCTTCGGCATGCTGCGCTACCTCAATGCCGAGACCGCGCGGGTCCTCGCACCGTTGCCGGTGCCGCAGGTGGCGTTCAACTACCTCGGCCGGTTCGGCGGCTCTTCGGGCGGACGCAAACCCGTCGACTGGACCCAGGTCGACGACGTGCCCACGCCGCAGGCCCGGGACCTCGATCAGGCGGTCTCGCACACCTTGGAGATCAATGCTGCGGCGGTGGACGGCGCCGACGGGCCTCGGCTGCGGGTGACGTGGTCGTGGGCTGGGGAACTGCTGTCCGAAACGGCCGTCGCCCGGCTCGCGGAAGCGTGGTTCGACGCGCTGCGCGGCCTGGTGCGGCACGCCGAGGACCCGACGGCGGGTGGTCTCACGCCGTCCGACCTCTCGTTCGGCCTCGACCAGGACGAGATCGACGAGCTCGAAGCGGAATTGGGGATTCTGGAGTGAAGCGATCAGCTCTCGAAGACGTGCTGCCCCTCTCGCCGTTGCAGGAGGGCATGTACTTCCACGCCAGCTACGACGAGGGCGGGGTGGACGTCTACCACTCCCAGTTCGTCCTCGGCCTCGGCGGAGCGGTGGAGCCCGACGTGCTCCGGGCCGCCGCGTCGGCGCTGCTGCGGCGGTATCCCGTGCTGCGCTCGGGGTTCCGGCTGCGCAAGAACGGCGAACCGATCCAGGTGATTCACCGCGCCGTTGCCGAGGCGTGGGCGGAACTCGATCTGTCCGAAGTGGACGGTCACGGTCTTGAGGGCTTCCTCGCCGAGGACCGGCAGCGGAGCTTCGACCTGGCCAAGCCGCCGCTGATGCGCTTCACCCTGGTCAAGCTCGCGCCCACTGCCTACAAGCTCGTCATCACCAACCACCACATCCTGGTCGACGGGTGGTCGTGGGGCGTGCTGATGGAGGACCTGTTCACCCTGTACGCCCAGCGTGGCGAGGCGGTCGGCATGCCGTTGGTCGTGCCGTACCGCAACTATCCCGAGTGGTTGTCCAAACAGGACAGTCAAGCCTCGCTGAGGGTGTGGCGCGAGGCGCTGGACGGCGTTGACCGGCCCACCGTGCTCGCCCCGGACATCGCGGGGGAGTCGGTCGTGCCCGCGCGGATCACCGTTGCGCCGGAAGGGCTCGGCGCGGAAGTGGATCGCGTGGTGCGGGCCAGCAAGCTCACCGCGGCCACGCTGGTCCAAGCCGCGTGGGCCTCCGTGCTCCAGGCCGTGACCGGTCGCGAGGACGTTGTCTTCGGCACCACGGTTTCCGGCCGTGCGCCGGAGATCCCCGGTGTGCAGAAGATGGTCGGGATGTTCATCAACACCGTCCCGGTCCGCGTGCGGCTCCGGTCGGACGAGCCGGTGGCGGACAACCTCGTGCGGCTGCGTGATGAGCAGTCGAAGCTGTTGGCGCACCAGTACCTCCGGCTCACCGATGTGGTTCGGCAGACAGGTTTGCCGACGCTGTTCGACACGTTCGTGATCTTCGAGAACTACCCCGTCGACTTCTCCGCCCGCGAGATCGCGCCGGGCGTGCGGTTGACCGACGTCGGTGGCCAGGACGCCGCGCACTACCCGCTCCGGCTGGCCGCCGCGCTGACCGATCAGCGGCTGGAAGTGCTGCTGGAGTACCGCCCCGACGTGTTCGACGCCGAGGCCGCGCAGTGGATCGCCGATGCGTACGTGCGCGCGCTGTGGGACGTTGTGCGGCGATGGGACGAGCCCTTCGGTCAGCCCCTCGAACTGTCCGAAGTGGACCGTCAGCGCATGTTCGGCTCGTTCGTCGATGCGGCTCCGGAGATCGCTGAGCCCGTGCGCTCGCGCCGTCCTCGCGACTCGCGCGAGGAGATCCTGTGCGGCTTGGTCGCCGAGGTTCTCGGGCGGGAGAACGTGGGCGTCGACGAGGACTTCTTCGCGCTCGGCGGGCATTCGCTCAGCGCGATCCGGTTGCTGTCACGCGTTCGCGCGGTGTTCGGCGTCGAGCTGCCGGTGCGGGTGATCTTCGAGGCGCCGACCGTGGCGTTGCTGTCGGAGCGCGTGCGCGGCGGTGGCTCGACCCGTCCGGCACTGCGACCCGGGATCAGGCCCGCGCACGTCCCGCTGTCCTCAGCACAGCGGCGGCTTTGGTTCATCCAGCAGCTCGAAGGCCCCAACGCCACCTACAACCTCCCGATGCCCGTGCGGCTGACCGGAGAGCTGGACCGCCAGGCGCTGATCGCCGCGCTCGGCGACGTGGTGGCCAGGCACGAGAGCCTGCGCACGGTCGTTGCCGAGTCGCACCAATGGATTCTCGACGCCGCCACCAAGCCGGTCGTGCAGGTCGTCGACGTCACCGAGGAGGAGCTGCCCTCGGCGTTGCGCACTGCGGCGGCCACCCCGTTCGACCTCGCGCGTGACCTGCCGATCCGTGCCTGGCTTTTCGCGCTGTCGGAACGCGAGCACGTGTTGCTGTTGGTGCCGCACCACATCGCCATGGACGGCTGGTCGGCCGGTCCACTGTGGAGCGACATCGTCGCCGCCTACAGCGCACGCCGCTCGGGCACGGGTCCACAGTGGACTCCGCTACCCGCCCAGTACGCGGACTACGCGCTGTGGCAGCAAGAACTGCTCGGCAGCGAGGAAGATCCGGAGAGCCTCATCAGCGAGCAGCTGGGGTTCTGGCGGGACACCCTGTCCGGCTCGCCGGACTGGTTGGAGCTGCCCACCGATCGCCGTCGCCCGGCCGCGCCCAGCCGCCTCGGTGACACCGTCGAGTTCAGCACCGGGTCGCAGGCCCACGCGGGACTGGTCAAGCTGGCGCACACCAGCCAGGCCAGCGTGTTCATGGCAGTGCACGCGGCACTCGCGGCGCTGCTGACCAGGCTCGGCGCGGGCACGGACATCCCGATCGGCACCGCCGTCGCGGGACGCGGTGACCAGGCGCTGGACGAGTTGGTCGGCTTCTTCGTCAACACGCTCGTGCTGCGCGCCGACACCTCCGGCGACCCGACCTTCCGCGAACTCCTGGCCCGCGTGCGGCAGACCGACCTCGCCGCGCTGGCCAACCAGGACGTGCCGTTCGAGCGCCTGGTGGAGGTGGTCAACCCGGTCCGCTCGCCCGCGCACCACCCGCTGTTCCAGGTGATGCTGGCGTTCCAGAACACCGGCGGCGAGATCAGCGAGCTGCCGGGGCTGACCGCGAGCGCGGAGGGCTTCGGCGTCGGAGTCGCCAAGTTCGACCTGTCCTTCAGCGTGCGCGAGTCCTTCGACGCCGACGGCGCTCCGGCTGGGCTCGAAGGAGTCCTGGAGTACTCGGCCGATCTGTTCGACCGCGACACCGCTCGTGCGATCGTCGACCGCCTTGTGCGCCTGATCACCGAGGCAGTTGAGGAACCGGACCGCGTGCTGAGCGGCCTGGAGCTGTTGTCGGACGAGGAAAAGCGCCAGCTGGTCGCGCCACCCGCCGTCGCTGCCGTCTCCACCCTGCCGGAGCTGTTCCAAGCGCAGGTCGCGCGCACGCCCGACTCGCCCGCCGTGGAGTGCGAGGGCGTGGTCCTCACGTACGCGGAGCTGAACGCGCGCGCCAACCGGCTCGCCCACCGCCTGATCGCCGAGGGCATCGGGCCGGAGAGCATCGTGGCGCTGACGCTGCGCCGGTCGATCGACTACGTGGTCAGCGTTCTCGCGGTGAGCAAGGCGGGCGGCGCCTACCTCCCGGTCGACCCGGAGTACCCGGCGGAGCGCATCGACCACGTGCTCAGCGACGCGAAGCCCGCCATGACGATCACAACGTCCATTGTGGACGCTGATTATCCGGACACGGACCCCGTTGCTGAGATCACACCGGATCACCCGGCTTACGTCATCTACACCTCTGGCTCGACCGGCAAGCCTCGCGGAGTCGTGGTCACCCACGCCGGGCTGGCGGCCTTGTCTGCCAACCAGATCGAGCACTACCGCGTCGACAGCGACAGCAGGGTGCTCCAGTTCGTGTCGCCGAGCTTCGACGTCTCGGTGGCCGAGCTGAGCCTCGCGCTGCTCTCCGGCGCGTGCTTCGTGGTCCCGCCGCGCCAACTCGCGGGCGCCGAACTCGCCGCCGCGCTGGTCGGGCGGCGGATCACCCACGTGATGGTGCCGCCGTCGGTGATGAGCGGCGTGCCCAAGGTCGAGCTGCCGTCGTTGCGGGCGTGGATCACCGGCGCGGAGACGTGCCCGGAGGACCTGGTGGACTTCTGGGCGCGGGACCGGCTGATGATCAACGCCTACGGTCCCACCGAAGCGACCTGCGACGTGACGTTCACGGCGTGCTCGCCGGGGCGGCCGTTGACCATCGGGACGGCCATCGACGGCATGGCCACCTATGTGCTCGATTCCTCGCTGAGGCCGGTACCGCCCGGTGTGGTGGGGGAGCTGTACCTTGCCGGGCGCGGACTCGCGAGGGGCTACCTCGGTGATCCGGCCACCACCGCGGCGCGGTTCGTGGCCAGCCCGTTCGGCGATCCGGGCACGCGGCTCTACCGCACCGGTGACCTCGCGAGGTGGCGCGGCGGCAGATTGGAGCTGGCGGGCCGGGTCGACACGCAGGTCAAGCTGCGCGGCTTCCGCATCGAACTCGGCGAGATCGAGACCGCGTTGCGCCGTCACGACAAGGTCGATGCGGCGGTGGCGATCGTCCGCGAGGACCGCCCCGGAGACCGACGACTGGTCGCCTACGTCGTCGGTGACGTGCCAGGCCCGGAGCTGCGGTCTTACTTGGCGACGTGCCTTCCGGACTACATGGTGCCGTCGTCCTTCGTCGGCATGGACACGCTTCCACTGCTGCCCAACGGGAAGCTCGACCGTCGCGCGCTGCCGGAGCCGGTCGTCGAGATCTCGGACAGCGCGCCGCGAACCCCGCGCGAGAAGGTCCTTTGTGGACTGTTCGCGGAAGCGCTCGGCGTTGCGGAGGTCGGCGTCGACGACGACTTCTTCGAGCTGGGCGGGCATTCCCTGCTCGGCGTCGAGCTGGCGGGGCGCATCGGCGCGGTCCTCGGCGCGGAGCTGACGGTGCGCGCGGTGTTCGACGCGCCGACCCCGGCCGCCCTGGCCGCGCTGCTGGACGGCGAGCCCACTCAGCGTGATGCGTTCGGCGCGTTGCTTCCTTTGCGCGCCAAGGGAACTCGGCCGCCACTGTTCTGCCTGCCGCCGATCGCGGGCATGAGCTGGCGCTACACCGGCCTGCTGCGCGCGCTCGACTCGGAGATCCCGGTGTACGCGCTCCAGTCGCGCGGCCTGGACGGGGACGAGGAGCGCCCGCAGACGATGGAGGCGATGGTCGCCGACTTCGCCGAGCTGATCCGTTCCGTGCAGCCGGAAGGCCCGTACCACCTCGTCGGCTGGTCCTTCGGCGGCAACCTCGCGCACGCGCTGGCGACCCACCTGGAGGACGTCGGCCTGCTCGCGATCCTCGACGCCTACCCGGCCGAGGAGAGCAAGCGTGGCCAGTCGGACCGGAAGGCGTTGCTGGCCTCCATGTTCGAGGAGTACGCCAAGGCATACGGCGACGAGGGCGCGGAGGTGCCGGAGGACGAGGAATCCCTGCGGGCGCGGATCGTCGACTACCTCGGACGCGGGTCCAGTGAGTTGAGCCGGCTGGACGAGCAGCGGCGGTCGGCCGTGCTGGAGGTGATGGTGACCAACGCGACGCTGGCGCTGACCCACGAGCCTGAGAGCTACCCCGGCGACGTGGTGCTGGTGGTCGCGGGCCGCAGCCGCAAGGACTGGGCCACCCCGGAGAGCTGGAAGTCCACTGTGGATGGAGAGATCATCGTGCACGAGGTGGACTGCCTGCACGAGAACATGATGGAACCGGGTCCCGCGACGGAGATCTGCGAGATCCTGGAAGCGGGCCTGCCGCAGGAGGTGCGACGATGACCGTGATCGCGGAAGCCGCCCTGGATCTCGGCGATCCCCAGCTGTACAGCTCGGAGGAGCGCTTCGCGCTGTGGCGGGAGCACTCCGCCGCCGACTCGCTGGTGTGGAGCGGGCCCGGCAGCTCGCCGCGCGGGTTCTGGTCGGTGTTCTCCCACGAGGCCTGCCGCAAGGTGCTTTCGCCCACGGCGCCGTTCACCTCCGAGTACGGCATGATGATCGGCTTCGACGCGGAGCAGCCGGACAACTCCGGCGGCAAGATGCTGGTGGTCACCGACGGCGAGCACCACACCTACCTCCGTCAGATGGTCGCGCCCTTCCTGTCCAAGGCGATGGCCACCACCCTCGGCGAGTTCATCGAGGAGGAAGTGCGCGCCAGCGTTGACCAAGCACTGGCGGCGGGCAGCGCCGACGTGGCCCTGCGCATCGGCCCGAGTCTGCCCGCGGCGGTGGTCTGCGAGGTGCTCGGCGTGCCCGCTGAGGACCGGGAACGCTTGGTGGAGCTGACCAATCACGCCTTCGGCGGCAATGACAGCGCGTTCGACAAGATGACGCCGAGCGAGGCGCACTCCGAGATCCTCATGTACTTCTACGAGCTGGTGTCACGTCGGCGCCGCTCCCCCGGGGACGATCTCGTGAGCACCATGCTCGCGGACGGCAGACTCGGCCCCAGGGACGTGCTCGTCAACTGCAACAACGTGTTGATCGGCGGCAACGAGACGACGCGGCACGCGATCACCGGCGCCTTCCACGCGCTGAGCACCGTGCCGGAAGCGCTCCCGCGACTGCGCGAAGACCCGTCGCTGCTGGGCAAAGCCGTGGAGGAGGTCGTGCGGTGGACCTCGCCCGCGATGCACGTCCTGCGGGTCGCGACGGAGGACGTGGAGCTGAACGGCCGCATGCTGCCCAAGGGCACTCCGGTCGTGGCGTGGCTTCCGGCGGCCAACCACGATGAGCGGGTGTTCTCCGACCCCCGCGCGTTCCAGGTGGATCGGAGTCCGAACCGGCACCTGGGCTTCGGCAACGGCCCGCACCACTGCCTCGGCGCGGCGCTGGCACGGGCGGAACTCGCGGCGGTGCTGCGGGTGCTCGCGGAGCGCGTGAAGGAGATTTCCCTTGCCGCACCGCCGAAGTGGATGCGGTCGAACCTGACCCAGGGCTACGTCGGCTTGCAGGTGGACTTGCACTGAGCCAGTGCACGAGAAAGAGGGGGCGGAGTCCGCCCCCTCTTTCTGAAATTCCCAGTTGGACCTCGTCAGTGCTTGACCGGCCAGCGGTGCTGGCTGTCAGGACGGTCCAGCCACACGGTCTGGTCGCCGGGGGTGACGGTGAGGCCGAACCGTTCCCAGCCGGGGCGGTCGAGCTGGTTCCACAGGTCGTTGGCGGTCTCGACGATCTGCCACAGCCGCCGCGGCCCGCCCTGAGTGACCTGGTGGCCGCCGCTGTCGGTGGTATCCATGCCGATGCGGGCCCACGAGCCGTCCGGAGTGCTGACCGAGACGTCAGGAGGCTGGCCGGTGTCGGCTCGTCCCGTGAACCCGATGGCGATGTCGGGGCCGAGGTCGAACGCGGCGAGGAACCACACGATCATCGAGTTCCACGGGGTCTGCGGGTCCACCTTGGTCACATGGTGCTCGACGCTCGTGGCATCGCGGTCGGCCAAGGCCGGAGCGCGGCCGGGTTCGCCCTGCTGGGGGCGCAGTCCCATGAACGCGGCGTAGGTGGGGTCGAACCGCCCCTCGGCCCGGCTCGGCGTGGTGTGCGTGAGGCGAACGAGGCTGCCGGCGTTGTGGGCGATCTTCAGATCGGTCAGGATCGCGCCACCGACCGGGACTTGCTCGACCCAGGTCCACGGGATCTCAGGCACCGCGCAGGTGGCGATGATGCGGTCGAACGGGGCGTGCGCCGGCAGTCCCGCCGCGCCGTCGCCAGCGACGAGTGTGGGCGTGAATCCCAGGTGCCGCAACCGTTCTCGCGCGGTTTCGGTCAAGTCGGGCTCGACGTCGACGGAGTACACGCCCGCCGAGCCGAGCCGGTGGCACAGCAGAGCCGCGTTGTAGCCGGTGCCGGTTCCGATCTCCAGCACCGTCTGTCCATCGTGGACGTCCAGGGCTTGGAGCATCCTGGTCATCAGACCGGGCTGGGTCGAGGAGGACAGCACCCTCGGCGGTTGGGTGTCCTCGCGCAATGCGGTGATCAGCACCGAGTTCGAGTAGATCTTCTCAAGCCACTCCCGCCGGCCCTCGTCGGTCCTGGTGTCCGATCGCGTCCAAACCCCGGCGCTGTCCTGCTGGAAGTAGCTGGGCACGAGCTCGTGCCGCGGCACCGCGCACACCGCAGCCCGCCACGCCGGGTCGCTGAGCTTGCCCGACCGTTCCAGCTCGTCGGCCAGCCGCCGCGCCAGAGCTGGCCACTCCGCGTCCGGGGTCCTCGTCACGGGCAGTCTCCTCCGGTGAGCAGGTCGGCGATGGCGTCGGTGATCGGCGCCCCGGTCTGGGCTTCCAGCCATCCATACTGACCGCTGCTGTTGCTCTCCAAGAACACCCAGCGGTCCGTGTCCTTCTCGATCGCGAAGTCCAGTGCGGCATACACCAGCCCCAGTGTCTTCATGTAGGTCCGCACCCCGTTGGCGACCTGCGGTGGAGTGTCGACCAGGCGGTAGGTCAGTGACTCGAAATCGGCCCGCCAGTCCACATGGCCGGCGGGGGAGCCCGCCTTGATCAAGATGGTGAACGTCTGCTCGCCGACGACCACGATGCGCGCCTCGTAGGCCTTGTCGACCCACCGCTGCAGCTGGGTCGCGGTCGAGGCGACCGATCCCAGGCTGGCAAGGTCGCTGTCGGCGAGGCGACGGGTGAACGCGACCTTGAGTGCCCCACCCTCGGTGATGGTGTTCGGGCCGAAGGACTTGCAGATCGTGTTGGCCACACCCTGTTCGGCGGCGAACCGGGCAGCGGCTTCGGGACTGTTGGTCACCACGGTCGGCTGCACCGACAGGCCGCTGGCCGCCGCGGTTGCCAGCTGCAGCGGCTTGAACACCGCGTCGGCGGCCCGGTTCGGGTGGTTGCACCACAGAACGGGCAGCGCGGCCAGCACCCCACCGACCCCGAGCCGGGCTTCCCGGTGGGCGTAGGCGCGTTCCACCTCGGTCAGCCCAGCCGGGAAGCGGAACGCAGCCGGATCTCGGTACCAGATCGAGCGGATGTCGGCCACGTCCACACCGCGATGCTCGGTGCGCATGACGCCGGACCAGCGACCGGTGTCGTCGAGGTGGGCGTCGAGCACGAGCCGGCTGGGAAACCAGCTCGTGTCGACGCGGAACACCGCGACACCCCGCTCGGTGAGCATCCGCACCACCGCGTCCACGGGAGCGTCCGCCTCCTGGGCGAAGATCACCACGGTGTTCGGGGTCACTTCTCTTCCCACCCCCAGTTTTCCTCCGGTCCCTCGTCCCCGTCGGTGGAGGACTTGGACTCCCACTCCTTGCCCATCTTCTCGATGAGCGGAACCCCGTCGTCGCCCACCGCGACCTGCGACTCGTGGCAGTACGAGTACGACCTGGACACCGGAGTCAGCCTGCTCTGGGCACACAGCAGTCCAAACGGCCGGGTTTCCTGCGGTCCCGGCGCCGCTGAGGTCACCGGAACCCGCGCGCAGTAGCGGATCTGGGCGCTGGACAGCGGGTTGTCGTCCAGCAACGGGTCAAGCACGCTGGCCATTCGAGGTCCTCCAATGACGTCGTGGGCCTCGCCGGTCGGCTGCCCCGCGATCCACGCAACACCCGCCGGACTCCCCGAAGTTGCACTGAAGTTGCACAACCAGCCACGCACCGTGACGCAGGTCTAGGAACGCACCCGCACCCCGCCTACGCTGGAGAGGCACCCATCGGTGATACGAGAGGGCACGGCGATGGCATCCAGCCCACTGGCCACAGGCGAGAACATCACCGTGCTTCGCAAGGCCCACGGCTTGACCCAACGCCAACTCGCCGCCCGTGCCAACATCTCGCTCAGCATGCTGTCGAAGGTCGAGATCGGCGATCGCGCCGCCGGACATGCCTTGGTCGCCGCCGTCGCCCGCGCGCTCGGTGTCCCGATCGAACGTGTCCACGGCCAGCCCTACGAGGCCGAACACCGCGCCGCCGGTACCAACACCGCCATCGACGCTCTTCGCGGAGCTCTGCGCGGCTACGACCTGCCACCCGCCGCCCAGGTCGACGCACGCTCGCTCGACCAGCTCCGCACCGACGTCGAGCAGTTGTCCCAACTTCGACGGTCAGGTCGCTACGGCAAGCTTGCCGCCGCACTTCCGGCCACGCTGGAGGAACTCACCCTCGCCATCCACGCCACCGGCGGCACCGCAGAGCGAGAGCAGGTGTTCCGGCTGCTCGTCGACGCCTTCTACGCCGCACACGGACTCGTCTACCGGCTGGGCTACGGCGACCTCGCTGAATCCATCGAGCACAAGCTCGCCTGGGCCGCCGAGCGCTCCGGCGACCCGCTGGCGATCGGGCTGGCCCACTGGACCAGGGTCAACTCGTTCCAAGCCGCAGGCGACTACGACCGCGGCCTCCACATGCTCGATACCGCGCGAGACCGGCTCGACAGCCACCTCTCAGCCGGCAGCCCGGCCGCGATCACCGTCTACGGCAGCATGCACCTGCGCGCGGTCACCCTCGCCTCCCGCGCGGGCAACGCCGACACCACCCAGGCCCACCTGCGCGCCGCTCGAGACCTGGCCGCCCGAATCCGCCACGACCAGGTGCACTACCAACTCACCTTCGGACCGGCCAACACCGCGATCCACGACGTCGCCGCCGCCGTCGAACTCGGCAACGCCGAACACGCCGTCACTGCCGCAACCACACTCAAGACACCCCGCGGGCTGCCCGCCACCCGCATCGGCCACCACTACATCGACGTTGCCCGAGCCCACCTCATGCTCGGCGACCGCCCCGGCACCCTCACCGCCCTGGAAAACGCCCGCCGAGCCGCACCCGAACAAACCCGCTACCACCCGATGGTCCGCGAAACCGCTCGCGTCCTCGTCAGTCTGCACCGCCGCGCCAACCCCGACCTCACCCGATTCGCCACCTGGCTCGGGCTCGCCGACTGACGAAAACCCCTGTCAGGCTCGTCGTGCGAGCACTGGAAGATTGCGGGCGCCGTACATGCCGCCCGACGGGTGGTAGCGGATGTCGGCGTTGGGATCGACCCGCAATTCCTTGAAGCGATCGAAAAGCACGTTCAGGGCGACCCGTCCTTCCAGTCGCGCCAACGGGGCGCCGAGACAGAAGTGGATGCCGTGCCCGAACGCCACGTGCGAGGTGTCGCGGCGGATGTCGAAGCGCTCCGGCTCGACGAAGCGCCGTTCGTCGTGGTTGGCCGAGATCACCCACGGCGTCACCATGCTGTTCGCCGGGATCACGTGCCCCGCCACTTCAACGTCGCGCGTGCTCACGCGGCTGACCGTGGTGAACGGGGAGCGGTAGCGCATGACCTCCTCCAGCGCGTTCGGGATCAGCGAGCGGTCCGCGCGCAGCTCGGCGAAGGCGTCGGTCCACGCGTCCAGCGCCTGCACCGCGTTGCCCAGCATCAGCGTGGTGGTGAGGTGCCCGGTGTGGAACAGGATCGAGGTGAACTTGACCAGCTCGTCCTCGGTCAGCCGCGAGCCGTCGACCTCCGCGTGCACCAGGCTGGTGATCAGGTCTTCCTTGGGGTCGGTCCGGCGCGCCCGGCAGTGCTCCAACAGGTACTGGTTCATGTCCCGGGTCGCCGCGTCGAAAACCTCAAGGAAGTCGTCGGCGCCCGGGTCGATCACGCCCTGGAGGTCGGTGAGCTGGTCGACCCAGACGCGGAACAGGTCGGCGTCGGAGGACGGCACGCCCAGCAGCTCGGCGATCACGATCACCGGCAGCGGGTGGGTCAGCGACTCGACGAGGTCGAAGGCGTCCCCGTCCACGCGGTCCAGCAGCTCGGTGGTGACCTCGCGGATGCGCGATTCCAGCCGCGCCACCACCCTCGGCGTGAACGCGGTGTTCGCCAGCCCGCGCAGCCTGCGGTGCTCCGGCGGGTCCATCGAGTTGATGTTGCCGCCGGTGATCGGCTTCAACTGCTCGAACACCCGGCTGGAGTCGTTGGAGAACACCGCGGGATCGGTGATCACCCGGTGCACGTCGTCGTAGCGGAACACGTGGTACTGACCGCGGTCGAACCACACCGGCCGCTCGTCGCGCATGTGCCGGAACCAGTCGAACAACGTGTTCCCGCCGTCGACGTCCGGGACGGACGTGAGTACTTGCTCAGTCATCATGGGTTCCCGTCGCGTGGCGAAAGCCTGTTTCGGTCACGCTAGGTTCGCGCCATATTGGGCCGTTATCCCCGGTGATACCGCCGCGATAGGCCGCGCGGCTAGCTTCCGACATGTGCAGCAGACGAGCGTGTTCCCAGCGAGGGTGCTGCGGCAGTCCCTGGCGATCTGCCGCAGGAACCTGTTGCAGCTCAAGGGCGATCCGCTGCAAGCCTTCGACGTGATCATGCCCATGCTGCTCGCCGGGGTCTTCATCTCGGTGTTCGGCGGAGCCATCGGTGGTGCAGCTGTCGGGTCCGACTACAAGCAGTACCTGTTGCCGGGCATCATGATCCAGGCCGTCTCCGTGGTGTCGATGGCCACCGGGATCGGCCTCAACATGGACTTCGACAGCGGCATGATGGACCGCTTCCGCTCCATCTCGATCGCCCGGTCCTCGGTGCTGATCGGCCGGATCACCGCCGACCTGTGCCGCATGGCGGTCGGGCTGGCGCTGGTGTTCCTGTTCTCCCTCGCCATCGGCTTCCGGCCGCAGGGCGGCACGCTGGCCACGCTCGCCTCGATCGCGCTGATGCTCGCCTTCGGCGTGGCGCTCGCGTGGATCTCGGCGTTCATCGGCCTGGCCATCCGCTCGCCGCAGACCGTGCAGTCGGTCGGCTTCGCGTGGTTGGTGCCGGTGCAGTTCGCCAGCTCGCTGTTCGTGCCGACCGACACCATGCCGGACTGGCTGCGCCCGGTGATCGAGCTCAACCCGATCACCCTGGTCTGCGACGCCTGCCGCAACCTCATGCTCGGCGTCGACGCCACCGGGACCGTGATCGGGGCGCTGCTGTGGATCGGCGCGCTGATCGCGGTGTTCGCCCCCGCGTCCGTCGTGTGCTACTCCCACCGCTCCTGACCAGCGGAAATACGGCGGCGATAAGCCAGCTGCCTAGCGTTTCCGGTGAACACCACGAAAGGAAGCACCGCCATGACGAACCCCTTCGAGGACCCGGACGGCACCTACCTCGTGCTGGTCAACGACGAGGGACAGCACTCGCTGTGGCCGTCCTTCGCGGAGGTCCCGGCCGGCTGGACCGTCGCGCACGACAAGGACTCCCGCCAGGCCTGCCTTGACTACGTCGAGCAGAACTGGACGGACATGCGCCCGCGCAGCCTCGCCGCCGCGATGGACCGGGGCCAGTGACGCTGGGGATCGAGGTCGAGCGCCTGGAGAAGCACTACGGCGACCACAGGGCCGTCGACGGTGTCGATCTCCAGGTCCCGGTCGGCACGGTGCTCGGCCTGCTCGGCCCCAACGGCGCGGGCAAGACCACCACGGTCCGCATGCTGGCCACCCTGATCCCGCCCACCGGCGGTCGGGCGACGGTGTGCGGCTACGACGTGGCGACGCAGCCCCGGCAGGTCCGCGAACTGATCGGGCTCACCGGCCAGTACGCCGCCGTGGACAAGGACATCTCCGGCCGCGACAACTTGTACTTGATCGCAAGACTGCTCGACCTGCCGAAGAAGCGGGCATGGGCGAGGGTCGAGGAGCTGTTGGAGCGATTCGACCTCGTCGCGGCTGGCGGCAAGCTCGTGCGGGAGTACTCCGGCGGCATGCGCAGGCGCCTGGACCTGGCCGCGAGCCTGATCGGCGACCCGAAGGTGATCTACCTCGACGAGCCGACCACGGGCCTGGACCCGCGCAGCCGCAACGGTTTGTGGGACGTGGTCCGCGATCTGGTCGCCGAGGGCTCCACCGTGCTGCTCACCACGCAGTACATGGAGGAGGCCGAGGCGCTCGCCGATTCCGTTGTGGTGATGGACAACGGCGTGGTCATCGCCTCCGGGACGCCCGCCGAGCTGCGCGCCAGGGTCGGCGGACAGACGCTGCGCGTGAAACCCGTGCACCCGCGGGACTTGGTGGCCGTGGTCGACGCGCTCGCGGGGGTGCGGCTCGCCGGTCACGTCGACCACGAGGCAGGCCTGGTGCAGCTGCCCATTTCTGGCTCGGCCGACCTCACCGACGCCGTGCGCGCGATCTCGGAATCGGGCCTCGCGGTCTCCGCGATCGACACCAGCACGCCGAGCTTGGACGAGGTCTTCCTGACGCTGACCGGCAAACAGCGCGGAGCGGTCGAGCTCCAGCGATAACTCCGGCGATAACGAGAAAAAATGTCGCGTGGATAGGTTTTCCCTTGAGGCCATGCCTGATGTGAGCGGAGGGGACCTCGATGGGAGCCCGGGACTTCTGGCAGGACGTGCTCGGGGCAGCCGGGTTCACCGCGCTTCCCCGTTGGACCGCGTTGGTCGACGCCCTCTCCGGGGTCGCGGCCCACGACAGCGCGCTCACCTCGTCGCCATCGTCGGCGGAGCTGCTTGCCGCGCACGCCAAAGTGATCAGCGCGCTCAGCGGTGAGGCGGAGATCCGCACCGGCTACGCGCCCTCTGGTGGAGCGCCGTTGCCCTGTGCGATCGCAGTCGGGGGCACCTGGCCGGAACTCGTTGCGCAGGCGGACAAAGTCGCGAAGGACATCGCCGCGCACGCCGCCGAACCGCTTCCCGAGGGTGTGCTGTTCGAGGTCGTGCTCGGCGACATCGCGGAGCTTCCGGAGAACATCGTCCTCGCAGTGTCCGAAAAGGACGGTCTGCTCAGGCTGCGCTACCGCACAGAGGCTTTCGACACCGATCACATCGCGCGGATCGCCGGCTACTACCGCACCGCGCTCGACCGCCCCGACGCCGTGAGCCTGCTTTCCCACGAGGAGCTGGACTTCCAGTTCGACGGCCTCGCCGGGCCGGAGCGCGAACTGCCCGACCGCCGCTTCCACGAGCTGTTCGAGGACCGCGTCCGCCAGCACCCCGACAAGATCGCGGTGGAGCACGGCGACCGCAGCTGGACCTACGCCGAGCTGAACCGCCGTGCGAACCGGATCGGCCGGGCTCTGCGTGCGCGAGGACTGTCCTCACAGGACGTTGTCGCCCTTGTCACCGAACGGAATCTTGACTGGCTCGCCTCGGTTCTCGCGATCTTCAAGGCGGGCGGCGGCTACCTCCCGATCGAGCCGCACTTCCCGGCGGAGCGCATCGGCAAGACGCTGCGCCGCGCTGAGTGCGCACTGGTGCTCACCGAGCGCGGCAGTACCCAGAACCTCGACCAGACAACGGGTTTCACCAGGGTCTTCGTCGACGAGATCTACGCCGAGGCCCACGATGACAACGATCTCGGTATCGCGGTCGGCTGGGACGACTTGGCCTACATCTACTTCACCTCGGGCTCCACCGGCGAGCCCAAGGGAGCCATGTGCGAGCACGCGGGCATGCTCAACCACCTCTACGCGAAGATCGACGACTTCGGCATCGCCGAGGGCAGCGTCATCGCGCAGATCGCGCCGCAGTGCTTCGACATCTCGTTGTGGCAGCTCGTTTCCGCGCTCCTGGTCGGCGGTCGCACGGTGATCGTGGACCAGGAGGCGATCATGGACGTGCAGCGCTTCGTCAGCCTCGTTTCCGACGGCATCGACGTGATGCAGGTCGTTCCGTCCTATTTGGAGGTCGTGCTCTCCCACCTGGAGGAGCACTCCGGGGACCTCGGCCGCCTGCACTGCGTGTCCGCTACCGGCGAGGCCTTGAAGAAGGAGCTGGCGCAGCGCTGGTTCGCCGCGTTCCCGGACATCAAGCTGGCCAACGCTTACGGCCTCACCGAGACCTCCGACGACACCAACCACGAGGTGATGTCCCGCGCGCCCGAGCGTGAGCGGGTTCCCTTGGGGCGCGCGGTGAACAACGTCCGCGTGTACGTGGTGGACGAGAACCTGAACCCGGTACCGCTCGGTTCTCCCGGCGAGATCGTCTTCTCCGGAGTGTGCGTCGGTCGCGGCTACATCAACGATCCCGAGCGCACGGCGGCGGCCTTCCTCGCCGATCCGCACCGGTCGGGGGAGCGGCTCTACCGTTCCGGCGACTTCGGCCGCTGGCTGCCCGAGGGCAAGCTGGAGTTCCTCGGCCGCCGCGACGCGCAGGTCAAGATCCGTGGCTTCCGCATCGAGATCGGCGAGATCGAGAACCGCCTCCTCAGCGCGGCAGGTGTGCGTGACGCCGCAGTGGTCGTGGATCAGGGCAAGACCTTGGTCGCCTTCTACTCCACGCCTTCCGAGCTGCCAGGCGACCAGCTGCGCGAACACCTCGCGGCGGAGCTGCCGGAGTACATGGTGCCCAGCCACTTCCACTGGATGGCGGCACTGCCGCTCACCGGAAATGGCAAGATCGACAAGAAACACCTGACAGCGGTCGCCGCCGAGCTGAAGGCGGACGAGGTCGAAGCGCCGCGCACTGCGACCGAATGGCGGATCGCCGCCGCGTGGGCCGAAGCCCTCGGTGTCGCGCCGGAGGAGGTCGGCAGGGACAGCCACTTCTTCGACTCCGGTGGCACTTCGCTGTCAGCGGTGCGCCTGGTGGTCAAGCTGGAGCGCGCGATCTCGCTCAAGGACCTGACCCGGACCCCTGTGCTCGCCGATCTCGCGGCGGCGGTCGACTCGGTGACGGAGAACGGGAGGGCACTGTGATGAGCACGCTCAACAGCCGTGCGGAGGAAGGCAAGCTCGCCATCGTCGAGGTGAGCGGTGTCGGCGACGCGGCCGGATGGGCCGAGCGGAACCGGGACGCGCTGCACGAGGTAGTCGCCCAGCACGGCGCCGTCCTGGTGCGGGGCCTTGGGCTCAGCGACGTCGACGGTGCGAGCGCGGTCCTGCGGATCTTGGGCGTCGAGCTGATGGCCGAGCGCGAGGCGTTCGCGACGCGGGACAGCCACGGCGACGGCGTGTACTCCTCCTCGAAGTGGCCGCCGAACCAGCCGATGTGCATGCACCACGAACTCAGCTACGCGCTGGAGTTCCCCAGCCTGATGCTCTTCGCCTGCCTCAGCGCGCCCACCGGCGGCGGAGCCACCGCGGTCGCCGACTCCGCCAAGGTGCTCGCCGAGCTGCCCAGCGACCTGGTCGAGCGCTTCGAGGACGAGGGCTGGCTGCTGAACCGTTGCTACAACGAGGAAATCGGCCTGTCTTGGACCGAGGCGTTCGGCACGACGGACCGGGCCGAGGTCGAGAAGTACTGCTCCGCCAACGGGATCAGCTTCGAGTGGATCTCCGGGGGCGGGCTGCGCACCAGCCAACGGCGCTCCGCCGTCGCCACCCACCCCCGCAGCGGCGAGCGGTTGTGGTTCAACCAGATCGCCTTCCTCAACCAGTGGACGATGGCGGCCGAGGTCCGGGAGTACCTGGTCGACGTCTACGGCAAGGAGAACCTGCCGTTCAACACGAGCTTCGGCGAGGGCGGCGAGATCACCCAGGACGTGGTCGAGGTGATCAACAAGACCTACGACTCGGTGACCCTGCGCGAACCGTGGCGGGCCGGTGACCTGATGCTCGTGGACAACCTGCGGACGGCGCACAGCCGCGAGGCCTTCGACGGCCCTCGCGAAGTCCTGGTCGCCCTCGGCGTGCCGACCACCCCACTCGCCTGAGACCCACGGAGAAATTCTGATGCCCCAACAGGTTCCCGCGTTCTCGGTGATCTCCGGCGGCCAGGTGCAGCGCGCGCTGGCCGGCCAGGAGAAGCCCGTGACGGAGCTGATCGAGGCCGCCTACAAGGTGCACGGCGCCGGAGACACGGTGAACCCGCCGTCGTACTTCCTGCGCTTCCCCGACCGGCCCACCTCGCGCATCATCGCGCTGCCCGCCTCGATCGGCGGCGGGGTCGGCGTCGACGGGATCAAGTGGATCTCCAGCTTCCCGGAGAACGTCGCGGCCGGGCTGCCCAGGGCTTCCGCCGTGCTGATCCTCAACGACCAGGCGACCGGATATCCCTTCGCCTGCTTGGAGAGCTCCATCATCAGCGCCACCCGGACCGCTGCCTCCGCCGTGCTCGCGGCGGACTGGTTCACCCGGCAGCGCGGGCGCCCGCCGAGGATCGGCTTCATCGGCACCGGGCTGATCGCGCGCTACATCCACACCTACTTCGCCGGGACCGGCTGGTCCTTCGACGAGGTCGGCGTGCACGATCTGTCCGCCGAGCACGCATCGGGCTTCCGCGACTACCTGGAGCGTTCGGGGGAGTCCGGCCGGATCTCCGTGCACGACAACGCCGAAGCGCTGATCCGCGCGTCTGACATCGTCGTGTTCGCGACCGTCGCGGCCACCCCGCACGTCACCGATCCCGCGTGGTTCGCGCACAACCCCCTGGTGCTCAACGTTTCCCTGCGCGACGTCTCCCCGGAGATCGTCCTCGCGTCGACCAACGTCGTCGACGACGTCGAGCACTGCCTGAAGGCGAACACCTCGCCGCACCTGGCCGAGCAGCTCGTGGGCAACCGCGACTTCCTGCACGGCACGCTCGACGACGTGATGGCGGGCCGGGTCGAGCTGCCCGCCGATCGTCCGCTGGTGTTCTCCCCCTTCGGGCTCGGCGTGCTCGACCTCGCGGTCGGCGCGCACGTCTACGAGCAGCTTCGGAGCGCGGGCGAGCTGACCGTCGTCGACGACTTCTTCCACGAACTGCGCCGCTACGGCTGAGGAGGTGGGGAGCGTGCCGATCATCTCCGAGCCGGAGGACTTCCACGAGGACGACCTTTTCGTCGACCTGGCGGCGACCTTCGGCCGCAGTCTCTACCTCAAGTGCGAGGGCTTCAACTTCGCGGGCTCGATCAAGCTCAAGGCCGCCAGGGAGATGGTCGAGGCGGCCGAGCGCAGCGGTGTGCTGCGACCCGGCACGGTCCTGGTCGAGTCCTCCTCCGGCAACCTCGGCGTCGCGCTGAGCATCCTGGCCGCCAGCAAGGGGTACGAGTTCCTGTGCGTGACCGACGCGCGCTGCAACCTCGCCACCAAGCGGCTGATCGAGACCCTCGGCAGCCGCGTGCACACGATCGTCGAGCCCGACGCGGACGGCGGGTTCCTCGCGGCGCGCCTGCGCTACGTGCGCGAGCTGTGCGCGTCCGACGGCCGCTACCTGTGGCTCAACCAGTACACCAATCCGGCGAACTGGAAGGCCCACTACCGCTGGACCGCGCCGTCCATCGCCCGCAACTTCCCCGACCTGGACGTGCTCTTCCTCGGCGCGGGGACGACGGGAACCCTGATGGGCTGCGCGCGCTACTTCAAGGAGCACCACCCCCGGGTCACCATCGTCGCGGTCGACGCCGCGGGCTCGGTGACCTTCGGGGGCCCCGCCGCGCCCAGGATGATTCCCGGCCTGGGCACGGGGGTTCGCCCACCACTGCTCGATGTGTCCTATGTGGACGATGTCGTGCACGTCCCGGAGGTCGACACCGTCCGGGCGTGCCACCGCCTCGCCCGCAAGGGTTTTCTGTTCGGCGGGTCCACCGGGACCGTGGTCAGCGGCGCGCTGCGCTGGCTGGCGGAGTTCGCGCCCGGCGGTGATCCGACCGCCGTGGCGATCGCTCCCGACCTGGGGGAGCGGTACCTGGACTCGGTGTACCAGCGCGGTTGGGTCGAGGAGATCTACGGCCCCGACGCGCTCGACCTCGACCACGAGGAGACGGTGACGATGCTGCAATCGATGGGTAGTGCGCGATGACCGTGACCACTTATGTCAGGAGTGCGACGCCGAACGTGGTGTCGCTGAGCGAAACCGACGCCGCCGCCGTGACCGAGATCGCCCTCGGCCTTCTCGACGTCGCCGACGGTGTGATCGACGACCCCAAGTGGGTGGTGGCCGCGCGGGAGGCGTGGGACGAGCTCCCCGTCTCCGTGCGCAGGTCGGTCCGCCGCTTCCGCCGGGACTCCGGTCCACAAGGGACACTCCTGCTGCGCGGCCTCCCGGTCGGCCTGGACACCCTCGGTGCCACGCCGATGGTCGCGGGTTCCGTGCAGCGCAAGGCAACCGTTGGCGCGGCCGTCCTCGCGATGATCGCTTCGGGCCTCGGCGACCCCGCCGCGTTCCTGCCGGAGAAGACCGGCGCGCTCGTGCAGGACGTCGTTCCCGTGCCGGGCAAGGAGACCTTCCAGGGCAACGCGGGTTCGGTGCTGCTGTCCTTCCACAACGAGAACGCCTTCCACGAGCACCGCCCCGACTACGTCATGTTGCTGTGCCTGCGCTCCGACCACGAGGGCATCGCGGGCCTGCGCACCGCGTGCGTCCGCCAGGTGCTCGACCTGCTCAGCCCGCGTAGCCGCGATGCGCTGTCCCGCCCCGAATTCATCACGGCGGCCCCACCGTCCTTCGGTGACGGCAACGCTCCCGTCGCGCACGCGGTGCTCACCGGCGCCCCTGAAGACCCCGATCTGCGCGTGGATTTCGCCGCCACACAGCCGCAGACCGAGGCGGGTTCGGCCGCTTTGGTGGAGCTGGGCGAGCTGTTCGAGCAGACCGCGACCAGCTCCGCGTTGACGCCCGGGGATCTCGCGATCGTGGACAACCACGTGACCGTCCACGGCCGCACGGCCTTCACTCCGCGCTACGACGGCCAGGACCGTTGGCTGCAAAGGACTTTCTCCCTGACCGGGCTCCGCCGCTCCCGCGCATCCCGCCCCGGCGACGGCTACGTCCTCGTCGACTAGCCCGCGTGATAACGAGCTGAAAGAACCGCCGCCTACGGTCGATCCGCAGGCCGGACGATCCCGAGGAGCGTTGGTGTGATCAAGTCAGTGGTCATTGTTGGCGGTGGCACGGCGGGCTGGATGACAGCCACGTACCTGAAGGAGGCGTTCGGCGACCGCGTCGAGGTGACGCTGGTGGAGTCCAAGCGCGTCGGCACGATCGGCGTCGGCGAGGCCACGTTCTCGACGGTGCGGCACTTCTTCGACTACCTCGGCCTCGACGAGCGCGAGTGGATGCCGGAGTGCTCGGCCTCCTACAAGCTCGCGATCCGGTTCCAGGACTGGCGCCGCAAGGGCCACCACTTCTACCACCCCTTCGAGCGGCTGCGCGTCGCGGACGGCTTCACCCTGGCCGACTGGTGGTTGCAGCTCGGTGATCGCGGCGAGGACTTCGACCGCCAGATCTACCTCACGCCGACGATGTGCGAGAACAACCTCTCGCCGCGCCTGCTCGACGGATCGCTGTTCGTGTCCAACCTGGACGGTTCGCTCGGACGGTCCACTTTGGACGAACAGCGCGCGCAGTTCCCCTACGCCTACCACTTCGACGCCGACCTGCTCGCCAAGTTCCTGGCGAAGTTCGGCGCCGAGCGCGGCGTCAAGCACGTGATCGACGACGTGGTGGAGATCGGTCAGGACGCGCGCGGGTGGGTCAGCCACGTCAAGACCCGCGAGTGCGGCGACCTGAACGGTGACCTCTTCGTCGACTGCACGGGCTTCCGGGGCGTGCTGATCAACCAGACGCTGGGCGAGCAGTTCGAGTCCTTCCAGGACGTTCTGCCGAACAACCGCGCGGTGGCGCTGCGGGTGCCGCGCGAGGGCGAGCTGGCCAAGACGATGCAGCCCTACACCACGGCGACCGCGATGGACGCGGGGTGGATCTGGACGATCCCGCTGCACCAGCGCAACGGCCACGGCTACGTGTACTCCGACGAGTTCTGCTCGCCGGAGGAGGCCGAGCGCACGCTGCGCGAGAAGGTCGCCCCGGGCCGCGATGACCTGGAGGCCAACCACATCCGCATGCGCATCGGCCGCAACCAGCGCTCGTGGGTGAACAACGTGGTGGCGATCGGCCTGTCCTCGGGCTTCGTCGAGCCGCTGGAGTCCACCGGCATCTTCTTCATCCAGCACGGGATCGAGCAGCTGGTGAAGCACTTCCCCGACGAGCACTGGGACCCGGGCCTGGCCGATGCCTACAACACCAAGGTCGCCCACGTCATCGACGGTGTGAAGGAGTTCCTGGTCCTGCACTACCGGGCCACCGAGCGCGACGACACCCCGTACTGGAAGGAGACCAAGATCCGGGCGATCCCCTCGGGCCTGGCTCCCCGGCTGGAGCACGCGCGCTCGCTGCTCATCGACGAGTCCGCGATGTACCCGCACTACCACGGCTTCGAGTCCTACTCGTGGATCACGATGACCCTCGGGCTCGGCCTCGAACCGCAGCGCCCCCGCCCCGCGCTCGCGCACGTCGACCCGGCCAACGCCAGGGCCGAGCTCGCGCGGCTGGCGGCGGAGGCCCAGGAGCTGGTGGAGAACCTGCCCACCTGCTACGAGTACATCGACTCGATCAACGGCTGAGCCGTGACAGCCGCACCGGTCTCCCGCGACGTCACGGCGGTCCAGGGCTTCCGCGACCTGATGAGCGCCTTCCCCACCGGCGTCTCGGTCATCACCGCGCTCGACGCCGACGGCGCGCCGCACGGGATGACGTGCACGTCGCTGACCAGCGTCGCGGCCGACCCTCCGACGCTGCTGGTGTGCCTCAACCTGCGCAGCGGCACGCTCGCGGCGGTGCGGGACAGCGGCGGCTTCGCGGTGAACCTGTTGCACACCAACGGAAAGCGCGCGGCGGAGCTGTTCTCCTCGGCTGCGCCGGAGCGCTTCACCCGCCTGCCGTGGCGGCCGTCGGCCGAGGTCGGCGCGCCACTGCTGGTCGAGGACGCCTTCGCCACCGCCGAATGCGTCGTCGCCGGACTGCACGTCGTGGAGGACCACGCGATCGTCATCGGCAAGGTCGTCGACGTCGGCCAGCGCGAGGACGATCCGCTGCTCTACGGCTTCCGGAGCTTCTCCTCCTGGGAGCGCTGACAGAAGGGCTGGGGCCTGGCGCCTCAGCCCTTCGCCGCGTCGTAGGCCTTGCGCGCTTCCATCACCTCGGGCAGCCGCTCCTCGACGAACTCGACGAGCGCGAACACCTTCTCCGCGGTCTCCGCGCCGAGCGGGGTCAGGCTGTACTCGACCTTCGGCGGGATCACCGGCTGGGCCTCGCGGCGCACGAAACCGTCGCGCTCCAACGCTTGCAGCGTCTGCGACAGCATCTTCTCGCTGATCCCGTCGACCTTGCGGCGCAGTGCGTTGAACCGGAACGTGCCCTCGGTCAGCGCCACCATCGCCAGGATTCCCCAGCGCCCGGTGACGTGCTCCAGCGCGTCCCGCGACGGGCACGCCCGGTCGAAGACGTCGGCGAGCAGC
The DNA here is from genome assembly GCF_039537405.1 of Allokutzneria multivorans. Taxonomy (NCBI): domain Bacteria; kingdom Bacillati; phylum Actinomycetota; class Actinomycetes; order Pseudonocardiales; family Pseudonocardiaceae; genus Allokutzneria; species Allokutzneria multivorans. The sequence continues at coordinate 21,330 of NZ_BAABAL010000019.1, read as the reverse complement.
TGCTGGTGGGCGTCCATGCCCATGACAGTACCCCGCACGCAGCACAACCGAATGTGACAGTACTAACTACCAGTTGGCGCTAACCAAAAGTTAGTACAAGCTCGTTGGTGAGCGCGGGGACGGCCCGCGCCGCACGGCGAGGAGACCTCTCATGATCGTCATCACCGGAGCCACCGGCGGGCTCGGCGCACTGGTCGTCGAGTCCCTGCTCCAGCGCGTCCCCGCCGACCAGGTCGTCGCCGCCGTCCGCAGCCCGGAGAAGGCGCAGGAGCTCGGCGTCCAGGCGCGCGCGGCCGACTACGGCGACCCGGCGAGCCTGGAACGGGCCTTCGCCGGCGCCGACGTGGTCCTGCTGATCTCCGGCAACGAGTTCGGCAAGCGCGCCGAGCAGCACACCAACGCGATCAAGGCCGCCGTGAAGGCGGGCGTCCGCAGGCTCGTCTACACCAGCGCCCCGTTCGCGGACTCGGGCCGGATGGCGCTCGCCGAGGAGCACAAGGCCACCGAGGAGGCCCTGCTCGCGTCCGGGCTGACCTACACGATCCTGCGCAACGGCTGGTACCACGAGAACTACGCGCACGACATCGCCGGCGCGGTCGAGTCCGGCGAGATCAGCGGCAGTGCGGGCGAGGGCCGCGTGTCCAGTGCCGCGCGCTCCGACTACGCCGAGGCCGCGGCGGTCGTGCTGACCACGGACGGCCACGACGACAAGATCTACGAGCTCTCCGGCGACACCGCCTGGTCCTTCGCGGAGCTGACCCACGAGATCGCCCGCGTGTCAGGCAAGCCGGTGGCCTACCGCAACCTCACCACCGAGGAGCACATCGCGCGGCTGACCGGCGCGGGCTTCCCGGAGCCGGTCGCGGCGGTGTTCGCCGACGTGGACGCCAACATCGCCAAGGGCGGGGTCCTCGACCACACCCCTGGCGTGCTGAGCGCGCTCATCGGCCACCCGACGCGACCGGTCACCGACTACATCGCCGACCTGCTCAAGAAGTAGTAGCTCAGAGCGCGGCGGTCGTGCCCTCGGCCAGCTCCGCCTCGGCGGCGAGGCGCTTGCCGATGGTCCGCAGCCTGATCCCGACCAGTGTGAGCACGATGCCCCACAGCAGCGCGAAGGCCGCGATCGTGACGACCAGCGCGATCGCGCCTTCGCCGGGGCTGATGAACAGCGCCAGGCCGAGCGCGAGGGACAGGCCGCCGCTGACGAACAGCAGCCACTCCCTGGCGAGGACCTTCCGCAGCCGCCACGCGACACCGATCTGGAGCACGCCCGCCAGCACCGACCACGCCGCGATCACGTAGAGCAACGTGAGCGCGGTGATCTCCGGAAGGGTCACCGCCACGATGCCCGCCACCAGGCTCACCACGCCGAGCAGCCCGGTCATCGCCCGGTCGGCGGAGGGCGCCACCTTGTCGGCGAGCGCCACCGCGACGGCCACAACGCCGTCGACGAACGCGTAGACGCCGAACAGTGTCACCAGCGCCAACACCGTGATGCCGGGCCAGGCGAGCGCGACGACCCCGAACAGGATCGCGGCCACCCCGCGCACGACCACGAGCCACCATCGACGCAGCAGGAAATCACCCATGCGCTCATGGTCAACCCGGAGTGCTACCGCTGCCACTCGGAGTGCTCACCCCACCAGGGGAGAGCTGTCAGTCGGGCGGCGGTGTCGACCCATGCGTGATCACGCATACCGTTGGTGCTTCCGGGGCTCCCACGAGCGTGGAGGTACGCAATGGAAGAGATGTCGGCCGCCGGCGGCTGCAGCTGCTGCAGCACCTGCACGGGTCCTGGCTGTGGTTGCTGCGGCGGCTGCTAGCCACTGACGCGGCTGGACCGCGAAGAGACACGGTGTGCCCGTCGGCCTTCTACGGCGGGCACACCGTCGCGTTCGCGGGCATCTTCCCGTCCACCAGGTAGTCCTTCAGCGCGGTCGCAACGCACCCGCTGCCGGTCAGCGCTCCGTGCCCGTTGCTCTGCCAGGTCACCAGCGACGCCCCGGGCAGCTGCTCCGCGGTCCGCTTCGTGCCCTCCGGCGGGGTCATCGGGTCCGTCGCGGTCGTGAGCACCACCATCGGCCCGGCGTTGGCCCCCCGCACCGGCGGCAGTGGCTGGCTCGGCACCGGCCACGGTCCGCACCACATCAGCCGCTGGCTGAACACCGGCCCGAACAGCGGGCTCTTCGCGCCCCACTCCTTGATCAGCTGCGCCGCGCGGTCCGGCGGGATGCGCACCGTGGTGTCGTTGCACGCGGTGATCATCGACCCGTCGAAGCGCGCGCCCACCGTGCTCTTGTTCTTGATCACGGGCGCCAGCAGCGCCGCGACCGGCCCGGCGTCGCCCGAGGCGGCCTTGGCCAGCGCGTCACCGAGCGCGGGCCACGACGAGCGCTCGCCCAGTGACTCCGTCAGCGCGAACATCACCGAGCCGCCGGTCACCGCGAGCCCGTCCGAGCTGGTCAGCGACTTCTCGGCGAGCTTGGCGACCAGGTCGTTCACCGACTTCTTCGGATCCGAGCCCAGCGAGCAGCCCCGCTTGACGCAGTCGTCTGCGAACTCCGAGAACGTCGCCTCCGTCGCCGCGGCCCTCGCCTGCGCCAGCCCGATCCCGTCCGAGGTCGGATCGGGGGAGCCGTCCAGCACGAACCGCCCCGCCTTGTCGCCGTAGCGCTCGGCGTAGACGGTCAGCACGCGCGAGCCCTCGCCGCTGCCGAGCGCGTGCAGGTGCCGCATGCCCAGCAGCTCGCGGACCTTCTCCAGGTCCGACGCCGTGCGCCAGGTGTCGTTCGCGGGCAGCTGCTCGTCCAAGTCGAGCATGCACTCCTGCGAGGCCTCCCGCGCGACCTCCAACAGCTCGTTGATCTTCGTCGAGTCCTTGGCCGTCGGGTCGAAGCCGATCAGCCGCTGCCGGATCGACTCCGGGACGCACTGGAGGTGCTCGGACTCGCCGGTGCCCCGCCGGTCGACGCCGACGAGGGAGAAGGTGCCCATCACCTCCGGCCCCAGCTGCTGCGCCAACCGCGCCGCGAACAACGTGCCGGGCTCGCCGTTGACGTCGTTGACCACGACCAGCGGCACCGGCCCGGTCCCGGCCTTCAGCACCGCGATCCGCGTCGTGCCCCGGCCCGGCCTGCTCGGCGAGTCCAAGGTGTTGCTGACCCGCGCGCACTCGAAGCGCATCGCCGTCCCCGCCGCCGCGCCGAGCCGGAACCGCGTCTGGCTCGTGCAGTCCGACCAGCTCAGCTTCGCGCCCTCCGGAGCACCCAGCGGCCGCACCGCCGCGGGCGGGGGCTTGCCGGGCGTGGGAGCGACCACGGGCGGGGCGTCCCCGTCGTGCACGACCGCGGGCCTGTTCGACGGCCCCACCGTGCACGCGGCGCCGATCGTCGCCACCACCAGCGCGACCGCCGTGGCGCCGAAAGCGGCCCTACCTCGTGGCACGCCAAACCCCCTCGCTCCGCGAAACCCACGCAGCCTTTCACGCCCCCCGTGAACCCCAGGTGAGCGCCCCCACCCCCACCGCGTACGTGCTCAACGACTCGTTCAGTCCGCCCAAGCCCTGAACGACCCGTTTGGTGCGCTGAGGGAGCTGAACGGGTCGTTTGGTGCGCTCAACTCCCTGAATGACCCGTTCAGCGCGTTGAAGTACCCGAACGACCCATTGGGGGCGCTCAACTCCCTGAATGACTCATTCAGGGAGTTCGGCCACCGCTCAGATCTGGTCCATGGCGCGGTAGATCCGCTTGTCGGAGACGGGGTACGGCGTGCCCAGCGTCTGCGCGAAGTAGCTGACCCGCAGCTCCTCGATCATCCACCGCACCCGCCGCACCTCCGGGAGATCCGAGCCGACCTCGGCGACGAGTTCGCGGTACTCCTGCTCCACCGCGTGCACGGCGCGCATGGAGTCCCGGTCCCGCTCGGCGTTGGTGCTCAGCTTCGCGATCCGCTGCTCGATCGCCTTGAGGTAGCGGGGAAGCTGCGGCAGCTGAGCCGATCCGGTCGCCGCCACGAAGTCCGGACCGACCAAAGTGGACAGTTGCGCGCGGATGTCCGCGAGCGCGGCACGGGAAGCGGGGAAGTCGGGCGCGTCGGACAGCGCGCGCTGCACGGCCTGCCACTCGGCGACGACCTGCTGCACGTGCCCGAGCACGTCCATCATCACGTTGCCCAGCTCCGCGCGGACCTTGTGCCGCAACGCCCCGAAGCCCTCGGCGTTCCACGCGGGACCACCGGCCCCGGCGACGAGGTGGTCGACCGCGCACGCCGCGCAGTCGGCAAGCAGCGCGCCGACCCCGCCGTGCGGACTGGAGCTCAACGTCAGCTTGGCCTGGTTGGACAGCCGCCCGTGCACGAGCTTGATCGGCGACGGCGCCCCGAGCAGCAGCAACCGCCGAGTGCCGAGCCACATCGCGCGCCGCTGCTCGTCCTCGGTCTCGAACATCCGCACCGCGACGCTCGTCCCGGAATCGACCAGCGCCGGGTAGGCGGTGACCGCGTAGCCCGCGCGCTGCTGCGTGAACGTCCTCGGCAGCTCGCCGATGGTCCAGTCGGTGAGCCCGCTGCGCTCCACCGCGTTGCCCGCCGTGGACAGCTCGCGCTGCACCTTCGACTTCAGCTTCCCCTTGAGCGCGGTGAGGTCCTTGTGCTCGGCGACCTTGGCGCCCTTCTCGTCGACCACCCGGAAAGTGATCTTGAGATGGTCGCCGACCTTGTCCAGCTCCCACGCGTCCGGCGCCACCGCGACCCCGCCCAGCGCCTGCAACTGCGTCTCCAGCTCGGCGAGCAGCAGCGCGTTCGACGGTTTCAGCCGCGCCAGCAACGCGTTCACGTAGTCCGGAACCGGGACGAAGTTGCGCCGCAACGCCTTCGGAAGCGACTTCAGCAGCGCGGTCAGCAGGTCCTTGCGCAGACCGGGAACCTGCCAGCTGAACGGCTCCGGCTCCAGCTGGTTGAGCGCGGCGACCGGCACGTGCACGGTAACGCCGTCCGCGTCGGTTCCCGGCTCGAACTGGTAGGTCAGCTTCAGCCGCAGATCGCCGTAGTGCCACTCGTCGGGGTAGTCGGCGTCGCTGACCCCGCCGACCCGCTCGTTGATCAGCATCGAGCGGTCGAAGGTCAGCAGGTCCGGCTGCTCCCGCCGGGTCTTCTTCCACCAGGTGTCGAAGTGCCGCGCGGAGATCGCCTCGGCGCCGACCCGCTTGTCGTAGAACTCGAAGAGCGTCTCGTCGTCGACGACGATGTCCCGCCGCCGCGCCCGGTGCTCCAGCTCCTCGACCTCGGCGAGCAGTTCCCGGTTGGTGTGGAAGAACTTGTGGCCGGTCTCCCAGTCGCCCTCGACCAGCGCGTGCCGGATGAACAGCTCGCGGCACAGCTCCGGGTCGACCTTGCCGTAGTTGACCTTGCGCCCGGCCACGATCGGGATGCCGTAGAGCGTGACCCGCTCCAGCGCCATCACCGCGCCCTGCTTGCGCTCCCAGTGCGGCTCGCTGTAGTTGCGCTTGACCAGGTGCCCGGCCAGCTTCTCGATCCACTCCGGCTCGATCTTCGCCGCGACCCTGCCCCACAGCCGCGTGGTCTCGACCAGCTCGGCCGCCATCACCCACCTCGGCTGCTTCTTGAACAGCGCCGAGCCGGGGAAGATGGAGAACTTCGCGTTGCGCGCGCCGAAGTACTCGTTCTTGGCCGGGTCCTTCATGCCCACGTGCGAGAGCAGGCCCGCCAGCAGCGCGGTGTGCACCTTCAGCGGATCGGCGGGCTCGGTGTTGAGCGTGATGCCGAGCTGCTTGGCCACCTGGCGCAGCTGGCTGTCGATGTCCTGCCACTCCCGCACCCGCAGGTAGTTCAGGAACTCCGCCTTGCACAGCTTGCGGAACCTGTTGGAGGACAAGGCTTTCTGCTGCTCACGCAGGTAGTTCCACAGGTTCAGGTAGGTGACGAAGTCCGAGTCCTTGTCGCGGAAGCGCGCGTGCTGCTGCGCCGCCGCCTCCTGCTTCTCCACCGGCCGCTCGCGCGGGTCCTGAATGGACAGAGCAGCCGCGATGATCATGACCTCGCGCGCGCAGCCGTTGTCCTCCGCCTCCAGCACCATCCGGCCCAGACGCGGGTCGACGGGCAGCTGAGCGAGCTTGCGCCCGATCGGCGTGAGCTGCTTCTCCTTGGCGTCCAAGGCGTTCAGCTCCTGCAACAGCTGCACGCCGTCGGAGATGTTGCGCTTGTCCGGCGGCTCCAGGAACGGGAATCCGGCGATGTCGCCGAGGCCGATCGAGGTCATCTGCAGGATCACCGAGGCGAGGTTCGTGCGCAGGATCTCCGGCTCGGTGAACTCCGGGCGCCCCTCGAAGTCCTCCTCGGAGAACAACCGGATGCAGATGCCCTCCGACACACGGCCGCAACGGCCCTTGCGCTGGTTCGCCGAAGCCTGCGAGATCGCCTCGATCGGCAGCCGCTGCACCTTCAACCGGTGGCTGTACCGGGAGATCCGCGCGGTACCCGGGTCCACCACGTACTTGATGCCCGGCACCGTCAGCGAGGTCTCCGCGACGTTGGTCGCCAGCACCACGCGGCGCCCCCGGTGCGCCTGGAACACGCGGTGCTGCTCGGCGGCGGACAACCGCGCGTACAGCGGCAGCACCTCGGTGTCGCGCAGGTCGAGCTTCTCCAGCGCCTCCGCGGTGTCCCGGATCTCGCGCTCACCGCTGAGGAACACGAGCACGTCGCCCGGCCCCTCCAGCGACAGCTCCTCGACCGCCTCGCAGATGCCCTGGATCTGGTCGAGGTCCTCCGCCTCCGGCGCGTCCGGGTCGGACAGCGGCCGGTAGCGGACCTCGACCGGGTAGGTCCGGCCCGAGACCTCCACGATCGGAGCGTCGCTGAAGTGTCGCGAGAAGCGCTCCGGGTCGATCGTCGCCGAGGTGATGACGACCTTGAGGTCCGGGCGGCGCGGCAGCAGCTGCTTCAGGTAGCCCAGGATGAAGTCGATGTTGAGGCTGCGCTCGTGCGCCTCGTCGATGATCAGCGTGTCGTACTGGTGCAGCTGCCGGTCGTTCTGCAGCTCCGCCAGCAGGATGCCGTCGGTCATCAGCTTGACCAGCGTGGTGTCGCTGCCCTGGTCGGTGAAGCGGACCTTGTAGCCCACGACGTCGCCGACCTCGCCGCCCAGCTCCTCGGCGACCCGCTCCGAGACCGTGCGCGCGGCGATCCGGCGCGGCTGCGTGTGCCCGATCAGCCCCCGCACCCCGCGCCCGAGCTCCAGGCAGATCTTCGGGATCTGGGTGGTCTTGCCGGAGCCGGTCTCCCCGGCCACGATCACCACCTGGTGGTCCCGGATCGCCTCCAGGATCTCGTCCTTGCGCTGGCTGACCGGCAGCTGCTCCGGGTAGGAGATCTTCGGGACCGCCGCGCGCCGCTGGGCGACGCGCAGTTCGGCCTTCTCCACTTCGGCGGAGAGGCGTTCGACCAGCCCCTGGCGGTCCTTGGCCCGGCGGGCCCCGTCGAGTCGACGGCGCAGGCGGCGCTCGTCGCGGAGCATCACCTCGGAAAGACGATCTGCCAGGGCTGTCAGCGGAGACTTCGTGACCGGTGTTCCCATCGCGACACCAGGTTATCTCTCCTCCGCTCCCCAATTTCCGCTAGTCCGCCGCGCGGACCTCGCCGGAGAGCACCGAGGGCAGGTCGTAGCGCGCGGGCTGCTCCAGCTGGTCGTAGCCGCAGGAGGCCGCGTCCCGGTCCGGCCGCCACCGCGCGAACTGCCCGTTGTGCCGCAGCCGCGCGGGGTGCGCGCCCTCGGTCTGGCTGTAGGAGATCTCCAGCACGCGCTCCGGCCGCAACGGCTCCCACGCCTGCTCGCCCTTGCGCCAGCGGTTCTCCCCGCCCGGCAGCCTGCGGTCGGTGTGCTCGCCCAGCCACGGGTGCCCGTCGGCCGCGCCCTCCCGCAGCTCCGCCAGTTCCTCCACCAGCTCCCGCCGCCGCGCCATCGTGAACGAGCCGACCACGCCGACGTGGTGCAGCACGCCCCGCTCGTCGTGCAGGCCCAGCAGCAGCGACCCCACCGCCTCGCCCGGCTCCGCCTTCACGTGCCACCGGAACCCCGCCACCACGCAGTCCGCCGTCCGGGCGTGCTTGATCTTGCTCAGCACGCGTTTGCCGGGGGAGTAGGCCGCGTCCGCCGGTTTGCCGATCAGCCCGTCCAGCCCCGCGCCCTCGAACAGCGTGAACCACTCGCGGGCCGTCGCCGGATCGTCGGTGACCGGCGTGATGTGCACCCGCTCGCCCTGCGGCAGCACCTCCTCCAGCCGCTCGCGCCGCGCGCTGAACGGCTGGTCCAGCAGGTTCTCGTCGCCGACCGCCAGCAGGTCGAAACCAATGAACCGCGCGGGCGTTTGTTCGCTGAGCAGGGTGATGCGGCTCTTCGCCGGGTGGATGCGCTCCGTCAGCGCGTCGAAGTCCAGCTCCCCGTCGCGCTCGATCACCAGCTCCCCGTCCACCACGATCCGCTCGGGGAGTTCGGCCAGCAGCGCCGCGCACATCTCCGGGAAGTAGCGCGCCAGGTCCTTGCCGTTGCGCGACTGGAGGTACACCTCGTCGCCGTCCCGGAACACGATGCACCGGAACCCGTCCCACTTCGGCTCGTACCAGAGGCCGTCCCGGTCCGAGACCGCGTTGACGGGGCTGGCCAGCATGGGCAGGACCGGGGGAGTCAACGGCAGCGCCATAGCCGCGCATTCTCACAGCTCACCCCGACATCCGCAGCCGCTCACCGCACTCCACGACCGCTCACCGCACCCAGGGTTCGCCAGTCTTCAAGTACCCCCAACCCCACCCCCGGCGGTCTCCAACCGCCCCAAACCCCATCCGCGCCCCCGCACTCCGACCCGCCCCCCAACACGTTGGAAAGCCCTGAACGACCCGTTCAGTGCGCTCAACGCACCAAACGACCCGTTCAGTGCGTTGAAGTACCCGAACGGTCCGTTCATCGCGCCCAAGTACCTGAAAGACCCATTGGGGACGCTGAAGTACCCGAAGGACCCATTGAGGACGCTCAAGTACCTCAATGACCCTTTCAGTGCGCATGCCGCCACCACGGAACAGAGCGGCGCCGCGCCCCCTGGCGAACGACTTTCTCCAACCAGGCACAACGCCGCGCACCCACCCGCCAAGAGCACGCAGACAGTACTCAAAGAGCCCGCAAAAGCCCTGCTCACAGGCCCGCGTCGACCACATCCCGGTAGTTGTCCACACGACACCAAGTTGTCCACAGCGTGCGCCGAAGTCGATCTCCGAAGGGGGCGGGGCTGGGATACTGGGACCGGGGACGCCCCCCTGGGAGGGCGGGGGCTGGAAAAAATAAGGAATAAGGAATAAGGAATAAGGAGTTGGCGAGCGCGATCAGCGTGGCTCAGCCCGACAAGCCTCAGCCCGACAAACCTCGGCCGGGAAAGAACGAGCCGAGAACGAGCCGGGACAGCGCGAGGACCAGACGCGTGGGGCGGGAACGCCGTGGCAGCGACGCCCCACCCCACGCTCGATCAGCGGTCCGTCAGAACTGGTCCGCCAGCAGCCAGCGGAGGCTCCGCGCGGCCAGCAGCTTGTTCGGCAGGGCCCGGATCAGGCCGGGGATCAGCTTGGCGCTGCGCTCCATGTCGTCGGGGCCCTGCGCGCCCTGACCGATCGCCCTGCGCGCCACCGCCGCCACCCAGTCGACCTCGTTGCCCAGGTCCCCGGCGGCGTCGACGACGTCGAGGGGGCGCTCCAGCGCACCGCCCGCCGCGCGGTAACCACCGATGACCTGGCGCAGCGTCTCGCGCACGGGGCCGTCGTCCTGGTTCCACCCGGACACCGACAGCGCGCAACCGGCCAGGTCCTCGCGCGGCACCTTCGCCGCGGCCATGTCCCAGTCGACCAGCACCGGGCCCGTCGCGGCGACCAGCACGTTCTTCGCGCGCAGGTCGGCGTGGGTGAGCAGGTCGGGCAGCCAGCGGGTCGCGGCGATCTGGGTGAGGTCGTAGATCTCCTCGACGACCGGGGCCAGCGCGGACAACTCGCCCGCCCACTCGGCGCCCGCGTCCTTGGACAGGTCCACCAGGTCCTGCCAGCGCGTCGCCTCGGTGGTGCCGGTGGGCGGGAACGCCCAGCGCGGTTCGGCGGGCATGGCCAGCGAGTGCAGCGCGGCCAGCGTGCGCCCGGCCCAGTTGCCGACGACGCCGTCGATGGGCTGGCTGATCGAGCGGCCGTTCACCCATCGGTGCACTCGCACGGTCGCGGGCGGCGCGTCCTCAACGGGGACCTCGGCCACCACACCGCCGCTGGGCGGGGGCACGGGCTCGGGCATCCGGATCCGAGCGCCCCACGCGGCCAGCTCCAGCCGCCACGCCGCCTGCAACCACGGCATCCACTCCGGGTTGTCCTGGCGGTTCATCTCCTTGACCGCGTACGACCCGCGATCGGTGTCCAGTCGCCACATCCGGTGGACGTGGCCGCCGGGAACGGCACGGAGCTGGGCGCGGGCCTGACCGAGTCCGAAGACCTCCGCCACGTCCTGTGCCTGCAGCGTGCTCATACGTCGCCCACCAGCGGCACACAACTGCGGCCTGGATGGGCTGGCGTAACTCTGGGTAATCATCTTCTCGGCATTCTTGGTCACCGCCGCCTTGGCGAGGGTTGCGCGGATGAGGCCTGACGTGGCCGTGGTGAGTGGTTCTCTCCTCCTGACCAGGGGGCCGCCGGTGGTCCTGGATACCCCGCCACCGTGGTTCCAGCCCTCGGCGCTGGTGGTCGCCGCGGGCCGTTCGAGGCCAAAACTAAGCGAGCTCTTCGGCCGAACGGCCGCTCACGGGGGGCCGTGCGCCGAATAGACGGTGAGCATCGGTGGTCGCCCACGACAGTTCGGCCGAACGTAAGAAACGTGACCGCGCGTCGCCCAGAGGTCGCTGAACGGCGGCAGCCGGACGCGCCGAACGGTCGAGAGGTTTAGGCGGATCAGTGAGACCCAGGCCACATCCCGGTTACCGCGCGTGAAATCGCTTGAGTGAAATTGCATCGCGACGCATAATCATGCGTATGCCACTTCGGGTCGCGGTCGCCGGTGCGAGCGGGTATGCGGGCGGGGAGCTGCTGCGGCTGCTCCTCGGGCATCCCGAGGTCGAGATCGGCGCGCTCACGGCGGGCGGCAACGCGGGCACGCCGCTCGGCGCGCACCAACCGCATCTTGCCCCGCTCGCCGATCGCACGCTGGTCGAGACGACGGTCGAGCAGCTGGCCGGTCACGACGTCGTCTTCCTCGCCCTGCCGCACGGGCACTCCGCCGAGATCGCCGCGCGCCTCGGCCAGGACGTGCTCGTCGTGGACTGCGGCGCCGACTACCGCTTGGCCGACCCGGCCGCGTGGCAGCGCTGGTACGGCGGCGAGCACGCCGGGACCTGGCCGTACGGGTTGCCGGAGCTGCCGGGCAACCGCGACAAGCTGCGCGGAGCGCGCCGGATCGCCGTCCCCGGTTGCTACCCCACCGTCACCTCGATCGCGCTCGCCCCGGCGCTGGCGGCCGGACTGATCACCCCGGAGGTGGTCGTCGTCGCGGCCTCCGGCACCTCCGGCGCGGGCAAGAGCCTCAAGCCCAACCTGCTCGGCTCCGAGGTCATGGGCTCGGTCAGCACCTACGCGGTCGGCGGCGCCCACCGGCACACCCCGGAGATGACGCAGAACCTCTCCGCCGTCGCGGGTCGCCCGGTCTCCGTCTCCTTCACGCCGCTGCTCGTCCCGATGTCGCGCGGCATCCTCGCCACCTGCTCCGCCCCGCTCGCGGAGGGCGCCTCCGGCGTGCGCGAGGTCTACCAGGCCTTCTGCGCCGACGAGCCCTTCGTCCACCTGCTCCCCGAAGGCAGCTGGCCCGCCACCTCCTCCACGCTCGGCGCGAACACCGTCCACCTCCAGGTCACCGTCGACGCCGACGCGGGCCGCCTTGTCGTGGTCGGCGCCGAGGACAACCTGACCAAGGGCACCGCCGGCGGAGCCGTGCAGTGCATGAACATCGCACTCGACCTGCCGGAGACCACCGGCCTGCCCACCGTGGGAGTCGCACCGTGATGACCAGTCGCACTTCCGGCGCCACCGCCGCGTCCGGCTTCCGTGCCGCGGGCATCCACGCGGGCATCAAGTCCTCCGGCAAGAAGGACCTCGCGCTCGTCGTCAACGACGGCCCGCTCGACGTCGCGGCGGGCGTGTTCACCACCAACAAGGTCAAGGCCGCGCCCGTCCTCTGGTCGCAGCAGGTGCTCACGCAGCACCGCGTGCGCGCCGTCGTGCTCAACTCGGGCTGCGCCAACGCGTGCACCGGCCCGGAGGGCTTCCAGGACACCCACGCCACCGCGGAGAAGGTGGCCGAGGTCCTGGGCTGCGGAGCCGGGGAGATCGCGGTCTGTTCCACCGGCCTGATCGGCGAGCGCATCCCGATGGACGCGCTCCTGCCCGGCGTCGACACCGTGTCCGCCGCGCTCGCCAACACCGACGAAGCCGGGATCGACGCGGCCACAGCGGTGATGACCACCGACAGCGTCCCCAAGTACGCGGAGCTGAGCCACCAGGGCTTCACGGTCGGCGGCTTCGCCAAGGGCGCGGGCATGTGCGCCCCCAACATGGCCACGATGCTCAGCGTCATCACCACCGACGCCGTGATCGATGCCGAGCTCGCCGACGCCGCACTGCGCGCGGCCGTGGGCACGACCTTCAACCGCCTCACCGTCGACAGCTCCACCTCCACCAACGACACCGTGCTGCTGCTGGCGTCCGGAGCCTCCGGGGTCACGCCGACCGCAGACGAGTTCACCGCCGCGCTGACCGGGGTGTGCCTGGACCTCGTGCGCCAGCTCCAGGCCGACGCTGAGGGCGTCACCAAGCTCGTCAGCATCACCGTCTCCGGCGCGACCGACGACACCGACGCCGAGCGCGTCGCCCGCTCGGTCGCTGACGACCCGCTGGTCAAGACAGCGTTCTTCGGCTCCGACCCGAACTGGGGCCGGATCGCCATGGCCGTGGGCAAGGCGGACGCGGCGGTCGACCCGGACCGCCTGGACATCACCCTCAACGGCGTCAAGGTCTGCGCGGGCGGAGTGCGCGGCGAAGACCGTTCGCTCGCTGACCTCAGCGGCAAGGAGATCACGGTGCTCGTCGGGCTCGGCCTCGGCGCGGGCAGCGCGACCTTGCTCAGCACCGACCTCTCGCACGCCTACGTCGAAGAGAACTCGGCGTACTCGTCGTGAACGTCAAGGTGGCGGCGGACAAGGCCGCGGTTCTCATCGAAGCCCTGCCGTGGCTCCAACGGTTCCACGGCGCGATCGTCGTCGTGAAGTACGGCGGCAACGCCATGATCGACGACGAGCTGAAGCGGGCGTTCGCGGAGGACATGGTCTTCCTGCGCACCGCAGGACTGCACCCGGTCGTCGTGCACGGCGGCGGCCCGCAGATCAGCGCGATGCTCAACCGCCTCGGCATCCCCGGCGAGTTCCAGGGCGGCCTGCGCGTCACCACGCCCGAGACCATGGACGTGGTCCGCATGGTGCTCGTCGGCCAGGTCGGGCGCGAGCTCGTCGGCCTGATCAACAAGCACGGTCCGCACGCGATCGGCATGTCCGGCGAGGACGCGAACCTCTTCACCGCCCAGCGCCGCACCGCCACCGTGGACGGCGAAGCGGTCGACATCGGCCTGGTCGGCGACGTGGTCTCGGTGAACCCGGACGCGGTGCTCGACATCATCCAGGCCGGGCGCATCCCGGTGGTCTCCAGCGTCGCCCCGGACCCGGAAGGCGTGGTGCACAACGTCAACGCCGACACCGCGGCGGCCGCGCTGGCCATCGCGCTCAAGGCGGAGAAGCTCGTCGTGCTCACCGACGTCGAGGGCGTCTACGCCGACTGGCCGGACAAGTCCTCGCTGATCGACAGCATCGACGCCGCCGCGCTCGAAGGCCTGCTGCCGAGCCTGGCCAGCGGCATGGTGCCGAAGATGGAGGCTTGCCTGCGCGCGGTGCGCGGCGGGGTCCCCAGCGCGCACGTGATCGACGGCAGGCTCGCGCACTCGGTCCTGCTCGAAGTCTTCACCAGCTCAGGAATCGGAACGATGGTCGTGCCAGAAGGGGAGGAGCAGCAGTGATCGCCTCGAACCAGGAGGGCGGGCAGCGCTGGCGCTCCGCCCTGATGGACAACTACGGCACCCCGCGGCTCACGCTGACCAGGGGAGAGGGCTCCTACGTCTGGGACGCCGACGGCAAGCGCTACCTGGACCTGCTCTCCGGCATCGCGGTCAACTCGCTCGGCCACGCCCACCCGGCGATCGTGCAGGCCGTGACCGAGCAGATCTCCACCCTCGGCCACGTCTCGAACTTCTTCTCCGCCGGCCCCACCGTCGAGCTCGCCGAGCGCCTGCTGGACCTGCTCGGCGTGCACGGCAACGGCAAGGTGATGTTCTGCAACTCCGGAGCCGAGGCCAACGAAGCGGCCTTCAAGATGTCCCGCCTCACCGGCCGCACCAAGATCGTCGCGACCGAGGGCGGTTTCCACGGCCGCACCATGGGCGCGCTCGCGCTGACCGGCCAGCCCGCCAAGCGCGACCCGTTCAAGCCGCTCCCGGACACCGTCGTGCACGTGCCCTTCGGCGACACGGCCGCGCTTGAGTCCATTGTGGACGGTGAAACCGCCGCGCTGGTCATCGAGCCGGTGCAGGGCGAGAACGGCGTGATCGTCCCGCCGGAGGGCTACCTGCACGCGGCGCGCGAGATCACCGCACGGCACGGGGCGCTGCTCGTGATCGACGAGGTGCAGACCGGGATCGGCCGCACCGGCAGCTGGTTCGCCTTCCAGCGCGCGGGAATCGTGCCCGACGTCGTCACCATCGCCAAGGGCGTCGCGGGCGGGCTGCCGCTCGGCGTGTGCGTCGGCATCGGCGCGGCGGCCGACCTGCTCGGCCCCGGCCAGCACGGCACCACCTTCGGCGGCAACCCGGTGTGCTGCGCGGCCGCGCTCGCGGTCCTGCGCACCATCACCGAAGAAGGACTGTGCGAGCACGCCGCCGCGCTGGGCAAGGACATCGCGGCGGGCATCGAGGAGCTGGAGCACCCGCTCGTGCGCGGTGTGCGCGGAGCCGGACTGCTGCTCGGCGTCACGCTCAACCAGCCGGTCTCCGCCGCCGTCGCCACCGCCGCGCGCGAAGCGGGCTTCCTGATCAACAACGTGCAGCCGGACACGATCCGGTTGGCGCCGCCGCTGATCCTGACCGACGACGAGGCCGCGAGCTTCGTCACCGCACTGCCCGCACTGCTGGACACCGCGAACGAGGAGACCCAGTGAGCTTGCGCCACTTCCTGCGCGACGACGACCTCAGCCCGGACGAACAGCTGGCCGTGCTCGACGTCGCCGCCGAGCTGAAGGCCGCGCCGCAGGGCCGCACCCCGCTCGCCGGGCCCAAGGGCGTCGCGGTGATCTTCGAGAAGAACTCCACCCGCACCCGGCTGTCCTTCGAGGTCGGCATCGCCCAGCTCGGCGGCCACCCGGTCATCGTGGACGGCCGCACCATGCAGCTCGGCCGCGAGGAGACCATCGAGGACACCGCGCGCGTGCTCTCGCGCTACGTCGACATGGTGGTGTGGCGGACCTTCGCGCACGCCCGCATCGAGGCGATGGCCGGCGCCGCGACCGTCCCGGTGATCAACGCGCTGACCGACGAGTTCCACCCGTGCCAGGTGCTCGCCGACCTCCAGACCATCCGCGAGCGCTTCGGCAAGCTCTCCGGGCTCACGCTGACCTACCTCGGCGAC
The DNA here is from genome assembly GCF_039537405.1 of Allokutzneria multivorans. NCBI lineage: Bacteria > Bacillati > Actinomycetota > Actinomycetes > Pseudonocardiales > Pseudonocardiaceae > Allokutzneria > Allokutzneria multivorans. The sequence continues at coordinate 5,527 of NZ_BAABAL010000019.1, read as the reverse complement.
GGCGCCAACAACATGGCGCACTCGCTGCTGCTGGGCGGCGTCACCGCGGGCATCAACGTCCGCATCGGCGCCCCGAACGGTTTCCAGCCGCTGTCCTGGATCTACGACGCGGCCAAGCAGCGCGCGGCCGAGACCGGCGCGACCGTCGAGATCGTGCACGACCCGAAGGCCGCCGTCGACGGAGCGGACGTGCTGGTCACCGACACCTGGACCTCCATGGGCCAGGAGAACGACGGCAAGGACCGCGTCGGCCCGTTCCGCCCCTTCCAGGTGAACGAAGCCCTGCTCGCCGCCACCGGGACCGACTCGATCGTGCTGCACTGCCTGCCCGCGCACCGCGGCTGGGAGATCACCGACGAGGTGCTCGACGGCCCGGCCAGCGCGGTCTGGGACGAGGCCGAGAACCGGCTGCACGCGCAGAAGGCGCTGATGACCTGGCTGATCCAGGAAGGAAGTCGCGGATGAGCTTCGACGTGAGCCACCCGCGCGCCGCCGCCGCGGCCACCAGGGCGGCCCGCCAGGCGCGCATCGTGGAGCTGGTCCGCCAGCTCTCCATCCGCAGCCAGACCGAACTGGCCAAGATCCTCAGCGCCGAGGGCATCGACGTCACCCAGGCGACGCTGTCCCGCGACCTCGACGAGCTCGGCGCGGTCAAGCTGCGCGGGGCCGACGGCGGCGCCCCCGTCTACGTCATCCCCGAGGACGGCAGCCCCGTCCGCGGCATGGAGGGCGGCACCTCGCGGCTGACCAGGCTGCTCGGCGAGCTGCTGGTCTCCACCGACCACTCCGCCAACCTAGCCGTGCTGCGCACCCCGCCCGGCGCCGCGCAGTTCCTGGCCGGAGCCGTGGACCGCGCCGCGCTCAACGACGTCGTCGGCACCATCGCCGGCGACGACACGATCATGGTGATCGCCCGCGAACCCGTCTCCGGCGCGGAGCTGGCCGAGCGGTTCATGGCGATGGCCGGGCACCGGGAAAGCGAATGAGCGCCGAGTTCCTGCGCGCGATCCAGGCCAACGCCTTCGGCGCGCCGCTGGGCGGGGCGTGGGAGCGCGAGCAGGAGGCGGCCGACCCGCTGGAGGTGGTGATCACCTTCGACCAGGGCGTTCCCGTCGCGCTCGACCGCGAGACGCTGAGCGTCCTCGAAGCCCTCCAGGAGCTGAACCGCCGCGCGGGCGGGCTCGGCGCGCTCGCGCTGACCACCGCCCACCAGGCGCTGGAGAGCATCACCCTGGAGAGCGACCTGCTCGGCTTCAAGGCGGAGGTCGACCGGCGCTGGGCCGAAGTTGTCCACGACCTCGTCCAGAACGGACAGATGGGCTCGCCGCTCAAGCAGGCGCTGGACACCTTCATCGCCAGCTCGCAGTCGCGGGTCAGCGGAGAGGTCCGGCTCCACCTCGGCGAGGGCCGCGCCCTGGTCACCGGACGGCGCTGCGAGACGTCGCTCTACGATCTCCACCAGGCCCTGGCCAGGGATTTCCGGGGCCACACGAAGGATTTGCAGAAGGGGTACGCGTGACTGAGCAGCAATCGGCACAGCTCTGGGGCGGGAGGTTCGCGTCCGGTCCGGCCGACGGCATGGCAGCGCTGAGCGTCTCGACCCACTTCGACTGGCGGCTGGCGCCCTACGACATCGCCGGATCGCGCGCCCACGCCCGCGTCCTGCACCGCGCGGGCCTGCTCTCCGCCGACGAGCTGGACCGCATGCTGGCCGCGCTCGACACCCTGGACGCCGACGTGGCCTCCGGTGCGTTCGCGCCCAGCCCCGACGACGAGGACGTGCACACCGCACTGGAGCGCGGCCTGCTGGAGCGCGCGGGCACCGAGCTCGGCGGCAAGCTGCGCGCCGGCCGCTCGCGCAACGACCAGATCGCCACGCTCTTCCGGATGTGGCTGCGCGACGCCGCCCGCCGGATCGCCGCGGGCACCATCGACGTCGTCGACGCCCTCGTCGCCCAGGCCAGCACCCACCCCGGCGCCGTCATGCCCGGCCGCACCCACCTCCAGCACGCCCAGCCCGTGCTGCTCGCGCACCACCTGCTCGCCCACGGGCAGAGCCTGCTGCGCGACGTGGAGCGGCTGCGCGACTGGGACCGCCGCACCGCCGTCTCGCCCTACGGCTCCGGCGCGCTCGCCGGCTCCTCGCTCGGCCTCGACCCGGCCGCCGTCGCCACCGAACTGGGCTTCGACGCCCCGGTGGAGAACTCCATCGACGGCACCGCGTCGCGGGACTTCGCCGCGGAGATCGCCTTCTGCCTGGCCATGCTCGGCGTGAACCTCTCCAGGGTCTCCGAGGAAGTGATCATCTGGACCACCGCGGAGTTCGGCTACGCCAAGCTCGACGACGCGTGGGCCACCGGCAGCTCGATCATGCCGCAGAAGAAGAACCCCGACGTCGCCGAGCTGGCGCGGGGCAAGAGCGGCAGGCTGATCGGCAACCTGACCGGCCTGCTCGGCACGCTCAAGGGCCTGCCGCTGGCCTACAACCGGGACCTCCAGGAGGACAAGGAGCCGCTGTTCGACTCCGTCGCCCAGCTGGAGCTGCTGCTCCCGGCCATGGCGGGGATGCTCGGCACGCTCACCTTCGACACCGACCGGATGGCCGAGCTGGCCCCAGCGGGCTTCACCCTGGCCACCGACATCGCGGAGTGGTTGGTGCGCAACGGAGTCCCGTTCCGCGTCGCCCACGAGGCCGCCGGTGAGTGCGTCCGCCGCGCCGAGGCCAAGGACATCGGCCTCGAAGAGCTGACCGACGCCGAGCTGGCCGAGGTCAACCCGAACCTCACCCCGAAGGTCCGCGAGGTCCTGACCGTCGAGGGCTCTATCTCCTCCCGCGACGCCTACGGCGGCACAGCGCCCGCCAGGGTCGCCGAACAGCTCGACCGGCTCGTCGCGCGGCTCAGCCCGCACCGCGACTGGGCCAAGTAAGATCTGGGCCAAGTGACGACGAGGACCCCCTTCCTGCCGGGAGGGGGTCCTCTCGCAGTGCCGGACCGCCTTGTCAGACCCATGCGGGAGAGTGACCGGGTGACCCTGATCCGACGCGAAGCCCTGGCGATCGACCCCGTGCCCGCCTCCCGCCTGCTGCTCGGCAGCGTCCTCGAAGCCGACACCCCGGACGGCCCCATCGGCGTGAAGCTCGTGGAGGTCGAGGCCTACCGCGGCGGCGACGACCCCGCTTCCCATTGCTACCGCGGCCAAACCGCGCGCAACGCCGTCATGTTCGGGCCGGCCGGTCACCTCTACGTGTACTTCGTCTACGGAATGCACTTCTGCGCCAACGTCGTCAGCCTGCACGACGGCGAACCCGGCGCCGTTCTCGTCCGCGCTGGCGAGGTCGTCACCGGCATCGACCTCGCCCGACGCAGACGCCCGAACGCGCGCAACGACAGCGAACTGGCCAAGGGCCCCGCGCGGCTGTGCTCGGTGCTCGGGCTGACCCGCGAGCAGAACGGCATCGACCTCACCGACCCGTCCTCCCCGGTCCGCCTGCTCGCCGCCGACCCGGACGAGCAGGCCGAGGTGGTCAGCGGACCGCGCGTCGGCGTCGCCAACGCCGTCGACGTGCCGTGGCGCTTCTGGCTCGCGGGCTCGCCCGCCGTCAGCGCCTACCGCAGGGGAGCCAAGCGCCGCCCTGCCTGACAAGTGCTTTGACCAGGTGGGCGACAATGGGCGGCGTGAGTGAGCACATTCTCGACGAGCTGACCTGGCGCGGCCTGATCGCGCAGTCCACCAACCTCGACGCCCTGCGCGAGGACCTCGACAACGGCCCGCTCACCCTCTATGCCGGTTTCGACCCGACCGCGCCCAGCCTGCACGCGGGCAACATGATCCCGCTGCTCGGCCTGCGCCGCTTCCAGCGCGCCGGGCACCGGCCCATCGTGCTGGCAGGCGGCGCCACGGGCATGATCGGCGACCCCCGTGACACCGAGGAGCGCTCGCTCAACCCCCTGGACACCGTCGCCGAGTGGACCGAGCGCATCCGCGGCCAGCTGGAGCGCTTCGTCGACTTCGACGACTCGCCGACCGGCGCCCTCGTGGAGAACAACCTGACCTGGACCCAGTCGATGCCGGTCACGACGTTCCTGCGCGACGTCGGCAAGCACTTCTCGGTGAACGTGATGCTCGGCAGGGAGACGGTGAAGCGCCGCCTCGACGGCGAGGGCATGTCCTACACCGAGTTCAGCTACCTGCTGCTGCAGTCCAACGACTACGTCGAGCTGTACCGCAAGCACGGCTGCAAGCTCCAGATCGGCGGCGCCGACCAGTGGGGCAACATCGTCGGCGGCGTCGAACTGGTCAGGAAGGTCGAGCGGGGCTCCGCGCACGCGCTGACGCTCCCGCTGGTCACTGACGCCGAGGGCCGCAAGTTCGGCAAGTCCACGGGCGGCGGCAGCGTCTGGCTCGACCCGGAGATGACCTCGCCCTACGCCTGGTACCAGTACTTCGTGAACGTCCAGGACGCCGACGCGCTGAAGTACCTGCGGATGTTCACCTTCCTGGACCGCGACGAGATCGCCGAGATCGAGCTGACCACCTCGGAGAAGCCGCAGCTGAGGGCGGCGCAGCGCAAGCTCGCCGAGGAGTTCACGACGCTGGTGCACGGAGCGGACGAGACGCGCAGGGTGATCGCGGCCAGCCAGGCGCTGTTCGGTCGCGGGGAGATCCGCGAACTGGACGCCGCCACGCTGAAGGCGGCCATGTCCGAGGCCCCGACCGGCGAGGTCCGCCTCGCCGACGAGCCGACCATCGTCGATCTGCTGGTCGCCTCCGGTCTTTCTCCCAGCAAGGGGGCCGCGCGGCGCACGGTCAACGAGGGCGGCGCGTACGTGAACAACCAGAAGATCGCCGACGAGGCGTGGCAGCCGAGCAGGGACGACCTGCTGCACGGTGAGTGGCTGGTGCTGCGTCGTGGCAAGCGTCACACGGCCGGGGTGCTGGTCGCCCCGTAGTCCCGACCGGCCCCGACGATCACCGCGGCGCCCGTCGCGAACCGCTGACCTGCGGATTCGCCACGGGCGCCGCTCTCGTTCACGGGGTCGACCAGGCGATTTGACTTCGGATCAAGCGCTGCGTAACTTTCTCCAGGCCAGCGCGGCACGGACCACTTCGGACCGGGCCCCTGCAGGTAGGACCCGCGAACCAAGCTCCCATCGCACGGTGGTAGAGTGGGCGGCCTGCTCATCGGGAACAACACACTGCCTGACAAAACCCGCCTGGGTGCGGTGCGTCGCTGGCGTGTGCTCCCACCTGTACTGAAGTGAATATTTTCCGATGGTGGTTTCACCATGTCCGGAACGGTTTTCCTTATTGTGGAAAAGCGGGGTTGGACCCCGATTTGACACCGGGAAAGCACCCCGGATAAGGTTCCACCGAGCACCACAACCGAATCGGAAATCGGCGACAGTCCCCGGAAACGCGGATTTGACACCGAAAACGCGGTTCGGATAAGCTTCAATCACAACGACATGAACGAGAGCCCCGGACAGGGAATCGCTAAGATTCTCGGGATGGTGTGCGTGTGTTC
>NZ_BAABAL010000018.1:298417-830141 GCF_039537405.1 Allokutzneria multivorans | reverse complement strand
CGCGCCATCACTCCACACTACATATGACTACAACTCCCGACTCAGGACACTAGCACCTGTCCTGTAAGTGGTTGAGCTGCGTATTCCGGTCACGGTGCCGCTGGGGGTCGGGGTGTCTTCAAGACCACCAAACCCCCTGTTGATCGTCGCCAACCGCCGCAAACCCAGCAGCCTCGTGAGGTTTGCCGTCGTTGAAGACCGCTGGGGCAGGGGTGTGTAGGTCTTGAAGACCGCTGAACCCGGCGACTTGCAGGACAGGCCCTAAGGCGTGCCTTAGCGGACGATCGACAACACGTGGCGATGGTCGTTGTCCTGCAAGGGGTGTACGGATACGTCTTCGACGCCTCGCGCCAACAAACCGCACCGGTCGGTGCCGCGCGGGTTGACCGCGTCGGAAGGACTGCGGCGGCGGTTTTGGGCGGCGACAACCGTGCCATCGAGCGATGTACACCGGGGTTGCTGGCGTGCGCTCCGCGCTCTACCTGCCATCGGGAGCATCGGTGACGCGGACGTCGCCGCGCCGGACGACCGGCGCGGCGACGACGAAGTCAGTTCAGCGCCGCGTCGAGGGTGATCGTGGTGCCGGAGAGGGCCTTGGTGACGGGGCAGGTGCTCTCGGCGACCTTGGCGAGCTCGACGAACTTGGCGTTGTCGATGCCGGGAACCGTGGCACGGACGGTGAGCGCGATGCCGGTGATGCGGAAGCCGCCACCGGACTCGGGGCCGAGGGTGACCTCGGCGCTGACGTCGATGGAGTCGGCGACGAGGTCGCTGGCGCCCAGGACACCGGAGAGGTTCATGGCCAGGCAGGAGGAGTGCGCGGCCGCGATCAGCTCCTCGGGGCTGGTCTGGCCGTCGGGGTTGCCCGCGCGGGTCGGGAACGAGACGTCGAACTGGCCGGCGTTGGACGAGTCGAAGGTGACGGTGCCCTTGCCGTTCTGGAGTCCGCCTTCCCAGTGGGTGGTGGCGTCGCGGCTCGGCATGGGGTGCCTCCTGGGGTGCTGGTCGGTGGGTACGACGAGAAACATAGCGGACACTTACATTGGACGCAATGTAAGTCGGTGAGACGGTGGACACGAGGCGTCGTGGCTGACAACCGCACGGTTGGACTTGGGCCGGACGGTAGTCGCGCGGGCATACCTTCGCCGCGTGAAGATCCAGGGAAAGCACATCGTGGTCACCGGGGCCGCCGGTGGCATCGGCCGGGCGCTCGTCGAGCGGTTCGTGGCCGAGGGAGCCCGCGCGGTGGTCGCGGCGGACTACGACCTCGCGGGGGCGCAGGCCACGGCGGAGGCGGCGGGGCCGGGCGTGACGGCGCGGAAGTTCGACGCGGGGCAGGAAGCGGACGTCCAGGACCTGGTGCGATTCGCCAACGAGGCCAACGGGCGCATCGACGTCTTCTTCTCCAACGCGGGCGTGACCGGGCCCGCCGGTGGACCGCTGGAGACGACGAACGAGGACTGGGACTCGTTGTGGCGCATCCACGTCATGGCGCACGTGTGGGCCTCCCGCGCGGTCCTGCCGCAGATGCGCGAGGCGGGGGAGGGCTACCTGCTGAACACGGCGTCGGCGGCCGGACTGCTCACCCAGCCCTCGGCGCTGCCGTACACGGTGACCAAGCACGCGGCGGTGGCGCTCGCGGAGTGGCTGTCGATCACCTATGGCGCGGAAGGGATTCGCGTGTCCTGCGTGTGCCCGCAGGCGGTGCGCACGCAGATGCTGGTGGCGGCGATGGGGCAGAGCGAAGGCGCTTCCGACGTGGTCGCGGCGGCCGGGCTGATCGACCCGGAGGACGTGGCGCGCACGGTCGTCGAGGGCATGGCCGACGAGCGGCTGCTGATCCTGCCGCACCCCGAAGTGGCCCAGCGGATGGCGTTCAAGGGCGCCGACCACGAGGGCTGGCTGGCCGACCTGCGCGCGAAGATCTGAGGAGAGCGACCATGATCCGCGGAGTGCACCACGTCGGTGTCGCCACGAAGGACATCGACCGGATTCTTCCCTTCTACCTCGACCTGATCGGCTGCGAGGTGATCACCGACTACCGGTGGGAGCCGGGCAACAAGGCCGCAGACGAGGTGACCGGGCTGACCGGCACCTCGGCGCGCAGCCTCATGCTGCGCAAGGGAAACGCGCACATCGAGCTGTTCCAGTACTTCACCCCGGAGTCCGGCCGCGACAACGCCGAGCTGCAACCGCACGACCCCGGCGTGACCCACTTCTGCCTGGACGTCACCGACATCCACGGCGAGTACAGCCGCCTGAGCGCGGCCGGAGTGCCGTTCAACAGCGAGCCGCAGGAGGTCTTCCCCGGCGTCTGGACGGCCTACGGCCACGACCCGGACGGCAACATCGTTGAGCTGCAAGAGGTTCTGGACCCCAACCACCGCATCGCGCTGAAGAGCTGGTGACCGCCGTGGAGATCGTGCTGAACGACCACAGGTACAACGCGATCGCCGCCGGGCCGGTGGACGGTGAGCTGGTGCTGCTGTTGCACGGCTGGCCGGAGTTCGCCGACTGCTGGACCGAGGAGATCGCCGCGCTCGCCGAAGCCGGTTACCGCGCGGTCGCGGTGGACCAGCGCGGATACTCGCCCGGGGCGCGGCCGACGAAGGTCTCCGACTACCACGTCGACCACCTGGTCGCTGACGTCCTCGGGTTCGCGGATGCCCTTGGCGCGCAACAGTTCCACCTCGTGGCGCACGACTGGGGCGGCATCGTGGCGTGGGCCTTCGCGGGTGCGCACCCGCAGCGGCTGAAGACGCTGACGGTGCTCGCGACGCCGCACCCGAGCGCGCTGGGCAAGGCGATCGCGGAGGACGAGGACCAGTCCCGCCGCGTCGACTACGTCCGGTTCTTCCGCCAGCCCGGCGGTATCGCGGAGGAATCACTGCTCGCCGACGGGGCCGCGAGGCTGCGCAACGCTTACGGCGGAAAGGTTCCCGCGCCGCTGGTCGAGGAGAACGTGCGGCGGCTGTCGGAGCCGGGCGCGCTGACCGCGACGCTGAACTGGTACCGCGCGGCCAACGACCAGCTCGACATCCCGGCCCGGCCTAGCACCGTGCCGACGTTGTACGTGTGGGGCAGCGAGGACGCCGCGCTCGGGCCGGTCGCCGCGTACCGGACCTCGGACTTCGTGGACGGGCCCTACCGCTTCGTCGAGTTGACCGGCGCGAGCCACTGGCTGCCTGAGGAGGCCGGGGCGGAGGTAAGCGCTCTCATCCTTTCCCACCTGGCCGGTTGATCCGTCCGGAGCCGGTTCCGCCGAAGGTCTTGCCGACGGCGGAACCGGCCGGACATACTCCCGGTCACCGCTGGCCGCCTCAGTGGTCCCTTCCAGGCCCCTGCACTGAGAGGCGAGCGTGATGTCCAGCAGATTCCGCGCGTCCGCGGCCGTTGTCGCGGTACTCGCACTCATCCTCGGCGGCACCGCACAGGCGGAGAGCCCCGTGCCCGATCCCACGACGATGGCGACGACCTTCGCCGACGAGTTCAACGCTCCGGCCGGAACGCCGGTCGACGGCTCGAAGTGGCAGTTGGAGACCGGCGACAACGTCAACAACCACGAGCGGCAGTTCTACACCAACAGCACGAGCAACGCGGTCCACGACGGCGCGGGCAACCTGGTGATCACCGCGCGCCGGGAGAACCCCGGGAACTACCAGTGCTGGTACGGCCGCTGCGAGTACACCTCGGCGCGGCTGAACACCGCGGGCCGCTTCACCCAGGCCTACGGCCGCTTCGAGGCGCGGATGAAACTCCCGCGCGGCAAGGGCATGTGGCCCGCGTTCTGGATGCTCGGCGACAACATGGGCCAGGTCGGCTGGCCCCAGGCCGGCGAGATCGACATCATGGAGAACGTCGGCCACCTGATGAACACCGTGCACGGCACGCTGCACGGGCCCGGCTACTCCGGCTCCGGCGGCATCGGCGCGGCCTACAACGGCCCGAACTTCGGCGACGGCTTCCACACCTTCGCCGTGGACTGGGCGCCGAACCGGATCACCTGGTACGTCGACGGAAACGCTTACCAGACAAGGACTCCGGCCGACCTCGGCGGACGGCAGTGGGTCTTCGACCACCCGTTCTTCCTCATCCTCAACCTGGCGGTCGGCGGCTACTGGCCGGGCGATCCCGACGGCAGCACGGTGTTCCCGCAGCAGTTCGTCGTCGACTACGTCCGCGTCACCACCACCAGCACCGGCGCGCCGACCGGGCGCATCACCGGGCTCGCGGGCAAGTGCGTCGACGTCGCGAACGCCGGCACTGCCAACGGGACGCCGATCCAGCTGCACGACTGCAACGGCAACGCCGCGCAGAACTGGACTGTCGCCGGTGACGGCACGATCCGCGCACTCGGCAAGTGCTTGGACGTCAACAACAACGGCGCCAACGACGGGGCGGCCGTCGTGCTGTGGGACTGCCACGGCGGCGCCAACCAGAAGTGGGCAACGCCCGACGCGAGGGACATCGTGAGCATCTCCGGCAACAGATGTCTCGACGTCACCGGCAACAACTCCGCCAACGGGACACGACTCCAGGTGTGGACGTGCGGGGGCACCGAGAACCAGAAGTGGAACGTGCCGCGCTAGGTCCGAAAGGGCGCAATCCGCCGCTTTTTCTTTTATTCACAGAGAGAAAGCGGCGGATTTCTTTTGGGTAACATGCCGCTGTGCTGAAAAGATCAACCGCGCTGGTCGTCGCGACCATGATCGCATTCACCGCCACTCCGGCCGTTGGCTCCCCGACACTCGCGTGGGGTACGTGCACCGGGCTGCCCGCCGAGGTGGAATGCGCGAAGCTCGACGTTCCGCTCGACCACCGCGATCCGGCTTCGCGCAAGCTCACCATCGACGTGAGCAGGCTCAAGGCGACCGCAGGCTCGGGGCGCGAGCTGCTGCTGCTCAACCCGGGCGGGCCGGGCGGCGAGGGCGTCGGCCTGCCGTTGGCCTTCAAGGACAACGCGATCGCGGCGAAGTTCGAGGTCGTCGGCTTCAATCCGCGCGGAACCGGTAGCTCGCTGCTGGACTGCGGACTGCCGCCCGAGGCCGGGCTCCCGGTGACCAGGCCGACCGAGCAGCAGATCCGCGATCACACCGCTGACGCGCAGCGCCGCGAGCGCGCGTGCCAGCAGGCTGGAGCCGCCATTCGGCCGCATCTCAGCACCGCGAATACCGCAAGAGACATGGATGTCATCCGTTCGGCTCTTGGCGGGAAGAGAATCAACTATCTCGGCTTCTCCTACGGCACCTATCTCGGCGCCGTCTACGGATCACTGTTCCCGCACCGGATGAACCGAAGTGTCTTCGATTCTTCGATGAACCCCGAGTGGCTGTATTACGAGCAGGCCAAGCAGCAGGCCGTCTCCGCGCGGCAGAACTACCGCACCTGGTCCGGGTGGGTCGCCGAGCACCACGCGCACTACGGCTTCGGGCGCACCGCCGCCGAGGTCCAGGCCACCCTGGACGCGCTCGGCAGGGCGCTCGCCGCGAAACCGTTGGTGGTGCAGGGCGCTCCGTACCCGATCGACCGCAACGCGCTGGACATCGTGCTCGGCTCGCAGACCCCCGGGCGCGCTGGCTGGGCGAGCTTGACGGCTGCCGTCAAGAAGGTTCGCGAGGCATCCGCGACCGGCACGCTCGACCTCGACACCGCCAAGGCGCTCGGCGCGATGCTCAACGACCTCAAGCTCGGCCTCGAACTGCTGCACTCCGGCTCCTTCGCGACCGTCACCTGCGAGGCCGCGTGGTCGCGCGACACGCGGCTCTACGCCTCCGAGATGCGTCGCTTCGCCACCGAGTACCCCTTCGGGCGCGGCGCCCACGCGGCGGCTGCTTCGGAGTGCGCCTTCCGCTCCTTCACCCCCGCCGAGCCCATGGTTCCCCTGCGCCGCATCGGTTACCCCGCCGGGCTCGTCGTGCAGGGCGACCACGACCCGGTGACCGGCTACGCGGGCGGCCCCGTCATGGCGTCCAAGATGGGCTACCGCCTGGTGTCCGTTGTGGACAGCGGCGTGCACGGCCACTACGGCCGCAACGCCTGCGTCACCAAGGCCATCGACTCCTACCTCATCGACGGCGTCCTCCCCGCACGCGGCACCACCTGCGCAGGCGACCCCCGCCCCACCCCCTGAAGCCCTGAACGGGTCGTTTAGTGCGTTGGGGAAGCCCTGAACGACCCGTTTGGTGCGCTCAACTCCCCGAACGACCCGTTTGGTGCGTTGAAGGAGCTGAACGGGTCGTTTAGTGCGTTCAAGTACCCAAACGGGTCGTTCAGGGCTAACGCCGGGCTAGAAGACGGACCAGCCGGTGAGGGTGGTGAAGCGGTCCAGGGCCGCGACGCCCGCGACGGAGTTGCCGCGTGCGTCCAGGCCGGGGCTCCAGACGCACACGGTGCAGCGGCCGGGGACGACGGCGAGGATGGCGCCGCTGACGCCGCTCTTGCCGGGCAGGCCGACGCGGTAGGCGAACTGGCCCGCCGCGTCGTAGGTGCCGCACGTGAGCATGACGGCGTTGACGCGCTTGGCCTGGCTGCGCTCCAGCAGGCGAGAGCCGTCGTTGCGCACGCCGTGCCGGGCGAGGAACAACCCGGACAGAGCCAGCTCGGCGCAGTTCATCGCGATGGAGCACTGCCGCACGTACTGCGCGAGCACGTCGGGCACCGGCATCCGCATGTTCCCGTAGGAGGCCATGAAGTACGCCAGCGCCCGGTTGCGGTCGGCGTTGGCGGCCTCCGAATCGGCGACCTCCTCGTCGACGGCGATCCCGGGGGAGCCGCTCTCCTTGCGCAGGAAGGAGAGCAGCTCCTCGGTCACGTCGCTGCCGCGCGCGGCCAGCTCGTCGGTGACGACCAGCGCGCCCGAGTTGATGAACGGGTTGCGCGGGATGCCGTCCTCGTGTTCGAGCTGGACGAGCGAGTTGAACGGGTCACCGGAGGGCTCGCGGCCGACGCGGTCCCAGACCTCGTCCCCGCCGGGCTGGGCGAGGGCGAGGGCCAGGGTGAACACCTTCGACACGCTCTGCACGGAGAAGCGCTGCCGCCACTCCCCGGTGCCGTGCACCGTCCCGTCCAGCTCCGCGACGGCCATGCCGAAGCGCGCCGTGTCCACGCGGGCCAGTGCCGGGATGTAGTCGGCGGCCGAGCCCTTGCCGACCTCGTCGGCCACCTCGGCGGAGATCCGCGCGAGCAGGTCAGGAATGTGCACGCGCCTATTCCACCGTGACGCTCTTGGCCAGGTTGCGGGGGCGGTCGATGTCGCGCCCCAGCTTCGCCGCCAGGTGGTAGGCGAACAGCTGCAACGGGATGGTGAACAGGATCGGGTCCAGCTCGGTCTCGTTGCGCGGCACGCGGAGCTCGGCGTCGACGAGGCCCTCGGGCAGCTCGGCGTTGGTGACCGCGATCACCGCGCCGCTGCGGGCCTTGATCTCCTCGATGGTGCCGATGTTCTTCGACAGCAGCTCGTCGTCGGGCACGATCACCACGGTCGGCATGGTGTTGTCGATCAGCGCGAGCGGCCCGTGCTTCAGCTCGGAAGCCTGGTAGGCCTCGGCGTGCACGTAGGAGATCTCCTTGAGCTTCTGCGCGCCCTCGCGGGCCACCGGCCAGCCCCGGACGCGGCCGACGAAGAACATGCTCCTGGTGTCGGCGAAGCGCGCGGCGACCTCGGCGACCGCCTGCTCCTGGGCCAGGATCTCCGCGACCTGCTCGGGCAGGCGCCGCAGACCGGCCACGATCCGCTTGCCGTCGGCGGTGGACAGGTCGCGCACGCGGCCCAGCAGCAGGCCGAGCATCGCCAGCGAGGTCGCGGTGTTGGTCAGCGCCTTGGTCGAGGCCACCGACACCTCCGGGCCCGCGTGCAGGAAGATGCCGCTGCCGCACTCGCGGGCGATGGCGCTGCCCACCACGTTCACCACGCCGAGCAGCTGACCGCCCTTGCGCTTGAGCTCCTGGGCCGCGGCGAGGGTGTCCAGGGTCTCGCCGGACTGGCTCAGCGCGACGTAGAGCGTGTCGGCCTCCACCACCGGGTTGCGGTAGCGGAACTCCGAGGCGGGCTCGGCGTCGGCGGGGATGCGGGCCAGCTCCTCCACCAGCTGCGCGCCCATCTGGCCCGCGTAGTAGGAGGACCCGCAGCCGAGGAACTTCACCCGGCGGATCGCGCGCAGCTCGCGCGGCTCCATGTTGATGCCGCCGAGGTGCGCGGTGGCGAAGCGCTCGTTGAGCCGCCCGCTCAGCGCCCTGGCCAGCGCGGTGGGCTGCTCGTGGATCTCCTTGCTCATGAAGTCCGTCGAGCCGCCCAGCTCGTAGTCGTCGACCACCAGGTCCACCGTGGTCGGGGACTTCACCACCGGGCTGGCCTCCACGGCCAGGGTGCTGGTGTGGAACTCGTCGGAGCGCACCACGGCCAGCTCGCCGTCGTCGAGGTAGACGACCTGCTGGGTGTGCCGGACGAGCGCGGCCACGTCGGAGGCCACGAACATCTCGCCCTCGCCGATGCCGAGCACGATGGGGCTGCCGTTGCGCGCCACGACCAGGTGGTCGGGGTTGTCGCGGTCGAGCACGACGATGCCGTAGGTGCCCTCGACCTTGGTGAGCGCGGCGCGGACGGCCTCCTCCAGGCTCGGCGCGTCCTCCGCGGCCATCAGGCGGCCGATCAGGTGCGCGAGCGCCTCGGTGTCGGTCTCGGAGGCGAAGGTCACGCCCTCGGCGGTCAGCTGCGCGCGCAGCCGGTCGGAGTTCTCGATGATGCCGTTGTGCACCAGGGCGATCCGGCCCGCGGCGTCCAGGTGCGGGTGCGCGTTGGCGTCGCTGGGCTCACCGTGGGTGGCCCACCGGGTGTGCGCGATGCCGACGGGGGCCGGGATCTCCTCCTTGATCAGGTTGCGCAGCTGCTGGACGCGCCCCTCGGTCTTGATCACGCGGAGGGCGCCCGCCTCGGGGGTGGCCAGCCCGGCGGAGTCGTACCCGCGGTACTCCAGCCGGTGCAGACCCTCCACGAGGATCGGCGCTGCCGGACGTTTCCCGACGTACCCAACGATGCCGCACACGTCTGTGACCTGTCCCTTCAGCCGTACACGATGCGCCGCAGCTGTCGTTCGCTGAACGCGGGGGCGACCACCGGCCGCCGCCGCAGCTCGGCCGCGAGCACGCCCCAGATCTCAGCGTTGCGCAGCTGCTGGCGCTGGAGTTCGGAGTGCCGTCGCCGTACGTAGTCCTCGGCGCTCTCGCCGAAGTACGCGATGACGTCGGCGACCACCCTGGCCGCCGTCGACGGGGGCAGGCCGGTGGTGGCCGACACGTGCCGGACCAGTTCGCCCGCCCCGTCTTCACTCACGAGGAGCGAGCGTGTCAGACGCGGGCCGCCGACTCAAGTTCCCTGCCCGATATCGGGCAGGCGTGTCATTTTCCCTGGTGAGGGCGCTCCACGAACCATTCCCGGCCGAAGAGCGCGCTGAAGACGGGGACCGGCATCCGCACCATCGCCCTGAAGAGCGAGGCTGACCGGCCGTTGCCGAACACCGGCGTGCGGTGCGCGGCGAGCGCGGCCTGCTTCTGCGCGGCGTAGCGGCGCACGTCGTAACGGTGGGTGATGGCCTTGCGCGGGCTGTACCGGCTCCGCCTCTCCGAGCCCGGCAGCGGCACCGTGCCCTCCAGCACGCGCACCCCGGTCAGCGCGGCCGCCCGCGCGCCGACGTGGTGCACCTTCACGTGGTCGCGGTGGCCGTAGCCGCCGTTGGGGTCGTAGCTCAGCAGCAGGTCGGCCTTCTCCTCGCGCAGCAGCTCCGCGAGCCTGCCGGTGGCCTCGTCCAGGTCGGCGCGGGCGAAGCGCTGCCGATCGGACGGGTCGTCGTAGAGCAGCGCGCCGTGCCCGCTGTCGGCGTATCCGAGGTGGGCAACCCGTTGTGCGCCAAGCACTTCAGCGCTCGCGTGGAGTTCGCCCATGCGCACGCCGTCGGCCTCGTCCATGCACCCGTCGGTGGCGACGACGATCACCACTCGGTGCCCCTCGTCGGCCAGTCGCGCCAGCGTTCCGCCGGTCAGCAGGGCCTCGTCGTCCGGATGTGCGTGGAAGGCGACCACATTTCCCATGTGCGCCGACCCTACCGACGCACCAGGTGCCGTGTCAGACGCGAGACCGCTTCGTCGAGCCTGCGGAAGTACGTCGCGCGGCGCAGCGACAGGCTCCGCGCGATCTTCTCGTGGCTCTCGCGGATGTCGGCTCCGCGTGCGAGCGGGCTTTGCGCGAGGTCACCACTGGACGCGAAATTGCCAAGTGCCGCAAAGACATCAGCCGCAGCGTCGGCGGTCGGCTCTGAGGCGCCCAGCTCGCCTTAGACGATGTCGCGCTGCAGCACCACCGACAGGTTCAGTATCGCCAGCACGTGCGAGCCCTCGCCGGTCAGGTGGACGGTGTTGCGCCACACCACGGCTTGACCGCCTGGGCTGATCCGCTGGGCGTAGCGGGGCAGCCGCGCGCCGAACGGATCGATCCGCGAGCACATCGGAAGTGCCGACGGCGTAAGGAAAATCGCGTGCCCGACGGGGAGCCCGCAGCGTCGCGCGCGATCGTGACGTTCTGCGGGCCGCTGCCGTAGCAGGCCTCGCTCATCGCCCACCCCTCGCTCGTCCCCATCCTTCGCTCGCCTCCGCCCTTCGCTCGCCCAAGGGCCCCTTTGGTGCGCCCAATTCCCTGAATGACTCATTCAGGGAGTTGAGGTACCTGAATGAGTCATTCAGGACGCTCAACCACCTCAATGAGTCATTCAGGGCGCAGGGGTGCCCGCGAACGACCCGTTTGGTGCGCTCAACGCGCTGAACGGCCCGTTGGGTGCCTTGGGAGCCCTGAACGGGTCGTTTGGTGCGCTCAAGTACCTGAAGGGGTCGTTCGGGGCCTTAGCGGGCGCGAGCGTGGGTGGGGATGTGAGCGTGGGGGAAACGTGGTGGGTGGGGATGTGCGGGCGGGGGAGGCATAACCAATGCGGCATTGGTTACGTCTGGCGAAACAAATGTCACATTGGGTACGTCAGCGGGGGTGTTACCGGCTGGTAGGGTACTGGCCGGTAACACTGGGTGGGCGGAGGAGTGCGCGGTGGCGGAGAACGAGTACCCGGCGTTGTTCAACCCGGTCACCGACGACCTGGGGCACCTGGACGCGGTGGCGCGCGGGAAGGTGCGGGCGCTGGTGGACTGGTTCGAGTCGCGCGGCAAGCAGCGGTTGATCGCCGATCACCTGGACCGCGAGTGGTACACGGACTTCCTCGATTTCATCAAGCGCGAGAAGCTCTTCGCCACGTTCAACACCCCCGCCGCCGACGCGAACGGTGACCCGGACAAGCGCTGGGACGCTGCGCGCAACGCGGCGCTGAGCGAGGTTCTGGGCTTCTACGGGCTGTCCTACTGGTACGCCTGGCAGGTCACGGTGCTGGGGCTCGGGCCGATCTGGATGAGCGACAACGCCGAAGCCCGTGCGCGCGCGGCGGCGTTGCTGGACAGCGGCGCGGTGTTCGCCTTCGGCCTGTCGGAGAAGGAGCACGGCGCGGACGTCTACTCGACGGACATGGTGCTGACGCCGCGCCCGGAGGGCGGTTTCACGGCGACGGGCGACAAGTACTACATCGGCAACGGCAACGTCGCGGGCATGGTGTCGGTGTTCGGGCGCCGGGCGGACGTCGAAGGCCCGGACGGCTACGTGTTCTTCGCGGTGGAGAGCCAGCACCCGAACTTCGAGCTGATCAAGAACGTCGTGGACTCGCAGATGTTCGTCAGCGCCTTCCGCCTGGCGGACTACCCGGTCTCCGACGCCGACGTGCTGCACACCGGGGCGGATGCGTTCAGCGCGGCGCTGAACACGGTCAACGTGGGCAAGTTCAACCTGTGCACGGCCTCGATCGGCATCGCGGAGCACTCGTTCTACGAAGCGATCACCCACGCGCACAACAGGATTCTCTACGGCAACCGGGTCACCGAGTTCCCGCACGTCCGGCAGTCCTTTGTGGACGCCTACGCGCGGCTGATCGCGATGAAGCTCTTCAGCGACCGCGCGGTGGACTACTTCCGCTCCGCCACCGCCGAGGATCGCCGCTACCTGTTGTTCAACCCCATCACCAAGATGAAGGTGACCAGCGAGGGCGAGCGCGTCATCGACCTGCTGTGGGACGTGATCGCGGCGAAGGGCTTCGAGAAGGACACCTACTTCAACACCGCGACGGGTCACATCCGCGCGCTGCCGAAGCTCGAAGGCACGGTGCACGTCAACCTCGCGCTCGTCCTGAAGTTCATGCCGCAGTACCTGTTCAACCCGCAGGAGTTCGAGCCGGTCCCGACCCGCCACGACGCCGCCGACGACGCCTTCCTGTTCGAACAGGGGCCGGCGCGCGGGCTCGGCAAGATCACCTTCCACGACTGGGAGCGGGTGTACACCGCCTTCGCGCACGTGCCCAACGTCGCGCTGTTCCACGAGCAGGCCAAGGGGCTGAAGCGCTTGCTGGCCACGGCCGCCCCGGACGCCGACCAGCAGCGGGACCTGGACTTCCTGCTCAACCTCGGCCACCTGTTCACGCTCGTGGTGTACGGCCAGCTCGTGCTGGAGCAGGCCGAGCTGACCGGCTGCCACGCCGACGTGCTCGACCAGGTCTTCGACGTGCTCGTGCGCGACTTCTCGGAGTACGCGGTCGGTCTGCACGGCAAGGCCACCGCGACCGAGGCCCAGCAGGCGTGGGCGCTGGAGCACGTCCGCAGGCCGGTCCCGGACGCAGGCCGTTTCGGGCGCGTTTGGGAGCACGTCGCGGCCCTTTCGGGCAGCTACGAGATGCGCGCATAACTGTTGCGCACGGACGCGGTTGACGGTCCGCGCGGCGTGTCAGAATCGGCTTCATGATCGATCCTGCCTCCGTGGTGGACCGCCAACTGGCCGCGTACAACGAGCACGACCTGGACGCGTTCCTGGCGACCTACGCCGAGGACGTCCGCCTCTCGATGAGCGAGGGGCGCACGGTGCGGGGGCGCGACCAGCTGCGGGGGCTCTACGAGGAGCAGTTCGCGCAGCGACTCTGCCGCGCCGAGGTGGTCGGCAGGCTGGTCGAGCGCGGGTGGGTGGTGGACCACGAGGTGGCGCACGGGCTCGGCGGCGAACCGCACCGCGTGCTGGTCGCCTACCGCGTTCGCGAAGGGCTGATCGACCGCGTGCGGTTCTTAAGCTAGGTTCGGCCCCGCGAAACTGTCCAATGTGGACACAAGTCTTCCCGGTCCGACCGGCTGTTCCGGATGCTGGACGAGCGCGGCGTGCGGACTCCGCCCGTTCTGGTGAACGAGAACACTCTGATGGCCCTGCTGGCGAAGGTGGCGCGCGACGCCCGTCGGAGGGGTCTCCCGCCCGTCGCCTGGGCTGTCGAGCCCGCGACCCCGATTCTCTAGGCAGCTCCGGCCGCCACGTGGGGTGACCTCCGGCGGTCGCTCGTTCGGGCAGCACATCGCCTGCCTGGCCGATGCCCCCGCGTTGAGCCGAATGCGAGGGTCGAACGCGTCAGGCTGGCCGTCCGGAGAGATCCCGAAGAGAGCAGGCGCGCACCATGCAGCAGCAGTCCTTCACGCTGCCCGAGTTCTACGTGCCGTACCCAGCCAGGATCAACCCGCACCTGGAGCGGACGCGGCGGCACAGCGCGGCGTGGGCGGAGCGGATGGGCATGCTCGACTCCAGGACGCCCGACGGCGGACTGGTGTGGACGGCCGAGCAGCTCGCCAAGATGGACTACGGCCTGATGTGCGCCTACACGCACCCGGACTGCGACGGCGACGTCCTCGACGTGATCACCGACTGGTACGTGTGGGTGTTCTTCTTCGACGACCACTTCCTGGAGGAGTTCAAGTACTCGCGGGATGTCAAGGGCGGCCAGAAGTACTTGGCCCGCTTGGAGAAGTTCATGACGCTGCCCGGCGAGGTGGCGCCAGAGGTGACCAACCCGGCCGAGGCGGGGCTGAAGGACCTGTGGGAGCGCACGGTTCCGTCGATGACGGTGGAGTGGCGCAAGCGGTTCATCACCAGCACGCACAACCTGATGGTCGAATCCATTTGGGAGACCAAGAACATCGAGCTCGGCCGGATCGCCAATCCGATCGAGTACATCCAGATGCGGCGCCGGGTCGGCGGCGCGCCGTGGTCGGCGAACCTGGTCGAGTACGCGGTGGGCGCCGAGGTACCGGACAAGGTCGCGTTCAGCCGCCCGCTCGAAGTCCTGCGCGACACCTTCTCCGACGCGGTGCACCTGCGCAACGACCTGTTCTCCTACCAGCGCGAAGTTGAAGAGGAGGGCGAGAACTCCAACGCGGTCCTGGTGTTCGAGCGCTTCCTGGGCAACACCACGCAGGAGTCGGCCGAGATGGTCAACGACCTGCTGACCTCGCGGCTGCGCCAGTTCGAGAACACCGCCCTCGTCGAAGTTCCCGCACTGGCCGCCCAGCACGGCCTGCTGCCGCACGAGCAGCTCGCGATCGGCGCCTACGTCAAGGGATTGCAGGACTGGCAGTCCGGCGGCCACGAGTGGCACGCGCGCTCCAGCCGCTACATGAACCAGGAGATGGACGCCGCCGAGCCGCCGAGCCCGTTGCTGGCGGGCCCGGTCGGGCTCGGCACCTCCGCCGCGCGGTTGGAGTTCCGGCCAGGTGTGCGCAAGGCGATCCGCGAGCACACCTACGTTCCCGAGCGCCCGATCGGCCACCTGCCCATCCCCGAGCTGCACATGCCTTTCGGGATTCGCACCAGCCCGCACATCGACGCCTCGCGCGAGCACACCATCGAGTGGCAGCGCGCGATGGGTTTCTACGACGCGGTTCCCGGCGTCGAAGGAGGCGGTGTGTGGAGCGAGCACCGCGGGCGCGGCATCGACCTCGCGCACTGCGCCGCGATGATCCACGCCGACGCCACGCTGGAGGAGCTGAACCTCTCCTCGGACTGGCTGGCGTGGGGGACCTACGGCGACGACTACTTCCCGCTGGTCTTCGGCATCGCACGCGACAAGGTGAAGGCGCGGGCCTGCGCGGAGCGGCTGAAGCAGTTCATGCCGTTGCAGGGCGCGGCCCCACAACCCTTGGGCCCCATGGAACTCGGGCTCGCCGACCTGTGGGAGCGCACGGCCGGGCCGCTGACGCCCGCCGGGCGCGCGGTGTTCCGCAAGGCCGTCGACGACATGCTCGACAGCTGGGTCTGGGAGGTGGACAACCAGGCGCAGAACAGGATTCCCGACCCGATCGACTACGTGGAGATGCGGCGCAGGACCTTCGGCTCCGACCTGACGATCGCGCTGGCCAGGGTGAAGACGCTGGGCGCGGTGCTCGACAGCCTCTACCAGACGCGGACGCTGCACGAGCTGGTCACCGCGGCGATGGACTACGGCATGTTCACCAACGATCTCTTCTCCTACCAGAAGGAAGTGGAGTTCGAGGGCGAGGTGCACAACATGGTCGTGGTCGTGGAGAACTTCCTCGGCACCGACCGGCTCACCGCGCGTGACATCGTCGCCGGGCTGATGAACGCGCGCATGCGGCAGTTCGAGCACATCGTGGCCAACGACCTTGAGGACCTCTTCGAGGAGTTCGACCTCGACAAGCGGACCCGCGCGGTGGTGACGCGGCAGGTGGAGGACCTCAAGGAGTGGATGTCGGGCATCCTGGAATGGCACCTGAAGTGCGTGCGCTACCAGGACGCCGAATTGCGCTCGATGTACGGGACCAAGGAGATCGAGAGGGTTTTCTCTTTCCTGCCACAGGGTCTGGGCACGTCGGCAGCGCGGTTGTCAAAGAGCGGAACCCGGTAGCGCGACGCCGGTGTCCTCGCTGACCGAGCGCAGCGCGGTGATCGTCGGGTGCCCCCGGGCGAGCAGCGCGGCGTCGGTGTCGGGTTCCGGCTTCGCGTCGTCGACGTTGACAGCCACGACTTCCAGGCTGTTGTCGTCCAAGCGCTCCACGCGGCTCTGCACGGTGCCGTAGCGGGCGAGCCGGGCATGGCGCAGCGGAGGCATCTTCTCCGGCGCCACGTTCGGCACGTTCACGTTGAGCACGGTGCCCGACGGGGAGTTCCGCAGCACTCCGATCGCGTGCTCGACGATCTCCGCCGCCGCGTCCCACCGGGGTTCGGCGGTGCCGTTGAGGCCGACGTCGAGGGACACCGCTAGGCCGTTCAGGTCGTTGACGGCTGCCGTCAAGGTCGCGCCGACCGTGCCGGAGTGCAGCACGGCCCGGCCGACGTTGGCGCCGCGGTTGATCCCGGAGAGCACGAGGTCCGGAGTGACGCCGAACGCGCCCTGAGCGGCTACGAGCGCGATCAGTCCGGGGTGACCGGCCACCGCGTAAGCGGGGACGTCTGGCAGGCCCGGGATCTCCTTGCGCGCCACGGCGATCCGGCGGTCGTCCTTCGCCGCGGTCAGCCCCGCGCTGGTGCCGCTGGACTCCTCGGCGGGGGCCGCGACCACCACTGAGAGTCCACTGTGGACGGCCATTGCGGCGAGCGCGGCCAGTCCGGGGGAGTCGATGCCGTCATCGTTGGTGATCAACGCGATCATGAGTGACTTCCTCGCAGGGGGCGGAGTTCCACGCGCTCGGCCAGGGTGCGGATGGCGTCGCCGCCTCCGGTGCCAAGACCGCGCCGGGTGATGTTGAGCGCCCCGGCCGCCGCGCCGACGCGCAACGCCTCGCGCAACGGCTCACCCTTGGCGAGGCAGGCCGCGACGCCCGCCGTCATCGAGTCGCCGCCGCCGCGCGTGTCCACCGGGCTCAGGTCCGGGACGTGCAGGGTGAGCAGCTCGTCCTCGATCAGCGCCAGCGCGGGCTCGGCGGCGCGCGAGACCACGACGGCTTCCGGGCCGCACTTGGCGATCTCCCTGATCGCGGGGATCAGGTCGGCCAGGTCGCCGCTGGCCGCGCGGCCGTCGTCGATCAGCTCCTCGTGGCTGACCTTCACGAAGGACGGCCCGCCGTCGAGCACCTCCACCAGGCGCTGCCCCGCGAGGTCGGCCAGCACGCGGCACCCGTTGACCGTCAGGTCCTCGGTGAGCCTGCGGTAGAGCGAGTGCGGCAGCACGCGGTCGTTGCTCGGCCCGCTGAGCAGCGCGATCCCGGCGTCCAGCGCGTGCGTCAGGGTCAGCTCGTAGAGGTCGTCGAGGTCGTGGCGGGACAGCTCACCGGCCGGCATTTCCACGAGCTCGTCCCGGCTTCCGTCGCGGCGGTCGTGGACGTAGGCGCCGTTGCGGGCGTCCACGTGCAGCAGCTGCGTCTCGATCGCGGGGTCGTCGACCAGGTGCTGCAACACATGTCCGGTCTCGCCGCCGACCGTTCCGCACAGCACCACGCCCACGCCCAGCGAGGTGATCATGCGCGCCTGCCAGACGCCCTGCCCGCCCGGGTGCACATGGATATCGGGCTCCCCGTTGAGGTCCTCGACGGTCACCGTCAGCTGAGGAGAGGGCGCGAAGACCACGACGCGTCCGTTATGTCCGCTCACGTCCCGTGCTTTCCCCGCCGAGCGTCATTCCATGCCCGACACCCGCAACGTGATGTTGAGGCGCCCGCCGCCGCGCAGACCGATCTCCGGCCCGGTGCCCGGGAACGTCCTGGTGACGCCGTGGAAGGCCAGCCGCGACGGCCCGCCGAAGACGAAGAGGTCGCCGGAGTGCAGTTCGACGTCCGTCCACGGGCGCCCACGGTTGTCGGTGTTGCCGAAGCGGAAGACGCACGTGTCACCGAGGCTCAGCGAGACCA
Organism: Allokutzneria multivorans; assembly: GCF_039537405.1. Lineage (NCBI taxonomy): Bacteria > Bacillati > Actinomycetota > Actinomycetes > Pseudonocardiales > Pseudonocardiaceae > Allokutzneria > Allokutzneria multivorans. The sequence goes on along the minus strand of NZ_BAABAL010000018.1, from coordinate 812,399 downwards.
CGGGCTCCGCGCTGCGCTCGTCCGCGTCGCGGTGCATGCCCATCCGCGCTCCGGCGTCGTAGTAGTTGACCAGCGCGATGTCCGGCCGGTAGCCCGCGCCCGCCGCTCTGCGCCCCAGTTCGCCCAGCCAGTCCGGGAACGGCTTCACCGGCTCGCCGTGCTCGGTGTGGCGTTCGTACTTGTAAGGCGTCCAGTGCCACCCGAGGCACACCGAGCGCACCGACATCACCGAGCCGTTCGGCATCGTCGTCGCGCGCAGTCCCGCCGGCGGGCGCGACCACTCGCGGCAGGCTTCCACCAGGCGCGCCTGCTCGTCCGGGCTCAGCCAGTCCGGCACGTGCACCGCGCCCGGCGCGATCTCCGCGCGCTCGCGGGGGAACAGGGCCATGGGACCATAATGGGCTCATGCCGAAGATCGAGTTGAGCGAGGGCGGCACCGCCTTCTGGACCGAACGCCACCTCTGCACGCTGAGCACGATCCGCAAGGACGGCACCCCGCACGTCGTGCCCGTCGGCGTCACCCTCGACGCAGAGGCAGGCATCGCGCGCGTGATCACCTTCTCCCACTCGCAGAAGGTCCGGCACGTGCGCGCCGCCGGGCCCGACGGTGCCACCGTCGCCGTGTGCCAGGTCGACGGCGGCCGCTGGTCGACGCTGGAAGGCCGCGCCGTGGTCCGCGAGGACGCCGCTTCCGTCGCCGACGCCGAGGCCCGCTACGCCGCGCGCTACCGCACCCCCAAGCCCAACCCCGCGCGCGTCGTCATCGAGATCACCATCACCCGCACCTTGGGCAACGTCTGACCCCCACACCGCGCCGCACTCCGCCACGGCTTAAGCCCTGAACGGGTCGTTTGGTGCGTTGAGCGCGCTGAACGGGTCGTTTGGTGCGCTCAACTCCCCGAACGGGTCGTTTGGTGCGCTCAACTCCCCGAACGGGTCGTTTGGTGCGTTGGAGGAGCTGAACGGGTCGTTTGGTGCGGTTCCAAGTACCCGAAGGGGTCGTTCAGGGTTCTCAACGCGCCGAACGCGGCATTGGGTGGGGGGCGCGGCGGGGCGCGGCAGCGAGGCGGGGGCGTTGGAGTGTCAGCCGTAGAGGTGGGGGTGGACGACGGGGTCGTGTTCGAGTACGTGGTCCACGACGGCCCAGAAGTCGGTGATCCACGGGTGCGCCAAGGCTTCCTCGCGGCTCAGCGTACGGCCGTGCAGTGGACCGGCACTGCCGTCGAGGCACGCCTGCACGGCGGTCGCGGCCGGAGCGGGGGAGTCCTCGACGGCGCCGACGCGGCAGCCGAAGGTCACGTGGTCGGAGTGGTTCTCGCCGCCCCAACTGCCCAGGATCACGTCGATCCACGTCTCGTGGCCCTGGCCGCCGTGGTTGTAGCTGTTGGCGAAGTACACGGCGTGCGGGGACCCGTCGCGGAGCACGAAGTTCCACGTCCGCTGGGCGGGCGCGGCGCAGCAGCCACAGGTGAATTCGCGGACCTGGTGCTCGTCGGCGTTGGTGGAGAGCGACATGCGCAGAGCCTATGTGCCGCACGCGTCCGGGTTGGCAGGTCTTCAAGACCAGCTAACCCCCGCCCCGGCAGTCTTCAACGACGGCAAACCCTCCGGCGCCTCGAAGTAGGAGGCGGTCAACGGTGATCAAAACGGGGGTTTGGTGGTCTTGAAGACACCCCAACCCCGGGGCGGACGGGTGGGAAGGGGTGGTTCTGGGTAAGCCGGGGTGATGCCGGGAAAGAACATGCCGTCGGAGGTCTCGGGGAAGCCCTCGGTCTTCGACAGGTTCGCAACGCACGCGAGCGAGTTCGTCTCCCGTGCCTGGTTCTTCGTGATGTGCGTGCTGCTCGTGGTGATCTGGGCGCCGTCGTACTTCCTGCTGGAGAGCGCGGACACCTGGCAGCTGATCATCAACACGATGACCACGATCGTCACGTTCCTGTTGGTGGCGCTGCTGCAGAACACGCAGAAGCGCTCCGACGACGCCTTGCAGCAGAAGCTCAACGCGCTCGCGGACGGGCTCTCCGACATCATGGGTCACCTCGCGAAGGACAACCCGGACCTGGAGCACGACCGCAAGGAACTGCGCGAGGCGGTCGGCCTCGAAGACCGCGAGAACACTAGGTGAGCCAGGCCTTCGCGGCCTGGAGGACCTGGTCGTGGCGCGGGGTCGGCTCCACCGAGGCCGAGGCGGAGGCGGAGAGCTGCTCGCGCAGGATGTCGGCGTGCCCGGCGTGCTGGCTGGTCTCGGCGACCCGGTGCAGGAGCACGTCGAACAGGGTCACGTTCGGGCGCGGCCACCACGGCACGTGCCCGGGGGAGTCGAGTCGCAGCTCGGCGATCGTCGCGTCGGCGTGGGCCCACACGCGCTGGTAGAGCGAAACGATCTCCGAGCGGGTCTCGTGCTCGGCGGCCCAGAAGTCCGTGCCACGCAAGGACTCGTCGTCCCAACGGGGCAGCGGCTCGGGGAATGGGCGCGCGAAGACCTCGCCGAGGTAGCGGGACTCCCAGGTCGCGAGGTGCTTGACGAGGCCGAGCAGATTGGTGCCGGTGAGGGTCAGCGGACGCCGGGCGTCGTACTCGGAGAGCCCGTCCAGCTTGGCGACCACGGTCTGCCGGGCGTCCTGCAACGTGTCGAGCATTTCGGACTTCATGTGCTCCTCGATCATCGCGCCAGCCTTTCACGTGGCCGTTGACGCGGAACGCGAAGCGTTGCTACAACTGTGCGAGAGCGCTCTCACATCGAGCCCCGCCGCCGCTCGTCGACCACGCTCAAAGGAGAGCTGTTCATGGGCTATCGCAGCGGGCTGAGACCTGCCTTGGTTGCCGCCGTAGTGCTCCTCGCGACCGTGACCCCCGTCCTCCCCGCCTCGGCGGAGCCGGTGGGCGCGGGCAGTTACACGACGTCGTTGCCGGCGGGCGCGGCGCTGCCGACCGCGTGCTCTGACCTGGCGACCAACCCGAGGCGCCACCTCACCGCGAACGCGCCCGCGGGGGCGGTGCCGACGAACGACTGGTGGTCCTCGCTGGTCTACAAGCGCACCGAGTGCGCGTTCTCGGACAACCTGATGGCGCACCCCTTCTCCTTCGACACCGTGGCGGGCGGCCTCGGCGTCGACTACGCGACCACGCCGACGATCACCGGAACGGCCACCGGTGTCGGCGAGTACCACTACCAGTACGGCGCGGACTTCACGCTCGGCGTGACCGGCCTGAACGCGCCGGAGGCGAAGGTCGACGGCTGGACGGACTGGACGGTCAGCCCGTTCTGGTCCGACGGAGCCCGCACGCTGCGCGCCACGATCGGCCACGGGTCCCCCTTCGTCTACGCGAAGGTCACCGGCGGCGACGCCAGACTGAGCTTCTCGGCGGCGCCGAACGTGTGGCAGAACAACGGTTCCCGCATCGGCTTCTCCGTCGACGGCCACGACTACGTCGCGTACGCGCCGAGTGGAGCGACGTGGAACGTGGGCGGCAACGCGATCACATCTTCCTTGGCGGGCAAGGGATTCTTCTCCGTAGCGGTCCTGCCCGGCGGCTCCGACCGCGTGGCGCTGGCCAACTCCTACGGTGCTTACGCGCACGCGCACATCACGGGAACGCGCGTGTCGTGGAACTACGACCAAGCCGCCAGCGCGGTGCGCGCGACCTACGCCTTCACCACCCAGGCGCTTGAGGGCTCGGCGACCGGGACCGTGGTTTCCCTGTACCCGCACCAGTGGCAGAACCTCAGCGGCGGCGGCACCCCGATCGCGAACACCTACATCTCGCCGCGCGGGCCGATGAAGACGATCGTCGGCACCTCGTCGTTCACCACGAGCACGCGCTACAACGGAGTTCTGCCGGAGTTGCCCTCGGTGGCCATGACGGGCGGAGACCTCACCACTCTCAACGGCTTCCTCGACCAGGCCGCGCAGGGCGACCCGTTCGCCGGGTTCAACAACGACACCTACTGGACGGGCAAGGCGGTCGGGCGCGCGGCGCGGATCGCGGAGATCGCCGACCAGGTCAACCGGACCGACGTCCGCGACAAGATGCTGAACGCGATCAGGGCTCGCCTGACGGACTGGTTCACCGCGTCGCCGGGCAAGTCGGAGCGCGTCTTCTACTACGACCGCAACTGGGGAACGCTGATCGGCTATCCGGCCTCCTACGGCTCGGACACCGACCTCAACGACCACCACTTCCACTACGGCTACTACATCGCCGCCGCCGCGACCCTGGCGAAGTTCGACCGCAACTGGGCGGCGGGCGGCCAGTACGGCGGCATGGTGGACCTGCTGATCCGCGACGCCAACAACTACGACCGCAACGACACGAGGTTCCCGTTCCTGCGGGACTTCGACATCTTCGCCGGGCACGACTGGGCCGCCGGGCACGGGGCCTTCTTCGCGGGCAACAACCAGGAGTCCTCGTCGGAGGGCATGAACTTCGCCAACGCGCTGATCCAATGGGGCCAGGTCACCGGCAACAACGCCGTGCGCGACGCTGGCCTCTACATCTACACGACGCAGGCGAGCGCGATCCAGAACTACTGGTTCGACCCGCAGGACCAGGCCTTCCCGCAGGGCTTCGAGCACTCCACCGTCGGCATGGTGTGGGGTGACGGCGGCGCCTACTCGACCTGGTTCACCGCCGAGCCGGAGAAGATCCACGGCATCAACATGCTGCCGATCACCGGCGGTTCCCTGTACCTGGGCCACAACCCGAGCTACATCGACCGCAACGTGGCGGAGATCGTCCGCAACAGCGGCAGCCAGCCGAAGGTGTGGCAGGACATCATCTGGTCCTTCCAAGCACTGTCCAAACCGGACGAAGCCCTGAACTCCTTCCGCAGCACCAACTACACGCCCGAGGAGGGGGAGAGCCGCGCGCACACCTTCCACTGGCTGCGCAACCTCAGCGCGCTCGGGCAGGTCGACACCAGCATCACCGCGAACCACCCGCTGCACGCCGTGTTCTCCAAGGGCGGCACCAAGACCTACGTCGCCAGCAACCTCGGCACTTCGCCGATCACCGTGACCTTCTCCAACGGCACCACCCTGAACGTGCCTGCGGGCAAGACCGTGACGACCGGGGGCGGCGGCACCGTCGACCCCGTTCCGACTCCGACCACCCTGCACGTGACGAGCCCGGACAAGCTCTCCGTCACCAGCGGTTCCGGTGCCCTGAACGACGCCGTGAGCAGCGCCGGAGGACGCAACTTCGACGGCGTGCCGACCAACGCTCGCGCCTACACCACGTGCGGGATCAGCGGAACCGTCGATCCGGCCAAGCAGACGCAGTTCTCGCTGAACGTGGACTCCGGGACCGGAGTCGGCAACGGCGTGCAGGCGCGGATCTCCTACGACCCCAACGGTTCTGGGAACTACACGCGCACGGAGACCTATCGCTACTTCGCCACCGACCCGGTGAACGGATGGGAGAACTACACGCAGGCGTCCGGAATCCAAGCGCAGTCGGGCACGCTCACCAACCTCTCCAACGGATGCGTGAAGTTGGAGATCTGGAGCGCGATCGGCAGCGGTAACACCTCGCTGCGCGCCAGCGCGACGGCGGGGGAGGGTCGACAGTCCACAGTGGTCATTCCGCTCACAGGGCGGTGATCAGCTCTGTGCACCGCTGAGCGGAGGCGAGCGCGTCGGGATCTCCCTTGCGCGCGAACGTGTCCACGGCGGTGTCCGCGAACTTGATCACGTGCGAGTCACCGGTCGCGACGGCCCGCTCAAGTACCTCGTCAAGCGCAAGATCCGTTTCCGGAGCAACGATCGCCGGACGGGAAGGCGCGTAGACCGAGGTGACGGCGGCCGTCGCGATCCACGCCGCGCACAGGCTCGGCACCCACAGCTTCTCCGGCAGCGCGGGAAGCGTGCGCAGGATCGCGTTCGGCGCGGTCGCCCCGTGCACCGACATCACCGCCGAGCCGTGCCCGTGCGTGCGGTAGCGCAGCACGGCGACGTCCACCAGATCGGCGAGCACGTCGTGCGCGTGCGCGGAGTTCGCAGGGCAGCGCAGCGCGGCGAGCGACTCCGGCCAACCCGTGAGAAAGGCGAGCCGCGCAAGGCGTTTCTGGAACCCAGAACTCGGCTCGGGCAGCAGGGGAACGCCGAGCAGGGCTTCGCGCGGTGACAACGAGCCCTCCGGGCAGGCCGCGCCCGGCACCGGTTCCCACCGCGCGGCCCAGTACCCGAGCCCGTGTGCCAGCTCGTCCAGCCGGGGCGCGGTCGGTGAACCCTCCAGCAGCACGCGCACGGCGTGACCGACCCTGATCACGCCGTGCGTCGCGCCCGCGGCGACCCCGGGGAGCAACCGGGGCCACCACGTGCCGAGCACCGCGCGCCAGGGCCGTTCGGCCAGCTCCACCCGGAAATGCGCGATCCAGTCGCCGATCCGGCGCTCGTCACCCATCGCCTCCAGCCATTCGGAACCGATTCGGCAGGAGGCGGGCGGCAGCTCGTGCAGCCGTTCGCAGTAGGAGTCCACCCAGCGGTGCACCAGATCCGGCCGCCCGGCGCGGACCATGGCCTCCACCGTCATCGGGGCGTGGTTGGACAACCACCCCGCGAACTCCGGGCCGGTTCGGTGAAGGCGCTGGTACGCCTCGTCGAGCACGCCGGTGCGATCGGGCATGAGGGGGCTCCAGACGGGTCGGGGAGGGGCCTCCAGTCTCGAACCTCCAGCAAACTGGAGGTCAAGTCGTCGGCTACGGCAGCGTCACGAGTGCGTCGCGAACAGCCAGCCAAATCCCCGCACGCCGGGCGGACCAGCGAGAACGCACGTAGCGTTGCCACTTTCCCCGGACGTGAGGTGACGTGGTGGAGTACTTCGTGGTCACCGTCGACGGCGCTCAGCAGATCGCCGAGAGCGGTGAGCTGATGCGCGAGTGGCACGGACATCAGCTCTACGAACTTCTGGTCTACGCGGGCTACCCGCTGACCCGCAGCGACTCCGAGCTGGACGGCAGCGAGGTCGGCGGCTGCGCGGACTGGTTCGACCTCGCGGTGGACGCGGCGACCGGCGCGGTGGTCGCGCACACCCACGGGGCGGAACCGAAGACGCACGCGATGGGCGAGGCCGGGCGCGTCCTCGTCGAGTGGTACCTGCGCGAGGTCGACACCTGCTGAGGGCTCAGTTCTCCCTGCTGTCCAAGGAAAGCGCGCGCTTCGCCCGCTCCAGCGACTCCTCCGACGCGGGCTGGCCCGGGTTCTCCGTGGCCAACGCCTGGTTGAGCTGGGCGAACGGCCGCATCCGCGCTTCGTAGGCCGCGAAGCCCTCCGCGTGCCGGCCGCCCGCGCGCTCCAGTTCCTCGGCGAGCACGTACGCGCCGACCAGCGCCAGGCTCGTGCCCTGCCCGGACAACGGCGACGCGCAGTAGCCCGCGTCGCCGACGAGGGTGACCCGGCCCGCCGACCACGTGTCCATGTGGATCTGCGCCATCGCGTCGAAGTAGAAGTCCTCCGCCGCCCACATCGCCTCGACCAGGCGCGGGGTCTCCCACGCCAGCCCTTCGAGATCCTCCGCCAGCATCCTGCGGTGCGCGTCGTTGTCGCGGCGGTCGTGCGGAAGCGAGTCGGCCTTGATACCGAGCGTCACGCGCAGTTCTTTGTTGTCCCGCACGGGATAGACGGCGTAGCCGACGTTGCCTTCGTTCACCCACACCTGCCAGTTGTCCAGGCCGATGAAGTTCTCCGCGCTGAACACCGCGAGGTAGGTGCCGAGGTGCCGGACGAACTGGCTCTCCGGTCCGAAGGCGAGCGCGCGCACTCCGGAGTGCAGGCCGTCCGCGCCCACGATCACGTCGAACGTGCGCGGCGGCGCGTTCTCGAACGTCACCGTGACACCTCCGACGCCGTCGGTGATCGCGGTGATGGTGTCGCCGAAGAGGTACTCGACAGTGCCGATGCTCGACCCCGCGAGCGGGTCTTCGTCGTCCTTGGTCCGCTCGTAGATCATCGCGGTGAGGTCCTCGCGCAGCAGCTCGATGTCGTCGCTGTCGAAGCGGCCGCTGCTCAGCGCCATCTCGGTGGAGCGCATGATCTCGTTGCCCTTGCCGTCGAGCATCTCCATGCCGCGCATGGTCGTGCGCAGCTCGCGCGCCCGCTCCAGCAGCCCCATGCGGTCGAGTACGTCCAGCGCCACGCCGCGCACGTCGATCGCCTGCCCGCCCGGACGGGGCGCCGGGGCGCGCTCCACGACGGTCACCTCGAAGCCCCTGCGGCGCAGCCAGTACGCCAGCGCCGGGCCCGCCACACTTGCTCCGCTGATCAGCACCTTCTGTGTCATAGCGGTAGCGTACGACGTAAATACAGCTGAGCAGAGCCAAGAACGAGCTAATCTGTGCTAGCTCAGCGAGGTTCTGTGCTAGGACAGGGAGCACCATGACCGACAGCCCGCCCTACGCCCGCATCGTCGCGGAGCTGCGCCGCCGCATCGCCGAGGGCGAGCTGGCCCCGGGCGACCGCCTGCCCTCCACCCGGCAGATCGCGATCCGCTGGGGCGTCGCGCTGGCGACCGCGACCAAGGCGCTGAACACGCTCAAGAACGAGGGCTTGATCGTCGCGGAGCCGCGCGTGGGCACGGTGGTCGCCGCCGCCCCGGCAACGCCGCGCCCGCGCCCGCCCGTGGAGCCCGGCGACGAGCTGACCCGCGACAAGATCGTGCGCGCGGCCGTGGAGATCGCCGACGCCGAGGGCCTCGTGGCGGTGTCCATGCGCGGTGTCGCGGCGAAGCTCGGCGTCAGCGCGATGTCGCCCTACCGGCACGTCGACGGCAAGGACGAGCTGGTGCTGCTGATGGTGGACGCCACCTACGGCACGTTGGCGCCACCCGATCCGAAGATCACGAGCTGGCGGGCCCGCGCCGAGGCCGGCTCGCGCGGGCTGTGGGCGCTCTACCGGCGGCACCCGTGGCTCGCGCAGTACACGACGCTGACCCGCCCGGTGATGCTGCCCAACCTCGCCGTGCACGCCGAATGGATGATCACCGCGCTCAGCGCGCCCGGCCGCACGCCGACGCAGGTGATGAACCTGCACGTGCTGCTGTTCAGCTACGTGCAGGGCCTCGCGGTGAACCTGGAGCGCGAGGCGAGCGCGCGGGCCGCGACCGGGCTCACCGAGGAGGAGTGGCTGGAGACGCAGGCCGAGCAGTACCGCTTCTACGTGGAGTCCGGCCGCTTCCCCGCCTTCAGCGGACTCATGCGCTCCTTCGACTCCGACGGCTACGACCTGGACCTGGACCTCATCTTCGAACTCGGTCTGGCCGCCCTCCTGGACGGCATCCGCTAGCCCCTCATCCGCCCCGCTAGCGCCTGTCCTGTTCCGGTCACGGTGTCGCTGGGGAGTTGGGGTGTCTTCAAGACCAGCAAACCCTCCTGTTGATCATCGTTAACCGCCGCAAACCCAGCAGCTTGATGAGGTTTGCCGTCGTTGGAGACCGCTGGGGCGGGGGTTTGTGGGTCTTGAAGACTGCCGAACCCGGTGACCTACAGGACAGGCCCTAGCCCAACGTGCCCGGCTGCGGTCTAGACCTCTGTCGGGGTTGAGCGGGGTGCCGGGGGCTATCGGGCCGTGTGCGCGAGGACGGCAGCGGCGAGTTCGGCGTGGATCTCGGGCGGGAGGGTGTGGCCCATGCCCTCGATCTCCAGGTACTCCGAGCCCGGGATCGCCGCCGCGATCAGCTTGCCGTGGCCGGGTTTCGCGGGTTCCTCGCTGCCCTCCACGACCAGTGTGGGCACGGTGATCTCGCCGAGCCGGCCAACGGGCTCGAAGTCCGGGTCGGCCGCCCACGCCTTCTGGTGGTTGGCCACGGTCGCCGGATCGCGGTCCCGCTCGCGCAGCCGCTCCTCCACCTCCCGCTGCGCGTCGGCGTCGAAGGGCAGCACCGTGCCGTGCAGCATCCGCGCCACGTCGACCGCGAAGTCCTCCCCGGGCGGCGAGGTGAGCACCCGCACGAACTCCGGCTTCGGCTCGGGCAAGCTCCCCGGGGGTTGCGGCTGCCCGCTCAGCGCCCGCATCACCACCACGCCCTCGCCGCCGCCGAGCGGGGAGGACCCGATCGCGGTCAGGCTGGCGATGCGCGAAGGGTGCTCCAGCGCGATCCACTGGCCGAGCAGCCCACCAGCGGAGTGCCCGACCAGGTGCGCCCGCTCGATGCCGAGCGCGTCCAGCACGCCGAGAACGTCGTCCTTGATCGCGGCCCAGGTGTAGGGCCGCTCCTCGAAGTTCAGCGCGCTGGAGCGGCCGGTGTCGCGGTGGTCGTACCGGATGACACGGCGCCCACCTGCGGCGATCCGCCCCACCAGCTCGTCCGGCCACAGGTGGCCCTGGGACATCGACCCCATGACGAGCAGCACGGCAGGATGGGTCGGGTCGCCGAACTCCTCGACCCACAGTTCCACGTCGTTGACCTCGATGATTGGCATGCCACCAACTCTCGTCGCCGTGGTACCCGGTGCCATCCGTAGGACCACTGGTGATTACTGGGCCAGTAGCCGCGCGAGTTCTGTGCGGGAGCTGACACCGAGCTTCGGATAGATCTTGTACAGGTGGTACTCGACCGTGCGCGGGCTGAGGAAGAGCCGCTCGGCGACGTCCTTGTTCGACACGCCCTCGGCCACGAGCTGGGCGATCCGCAGCTCCTGCGGGGTCAGCACCGACGGCTCGGCCAGCTCCCGCGACTCGCCCGCCGCGCGCAGCTCGCCCAGCGCGCGCCGCTCCCACGGCCGTGCGCCGAGCCTGCCGAAGACCTCCGCCGCGGCTCGCAGGTGCGGCCGGGCCTCGCTGACCTTGCGGTCCCGCCGCAGCCGCTCGCCCAGCAGCAACGCGGTCCGCGCGCGCTCGTAGTCGGAGTCGGTCTCCAACGCCTGTTCGAGCAGCGGCACCGCGTCGTCCTCGACCAGCGCGCGGCAGCGGGCGACCAGCGCTCGGGCTCGCGCGGTCGTCGCGTTCACCGACCACTGCGTGATGAACTCGACGCTTTCCCTTGCCACGTCGAGGTTTCCGGTCGCCACGGCGGCTTCGACGCGGTCGGCCGTCGAGCCCCAGACCGCGATCGGATGCCCCGCGCCCGGCCCCGCCGTGGTCATCGCGGAGAGCCGCTCGTGCGCCTCCTGGAAGCGGCCCGCGCCGAGGTCGAGCAGCGCCAGCGCGTAGTGCGCGACGCCCACGCGCAGGCCGACGCGGTGGGGGATCGCGATCGCCAGCGCCTCGTTCGCGAAGCCCCGGCAGTCGTCCTCGCGGCCCTGGATCGCCGCGACCATCGCGAGGTTGGCCAGGTGCGCCGCCGCGCAGTTGACGTATCCGGCCTCCTTGGCCAGCGCCAGGCCTTCTTCGGAGAGCGCGGCGCTGTGCGCGAGGTTGCCGTTCATCCGCTCAGCGGTCGCGGCGAACTCCAGCACCACGGGCAGCGTGCCCACCATTCCCGACACGCGCGCCACCCGCCCGGCCCGCGCGGCGAAGTCGGCCGCCGCGTCGCCCTCGCCAAGGTGGCTCGCCGCCGCTGCCGCCCAGAGCAGCTCGCTCGCGTCCTCCTTCGGCTTCGCGTTGCGCAGGATCGCCGTTCCCTTGGCGGTGTCCCCGGCTTGCAGTGCGGCCGTTCCGACGAGCACGTCGCGGAGGAAGCTGGGTTCCAGGTGCTCAGCCCGCCTGCCCGCTTCGATCGCCACGGCGGTGTCCCCGACGTAGGAGGCGGCTTCAGCGGCGTCCGCGAGCAGCTCTATCCGGTCGCCCGCCGCGTCCAGGAAGATCCGCATCGCCTCGGCCGCGTCCCCGGAGTTCAGCTCGAACCGCCCGCGAAGCTGCTCCAGCTCCGGCGTGTCGTTCAAGGCCTTCGCTCTGGCCAGCAGGCTCCGCGCCTGCCCAGGTTTTCCGCCCAACCAAGCCGATTCCGCCGCCGCCGTGAGGCGTTCTGCCTGTCGTGGGGTGTCTGGCGTGAGCGCTGCGGCGCGGGCCAGTACGTTCGCCGCGTCGGCGTACCCGCCGCGTTCTCGCGCCCTCCGCGCCGAGTCCGTCAGCGCTTGTGCGACGGCTTCGTCCGGGCCGAGCGCGGCTTCCGCCTGGTGGTGCGCTCGGCGGTCCGCGTCGTCGACGGCTTCGGCGAGCTTTTCGTGCACCTGGCGCCTTTGCGTCGACGTGGCCGCTGTTGTCGACGCTGAACGGATGAGGGGATGGCGAAAGCGGATCGTCGCGCCATCAAGGGTGATGAGCCCGCTCTCTTCGGCTGCTTGGAGCGCCGTCGCGCCTGCGCGCAGCACGACGCCGAGGTCGCCACGGCCTTCGAGCGCCGCGATCAGCAACGCGTGCCTCGCGTCCTCCGGCAGGCGCGCGACCTGCTCCCCGAAGACGTCGCCCACCGGGAGGGGATCGGGCAAGGGCGCCGCTCCCGACAGCTGGTCCGGTGTCAACAGCTCAGCGACCTCGCGCAGTGCGAGCGGATTTCCGTTGGTGAGCCTGGTGATCTCGGCGATCGGCGCCGCCTCCGGCAGCAGCTTCGCGGCGCTCTCCTCGTCGAGCCCGTTGAGCCGGAGCTGCCGAACTCCGCGCAGCGCGTGCCGGACCTCCGCCGTGTCTCGCGCCGCGATGAGCAGGCGGACCTTCTCCCCGCGCAGGCGGCGTGCCGCGAAGAGCAACGCGTCCGCCGATGCTTGGTCGAGCCACTGGAAGTCGTCGACCACGCACAGCAGGCCGTCCGGCTCAGCCGCTTCGATCAGCAACGAGAGCACCGCCGCCGACACCAGGAAGCGGTCCTCCGTCCGCGACTCCGCCAGGCCGAGCGCGGCCTTGATCGCGTCCCGTTGAGCTTCCGGTAGCGCGTCCGCGAGATGTGCCACCGGCCGCAGAAGTTGGTGCAGCGCAGCGAACGCGAGCCCTGACTCCGGCTCGGCGCCCGTCGCCCACAACGCTTTTGGAGCGCTTTCCGTGAGCAAGGCCGACTTGCCCGCGCCGGGTTCGCCGAGCACTGCGAGCGCGCTTTGGTCGCCCTTCAGGAACTCGTCGATCTCGGCCAGTTCCGCTTCGCGTCCGATGAGTGTCATGGCAGCGTGCGTGTCTCCCCGATGGCCAGTGCCCACAGGTCCGCCGGGTCGCGCCCAGCCTCCGCCCACGCCTTCTTGATCAGGCGCAGCGGCTCGTCCATCGGCTCCTTCGTCAGCGCGAACGTGCCCCAGTGCATTGCCGCGAGCCGTTGCGCGCCAACGTCTTCGAGCGCTTTCACGGCTTCTTCGGGGTTGATGTGCACCGGCTTCATGAACCACCGCGGCTCGTAGGCACCGATCGGCAGCATCGCCACGCCGATGCCCGGGTAGCGCTCACCGATCTCCGCGAACCACTTGCCGTAGCCCGAATCGCCCGCGTGGTAGGTCCTCGTGCCGTCCGGCGCCGTGATCACCCAGCCGCCCCACAGCGTCGAGCACGTGTCGAACGGGCCTCGGCGGCTCCAGTGGTGCGCCGGGACGAAGCTGAACTCCAAGCCCGCCACCGTCGTCGACTCCCACCAGTCCAGCTCGGTCACGTTGCGGAACCCGCGCTTGAGGAACCAGGACTTCAGCCCGAGGCCCACCATGATCGGCGTGTCCCTCGGCAGCCGCTTGATCGTCGGCGAGTCCAGGTGGTCGTAGTGGTCGTGGCTGATCACCACCGCGTCGATCTTCGGCAGCTCGCCCCACGCCAGCCCCGGCGGCGTCCGCCTGCGCGCCCCGCCCGGAATCCGCGCCGCCCACACCGGGTCGGTCAGCACCGCGACCCCGTTGAGCCGCACCAGGTAGGTCGAGTGCCCCACCCACGTCCAGCTCGTCTCCGCCGGGGGTAGCCCGTTGCGGGCGATCGGCACCAGGTCCGCGTTCTCCCCGTTCCCGCCGAAACCCCCGTTCTCACGCAGTATCCGGACCAGGTCGCCGATCCTGGGCAGCGGCGAGGTCAGGCGGTTTCGGAAGTTCTGGCGAGGCATGCCGCCAGTCTGCCACCGCGCTACGACAACGGGCGGACGGTGAGGATCTGCTGCGCGTACCCGACCGGCCCGGCGAGGTCGTGCAGCACCGTGCTCGTCACGCCCTGGCCCGTCGGGCCGAACGTCACCGTCGTGTCGAGCCCGGTCCAGCGCCCCTCCGGCCGGCGGTGCAGGTGCACGGTCAGGTCGACGTTCGGGAACATCCACTCGGTCGGCGGCTGCCGCACCGCGATCCCGTTCGCCGTGTCGACCAGCGCGACGTACGAGGCGAGCGCGCTGACCTCCTCTCCCGCGATGAGTTCGTGCGGCGTGGACACCCAGACCGTCGCGCGCCCGGGCTTGGACGGAGCGAGCGGGCGCACGTCCAGGCTGGCGATGTAGCCGCCTGGCCAGACGTCGGTCAGCGGCCAGGTGCTGATCGCGTCCGGGGGAGCGAGCCTTGTCGTGTCTCCGCCCGCCACCGCTGTCGTATCCGTGCAGCTCAGCGCCCATGCGCGCGCTCGCACGACCTCGCGGCCCGCGATCAGCGCCACTGCTTCGACGAGCTCGATCGTGCGGCCCGGGCGGATCGTCTCCACGTGGATCTCGCACTCCTCCAGCGCGAGGCGGCCGAGGATGTCGAAGGAGATCCTGGAGAGGGCGGGGCCTGCGGGCAAGTGCTGCTCGATCGCGTGCGTGATGAGCCCGCCCAGTGGGCTGAAGTGCTGCTCCGCCGGGTCCCACGCGCCGCCCGCGTGCTCGGTCGGCTTGTAGCGGCCCTCGCCGACCAGCTGGAAGTAGCTGCTCATCACTCCAACCTAATCAGCCCGGCCGGGGTCGGCCGGAAACCGCAGCTGTCGAAGTAGAACTCGCGCAGGTGCTCGTCGAAGTCCACGTGCAGCCATTCGCACCCGGCGACCTTGGCGTGCTCGGTCGCCGTGGCGATGAGCTTCGTGCCCACACCGCGCCTCTGCACCTTCTTCGCCGCCAAGGTGTCCAGCACGAACGCGTGCACTCCGCCGTCCCAGGCCACGTTCACGAAGCCCACCAGCTCGCCCCGCTCACGCGCGCACACCCAGCCCAGGCTGTGCCCGTTCACCTGGCCCCACCAGTCGTCATCCCGCAGCCCCCCGCCGAAGCCCTCCGCGTGCAGCCCGTTGACCTCGGCGTTGTCGAACTTCCCACGCCATTCGTAGTTGATCATCCCGCCAGCTCCACAAGCATCTTCGCTGCCACCATCGCCCCGTCGCCTCGAACTCTGCTGGCTACATCTTTCGCTCGGGTACCGAGCGTCAACGCCGTGCCGAGCGCGGCCGTCAGCGACTCGACGGTCGGCCTCCTGCCCTCGTGCGCCACGCCGATGCCCAGCTCAGCGACTCGGCGCGCCCAATGCGGCTGGTCCGCGATCTGCGGCACGATCACCTGCGGCGCTCCCGCCCGCGCCGCCGCCGTCGTCGTGCCCGCGCCGCCGTGGTGCACCACCGCCGCCACCCTCGGGAACAGCGCCTGCTGGTTGACGTCGCCGACCACGAAGCAGTCGTCCATGTCGTCGATCGCGGCCAGCCCCGCCCAACCGCTCGCGAGCACCACGCGGCGACCGTGCGCGCGGCTCACTTCGATGGCCACCTGCGCGATGTCCTTCGGCGCGTGTGCCGCCATGCTGCCCAAGCCCACGTACACCGGCGGCGCGCCCGCTTCGAGGAACGCGTCCAACCCCTCCGGCAGCGCGCGGTCGTCCGGCAAGATCCACGCTCCGGTCTGCACGACGTCGAGGTCTGTCAGGCCCTCCGCCGGGCACAGCGTCGCGTCCGCCGCCAACCACGGCTGATCGGTCAGGACGTGATCGCGGACGTTGTCCACCGGCGGCAGCCCGATCGCTTTGCGGTGCTTGTTGAGCGTCTCCCCGTACAGCCCGTTGACGCGCTCCGCGTCCTGCTGCCACAACACTTTGTGGTCCGTCTCGTCCTCCGATGACGGTGTGCCCGGCCGCCTCCCCGGCCGGAAGTGCTGCGACGGCAATCCGATGATGTGGAAGCACGCCAACACGTACGGGATGCCCAGCTTCTCCGCCACATCCCGCGCTCCGGCTGGCATCAGGCCCGTCGCCACCACCGCGTCGCACCCCTTCGTCGCTTCGCCCAACGTCTCGAAGCGTGCTTTCACCAGCTCCGGCGCCAACCTGAACGCTTCCTGGCTCGTCGGCGGGTTCGGGTTCGCCACCACCGAGCGCACCGTCGGCCCCAGCGGCACCAACTCCACGCCCACGCGGTTGAGCAACTCCGCGAACTCTTCGTCCGGCGGCGCGCACACCCGTGCTTCCGCGCCCAGCCCCCGCAACGCCACCGCCAGCCCCGCCAACGGCTCCACATCCCCGCGCGATCCCCACGTGGTCAACGCAAAACGCACTCTCGATCCCCATTTCCCCAGGTCCTGGCCTCAGGCCGGAGATTCTGCGCCAGCACGGGGGTCTTGCCGCAAGCCCCCCAACCCGCTATACGTTGAAGTGGGGGAAGCGCTCCCTGCACCGCGCCCCCGCTCGCGCAGCGGCTAGGCCGCAACCGGGTTCGCCGGTCTTCAAGTCCCACAAACCCCCCCTCCCAGCGGTCTTCAACGACGGCAAACCCTCCGGCGCGAACCCACGGCTTGACCTGAAGTCGCGTTGAGGTTGTTGGGTGAAGTCAACGACCTCGACGAGATGGTGGTGTGGGCATGCGAGCGGTACGGGTGAACGGGTTCGGCGGGCCGGAGGTGCTGGAGCTGGCGGAGGTGCCGGAGCCGGTGCCGGGCCCGGGCGAAGTGCTGGTCGAAGTGTCCACAGTGGACGTGCTGTTCCTCGACGCGAGCCTGCGGAGGGGGTGGGGCGCGGAGTACTTCGGGCTGGAGCCGCCGTACGTCCCGGGCAACGGGATCGCGGGGCGGGTCACGGCGGCGGGGGAGGGAGCCGAAGCCTGGGTGGGGGCGCGGGTTGCGGCGAGGACGCCGGGGGCCTACGCGGAGCGGGTGGTGGTCGGGGTGAAGGACCTGGCCAACGTGCCTGAAAAGCTCAGAGACCAGACGGCGGCGGCGTTGGTGCACGATGGGGCGACGACGCTGGGGGTGTTCGACAACGCGCAGGTCAAGCCGGGGGAGCGCGTGCTAGTGACGGCTGCGGCGGGCGGGCTGGGCATCTTGCTGGTGCAGTTGGCGAGCGCGGCGGGGGCGACGGTGGTCGCGGCGGCGCGCGGGGAGAAGAAGCTGGAGCTGGCGCGCGAGTACGGGGCCAGCGAAGTGGTGGATTACACCGAACTGGGCTGGGCGGAGCGGGTCGGCAGCGCGGACGTGGTGTTCGATGGCGCGGGCGGCGAGATCGGCCGGGCGGCGTTGGGGATCACGAAGCGCTGGTTCTCCGGGCACGGCACTTCGAGCGGCTCGTTCGCGACGGGTGAGGCACCGGCCGTGACTGTGAAGGGGATCGAGCAGGCGCAGTTCACGCCGGAGCAGGCGGTGCGGCTGATCGAGAGGGCGCTGGGCGAAGCGGTGGCGGGGAGGCTCACACCTGTTGTGGGGCAGACGTTTCCGCTCGCGGAGGCGGCGAAGGCGCACGAGGCGCTGGAAGCGCGGGCGGCGTTGGGCAAGACGTTGCTGATCGTTTGACGGCGCTGAACGTCGTGGCGACCTGGTGCGGGAGAGTGCACCAGGTCGCCACAAGAATGATCATCGTCAACCGCCATGAACCTCGACGCGGTCGAGGGTTTGTGGTGGTTGAAGACCGTGGGGACGGGGGTTTGGGGGTCTTGAAGACCGCCAAACCCCCGCGCGGGCTAGGCCTTGGACTTGGAGTGGGCGATGCCCTCGGCGACGCCGATGAGGGCGACGGAGGCCACGACGGCGATGATGAAGCCGAGGGTGTTGAGCTCCCAGATGTCGCCGGTGCCGAGGAGATTGGCGATGGTGCCGCCGATCACGGAGCCGACCAGGCCGAGCAGCAGTGTGGCCAGGACGCTGAGC
Organism: Allokutzneria multivorans; assembly: GCF_039537405.1. NCBI lineage: Bacteria > Bacillati > Actinomycetota > Actinomycetes > Pseudonocardiales > Pseudonocardiaceae > Allokutzneria > Allokutzneria multivorans. The sequence continues at coordinate 794,495 of NZ_BAABAL010000018.1, read as the reverse complement.
CGTTGCCTGCCCGGCGTGATCAGCCGGGCGAGAGCGCCGATGATGAGTCCCGCGACGATGAACCCGATCATGTGAGCCTCCTTGCTCGTGGTGAGGCCGAAAACCCGGCGACCACACCGGGCCTGCGATCAGTATGCGGTGATCAGCATCGCGGGAGACCACCAGTACGACATCAGGGGCATAACGTCCACCTGCGCGAACCCGGCGTCGAGGAGTTGCCCGCGCCACGCGGAGATCGGCTGCTCCCACGTGGAGCGCACGGCGCCGGGCACGATCTGGCCGAGCAGCACGGGCAGTAGGAAACCTTGCGCCACAAGGGAATCGTGGTACTCCGCGACGCCGAGTTCGTAGCGCGACACCAGCCATGCGAGGTCATCGGAGCCAACGGGCACGTCGAACTCGGCGATAACGAGGCGGTCAACGTGCGGGCGGAGGCGGCGGAGCACGGACAGCCGCTCCGAAGGTTCCAAGGCGTGCAAGGAGAAAGTCGCCTGCGCGGCGGACCACCGCTGCGAGAGGTCGAGCGTGAACTCCTGCGCGGTCGTGTTCCACGTGTGCGCCGACGGAACGTTCTGCCGCGCGAGGTCGAGCAGCGCGGCGGAGGGCTCGACGAGGTCGATGCGGTCGAAAGCGTGCGAAGCGACGGCGGGAGCGACCGCGAGGCCGTCGCCGCAACCGATGTCGAGCAAGGACGAAGGCTGGTGCGCGGAGTAGGAATCGGCCAGGGCCTGGCTCAGCCGCGAGTACAGCTCGACGTTGCCGCCGCCGCGCACGAACGCGCGGAACGCGGCGGGCTGGTCGTAGACGCGGCCGTCGGCTTCGCTCTTCCAGTACGACGCCAACTCGTCACCGAGCCGCGTGCCGGCCGCCGACGCGAGTGCGCGCGCGGTGTCCCGATCTCCGTTTCGCCAAGCCTCAAGTGCTTCGACAACTGTGCTCATACGGTCAGTGGAACACGTCGTAAATGGTTCCCACCAACCAGATCAGGCCTGCGCACATCAAAGCTCCGAGGATGACGGTGAACACCAGTCGTGCGTTGCCGCCGCGCGGCGCGGGAGCAGGGGCGGGAGCGTGCGCAACGCGAACAGGCGGCGGAGGCGGAGGCGGAGCGGGCGCGGGCTCGACCGGCGTGTAGATCGTCTCCGGGAAGCCGTGCTGGTAGAGGTCGAGCACGCTCGGCACCTGGTCGCTCAGCTTCAGCGCCCGCGCCACGGCCGCGACGGTGTTGGCGTCCCACACCTTCTCGCTCTTGCACAGCGCGTGGAAGTACTGCCGCAGCGGCTTCTGGTGCGGCGCGAGCACGACCTGGACGTCGCCGGAGGACTCGGCCGCAAGCTCCACCGAAGCACCCGTGGTCGGCAGCAGCACGACGAGCCCCAGCACCGCGCCGGTGGTGATCCCGGCGGAGTCCAGGGCCGCGCGCACGGCAGTGACATTGGCGCTGACCTGCTGGAGAGGGTTCATCGAGTGCAGCGCCGCAGGCTGACCGTCGACCTCCCACACGCCCTCGGCCGGGGTGCGCAGCGCGCCGTCCTGCCGCCGCGTGAAGCCGTCGATCTCCAGCACCAGGCAGCCGTAGGGCGACAGCACCACCGCGTCGGCCATCCCGACGGGCGTGGCGGCGTTGAACACCGCGACCCCCGGCAGGCCGAAGTCGCCGGTCCACGACCGCATCCACTGCGCGACCTTGGCTTCGGCCCCGACCAGGCCGTCACCGCGCGCACCCTCGCTGTGCTGCACCGCCACCAGCATGCGGCCGAGTCTAGGTTGATCTCCGCGGTGCTGCGAGCGCCGCCAGGTCCAACCCCGTTCCGTCGTAACCGCGCGTGAGGTCGTTGAGCGCGGTCACGATCCGGCGCTCCTCGTAGCTGAAGTGCGATTCCATGATCGCGGCGAGCCCGTCCAGCTCGGAGCGCACGCGTGCTGCGTCGGCTGGATCGGCGCCCGCGACCAGGGTTTCGAGCTTGGCGAGGATGCCGGACACGAGGTAGTGGTCCTCGCGCAGCTTGTCCAGCGTCGGCGCCAGCTCGGGGAACTCCTCGGCCAGCGCGGGGAACGCGTGGTCGTCCTCGCCGGTGTGGTGCCTGCTCAGCGCGGTGCAGAAGGTCATGCAGTGCGCCAGCAGATCCTTCGGTCGTCCGCCCTCGCCGTCCAGGTAGGCGTCCATGTCCTCGCGGAGGCGGGAAAGCTCCGTGCGGAGCCAGTCGTGCACGGTGATCAGTTGCGTACCGAAGGCCCTGAGGCGTTCGTCAGGCGTGTTCATGGCCGAAATCCCATGATCCGGCGCCTCCATGCCCACGACGGTCTCTTGGCCGGGTGCACGCGACGCTGTCGGGATCAGATCAGCTCGCGATGGCCGCGTCAAGCCGAGCGTGGATCGGCCCGCTCAGCGCCGACAACGGCCGCCCGGAGCCGCCCCGGTGGCAGGCGACGATCTCCGCGGCGATGGACAGCGCGGTCTCCTCAGGCGTCCGCCCGCCGAGGTCGAGCCCGATGGGCGAGCGCAGCCGAGCCAGCTCCTCCGCGCCAACACCGTTGGCGCGCAACAACTCCAGCCGCTCGGCGTGTGCTCGCCGCGAGCCGAGCGCGCCGACGTAGCCGACCGGCAGGCGCAGCGCGCGGGTGAGCACGGGCACGTCGAACTTCGGGTCGTGGGTGAGCACGCAGATCGCGGTCCGACTGTCTACAGTGGTCTGATCGAGGTAGCGGTGCGGCCAGTCCACGACCACGTCCGCGCCGGGAAAGCGTTCCGGAGTGGCGAAAACCGGGCGGGCGTCGCACACGGTGACGCGATAGCCGAGGAACACGCCGATCGTGGTCAGCGCGGCGGCGAAGTCCAGCGCTCCGAAGATCAGCAGGCGAGGCGGCGGCGGAGCGACCTCCGGAACGGGGACCGGCGACGGCTGGACCAGCACCTCGATCACGCCGCCGCACGTCAGGCCCACGGCGAAGGCGGACTCGTCCGAATAGCCGAACGTGTGCGTGCTGGACTCGCCGCTCACGATGGCCTCGCGGCACAGCTCGTACACCGCGCCGTCCACGCAGCCGCCCGAGACGTTGCCGATCACCGAGCCCTCGGAGTCCACCGCCATGGACGTGCCGACCGGGCGGGGCGCGCTGCCCGAGGTCGCGGTGACCGTGGCCACCGCGAACGCTCGCCCGGCCCGCTCCCACGCACGCAACGAATCGGCGATCTCCACCACCGGCTCACACCACCTTGTCGAGCGTGATCGGCAGGTCGCGGACGCGCTTGCCCGTGGCGTGGAAGATCGCGTTGGCCACGGCGGCGGCGGCGCCGGTCACGCCGACCTCGCCGACGCCGAGCACTCCGGCGGGCATCGTGGGATCGGGCTCGTCGAGCCAGTGCACGTCGATCCGCGGCACGTCCGCGTGCACCGGCAGGTGGTACTCGGCGAGGCCGGGGTTCATGATCCGCCCGGTGCGGGGGTCGACCAGGGTCTCCTCGGAGAGCGCCGTGCCGATGCCGAGCACGATCCCGCCGCGCAGCTGGCTGGCCGCCGTCTTCGGGTTGATCACGGTGCCGCAGTCGAAGGCGCCGACCCACCGCGAGACCCGGATCTCCCCGGTGTCGGCGTCGACCCGGACTTCGCAGAACTGGGCGCCGGTCGTGGCGCGCACCCAGTTCCGCTTGTCGCGCAGGAACTTCGACACGAGCCGGACCTGGTTGCCCATCCGGCCGAAGCCGACCGACACCTCAACGTGGGACTTTCCCTTGCGCGCCAAGGCGGCCACGGAGACCTCGCCGCCGAGTGCGCGCCGGAGCTTCGCGGCGGCGGCGGTCACGGCACCGGCGACGGTCGCGGTCTGGTTGGAGCCGCCCGCCATCGGGCCGACGGGCAGGCGCGAGTCGCCGTACTCGACGCGGACGGCCTCGAACGGAATCCCGAGCGCGTCAGCGGTGATCTGCGCCTGAGCGGTCGCAGCGCCCATGCCCATCTCGTGGAAAGCGCACCGCAGCAGGGCGGTGCCGTCCGCGCTGAAGCGCAGGGTCGCGTTGGCGACGAGGTGCACGGGTGGGTGGAACGCGGTCGCCACGCCCCAGCCGACGAGCCACTGGCCGTCGCGCATCGAGCGCGGCTGCGGAGTGCGCTGCTCCCAGCCGAACTCCTTGGCGCCGAGTTCGTAGGCAGCACGCAGGTTCCGCCGGGTGAAGGGCTTGTCGCCGATCGGGTCGCGGGTCGGCTCGTTGCGCATGCGGAGCTCGATCGGGTCCATGCCGAGCTCGTGCGCGAGTTCGTCCACTGTGGACTCCAGGGCGAACGTGCCGATCGCCTCGCCCGGCGCGCGCATGGCGGTGTTGGCCACGAGGTCGAGTTCGACGACGTTCTGCTGCAACAGGATGTTCTGCGCGTCGTAGAGGTGGCCCGACTGGACCGTGACGGCCTCCGGGCTTCCGCCGGTGCGGCCGAGCCTGGTCGCCGAAGTGTGGATCAGTGAGGTCATCCGGCCGTCGTGGTCCGCGCCGATCGCCACGCGCTGAACGGACGGAGTACGGCCGCCGACCGTGCGGTAGACGGCTTCGCGGGAGAGCATCAGTCGCACGGGGCGACCGGTCACGCGGGCCGCGAGCACGGCGAGGAGCGTGCCCGGCCACACCTGGAACTTCCCGCCGAAGCCGCCGCCGACGTGTTCGGCGCGCACGTGGATGTTGTCCAGCGCGACGCCGAACGCGGAGGACAACGTGGTCCGCACGCCGTCGATGTTCTGCGTGGAGTCGTGCACGGTCAGCCGGTCGCCGTCCCAGAGCGCGGTCGTGGTGTGCGGCTCGATCGCGTTGTGGTTCTGCGGGGGAGTGCTGTACTCGCGGTCGACCGACACCGGAGCGCTTGCCAGGGCGGCAACCGCATCCCCCTTGCGGGCCGATCCGGACTGGACCATCGAGCTCTTCTGCGGCGTCGCGTCGGCCGCCACGAACTCCACTGTGGACGGTAGTTGCTCGTACGCGACGTGGACGCGCGCGGCGGCCGCACGAGCGGCCTCCTGCGTGTCCGCGACGACCAGTGCCACCGGCTGGCCGTCCCAGTGCACCTCATCGGTGTTGAGGCAGCGGACGGATCCTCCGGTGACCGCAGGGCCGAGCCGCGAGGTCGGGAGCTTCATCTTCGGCGCGTTGTGGTGGGTGATCACCGCGAGCACGCCTGGAACCTTCGTCGCGTCCGTGGTGTTGATCTCAACAATTCGACCGCGCGCGATCGAGGCGTGGGTGAGGGCCGCGTGTGCCAGGCCGGGGTAGAGCTGGTCGCCGGAGAACTTGGCCGCGCCGGTGGTCTTGATGACACCGTCCATGCGGTCGAACGCCTTGCCGATCGCGGTCATGCCAACCCCCGGAGCACTGCGACGACGGTGCGCTCAGCAAGATCGACCTTGAACGCGTTGTGCGGCAACGAGACCGCAGGTGCAAGCTCGGCGCGCGCCGCCGCGCGGAAGCTGTCCTCGGTCGCGGGTGCTCCGAGCAGAACGCGCTCTGCTTCGTAAGCGCGCCAAGGCTTTGTCCCGACGCCGCCGAGTGCGAGGCGAACAGCGGAAACGCTCCCGTCAACGACGTCGAGGCAGGCTGCGACGGACACAAGGGCGAACGCGTAGGACGCGCGGTCGCGGACCTTGCGGTACTGGGAACAGCCCGAAGGCGGCGGAGGAAGCTCGACAGCGGTGATCAACTCATCGGAGGCGAGAACGGTCTCGATCTCCGGAGAGGAGGCGGGAAGCCGGTGGAAGTCCACGAGTGGAATCCGGCGGGTGCCGCGTGAACTGCGGACCTCAACGACCGCGTCCAGTGCCGCCAACGCCACGCACAGGTCCGAAGGATGCGTCGCGGCGCAGCTCGACGAGGTGCCCAAGACCGCGTTGCCGCGCGAAAATCCGCCGATCGCAGCGCAACCGCTGCCGGGCGAGCGCTTGTTGCAGGCCGCCGCGTCGTCGTAGAAGTACAGGCACCGTGTGCGCTGCATGAGGTTGCCGCCGACCGTGGCCATGTTCCGCAGCTGTCCCGAAGCTCCGGACAGCAAAGCCTGTGACACCAACGGATACCGCGACTGGATCACCGGGTTCGCCGCGAGGTGGCTGTTGCGCGCCATCGCGCCGATCCGCACACTGCCGTCCGGCAGCTCATCGACCTCGGCGAGCGGGAGGCGGGTGACGTCGACGACCGTGTCCGGCCGTTCGATGTCCTCGCGCATGAGGTCGACGAGGTTCGTGCCGCCGCCGAGGAACTTCGCGTTCGGCTCCTCGGTGATCGCGCGCAGCGCAGCGTCGACGTCCTCCGCGCGGACGTAGGAGAACGTCCTCACCGCGCCACCCCTTCGATCGCGTCGACGATGCCGTTGTAGGCACCGCAGCGGCACAGGTTGCCGCTCATGCCCTCGCGGATCTCCTCACGAGTCGGAGCGGATTCGCGCTCGGCGAGCATCCCGAGCGCGGAGCAGATCTGGCCGGAAGTGCAGAAGCCGCACTGGAATCCGTCGCGCTTGATGAACTCGCGCTGGAGCTCCGCGCCTCCTGGCAGGTTCGCGACGCCCTCCACCGTGGTGATCTCGCGGCCGTCGTACTGCACGGCCAGCGCCAGGCAGGAGACGATCCGCTCGCCGTCGGCCAGCACGGTGCACGCCCCGCAGGCGCCCTGGTCGCAGCCCTTCTTCGGGCCGGTGAGACCCAGTCGGTCGCGCAGCCCGTCGAGTAGGCTGACCTGCGGTGGAACGTCCAGCACCACGGGCTCGCCGTTCACCAGCATCTTCGTCTCCGCCATGGCGCCAAGTTAACAGTACGTCGTTCTCTTAACAAGAGTACGGCGTTCTCCTAACGTGCGCGGTAAGGTCACCCCGCGATGACCGAACCAGCGTTCGTGCGGGCCAGGAGCCCGGAGCACAAGCAGCAGCGGCGCGCGGCGATCTTGAAAGCCGCCCGCGAGCTGGCGACGAAGGACGGCGTCCGCTCGGTCAGCCTCGGCGGGGTGGCGGCGGAGGTCGGCTTCGCCAAATCCGCGGTCGCGCGCTACTTCGGCACCCGCGAGGAGATCTACCTCGAACTCGCCGCCGAGTGCTGGCGGGAGTGGGAGGCCGAGGCGCTCGCGCGCATGCCCGAGGCCGGGCCGATCGACGCGCTGGTGGACCCGCTGACCGAGCGCCCGCTGTTCTGCGACCTGCTCAGCCAGGTGACGACCACGTTGGAGCACAACATCTCCGTGCCCGCCGCGCGCCGGTTCAAGCACGAGATGCACGAGATCATCCGCTCGGTGGGCGCCGCCGTCGCCGAGCACTCCGAGTTGACCGAGTCCGAGGGCATCGAGCTGGTGACCGCCGCCGGCGCGCTGGCCGGGGTCCTCTACGCGGCGGCCACCCCGTCGGCGACGCTGCGCGAGCTGTACGAGCGGGAGCCGGAGATCGCGGTGATGGTGCCGCCCTTCGAGGCGACGCTGAAGCGGGCGCTGGCCGCGCTCATCGCGGGGATTCCCACGCTGCGAGCGTGACGGCGGAAAGGCGCCAGAACCGGCGACGTCCGCGCAGCAGGCTTGGGGCATGACTGATTTCCGCGTCCACGCGCTGCTGCCCGCCCTGCTCGCCCAGGTCCGCGCGACCGGGCTGGACACCTCGGGCAATCCGGTCCAACGCCTGACCGGGATCACCGGTCCGCTGCGGTGCTGCCTGCGCAGCGCCCGCGAGGACGAGGACGTGATCCTGTTCGGCCACGAGCCCGTGCTGCCGGGTTCGGGCAGCCCGTACCGCGAGGTCGGCGCCGTCTACGCGCACGCCGAGCACTGCGACGGCCCGGACGGCGAGGACTACCCCGCGCAGTGGCTCGACCGCCCGCAGGTTCTGCGCGCCTACGACGCGCGCGGCTGGATCCACCCGGCGACGCGCACGCACGACGGCTCCGACCCGCTCGGCGAGATCGCTTCGATCCTGGCCGAACCGGACGTCGTGGAGATCCACAGCCGCAACATCGCTTACGGCTGCTACATGTTCTCCATCACTCGGGCCTGAGCCCGCCAGCGTGCCAGGATGGACCACCGTGTCCTCCCGTGTGGATCCCGTGACCGGGGTCGTCCTGGCCGTCGCGGTGCTCGCCGTCTCCTCATCGGGGCCGCTGACCGCGTTCGCCGCCGCGCCCGCGCTGGCGATCGCCTTCTGGCGCAACGCGATCGCAGTCGCCGCTCTCACCCCGTTCGCCGCCGCCAGGCGAGGTGAGGAGTTCCGGGGGCTCGTGCGCGGCGAGCACCGCGCCGCCGGGTGGTTCAGCGTGGCGGCCGGGGTGGCGCTCGCGGTGCACTTCTCGACGTGGATGCCCTCCGTCCAGCTGACCTCGGTGGCCACCGCGACCGCGCTCGTCGCGACTCAGCCGGTGTGGCAGTGCGCGATCGCGTCGTTGCAGGGCAAACGTCTGCCTGTCACCACGTGGATCGGCATCTCCCTCGCGGTGATCGGCGCGGTGATCGCCACCGGAGCCGACTTCGAGGTGTCCGCGACGGCGCTCACCGGCGATCTCCTCGCGTTGGCGGGCGGGCTGATGGCGGCGGTCTACACCGCGCTCGGCGAGCGGGCGCGCGTCACGATCAGCACGACCACCTACACCTCCGTCTGCTACTCGGTGTGCGGCGTGCTGCTGCTCGGCGTGTGCCTGGTCGGCGGGGTGCCGCTGATCGGCTTCGACGGGGCGACGTGGCTGGCGATCCTGGGGCTCGTGGCCGGAGCGCAGCTGCTCGGGCACTCGATGTTCAGCTTCGCGCTGCGCAAGGTCTCCGCGACCACGGTCAGCCTGATGATCTTGCTGGAGGTGCCGGGAGCCGCGCTGATCGCGTGGATCTGGCTCGGTCAGGTGCCCCGCGCGAGCGCGCTGCCGGGGCTCGCGCTGCTGATGCTCGGGGTGGCGGTGGTGATCGTCGCGGGGACGCGGAGCCGCGATGTCACACCCGCGCGGGCTGCCTCGTCCTAAGACCGTGGAGACGGAGTTCCAGCGTGCTCGGCCGAGGTTGGTCGGGATCGCGTACGGGATCATCGGCGACCTCGGCGAGGCCGAGGACGTCGTGCAGGAGGCGTGGCTGCGGCTGAGCCGCACCGAAGGCGTCGTCGACGTGACGGGATGGCTGGTCGTGGCCACCTCCCGGCTCGCGCTCGACGTGATGCGCTCGGCGCGCAAACGTCGTGAGGACTACGTCGGTCCCTGGCTGCCGGAGCCCGTGGTCAGCACCGAGGAGGGGCCCGAGGACCGGGTCACGCTCGCCGACTCGGTGAACATGGCGATGCTGGTCGTGCTGGAGACGCTGTCCCCGGCCGAGCGCACCGCGTTCGTGCTGCACGAGGTCTTCGGGATGCCGTTCACCGAGATCGCCGAGGTCGTCGGGCGCACGCCCGCGTCCGTGCGGCAGCTCGCCTCGCGGGCCCGCAAGCACGTGCGCGAGCGCTCACCGCGCTTCGACGCCGACCCCGCACGGCAGCGGGAGGTGGCCACCGCGTTCCTCGCCGCGTGCGACGGCGGGGACGTCGAGGTCATGCTCCGGCTGCTCGACCCCGACGTCGTGCTGCTCAGCGACGGCGGCGGGATCGTGCGCGCGGCTCGGCGGCCGGTCGTCGGCGCCGACAAGGTGGCGCGCTTCCTCGCGGGGATTCGCGCGAAGTGGCCGACGCGCGAGCTGCGCCCGGTCGTGGTCAACGGCTTCAGCGGCTTCGTGATGGTGCACGGCGACAACCTGGTCGCCGTCTACTCCCTCACCGTTGCCGACGGCCGCGTCACCGCGATCAACGCCGTCCTCCACCCCACCAAGCTCGCCCGCGCGAGCACCCTGATCATCAAGGAGAAGTAGCCATGCGCCTCACCGGCGACCTCAGCACCACCCCCATCTACGAGGCGATGAGCCAGATCGAGGCGTTCCTGGCGTCGAGCCCGCTGCCGAAGACGATCCTGGAGCTGGTCAAGCTGCGGGTCAGCCAGGTCAACGGCTGCGCGTTCTGCGTCGACATGCACTCCCACGACCTGAAGAAGCACGGCGAGGCCGACGAGCGCCTGTGGGCCGTCGCGGTGTGGCGCGAGGCGCCGTTCTTCACCGAGCAGGAGCGCGCCGCCCTCGACCTCGCCGAGGCCGCCACCCGCCTGGACGAGCACGGTGTTCCCGACGAGGTCTGGGAGGTCGCCGCGAAGCACTTCGACGAGGAGACCCTGTTCGCGCTCGTGGCGGCGATCGCGCAGATCAACGCCTGGAACCGGTACGGCGTCACGCTTCAGCTGGTCCCCGGCCCGGGACGCAGCCGCCGCTGAGCCATCGTTCGCTATATTCAGAAAATGCTGAATATGGTGATGTGGGGAGTGGGCGGCGGGGAGCTGCGGTTCGGTGATCTCGCCGGGCCGCGGTGTCCCGTCGTCCTCACGCACGGCGCCGGTATGGACCACCGGATGTTCGAGGCGCAGGCGCGTGCCCTGCACGAGGCCGGGCACCGGGTGATCGTCTGGGACCAGGCCGGGCACGGCGGGTCGAGCCTCGCGCCGGGTGCGCGGTTCACCTCGGCCCTCGCCCTGGACTGCCTGATCGCCCTCCTCGACCACCTCGGCCTGGACCGTCCGATCCTGGTCGGGCACTCGCTCGGCGGGAACCTCTCCCAAGCGCTCGTTCGCCGTTGTCCTTCACGGGTTTCCGGCCTCATCGTGGTGGATTCCGCGTGGAACGCCGGTCCGCTGACCGCTCTGGACCGGTTCCTGCTGAAGCTCGCGGGGCCATCGCTGGCGCTCGTCCCCGCTTCGTGGCTGCCGGGCGTGATGGCTCGCGCCTCGGCCGTGACGCCGGAGGGCATCGCCGAGTCCGAGGCGACGTTCGCGCGCATGCCGAAACGCGTCTTCCTGGACGTCTGGCGGGCCACAGTGTCCTTTGTGGACTCCGATCCCGGCTACCGCACGCCCGTTCCGCTCGGTCTCATTCGCGGCGAGCGCGACCGCACCGGCAACATCGCCTCCGCCATGCCTCGCTGGGCGCGCGCCGAAGGTGTGGCCGAGCACGTGATCCCCGGCGCCGGCCACGTCGTCACCCTCGACGCCGCGGAGGCGACGACCGCGGCCATCCTGGAGATCATCAACAGCTGGCCTTGAGCGAGAGGAGCAGCACGGTCACCACCACCGTGCTGACGCCCGCCGTGAGCAGCGCGTGCGGTAGCCCATCGGCCAACTTCGGCCCAGCCGTCGCGATCAGGCCCAGCAGCGCGACCCCGACGGCTGTCCCGGTCTGCCTCGTCGCGGTGACCGTCGCCGACGCGATCCCCGACTGGCGCGGCGGTACCAGGCCCACCGCGAGGGCGTTGGAGGGGACGCCGGAGGTGCTCACGCCGAGCCCGAGCCCCGCGAAGAGCACTGCCACGTAAGGGTAAGGCGTCTCAGTGTCTACTGTGGACAGTGCGAGCAGGCTCGCCGCGATCAGTGCCTGTCCCGCCAGCAACGGTGGTTTCGCGCCGAGGCTTTGCACGAGGCGGCCCGCGACGGTGGACCCGACCGTGCCGCCCAGGACGTACGGCAGCAGCTGCAATCCCGCCTCTGTCGGGCTCGCGCCGCGTGTGCTCTGGAGGTAGGCCGAGAGCAGGAAGAAGCTGCCGAAGGCCGCGAAGCCGGTCATGAAGGAGGCCAGGTTGACCAGCCCGAACCCGCGCTCGCCGAGGAGTCTGATCGGGAACATCGGCCGTGGCTGCCGCAGTTCCACCACGATGAACAACGCCAACGTCACCGCCGCGACCCCGAGTGCGACCGAGGACACCTCGATCAACGCGTAGGCCAGCGAGCTGATCCACGCGATCGCCAGCACTTGGCCGAGCGGGTCCGGCGAGGAACCGTCCGGGTCCGCCGACTCCGTCAGGAACCGCGCTCCCAGCGCCAACGCGAGCCCACCCAACGGCAGGTTGATCAGGAACACGCTGCGCCAACCGAAAAGGTCCGTCAACGGCCCGCCCAACACCGGCCCCAACAGGAACGCCAGGCTGATCACCGTGCTCCACGTGCCGATCACCCGCGCCCGCGCCCCCGGTTCCGGGAAGGCGTGCACGATCAGCGACAGTGCTCCCGGCGCCAGCACCGAAGCTCCCACCCCCTGCACCGCTCTCGCCGCGATCAACCACGCCGCGCCCGGCGCCATCGCGCAGGCCACCGAGGCCCCCGTGAACACCGCCAGGCCGATCAGGAACACCCGCTTCCGCCCCCACCGATCGGCCAGTGCTCCGCAGGACAACATCGTCGAGGCCAGCGCGACTGTGTACGCGTCGATCACCCACTGCGCCCCCGCGAAGGTCGTGCGCAGGTCCTCCGTGATCGCCGTCTGCGCGATGACGACCACACTGACGTCGAGCAGTGCCATGAAGGTCGCCAGGTACAGCGACGCGAGTGCCCAGGTCTGTTTCACGAGGGCACTTTGCGTCCTCAAGTCGACTTGAGCGCAAGCGTCAGAAGGGTGCCGGTTCGGCGATCGGCTCCAGTTCGGTGTCGTAGGTGCGCTTGGCCGGTGTGGTCCAGGTGTGGGTGCCGTCTTCCCGGTTTTCGCACCGCCAGTTGGAGTGGGTCTTCATGGTGTGGTGATGCCTGCATTTCGGTCGCAGGTTCTTGATCGTGGTGTTGGTGCCGTCGAACGGGCAGCAGTGGTCGAGGTCGCAGCGGTGTGACGGCTGCTGGCATCCGATCGCGGTGCACCTGGGGTAGCGGGCGTTGATGAGTTCTCGCTGTTTCGGCGACGGCCGGTAGGTGTCGCTGACCTCTTCTGCCATGCCGGTGGCGGGGTCGGTGAGGATGCGTTTCCAGATGCCGCCCTTGGCGATGTCTTGGGCGACGTTCGTGGGGATCGGTCCGTATCCCGCGAGCATGCCGGGGTCATCGGTGAGGCCCAGGAGTGCGGTGATCGGCATCGTCAGGTAGACCATGGTCTGGCCCTGCGGCGCCGGAGTGTCCAGGCCTAGCAACAGATCCCGCGCGACATCCGCCCGCTTCTGATCCAGGGTCCGGTCGTCCTTGGGCAGGGATTTCGCGATCCGGTCGATGTGATCGAAGGCCATCGCCGTGTCATGCGCGGTCATCGTGTGACGCAGCTCGGCCATCCCGTCGTCGAGGTTGATCTTCTCCACCAACCTGCGCTTGCGCTTCTCCTCATGACGGAGATCGGCCGCTTTCGGGTCGAGTTTGTGGATCAACGTCTGAGCACGCCGCCGGATCGAGGTGTAGGTCCGGGTGGGGGCGTACTCCAGCAGGTTCGCCTCGGCGATGGAGGTCTGGGGTTCTTTCAGGATGCGGATCTGATCGACGATGAGCAGGGCTTTGCTCTCATCGATCAACCCGGCGGACAGGGCCGCAAGCACCCGGGGACGCTCGGTCAACTCCGAGGCGTTGGACAGGATGCGATCCGCGCCATGTCGGGAGATGTGCAGGGCGCAGGCGATCTCATTCTGCACGAACCGATAGTCGCGATCGTCGGCGGCGGTGTGGAATGTGATCAAGGCTGTGGCGAGTTCCGCTTTCGCATGACACAGAGCGGCCTGTTTCGCCTCAACCTCAACAAGAAGGTCGTCGAGGGTCATGCCCCTAATAATACCCGCAAATGATAGTGGATCATGGCTCTAAAGAATGAATTCCCAGGCGCCAAAGAACCCGAAACACCCCACGCTGGAACGCAAGGCGCACAACAGAACCGAGGCTTTACCTGGGGTGCGCGTGCCATACGCTTCCGCGAGGGCCGGGTGTTCTATCCCGTGCCCCTGTAAGGCCCAGGGGCACGCGCAAGGGGCCCCCAGGTCAAGCCGACCCCACGCTGGCACCGGCGCAGGCTGGAAGCCCAACCGTACCCGACCTGAAAACCCAGCCGTACCCGACCTGAAAACCCAACCGCACCCAGCACCCAAAGAGCTAAAAAAGAAAGGACCGGCCCAAAATGGACCGGCCCTCCCGAACTCAACTCACCCCAACGTCACAGCATAAACAGACACCCGAGGATCATTCGGCAACGAAACAGACCGAACCCCCTTCCCTGGCAACGAAAAAGAAGCCGAGAACAACTTCACAGGCGGCCCGTCCACCCCACTCCCGGCCTTGATCCGATGCGGCATGGCCAAAGCCACTTCGCTCCCGGCAGGCGTGGCCCCCGCCCAATCGCCCACCGTCACCGCGACCTCAGCGCTCGTCCCATCAACAAAGTGCACGGTCACCGCCCCAGACGCCGGACCGCTGTGCGCCGCGGAAACCACGCTCAGCTTCTTGTAAGTCCCCGCGGGCAACAGCAGCGTCTGACCCCGAGCCTCGACGAAGTTCGGCGAGGTCCCGTTCGGGTCCGGCGTCGCATAGGTGACACCACCCCAGACGATCGTCCCGCGAGCAGGCAACAGCGCCGCGTCGTAGCTCCAGCCGCTGCCGTCGAAGTCACCCTGCGACGACTGCGCGACGGTGGCCGTGCCGTCGTGGTTGAGGTCGCGGGTCAGATCGACCGCGCAAGCGCCGGAAAAACCGGAAACGCACGTTGGTGCTGGTCGCAGTTCGACGGAGACCGTGCGGGTGACCGGTGGAGTGCCGGGCGCGGAAACCTTGACCTGCAAGGGGTATGAGCCCTCCTTGGTGCCTGCCGGAATCCGCAGCTTGAGCGGCACGGTTTCCTGGCGGGGCAACGTGAAGGATCTCAGGATCAGCGGTGGCTGGTGCGCGACCTGCCACCCGGCGGGCACGGTCGGCTGCACGAGGACGGGCAGCACGCCGGGGGACTGGCCGAGCACGTCGACGTTGACCGTCAGCTCCGTCGAACCAAGAGGAGCGGCGATAGCGGAGTCGCGCAGTGAAGCGTCGAGGTGCCAACGGGAATCGCGTTGTGCACGGTTCACCGAAGGAGGCTCGGCGCCGGGAGTGGTGCCCCACTGGGACGGCACGGTGTCGAGCGTGTGCGCGAGGGTGCCGCCGCGCGCGATCTTGCTCCAGTCGACCCAGGTCTGCCGGACGTCGCGGCCGTTCAGCGAAACACTGCGGATGTAGCGCTTCGCGTCGCTCGCCCTCGGCGCGGTGATCGACAGCGTTCCGCCCTGCGAGCCGCCGAACTGTCCGATTCGGACGGTCGCGGACTCGAACTGCGGGCTGGACACCGCGAGGAACGTCGCACCGTTCATCGTCGGGTACAGGCCGAGCGAGGAGAACACGTACCACGCCGACATGGTGCCGAGGTCGTCGTTGCCGGTCATGCCGTCCGGGCCCGTGGTGAACAACGTCATCGCCGCGCGCACGACCGTCGCGGTCTTCGCCGGAGCGCCCGCCCACAGGTACATGTACGGCGCATGCAGGTCGGGCTCGTTGTTCGGGTTGTAGGTCGGCTTGCCGTAGTAGTCGTAGGGCTGCGTGATCCAGTCCTTGCGCACGGTGCCCGACGGGTCCGCCAACAGCTTGTCGTAGGCGAAGAAGCCGTCGAGTCGCTTTTCCGTCGCCTTGCGCCCACCCATGAGCTCGACGAGCCCGGCGGGGTCCTGCGGGACGAGCCACTGGTACTGGTGCGCGCCGCCCTCGTGGAACTGGTGTCCCGCGTCGACGGGGTTGTACGGCGTCATCCAGGTGCCGTCCACAGTGCGCGGGCGGAACTGGCCGATCGAGGAGTCCCACAGGTTGCGGTACCACTGGCCGCGCTCGGCGAACATGCGCGCGTCTGCTCGGTGACCGAGCTTCTCCGCCATCAGCGCGAGCGACGCGTCGGCCGCCGCGTACTCCATCGTCGCCGAAGCAGGGTGCTTGCAGTCGTTGTCGCCGCCCTTGTGCGCGCAGTCCGTTCCGAGCTTGAGGCCGGACGGGATGTAACCGCGCTTCTTGTAGTACTCCACGCCCGAACGCCCGTTGTACGGCGAGTCGGCTGGGGGAGTGCTCGTGGCGTTGGTCTTCATCAACGCGTACGCCTCGGCCTCGTGACCGGCGAGCAGTCCCTTCGACCACGCTTCCACCAAGAACGGCACCACGGGGTCACCGGTCATGATGTTGGTTTCGCTGCCTGCGAGCGCCCAGCGCGGCAGCCAGCCACCGTCGCGACCGATCGCGATGACGGACAACGCGACGTCGCGCGCCACCTGTGGCTCGATCACCTGCAACAGCTGGTTCTGCGGCCTATAGGTGTCCCACAACGAGAAGTTCTGGTACGGCGTGTAGCCCGACGCCGTGTGCACCTTGTTGTCGAAGCCGATGTAGCGGCCGTCCACGTCACCGGCGACGTTCGGGTGCATCTGCGCGTGGTAAAGCGAGGTGTAGAACGCGCGCTGTCGCTCCGTGGTGCCACCGGTGACCTTGATGGCGCCGAGCTTCTCCACCCACGCCTGGCGCAGTTTCGCGCGCGTGGCGTCGAAGTCGTATGAGTCGGCGGTCTCCGCAGTGAGGTTCTTCCGCGCGCCTTCAAGGCCCGTGTAGGACAGGCCGACCTTCACCACGACGTCGCGGTCGGTCTTCGCGTCGAAGCTCACCCAGCCGCCGTTGCCACCGCTGCCCGCCGCGTCGCGACTGCCCGGCGTGATCGTCGAGCCGCGCCACGTGCCGTGCGCGGTGAACGGCCGGTCGAAGGTCGCGGTGAAGTGCACGGTGTGCTTGTCGCGCCCCGCGCAGAAACCGCCCGCGAGCACACGGCCCTCGATGGTGCGGTCGCCGACGATGTGGATCTCGGAGTCGTAGACGTTCTGGTTCGCCTTGCCCGTGTTGAACAGGACGTTCGCCTCGCCCGTCGCGGGGAACGTGTAGCGCTGCCAGCCGGTGCGCGGCGTCGCGGTCAGCTCCGCGTTCACGCCGTACTTCGCCAGCCCCACGCGGTAGTAGCCCGGCGTGGACTCCTCGTCGGAGTGCGAGTACTTCGACTTGTAGGCGTTGTGGTCGACCGTGTTCACCGCGCCGGTGGTGGGCATCATCGGCAGCTCGCCCATGACGCCGCAGCCCACGCCGGACAGGTGCGTCTGGCTGAAGCCGTAGATCGAGTCCTGCTGGTAGTCGTAGCCGCCTTGGCCGCCCGTGTCCGGGCTGACCTGCACCATGCCGAACGGCGCGCTCGCGCCCGGGAAGGTGTTGCCGAAGTTCTGCGTGCCGATGAAGGGGTTGACCAGCTCCACCCCGTCGACCGGCGGAGCGGCGTGCGCGGTCGCTGACAGCAGCCCGGCGAGCAGCATGCCCGCCGCCGCCCCGGCCACGCCCCGCCTACGGGAAGCCCACATGCAAGCGCACCTCCTTGATGACAACGTTGTCCAAAGGTGACTGGACTTCACCAAGGAGCCCCATGGGTGTCAATGCCTTACAGGCACCCTGTCCGGTCTTGTCCGGTTCAGCCGCATCTGAAGCTCCGGCACGCGACACCTCCGCTGTGCCATGGTGGAGTGCATGCCTGATCACTCCACAGTTGTTGAAGACGCTGTCGAGAACGCGGTCGAGAACGACTACGACTCCTTCGGCGAGGCTTACGCGAGGGAGAACGAGCGCAGCCTCATCAACAACTACTACGCGCGGCCCGCGATCCTGAACCTCGCGGGCGAGGTGGCCGGACGGCGGATCCTCGACGCGGGCTGCGGCGCCGGCCCCATCATGGCCTCCCTGCGCGAGCGCGGCGCAGAGGTCTCCGGCTTCGACTTCAGCTCCACGATGGTGCGCCTGGCCCGCGAGCGCCTCGGCGACGACGTCGACCTGCGGGTCGCTGACCTGACCGAGCCGCTGCCGTACGCCGACGGCGAGTTCGACGACGTCGTCGCGGCGCTGGTGCTGCACTACTTCGAGGACTGGGACGCGCCGCTGGCCGAGCTGCGTCGGGTGCTCAAGCCCGGTGGGCGGCTGATCCTGGCCGTGAACCACCCGACCGTCTACAAGTTCGTCCGCCCCGACGGCAACTACTTCGAGGTCGAGAAGTGGGTCGACGAGTACGTCTTCGACGGGCAGAAGGCCATGCTGACGTGCTGGCACCGCCCGCTGCACGCCATGACCGACGCCTTCACCGCGGCCGGTTTCCGGACGTCGGTCATCAGTGAACCGCACCCGGCCCCCGAGGCCTACGAGCTGTTCCCCGAAGACTTCAAGAACCGCAAGGCGTTCCTCTGCTTCCTCTTCTTCGTCCTGGAAGCCGCCTAGCGGCGGGGTTTGTTCAAGCGGAGCAGGCCTCGTTCGAGTGCGACGGTGACGGCGGCGGTGCGGTCGTCCACACCGAGCTTGGTGAACGCGTGCACCAGGTGCGTCTTCACCGTCGCCTCGGAGATCGAGAGTTCGCGGCCGATCGCGCGGTTGGTGTTGCCCTTCGCCACGAGGGCCAGGACCTCGATCTCGCGCTCGGTCAGCGACTCCTGCTTCGGTGCGCGCAACCGGCCGAACAGCTTCGCGGTCAGCTCAGGTGCGAGCACGGACTCCCCGCGCGCGGCGGCACGCACAGCGCGGAACAGCACTTCGCGCGGCGCGTCCTTGAGCAGGCAGCCCGTGGCCCCGGCCTCGACCGCGCGCACGATCTCGGTGTCCGCGTCGTAGGTGGTCAGCACGAGCACCTGCACTGACGGATGCGTGGACTGGAGCCGTTCGATCGCGCTGACCCCGTCGAGCACGGGCATGCGGAGGTCCATCAGCACCACGTCGGGCACCTCGCGGGCCACGACGTCCAGTGCGACCCTGCCGTTCTCCGCCTCGCCGACGACGTCGAAGTCTGCTTGTCCCGCAAGCATTCCGCGCAGTCCGTCGCGCACTACGGGGTGGTCGTCCACCACCACGACCCGGATCACGACGGCACCGACGCGGCGATGGTGGTGCCCTGTCCTGGCTCGCTCTCGATCGTCAGCTCGCCGCCCACGCCCTCGATGCGTTCGCGCATGCCCACCAAGCCGAATCCGCCCTCTCGCACGGAAGTGATGCCCGCGCCGTCGTCGTCCACGTCCAAGGTCACTGTGTCTCCGAGGTAGGACAGTGACACGATCACTCGGTTCGCGCCCGCGTGCCGCGCCACGTTGGTCAATGCCTCCTGGGTGATCCGCAGGAGCGCGGTCTCGGTTTCGGGGTGAAGCGCGGTGACGGAGCCGGTCGTCCGTAGCTCCGCGCGCACTCCGGATGTCGCCGACCACCGCGTGAGTGTGCGTTCGAGCGCCTGTGGCAACGAACGGTCCTCCAACAAATCCGGCCGCAGTGCCTGTACGGAGCGACGGACCTCGTCGAGCCCTTCGCGGGCCGTGCTGCGCGCGGTGAGGACGTGCTCGCGCGCGTCCTCAGCGCGGTCGTCGAACGCTTGGTCGGCGGCTTCGAGGTGCGTGACGATGCTGGTGAAGCTCTGCGCCACGGTGTCGTGCAGTTCGCGCGCGAGGCGTTCGCGCTCTTCAAGGACTCCGGCATGCCGCGAAGCGACGGCGAGCTCAGCGCGGGTGTCTCGCAGCTTCTCGTGCTGGCGCAGCAACGCGTTCACGAACAGCGCGATCAGCAACGCGACGGCCGTGGAGCTGAGCACGCTCAGCAGCACTCCGCGCGGCGCGGACGGCCCGGCGAGCAGCCAAGCGACCGCGCCGGTGACGCCGGCGACGGGCAGCAGTCCCCACCAGTCCAGCGTCACGAACATCAAGGGGTACAAGGCGTACAGCACGACGGAATAGCTCTGGTGCACCGACACCATGCCCAGCACCAGACCAGTCGCGCCGGTCCAGTACACGGTCATCGGCAGCACGCGGGTCCACCACTCCGGATGGCGCGCCACCATCAGCCAGTGCCACAGCAACGCCACGGCGGACAGGCCGAGCACGAGCACCTGGTCCGAACCGGACACGCGTGTGTCGGACAGCGTGATCACGGCCGCCACGACCATCATCGCGACGAGCAGGGCGTGCAGGACGCCGACCCGTTCCCACAGGCGCTCTTCCACCTACCGTGACTCCCACCTGAACGTGCGCAGCGCGATGACCGTACCGATCACTGCGGTTCCCAGCAGCACGACGAGCGCGGTGCCGTCGAGCACTCCGTGCGCCCACGCTGCCCTGATCCCGTTCACAGCGTAGGTGACCGGTATGACGTCGCCGATCTGCCGCGCGAACTCCGGCAGCGCCTCGCGCGGTAGCAACACGCCGGATACAAAGATCGACGGAAAGTACAGCGCAGCCGCCACAGCCTGCGTCATGCGCACGGTGGGGAGCACGGAGCCCAGCAGGAACCCGAGCGCCAGAATGCAGCACGCGGCCGCCGCCGACACCAGTAGTACCAAGGGAATCGACGCAGGCCGTGACAATCCGAAGAACGTCGAAGCGACTGCGATCAACAGCGCCGCGCCTAGCACACTTATAAGCAAGTTCATCAGCGCGTGCGAGCCCAGGATCTGCCACGGGCGCAACGGGCTCACGCGCATGCGGCGCAGAATTCCCTTGTCCCGGTAGTCCGCGAGCGTCTCGGCCAAGCCCATGACCCCAGAGGTCGTCAGTACGTACACGAGGTACCCGGCGATGATCGCGTCGATGTACTGACGGTTGCCCGTGGCGCCGTTGAGGGACAGCAGCGCCAACGGCATCGCGATAGTGAAGAACACGGCTGCGGGCTCGCGGAGGAACAACGCGCACTCCACGCGCGTAAGCACGAACAGAGGACGCATCCTCACGCGGCCTCCTCAGTCAGTGACAGGTAGGCGGACTCCATGTTGGGGTGAGCGCCGCGCAGCTCCGCAGGGGTGCCCGCGGCGACCACGCGACCGCCCGCGATCACGACGAGCCGATCGCACAGCTGCTCGGCCTCGTCCATCGCGTGCGTCACGAGCAGCACGGACACGCCTCGCGCTTGCAATGTCCTTACCAAGGACCACGTTTCTCGCCGCGCGGCCGGATCGAGCCCCGTGGTCAGCTCGTCCAGCACGACCACCTCCGGCTCGCCGAGCAACGCCAACGCGATGAACAACCGCTGCTTCTGCCCGCCGGAGAGCGCGGCGAACGCGGTGCCGTGGTGCTTGGCCAGCCCCCAATCGGCCAGCAGCGTCTCGGTGTCCGCGTGCCGGGGATAGGCGGACGCGAACATCTGCATCGCTTCGCGCACCTTCATGCGGCTCGGCAGTACGGCGTGCTGGAGCTGCACACCGACCCGGTGTCGCACAGACGGATCGGTAGCGGGATTGCGCCCGAGCACGCGCACGGTGCCGCTGTCGGGCTCGCGCAGACCAGCCGCGCACTCGACGGTTGTGCTCTTCCCAGCGCCGTTCGGGCCGAGCACACCAAAGACCTCACCGCGCACCACATCGAACGAGATTCCGTCCACGGCGACCTTCCTGCCGTACGCCTTGCGGAGGTCCCTGACCGAGACCACGACGTCCTTCTTCATGTCGATCAGCGTCGTGCGCGGACCGGTGCGCGGACATCGTGCGAGCGCTGGGGTCCGCATCCATCGTTCGGTTGAGATCACGGGGAGCTTGTCAGGGCAGCCCTGACGTGTCAGGCTGGACCTGACACGCGAGGAGGTCACTGTGGAAACCCGTTGTTCGTTCTGCGCCAAGCACCACACCGAGGTCAACAAGGTCGTCGCCGGGCCGGGGGTGTTCATCTGCGACGGCTGCGTGGGCATGTGCGTGGAGATCATCGCCAGCTCGGCGGAGGCGCCGGTTGAGTGGCCCGACTCGACGCAGATGACCGACGAGGAGATGCTGGAGGCGCTGCCGCGCGTGGCCGCCGTGGAGAAGCAGGTCGACGCCGCACTGCGGATCTGGGTGACGAGGCTGCGCGAGCGCGGCGTGGCTTGGGGCCGCATCGGCGAGGCGCTCGGTGTCACGCGGCAGACCGCGTGGGGCCGGTTCTCCGGAGAGGAATGACCAGGTGGAGATCCTGACAGCGCGGGACGTCCCGCTCGGCGGACCGCGCGCGATGACAGTGCGCCGCACGTTGCCGCAGCGCCACAGGTCGCTGATCGGCGCGTGGTGCTTCGTCGACCACTACGGCCCCGGCGAGGTCAGCATGGACGTCGCGCCGCACCCGCACACCGGGCTCCAGACGGTGAGCTGGCTGTTCAGCGGCGAGATCGAGCACCGTGACAGCCTCGGCAGCCACGCGCTGATCCGCCCCGGCCAGCTGAACCTGATGACCAGCGGCGACGGCATCTGCCACTCCGAGGTCTCCACAGCCTCCACGGCGGTGCCGCTGCACGGTGTCCAACTGTGGGTCGCGCTACCGGAAGCGCATCGCCACACCGCGCGCGACTTCGTCAGCTACATCGCGGAGCCAGTGCGGTACGAGAGCGCGTCGCTGCGCGTCTTCCTGGGCAGCCTTGCGGGGAGCACGTCACCGGTCACCACGTTCACGCCTCTCGTCGGCGCGGAGATCGTCCTGGACGCGCGCGCCCGCGTGGAGCTACCGGTCGACCCGGACTTCGAGCACGGAGTTCTGCTGGACTCCGGCCGCGTCTCGGTCGCGGGAACTGAGCTGAACCTGAATGACCTTGCTTATTTGCCAACGGGTTCGTCACAGTGCGAGCTGGTGAACCACGGCGCGGAGCCCGCGCGTCTGCTGCTGATCGGCGGAGAGCCGTTCCAGGAGCAGATCCTCATGTGGTGGAACTTCGTCGGCCGTACGCACGAGGAGATCGTCGCATTTCGTGAAGCGTGGCAGGGAGAGTCCGAGCAGTTTGGCAGCGTCGACGGCTACACGGGCGTGGTCCAGCGACTGCCCGCGCCCGCGCTGCCCGGAGTGACCCTCAAACCGCGCGCCCTTCCGAAGGAGAGCTTGTAGTGCCCGAACTGACAGCTGACCTGATCGTCGACGGCAAGGTGCCGAGGAACCCGGTGATCTCGCCGGACGGTCGTTGGGTGGTCTACCCCGCGCACCCGCTGAGCAAGGCGGGGGAGCACCCGGTCAGCGCGTTGTGGGTGGTGGCGGCCGACGGCAGCGCGCCGCCGCGCCGGCTGACCGCCGGGACCGCCGCCGACACCGCGCCCAAGTGGTCGGCGGACTCGCGGACCGTCTACTTCCTCTCCGACCGCGCCGAGTGGGGAAAGCGGCAGCTGCACCGCATCCGGATCGACGGCGGCGAGGCCGAGGCGCTGACCACGTGGAAGAGCGGGATCAGCGACCACCTGCCGCTCGCGGACTCCGCGACGGTCGCGTTGACGGCGGTGGACGAGCCGACCGAGGAGGACGAGCGACGCGAACGCGAGCGCGACGACGCCCGCGTGTACGGAGAGCGCGTCCGCAACGCCCGGCTCCGACTGCTCTCCTTGGCGGACAAGGAGGTCAGCACTCCGGTCGGCCTGCCGGACCGGCACGTGACCCACCTGGCGCAGCGCCACGACGGCGGAGCGCTCGCCCTGCTGACCCAGGTCGATCCCGAGGTCTCCTCCGCGTTCCGCGACACCCGGGTGCACCTGTTCGATCTTGAGACCGGCGAGGCGCGAGAGCTGGGCGGCACCCCGGCCTCGCCGTCGGCGCTGACCTGGTGGCGCTCCGGGGACGAGTGGCGGATCGCGCTGCTCGCCACCACGCCGCCCACCCTCGTCGGCGGCGAGGCCGTCATCTCCTTGGACCTCTCCGGCGAGATGCGCAACCTCAGCGCGGGGATGCCGGTGTGCCCGCAGTCCCTCGCCGCGCCCGCCACCGGCGGACTGCTCGCGCTGTTCGCGGACGGGCTGGACACCGCGCTGTACCGGCTCTCCGGCGGCGAGTTCACCGAAGTGTCCACTGTGGACGGATTCGCGAACTCGCTGACGACCAGCTCCTCCGGCGAGGTCGTCGCGGCGGTGATGAGCACGAGCTACCAGCCGATCGAGGTCCACGCGGGACCGCAGGCCGGGCCGTACGCGCGCCTCACCGACATGCGTCCCGAGCTGGCGGGGATCACCTGGGGACGCCAGGAGCGCTTGGCGTACAAGGCATCCGACGGGCTCGCCCTGGACGGCCTGCTCGTCCTCCCGCCGGGCAAGACCCGTGCCGACGGGCCGTTCCCGCTGGTCACGATCGTGCACGGCGGCCCGTACTACCGCCAGGCCGACGAGCTGACCGTGCACTGGGTCCCGACCGGACAATGGCTCGCGGCCGCCGGCTTCGCGGTGTTCATGCCCAACCCGCGCGGTGGCTCCGGGCACGGGCACGAGTTCGCCGCCAGCGTCGCGGGCGCGGTCGGGATCGACGACTGGACCGACATCGTCACCGGGATCGACCTGCTGGTGGCCGAAGGCGTCGCCGACCCAGAGCGGCTCGGCATCGGAGGCGGCAGTCAGGGCGGCTTCATGACGGCGTGGGCGGTCGGGCAGACCGACCGCTTCCGCGCGGGCGTGATGCTCGCGGGCATCAGCGACTGGGGCCAGATGATCGGCGCCGGTGAGATGGCCGAGTACGACGGCACGCTGGGCGGCAGCACCGGCTGGGAAGGCGTTGGCCCGCACCGGCACGACGCGCTGAGCCCGGTCTCGCACGCGTCGAAAGTGACCACCCCGGTGCTCATCCTGCACGGCGAGGTCGACCCGAATGTCCCACTGGCGCAAGGGGAGTACTTCCACCGAGCACTGCTGGCGCACGGTGTCGAACATGAGTACGTGATCTATCCAAGGGAGCCGCACAGCATCGCCGAACGAGCGCACCAGCTCGACGTGCTGCGGCGGAGTCGCGGGTGGTTCACCCGGTGGTTGCAGTGATCGCAAACGATCCGACATCGGTCGGATAACTCAACGTAAAAGAGCAGTTCCTCACCGTCACTTCGCGCGTATGTTCGATGTGGAGAGAGGGAGAGGGGGGCGTCATGTCCGCCTACGACGAGATACGCGAACACCGCCGGTTCGGGCCGCTGTGCCTCGCGCTGACCCTCCGGTTGCTCAGCGAGGAGGTGCGGAGGTTTCCGGCGCTCACCCCGGAGCAGGGCTGGCAGCCCGCCGAGCTGGAGGACCTGCTCGGTGAGTTCCTGGTCGACCGGATCAAGCCCGTCACCGCCAACCTGCTGGCGCTGGCCACCGACGAGGACTCGCTCGGCAAGCTGCTGCGGACCTCCATCCGGCGGTGGCTGGTCGACCGCGCGCGCACGACGGCGGTCGGCGCGCTGCGCCGCGCACTGGAGAAGGTCCTCTCCACCACCTCCGACTTCGAACAGGTGCCCGCGACCGAGCCGGGAGCGGGCAGGTGGCGGCTGGCGGGCAGCGGTGGCGCTCCGTGGGGAGGGAAGTTCGAGCACCTGGTCGAGGCCGCGCGCGGGGTGCCGAACGTGAAGATCCCCAAGTGGTCCAGCGAGACCCGCAGGGCCCCGGTCGCCGACTCCGCCTCGATCGCCGCCGTTGCCAAGGCGGTGCTCGCCGCGGCGGGGGGCAGCCTGGAACTGGGCCAGCTCGTCGTGGTCTTCCTGGCGCGCTTCCCGGTCGTGCTCGACCCGGTGGTGATCTCGCTGGACGAGGACGCCGGAACCCCGGTCGACCTCGGCGACGAGCTGACCCCGGAGGAGCAGGTCGTCGCGGCCGAGCAGGAGCTGGAGGCCGCGGTCGTGGCCGCCGAGATCGTGGGCATGCTCGCGCCGAGGGAGCGCAAGATCGTGCCCTACCTGGACAACCCCAGGGCGATCCAGGCGCTGCTGGGAATCGGCCGAAGCCAGGCCTACCAGCGGGCGAAGCGGCTCAAGGAGAAGCTCGCCCAGCTCATCGGCGACAGCGGCGACGCCAGCGCCGTGGCCCGCGAGGTGATCTGGCTCTGCAAGAACGGACGGTGAACACCGGATACCGGACGAATGACGAGTTGTGCCGTCAGTCAGGGATGCCAGACCCCGAATGGCCGACCAGGACGGGAGTGCACCATGAGTGACCCGGGATTGCCGCAGCGTTTTCTCGACCTGCTCCAGCAGGCGGGAGGGCCGGCGAACTCCTTCGGCGGACACGCCGGGAACGAGATCGAGACCGGTCAGCTGTGGCGGGCCAGATGGGACGGGGACCGCGTCCTCGTCCTCATCCTGAGCGTGGAGGGCCGGGACGTCATCGGCGCCCCGGTCACCCTCGACCCACCGGCGGAGGACGACCTCTGCCTGGTCGTGGACGAGTCCCGGAACGGTTCCGGAGTGCCCGCGACGCTGTGGGCCGGGCTGACCGGCCCCGTCCCCATCCGCGTGCTGGACCAGCCCGTGGAGCGGTGGGGACAGGACATCGTGCACTGGGCGGCGACGGCCGTCCCGGTGCCCGCCGAGGAGGTGCCCCCCGGCACCCGCCGAGGCCGCGCCATCGACTCGGCGCTGGAGCCCGCCGCCGACGTGCGCGCGGAGCTGGACGACACCCTCGACCGGCTGCGGCTGGCCCCGGCGCTGCCCGTGGTCAAGCCCGGCGACGCCCCGATCACCCTGGCCGCGCTGCTGGGCAAGGGGCCGAAGATCGACCTGCTGCGCACCGCGCTCGGCCTGCCGCAGCACGAGGTGATGAAGCTGCTCAGCGGTACCCGGCCGCTCACCTCCGACCTCGCGGCGGTGGTGGCGGCGGAGACCGGACTGTCCACCGAGGACGTCACGCAGGCGGTGCTCGCGCTGCCCCCGGAGCTGGTCTCCGAGGTCGAGCACCCGCGCTGGCGCACGACGTGGACCGAGGTGGCCGGGCGCGACGGCGTCGACGAGGCCACTGCCCGGCTCACGGCGAGCTACGGCACGTTCGCGCTGGCCGGAAGGCAGACCGGGACAGCCGCACCCGACTGGCGCGGGCGGGTGCGGCAGTTCCTCAACCGACCGGCCGACCCCGAACCCCCGAGGGAGGACTACTGACCCGATCGCTGGTGTCCGCGCAGGTCCGGGCCATGCTCGCGGTCCTCGACCGCAGGTGGCCCGGAGCCGCGCGGCGGCTGCGCCCCCATCCGATCGTGGAGCTGGCCTCGTGGCCGGAGATCCGCGTGCGGCTCGTCGAGGAACAGCTCGGCGAGTCCGGGTGCGCGGTGTCCGGCAGCTACCACCCGGAGCTGACCCCGCCGACGCTGCTCATCGGCCGCTCGCTGTCGCACCGGCGACGCGCGTTCACCGCGCTGCACGAGTTGGGCCACCACCTCCAGCAGACCGATGTCGCGCTCGGCGAGCGCACGTTCGAGGCCGCGAACCCGTTGCTGTTCCAGGAAAAGGCCTGCGACGCGTTCGCCGCCGCAGTGCTGCTGTCCTCGTTGGCTCGCCCTTGTTCCGCTCAGGACGTCGTTTCCGCCTATTTCAGTTCGGCCGCCTCTCGGGAAGCGTGTTGCGTCTGGGCTTCGCGGCACATTCGCGGGACCGTGGCGTTGCTGGATGCTTCTGGGAAGGTGCTTTTCGCTTCGCACCAGGGATTTTCGGCGAGTGCGCTCGTTCGCTCCGCGTTGCGCTCCCGTTCCGCCGTCTCGGATGCGACCGGCGACGCCGCGTGGTGCGACGGCTACCTCATCGTTGTTCTTCGCGTAGCTTCGTCTGCGTGACCTTGTCTGCGCGCATTGCCGACTACGGCTCAGTGTCCACCGCTTTGACCCTGCTCAGCGATTCTCGGCTGGCTTCGATGGTGGAGGCGGCCTCGGTGCTGAGCGTGGGGATCGGTGGCACCGCTTCGCTGATGGAGGTCGAGGGCGTCCGTGTCTTCGTGAAGCGCATTCCGGTCACCGATGCGGAGCGCTCGAACGTGCTGTCCACCGCGAATCTCGACGGCATTCCGCCGTATTTGCAGTACGGGGTGGGGACTCCGAACTCCACTGTCGGGTCTTCGGGTTTCAACGTGTGGCGCGAGGTCGCCGCGAACACCATGACGACGAACTGGGTGCTCGGCGGTTCGCGGGAGAACTTTCCGCTGATGTACCACTGGCGGCTGTTGCCTTTGTCGGCTACGCCGTCCGCTGTGGACGCTGTGGACGAGACCGTGGAGTTCTGGCACGGCTCTTCCGCTGTGCGTTCCCGGATCGAGGCCAAGGCGCGTGCTTCGGTGAGCGTCGTGCTGTTCCAGGAGTACCTTCCCGGTGACTTCGCCACGTGGCTTTCGAAGCAGGACCCTGCGGTTGTGGAGTCCCAGCTGCGCTCCACGGCGGCGTTCATGAACTCGCGCGGGCTCTACCACTTCGACGCGCACTTCGGGAACATGTTGACCGACGGGCATTCGGTGTACTTCGCCGACCTCGGCCTGGCCACGTCAACGCGTTTCGAGCTGTCGGCTGAGGAGGAGGCCTTTCTCCGGTTGAACGCCAGCCATGACGAGGTGTACGTGACGATGCGCCTGGTGAACTGGCTCGTGTCCTCCTACACCGGTCTTGAGCCCGCTTCGCGCAACGCCTACATCCGCCGCTGCGCTGAGGGGGAGCTGCCCGCTGAGCTACCCCCGGCCGCTGCGGAGATCGTCATGCGCAACGCGCCGGTCGTGGCGGTCATGAACGAGTTCTACTGGGGGTTGTTCACCGAGAGCCGGTTGACGCCGTATCCGGCTTCGGCGGTGGAGCAGGCTGGTTTCACCCCAACGCATCCGGGGTGAGCGGGGGCGGGAGGGGCCGCCGGGGTTGGGGTGTCTTCAAGACCAGCGAACCTGCCTGTTGATCATCGTTAACCGCTGCGAACCCTGGCGTTGGTGTCTTTTAGCTCTTTCCAGCCGGGTGCGGCTTGGCTTCCTGTTGGGGACGGCTGGGTTTCCTGGTCGGGGGACGGCTGGGCTTCCAGCGGGGTGCGGCTGCGTTTCCGGGTCGGGTACCGCTGGGCTTCCAGGTCGGGTACGGCTGGGGTTCCAGGATGGGAACGGCTGGGCTTCCGGGGCGGGGACGGCTGGGCTTCCAGCTGGGGAACGGCTGGAGCTTTTAGCTCTTTCCGGCGGGGTGCGGCTGCGCTTCCAGGTTGAGTTGGGTGCGTGGAGCGCGGGGGTTCCTGCGCGGGGGTCGGCTTGACCTGGGGCCCCTTGCGCGTGCCGTCATGGGCCGGGCGGGCACGGTGAAGGATCACCGGCCCACGCCAGCAAGCGTATGGCACGCGCTCCCCAGGTAAAGCCGACCGTTTCGCGGGCGCCTGGCGGTTTCGTTGTGGGTGGCTGTTTGTGGGGTGATGTCGACGGAGTCGACGGGCGGAAACTGTTGTGGCTCAACGTGATTCACTCTATGGGGACAGGATCTCGATCTTCGAATTTGAGACAATAGAGAGGAGGGGTGAGGGGGAGAAAGTTGTTTGATACCAACGCAATGATCGAGTCCTTGAAGGTGCATCTGGGGCAGCGGGATGCGTATCGGTTGACCGGTGATGCACTGCTGGACCACCTACGGAAGCACGAGACGATCCTGAACCTGGTGACTGCTTCGGCGATCGAGGTCGCTGCTGAGGCGGAGTCTCAGGGGTTGCCTGCGCGGGAAGGGTGTAAGGATCTGGCGGTGTTGTTGCGTGCCGCGTTGAAGATCGCGCCGGAGGATGCGAGTCGGCGTAGTCGGTTGGTGAAGCAACTGCCGTCGTTGGAGAGGGTGAGGGAGAAGTTGCATGCGGGGGTGATCAGTGCCCGGCATGCGCAGATCATCGCCGATACGGTGGCGAAGGTGCCTGTGAAGAAGGCGGAGGCGGTGGAGAGGGAGCTGTGTCGTCACGCGCCCCGCCTCAACCCCCGGCAGTTGATGTATGCGGCGAAGGTGACCCGGGCCCACTGCGACCCCGAAGGCACTTATCGGGATGAGAAGGAAGGTGTGGCGCAGCGGTCGGTGAAGATGGGCACCAACGAACACGGCCATCTGCACCTGATCGGCAGCTTCGACACGCTGACGGGGCAGAAGATCCAGGCCCTGATGCATGCCCTGGCCAAGAAACGTCCTGGCGATGACCGTACGACGGAGCAGCGGTATGCGGATGCTTTCGCGGAGGTGATCGATTTGGCGTTGGCGACGAAGGTGTTGCCGACCAACGGGGGCGAACGACCGCAGGTGATCGTCACGATCTCCTACGCCGATCTGATGGCCAGCCTCGGCACCGGCTACACCGCCTGGGGCGACCCCATCACCGCGCGCCTCGTGCGGCAGATCGCTTGCGATGCCAACATCCTCCCGGTCCTCCTCGGCGGAGAAGGCAGACCACTCGACGTCGGACGCAACCATCGCACCGCGACCCCAGCCATGCGCAAAGCGTTGGCGGTGCGAGACAAAGGATGCGCCTTCCCTGGTTGTGATCGGCCTCCGGCGTGGACGGAAGCTCATCACGTAGTGCACTGGCTTCATGGCGGCGACACGAAGATCGACAACCTGGTGTCGTTGTGTTCGCATCACCATCACGTGATGCACGACGAAGGCTGGAAGATCACCTTCCAACGCGGCATCCCGACCTTCATCCCGCCGCGTTGGGTCGATCCTGATCAGAAGCCGATGCGCAACATCCGTGTTGACGGGGCGGGAGACGTCCACTGTGGACGAACAAGTCGCGGCGAAGTTGCTGCTTACGGGTGAAGGATTGCCTACGTGGCAAACTCGATCCGTTCGTATTTTTCGGACTGTGCAGCCCACGAACCAGCCGACCAACGCGGACCTCGTCTCCGTCGCACTGCCCGCCATGCGCCTGCACCCGTCCCCCGGGCGACCGGGAACGGGACAGAGCCACATCGGCGGACCCCTGCTGTGGCCAGCCGATGAGCCGTGGCCGAGTCCGGCCTACAGCGAGCTCCAGCTCTACCGCAAGGACTTCCCGAGCCTGCCCTTCCCCAGGGGCACCGACCTGCTCCAGGTGCTCGTCTGCCCGGGCGGGACCCTGGACGGGCCGGGCGCGCAGGTCATCTGGCGGGCCTCCAAGGACGTCACCGACGTGACGGCGGAGCCACCGCCGCGCCCGCTCTACGACGACGACCACTTCCACGCCAAGCCCTGCGTGCTCGACCCGTGCCGGATCGACGAACACCCGCTCTCGGCCACCTTCGCGCAAGGGTGCAAGGTCGGCGGGTGGACCACCTGGTACGGCGGGGAACCGCACCACCTGCTGCGCTGCCCCCAGTGCTCCGAGGTGCGGCGGCCGCTGATCGGGCTGGACACCTACGAGTTCCCGCACGGCACGTGCTCCCACCAGCCGAAAACGGTCAACCCGGTCGGCTGGAAGTTCGGCAGCCTCGGCGCCCTCTACGTCTTCGCCTGCTCGCGGGACCCGAGACACCCGGTGATCACCTACGAGGACTGACCGGCACAGTCGAACAGGAAACAACACCGAACCGCTCGCCATTGGGCCGATCGGCGGTGTGGGTGTTCAAAGTTGATGAAAGCTGATCGAAGGCGTTGACACCTGTTCGTCCACGACTGTGGAATGGGCTCCGGTCGATGCCCCAGCCGCCTGCATCCGCCTGTTGGTCCTCCTGAGAAGGGTGTTCGACAGTGCTGTCATCCCGAAGAGCGGTTCCGCGGTTCCTGACCACCGCGGCCGCGTTAGCCTCTGCCCTGCTGATGACCACCTCCGCGGCGACGGCCGCTGCGCCGCAGTGGTCACCGGCCAAGCCCCGCATGGTCACCCCGTGGACCCACCAGGTGGGACCGGACAACGCCCTCCCCGAGTACCCGCGACCCCAGCTCGTCCGCAAGGACTGGCAGAACCTCAACGGCCTCTGGGAGTTCGCGGGCGCCGCGCCGGGGCAGGCGCCGCCGGTCGGCAAGCCGCTCGCCGAGCGCATCCTGGTGCCCTACCCCACGGAGTCGGCGCTCTCCGGCATCCAGCGGCACGAGGACAACATGTTCTACCGCCGCACCTTCACCGTTCCCCGGAACTGGAAGATCGGGGAGAACCGGCTGAAGCTGAACTTCGGCGCGGTCGACTACAAGGCCGTGGTGTGGGTCAACGGCAAGCAGGTGGCCACGCACCAAGGCGGCTACGGCGCGTTCTCCGCCGACGTCACCTCGGCGCTGACCGCGTCCGGGCCGCAGGAACTGATCGTCGGGGTCGAAGACCGGGCCGACGCGACCTGGCAGCCGGTCGGCAAACAGCGCCTCGTCCCGGACCGGGGCATCTTCTACGAGGGTGCCTCCGGGATCTGGCAGACCGTCTGGATGGAGCCCGTCGCTCCCGCCCGCGCGGAAACGCTGGAGATGGTGCCGGACCTGCGGACCGGCAGCCTCAAGCTCACGGTCGACACCGGAGGCTCCGCCGCAGGTCACACCGTGGAAGCCGTGGTGCGCGACGGTCGCCGGGTGGTCAGCAGGACCGAGGGCCGGGCCGACCAGCCGATGAGCTTGCCAGTACCGCAAACGAAGCTCTGGACGCCTGACACACCGTTCCTCTACGACCTGGATGTCGTGGTCAAGGACCGAAATCGGCCCGTCGACCGCTTTTCCTCCTACTTCGGAATGCGCGAGATCGGCAGCACGCGCGGCAAGGACGGCAAGCTCAGGCTGACCCTCAACGGGAAGATCCTCTTCCAGATGTCCACGCTCGACCAGGGCTACTGGCCGGACGGCATCTACACCGCGCCCACCGACGCCGCGCTGCGCTTCGACCTCGAACAGCACAAGGTCCTCGGGTTCAACACCGTGCGCAAGCACATCAAGACCGAGCCGGACCGCTGGTACCACCACGCCGACAAGCTCGGCCTGCTCGTCTGGCAGGACATGCCGTCGATGAAGACCGGCGGCCGTCCTCCCGCCGACGCGCAGCAGCAGTTCGAGCGCGAACTCCAGGAACTGGTGCGGCAGAAGAAGAACTGGACCTCCGTCATCGGCTGGATCCCGTTCAACGAGGGCTGGGGCGAATGGGACCGGCAGGCCACCGGCCGCATCGCCGACGCCGTCCGCGCACAGGACCCGAGCCGTCCGGTGAACGCGCACAGCGGGGTCAACTGCTGCGACTCGCTCGGCGACTCCGGCAAGGGCCAGGTGCTCGACTGGCACGCCTACCCCGGGCCCGCCAAGCCCATGCCGGACGCCACCCGCGCCGCCATCGACGGCGAGCACGGCGGCTACGGCCTGGAGGTCGAGGGCCACATGTGGTTCGGCGAAGGCCACGCCTACGAGATGGTGAAGGACAAGGACACCCTCACCAAGCGCTACGTGCAGAACCAGAAGGACGTGCTGGCGGCCGCGCGCGGCTGCGCCATCAGCGGGGCGATCTACACCCAGATCACCGATGTGGAGCACGAGGTCAACGGCTTCTTCACCTACGACAGACAGGTGAAGAAGATGGACTTCGGCCAGGTGCGCGCGGTCAACGAGGAGGTCATCCGGGGCGCGGACGGCAGCGGGGGCGGGCAACCCGAACCCGGGCCGGGCACTCCGGGGCTCAACGGGGTGCACGCCTACAAGTTCGACGAGGGCGGCGGCACCACGGCCACCGACGCGGTCGGCAAGGCGCACGCGGCGCTGACCAACGCGACCTGGACGGGCGGGGTGACCGGCGGCGCCGTGTCCTTCGCGGGCAACGGCCATGCCGACACGGGCACCACCCAGGTCGACACCTCCAGCAGCTACTCGGTGTCGGCGTGGGTCAAGCTCGACGAGGCCGGGGGCGCGTTCCAGACCGTCGTCAGCCAGGACACCGGACGCGACAGCGCCTTCTTCCTCCAGTACTCCGGCCAGGAACAGCGCTGGGCGATGAGCTTCGTCGGCCTGCGCGCGCTGTCGCCGACCAAGCCGGAGGTGGGGAAGTGGTACCACCTCACCGGGGTCCGCGACGCCAAGGCGGGCACGCTGTCGCTGTACGTGGACGGGGCCAAGGCCGCCGAGCAGAACGCGTGCATGGTCGCGAAGTCCACCGGTAACACCGTGATCGGCCGGGGCCAGTACGGCGGCAACCAGGTCGACCACCTCAAGGGAGCCGTCGACGACGTCCGCGTCTTCGACCGGGCCCTCAGCCCGGCCGAGATCGCCACCCTCGCCCGGAAGTGAGTCGGCGCCGGGCCCCGTTTTGTAGGCTGGACAGCATGTCCGGAGAGCAGAGCGGGGTCCGGCTCCACCCGATGACCGAGGCGGAGTACGAGCCGTACCGCCGCCGCTCGATCGAGAACTACGCCGCGATCAACGTCGAAGCCGGGAACTGGGGAGCCGAGCGCGCCCAGGAACTCGCCGAAGCCGAGTACGCGGAACTCCTCCCGCAAGGCCGCACCACACCGGGACACCACCACTTCACCGCCCGCGACGGAGACTCCGTCGTCGGCACGCTCTGGATCGCCGAACGCGACGAGCGCACCGGCCGCTTCGCCTACGTCTACGACATCCACGTCGACGAGGGAGCACGCGGAAAGGGCCACGGCGAAGCGATCATGCGAGCCGCCGAGGCCGAAGCCCGCGCGCTCTGCGTGGACGCGATCAAGCTCAACGTGCACGGACACAACGTGGCCGCGCGCTCGCTCTACGCGAAACTCGGCTACGGCGAGGTGAACATCCTGATGACGAAGCGGCTCACCTGAGCCGTTTCCGCTGGCGATCATCCCGGCGCGCTCTTAGCTTGTGCGCGTGCCGCTGTTCCTGACCAGACTCCTCACGCGCTTCGCCGTGCTCAGCAGCTGGCTGACGCCCGTCGTGGTGATCGCGTTCGTCTTCACGACCAGCTGGCCGCTGATGACGCTCGCCGAGCCCGGCAGCGAGCTGGTCCAACCCGCGCAGTACTGGTGGTACTTCGTGGTCACGGCGGCCACGGTCGGCTACGGCGACCTCTACCCGAAGACCGGGTTCGGCCACGTGGTCGGCGCCTACGTCATCGTCGGCGGGATCGCCGCGCTGACAACGGTCTTCACCAAGCTCACATCGGTGCTGGAGCGATCGAGGGGACGCCGCATGCAGGGCACGAACACCGTCACCGCCTCCGGGCACATCGTCGTCCTCGGCTACGAACCCGGCCGGACCGAGCGCATCATCGCGCAGCTCCTCGCCGAAGCCGAAGGCTCGCACCGCATCGTGCTGTGCGCTTGGGACGAGGTCGCAACACACCCGATGCCCGCGCAGGACATCGACTTCGTGCGCGGCGAGCTGACCGAGGAGGACGTGCTGCGCAGGGCCGGTGTGCACCGCGCGGCGGCCGTGCTCGTCGACGCCCGTGACGACAACGAAGCCCTGTCGATAGCGGTTGGAGTCGATCACCTGAACACCGAAGCGCACGTCGTGGTCGCCTTGCGGGACATGGAGCGCGCGACGCTGCTGCACTACGTGGACGCGGAGATCCACTGCGTGCCGTGGCACACGCCGCGCATGATCACCGAGGAGCTGACCTCGCCGGGCATCGCGGAGGTCTACGCGGACCTGATGACCCACGGCGGCGCGAACACCTACTCCGTGCGCCTGCCCGACTCGCTGGGCGCGGTGTCGGTCGAGCACTGCCAGACCGCGTTGGGGCGCAAGCACGGCGCGCTCGTGCTGGCGGTCAGGGACGCGGACGGAGCGCTCGTGGTCAACCCGAGCTGGGCTTCACACCTGGCGGCGGGCGCGATGCTCTACTACGTCAGCGAGCGCAGGCTCACCACCCACGAAGTGGTGGAAGCACTGAGCTGATCGGCCGGGGCGCAGTCGAATCGCGTGGAAGTCCGGCACGATCGGCGCGATGAGCACGCGTGCGGTAGTGATCGGTGGCGGACTGGCAGGCACTCTCGTGGCGGCGGCCCTCAACAGCCGCTTCGACGAAATCATTGTCCTGGAACGAGATGCGCTTCCCGCAGGCGCCGAGCTGCGCAAGTGCGTGCCGCAGGCCAAGCACGCGCACCTGCTCCTCTCCGGCGGAGCGCGGGTGATCGACGCGTTGATCCCGGGTTTCCTGGCGCGCGTCTACGCGGAGGGCGCGCACGATCTCAACGCCCCGGGCGACCTCGTCGCGATGACGACGGCGGGATGGATGCCGAGGCGCACCGGCGCGCAGTTCCTGGTCGGAGCCTCGCGCCCGCTGATCGACTGGGTCGCACGCGACATCGTGGCGAAGGACCCGCGCGTGCAGGTGCGGGACGAAAGCCCGGTCACCGAGCTGATCGGCGACGCGAAGCGGGTTCGCGGAGTGCGCGGGCCGGACGGCGTCATCGAGGCGGACCTCGTCGTCGACGCGGCCGGACGGGGTACGCGCGCGCCGAAGTGGCTCGCCGAGCTGGGCGCAGGCGCAGTTCGGACCGAAGTGATCGACTCGGGCCTTGCTTACGCCACAAGGATCTTCCAAGCCCCGGCTGCCGCGCGACGCGACTTCCCGGTGATCACCATGCAGGCCGACTCGCGAGGACCCGGACCGGGCAGGGGCGGAGCGGTGCAGCCGATCGAGGGCGGGCGCTGGATCGTCACCGTCTCCGGGACCCGAGGCGGCGAGCCACCGACCACAGTGGACGGTTACACCGATTTCGTGCGCTCCGGGCCGCGCCACCCGATCCTGGGTGATCTGATCGAACACGCCGAGCCGCTCACGGAGATCTACACCAGCCGCTCCACGGCGAACCAGCGTCACCGCTACGACGAGCTGGAGCTGCCGGAAGGCTTTGTGGCACTGGGAGATTCGGTCGCCGCGTTCAATCCGGTGTACGGGCACGGGATGTCCGTCGCCGCGCACGGCGCGCACGTGCTGCGCTCGGTGCTCGCCGCCGGTGGGTCGACGCGTCGAGCGCAGCGCGTGATCTGCGGGATCGGCGTCGGGGCTTGGGACATGGCTGCCGGGCAGGACGTGCACTTCCCGGGCGTTCGAGGAGCCAGCCCTACCCGCCGCGACCTCGCGCGCCGCGCCTTCGTCGACCGGATGAGCAGGACGGCGGTCAGCCGGACGCGGGTCTACGACGCGATGGTCGGGGCCTTCATGCTGGCGAAGCCGATGAGTTCGCTGATGGCTCCGGGCGTGCTGCTCGACGTGCTGCGCGGGCCGATCGCCCCGGCGCTCACCGAACCTCCGCTGACGGCCGACGAGCGCCGGAGGGCGGGTCTCTGAACGACCTTCGGACGTTGACAGGGGATTGGCGCGCGGTCACGATGAGAGCGCTCTCGCATCGGGTGGGAGCTGCCGCCTCGTGTGCCCGACCCCTCACTCAACGAGGAGTGACCCTTGCGAACGAGACTGTTCTCGTGGCTGGCGGCGATCGCGGTCCTGCTTGGTCTGACCGCGGTCCCGGCCCAGGCCGCGCCGAGCCTGCTGCCGCTGACCGTGACCAACAACTCCGGCCGCGCCGACCAGGTCCACCTCTACGTCTTCGGTGTCTTCAACGGCCGTCTCGGCCACGTCAACGCGGCGGGCGCGTTCACGCCGTGGTCCGGTGGCGGGAACCCGCCGGTGCCCGCGCCGGACGTGTCGATCGCCGGACCCGGCCAGGGCGGGTCGAAGACGCTCAACATCCCGATCAACCTCGCAGGCGGTCGGCTGTACATGTCCTTCGGGGAGAAGCTGAAGTTCTTCCTGACCCCGGACGGCCTCGTCCAGCCCGCGCCGTGGAACCCCAGTGACCCCAACCGGAACATCCTCTTCGACTGGAGCGAGTTCACCTACAACAACGGCGGTCTCTGGCTGAACTCCTCGCAGGTGGACATGTTCAGCGTGCCGCACGCGGTGGAGGTGACCGCGAGCACCGGCCAGGTGAAGAAGACCGGCGAGCTGGTTTCAGGAGGCCGCAACAAGATTCTCGACGGTCTGCGCAACCAGAGCGGTGACTGGGGCAAGCTCGTGCACACGCGCCCCGACGGCACGCGGGTCCGCGCGCTGGCGCCGAGGCTGGGCATCGAGTCCGGGATCTTCGGCGCGAACTACTTCGACAGCTACACGCAGAGCGCCTGGAACACCTACCGCAACACCGATCTGACCGTGGTGCCCTACGAGAACGAGCCGGGCAGGAAGTTCATCGGCCGCACCGACGGCGGCGGCGTCATGCACTTCACCAACACCGCCGGGGCGCGCGTGGCGTCCTTCCAGCAGCCGACCTCCAAGGACATCTTCGGCTGCGACGGCCGGCTCGCGGCGCCGAACAACGACATCGGTGCCATCGCCCGCACGCTGTGCGCGGCGCTGCACCGCTCCACCCTGGGCTTCCTGCACACGCAGCCCACGGTGAACCCGTCGGAGTTCTACACCCGCGCGATCACCGACCACTACTCGAAGATCATTCACGCGAACATGGTGGACGGCAAGGCCTACGGCTTCGCCTTCGACGACGTCGGCCACTTCGAGTCGCTGGTGCACGACGGGAACCCGCGTTCCGCCAGCGTGATCCTGGGGCCGTTCTAGAGCACGAACATCTGGAGGACCATCAGCACGACCAAGGCCGCCGTCCCGCCGATCAGCACGCCGATCCACAGTCGGTGCGCGCTCGGGCGGGGCGGCGGTTCCTCGTGGTGCGACAGACCGGAAACGCCGCTCTCCGCCGGAGGCATCTCGCCGGGCCTGCTCATGACCGGGCCTTCGCGGTCTTGCGGTCGTTGGCCTTCTGCAACGCCTCGACCAACTCGTCCTTGGTCATCTTGGAGCGTCCCGGCACGTCGAGCTTCTTCGCCTGCTCGTAGAGGTGCTGCTTGCTGGCGTTGGCATCCACGCCACCGGCCGTCTTGCCCTTGCGGCCCCCGGAGTGGCGCGCGGCCTGCTCGTCCGACGGCCCCTTGTGGTCCTTGGCTTCCCAGTGATCGCCGACCTTCTCGTGCGTGTGCTTCAACGCCGAGTACGCGACGCGGTGCGAACGCTCGCCCTCGCCGTAGCTCTCCACCGCCGAGTCGTGCGACTTGACCCATGTGCGCTGAGCCTTCTTCGACGAACGCTTCAGCGTTGAGGGCATGGCTTCCTTACCGGGCATGGCGCTCACCTCCTGCGCGTCGGATTCCCGGGGACAGTGCGTCCAAACAAGCGGCCAGCACGTCATCGACGTCCACCGCGAGCAGGGCCGGGTCGGGTTCCTGGCCGAACGCGTCGCCCCTGCGCAGCTCGGCGGCGGTGAGCACGACGTGCGGAGTCCCCGGCGGAGGACCCCACTGCCACGCCGGCGCCGGACCGAACAACACGACCGAGGGAGTTCCGAAGGCGTAGCTCAGGTGCGCGGTCCCCGTGTCTCCGCAGATCACCAGCGATGCGTCGGCGATGAGCGCGCACAGCTCCGGCAGGCTCGTCCGGCCCGCCGCACACACTCCGTGACCGGCGCGGTCGACGACCTCCTGGACGAGAGCGTCCTCGCCGGGGCCGCCGGTGACCACGACCTCGTGGCCTTGGCGGGCGAGCGCGGTTCCCACCTGCGCGAACCGACTCGGCGGCCAGCGCTTGCTGCCGTACGCCGCGCCGGGGTGGAGCACCACCGCGCCGAGGTGACCACTGGGGTCGTTGGGAGCGTTGAGACGGAAGTCGTCGGCGTCCGAGGGGATGCCGTGCGCGGTCAGCATCGCGCACCACCTCTCGCGCTCGTGGACGTCTTCGCGCCACTCCGGACCACCCGGTCCGTGCCCGATCCTGAGCTGGGGCTCCAGTGCGTCGAGCACACGGTTGCTCTCCGGTCCCGCACCGTGCAGGTTCACCGCCACGTGCGGGCGAAAAGCTTTGGCGGACAAGGGCTCTAGCCTCGGAGTCGGGAGCAGTTCGTCAATGCAGCCGGTCAGCTCGGCCAAGGGGCTCAGCCAGCCGGGACCGGCGTAGTGCAGGCGCTCCTCCGGCCAGTGACGCTTCAGCGCGCGCAAAGCCGGTACCGCGACGAGGAAATCGCCGAGCTTCAGCGCGCGCAACGCGATGATCATCTTGTACTCCTGGGAGGAGGGGGGAAGAAGCGGGCACGGAGAGTAGTAGTTCCGCCCTCTGCGTTTACCCCGCACCGCTGGGGCAACCACCGACACTATGGAAATCGCCGCCGTTCTCTTCGATCGCGACGGCACTCTGGTGGAAGACGTTCCCTACAACGGGAATCCGTTGTTGGTGCTCCCGGTGCCCGGTGCTGTCGGCGCGGTCGCCGCCGTGCGTTCGCGCGGCCTGGCGCTCGGCGTGGTCAGCAATCAGTCCGGCATCGGGAGGGGACTGCTGACCTGGGACGAGGTCGACGCGGTCAACGCGAGGGTGGAGGAGGTCTTCGGCGGGTTCGACAGCTGGCAGCTCTGCCCGCACGCGCCGGAGCAGGGGTGCCAGTGCCGCAAACCGGAACCCGGGATGGTGTTGGCCGCCTGCTCCGAGCTGGGTGTGCTGCCGGAGCGGACTGTGGTCGTCGGCGACATCGGTGCCGACGTTGAGGCCGCCGAGCGCGCCGGAGCGCGTTCCGTCCTCGTCCCCACCCCGAGGACCTTGCCCGATGAGGTGCGGCGCGCTCCCGTTGTCGCTGATGACCTGGCTGAAGCCGTTCGGCTCGTGCTGTCATGAGCACCCGGGTGCTCGTTGCGCGGTTGGACAGCGATGGCGATGTGCTGTTGGCAGGGCCCGCGATCCGGGCTGCTGCCGCGAGCGGTGAGGTCACGCTCCTGTGCGGCCCTCACGGCAGGCAGGCCGCCGAACTTCTGCCCGGCGTCTCGGAGATCATCGAGTGGACGTGCCCGTGGGTGGTGCCCGATCCGCCGCAGCTCGATCCGGCCGATGTGCACGACCTCGTCGACCACGTTGCCGCGCAACGATGTGATGTCGCGCTCGTCCTCACCTCGTTCCACCAGTCGCCGTTGCCGCTCGCGCTGTTGTTGCGCCTTGCCGGATTGCCTCGGATCGCGGCCACGTCAGTGGACTACGCGGGATCGTTGCTGGACATCAGGTTGCGCGAAGATGAAGACATTCCCGAGGCAGTTCGGGCGCTGAACGTCGCGCAGGCGGCTGGTTTCGCGCTTCCGATCGATGACGACGGCCTGCTCCGCGTGAAGGTGCCGCCGAAGTTCGACGGGCCGCACGGATATGTCGTGGTGCACCCCGGAGCCTCAGTCCCCGCACGGGCCTGGGCGCCCTCGCTGTGTGCGGAAACCGTTGTCGCGCTGGTGGAAGCTGGACACCACGTGTTCGTGACCGGAGGGCCGGGGGAGCGCGAGCTGACCGCGCGGGTGGCGGGTGATCACGGAGTCGACCTCGGTGGTCTGACGAGCTTCGCCGAACTCGCCGGAGTGCTGGCGGGCGCGGAGGCCGTCGTCGTCGGCAACACCGGACCCGCGCATTTGGCCGCAGCGGTGGGAACTCCGGTGGTGTCGCTGTTCTCGCCCGTCGTCCCGGCGAGCCGGTGGGCGCCGTACGGTGTCGAGGTCCGGCTCTTCGGCGACCAGTGGGCGGAGTGCCGGGGCACGCGAGCCCGCGAGTGCCCGGTTCCCGGACATCCTTGCCTGAACACGATTTCCCCGGACGCGGTCGTCGCGGCGGTCGACGAGCTCCAGGTGGTGGCGTCGTGAGAATCCTTGTCTGGCACGTGCACGGCGGCTGGATGAACTCCTTCGTCCGGGGACCGCACGAGTACCTGCTGCCGACGTTGCCCGAGGGCGGGCCGTTCGGCGCGGGACGGCTCGGCCGCGACTGGCCGGAGTCCGCCCGCGAGGTTGACGCGGCGCAGCTGACCGCATCCGACGTCGATGTCGTTGTGCTGCAAAGGATCGAGGAGCTGGCGCTGGCGGAGCGGTGGCTCGGGCCGCGCGTGCCGAAGATCTTCGTGGAGCACAACACCCCCAAGGTCGAACGCCATCCGCTCGCTGACCGCGACGACGTGCTCATCGCGCACGTCACGCACTTCAACGCGTTGATGTGGGACTGCGGGTCCACGCCGACGACCGTGATCGAACACGGTGTGGTCGATCCGGGGGAGCGCTACACCGGAGAGCTCGCCAGGGCCGGAGTGGTGATCAACGAGCCGGTGCGGCGGTGGCGGGTGACCGGAACGGATCTGGTGCCGCGCTTCGCCGAAGCCGCTCCGCTGGACGTCTTCGGCATGGGCCTGGACGGGCTCGTGGAGAAGCTGGGGTGCGACCGCGTCACACCCGTCGGCGACCTGCCGACCGAGCGGCTGCACACCGAACTGGCGCGCCGCCGCGCATATGTGCACACGCCGCGCTGGACCTCGCTCGGCCTGTCGCTGATCGAGGCGATGCACCTGGGCATGCCGGTGGTCGCCCTGGGCACCACCGAGGCCGCGAGGGCGGTTTCCACCGAGGCGGGATTCGTCTCCACCGACGTGGACGAGCTGGTTGCCGCTGTGGAACTGCTGATGGCCGAACCGGAGCTGGCGGCACGGCTCGGCCGGGGAGCGAGGAAGTTCGCGCTGGCGCACTACGGGCTGGACGCGTTCGTCGAGAACTGGGGCCGGCTGCTCGACCGAGTCGCCGGGTGAACACCTTGAGGAGGTGACGAGATGAGAGTTGCCATGATCTCCGAGCACGCCAGTCCGCTGGCCGCGCTCGGGGGCATCGACGCAGGAGGCCAGAACCTTCACGTCGCGGAGCTGTCCGCGGCGCTGACCAGGCTCGGCCACGAGACAACGGTCTACACGCGCCGAGATGACCCGGATCTGCCGGAGGTGGTGCGCGCTCCGCAGGGCTACGACGTCGTGCACGTGGAGGCCGGACCGGCGAAGTTCGTGCCCAAGGACGAGCTGCTGCCGTACATGGGCGAGTTCGGCGACGTGCTCCGGCGGCACTGGACGCGCGAGCGGCCCGACGTGGCGCACGCGCACTTCTGGATGTCCGGGCTGGCAACGCTGCTCGCCACCCGGGACCTCGGCGTGCCGTTCGTGCAGACCTTCCACGCGCTCGGTGTGGTGAAGCACCGGTACCAGGGCTCCGCCGACACCAGTCCGAGCGAGCGGCTCGCGGTGGAGCGCCTGCTCTGCCGCACTGCGGACCGGATCGTCGCGACGTGCACCGACGAGGTTTTCGAGCTGGTTCGGATGGGCATCTCGCGCAACCGCGTGTCGGTGGTGCCGTGCGGGGTGGATCTGTCGACGTTCTCGCCGACCGGCCCCGTCGCCGATCGCGGTCAGGAGCACCGCGTCGTCACCGTGGGGCGGCTGGTCCCGCGCAAGGGCGTGGACACCGCGATCTCCGCGCTCGCCCGTGTGTCGGACACCGAACTCGTCGTCGCGGGTGGGCCTCGCCAGGAGGACTTGAAGAGAGATCGTGAAGTTCGCCGCCTGCTCGCACACGCGAAGCGGCTCGGCGTCCGGGACCGGGTTTCCTTTCTGGGCCAGGTTTCCCGTGCGGACATGCCCGCGCTCCTGCGTTCGGCCGACGCGGTGGTGTGCACGCCGTGGTACGAG
The DNA here is from genome assembly GCF_039537405.1 of Allokutzneria multivorans. Classification (NCBI taxonomy): domain Bacteria; kingdom Bacillati; phylum Actinomycetota; class Actinomycetes; order Pseudonocardiales; family Pseudonocardiaceae; genus Allokutzneria; species Allokutzneria multivorans. The sequence goes on along the minus strand of NZ_BAABAL010000018.1, from coordinate 751,591 downwards.
CCGTTCGGCATCGTGCCGTTGGAGGCGATGGCCTGCGGAGTGCCGGTGATCGCCAGCGCGGTCGGCGGTTTGGTCGACACCGTCGTCGACGGGGTGACCGGCACGCTCGTTCCGCCCCGCGACCCGGCGGCGCTGGCTCAGGCGATGCGTTCCTGCGTCAACGATCCGGTGTGCCGCGAGGAGTTCGGCACAGCCGGACGCGATCGAGCGGAGTGCCGCTACTCGTGGGACCGCGTCGCCTCGGAGACGGTGCGTGGCTACGAGCGCGTCGTTCCCGTCGACCTCGGCGAGCATCGGACGGCGGGGGAGCGACGATGACGCGAATGCTGCCCGACCCGCTCGCCCGTGATCACATCGACGCGCTGACGGTGACGTTGTCCTCGCTGCGCAAGCAATCCAGCACGCTCAGCCGATGGGGCCGCGTGCTCGCCGATCGCCTCAGCGCGGGTGCGCGGTTGCTCGTCGCGGGCAACGGTGGCTCAGCGGCGGAGGCCCAGCACCTCACCGCTGAGCTGGTCGGGCGGTTCCAGGACGATCGGCGCCCGTTCTCCGCGCTCGCGCTGCACGCGGAGACATCGAGCATGACCGCGATCGGCAACGACTACGGCTACGACCAGGTCTTCGCGCGGCAGGTCACCGCACACGCCCGCCCCGGCGACGTCCTGCTGCTGTTGTCCACCTCGGGCAAGAGCCCGAACCTGTTGCGCGCCAGTGGCGCTGGGCGCGAAGCCGGGGCTGTGGTGTGGGCGTTGACCGGAGCCGCGCCGAACCCGTTGCACGACGCGGTCGACGATGCCGTGGCGCTGCCGGGCTCCACCAGCTCCGTGCAGGAGGCGCAGTTGGTCGCCGTGCACGTGCTGTGCGTGGCTTTCGAGGCTGCATTGTCCGAAGTGGACGAACAGCGGAGGGTGTCGTGAAGCTCGTCGTAGTGGGTGACACGCTGCTCGATGTCGACCTCGTCGGCACGGTGAACCGCGTCTGCCCCGACGCTCCCGCGCCCGTCCTGGACCTCGCCGATCGTCGGTACCGACCGGGCGGCGCGGGCTTGGCGGCACTGCTCGCGGCGCGCGATGGCACTGACGTCACGCTGGTCACGGCGCTGGCCGAAGATGAGGCGGGACAACGACTTCGGCGTGAGCTGAGCGGCTTGGAGGTCGTGGCCGGGCCTGCCGGAGCGGCGACCTCGGTGAAGACGCGAGTGCGGTGCGCAGGGCAGTCACTGGCACGCATTGACGAGGGCGAGCCGGGCGCGGCACCCACCGCGACCGGCGAGATGCTCGCCGCAGTGCGTGGAGCCGACGCCGTGCTGGTCTCCGACTACGGCCGAGGACTGTTGTGGGACGGGAGGTTGCGCGCGTGTCTGACCGAGGTTGCGGAGCGCGTTGTGTGGGACCCGCACCCGCGCGGCCCGAAACCGGTGCCGGGCTGCGCGCTGGTCACACCCAATGCCAGCGAGGCCGATCTCACCGGCACGGGGATCGCTGCGGCGCAACGAGCCGCGCGGCGATTGCGGGAGCGGTGGTCGGTGCGCGCGGTGGTGGTGACCCTGGGAGCGGCGGGTGCCGTGCTCGACCAACGTGGCCTGCCGTTGGCGGTGCCCGCCCCGGACGTCCCGGTCAGTGATCCGTGCGGGGCAGGGGACCGGTTCGCGGTCACCGCCGCGACCAGGCTGCTCGCGGGTGACACGCCGGAGGACGCGGTGACTTCGGCGGTTCAGGCCGCCGCGCGTTTCCTCGCCGAGGGCGGAGCGGCCTCCGTCGGCGCGACCACGATGTCCTTTGTGGACGGAGGGGACGCGCGCCGAGTGGCCGAGGAAGTGCGGGCTCGAGGTGGCACCGTTGTGGCGACAGGAGGGTGCTTCGACCTGCTGCACGCCGGGCACACCAGAACCCTCGCGGCGGCAAGGGCGTTGGGCGACTGCCTCATCGTGTGCCTGAACTCCGACGCCTCTGTGCGCAGGCTCAAGGGCGCCGACCGGCCGATCAACCCCGAGCGCGAGCGCGTCGAGCTGCTGGAGTCGCTGACGTGCGTGGACGCGGTCGCGGTCTTCGACGAGGACACGCCAGAGTCCATTGTGGACGTTCTACGACCCGACATCTGGGTGAAGGGCGGTGACTACCGCGCGGAGGAACTGCCCGAGGCGGAGCTGCTGCGCCAGTGGGGTGGCTGCGCTGTCGCGGTCCCGTACCACCCAGGACATTCCACCTCCCGGCTGGCCGTCGCGCTGGCCGAGGCGGGCTGAGGCTGAAAGGACACGTTGTGCGAGTTGTGGTGACAGGAGGAGCCGCCGGGCTTGGCGCGGCGGTCGCGTCGGCCGTGCGCGAGGCGGGCGGACGCGCGTTCGTGCTGGACAAGGCCGCGCCGAGCGACGACACCGACTTCGTGCCGGTCGACCTCTCGGACAGCGGTGCTGCCGAGGAGGCGGTTGCGGAGGCAGCGGCGCGAGCGGGCGGGCTCGACGCCGTGGTGACCGCCGCCGGGATCGACAGCTGCGGGCCGCTCGGCGGAGTGTCCACATCGGACTGGGAACGCGTCGTCCAGGTCAACCTCTTCGGCACGGTTGCGGTCGTGCGCGCGGCGCTGCCCCACCTGGAAGCCAGTCGCGGCAAGGTGATCACGATCGCCTCCACCCTGGGACTGCGCGCGTTGCCCGAGGCGACCGCCTACTGCGCGTCGAAGTTCGGCGTGGTCGGGTTCACCAGGTCGCTCGCGTCGGAGCTGGCCGGGCGCGTCGGGGTGACCCTGGTGGTCCCGGGCGGTATGCGGACGCGGTTCTTCGACGAGCGCGACGAGAAGTACCGCCCGCCGGACGAGAGCAAGCTCAACCCGCCGGAGAACGTCGCGGCGGCGGTGCTGAACGTCCTCGGCCAGCCGCCGGGCTGCGAGATCCGCGAGCTGGTCATCGCCCACGCGGAGGAGCCGTCCTGGCCCTGAACTACTGTGCGGGCATGGGCTTTCACGTGGTTGTCGGAGCCGGTCCGGTGGGCTCGTCCGTGGCGCGCAGGCTCGCCGAGGCGGGGGAGCGGGTGCGCCTGCTCAGCCGTCACGGCGGCGGTCCCGACCACGCGGGGATCGAGCTGATCGCGGCCGACGCGACCAAGGACCTCGGCGGGCACGTGAAGGACGCCGTCGCGCTCTACAGCTGCGCGGGTCCGGCCTACCACCGCTGGCCCACCGACTGGCCGCCGCTCGGAGCAGCCCTGGTCGACGCGGCTGAGGCGAGCGGCGCGGTGCTCGTCACCACCGGGAACCTCTACGGCTACGGCCAGGTCGACGTGCCGATGACCGAAGACCTGCCGCTGCGGCCGAACTCCGTCAAGGGCGAGGTTCGGGCGTCGCTGTGGAAGGCGCAGCTCGCCGCGCACGAGGCCGGTCGCATCCGCACGGCCGAAGTGCGCGGCTCGGACTACTTGGGCGCGGGCGCGCTCTCCCCGTTCAGCGCCCTCGTGCTGCCCAAGGTCGTCGCGGGCCGCCGCGCGTCGATCCCGGCTGATCTGGACGCTCCGCACAGCTGGACCTACGTCGGCGACGTCGCTCGCACGCTGATCGCCGTCGCGGCCGAGCCCGATGCGTGGGGGCGGCCGTGGCACGTGCCCACCGCGCCGCCGGTGTCCGTGCGAGCCCTCGCCGCTCGCACTGCCGAACTCGCCGGAGCACCCGCCGCGCGCGTCGCGAAGATGCCCGGCTTCGCGCTCCGGCTGGCCGGTCTGGTCAACCCCACCGCGCGCGAGATGCCCGAGGTGCAGTACCAGTTCCAACGCCCGTTCGTCCTCGACTCCACCGCCGCCACCGCAACGTTCGGGATCGACCCCACGCCCACCGACACCGCACTCCGCGACATGATCTAGGTCGTCACAAGCGGGACAGGGTGTCGGTAAGGACGTCAGCGACGGGGACGTCTGCGACCAGTGACGCGTCGTGCTCGCACCGGCCGAGGTCGTGGCGCGTGCAGTCCGCACCGCAGACGGGGCACCGCGCGGTCCACGAGATGTGCACGCCGTGCCGCGCTCGCCCTGCGGGACCGGCGTGGATCACGTTGCCCATCCAGTAGATCGACACCGTCTGCGTGCCCACGGCCTGAGCCAGGTGCCGGGGGCCGCTGTCGTTGGCGACCACTACGGCACTGCTCGCGAGGACCCCGACGAGGCCGGACATGCTCAGCCCGCTCAGCACGCGCCCCGGAAGTCCTTGCAGCAGTGCGCCTTCCGACTCCGTGCCGACCACGACGACGCTCGCGCGGTCACCGATGCCGGTGATCAGCTCGGCGAAGTGCGGCCAGCGGCGGCGCGGGTCGGTGGCTCCGGGGTGGACGGTCACGATGGGCCGGGGCAACCCGGACAACGCGGCCGAGGCCTCGCGCAGATCGGCCTCGGTCACTGCCAGGGACGGCTCCAAGGTCGCCACCGGCGCGCCCGCGAAACCCGCCACCTCCAGCCACCGCACCGTCTCGTTCTGGAAGTACGCGAACGGAACCGGCCGATCGAGGGCGACCGCGTCAGGGGTGTTCGGCCCGACAGTGACCCGCGCGCCGAGCTGCCGCAGGAACGGATTGGACCACCGCCCACCGCCGTGCAGCTGAACGGCCAGGTCGAAGGCGGGCGGCTCGGCGAGGTCAGGCAGCACGAGCACCTCGCTGACCGGGCCGGGACGGCCTGAAAGGAGGTCGCGGTGCACCGACGTGCCGATGAGGGTGATCTCCGCGCCGGGGTAGGCCAGCGCGAGCGACTCGATCGCGGGCAGCGCGAAGAACAGGTCGCCGAGACCACCACCGCGCAGCACGGCGATCCGCCGGACGTCGGGGACGGGCGCGCACAGCGGTCCGATCGAGAAGGCGGGCATCTTGTCGGCTTCCCGCGGTGAACGACGGCAAACGAAGTGTTCACCGGGAATCGCGGGGTATTCCGGCGGCATGAGCGCCAGGACGATCGAGATCCGCAGCCCTGAGGACGGCACGCCCGTGTGGGAGCTGCCGACGGCCTCTGACAAGGACGTTCTGGACGCCCGTGAGGCCGTGCGGAAGGCGCTGCCGGAATGGGCGCGCACTCCTGCCGCTGAACGCGCGGCGGCACTGCACGCCGCCGCGTCGAGCCTGCGGGAGCGTGCGGACGAGCTGGCCAGGCTCAACCACGAGGAGACGGGCCGCGATCTGGCCGAAGCCCGCGAAGGGGTGCTGGCCGGAGCCGCCACGCTCGTCCAGTACGCCGAGCTGGGGCCGCTGCACCGAGGCCGCAGCCTGCTCGGCGCCCACGAAGCGGTCGACATGATGGTGCCGGAGCCGCGCGGAGTCGTCGTCGCGCTCACGCCGTGGAACGACCCCGTCGCGGTGTCCTGCGGCCTCATCGCCGCCGCGCTCGTCACGGGCAACGTGGTGATCCACAAACCCAGCGAGCGGTGTCCGCGCACGGGCTCCGTGCTCGGCGAGGTCCTCGGAGAGCACCTGCCGCCCAACGTGTTGATCACGCTCGTCGGCGACGGTGAGGTCGGCGCGCGGCTCGCGATCAGCTCCGACGTGGACGTGATCGCCCACGTCGGCAGCACGGCCACGGGCCGCGAGATCGCCGGGGCCGCCGCGCGCACCGGGGCGAAGACCTTGCTGGAGAACGGTGGCAATGATCCGCTGCTCATCGATTCCGACGTCGACCCGGAGTGGGCGGCGGAGCAGGCCGCGCTCGGCGCGTTCGCCAACTGCGGCCAGATCTGCACCTCCGTCGAGCGGATCTACGTCCACCAGGACATCGCGCGGCCGTTCCTCGCCGCGCTCAGCCGGATCGCAACCGGCACGACCTTGCCGCCCTTGGTGGATCGGCGGCACCGCGACCACGTGCACGGCCACGTGCTGGAAGCCTTGGCGCGCGGAGCTGAGCGCGTCGCCGGCGGCGAGATGCCCTCCGGCCCGGGCGCGCACTACCCGGCGACGGTGCTCTCGGACTGCGACCCCGGCATGGCGGTGCTCGCGGAAGAGACCTTCGGCCCGGTAGCGCCGGTGCGCGTCGTGCGCGACTTCGAACAGGGGCTCGCCGAGGCGGCCTCGGGAAGGTACGGGCTCGCGGCGACCGTGCTCACCGACTCCAGCTCGCACGCCCAGCGCGCGTGGCGGGAACTCCCGGTCGGCACCGTCAAGGTGAACGCCGTCTTCGGTGGCGCGCCGGGAGGAGCCGCCCAGCCGCGCGGAGCGAGCGGGACCGGCTACGGCTACGGGCCCGAACTGCTCGACGAGATGACCACGACCAAGGTGCTGCACCTGGCAACGGCGGAAGGCCGCAGATGAGCGATCTCCGAGCTCTCACACCGGAACTGCCGCGTTCACTCGCGGCGAGGCGGCCCAGGATCGCGGTGATCGGCGACGCCCTGCTCGACGGGTGGATGACCGGCACCTGCGACCGGCTCTGCCGAGAGGCGCCCGCGCCGGTCGTCGATGTGTCCACAGTGGACCACGTGCCGGGCGGCGCGGCGAACACGGCGGTGAACTTGGCGGCGCTCGGGGCGGAGAGCGTGGTGGTGACCGCCGTCGGTGACGACGTCGCCGGTGACCAGCTCGTCGCGGCGCTGCGTGGCGAGGGCGTGCGCACCGAGCAGGTGGTCCGTGCGACGGGGAGGCGCACCATCACCAAACGCCGGATCATCGCCGGAGACCAGTTGGTGGTGCGCGTCGACGACGGCGATCGCGGCCCGCTCGCACCCGATGTCTCCGCTCGCTTGGCCTACGCGGTGAGCCGCTCGCTGATCGGAGCCGACGCCGTGCTGGTGTGCGACTACGGGACCGGAGTGCTCGGGCCCGAGGTCGTGGAGGCCATCAAGGCCGTGCGCGAGGACATCCCGCTGCTCGTCGTCGACGCGCACTCGCTGGCGCGGTGGCGGGAGCTGAGCCCGGATGTGGTCGCGCCCAACGCGAACGAGCTAGCGGAGCTGCTCGGGGGCCCGCTGCCCTCCGATGCGCGGAGCCGGGTGGAAGTGCTCGAACGAGAACGCGGTGCGCTCGCCGAACTCACCGGGGCGCGCGCCGTGATGGCCACACTCGACCGCGACGGCGCCCTGCTCCTCGACGGTGAGGAGCCGCCGCACCGCACCTGGGCTCGCCCCGCTCCGGAGACCTTCACCGCTGGTGCGGGTGACACTTTCGTCGCGGCGCTGACGATCGCGGTTGCCGCGGGGACACCGTTGAGCACCGCCGCCGAACTCGCTCAGGCCGCCGCCGACGTCGTGGTGCACCGTCCGGGAACGGCGGTCTGCACGTGGGCCGAACTCGCTGAACGCCTCGGGAGCGACCAAGAAGCGCTGTCCGAACCCGATCGCCTGGTCAAGGCCGTCGAGGAGCACCGCGCGGCGGGCCAGCGGATCGTGTTCACCAACGGTTGCTTCGACGTGCTGCACCGCGGCCACGTCGCCTATCTCAACCAGGCCAAGCGATTGGGCGACGTGCTCGTCGTCGCGCTCAACTCCGACAAGGGAGTCCGGCGCCTCAAAGGCCCTGAGCGCCCGGTGAACACCGAGTCCGACCGCGCGGCCGTGCTCGCCGGACTGTCCTGTGTGGACCACGTCGTGCTCTTCGACGACGACACTCCGGCGGAACTGCTGCGGGCACTGCGCCCCGAGGTCTACGCGAAGGGCGGCGACTACACCCCGGAGATGCTGCCGGAGACCCCGATCGTGCACGCGCTCGGTGGCGAGGTGCGCATCCTTGACTACCTCTCCGACCACTCCACCACGGCCGTGATCGACCGCATCCGCACCGGGCCGTCGTGACCCGGATCGACGTCCTCATCCCCACCCGCGACCGCCCCGCCGAGCTGGCCACGACGCTCGCCGGGCTGGCCGCACAGGAGGGGCCGGACTTCGCGGTGACCATCAGCGACCAGTCCGACGGCGCCCCGGACTACGCCTGCCCTGCCGCAGCGAGCATGGTCAGAGTATTGCGCCACAAGGGAAAGCACGTGTCCCTGGTGCGGAATCTGCCGCGTCGCGGTCTTGCCCAGCAGCGCGCCTTCCTGCTCGCGGGCGGCCGTGCTCCGCACGTACTGTTCCTCGATGACGACGTGTGGCTGGAGCCGGGGACGCTGGCCAGGCTGCACAAGGCGATCACCCTGCTGCGGTGCGGGTTCGTCGGCAGCGCTGTACAAGGACTGTCCTATGTGGACGACGTGCGGCCCGGTGAGCTGGAGCCCTACGAGGAGTGGGCCGGTCCGCCCGTTCCCGAGCTCGTGGAGCCGGGCTCGGCGGAGTGGGAGCGGTGGACCCTGCACAACGCGGCCAACCCGACGCACCTCGCCCAGCGATTGGATCTCCGGCAAGGGGACTGGCGCGCGTACAAGGTCGCGTGGGTCGGCGGGTGCGTCCTGTTCGACCGCGCGCGGCTGGAGGAGGTGGGCGGGTTCGACTTCTGGGCCGAGCTGCCCGAGGAGCACAGCGGCGAGGACGTGCTCGTGCAGCGGCGCGTCATGGCGAGAGCGGGCGGCGCGGGCATCCTGCCCAGCGGGGCCGTGCACCTGGAGGCGCCGACCACCGTGCCCGGCCGCGAGGTCGACGCCGCCCGCTCGAACCTCCGTGCTCAGCCCAGCGCCAGTGCCACCAGGCGGTCGTAGCCGCCGTTGAAGGAGTTCTGGTCGATCGGCGTCGACGAGTACTGCCAGATGGTGTAGACCCGCCACGCGTGCGGCAGGACGCCGGTGGTGGCGGCGTAGCGCGCGACCCACAGCGGGTTGTTGTTGCTGAAGTCGCCCGCGTGCCACCCGGTGCACATGGCCCACCAACTGGTGCTGGTGTAGATCACCGGCCACCGGCCCGTGCGGTGGTGGTAGGTGTCGGAGAAGTCCTTGAGCCACCGCGTCATCGTCGGCTGGTCGAGCCCGTAGCACTTGTTCTCGCCGTACGGGTTGTACTCGATGTCCAGCGCTCCGGGCAGCGTCCTGCCGTCCCGCGACCAGCCGCCGCCGTTGTTGACGAAGTAGTTCGCCTGGTCGGCGCCGGAGGAGCGGTCCGGCAGCGCGAAGTGGTACGAGCCGCGGATCATGCCGACGTTGAACGAGCCGTTGTACTGCTGGCCGAAGTGCGGGTTGACGTAGCCCGTGCCCTCGGTCGCCTTGACGTAGGCGAAGCGCACCCCGTTGTCCCAGTGCAGGCGCCAGTCCACGTCGCCCTGCCAGCGGCTCACGTCGATGCCGGGAACGGCCACCCCGGTCGCCGGGTCGACGGGGGGACCGAAGTCGCGTCCGGTCCCCTCCGCCACACCCTCGTGCTTGGCGATCTGCGAGCCCATCTGGGTATCGCCGGGCACCGGGTCGGCCAGGGCCGCAGGACTACTGAGCGTCGCGGATGCCAGCAGCACCGCTGTGAGTAAAATTCGCGTCGAGACCGCCATCTGCACTCCCGTCGGTCGTCAGGGTACGCGGAAGGCCAGCATCACCCCATTCCGATCGTCACGCAGAGTTGCTCACTCGAACCGGTTACCGTGGCCGTGTCCCGGCGCGGCGCGGGCCGGAGGGGAGCCTAGGATCTCCGGCCCAAGGCCCACTGGTGCGCGCTGCCTCTGTGCACTGCCGCGTAGACCCGGTCCCGGAGCTCGTTCGCCTCAGCGTCGGAGAGCGTGCGATCCAGTCGCCGCAGCACGATTCGGACGAGAAGATTCTTCTGATCCTCCCGTGCTCCGAGCCTTTCCCGCGCCCGTGGCGGCAGCTCCGCGCAGGGCGTCTCGGACACGATCTCCACCGACTCCACGCAGTCGTCGCCCACCGCGTCGCGCACCCGGTCGCCCAGATCCTCGACGAGGTCGTCGTCCTCCACCGCGACGGAGAGGTCCCGGGTGATCGACGGCATCGCGGAGACCGGGCGGTAGGGGAGCAGGTCCAGCAGCTGCGGATCGTCGGAGCGCAGGATGCGGATGTCCGGGATTCCTTTGCGCAGCATGAGGATTCGGTCGAGGCCGAGTCCCATCGCCAGCCCGCTCCACGACGCGTCCAGTCCGGCTCGCGCCAGGACTTCGGGGTGCGCGAGCCCGCATTCGCCGATCTCCACCCACTCGCCGCCGTGGCGGAGGTCCACCTGGAGACCGTCCACTGTGTACGGATGGACGCGCGGCTCGACGCGGTGTTCGGCGCCGCCGACCACGGCAACGATCATGTCCTCCAGCGGCCCCAACGGTTTCCGGCTGATCCGCCACAGGTCGAGCTGGTGCGGTGTCCCGGTGTGCAGGCGGTCGATCGAATCGCGGCGGTAGACGATCCCCGGGCACACCACCAGCACGTCGTCGACGGGATCGGCGGCGAGTGCGCGCAGTGCTGCCGGGACCATCGCGCTGGAATGACTGCGCAGCATGCGATTCGCGTCCACGTAACGGGTGTAGCGCGCGTCGCGGGTCACCGCCGCGGAGTCGTAGCCGAGGTTGTCGTAGTTGTCGGCGATACTGACCACGCGATCGCTTCTGCACCAACGGACTTCGCAGCCCCACAGCCGTGCGAGCGTGTCGACGAGGTCGTTCAGGATGAGCTGGACGGCGTGCGAACCCGTTGCGGGATCAGTGAGATCGCGAACGGCGAGATCGCGGGCGAGCTGTTCTGGGGTGAGCACGAAGGCCCCTTCCGGGAAGGAGTGAGCGGGTGGGCGACTCCCCCTGACCCGCGGGCTCCTGCGAAGGGCTCCGTCAGCGCGGCACGGCGGCGCCGGCCCCACGACGCCCGTTCGGGGTCAGGGGGCCGGTAAATCGGCGCGCGAGCACGGTCACCGGGCCAGCCTAGCGTCGCCTGTTCGGACGAGGCCAATGGTTTGTACCTTTGCGAGCCGCGCAACGCTATGAATGGTCGAATGGGTGTCTCGACCATTCATGGCGTTGCTGCGCGACACCGCCTGGCCGAACGCGCCGCCGTGCTGGTGCCGCCCGGCCGCGTGACCGTGGCGACGACCGGCGGAGCCGCGACCGCCGCCGTTCGCGCGCTCCTGGCACGGCGCCGTGGCCTCACGCTCGTCACCACCGCGCTCACCCCGGTCCTCGCGATCCGAGGCGGCGCGAAGGTCGTGCTCACCGGCGGAGCCGTCCGCGACCCCGCGCAGGGCTGTGTCGGCGAGGCGGCCGAAGCCGCGCTCCGCGCTCGGCCGATCGACATCGCGGTGGTGTCCGTCGACGGCGTCGACCACGACGGCCTCAGCGCCGCTGACCCCGAGCAGGCCAGCCTCATCCGCACGCTCGTCCACCACGCCCGCCGAGTCGTCGCGCTCGCCGATCACTCCGCCCTCGGCCGCGCCGAGGCCGCGCGCATCGCGCCCCTGACTTCGGTGCACGACATCGTCACCGACGCCTGTGCACTGCCGCCGACCTTCACCGACCCCTGTCCGCGCTTCCACTTGGCCGCGACAGGGTTGCGGTCGTGACTGGTCAGGAGCAGCGGAGCACGACGGGGGAGTGGCGGTTGTTGGGCGAGTGCGAGTAGTAGCCCGCAACGGTGCCGTCGTCGCCTGCCTTGCCCAGGTACAGCTGCTCAGCGGTGCGCACGACTGACTCGACGGTGGTGCCGCGCCACAGGATCGGTACGGCTCCCGCGTCGATCACGCCGACGACGAGCCCGGCGCGGTTGAGGCTTTCCGCGCGGTTGCCCTGCGGTAGCGCCTGCGGGGTGCCCGCCGCGTCCCACAGACCGGCGCGCCTGCTGTCGTCCTGGTAGACGAAGGTGCCGGAGACCCTGCCCGCCGCGATCCCCGTCGCGATGGTGCTCTTCGCCCCGGACGGCTTGCGCAGCGCGGTCGCGACGCCGTCACGCCACTTGTAGGAGGTGGAGTTGAACTGGTCGTCGGAGGAGCGGACCAGGACGGTGCCGTCATCGTCGATGTCGACCGCCTCGACGAAGCCGGTGGGCAGGCCGTCCAGCACGACCACCGTGTCGGGGCGGTCGGCGGGCCACAGCAGGGCCCTGCGCGTGCGGTCGGGCAGCACCGCCCAGCCGACGGCGTCACCGCGCTCGTTGACCGCGTTCGCGCGGCTGGAACCGGCTCCGGCGGGCAGCGGCAGCTTGGCGAGCGTGGTGCCGGTTGATCGGAAAGCCACCCACGAGACCAGTTGGGTGGCGCTGCCGACCACGACTCCGGCACGGTTGACATCGCGTGCGTACAGGCCGTTCGGGAAGGACCCGGGAACGCGGCCGTAGTCGGTGATCGACGAGCCCGTCCAGCGCACGACGTGCTGTTCGTTGTTGGCGAACTCGGCCGTGCCGACGTAGCCGCCGAGTCCGTCCGCCGCTGAGGCTTCGGCCTGGACGGCTCCGGCGGGCAGCGGAAGGGCGGTGGGTTTCCAGGCGCACGCCCCGGCTTCGGCGGTGCCGGGAACGGCGAACAGCGCCGTTGTCGCGGTGATGGCCACCATCATTCGGGTGAAAGTCACGAAAGCCCCCTCAGGCATCATGGAGGGCAGACGCTAGTGAACGCTCCGACCTGCGGGTATGCGTAGAAACATGAGAACGTCTCAGCAAAATGCCTGAGCGAGCGCCCGCGCCGAGGAGGTCCACACGCGCTCCTCGACCGAGCCGGGTTTGAGAACGTGCTGCTGGGCCAGCCCTCGCATGAGCGCGGTGAGCGCCACCGCCATCCGCCGCGCCCGTTCCTCGTCGAGCACTCCGGAGTCCGTGCGGCGCTTGGCCAGCAGGTGAACGACGTCCTCCGAACGGGTCAGGTCGCGTTCGGTGACGCGCTCCCGCATCCGCTCGTCGCGCAGGGTCAGCGCGAGCGCCTCCAGTTCGAGCCGGAGCACGCGCTGCCCGTCCAGCGAGGACACGATGCCCCGGTAGGCCGTGGCGTAGCCCTCCAGCACCTCCTCGGCGCTCAGCTCGGAGTCGCGCTCCAACGGCCGCACCGCCGCGCCGAGCTGGTCGAAGACCTCGTCCAGCACGGCCAGCAGCAGCCCGTGCTTCGCGCCGAAGATCGAGTAGATCGCCCCGGTGGTCAGGCCCGCTTCCTCGGCGATCGCCTCGATGCCGACGGCCTCGTAGCCGTGCTCGGTGAACAGCCCGCGCGCCGCGCTCACGAGTGCGTCGGTGTTGCGCCTGCGGTTCTCGGCGCGCTTGCCAGTCATCCGGCGAACCTACACCGCTTGTGGCGCAACGTCTTTCCGTGACACCGTCGCAGGGTGAGCATCAAGGAGCTGTCCGGAACCGTCGCGCTGGTCACCGGCGCCTCCAGCGGCATCGGCGAGGCCGTCGCCCACGACCTGGCCCAGCGCGGCGCGACGGTGGTGGTCGTCGCCCGGCGCCGCGAGCGGCTGGCGCGGGTGGTCGCCGAGATCGAGGGCAAGGGCGGGCGGGCCTTCGCCGTGCCCGCCGACCTCACCGACCGCGACCAGGCGACGGGTGCGGTGGCCGAGGCGGTGAAGGTGAGCGGGCGGCTGGACATCCTGGTCAACAACGCCGGGATCGGTTTCGTCGAGCACGCGCTGGACGCCGACCTCGACCGCTGGCGGCAGACCGTGGAGATCAACCTGCTCGCGGTGCTCGCCTGCACCCACGCGGCGCTGCCGCACCTGGTCGCCGCCGCCGAGGGCCCGCGCGGGATCGCCGACGTGGTCACCGTCAGCTCGGTGGCCGGGCGGGTCACCGCACCGGGCTACAGCGTCTACGCGGCGACGAAGCACGCGGTCGGCGCGTTCAGCGACTCCATCCGCAAGGAGCTGGTCGGCCGCGTGCGCGTGGGCCTGGTCGAGCCGGGCGCGGTGGACACGGAGCTGACCGACGCCAGCAAGGCCGAGTTCGAATGGCTCCAGCCCCAGGACGTCGCCGACGCCGTCGCCTACCTCGTCACCCGACCCAAGCGCGCCGCCGTGTCCGAGCTGCTGCTGCGCCCCTCGGCGCAGGAACGCTGAGGCCCCGCTCCGCACCCGTGAGCGCGGAGCGGGGATGTACGGCGAATTAGCGCCAGGAGTAAACCGACGACGCCTTGTCGTGCTCACGAGGAACCAGGTTGAACGGCTTGTCAGTCCAGTTCATGTTGTGCTGCTCGCCGTATCCGTCCTTGTCGAAGTACCAGTACCAGGTCTTGCTGGTCTTGTTGACGAACGACGACATCTGGTCGTTGAACGAGCCACCGCACGAATCGCAGCGGACCTTGGAGAAGTCGTCGTGCCCGTTGCGACCGCTGCCCGGGTCCTCCAGGATGAAGGCCGCGCCACCGCCGTTCTCGTGCTGGTACATGCAGAGAAAGTCGACGGGGCACGAGAACGCGGCCTTGGCCTGGAGCGCTGCGCTCTTCGCCTTGGCGTAGTCGGGTTCCGTGCTGGTGGTGACCTTGCCGTCGCCGTAGTACTTCGTGACGGTGCGGGTCGGCAGGCTCGCCTCCTCGGAAGCCTGCGCCGGAACGGCCGCGAACAAGGTGCTGGCGAGTGCGCCCCCGACCGCGAGCACCTTGGCGACGTTCCCCATGCGCCGTGCCAGTGAACTCTTCGTAGACATGTGTTTCCCCCTCGTGGTGAACAGTGCCCCTTCACGTTATTTCCGCGTGGGCGGGCCGATGTCCACCGGTCGACTGATGACTTCCTCAGCCGTGTGCACGCTTCGCCGAATGTCGCAATGTTGCGCCGGTTCGGCGGAAACCTTTGTGTGAAAGGGGTTTCCGCCGATCAGGGCCGATTCGGTGTTGCGGGGCGGTGGGGTGCAAGCGGGAGTGGGGGTCAGCTGAAAAGGGTTGGGCGGTTCCTGGGCAGCGTGGGGGCGGTCATGGGTGCCGCGTCGGTGATGGGGGTTGCCTTGGCGCACAAGCGTTGTACGGCCTCGGGGGCCACGCATCGGGCGGGGAAGACGGCTGAGGCCGCGCGGCGGGTGAGGGTCTGCACCGGCAGCGGCTCGGCCGAGGCCATGAGCACGACGTTGTCGAAGCGGCGTCCGCGCAGCACGCGTGGCTCGGCGAGCAGCAGCACGTGCTCGAAGGCGGTGAGCAGCGTCGCGGACACGCGCTTGGTGAACTCCAGGCCGGGGCCGTCGAAGATGTTCGCGACGAGGCTGCCATCGGGGCGCAGCACCCGCGCCACCTCCGCGAAGAACTCCACTGTGGACAGAGCGGACGGCACGGCGTCGCGCTCGAAGGCGTCCAGCACGACGAGGTCGGCCGAGTCGTCGGCCTGCGCGGACAGCTCCGCGCGACCGTCGCCCGCGCGCAGGCTCAGGCCGTCGACCTCGTGCAGGCGGAACTGCGACCACACCAGCTCGACCAGGTCGCCGTCGGCCTCCACGACGAGCTGCCGCGAGCCGGGCCGCGTCGCCGCGACGTAGCGGGGCAGCGTGCATCCCGCCCCGCCGATGTGCACGGCGTCCAGGGGCGCTTCGGGTTCGCCGAGGCAGTCGATCACGTCGCCGATCCGGCGCACGTAGTCGAACTCCAGGTGCGTCGGATCGTCGAGGTCGACGTAGGACTGGGCGACCCCGCCGACGGAGAGCAGCCAGCCGTCGGGCCGGTCGAGGTCGTTGAGCAGCTCGGCCGTGCCGAAGCGCACGGGGTGGCTGCCAGGGGTCGGGCTCATCGCCGCGAATCCTAGGACGCGCCCTCGCGGCTGCTCCGCCGAGGTTTGAGCGTCTTCAAGACCACCGAACCCCCGTTTCGATCATCGTCAACCGTCCCCTACCCAGCCGTGGCCCGATGGTGTGCCGCCGTTGAAGACCGCTGGGGCGGGGGTTGGTGGGTCTTGAAGACCGGCGAACCCGAGCGGGAACAGGGCGGAGTCCAGCGTGTCCACGATTCGGGAAGCCGGGCCGATCGCTTCGCCGCAGCCGTTGTGGCGCTTAGTGTTCGAGCATGGATCACGTGCTCGCCTTCACCCTCGCCGCGTTCGTGGTGGTCATCATTCCCGGCCCCTCGGTGCTCTTCGTGATCAGCCGCGCCATCGCCTACGGCCGCACCGCCGCCCTGCTGACCGTGCTCGGCGGCGCCATCGGCAGCTTCGTCCTGGCCGCCACCGTGGCCGCCGGGCTCGGCGCGATCATCCAGACCTCGGCCGTGCTGTTCACCGTTGTCAAGCTCGTGGGTGCGGCCTACCTCGTCTACCTGGGCGTCAAGGCGTTCCGGCAGCGCCGCGAGATGCGCGCCGCCTTCGAGGCCGGGGCGGGCAACCCGATCAGCGGGCGCCGCACGCTCGTGGAGGGCTTCGTGGTCGCCGTGACCAACCCGAAGTCGGGCGTGTTCTTCGCCGCCGTGCTGCCGCAGTTCGTCGACCCGGTCGGCAACGTCGCTGGTCAGATGCTGGTGTTCGGCGCGATCTTCGCCGTCCTCGCGCTGACGTTGGACGGCGCGTGGGGCGTGCTCGCGGGCGCCGCGCGATCGTGGTTCGGCCGGTCCTCGCGCAGGCTGGACGTGATGGGCGGCGCGGCCGGGCTGACCATGGTCGGACTCGGCATCGGCCTGGCCGTCACCGGCCGCAAGGACTAGGCCCTAACGCCGCTGGGTTGGGGTGTCTTCAAGACCACCAAACCCCTTGGTTGATCATCGTTAACCGCCGCAAACCCCGCGGTCTTGCGGGGGGTTTGCTGTCGTTGGAGACGGCTGGGGCGGGGGTTGGGTGGTCTTGAAGACCTGCAAACCTGACGCGGCCTGCTGAGTGGTTGAGATGAGGCCCGTTGCCAGGGCGCCCGCGCGGTGAGGGTTTGCTGTCGTTGAAGACCGTTGGGGCGGGGGTTCGTGGGTCTTGAAGACTGGTGAACCCGGCGGTTGCGGGAGCAGGCCGATCGGGACGGTCATGCCGAGGAACAGCGCGAGCCGTGCCGCTCGGCGGTCTCGACGCCTCCCCGTGGCCGCCGGTGGTGGTGCGGCAGGAAGACGTGCGGGAACCAGGCCAAAGCGGCACGCTTCCGCTCACGTGATCAGAAAGCCTGCTCAGCGGCCTCGGGGTAGGTGAAACCGTTGCGGCGTGCGACATCGCGGGCCAGCTCGGTGAAGAGCGCGCCGGTCGCGGAGGCGGCACGCAGAACGTCCTCCGGGACGAAGCCGGAGAACAGCGCGTCCACGCGGTCCCACACACCGGGCGCGGCCCACTCGCGCATGCGGACGCCGTTGTGCCAGACGTCGTGATCGAGGCCGAAGTGGCTCAGCGCATGCCACTCGATCATGGTCAGCAGCAGTTCCTTGGTGCCCGCGTCACGTAGCTTCGCCACCCACAGCTCACCGCGAGCGACGTAGCGGGGGATGTGGCCCAGCTCGAACCAGAACTCCTCGCAGTGCTCGCGGAACTCCCGCTCGTCGGGCAGTTCGTTCTCGGGCGCACCGGAGGCGGCGGGCAGGCGCGCGGCGGTGCCGTCGAGGTCGAGCAGGACCTCGTAGCCGCGTTCGTGCAGGTCGTCCAACTCGTCGGTCAGCTCGTGCAGCCGCGCGACGGGCACGACCTGGAAGTCGACCTTCGCGCCGCCCTCGAAGATCACCAGGCGCGCGGGGTTGTCCCACGGGCCGTCCAGGCCGACCCCGGCGAGCACGGGGCCGAGGCCGTCCAGCCAGTCGCTGTCGCGGTAGGGCTCGGGATCGGTGCTGTACAGCTCGATGTCGTGGTCGGACCACTGGTCGGCCTCGCCCCGAGCCCGTGACCCGGTGCGCAGCACGGCCCGGATGTCGGGCCGTGCGCGCACCCAGTCCAGCAGTCGCGGAATGACCAGCTCGCCGTTCTCGAAGATCACTTCCGCAGCGTAGCGACGCGGCGGTGCTCAGGTCTGGCGATTGCGGATCTGCTCCTTGAGAGCGTCGCCACCCTTCTGCACGTGCTCGGCGTGCTTGCCGCCGGTCTTCTCGTTGGCGAACTCCGAAGCCTTGTCCACGCCCTGCTCGGCCTTGTCGCCGTGCTTGCCGAGCTGGTCCAGCGCCTTGTCCTTGAGCTCGTTGAGCTTGTCGCCGAGGCCCACGGGACTCTCCTTCTCTGCCGGGAACGGTCAAGGCTGCGGTTACCCGGGCCGGAGCCGGGAACACGTCGGCTCCCCGAACGAGGGACCAACTGTACCGTCCAGACGGTACAGTCTTTGGCATGACCGAGACCCGCACCCGGCTGCTGGACGCCGCGTCCGACATCGTGGTCCGCGACGGCGCCCAGCACCTGACCCTGGACGCCGTCGCCGAGCGCGCCGGCGTGAGCAAGGGCGGCCTGCTCTACCACTTCCGCAGCAAGAACGCCCTGGTCGAAGCAATGGTGCAACGGGTGGTCGCCGAGTTCGACATCGCGATGGAGGCCACGCCCGGCCAGCCGCGCGCCGTCACCCGCGCCTACCTGACCGCCACGATCGGCCGGGAGTGGAGCCCCAGCGGCGACTCCGACTCCGACCGCCTGGTGTCCGCGCTGTTCGCCGCGACGCTGGTCGAGCCGAGCGCGCTGGAACCGTTGCGCGCCATGTACGCGCGCTGGCAGGAGCGGCTGGAGGAGGACGGCATCGACCCGGCCGTCGCCACGCTCGTGCGCATGGCCGTCGACGGCTGGTGGCTGTCGCGGCTGGTCGGGCTCGCCCCGCCAGGACCGGACCTGCACCCCCAGGTCTTCGCGCTGCTGTCGGAGCTGATCGACCGGGAGGACTCGTGATCGCCTGGATCGCCCTCGCGTCCGCCGTGGCGCTGGAGACCGTCGCGACGCTCACCCTGCGCGTGGTCTCCCGCGAGTTCCGCCTGCTGCCGATGATCGTGGTCGTTCTCGGCTACGCGGCGGCGTTCGCGCTGATGACCGTGTCGCTGCGCTCGCTCAACGTCGGCGTCGTCTACGCGATCTGGTCCGGCGTCGGCACGGCGGCCGTCGCGGTGATCGCCGCCGTCGCCTTCAAGGAAACCCTGACCCCGGCCGCCATCGTCGGCATCGTGCTGATCATCACCGGAGTCGTCCTGCTCTCGCTCAACGGAGCCGGACATGCCTGACCCTTGGATCAAACGCTCGATGCTGGCCACCGACGTCGGGTTCCTGGCCTACTGGCTCGCGACGGCGGTCCAGCTCATCCCGCCGTACCCGGAGCGCGTGCTGGTCGACTGGAACTGGTCGTTCCTCGTGCTGGACGTGTTCGCCAGCGTCCTGGGCCTGATGGCCTTGTGGTGCTTGAGAACCGGGGCGCCGGGCGCGGAGCAGCTGACCCTGCTCTCGCTGGCGCTCACCCACGCCGCTGGGCTCAACGCCCTCGTGTTCTGGTCACTGCGCTGCGAGTTCGACGTGATGTGGTGGGCGCCGAACCTGTGGCTGACGATCTTCCCCGTCGTCGCCGCGCTGGCCGTGCTGCGGCCGCGCCTCACCCGAGACGCGGCCGCAGCCATCCGCTAGAGCGTCCGCTCCAAGCGGTCTGCGAGCACGCGGATGAACTTCGTCGGGTCGGCGAGGTCGCCGCCCTCGGCCAGCACGGCCATGCCCAGCAGCAGCTCGGCGGTCTCCGCCAGCCCGGCCTCCTCGGGGCGCTCCTCGTGCGCCTTGCGCAGGCCGGTCACCAGCGGGTGCCCGGGGTTGAGCTCCAGGATGCGCTTGACCTTGGGCACCTCGTGACCCATCGCGCGGTACATCTTCTCCAGGTTCGGCGCGAGGTCGTGGGTGTCGCCGACCACGCACGCCGGGGAGGTGGTGAGCCTGTTGGACAGGCGCACCTCCTTGACGCTCTCGCCGAGGTGCTCGGTCATCCAGCCCAGCAGCCCGGCGAAGTCCTTGGCCTGCTCCTCGCGGTCGGTGCCGGAGTCGGCGTCCAGCTCGACCTCGCCCTTGGCGATGGACTTCAGCGGCTTGCCGTCGAACTCGGTGACCGCGTCGACCCACATCTCGTCGATCGGGTCGGTGAGCACCAGGACCTCGTACCCCTTGGCCTGGAAGGCTTCCAGGTGCGGGGAGTTCTCGATGACCGAGCGCGAGTCGCCGGTCATGAAGTAGATGTCCTGCTGCCCGTCCTTCATCCGCTCCACGTACTCGCGCAGCGTGGTCTGCTTCGCTGTGTCTGTGTCTCCGACGGACACAGTGGACTCGAAGGAGCAGATCTCCAGGACGGCGTCGCGGTTGTCCGGGTCGGCGACCAGGCCCTCCTTGACCGCCTTGCCGAACTCGCCCCAGAACTTGGCGTACTTGTCGGCATCGCCCGCCTGGAGGTCCTTCACCGTGGCGAGGATCTTCTTCACCAGGCGCTTGCGGATCAGCTGGATCTGGCGGTCCTGCTGCAAGGTCTCGCGGGAGACGTTGAGCGAGAGGTCCTGCGCGTCAACGACACCCTTGACGAAGCGCAGGTACTCCGGGATCAGCGACTCGCAGTCGTCCATGATGAACACGCGCTTGACGTAGAGCTGGATACCGCGCTTGCCGTCGCGCATGAACAGGTCCAGCGGCGCGTGCGAGGGGATGAACAGCAGCGCCTGGTACTCGAAGGTGCCCTCCGCGCGCAGCCGGATCGTCTCCAGCGGCTCGGCCCAGTCGTGCGCGATGTGCTTGTAGAACTCGGTGAGCTCGGCCTCGGTCGTCTCCTCCTTCGGGCGCGCCCAGAGCGCCTTCATGGAGTTGACGGTCTCGACCTCGGGCGCGGCGCCCTCCTCGACCTGGCCCTGCTTGACCATGCGGATCGGCCAGGTGATGAAGTCGGAGTACCGCTTGACGATCTCGCGGACCTTCCACGGCGAGGTGTAGTCGGCGGTCTGCTCGTCGGCGTCGGCGGGCTTGAGGTGCAGCGTCACCGACGTGCCCTGCGGGGCGTCCGCGACGGCCTCGATCGTGTAGGTGCCGGCGCCGCCGGACTCCCACTTCGTCCCGGTGTCCTCGCCAGCGCGGCGGGTCACCAGCGTGACCTGGTCGGCCACCATGAAGCTCGCGTAGAAGCCGACGCCGAACTGACCGATCAGCTCCTGCGCGCCCGCGGCGTCCTTGGCTTCCTTCAACTGCTTGAGGAACTCGGCCGTGCCGGACTTGGCGATGGTGCCGATGAGCTGCACGACCTCATCGCGCGACATGCCGATGCCGTTGTCCCGCACGGTCAGCGTGCGCGCTTCGGCATCGAGGTCGACCGCGATGTGCAGGTCCTCGGTGTCCACGGCGAGGTCCTTGTCCCTGAACGACTCCAGCCGCAGCTTGTCCAGCGCGTCGGAGGCGTTGGAGACCAGTTCCCGCAGGAACGCGTCCTTGTTCGAATAGATCGAGTGGATCACCAGCTGGAGCAGCTGGCGCACCTCGGCCTGGAACTCGAACGTTTCCACCTGGGCGTTCACGGGGCTCCTTCCACGAGAAGTGACGACCCCCCATTATGGACGGTGCGTTCGCTCAGGCAGTTGCCGGAGCCCGCTTGTGCCGATGCCTACCATGATCGGGGTGACCGAGCCCGCGCACCGCCCCCGCAGTGTGGAGGCCGCCGTGCTCGCCTGGGCCGCCGTCGGCGTGCTTGCTCTGCTGTTCCTCGTCGTCAACCTGTTCTCCGGCGTCGATCCGGCCGCGCCCGCGAACAGTGCGGCGCTCTTCGGCGGGCTCACCGTGCTGTGGTGCGCGAACAACCTCCGCTCCGGCTGGCGCGGCCCGAGGATCTACCTGGCACTGGCCGCTCCGGTGCTGGCCTACCTCGTGATCACCGCGCTGGTGTCCTCGCCCGCGCTTTCCTTGCCCGCGCTGGTGTTTCTTCCCGCTGGTCCGCTGGCCGTCACGGGGGCCGTGCTCATGTTCCTGCCCGAGGCCAACGCCTATGTGCGCGAGATGACCCGGCGCTAGGGTCAGCACCCGTGACCGTCATCGACAAGATCGGCTGGGTGCTGCTGGAGGACGGCCGCCTCCTGTGCGCGCGCTCCTACGGCAAGCAGCGCTTCTACGTGCCCGGTGGCAAGCGCGATCCCGGTGAGAGCGACGTGCAGGCGCTCGTGCGGGAGATCGCCGAGGAGCTGGCCGTCGCCATCGCGCCGGAGACCGCCCGGCACATCGGCACCTTCCAGGCGCAGGCGGATGCGAAGGCGGACGGTGTGCTGGTCACGGTGGCCTGCTACACCGCAGAGCACTCCGGCACCCCCGCGCCCACCAGCGAGATCGAGGAGATCCGCTGGTTGGGCTACGCGGAGCGGGAGCTGATGTCGAGCACCGGACAGCTGATCTTCGACGCGCTGCACGAGCGCGGCGAGCTGCGCTGAGGCGGCTCAGCTGCCCGCGTCGGCGCGCTTGTAGACGTCGTAGGCGATCTTGCCGAGCAGTGACCCGTTCATCTGCGTCGACCCGCCGGTGGAGTTCGTCGACACCAGGTAGCCGACGCCCTTGACGTCGTCGAAGCGGGTGTACCAGGGACCGCCGGAGGAGCCCGGGGTCATCTTGCACGGGATGGTGAAGGTGTTGTTGCGGTTGGCCGTCCAGGTCGGCGAGGAGCAGCTGCGCATCTGGGTCCCGTCGAACGGCGGCGCGCTGGGGTAGCCGAGCGAGCGGATGCTCTCCGAGGCCGCGTCGAAGGCCTGGCCCTGGCCGCCGAGCGCGTCCTCGATGTTCTTGCCGCCCACCGGGCGCATGCGCAGGTAGGCGATGTCGTAGGACCAGCCCTCGCCGATGGTGCCGCCGCTGGCGTTGATCTTCGCCTTCTGCTGGAACTCCACCGGCGCGTAGATGGCCTCCGCGGTCCACCGGCCGTACGGGGCCTGCCCGGCGGTGTCGCCGGGGATGAACAGGACGTTCTCCGCCCAGCTGCTGTTGCGCTTGCCGGAGTAGTCCCAGATGCAGTGCGCCGCGGTGGCCACGATGACCCCGGAGCCGGAGTTCACCACCGAGGCCGAGCAGAGCCCGTTGTAGCCGCCGGGGTAGGACATGTACAGGCGGCCCATCGTGGTGGCGGTGAGCCCCGCCCTCGTCCAGACGTCCCCGCTGTCGTCCCTGGGCAGCGGCTTGGTCGGCCCGACCGGGCCCGAGGTCGGGTGGATGATCACGCCGACCGGCTCGTCCTTGGGCACGTCGGTGACCTGGCCCGGCTGCGGCTGGCGCGGCTGGGCCGAACGCATCCGCTCCGCCGACCAGTAGTCGTTGACCTGCTGCGGAGTGCTGGTGAACACCTTGCGCAGGTCGCTCTCCTTGGTACCGGCCAGCTCCTCCTCGACGTTCCTGGTCGACGGCCCGGCCTTCGGCGTGCCCGGCAGGGCGGTGGTGCACGCGCCGAGCGCGGTCACCGCCATCAGGACCGCAAGGGCAGTGCGCAGGTGTCGCATGTCGGTTTCCCCCACTTTTCGCTGGTGCGAGGGGATGCTAAGCCACCGTCGCCGCCGCGTTTGTACTGGCCGTGTATGCGCCCTTGTTTCACTTCGCGCGGGCGGACACGACGAGCACGGCGAGTGGTGGGTGCATTGATTCGACTGCACGTGAGTCCGGCGGTCTTCCAGACGACGCGCTTCTCAGACGGGCCGCTCCCGCTCGTCGAGCTGGTCGGCGCCCTGATGCGCCTTCGCTCGCCCGCCGCCCGGCGGCACCCGCCCGAGGCGGTCCGCCCGCTGTTCGACCTGTTCTCCGACAAGGGAGAAGTGCCGGACTTCCTGCTCTCGCGGCGCACGGAGATCGGTGCCGCCCTTGAGGAGCTCGCGACGACACCCGTGAGCCGGCTGCGCTGCGAGCTGATGTCCGCGTTCCAGGGCAGGCCGCGCGCCGCGTGGCTGCACGGGCTCGCTTCGGGGGAGCGCTCCGCCCGCGCCGTCCTGACGCGCTGTGTCGAGGCCGGTTACCGCGCGCTCGTCGAGCCCAACTGGACCGACATCGCGGCCACCGCGCACACCGACCTCGCCCATCGCGGGCGCATCCTGTTGCGCGAGGGCCTTGCGAAGGCGATCGCGTCACTGCCGTCCACCATCGGCCACCACGGGCAGACCGTCGACGTCGACAACCCCGTCGACCGAGGGGTGCCCGTCGAGCACGGGCTGATCTTCGCCCCGTCGTGCCTGCTCCCCGGAACCTTGGTGATCACCGGTGGCCGGGGGGAGCCCGTCACCGTCGTCTACCCCGCTCCGCTCGCCCCCGTTCGCGGGCGCGTGGGCCGCTCCGACAGCCTGTCCGCGCTGCTCGGTACCCGGAGGGCCGCCGTCCTGCGCGCCGCCGCCGTGCCGCGCGGGACCACCGAGCTGGCCGCGCAGGCCGGGATCAGCCTCTCCTCGGCGTCCGAGCACGCCAGCGCGCTGCGCAACGCCGGGCTGATCATGACCACGCGCGCCGGGCGGAAGGTCCTGCACACCGCGACCGAACTCGCCGACTCCCTGCTCACCGCGTGCGCTCCACCTCTTCCAGTGGCGGTGGCCGCGTCGTCAAGACCCGCATGGGGCGGTCGCTGACCCCGCGTGCTTGGGCCAGGCGGACGGCTGGCCCACCCCCGCTCGCGTGGGGTTTGGGTTGGTGGAGGGCCTGGGCCGCGTTCTGTCAGCCACCGGGTTCGCCAGTCTTCAAGACCCGCGAACCCCGGTCCCAGCGGTCTTCAACCACCGCAAACCCTCACGGAACGCTGGGTTTGAGGTGGTTAACGATGATCGGCAAGGGGGTTGGGTGGTCTTGAAGACCGGCGAACCCCGGCGAGCAGGTTCACGTTGCTGGTCGACGAAGGGGGCGCCAAGGGCTTCCTGGAGAGTCCACTTAGGACGGTCGAGTCGGCGGACGCGGTGGTTTCACAGGGGCTGTACGCGGGCTGATTAGCGTGTGCGCGTGCTCATGTCGACGGTCTTCCTCGCGACGATCCCCAGCCCGCCGCAAGGGGTGTGGGAGATCGGCCCGCTTCCGATCCGCGCGTACGCGGTGTTCACCATCCTCGGGATCGCCGTCGCCATCTGGTGGGGCGACAAGCGCCTGGTCGCCAGGGGTGGCCCGGCCGGAATGGTGGGCGACGTGGCGGTGTGGGCGGTGCCGTTCGGGATCGTGGGCGGGCGGATCTACCACGTGATCACCGACAACCACCTGTACTTCGGCGAGGGCAAGGACCCGGTCCGCGCGCTCTACGTCTGGGAAGGCGGGCTCGGCATCTGGGGCGCGATCGCCCTGGGAGCGGTCGGCGCGTGGATCGGGTGCCGGCGCAGGGGTGTGCCGCTGCCGGTGTTCGCCGACGCGGTGGCGCCGGGCATCGCGGTCGCGCACGCGATCGCCAGGATCGGCAACTACTTCAACCAGGAGCTGTACGGCTCGCACACCACGCTGCCGTGGGGCCTGGAGATCTACCAGCGCGTCAACGCCAACGGTCAGCTCGACCAGCTCAACGGCGTCTCCAACGGCATCCCGCTGCCGGAGAGCCCGGTGCACCCGACGTTCCTCTACGAGCTGCTGTGGAACCTCGGTGTGGCGGCGCTGGTGGTGTACGCGGACCGCAAGCTGCGCCTGGGCCACGGCCGCGCGTTCGCCCTCTACGTGGCTGCTTACACGGTCGGGCGGACGTGGATCGAGCTGATGCGCACCGACCCGGCGACGCTCGTCTTCGGGGTCCGGGTGAACGTGTGGGTGTCGGTGCTGGTGTGCGCAGGCGCGCTGGCCTACTTCTTCTGGGCCCGCCGAAAGGGCTCGCGCGAGCACCTCGGCGCTTCCGAGAAGGAGGCCGAGGTCCTGCCGCCCTAGGGCGTGTTTCATAGGTCTCGTTCGATGAGAGTCGGGATCGAGGTCGTTCCTGGCAAGACGGCGGGGAGTCCGCGTACCGGTGTTGTACGTGGGCTTTCCGGCGGCGCGGCCAGGGGCGGGCTCGGCCCGGCTATCGCGAACACGGACCTGTGAAACACGCCCTAGCTCAGAAGCTCTTGCGCCGCTCGGGTTTCGCCGTGGTGTCCGCGACGTCGGCGTCGTGCCGCTGCGCGATCAGCTTGCCGTCCCACGTCGCACCGACGCAGAACTGGGCGTAGCCGGTGATCGGCGTCTCGACGATGTCTGGTGCGTTGGCCTTCTCGGGCTGGTTGTTGGCGAAGGAGTCCCGGTAGTGGGTGATGTTGAGGACGCGCCCGGTGCCCGTCGGCGGCGTGTACGCGAGCACCCCGATGAACTCCGTGATCATGTAGAGCTGGTCCTCGTCGGAGGACTCGCCGGGCGCGTCGGTGTTGGACGCGGTCGTGTCCTTGACCGTCAAACCCGCGCGCGGTCCGTCGTAGGCCCACTTCGCGGTGCCGAACGCGGCGGCGACCCCGCCGAGGCCGGTGGTGTGGGCCGTGGTGCCACGGTCGAAGTAGACGTAGCCCGGACCGGTCGACTGCGTGGTGAAACCCTTGTCGGTAGCGGTTTTCCCGGCTTTCGCGGCGCGGACGAACCGGACGTAGCGGACGTGTGCGGGGTCGATCTCGCCGAGGTCGAAGGCGATCTCGTGCACCGGCTGCACGGCCTTGGTCCTGCGCTTGTGCGTGAAGTCGGTGACCGAGCGGCTGGTGTTCACCCGCGCCGCGCGGTGCAGCGTCATCGTCGCCGCCACCTCCTGCTTCAGCTTGGCGCGCTCGGTCAGCGCGTCGGCCTGGCGGGCGGTGAGCGTCCACGCCTTGTTCGGGGAGGCGTGCAGCAGCTCGCCCTTGCTCGTGGGCAGCGTGGCGAACAGCGCCAGGATCTCTTTGTCGTCAACGGGTGTGGTGATCACGGGCTGGCTCATGCTCCCTGACTAGCAGGGCGCCCGTGGCCGGGCTCAGCACCCGGCGCGAACCGTGATGCCCGCGCCGGGTGATCGTGATCCAATCGGTTGTGTTCTATGGAGAGCGCAAACCCTTGTACAGCAACGAGTTCAGAGCTTGCCCGCGCTGTCGTGCAGTGCCCGGACCGCGTCGGTGAAGGCCGCTCCGCTGAGGTCGGTCGTGACGCCCTCCTCGTTCACCGTGCCCCTGCTGGTGACCGCGAAGATCGTCCCCTTGCCCGTCGCCGGGTCGAAGCCGCGCAGCCACGGGCCGCCGCTCGCCCCGCCCGCGAGGTCGCAGTCGGTCTCCCAGGCCGCGAAGACCGAGTTGGTCCTCAACGTCGCGGGTCGCGCGCACGACACCAGCGCCTCGCCCCGGTTCAGCTCCGAGACGGGGTAGCCGAGCGCGGTCGAGTCCACGGGCGAGGCCACCTCGTCGAAGGAGATGGCCTGCGAGCCCGCGACGTCCTCGACGTGTTTGCCGTCGACCGGGTCGAAGGCGACGACCGCGTCGTCGTCCTCGCCGCTGGACGGCCCCCGGTAGGTGTCCGACCACGCGAACGCGCGCGCCGCGAAGACGCCGTGCGGGCGCTCGCCCCTGTCGTAGCCGGGCGCGAACACCACGTTCACGATCGTGATCGGGTTCTCCCAGCGGTCGGTACCGCCGTTGAGGCAGTGCCCGGCGGTGATCGCCACGTCCTTGGTCGCGCTCGGCACCACCGTGGCCGTGCACGAGAGGTCCTCGCCCTTCGAGGTCGACAGGAACAACCGCCCGACCCCGGCTGGCTTCACCCCCGCGTAGGGCTTGGCGATCTTCTCGGCCGGGGCCACCTCGCCCTCGCCGACGGCCTTCATCCTGGCGGGCGTCCAGTGCGCAAGCGCGGCGGCTCTGCCCGCTTCCGGCACCTTCGTCACCACCTGCCCGGCTTCGGCCGCGTGGACGGGGGTCGTCGCGGCCAGTGCCGCACCGAGGACGGCGACGGTCAGGCTGAGTGCTCTCCACGTCATGAAAGGGGGACGCCTCAGGCTGAGAAAGGTTCAGTCCCGGTCGTATGTCCACTGTGGACAAGTCAGGTGCATGCCTGACCGACGCGCGGGGCAAACGCCCACATCGGCGCCGGACACGCCCCGACACACCCGGCCGCGTGGGCGAAAAGCACTGCGCGCGTTGAGGATGAGGTGTCAACAGCCCTGCTACTCCAGGAGTCCACAATGGACCAGACAGCACTCGCCACCCGGCAGATCCGGGCGTTCGACCCGCCGAGCGGGCGGTGGCTGGTCGAGCCGGGCTCCGGCGGCGTCGCCGTCCCCGCGCTCGCCGGGGAGCTCATCCGGCCCGCCACGGGCGAGGAGTCCGCCGGGGACCTCGGCAACACGATCACCGCGTCCCCGTCGGCCGTCCTGCGCCCCGCTTCGGCGAAGGACGTCGCCGCGCTCGTCCGGTTCTGCCACCGCTTCGGGATCACCGTTGCCGCGCGCGGCCACCACCACACCACGCACGGCCAGTCGCTCGCGCCCGGCGGGGTCGCGATCGAGATGACGGCGCTCGACCGCGTCCACGGCGTCTCCGACGGCCTGCTGCACGCCGACGCGGGAGCCAGTTGGCGCGCGGTCCTCGCGTGCGCGGTCGAGCACGGGATGCGCCCGGCAGGGCTGCCCGGCTACCTGGAGCTCAGCCTCGGCGGAACGCTGTCGGTGGGCGGGATCGGCCAGGAGCACCGCGAGGGCGGGTTCGTCGATCGGGTCGTGGAGCTGGAGATCGTGACCGGGACCGGCGCGCTCGTGCGCTGCTCGCGGACCCGCGACGCCGAGCTGTTCGCCGCCGCGCTCGGAGGCCTCGGGCAGGTCGGGATCATCACCGCCGTCGTCCTGGAACTGCTGCCCGCGCCGGAGAGCGCGCTGGCGATCAGCTTGCCCTACACCGACTGCGGCGAGGCGTTCACCGCGGTGCGCGCGCTGGCCGAGCGCGAGGAGATCGACGGCGTGTTCTGCCTCGTGGTGCCGCCGACCACCACCACACCGCCGGTGTTCCAGGTCCTCGCGCACCAGTGGTTCACGGGCTCCGCACCGGACCCCGCCGCCGCGCTGGGCGCTGTTCCGGTGCCGATCGCCGAGCCGCAGGTGCAGGCTCGGTCCTATGTGGAGCACGTGACGCGCTTCGACCGGCTCATCGAGGACATGCGCCGCACCACCACCTGGGACGCGGAGATCAAGCCCTGGTTCGACGTGTTCCTGCCCGACAGCTCGGCGGAGTCCTTTGTGGACGGTGCCGTCGCGGGGCTGACGCAGGACGACTGGGCCGCGCCGCTGGGGTTCGTGCTCGTGCACGTCCACCGCCGCGACGCGTTCACGTGCCCGCGCCTGCGGGTGCCGGAGGACACCGAGTGGGTGTGGCTCTTCGACGTCCTCACCACCTCCCGCCCCGGCCACGCCCCAGACTTCGCCGCGCGGATGCTGGAGCGCAACGCTCGTCTGTGGGCGACTGCCGAAGCGCTGGGCGGCGTGCTGTACCCGATCGGCTCGCAGGAGCTCGACGGCGAGCACTGGCGGCGGCACTACGGGGACACGTGGCCGGAGGTCCTGGCGACCAAGCGCCGCTACGACCCGGCGGGCATCCTCACGCCGGGTGCGCGGACGGGCTGGTGATCACCGCTCTCGGCGCAGCAGCGCCGCCTCCTCGAACGACAGGTGGAACTGGAACTCCGAGCCGTCGCGCCAGCGGATGCGCTGCCTCGGCATGATCACCTTGGGCGCCAGTGGCGCGGTCTCGTGCCACAACACCGTGGGCGGCGGGCCGGACGCGGGGTCGGCGAAGCTGTGGCCGGTGTCCACGACGGCGACGTGCGAGGCCGACACGACCAGCCACGGTGACTTCGCCGAGCGCGCGGCGTCGACGAGGCCGAGCGCCTGCGCGTTCTCCGGCCCGGTCACGCTGCCGTCCCTGCCGAACACGCTGCCCCACTCGCCGCTGCCCATGACGAGGAAGGCGTTGACCACGCCGCCGACGGTGCCCCTGGCGATGTTCCAGAAGAAGCGGCGGATCAGCTTGCGGCCCTTGAGGGTGCCGTCCTT
Organism: Allokutzneria multivorans; assembly: GCF_039537405.1. Lineage (NCBI taxonomy): Bacteria > Bacillati > Actinomycetota > Actinomycetes > Pseudonocardiales > Pseudonocardiaceae > Allokutzneria > Allokutzneria multivorans. The sequence goes on along the minus strand of NZ_BAABAL010000018.1, from coordinate 722,042 downwards.
GCGCCTGCCGGGCACGTCGAAGCCCGGCTTGACGTCGTCGAGGAAGGCCACGACCACCGGCTCCTGCCACCGGCCCTCGGTCAGCTCCCTGACCCGCTGACGGAACTCGGGTTTCGGTACCACCATGAGCGGCAGGGTAGGGCACGCGCCGGGCGGGGTCGTGACGGTGGGCGGTCTGATGGCCACGATCCGCCCGGCGCGCGTGGACGGCGTCTCCGCATGGGGACGGGAGACGCCGTCCTCCGGGACGGGCACCCGGAAACTGGGGGATCAGCAGCGCTTGCCGGTGTAGTACGGCGCGATCAGGATGTCGGGGCGGGTGCCTGCGTACCACTCCTCGCCCGGGCCGACGCACTTCTGCGCGATGATCGGGAAGGTGCCACCCCTGAGGTGGGCCTGGACGATCACGCGGCTGCCGTCGGTGGTGCAGTGCCGGTACCAGCTCTGGTCGTCCCTCGGGTCGCTGGTGCCCATGGACTTCCAGAAGGAGCCGCCCGCGCACGGCACCGCGGCGGTGGCGTCGGTGGCGCCGGGAGCCAGGACGAGCCCGCCCGCCAGGACGGCTCCGAGGACAGCGGACATCATGCTTTGGGACGAAGGCACGAGTTTCTCCTTGCGCGGCAACTGCTTACCCGCAGATCGAAGCAAGCGCCCAGGTGTTCGCCCATGGGTCGAAGGGGGTAGATCAGCGCCGAGAAGTCCACTTCGGACGGTCGTGTCCCAGAAAACCGTGACGTGGTACAGGTTCCGGGGGGTGCTCCGCCAGCCGCGCGGGTGGCCGGGCCATGACCGGTGCCCTCGCCGCCGGGGGCTAGAGATCCAGGCGCATGGAGACGTAGGCGGTGAAGCCGGCGCGAGCGGTGTGCTTCTGCGGGACGCGGCGGTATTCGGAGAAGCCGAGCTTGCGGTAGAGCGAGAGCGCGCCTTCGTTGGTGTCCTTGATCTGCTCCAGCACGAATGTGCGAAAGCCCGGCGTCGCGATGAGCTGGCGCAGCAGTGCGGTCGCCGCACCGCGCCGTTGGTGTTCGGGGGCGGTTGCGACGAAGCCGATCTCTGCCGCGCCCTCGGGCACGGTGGTGGAGACAGCCATGAAGTGCTTGCGCACCACGAAGTAGCAGATGGTGCCGCGCAGCAGGCCCAGATGCCTGCGCAGCGGAGCCCATTTCGGCGCGAGGCACTGCTCGGCGCCGGAGGTGAGCGTGGCGACCGCGGCGGGCTCGCCGTCGACGCGGGCGACGTGGAACCGATCGAGCACCAGCATGTGCGCGAACGCATCGGTGAGCGCGCCGACGTCCTTGGAGAAGAAGGAGAAGTCCTCGGCGAAGCCGCTCGCGAACACCTCGGTGACGCGCCGCCGCGCACCTTCGCCGAGGGTGTCGGCCCTGGTCACGGTGATCATCGGCTGCTCCCGTCCAGCAGGCGGAGCACCACGGCGGCCGAAGGAACGGCCGAGGGGCCCGACGCCATGCGCATCGTCACGGCTCCGGACAACAACGACAGCAGGACCGCGACCAGGGATTCGGTGTCCTCGGCGGGAAAGCGCTCAGCCCGGGTGACGGCGGTTTCCAGTGCTTGCCGGAAAGCGCCGTGGCTGGCGAGGAGGCGTTCGCGCGCACCGGCGGGTTCGTCGCTGAGAAACGCCTGGTTGACCACCACGGAGAACTCCGCGGCGCCGTCGACGGCGATGATCCCGTCGAGGTAGAGCTCCAGGAACCGCGCGAGGGCCGCGTGGCCGTCCGGGTCCGCCGCGAGCTCGCGCGCGGTCTGGTCGAGCCCGGTGGCCGCGCGGTCGAGCACGTCCGCGAACAGCTCGTCCTTCGTCGCGTAGTGCCGGTAGATGAGGCCGACGCTGACTCCGGCTTCGGCGGCGACGTCGCGGATGCTCGCGGCCGCGTAACCGCGCCGGGCGAAGACCCGCACCGCGTGGGTGAACACCGTCTCCCGGCTCGCGCTGCGCAGCGCCTCGTTCTGCTCGGCCGTCCTCGGCACGCCGCCTCCACGTTTTGAATGAACTTTCGTTCACTCTACATGGAGTCGCACAGGACAGGCGCTAGCGCCTGTCCTGTAAGTGGTTGCGCTGTGTGTTCCGGTCACGGTGCCGCCGGGGGTTGGGGTGTCTTCAAGACCACCAAACCCCGCTGCTGATCATCGCTAACCGCCGCAAACCCTGCGGTGTTGCGGGGTTTGCTGTCGTTGAAGACGGCTGGGCGGGGGTTGGGTGGTCTTGAAGACCGGCGAACCTGATGACTTGCAGGACAGCGCCTAGGTGGCTGAGGGCTCGCCGTCTCTCCGTCACAGATCGCGGTGCCCGAGCTCCGCGACGATCCGCCCGCTCCGCAACTCCAGCTCGGGCGCCTGCCGCACGTCGATCCGCGCGAGCAACCGCAGCGCCATCACGCGAAACCGCAACAACCCGGCGTCACCGGCATGATCGACCGCCGCACTCGCGTGCCGAAGAGCACGATCGTGCTCACCGAGCTTCCACCAGCAGTACGCCAGCCCGTGCTCCCGCCGGAACAGGGCGAATGCGGCCGGGCTGTCAGCACTGATCGACTCGTAGAGCTGGGTGGCGCTCTCCAGATCCGGTCGCGGCCCGGCGTGGATCAGGCGGTAGGCGCGCTGATCCGCCCAGCGCGCCTGATAGCAGTCCCGCTCACCACCGACGGGCAGCGCTTCAATCTGGTTGTGCGCCAACGCGAGCGCTTCTTCAGCGTGGCTCGCTCGCCCGTCGTCCATGCCAAGCCGCGCGTCGAGCAGCGCCGACTCGACCTGCGCGGCCGGATCTGTCGTGTCGCGGGCGCGGTCGAGCCGCGCGTGTGCGCCGGAGAGGTCGTGCCTGCGCAGGGCCACGGAGGCAAGGCCGAGCTCGATCCAGCACGCCGACGGGGACTCGGAGATCGGCGGCCGGTCCCACAGCAGCAGCTGCGCTTCGCACAGCGACAGCGGCATGTCGGCGAAACGCCCGTGGTACTGACCCATCCACCGGGCGGTGTCCTCCAGTGGGCGTGGCACGCCGAAGTGCTGGAGCAGCCAGTCACCGTACTGCCCACCAGGCGCGTTGCCCCGGGTCCTGAGGCGGCGCAGTCCGCGCTCGATCGTCCCCGGATCGACCGGAAGGCCCGCGTGCGGACCGGCGCGCTGGACGAGCAGGCGGGTCAGCGCGGTCCACCCGCCGTGCTCCTCGACGAGGTGTTCGAGGTAGCGCTGCCACGTGCAGCCCAAGGGGGAGTCGGTCATGTCCGGAATCGTGTCCTGTCGGGCTCGGGGCGCTGAACCCTACCGTGACCAGCATGAAGATCGCGTTCATCGGAGATGTGCACGGCCGGGTGCTGCACACTCTAGGAGCATTGGCAGCACTGCAAAATCATCGCGGCATCCGGCTCGACGCCGCGATCCAGGTCGGCGACCTCGGCGCCTATCCCACACCGGAACGGATGGACGCGCCGAGTCGTCGCTTCGCCGCGGAGAACCCGTCGGAGAACGACCTCTTCCGCCTGCTCGACCCCTCGCCGCGGCTGGCCGACGCGGTGCGCGGCGCCCTCGAGCAGCTGCCGCCGGTGCACTTCGTCAGCGGCAACCACGAGGACTTCGACTGGCTGGCCGGACTGCACGAGGAAACCGGCTCCGGCGTCGTCGCGGTGGACCCGCTGGGCGCCTTCCGCCACGTCGCGTGCGGGCAGCAGATCGTCCTTGCCGGACAACGGATCGCGTTCCTGGGCAAGATCGAGGAGCCCGGGCACATGGACCTCGACGAGGACGCCCGCGCGAGTCTGCTCGCCGCCGAGCCGGGCAGCGTCGACATCCTCATCACCCACGACGGCCCGTTCGGGATGTGCCGGAACTGGCGCGGTGAGCTTGAGGGATCGCCGAAGCTGGCCGGGCTCATCGAGCACCTGCGACCGCGTCTGCACGTCAGCGGGCACTACCACCACGAGAACGGGCCGCGCCACTACGGCCGCACGGACTCCTACGCCCTCGCGGAACTGGTCTACCCCAAGACGAATCGGCGACGCCCCGAGCGCGCCAACCCCGAGCAGCGCGTGGCGGAGGGAAGCATCGGCCTGCTGGACACCGACACCGGAACCTTCGAGTACGTCCACGACGACTGGCTGGCCGACGTGTGCGGCGACGACCTCGACCTCAGCCGCTTCGTCACTTCTTCATGAGCCGGGCGACGGCCGCTTCGGCGATGTCCCGGATCGGTTTCGCGGCGTCACGGGAATCGATGGTCAGCACGCCGATGTCCGGTCCGGAGGCGATCGACATGATGTCGCTGGCGAGGCTCGCCCGGTAGCCGGAGACCGGCTCGGTCCTGTTCTTGTCGCCGACCCAGTCGTTGAGCTGCTTGTTGTCGAAGGAGACGGTCAGCAGGCGGGTTCCGGACGGTCCGGCGGACTTCCACACGCAGCTGCTGAAGGCGTTCTCCGGCCCGCTGTTCTTCACCTGGGCCGACACGGTGCCCACGCCGTACTCCAGGATCTGCTCGGGGGTGAACACCTCGCAGACCTTCGAGCCGTCCAGGACGAGGAGCTTGTCCGCCCCGCCTGAGGAGCAGGCCCCGGCCATCGCCAGGACGGCTGACACCCCGGCCAGCCGCCACGCGACACCGCTTCGCAACCAAGATCGAGCCACGGCCGAAGCCTACCCACTTCTCGCCGAGCGACGCCCGGTAGACCTTCCTCGCCGGTGGCACTGAGCACCACTGCGGAGCAGCACCGAGTACCGGGGGAGGCGAACGCCCCCGCGCCGGGCGGGGGCGTTCGTCAGGGAAGCGTCACTGAATACCGCCGAAGGCCAGGTACTTCAGCTCGACGAACTCGTCGATGCCGTGGTGGGAGCCCTCGCGGCCGATGCCGGACTGCTTGACCCCGCCGAAGGGCGCGATCTCCACCGACAGCATCGCCGAGTTGATCCCGACCATGCCGGTCTCCAGCTGCTCGGCCACCCGCCACACCCGGCCGATGTCGCGCGTGTAGAAGTAGCCGCCCAGCCCGTACTCGGTGTCGTTGGCCAGCTGGATCGCCTCGGCCTCCTCGCCGAAGCGGAACAGCGCCGCGACCGGGCCGAAGGTCTCCTCGGTCGCCAGGCGCATGCCGGTGGTCGCCTCGCCCAGCACCGTCGGCGCGTAGAAGGTGCCGCCGAGGTGCTCGCCGCCGGTGAGCAGCTTCGCGCCGTTGTCCAGCGCGTCGGCGACGTGCGCCTGCACCTTGCCGAGCGCGCGATCGTCGATCAACGGCCCGACCTGCACGCCGTCCAGCATGCCGTTGCCGACGGTCAGCTGGGCGACGCGGCTGGTGAAGCGCTCGGTGAACGCGTCGTAGATCCCGTCCTGGACGAGGAACCTGTTGGTGCACACGCAGGTCTGCCCGGAGTGCCGGTACTTCGACAGCACCGCGCCCTCGACCGCCGCGTCCAGGTCGGCGTCGTCGAACACGATGAACGGCGCGTTTCCGCCCAGCTCCAGCGAAAGCTTCTTCACCGTCGGCGCGCACTGCGCTGACAGCAGCCTGCCCACATCCGTCGAGCCGGTGAAGGACAGCGCGCGGACCGCCGGGCTGGCGCACAGTTCGGCGCCGATGGCCTGCGGCCCGCCGGTCACGATGTTGAGCACTCCGGCGGGCATCCCGGCCCGCTCGGCCAAGGCGGCCAGCGCCAGCGCGGACAGCGGCGTCAGCTCGGCGGGCTTCATCACCACCGCGCACCCGGCCGCGATCGCCGGAGCCGCCTTGCGCGTGATCATCGCCGCAGGGAAGTTCCACGGCGTGATGCACGCGGCGACGCCGATCGGTTGGCGCAGAACGACGATTCGCGTGTCGGCGCTCGCGGACGGGATCGTCTCACCGCGAATGCGACGAGCTTCCTCGCCGTAGAAGCGGAGGAAGGACGCGGCGTAGCCGATCTCGCCGCGCGCCTCCGCGAAGGGCTTGCCCTGCTCCAAGGTCAGCAGCCGGGCGAGTGCGTCCTGGTTCTCCAGAACCAGATCCCGCCACCTGAACAGCACTTCCGCGCGCTCGCTCGCGGTGCGCGCGGCCCACAGCCGCTGTGCGCGCTCCGCCGCCTCGATCGCCACCGAGGTCTCGGGCGCGCCCATGTCGGGCACGCGGGCGAGGACCTCGCCGGAAGCGGGGTTGGTGACCTCGAACTCGGCCCCGGTGTCGGCGGCCGTCCAGACGCCGTCGATGAGGCCGCGGTCGCGCAGCAGCTCGGCGGGAACCCAGTCCTCAAGGGTGTTCGACATCGTCGCTCTCTCTCGCGTTTCTCGTGCGCTCACGCGCCGGGGGAGTTGACGTCGACGCCGCGCTCCACGAGGACTTCCTCCGCCGCGCGGAAGGCCTCCATCGCGGCGGGCACCCCGCAGTAGATGCTCGCCTGCAACAGCACCTCCTGGATCTCCACGGGGGTCACGCCGTTGTTGAGCGCGCCCCTGAGGTGCAGCTTCAGCTCCGGGGTGCGGTTGAGCGCGGTGAGCATGCCGAGGTTGAGCAGGCTGCGGGCGCGGCGGTCCAGGCCGGGGCGCGACCACACCGTCCCCCAGCAGTACTCGCCGACGAGCTCCTGCATGGGGCGGGTGAACTCGCTGGTCCGGGCCAGCGTGCGGTCGACGAACTCGGCGCCGAGCACGGCCCTGCGGATCTCGGTGCCCTCGCGCAGCAGCGTCCGTTCGGTCATCGGAGGTCCTTCCCTCGTGGATTGTCAGACGATCGTACAGCCTTTATTGTACGACAATCATACGAGGCCGGTCGCGATCAACGGCGACCGTGAAGGGGAGGACATCCACATGACCACGGTTCTACGTGCGAGAACGCGCTGGATCGCGCTCCTCGCGCTGACGGCCACCCTCGCCGGGTGCGGCCAGGCGAACAGTCCTCAGCCGGGCGGAGCGGCCGAGGTCCGGGTGGCTTACGTGCCGGTCGCGACCTACCTGCCCGCCCTCGTCGCCGAGGACACCGGGATCTTCGCGCGCAACCGGCTGGAGGTGGAACTGACGCCCACCCAGAACCTCTCCGCGACGCCGGGGACCCTGGGGCGGCAGTTCGACATCGCCTCGGCCACCCCGACCGACCTGATCAAGGCCGTCGGCCAGGGCATCGGGATCTCCGCCGTCGCGACCAGCTCGGTGGAGACGCCGGAGGTCGCGACGGCGCAGGTCGTGGTGGCCAAGGACTCGCCGGTCCGGACCGTGCGCGACCTCGCGGGCAAGCGCGTCGGCGCGCCGACGATCGGCGCCGCCTTCCACAACTCGCTGCTGAACTGGATCTCCGAGGAGGGCGGCGACCCGGCGTCGATCACCGGGGTGGAGATGCCGTTCTCCACCATGCCCGACCAGCTCAAGGCCGGGCGCGTGGACGCGGTCGAGGCCATCCAGCCGGTGCTGGGGACGATGCTGGCGCAGGGCGCGCGCTCGATCGGCAGCCCGTTCCTGTCGGTCGGTGAGTCACCGGTTCTGGTGACGCTGTGGACGGCGCAGCGCCAGTGGGCCGAGACCAACGGCTCCACCGTGCAGCGGTGGCGGCAGTCGCTGGCCGAGGCCGAGCGGCTGATCAAGGACGACCCGAAGACCGCGCGGGAGGTCCTGCGCAAGTACACCCAGCTCTCCGCCGAACTCGCCGACTCGGTGCAGTTGCCGGTCTACGGCGGGGGCATGGCCGCCTCCGAGCTGCGGACCCGGCTTGAACCGTGGCAGGAGGCCCTGCGGCGCTCCGGCCAGTTCAACGGCACCGTCGCCGCCGACGAGCTCGTCGTGCGGGCGGGCTCGTGAAGGCGGCCGGGTACACCTGCCGCGATCTGTCGGTCACCCTCTCGGGACCAGCGGGGGAAAGGTCCATTTTGGACGGTGTCACCCTCGACATCGCGCAGGGCGAGATCATTGTGATCGTCGGGCGATCCGGCACGGGCAAGACGACGCTGTTGCGGGCGCTCGGCGGGCTCGTGCTGCCGAGCTCGGGCACGTTGCAGCTCGGCGGCCGCGACATCGACGGGCCGCCGACCGAGGTCGTCATGGTGTTCCAGGACTACGCGCACGCCCTGCTTCCGTGGCGGACCGTGCGCCGCAACGTCGCGCTCGGCCTTGAAGGCAGCAACAAGCACACGCGGGCTGAACGGGACGAGCTGGTCGACTCCGCACTGGAGGTCGTCGGTCTCAGTGCCCGCGCCGAAGACCGGCCCTGGCAGCTCTCCGGCGGCATGCAGCAACGGGTGCAGATCGCGCGAGCGCTCGCGCTGCAACCGCGCGTGCTGCTCATGGACGAGCCGTTCGGCGCGCTCGACGCGATGACGAAGGCTTCCCTTCAGGACGAACTCCTTGCCGTACAAGGGCGAACGTCCGCGACGATCGTGTTCATCACCCACGACATCGAGGAGGCGATCTACCTCGCGGACCGCGTGATGGTGATCGACGGGGCGCCCGGGCGCATCACCTACGACATCGTGGTGGACCTGCCCCGGCCGCGCGATCAGCTGAAGACCAAGGAGCTTCCCCGCTACCTGGCGCTGAGACGGCTGGTTCACGAGGCGGTCACCGGAGGGCTGGATGACTAGCCCCCGCCAACGGCTCAACCTCAGCGGTCTGCTGACCGTCGCCGCGCTTCTCCTTCTGTGGCAAGGGATCGTGGCCGCCCGAGTCATCGAGCTCCAGTACCTCCCCGCTCCGACGGAGATCGCGACGGCCGCGCTGTCGCTGCTGGCCGACGGTCAGCTCCTGGACGCGACCGCGCACACGCTCTCCGCCACCGTGGTCGGCTGGCTGCTCGCGCTGGTGGTCGGCGGCGCGCTCGGCGTGGTGCTCGGTACGTGGCGCCCGGCGCGGGCGCTCGTCGCGCCGACCGTGGACGTCCTGCGGACGCTGCCCGTGGTCGCGCTCGTGCCGATCGCCGTACTGCTGCTGGGTTTCTCCACCACCATGGAGATCACCGTCGCGGCGTGGGCCGCCGCGTGGCCGATCGTGGTCAACACGATGGGCGGGGTCGCGGCGGTCCACCCGAGGCTGCGCGAGGTCGCCGCGACGCTGCACTTCACCCCGGCGCGCAGGATCTGGTCGATCGTGCTGCCCGCGGCGGCTCCGCTCGTCGTGGTCGGCGCGCGGCTCGGGCTGAGCATCTCGCTCATCGTCACGGTCATCGCGGAGATGATCGGCAATCCGATGGGGCTCGGCCACGAGCTCGTCCAGATGCAGCAAGCACTTCGGCCCGACGCCATGTTCGCCGCGATGCTCGTGATCGGGATGCTCGGCGTGCTGCTGAACTCCGCGCTGCTCTCGGTGTCCGCGCGCGTCGGCGTCAGGGGGCGCTCGTGAGGAGGCTGATCGGAGTGCTGCCGCTGGCGGCGCTGCTGGTGATCTGGCAGCTCGTGGGTTCGGCGGGCTCGCCCTACCTGCCGCCGCCGTCGACGTGGTGGACGGCCGTGCGAGGCCTGCACGCCCAAGGTTCCCTGCTGCCCGCTGTGGTGGTGACGATCGAGACCTTCGCCATGGCTCTGACGGCGGCGATCGTGCTCGGTTCCGCCGTCGGCCTGGCGATCGGGGCCGCTCCGCGCGTCCGTCGCGCCGCCGGGCCGCTGCTGGAGTTCTGCCGCGCGATGCCACCGCCCGCCGTGGTGCCCGTCGCGGTGCTGCTGATCGGGTTCGGGCAGACCGTGGCGGTGGTGGTGGTCGTGTTCACCGCCATGTGGCCGATCGTGCTCAACACCGCCGAGGCCGTGCGGTCCTTGCACCCCGTGCTGCTGGAGTCCAACCGCTCCCTGCACCTGCCCGTGGGTGTGCGGCTGCGCAAGGTCTACGCGCCCGCCGTGCTGCCCGGGATCCTGCTCGGTGTGCGCGTGGCGGCTCCGGTCTGCGTGATCGTCACGTTGCTGGTGGAGATGCTCACCGCGGCCGACGGCATCGGGATGCTGCTGTTGCAGGCTCAGCGGAACTTCGTGTCAGCACAGGCTTTCGCGCTGCTGGCGGTGGTCGGCTCCTTCGGGTTCCTGGTCAACGCCGGTGTGGTGCTCGTGGAGCGCCGCGTGATGCGGTCGTGGCCGCCCCGGGGCGCTGACTTGTAGTATTGTCATACAAACGGGCAGTCGTGAGAATGGGGACACGGGCGTGGATGACTTGTCGGTTCAGGTGAACCGGGTGGCGGCACCGGTGCGGGACCAGGTGCTCGACCAGTTGCGGCAGGCGATCGTCCAGACGCGGCTGCGTCCGGGGCAGCGCCTGGTGGAGCGGGAGCTGATCGAGCAGACCGGTGTCTCGCGCACGACCATCCGCGAGGTGCTGCGCCAGCTGGCGGCCGAGGGTCTGGTCACCACGGTGCCGCACAAGGGGACCGTGGTCACGTCTGTGAGCCCCAAGCAGGCGGCCGAGTTGTACGAGGTCCGCGCCGTGCTGGAAGGCATGGCCGGGCGGCTGTTCGCCCAGCGGGCGACGGAGAAGCAGCTGCGTGAGATCCGCAAGGCCTTCGAGGAGATCGAGAAGTGCGCGACGGCCGTCAAGCCGAAGGTGACGATGCTCGCCGCGAAGAGCCGCTTCTACGGTGCGCTCTTCGACGGCGCGGGCAATGACGTGGCTCAGGAGGTCATCGAGGGCCTTCAGGCGCGGGTGACCTCGCTGAGGTCGCTGTCGCTCGCCCAGGAGGGTCGCACCGCCGTGGCGGTCGAAGAGCTGCGCGAGATCGTCGAGGCGGCGGAGGCGCGCGACGCGGACCGCACGGAAGCCGCCTGCGTGCACCACGTCAACCAGGCCGCAGCAACCGTGCTCGCGGCCATGGTGGACTGATCACCGGATCGTTCCTGTTCTCCTTCCGGTGAGTTTGTCGTCATTACCTACCTGGGGAGAAGTCTGTGCAAAACGAACGCGGATTATCTAGGCGAAGAGTTCTTGGAACTGCGGGGATCGGCGCCGCGGCTGCGATTTCCGTCGGAAGTTCTCCGGCTCATTCGGCGCCCGGTGCCGCTCCGGGATTCGTGCCGGTTCCAGAGCGTGCGAAAGCTCCGCTGATTCCAGAGAAGGGTTATCTGCTCGACCACTTCGGCGGTGGGATGTACGGCGTCAGGAATGCGTCTTTCCAGTCGGCGTTCTTGGTCACGAGCAGGGGAGTCGTGGTCATCGACGCGCCTCCCTCGCTCGGTGAGAAACTGCTGCACGCGATTGCCGAGGTGACTTCTCGGCCGGTGACGCACGTCGTGTACAGCCACGCTCACTCCGATCACATCGGCGCCGCGAACCTGTTCCCCGGCAAGGTGCAGTACGTCGCGCACGAGCTGACCGGCGACCTGCTCCGCCGCGCGGGCGACCCTCGCCGCCCGCTGCCGACGAGGACGTTCCCCGGTGCCCACCACGTCCTCAACGTCGGTGGTCAGCGGCTGGTCCTGGACTACCACGGCAACAACCACGTGGCCGGCAACCTGTTCGTCCACGCCCCCGAGCACCGGGTCCTCGTGCTCGTGGACGTCCTCATCCCGCGCTGGGCGCCGTTCTTCCGGCTGGCCCTCTCGCCCAATGTCCCCAATTACTTGGACACGGTCGATGTGCTGCGGCGTTATGAATTCACGACGCTGGTCACCGGGCACTTCGGCCATTACGGTGATCGGGAGAGCGTTGACGAGCACGCGGAGTTCCTGCGGGATTTGCGCTCCGCGAGCGCGGAAGCACTCCGGGTGACCGACTTCGCCGAAGCGGTCCGGGGTGTCGACCCGGCGAACACCCAGGCCCAGATCAAGGTTTACACCGGAACAATGGTCGGCAGGACCGTTGAGCTGATGGGTGACAAATGGCTCAGCAGGATCGGCGGAGCGGACGTTTTCCTGCCCGACCACGCCAGCGCCATGCTCACCAGCCTGATGATCGACTGAACTTCCCCCTTTCTTTTCGTTGCAGGAGTTGATTCACCATGCCTTACGCAGATGTGACCGGCGGGCGTTTGTTCTACCAGGAGAACGGGGAGGGCGAGCCGCTGGTCCTCATTCCGGGACTGGGACTGGACCACAGCTACTACGACCTGGGCGTGCCGAAGCTGTCCGCCGCGCTGCGCACCATTTCCGTCGACCTGCGCGGGGTCGGCAAGTCGACCAAGCGCGATGACGCGGACTACTCGGTGCAGGCGTGGGCCGACGACATCGCGGACCTGATCGCCGCGCTCGGCCTCGACGACGCGCACGTGCTCGGCACCTCGCTGGGCGGTTCGATCGCGCTCGCGCTGGCCGTCCGCCACCCCGCCCGCGTGCGCTCGCTGACCGCCGTCGGCGCGTTCTCCGAGCTGAACCAGTCCGTCGAGCTGAACTACGCGCTGCGCAAGCGGCTGATCGCCAAGATCGGCATGGGCGAGGAGATGGCCGACTTCATCGCGCTGTGGATCATGACGCCGCAGTTCCTGGAGTCCGAGCAGGGCGGCGCGGTCGCGGCGAACATCCGCGCGGGCGTGCGGACCAACTCACCCGTGGTGTACACGGCGTTCCTGGACGCGATCCTGCGGCTGGGCAGGCGCACCCCGGGGGCGGCGGCGCCCGCGCTGACCGAGTCGCTGTCGGCGATCACCGCGCCGACCCTGGTGGCCTGCGCCGACAACGACCACTTCATCCCGGCCGAGCTGAGCCGGATCATCCACAAGGGCATCCCGCAGTCGCGCTACACCGAGATCCCCGGCGGCGGGCACATCCCGTTCATCGAGGCGCCCGACCTGATCACCGACGCGGTGATCGACTTCATCCGCTCGCTCGACCCGGACCGCGCGCGGTGAGCACCCTCGCCCACGAGGTGACCGGCTCTGGGCAGCCGGTGGTGCTGCTGCACCCCGTCGGGCTGGACCACACGTGGTTCGCCCCGCACGCGGCCGCGCTCGCGGAAAACTACCAGGTCATTAGTGTTGATCTACCGAATCGCGTCGCCCTCGATCGTGCGGCCGACGCCGTCGCGGCCGTGCTGAGCCAGCACACCGACCAGCCCGCACACGTCATCGGCGTCTCGATGGGCGGCATGGTCGCCCAGTACCTCGCGTTGTGCCACGGACACCGGGTGGCGTCGCTGATCCTGTGCGCCACGGCTGGCGGCTTCGACCCGCAGGCCCGGCCCATGCTGCGCGAGCGGGGACGGTCCGCGCTGCGCGAGGGCATGGCGTCGGTCGTCGAGCCGACGTTGACTCGCTGGTTCTCCTCTGCCGCAAAGGATTCTCCGCTCGGCAGGCGCTGTTCGGAGCGGCTGCTCGCCACCGACCCCGCCGACTGGGCGGCGGCGTGGGAGGCCATCTCGCGGCTGGACACGGTGCGGCACTTGCACACTCTCGCGGTGCCCGCGCTCGTGATCACCGGCTCCCTCGACACCGCGACGCCGCCCGCCGCTGCCGCCGAGCTCGCCCGCGCACTGCCCTCCGCGCTGCTGGAGATCGTTCCCGGAGCGCACCACCTCGGGGTTTTCGAGGAGCCCCGACCATTTCTCGACGCATTCGCCCGCTTTCTCCGCGCGCGGACGCCCACGTCCCGAAAGGACTCTGACACATGAAGAAGCGCGTACTCGGAGAGCTGCCGGTCTCGGAGATCGGCATCGGCTGCATGGGCATGTCCGCGCTGTACGGCGCCACCGACGAGGGCGAGGCGCTCGCCACGATCCACCGCTCGCTCGACCTCGGCTGCACCTTCGTCGACACCGCGGCCATGTACGGTCGCGGCGCGAACGAAACCCTTGTCGGCAGGGCGATCGCGGGCCGCCGCGACGAGGTCGTGCTCGCCACCAAGTTCGGCATCCGCTTCGCGCCCACCGCCGAGGACCCGTCCAACCGCGTGCTCGACGCTTCGCCCGCCAGCGTGGCGTGGTCGGTCGAGGAGTCGCTCAACCGGCTCGGCACCGACCACATCGACCTCTACTACCTGCACCGCGTCGACCCCGAGGTGCCCATCGAGGACACCGTCGGCGCCATGGCCGAGCTCGTGGAGGCGGGCAAGGTGCGCCACCTGGGCCTGAGCGAGGCTTCCGCCGAGACCCTCCGCCGCGCGCACGCCGTGCACCCCATCACCGCGCTCCAGGCCGAGTACTCCCTCTGGACCCGCGAGGCCGACACCGACGTGCTGCCCACCTGCCGTTCGCTCGGCGTCGGTTTCGTGCCGTGTTCCCCGCTCGGCCGCGGTTTCCTCGCCGGCCGCTTCACCTCGCCCGAGCAGCTCGACAAGGACGACTTCCGCCGCCACATCCCGCGCTTCCAGGGCGATGCGCTCGCGCAGAACCTCAAGCTCGTGGAGAAGGTCAAGGAGCTGGCCGCCGAGAAGAACTGCACGCCCGGCCAGTTCGCGCTCGCGTGGGTGCTCGCGCAGGGCTCCGACATCGTGCCGATCCCCGGCATGGAGCGCCGCGCCTACCTGGAGGAGAACCTCGTCGCCGCCGAGCTCTCCCTGACGCCCCAGGACCTCGCCCGCGTCGCCGCCGAACTCCCCGACGTCGCGGGCGACCGCTACGACGGCCAGGGCATGACCACCCTCAACCGCTGACCACCCGGCGCCCGCCCCCGCACACCCCGGGGGCGAGCGCGTCGTCATCAGATGAGGTCCTCGAAATTGGCGAGGACCTCGACCCGAACGCCTGCGCGCATCCGCGACAGTTCCGCCGTCAGCGCTCGCGCGAACTCCACTTGCTGCTCTTCGGTCACCGAGGAAAGCGGAGTCGACTCGATGCTCCACTGGTAGTGCAGGTATCCACTTTCGCTCTCCGTGGCGAGCACCTCGTCCGCGCGGTCGTTCGCCGACAGCTCGATGTGGTTGCCGTTGGCCTCGAACACCTCTCGCGCCTTCTGGTTCCAGTCGGGCAGGCTTGCGAGGAAGTCCACCAGCTCGGCCTTCTCGGGGACTCCGTCGAGCATGACCACGAACTCCAGGCTTTCCATCGTGTTCGCATCCTAGTTGATTCGGCGATACGGCGGGGTGTCAAGGCGCCCGCCAATTCGCAGGACTGAGAACTGGATCTTGTGGGGGAACTCGGATTCTAGCAGCTTCTGTCGGAGTTCGATGAACTCCGGTCCCAGGTCGAATGATGAGATCTGCCCGTTGTGGCGAATCCTGTCGAGCCGCCGCTGGCGCAGCTTCGTGCCGGGGCGAGTTCTGTCGAGCACTCTTTCGGCGGTCTCGAAGAACTTCTCGTCGTTGACCCGGAGTGCGATGTCGATGTCGGAGTCCGTGCGCGCGGTCCGCTTCACGCGACTGCCCTGGATCACCAGTTCGCCGTCTGGCAGCGAGAAGTGCTTGACGAGCTGCCGTGTCCGGCGGGCGAACTCCTTGAATCTCCTGCTGGTGAATCCTTGTGGAGTTTCCGTGCGGTAGTCGCCATGTGGGGCGTTGATCGTGATCGGCGGCGGGTCGGTGAACATCTCACCGGGGCCGAGTTTGTTCGAGAAGTCCTCTATTTTTCTCTCTAGGAGCGTGGCTGTGCGCATGGCGAACTCAAGGTTCCCCTGTGCGACGACGAGAATTTCTGAAATCTCCACAGGGGCGTGGTCGGAGGTTCCCGTTGTCGCGCCGTCGAAGTGTGTTCTTGTGTTCGCGAGGCAGGTCAGGGCGAGGTCTGCGCTCGCGTATGCCGTGCGCACTTCCTGCTTCGCGACGGCCAGAACGCGGATTATGTCCCCAATGCTCAACTTCTCTCCAGGTAACTGCTCGGAAGTTTTGGGGTGCAGTGATGTCGACTGTACTCGGCGAGGGAAGAGGCGATGCTTTCGAGTTGTGTTTCCGGCGCGACGCGACTTCGCCTGCATCCGGTGCGGTGCACCTGATGGCGGTCCGGTTGGACGGTGCGATCGGGGGTAGCCGTCGAGCATGGCTGACCGGATCTCGAACATCTGGGACGCGCGCACGCCGCACGGCAAGGACACGCCGTGGCCGGTGCTAGTGGATCTGCGCATGGAGCCGGGGCTGGCGGAGCCGGACGTGGACCGGTGGGTGCAGTCGGCGTGCGTGCTGTGCAGCAACGGTTGCGCCAGCCTCACCGACATCACGTGGACCGTCGTCGGTCAGGCGGCCCAAGGACTGCGCGACCACGGACTGCTGGACGTCGTGAACTCCTGCGAACGGGAGACCGCTGCGTACCGGCATCAAGCAGGCAGCGCCGCAGGCGCTCATCGCGGCGGCCTGACCGCACAAGAGGAGAAACCCATGGGAGACAACAAGTTCCGCAAGGGCGACGACGTCAGCTGGTCCAGTCACGGCCAGAAAGTGCACGGCGAGGTCGTCGAGAAGATCACCGAGGACACCGAAGCCGCTGGCCGCCAGGTCCGCGCCTCCAAGGAGGAACCCCAGTACCGCGTGCGCAGCGACAAGAGCGGCAAGGACGCGGTGCACAAGCCGTCCGCCCTGGACGAGGACTGAAGGCGCGCTCACGCCAGGAGCAACGTCGCGAGGGCGGGACCGACGGCGAAGCCGAGCAGGTAGCAGGAGTTGAACAGGCCGAGCGCGGCGCTGCGGTGGTGCTCCGGAACCGTTGCGGCGGCACGCATTCCGAGGATTCCCTGGCCCGAAGCGGCGGTGATCGAACCGGCGAAGACGCCGAGCAGGGTCAGCCACGGCGAACCCGCGAACAGCACCAGTGCCAGTGCGAGCGCGCCGCCGCACACCAGCAGCGCGGTCATCAAGCGGGCGCCGACCCGGGCGGAGGCGGCGACGACGAGCCAGGACAGCGCGCCGCCGAACAGCAGCGGCCAGAACAACGCGCTGCCGATGGACGCCGTGCTCCACCCGGCACGGGCGGTGATGAGCGCGGGCGCGGCGTAGATCAAGCCGAAGTTGATCACCGCGAAGACCGTGGCAAGAGCTGAGGCGAGCAGGAAGCGGGGGCGGCGCACGACCTCGGCGGGCACGAGACCCGACGGCCGGACGCGGATCCGCCAGAGCAGCGCGAGCAGGCCCAGCACCACGGCGGCTCCGCCCCAGAGCGGTTGGTGCGGAACGAGCACGATGGCGCCCACGAGCACGAGCAGCACTCCTGCCCCGACGACGTCGAACGAGGTGCCCGCACCCCTCGCACGGGCGCTCCGCAGGACGACCGGAGCGGCGAGCAGGCTCAGCAGCGGCAACGCGAACGCCGCCTGCCACGACACGGCCGAGCCGATCACCGAGCCGACGACAGGGCCGGTGGCGCCGACGACGGCGAGGCCGGAGGTGATCACACCCATCTGCGCGGGAGTGCTCGCCAGGTCCATCGCGACGACGAGCATCGCGGCCGAGCCCAAGGCCTGCACGGCGCTCGCGGCCGCGAGTACCGGAAGCGACGGAACGGCCAGCAGCACAACGGAACCGGCCACGATCAAGGCTGAGGCGATGAGCGCCGTCGAGCGCTGTCCGCGAGACGCGAGCACGGCGGCGGCCAGCGGAGTGCCCACGGTGATGCCCCAGCCGAACATCGTCACGATCCAGGTCGCGGCGGCCACGGACACGCCGAGCTGGCTCGCCGCGACGGGCAGCAGCAAGGTCGGCGCCGCCATGCCGAAGGACATCGGCCCCGCGAGCAGCCCGAGCCAGCCCGTGCGGATCACGACGCCACCTCGGCCCGGCGCTGGAGCAGGCCGCGCAGGTCGACGACGAGGTCGCGCAGCTGCCCGGCGGTCGCGGCGTCGGCCATCCGCCCTTCGCCGTTGACGAGGGAGTCCGCGCGCGGCACGCACAGCTTGGTCTCCAGCACGTCGGCTCCCGCCGCCGACAGCACCTTGCGCAGCGCCTGCTGGGACCAGTCGGCACCGTAGTCGCTGGGACTGACACCGATCACCGCGACGGGCTTACCGGTCAGCACGCTCTCGCCGTAGGGGCGCGACGCCCAGTCGAGCGCGTTCTTGAGCTGGCCGGGGATGCCCGCGTTGTACTCCGGCGTGGCGATCACCAGACCGTCCGCGGCGGCGATGACCTCGATCATCGCGGTGACGGCGGGAGCCGGGTCCTGCTCGTGGTCCTCGTTGAACGGCGGCACCGTGGCGAGGTCGGGCCACAGCGCCAGTGACGCGTCGGCGGGGGCGACGTCGCTCGCGGCGCGCAGGACGGCGGTGCTGAAGGCGGCGGCGCGGAGGCTGCCGGAGATGCCTACCAGGGAGAAGCTCACGGTCGTTCCTTCCGTTCGGAGGTGCTGGAAGGACACTGCGCGCGGGTGGTTACCGACTTCTTCCCATCGGCTGATCACCCCTGACGAGCCGCCTATGCTCAGCCGGTGCGCTTCGGGGTGCTGGGCCCGCTGGCCGTGTGGACCGAGCTGGGCGAGCCCGTGCGGGTCCCCGGCGCCAAGGTCCGCGCCCTGCTGGCCGATCTGCTGGTGCACGCGGGCGAGCCGGTGACGGCGGATCGGCTCATCGAGGACCTGTGGGGCGACGCCGCGCCCAAGGACGCCTCCGGCGCACTGCACGTGAAGGTCTCTCAGCTCCGGCGCGCGTTGGCCGACGATCGCGATCTGCTCGTGTCACAGCCCGCTGGTTACACGCTGCGCGTCGCGGAGGAAGCCGTTGACGCGGGGCGCTTCGGCGCGCTCGTTCGCGCGGCGCGCGCGGCGTCGCAGCCTGCGGAGTCGGCCGCACTGCTGGGCGAGGCGTTGTCGTTGTGGCGCGGAGAGCCCTTCGCGGAGTTCGCCGAGGAGGACTTCGCGCGTGCCGAGGCGGAACGGCTGCGCGAGCTGCGGTTGACCGCGATCGAGGACCACGCCGAAGCGCGCTTGGCGGTCGGCGAACACGCCTCGCTCATCGACGAGCTGCGCGCGCTCGTTGACCAGCACCCGCTGCGCGAACGGCTGCGAGCCGCCCAGATGCGCGCGCTCTACCGCGCCGGGCGACAGGCCGAGGCGCTGGACAGCTACGACAGGCTGCGCACGGAGCTGGCTGAGGAACTCGGCCTCGATCCAGGCCCGGCGATCGTGCGACTGCGGCAGGAGATCCTGACCCAAGACCCGGCTCTGGACAACGCGCAGCGGGTGACCGCGACCAACCTCCCGGCGCAGGTCAGCGAGCTGGTCGGCAGAGCGGGCGCCCTCACGGCAGCTCGCGCGGCGCTGGCGGACGCGCGCCTGGTCACGCTCGTCGGACCTGGCGGAGTCGGCAAGACCAGGCTCGCGGTGGAGACGGCAAGAGCGAGCCTCGACGAGGGCTTGGACGGCGTGTGGCTGGTCGAACTCGCCGATGTGACGCGGAGCGCCGACGCGAACGTCGTCGCGGAGAAGATCGCCGCCGCTGGCGGAGTGCGGGATGACACGCGCGAAGACGGGCTGGCCACGGCGTTGCGCGCGCAGCGGGCGTTGCTGGTCCTGGACAACTGCGAGCACGTCATCGACTCGGCGGCTCGGGTCGCGGAATCCCTGCTCACCGCCGCACCCGAGCTGCGCGTGCTCGCCACGAGCCGTGAACCCCTTGGTATCACAGGAGAACAGCTCGTCGCGGTGCCACCGCTGGAGCTGCCCGACCCCGACGACATCGATCCGGAGAGCGCCGGGCGCTTGGGCTCGGTCGAGTTGTTCGTGCGGCGGGCGAGCGCCGCGAGCCCCGGATTCGCGTTGCGGCTGGACAACATCAAGGTGATCGCGAGCATCTGCCGCGCGCTCGACGGGCTTCCGCTGGCGATCGAGCTGGCGGCGGGTCGCGTGCGCGCGCTCGGCGTGCACGACCTCGCCGTCCGGCTGGACGACCGCTTCCGGGTGCTCACCACGGGATCGCGCACCGCGCCCGCTCGGCAGAGGACCCTGCGCTCGATGATCGACTGGAGCTGGGACCTGCTCTCCCCGGCCGAGCGGGCGGTGCTGCGCAGGCTCGCTGCGCATCCCGGCAGCCTCAGCCTGGCTTCGGTCGAAGCCGTGTGCGCTGGTGACCCGGTGGTCGGGCACGACGTGCTGGATGTGGTGGCGCAGCTGGTGGATCGGTCGCTGGTGACGGTCACGACCGACGGGGAGCGGACGCGTTACCGGCTGCTGGAGAGCATCAGGGCCTACGGCGCCGAACGCCTGGAGGAGGCGGGGGAGACCTCGGCGACGCAGCTTCGGCACGCACGGCACTTCCGCGATCTGGTGATCACCGCCAACTCCCATCTGCGAGGCCCTGGCCAGCGCGAACACCTGCGCCTGCTCGATGAGGAGGCGGCCAACGTCCACGCCGCAGTGCACAGCGCGGTGGAACTCGGCGAGACCGCGCTCGGGCTGGACCTCGTCACCGGTATGGCCTGGTACTGGTACCTGCGCGGCACGCTCCAGGTCGGTCACCGCCTGCTCAGCGTGGTCGTTGAGCAGGCCGAGCCCGCCGCCGGTGCTCGCGCGAGCGCTTGGCGGCTCGGCTTCGGCTTCCTGCTCGGCTGTGAGCCCGACCCGCTCGGCCAAGGTGAGGCACTGCTGCGGCGCGGTGCCGAGCCGGACGTCCTCGCCTGGACGCGGTGCTGGCTGGGCTTCGCCGGGCGCAGCCGGGAGCCCGCCGCCGCGCGCGAGCTGCTCGACCAGGCGCGGGTGGAGTACGAGCGGCTCGGTGATCGCTGGCACCTGGCCGTCACGTTGATGTTCACCTCGGAGAACTCGCTGACCAGGGGAGATCCCGCGGCTGCCGCAGCGGAGTCCGAGCGGGCAGCCGCGCTGTTCGCCGAGCTCGGCGACGGCTGGGGCCAGGTGCAGACCGCCGAGGTGCTCACCGCCGTCGCCGACATCGAGGGCGACCACGAGCGCTCGGCCCGGCTGTGCGAGCACGCGTTGGGCGCGGCCGAGGAACTGCGGCTGTGGCCCGCCGTCGCCCAGCTCCTGGGCCGCCGCGCCAGAGTCGCGGTGCTGCAAGGTGATTACCCGGCCGCGATGGAGTTCGGCCAGCGCGCGCTCCAGGTGGCGACGGAGCGCTCCATCGCGCCGCAGGTCGGCTTCGCCAGGGGCGGCATCGCCCTGGCCGCGCGCCGCATGGGACTGTTCGACACCGCTGAGGCGCACTTGCTGTCCACATTGGACTGGGAGCGCAGCATCCGCTACGCCACCGGGATGGCGTTCATCCTGGCGCAGCTGGGCTTCGTCGCCGAGCAACGCGGTGATGCCGAGGCGGCCTTCGCTTGGCACCGCAAGGGTTTGGCGGCTGCCCGGCAGGCCGAGGACCCGCGCGCGGTGGCGTTGTCGCTGGAAGGTTTCGCCGGAGCACGGGTACTCGTGGGCGATCCCGTCGCCGCCGCGCGGCTGCTCGGAGCGGCGGAGGCGATCCGCGAGTCCGCCGGTTTCCCGCTGCCGCCCGCTGAGCGCGACGACGTCGACCGCATCGCCCGCTCCGGCGAACAGGCACTGACGTCTTTTGCAGAGGAGTTCCTGCGGGGCAAGGGAATTCCGCTCGGCGAGATTCTGTCTACTGTGGAGTGACGAGCGCGCGCAGCAGGGCGCTGACGATCTGCATGATCTCCTCGCGCGCGGAGGCCCGGTCGGCGGCGTCGTTGAGGTAGAGCGCGGCCTCGTCGGCGACGGCCAGCAGGACGTGCCCGAGCGGCTTCACCGGCAACGGCGGCATCCCGCCGTCCGCCGCGGCCTGCGCGAGCGCCGCCTGGATGAGGCCGAGGACGTGCGGCTGGCAGATCGCGCGCCACCGCGCCCACCCGAGCACTGAAGGGCCGTCGATCAGCACGATCCGCTGGATCTCCGGGTTCTCGCAGGCGTCGAGCCACGCCTCCAGCGCGCTGGTCATGACGGTCACGAGGTCGCCGTCGACAGGAACCGCCGCGACCAGGCTCTGCGTCACCGTGCCCTCGACATCGGCCAGGACCTCGGCGAACAGCTCGGTCTTGTCGCCGAACTGGTGGTAGAGGGCGCCCCTGCTGACCCCGGCCTCGCGGACCAGGGTCTCGGTGCCGACCCCCGCGAACCCGTGCTCGGCGAAGAGCTTCCTGCCCGCCGCGACCAGGGCGGCGCGCGTGGCGGCAGTCCGGTCCGCTTGTGTCCGCCGTGCCACTTTCATACACTCCGTCCGTAAGTTACGTGCAGGCTGTATGTAACCTTGCCGGGCGAAGGAGCCGCATGCCGACGATCAATCTTCCCAGTGGTGCGGTCGCTTACCGGGACGCCGGGCCGGAGCGCTCCGAAGCGCCACCCGTCGTGTTCGTGCACCCGTTCCTGACCAACGGCGCGGTGTGGACACGCGTCGCCGACCTCCTGGCTGAGCGCGGCATCCGCTCCTACGCGCCCGACTGGCCGCTGGGCTCGCACCGCACGCCGATGAACCCCGGCGCCGACCTGTCACCGCGTGGCGTCGCCCGCCACATCCTGGACTTCCTTGAGGCGCTTGACCTGCGCGAGGTCGTGCTGGTCGGCAACGACACCGGCGGCGCGCTCGTCCAGTTCGTGCTCGACACCGACACCAGTCGCGTCGGGCGCGCAGTACTGCTGAACTGCGACGCGTTCGAGAACTTCCCGCCGTTCCCGTTCAACGTGATCTTCCGGTTGATCAAGGGGCCGCGCCGGATGAAGGCGGGCCTGTACCCGATGCGCAGCCTGCTGGTTCGCCGCTCGCCGCTGGGCTTCGGGCTGCTCGGGCGTTCGCTGGACGCCTCGCTGACGCGGTCGTGGATCGAGCCCGCGCTCACCTCTCCGGGAGTCCGCGACGACGCCGTGCGCTTCCTCCGCGCCATCGATCCGCGGGAGCTGCTCGACGTGTCGACCCGGCTGAAGTCCTTTGCGGGCCCCGTTCGCATCGTGTGGGGGACGGCCGACCGCGCGTTCACACCCGCGCTCGGCCGTCGCCTCCAGTCTGCTTTTCGCAACGCCGAGTTCGTCGAAGTCCCCGGCGCCAGGACCCTGGTTCAGCAGGACGCCCCCGACGTCCTAGCCGCCCAGATCGCCGACTTCACCGCAGTGCCGCGTTAGGTTCGGTGGATCAGCACAGACGCACGGCGTCAGCGCGGTCATTGGCCCAGGACTCCAGATTCTTGCTGGCGAAGCGCGAAGGCGGAATCGTGATGTCGCTGAGCTGGATCTCGCGGCCGGTGGAGTAGTCGATCAGACAGGCTCTCGTGCCCGGATTGCCCGTGAAACTCCAGCTGGACACCTTGTCGTGCGCCGAAGACGCCAAGTCGAAGTAGCTCTTGTTGCAGAATCCATCGCCCTGAACAGGTCGCTGGAGGTTGGCGTCGATGTAGAGGGCGACGTACGGTTCGCACCCCGCTGGTGCCGCCTGTGCCGCGATCGGTGCTGCCAGCCCTCCGGCCAGGGCCAGCCCGGTGGCGATGACCGGAAGAACACGTCGAGCACGCATGTGCGATCTCCTTCGACTCCTGATGGGTGGAACGCATCGCCCGCGAGGCCGTCACTTCCGGCCCCTGCGAGCTGCCGACGTGGGAACATAAGGAATCCTGTGCGGCTCGAACACCGGTTTCAACCACAGGAGAAACGTGAATCCCGCTGGTCGGCGGGGAAACCCGAGCAGGCGGCCACCCCACCACCGGTCGCGGTGTTGCCGGGGGCTTGGGTGTCTTCAAGACCGGCAAACCCTGCTGTTGATCATCGTTGACCGCCGCTAACCCTGTGGTCTTGTGGGGTTTGCTGTCGTTGGAGACGGTGGGGGTGGGGGTTGGGTGGTCTTGAAGACCGGCGAACCTGATGACGTGCAGGACAGGCTCTGGACCGCCCAACCCCCAGGGGTCAGAAGGGGAAGGGCGTGCGGACGACGTCGAGCTGGCTCGGGTCGATCACCGGCGCGGCGCCGTCGAGCCTGACGTCGGAGCCCGCCCAGCGGCGCAGGATGTCGGTCGCGGCGGTGCGGTCGGCTCCGGAGAGCGCGGCGATCTTCGCGCCGTGGTTGGAACCGGGCGCGGTGAAGCTGTGCGAGTCGTGCGGGCTCGGCGTGAACCTCTCGGCACCCCAAGGGTCGTTCTGCCCGTTGATGAACAGGATTCGTTGCCCCTGCGTGCGAACCCAGTTGTGCACGTCGAGCATCGCCATGGGGCGGTGCGGCCGGTGCAGTTCCTTCGGGACGTTGGAGTAGATGGTCGAGGAGTCCGGGTACTTCAGGTAGCCGCTGATGTGCGCCTGCTTCTGCCGCGGCCAGCCGAGTTCGCTCATGGCCTGGAAGTAGTACGGCACCATCTGGATCAGGTTCTGGTCGGCGAAGGAGCCGAAGTCGACGTTGGCCTGCACGTAGTCGTAGATCTGCGAGGTGCTCGCCTTGGTCGTGGGCACCTTGTCGCAGTGCTGCTGGCCGGAGTACTGCCAGAACGCCCAGCTGAGCACCATGATTGACTTCTCGAACGCCTTGTCCAGGTTGCCGACGATCTTGTCGTAGGTCCAGTTCTCCTTGGCCGAGTGCTCGGTCAGCATCGCGACCAGCTCCGGGCGCCGCTTGAACGCCTCCACCTGGAGATCGGCGAGGGCGGTGCGGCACGCGGCGTCGCCCACGGTGGCGAAGAAGCGGTCGTAGGCGCTGTCCTCGTCGTTGACGTGGTCGCTCGGCGCCACGTACGCGACGACGCCGTCGACGTCACGCGGGTAGAACCTGCTGTGGTAGACCGAGGTCATACCGCCCTTGCTCGCGCCGGAGGCCAGCCACTTCTTCGGGTAGAGCGGCTTGAGCGCGGCCACCAGCCGGTGGTGGTCGGTCGCGGCCTGCCAGATGTTCAGGTGGTCCCAGGTCGCCGGTTGCGGTTGCGACGGCGGGAAGAACCGGTGCTCGGTGGAGATCTGGTTGCCGTCCACCAGCTGCGTCGGCTCGCTGCGGAACGAGGTCGGGTACAGGTTGTAGCCCGTCGTGTGCAGGACCGTCGGCCGCGCCGCCGACTTGTGCACCAGCTGGAAACGCTGCTGGAACGTGGCTCCGCCGGGCTGCCGGTGGTCGACCGGCTGCGTGTAGCCGAGCACGAAGTACCGGGTGTCCGGGGTCGGCGGTGGCCCCTCGGAAAGCACTGCCAGCCCAGGGATTCGCTTGAGCTGGTCGAGAATGTCCTCCTGCGGTGCGGCACCCGCCGTGCCCGCCGCCGCGACCACCGCGACGGCGCTCGCGGCGACGACCCCGCGCAACTTCGTGAACAACCCGGTTCCCCCTTGATTAGGTGACGATCAAGAGCGTGGCGGGCTCCGCCGCCGCTGTCGCGGGGTTTCAGCGTTGTCTTACTCCGCCAGGAGACCGCTTTTCACCGTGCTGAGGAGGCGCCGCGACCAAGCCCGTTGCCCGTTGCCGCAGAACGAAACGCGACGCGAGTCTTCGGTGCGGACGTCAGCTACTTCGTGCTCGACGGGAGCTCTGCACGTGCGCGGCCGGATCGACGTCGGGCCGCTCAACGGGACTCACGAGATACTCGACGTGGCGACGGCGATACGCCTACCCGGTGGCCAGCAGGTGTTCGCGGCCCCACTTCCCCAGGGGTTCCAACGCCTCGTTGAGCGAGCACCCCAGTGGGGTCAGCGAGTACTCGACGCGGGGCGGTACCTCGTCGTGGGCCTCGCGGTGGACGAGGCCGCCGCTCTCCATCTCGCGCAGGTGCGCGGCGAGGACCTTCTCCGTGATGCCCGGCAACGCCCGGCGCAGCTCACCGAAACGGGCGGAGCGCTGGGCCAGCACCCACAGCAGCGACACCTTCCACTTCCCGCCGATGAGGTCCATCGTCGCCTCCGTGCCGCACTCGTGCGCCCCCGGCCTCGGCACCACGACCACCTCCGCATCCGCTTGACCTGCACGCTCACCTCGGCGAAAGCGCGCACTCCGAAGTGCGTACTTGTCCGGTGCGAGCCTCGTCGCCGAGCCTAACCACCATGACCGACAACGCCGCTTCGCCGACCGGGCTCACGCTGCTCGGGCTGGGCGCGATGGGCACCGCGCTCGCCTCCGCCTGGCTCGACTCGGGCCACGACCTCACCGTCTGGAACCGCACGCCCACCCGTGCCGAACCCCTCGCCGCGCGCGGTGCGACGGCGGCGGCCAGCGTCGCATCGGCCGTCGCCGCCAACGATCTCGTGGTGCTGTGCCTGCTCGACGACGCCTCGGTTCGCTCGACGCTCGACGGCGTGGATCTCACTGGAAAGGATCTGGTCAACCTCACGACCGGCACGCCGGGTGGCGCTCGCGCGCTGGCGGAGTGGGCCGCCGCTCGCGGAGCGCGCTTCGTCGACGGCGGGATCATGGCTGTGCCACAGATGATCGGCGTGCCAGGCTCCGGCGCGTACGTGTTCTACAGCGGTTCGGCCGCCGCTTTCGAGGCGCACCGCGACGTGCTCGCCGTCCCCGCGGGCACGACCTACGTCGGCGAGGACCCGGGCTTCGCGGCGCTGCACGACGTAGCTCTGCTGAGCGCGATGACAGGCATGTTCGCCGGCGTGACGCACGCGTTCGCGTTGACCCGCAAGGAAAACATCGCACCACACGAGCTGGCCGAGCTGCTGTCCGGCTGGCTGACCGCGATGTCCGGCTACGCGCGCGGCATCGCCGAGCACCTCGCCAGCGGTGACTACACCACGGGCGTGACGTCCAACCTGGCGATGATGGCCGAGGGCAACGCGACTTTGCTCGCCACCGCTGAGGAGCAAGGCGTCAGCCCGGAACTGCTGCTGCCGTTCATGCGGCTGATGCGGCAGCTGGTGGACGACGGTCGCGGCGACGAGGACACGACCGGCGTGGTCGACCTGCTGCTCGGGTCGCGGGTGTAGCGCTGTTGCCCAGCGTGGGGGGCGGCCGTTTTTTTGAACCCAATGTGGCATTTGTTTCGCGAGACGTAACCAATGCCACATTGGGTTCATCAGTCCGCGCTGAGAACGTTGAGGCCGTGCGCTTCGCGTTTGGCAGCCTGAGTCGATCGCGGTCCCCGGTTGAGGCCGTGGCTGGGTGACAGTGGGCGTTCGCCGGTCTTCAAGTACACCGAACCCCCCTTGCGGAGGTCTCAAACCGTTGCAAACCGGGGGGGCAAGGGACGTTGCGCTCCCTGCACGGGGTGTTGGTTCGTTCGGAGCGGAGCGGTCGCCAACCTCGGCGCCGACCCCGATCGCACGGTAATCGTGCACCGCCCGCGACCTTGACCGCAGCTCAGCCAGCAGGACGAACGGGCGCGGCACTGGCGCATCGCCACGGCACCATGACGAAATCGGTTCGGGAAGCGGATCGTCCGCGATGAGACCTACGGTGGCGCCATGACCGACGACGCCACCCCGTGGGAACCTCCGCTGGCAAGTACCGAGGCTGAGCATCTGGTCGGGGCGCTGGAACGTCTGCGCGCCACGTTCCGATGGAAGGCCGACGACCTCGACTCCGGTGGTCTGCGCACCCGCGTGGGCGCCAGCTCGCTCAGCCTCGGCGGCCTGCTCAAGCACCTCGCTTTGGTGGAGGAGCAGGCGTTCACCGCCAAGCTTTCTGGAACGCCGCTCGGTGCGCCGTGGAAAACGGTCGACTGGGCCGCCGAGCCCGACTGGGACTTCACGTCAGCGGCGGGGGACTCGCCCGACGCGCTCTACGCGCTGTGGGACGGCGCCGTCCAGCAATCGAGGCAGAGGCTGGCCGCCGCGCTCGCCGACGGTGGGCTGGGCCAGCCCATCCACCTCGCGTGGTCCGACGGCCGCCACGCCAGTCTGCGCCGCCTCGTCTACGACCTGGTTGAGGAGTACGGCAGGCACACCGGTCACGCCGACCTGCTCCGCGAGGCCGTTGACGGGCGCGTCGGCGAGGACCCGCCACCCGGGTGGCAGCCTCGTTCAGCCGGTCAGACTCCGTAGCCGGACTGTGCCGTCATCGCGCGCTTCGGCCAGGACGCGTCCGTCGGGGCTTCGCGCCGTGCTCATGAGGAGAGGCGGCGTCGGCGCGTCAACGAGCTGGCGGGTCGCGACGTCCCAAAGCCATGTGGTGCCGCCTTCGTCGGTCGCGGAGAGCAGCGTCGCGTCGAGGCTGAAGGCGGCACTCGTGATCTCCTCGCCGTGCCCGGCCAGGAAAGGCGGGCCGTCCGTCGAGCCGCTCCGCACATCGATCAGGCTGACGGCGTTGACGGGGTCGCCGTCGTGCAGGACTCCGTGTTCGTCGTAGAACTCGTAGCTACCGCCAACGGCCACGAACGCGCTGTCGGGGCTGAACGCCGCGCAGTTCACCCAGGCGATGTGCTGGGGTTGTCGGGTTCGGTTGCCCTGCCGCTTCTTCCGGCCGCTCGTGGGGCGGCGCTCGGGAACCAGTGGCTCACGGCGGATCGCGTCCCACAGGTGCAACCGCCGACCGGCGACGGCGGCCAGGAAACGGCCGTCCGGGCTGAACACCGCGCTCACCACCGGCTTGCCCTCGTCGATGAGCAGCACATCGAGAAGTTCCCCCTGACCCACCACGATCTCCTTCCCGCCGGAGGCTGCCGCGATCATGCAGGAGTGTCGGTCCTTTGCCGACGCACTGCTCGTGCGCCTGGCCGGTGGTGATGTCCGCCGCACTGCTGTGGTGAGGACGGACCACCCCCGCTCGCGCGGGGAGACCACGCCGTCGCTAGTCCGAACACACCGCCGAGCGGACCACCCCCGCTCGCGCGGGGAAGACGGAGGTCGTCGAGTCCGTGACGACCGGGTCCGAGGATCACCCCCGCTTGCGCGGGGAAGACGGGGTGCTGGTTTCCACCAGTGGGCGGGGAACGGGACCATCCCCGCTCACGCGGGGAAGACGCTTCGCGGCCGAAGAAGTACGTGTTGTACTGGGGACCATCCCCGCTCACGCGGGGAAGACGAGCCCGGGATGACGACGTATCCGGCGTGGCTCGGACCATCCCCGCTCGCGCGGGGAAGACACTTCCTGACCTGCAGGTATGTGTGCGGACGTCGTTGTTCTGCATGGGTTTCGTCTGGCGTGTTCGAGGCCTGGAAGGCTAGCCAGAGCTGAGCCTAGGGCCGCGCCTGGCCAGCCGAGCACGCCGGTGCCGCCGAAGTTGGGGTGTCTTCAAGACCACCGAACCCCCTTCTCGATCATCGTTAACCGCGTCCTACTCCCACGTGGTCGAGGGTTTGTCGTCGTTGAAGACTGCTGGGGCGGGGGTTTGGTGGTCTTGAAGACTGGCGAACTCGGCGGCTTGCCGGGCAGGGCGGCACGTGAGGAGGGGCGTGCGCGTGTTTTAGGGTTGTGCCGATGGCAAGATCGAGTAGCGACGCAGGTGTGCGGGAAGCGTTCAGCGCGGCGGGGCTCACGCGCCGTCAACAGAGCTTGCTGCACGCGGTGTTGCGCGCACTGGACGGCGGATCGGCGCTCGGCTTCCACGCGGCGACGAGCGACAGCGCGCTGGTGGCGCTCATCAGGGCGCACGATGCGCTCCAGAGCCACATCGAGCATGATCAGCCGCAGGGCAGGCAGCTCCTCCGGGTGCTGCGGACCAGCGGCGTCTGCGTGCGCGCGGCACTGCCGGGGTTCCCGGCGAGAGCGGGACTGAAGGCTGCGCTCGACGAGCTGGAAGCGACGACGGCCGCGTTGACGGCGAATCCTTTGCAGCGGCCGGACACGCGCGTGCTGGAGTCGTGGATCACCACCATCGCCGAGGCGGTGGAGGAACGGCTGAGGACGTTGTGGGACGCGAGGGCGGTCGATCTCAGCAAGGAAGCGAAGGCAGCGGCGGAGATCGCGGTGGCGGTCTACATCCGGGGGCGCGATCGGGACGCGCTCAAGCACGACCTCACGAAGCTGCTGGCCAGGGGACGGCCGGGCGCGGCGGAGATCTCGGCGTTGCTGTGGCCGAAGCCGCGACGGCACTACCTCACGGTGCTGGTCAGCGGTGCGCGTTCATTGGACAAGCTCGACGACCTGCTTCCCGGAGCTCGGCAGTGGCCGGTGACAGCCAACCAGGACCGCTCCACAGCGCTGCTGGTGAAGCTGGGGCCGATTACGCGCGCGGGCGTTCTGGTGCGGGTGCCTGTGGACGCGGCTGACCTGGGCACGGCGGTGGTCCTCGGCAGGCGCGCGATCAGCGAGGCGCTAGACCAGTACGTGGCGGGCAACCGCATCGCGGACCTGACGCTGGAAGGGCCGTGGCAGGTCACCGGGCCGGATGACAAGCCGGTGCTGGGAGAGCCGATCAAGGCAAGCGTGAAGCGCGCGGCGCCGTTGTCGGCCGCGCGCTCGGAGGGGCTGCGGGCGGCGCTGCGGATCGCGCACATCGCCCAGCGGGTGGAGGCGCCGATGACGAGCGCCGCCCTGTGCTGGAACGCGATCGAGTCAACGGGGCTGGTGGCGGAGAAGTCGTCGCGGTTGGCACGCGCCTGCGCGATGCAGATGCTGCGCCAGCAGGTCATTGACGCGCACACGCAACTCAGGTTGATGGTCGCCGAGGAAGTGCGGCGGCTCGCTGGGCGCGTGAGGAAGGCGAAGGGTGCCCTCGCGCGTGCGGAGAACGCGCTGACGCCCGCCGACAGCGATGCGGTCGCACGGGCGCGCGAGGCATGGCTGGAATCCGCAGCCGCTCATCAACGCGCGGTGGGCGAGACCACCGCGCTGATGGACCTCGTCGACGCGCACGTTCCGATGAGCTCGGGCAAACCCGCTCTCACGGAGCCGGACCGCTGGCTCGATCTGCTGCTGCCACCTCTCGGCGGCGCGCAGACGGCCTGGGACGCCGTGACGGCGCTGGCGGCGTTCGCTGGCGGGCTCACGGAGGAGACCGTCGTGCTGTGGCGCGAGCGGCTGGCGCGGCCGCCGCTGCTCGCGAAGTGGTTGCAGGACAAGCAGGACACCTGCCACGCGCTGCTCGAATGGCTCTACACCACGAGGAACATCGCTTTCCACCACGGCCGCTTCGCGGGTCCCGTCGACGTCGCGACCGCGCACGCGGGTCGTGCGGTCGTCGACGTGATGCTGGAGATCCTGGGGCGGTGGCACTCGACGCAGCACGCGCGTGGTCAGGATCTGACGCCGCCGGAGGAGATCTTCAAGATCCTCGCGCAACGCAAGGACGCCCTCAGCGCGGCCCTGCACAAGGCGAACTCGTGCCACCGGTTGTCGATCCAGCACATCACCGGTCCGGACGAGACGAGCTGGTCGGCTCCTCGACGGGGAAGTGGATCGGGCTGAGCAGGTACTGCGCGCGCTCCGACGTGGGCTGGTTGCGCAGCCGGGGCAGGAGCACGCGGCGCAGGTCGCCGATCAGCTCCTCCAGTTCGTCGCGGCTGAGCCAGACGGCGTGCTGCCGGTAGCCGACGAGATCCGCCGTCGGGTCGGTGTTCTCGCGGTCGAGGTAGGCGTTGAACTCGGCGACCAGGACGGCCATCGACGTGGCGAACACGCGGCGGTGGTCTTCGGGCGACAGCGCGGCGGCCGCGTCGGCGTCGACGGTGACACGGTCCAGGCGGAGCCGGTAGTGGCGCTCCACCGCGCCACGGACACGGCGTTCGTCGGCGACCTCCAGGATTCCCTCGTTCGAGAGGAGGTCCACGTGCCGGTAGACCATGGCCTTCGACGCGTCGGGAATCCGGGCGCACAACTGGGCGGTGGTGAGTTCACGGCCGCCGCTCATCGCGTGCACGATCCGTAGCCGCACCGGGTGGGCCAGCAGTTCCAAGGTGTCCACCCCGCAACGATCGCATCCCGTGCTACCGTTCGCAAAAGATGAGAATGGTTAAGGGGGGCGCATGGGAACGGATCCGGGGTCGGCGGCCGTCGCGGTCGCGGACATGTTGCGGGAAGGGCGTTTCGCGGACGTCGAGGAGCTGTTCGCGCCGTCGTTGTGGGACGTGGTGCCCGAGGGGGCGCTCCGGGCGGGATGGGAGAGCCAGTTCCCCGTGCTCGGGCCGGTCGTCACCATCGGGAACCCGGTCAGCGAACCGGCCGAGGGCGACCTGGTCCGCGTCAGCGTGCCGGTGACGTGCGAGCGCGGTGGGCTCACGGTGGAGGTGTCGGTTGACGGCGACGGGAAACTGCATGACCTGGTCCTCGCGCCGCCCGCCGCGCCATGGGCGCCGCCGCGCTACGCCTCGCCGAGGAAGTTCACCGAACACGAGGTCACGGTCGGCTCCGGGGCGCTCGCCGTGCCCGGCACGATGACCGTGCCTCGGCGCCGAGGCCCGCATCCCGGCGTCGTGCTGCTCACGGCGGGGCCCTTCGACCGGGACCTGACCACGGGGCCGAACAAGCCGTTCAAGGACCTGGCGTGGGGGCTGGCCAGCCGTGGCGTCGCGGTCCTGCGCTTCGACAAGGTGAACCACGTCCACGCGAAGGTCGCGGCTGAACCGGGCTTCACGATGGTCGACGAGTACGTGCCGCACGCGGTCGCGGCCGTCCGCCTGCTCCAGCGGCAGCCGGGAGTAGACCCGGAGCGCGTGTTCGTCCTCGGCCACAGCGGCGGTGGCAAAGCCGCTCCGCGAGTCGCCGCCGCCGAGGAATCGGTTGCGGGGCTGGTGATCCTCGCCGGGGACACGGTGCCGTTGCCCCGGGCGATCCTCAGGGTTGCCCGCTACCTCGCCGAGCTCGATGCCGGGCCCGCCATGGACGCCGCGGTGGAGTCCTTCGCCCGGCAGGCCGCGCTCGTCGAAGATCCCGGGTTGTCGGCGGCGACCCCCGCGGCCGAACTGCTCTTCGGCTTGCCTGCTTCGTACTGGTTGGACCTGCGCGACTACGACCCGGTCGCGACCGCCGCCCGCCTGGAGAAGCCGATGCTGATTCTCCAAGGCGGACGCGACTACCAGGTGACGGTGGCCGACGATCTCGTGCGCTGGCAAGCGGGCCTGGCTCACCGGCCGGACGTTGTCATCCGCGTCCACGAGTCCGATGACCACCTGTTCTTCGCGGGCTCGGGGGCTTCGACCCCGGCGGACTACGTCTCGCCCCAGCACGTCGATCCGGCCGTGGTCGCCGACATCGCCAGCTGGTTGGCGCCGAGGCACTGGGGCCGTGTCCCACGAATCCGGTACACGCGAACAAGGTGAAAAACGTTTGGTGGCAACAGTTCACGGGCATCATGGATGAGTCCACTGTGGACTCGAACATGAATGTGGAGTTGTGATGAAGACGAAGTTGGCCACCGCGGCCGCGGTCATCGCCATCGCGTCCGGAGGGCTGGCGGCCCTCGCGGGACAGGCGGCGGCGGCACCGGCGAACTGCGACGTGTGGTTCAAGACCGGAGCGAGCGCGCCGGTCCAGGGCATCGACGTGAAGTGCACGAACATCGGGACCTTCAAGGCCGTCGTCCACTGCAAGAGGAACGACAACGGCTACCAGTACACCCACTACGGCAACCCGGTCTCCGCGGGCAGCTGGTCGACCGTCTGGTGCGACAGGAACGCCAACATCTTCGGCTGGGGCGGCACCCCCGCCTGACGCACGCGGCTGGCGTCGACCCGTCAGTCGGCGCCAGCCCGCCGTGCGGGTCACCTGTGTGGGGGCATGTCCTTGGTGGATGCCCAAAATCCGTGGTGCCCGAGCGCGGTGTCTGTTGATGATCCCCTTGTCGGTGAGCCGGAGGGGAGGTCGGCGATGTCTTCGTGCCGTGAACTCGCGTTGCGGCTGCGGCAGATCGCGGCCAGGCTGCCCGTGCGCCTGCTGCACAGCGCTGCTGTGAACGCCCACGAGGCTGCTTCTGGTTTGCTTGCCGCACAAGGAGAACGAGACACGCAGCTGCGAGCGAGCGCCGCCGCGCTCCAGCAAGCCGCGCTGACGGCGGCTGGCTCGGCCGAAGGCCTCGTGTGGGCCGTGGAGTGGATCGAGTCCTACTGCACCACGGTCCTGGGGGTCGCCGCCGACGCGCCCGCGCCCGTTCCCGTGTTGGCAGTGGACGTTTACGCGGCGGCCGCGGTGCCTCGGCTGTCCGGTTCGAAGCCGCCGTCCGCTTCCGAGGCGTACTCGACGACGTTCAAGCTGCAACCCGCGCTCGCCACACCGGCGCGGTACGAAGCACGACTCCAGCGATCCGACGCGACAACGTTCGGGATGCCGCCCGATCGCAGGCGTGGCGCGGAGATCGTGCGCTTGGACGACGAGCGTGACCGCCTCGAACGGGACAGCGATGGGCTGATCACCCACGTCATGGGCGAGCACGTCGAAGACTACGCGCGGCGGGTGTCCCAGGAGCGGGCGGTGGTCGCGAGCAACCCGCAGAAGCACTGGAAGGACACCAATCCCGGCGCGAAGCCTCCGAAGGAGTTGTACCGCGTTGGCAAGGAACAGGTGTGTGCCGCCATCGCGATTGACCTCAGGACGGGACTTGTCGCCCAAGGCGTCAACGGCAGGTCCCAGGATGTGGTGCCGGAGGGTCGGCTCCATCCGTTGCTTCAGCAGAACTTGCAGGATCTGCGGGCATACCAGCACCGCGTGCTCGCCGATGGTGACGGCACCTTGGCTGCGACCCGCCTCGGCAGCGGTCTCTACGAGGGGCAAGCGCACTATTCCCAGCCAGCGGCTCACGCGGAGGTCAAGGCGGTGAACGAACTGTTGTGGGAACGCCAGGATGTCCTTAAAGCAGGAGCGCGGCTGCCAGCGTCCGTCTTGGCCGAGTTGCGTTTTGACGCGAGATGGACAGCGCCGCAGAGACAGGCAGGAACAGGGGACCCCGCACCCGCGTGCGCGAACTGCAGCGCGATCCTGCGCGGAGTTCCCACCTACAGCGGTCGATGCACCTACGATCCTTGCGACTACCGTTACCGGAACCCCGCCGTCGAACCCCACACGGACAAACCATGAAGCCGCGCGTGAACTTTGACGACACCATCCGCGACGAATTCGAGCGCCGTCTCTACCAAGACGAACCGTTCACCGGCGAAGTCGTGGAAACGGCCGAAGACGGCTTCGTGCTGAGCTTGAACAACTATCGGGACGGCTGGGAGGAGGGGGTTCAGCGCGAGTGGTACTACGAGGGGCGGCTGCGGTCGGAGTACTGGATCGTCGGTGGAAAGCTCTTCGGCGAGTCCAAGGAGTGGCACGAGAACGGGCAGTTGGCGGTTCTGCAGGTGTGGAACGAGCACGGTGCCCTCGCCAGCTACCAGCAGTGGGACGAGCACGGTCGGCCGACCGAGCCGTAGGTGTCACTCGAAGCGCACGGAGCCTGGGGAACAGACGAATCTGGCCACCTGCGCGCTGTAGAGGCCGGAAGCGATGGCGCTGTCCTCGGCCATGATCGCGCGCAGTTCGTCCGTGGTGGCGTTCCAGAAACCGATCGACAGCAGTCGTCTGCCGGGCTCGGTCTCGACGTTGCCTTGCACCGCCCCGATGGCGCGAAGCCTTCCCTCCGCCTTTGACCGCAGCATCGCCCGGATGTGCTCGGTTTCGAGTCGTTCGACCTCGGCCGGGGGCAGCGATGTCGCGTGCTCACCCTGGGCGAGCAGCACGATGGTGAACGAGTCCACGGGGAGGTCGAGTGGTTCGAGCACGGTGTTCCTCTCGCGTCGCGACCGCGACCGATCAATGTGGTTCGGTCGGCAGCGTAGGTCCACGGCGGCCGTTGCGCGGTGCTTGAGAGTCTGAAACCGGCGCTATTTTTACCCGAAGTCGACCCACGTTTTGGCTGAGGTCGACTTGGTGCGTCGAATGGGCTCGACCGCTTGCCGGTGTCAGAACTCCCGGAGGAGTGCCTTGAACGCGGCGGCGAACTGTGCGGGGCGTTCGATGGGGCCGAGGTGGCCGCCGGGGACCTCGTGCAGGGGCAGCGAGAGCTTGGCGCAGAGGGACGCGGTGGCGCGGTGGGGGAGTTGGCCCCGCGAGTCGATTCCGGCGACCGGAACGAGCTGACGGGAGACGGCTCCGAGCGCGGCGAGGTCGATCTCGTTGGTGGTGAACGGGATCAGGACGTGCTCCAGGAACGCCGGTTGGAACACTCCGAGCCGTGCCTGGAGTTCGAGCAGTTCCGGTGTGGGCGGTTCGGGCAGTGTCTCGGCGTAGCCGTCGAGCCAGTTGCCGATGTGGCGCGTCTCCGAGGTGTCCGCGCCGGGCTTCGACGTGGTCATGGTCTCGATCATGAGGCGGGCGGCCTCGCTCATGTCCTGGGCGCGCGCGGCGGTCCGGACGGCTTCGAGCGCGGCGCGGTGGCGTTCGGCGTCGGGCAGCAGGGGAGCGCGAGGGGCTCGTGGACGACGGCGAGGCGGACCCGGTCGGGGTGGCGGGTGAGCAGTTCGAGGGTGGTGATGGCGCCGGCGCTGAAGGCGAACACGATCGGCGGCTCGTCGAAGAGCGTGTCGATCAGGCTCACCGCGTCCTCGGCGTAGGTCTTCGGGCTCAGGTCACCGTGCTGCGTGCCTGGCCGAGCGGAGACCAATCGGCTGGACATGCTGACCACGCGATGGTGGCCGGACAGGTGTGCGGCGAGGCGGTCGAGCACTCCGGCGTGGCCGACGCCGCCGGGCAGGAGCAGCAGCGGCGGACCGTCGCCGTGCTCGCGGTAGTCGATGGGCGTGCCGTCGAAGGTGAGCGTTGCGGTGCGAATGGGTTCTCCTGTGGGGTTTCTCAGATCTTCGACCAGTTGGCGAAGGTGTGGTGGAGTGCGTCGATCGCGCGCTGCCACGAGATCTCGACGCTGTGCTCGTCGGTGAAGCGGTTGGTGGCCTCAAGGTCGCTGAAGCCGTGCAAGGTGCTTCGGAGCAGGCGGACCGCGTCGATGGCATCGGGCTCGGCGAGGGCGTAGCCGCGCAGCAACGCGAAGCAGACCTCGACGATGCGCGCCACGCCCGCGTTCCCCTCGCTGGACACGGGGTGTCGGGTGGCCGCGTAACGCCCAGGACGCCCCGTCGCCAGGCGGCGGTAGGTGTCGGCGAAGGCGACCAAGGCGTCTCGTCCGGCGCGTCCCGCCACGGCGGCGCCCAGGGCATCGGCCCACTCGGTGAGCGCGAGCAGCGCGACGCGCTCCCGCAGGTCCGCCAAGCCCCGGACGTGGGTGTAGAGGCTGGCGTCGCGAACGCCGAAGCGCTTGGCGAGCGCGGCCAGGGTGACGTTCTCGAAGCCGATCTCGTCGGCGAGCTCGGCCGCGCCCGCCACCAGGGCTTCCGGGGTGAGTCGCACGCGTGACATGGGGTTCCTAACCTTCCTAGGATCAATCCTAATGTACACAGGGGACGCTTCAGGTGCCACGGTGCACCGTGGTCGTGGTGCTGGTGAGCGGGCGGCCGTCGGTGGCGAGGGGGACGACCGGCGGGACGATCTCGCCGTGGTCGTCGACGAGGACGGAGTGCGGTTCGCCCTCTGAATAGGCGTGGCGCTCGCCCCACTGCCGCAGCGTCACGATCACCGGGAACAGGTCCTTGCCCGCCTCGGTCAGCTCGTACACGCGGCGCTTGCCGTAGGGGGCATCGACCTGGGCGATCAGGCCGTGCGCCGCGAGCTTGCGGAGCCGGTCGGTGAGGATGTTGCGCGCGATCCCGGTGCGCTGCTGGAAGTCGGTGAACGAGCGCGCCCCGTCCATCGCGTCGCGGACGATCAGCAGGCTCCACCGGTCTCCGACCACGTCGGTCGCCCGCGCGACCGGGCAGTCCGGGTCCGTCCACGCCATGGCGTCACCCCTCATTGAGTTGCTTATTGAAACCATTCTGCCCTACTCTCCGAAGAGTTTCATTTCGCAACTGATGCGAGGGGTGTGCTGGTGGGCAGGGGGACGAGGTCGGTGCTGGCGGTGGTGTGCGGCGTGGCGGTCGCCAGCGTCTACGCCGGTCAGCCGGTGCTGGGGTCGATGGGGCACGAGCTGGGCGTTGCGCGTGATTCGGTCGGGTGGTTCGTGGCCGTGGGGCAGCTCGGCTACCTCGCCGGGCTGGTGTTGCTCGTGCCGTTGGGCGACATGCTCGATCGCAGGCGTTTGATCGCGGCGCATCTCGGCGTGGTGGCTGTCGGTCTGGCGGTCGCGGCGTCCGCGTCGGCGGCCTGGGTGGCGTTCAGCGGTCTGGCCGTCGCGGGGGCGTTCGCGGTGGTGGTGCAGACGGCGGTCGCCTACGCGGCCGCGCTCTCCCCGCCGGGTGAGCGCGGGCGCGACCTCGGAGTCGTGACTTCCGGTGTTGTGGTGGGGATTCTCGGCTCCCGGGTGATCACGGGCGGCCTGGCGGAGGTGTGGGGCTGGCGCGGCAGCTACCTGGCGCTGGCGATCTTCACCGCCGTTCTCGGAGTGCTCAGCCTCCTCGTCCTGCCATCGGAGGAGGTCCGCGCGGGGCGCTACGGGGAGGTTCTCCGTTCCCTGGCAGGGCTCTTCGTCCAGCCGGTGTTCCTCGGCCGGGGACTGATCGCGTTCTTCCTCTTCGCCTCGTTCGGCGCCCTGTGGAGCGGGATGGCGCTGCCCCTGGCTGCGGAGCCGTGGCGGCTGAGCGAAGCGGAGATCGGGTTGTTCGGTCTGGCCGGGCTCGCCGGAGCGCTGGGCGCCGCCCGGTCCGGCCGCTGGGGCGACGCCGGGCACGCGCGGCGGGTCACCGGTATCGCGCTCGTGCTCCTGCTGGGTTCCTGGCTCGCGATCGGGCAGCTCTCGTGGTCCTTGCCGCTGCTGGTCGTCGGGGTGGTCGTGCTCGACTTCGCGGTCCAGGCCGTGCACGTGAGCAACCAGCACGTCCTCACCGGCACCTACGCCGATCGCGCCAGCAGTGCGATCGGTGGGTACATGGTCTTCTACTCGCTCGGCTCCGCGTTCGGGGCCGCCGCGACCACGGCGTTGTTCGACTCCGCGGGCTGGGCGGGCTCCTCGGTGCTCGGCGGGGTGCTCGCGTTGTGCGCGTTGGCTGTCTGGTCGTGCTCGCGGTAGTGCTGGAGCCGCAGGCGCTTGGTCAAGGGTCTTCGACATCGCTGACGAAGAAAGGGCCCGCCACGTACCAACCGATGTAAGGAGCGGGGAAGAGGCACACCCAGTCGGGGTTGACCTGCAACTGTCCTTCCCGGAAGTTGCCTTCTCCGATGCAGTGCTGCTGGCTGAAGAAGGGGCCCCACTGCCTGAATTCCGCGGCCTGAGCCGTTCCCGCGCCTGCCAGCGCGAACGAGGCCAGGGCGACCGTGGTCAGCCCGAGCGTGCTCATCCGTCGGATGGTGTTACGCATGTATCCCCCGAGTCCTTACTGTAGTGATCTTGATCAGAGCGCGGGCGAGGGTAGTGGAGAACGCCGGGGTGTGCTCAATCGCTTCACTCTCGGGTGAGCGTCTATTGTGGAGGGACAGAAGTCGTTGGCGGAGTTGAGGTTCGAGCAGGATCTGGTGCGAGCCCTGGTGCGGCAGCAGCACCCGGACCTCGCGGAGCTGGAACTCCGGGACGTCGAGGGTGGCTGGGACAACCAGCAGTGGCGCCTGGGACCGGAGTTCGCCGTTCGCCTGCCGCGCACCGAACGCGCCCCGGAGCTGCTGCGCACCGAGCAGAAGTGGTTGCCGGTGCTGGCCGAGCGCCTTCCGTTGCCGACGCCCGTTCCGGTGCGCGTCGGCGAGCCCTCCGAGCTGTTCGAGCACACCTGGACGATCACGCGCTGGGTCGACGGCGAACCAGCGGATCGCGAGCCGATCACTCGCGAGGATGACGCCGAGACGCTCGCGGGGTTTCTCAAGGCCCTGCACCAGAAAGCGCCCGTGGACGCGCCGTTCAACCCCACGCGCAGCGCGCCGTTTGCGGCGCCGCCCACGTCGCTGGGGAACGCCGCCCAGAGGGTTCTGGACGAGGCTGTGGCGGCGCCGGCCTGGCACGGGCCGCCGACGTGGTTGCACGGTGATCTGCACCCCGCCAACGTGATCGTGCGTGACGGGGCGCTCGCGGGGGTGATCGACTTCGGCGAGATGTGCGCGGGTGATCCCGCGACGGACCTGTCAGCGGCCTGGATCCTCCTTCCGGAGGGCTCGGTGAGAAGGTTCTTCGACGCGTACGTGGACGTGGACGGTGCCACCTTCGCGCGTGCTCGCGGCTGGGCGGTCCTGCGGGCGCTCGGCCTGATAGACATCGGGCGCAACGGAAGGCTCGGCCTCCCCGGCGGGAAGCCGACGTGGGAACCGGCGGGCCGCGCCGCACTGGAAAGGGCTGTGAAGCGATGATCATCAAGGGTGAGATGGCCGTGATGCTCGGTGTTCTCGGGTTCCGGAAGGGCGACAACCGCATCCTCGACGCGATCGTGCTCGTCGGGCCGAAGATGGAGATCGACGAGTTCGACGACGGGGCGACGTACTACGTGTTCCCCGCCTCCGGGACGGATCTGCTCTTCGAGGACGGTGTGCTCGTCGCGGTGCTCGTGGAAGCCCGGAACTACCCCCGGCCGGAAGCGTTGGTGGAGGGTCTGCCCATCACAGCGACTCGTACCGAAGTCCTTGCGCTGATGGGGAAACCGGAGCGCACAGGGCCCACCTTCGACAGGTACGAGGTGAACGGCCACTACCTTCACTTCGAGTTCGACGCCGGACGCATCTCCAGGCTCACCGCGCTGCTCGAACCGGTCTGACGGCCCAGCGCGGCCAGAACCAGGGTCACGGTGATCGACGTGGCGGCCATCAGCGTGATCGCGGTGGCCGGAGACGTCAGTTGCGCGAGTGAGCCCGCGAGCGCGGCGCCGATCCCTTGGAACGCGGTCATGCCGGTGGCGTGCAGGCCGAGCGCCTGGCCGGTGAGCTCATCGGGGGTGAGCGACATCAGGCGCTCCTGCAGGACGAGGCTCGCGGCGAAGCCGACGGAAGCGACGGTGACGGCGATGACCGACAGCACCACTCCGGGCTGGAGCACGAAGAACAGGTACGGGAACGCGAGCAGCAGCCGCAGCGGGGTCGCGAGCCGAGGCCGCGTCCCGGGCGGCACCAAGCGGCCCACGGCCATGTCGCCCAGGAACATGCCGAGCGCGCCGAACGCGTACAGGGTGCCCGCGTCCTCGGGAGCGTAGGAGACGTAGAGCGAATCGCCGCCGATCACCAACCCGTTGGGGACCCACAGACCCAGGTACGCCAAGCGGCGCGGGCGCGAGGACCACAGGACGGCGTTGGTGCGCCAGGTCGCCGAGACCGACGGGCGCCCGGAGGAGCGCGGAGGGCGGGCAGTGAGGCCCAAGCGGGTGACGAGGGCCGAGAGCACGTACAGCGCCGCCGCGAGAAGCAGGCACGAGCGCGGGGACAGCAGCGTCAACAGCGCGCCGCCCGCCGCGAAGCCGACCATC
The DNA here is from genome assembly GCF_039537405.1 of Allokutzneria multivorans. Classification (NCBI taxonomy): domain Bacteria; kingdom Bacillati; phylum Actinomycetota; class Actinomycetes; order Pseudonocardiales; family Pseudonocardiaceae; genus Allokutzneria; species Allokutzneria multivorans. Next base: position 681,151 of record NZ_BAABAL010000018.1, on the reverse strand, counting down.
TGCGTGATGCCCCAAAGCATGTTGTACACCGAACGCCCCAGGACGTAGCCGTCCCTGGACAGGATCTCGGTGAGCAGGCCGCCGCGCACACCGCCGCCGAGCGCGGAGACCAAGCCCTGCGCGAGCAGCACGGCGAAGATTGCCCAGACCGGCAGTCCGGGCAACGCGAGCACCGCCATGGCGACCGCGAAGGCCAGGTAGAGACCGGACAGGACCGCGCGCGGGGCGAGGCGGTCGGCGCCCGAGAGCAGGAACAGACCGCCCAGCACCTGCGCCAGCTGCGGCCCGAACATGCTCAACGCCGACAGCAGCGGGGAGCCGGTGGTGCGGAAGACCAGCGTGCCGAGGGCGAGGCCGCCGATCGTCTGGGCGGCGGCGACCGCGGCGAAGGAGAGCAGGAACGGGGTGAACTCCGGCGTGCGGAACAGGGAGCGGTAACTGCGCATGCGACGGATTCTCGAAGCCGACCCCGGCCGTGGTTACTCTTTCGCGGACGTGCGAAAGGTCGGGGTGGCGTGGGGCTGTGGCAGATCGACATCGACACCCTCGCGCGCAGCCGCTTCGTGCTCTCGCCGTTCGCCGAGGCGTTCGCGAGCCTGCGGTTGCTGTACGCGGGGATCGGCGCTCATCCGGGTGAGGACAGCTGGTTGCGCGCGCACCTGCCCGGCTACCGCGCGCGCCTCGCCGCCGATCCGGTGATCGAGCCGCTGGTGCGTGCGGCGATCGGTACGTCCTGGATCGCGGACTTCTTCTGCCCCACCTCGTGCGACGGGGAGAGCTTCCAGGAGACCGTGGCTCGCATGCGCTCGACCGGGGCCGAGCAGGCGCGCGCAGATCTCCGCGTGTCCCTGCGCGGCCCGCTGCCGGGCGTCCTGGATCGAGATGATCTTCCGGAGCGCGCGACCTCGTTGCTGACCTTCGTGTGGGAGGAGACCGTGCTGCCGGACTGGGAACGTCGGCGGCGCGTCATGGAAGCGGACGTGCTCGCGCGGACCGCGCGGGTGAACCGGGGCGGCTGGGCCGCCGTGCTGGACTCGCTGAAGCCAGGCACGCGGTGGCTCGGGGAGAGTCGGTTTCGGGTCAACCTCAACGACTACCCGCCGCGCGAGGTCGCACCCGGCGCCGAGCTGGTGTTCATGCCGGTCACGCCGAAGACCAGCTGGGTGTCGTGGGAGGAGCAGCGCTACGCCGTGGTCTACCCGTGCCTCGGGGTGCTCGCCGGGGAACAGCGGCCCGCACCTGCCGGACTCGGCGCGCTGATCGGCGGCGCGCGGGCGGAACTGCTTGTGCTGCTGGGAAATCCGATGAGCACCACGCAGCTGGTCGCCGTGACCGGACAGGCGCTGGGCGCGGTCGGGCGGCACCTGCGAGTGCTGCGCGAAGCGGGGCTGGTGCGGCGGCGCAGGGCCGGGCAGTCGGTCCTGTACACGCGGACCGCCGCCGGGGGAGTCCTGCTGGAGGCCTCGAAAGCGGACTGACCTGACATGATCGGCGACATGGAGACGACCGCGCGGGTGGCCGCACACGCGCGCACGGGGGCCAGGCTGTCCCTGCTCAGCGATCACCGGCTCGCGGAGGTCGTCGCGGGCGCGCCGAGCCTGGGCTCCGGAGTCGGAGGCAGGTCATCGGAGATCGACGTCGACGGAACGCGCGTCTTCGTCAAGCGTGTGCCGTTGACCGACGTCGAGCTGCGGCCGGAGCATGTGCGCTCGACCGCCAACCTGTTCGAGCTGCCGCTGTTCTACCAGTACGGGATCGGATCGGCGGGCTTCGGAGCCTGGCGCGAGCTGGCGGCGCACCTCATGACCACCGCGTGGGTGCTCGGCGGTGAGCACGCGAGCTTCCCGTTGCTGCACCACTGGCGGGTCCTGCCCGACACCCCGCCCACCGGCTTCGCCGACGTGTTCGGCGGCGTCGACGGGACCGTCGCGCACTGGGACGGCTCAGCGGCCGTGCGTCGTCGGCTGGAGGCGATCGGCCGGTCCCGCTCCAGCCTCGTGCTCTTCCTGGAGCACGTGCCGCAGACGCTGGCTGAGTGGCTCGACGAGCACGAGGACCACGAGCGGGTCGAGCGGGAACTGCTGCGGACCGCGAACTTCCTGAGCGCGCGAGGATTCGTGCACTTCGACGCGCATTTCAGCAACCTGCTCACCGACGGCGGGACCGTGTACTTCGCCGACTTCGGGCTGGCGTTGAGCCGCGAGTTCGAACTCTCCACCGAAGAAGACGCGTTCCTCACCGATCACCTCGTGTACGACCGTTGTTACGTGACAGCTCATCTTCTGCGCCACCACCTGCCTGACGGTGTTGCGCCCGGTATCCGCGACCGGCACGCCCGGAGCGCGCTTGTTCTGGACGACTTCCACCACCAGCTGCTCACGCGGAGCAAGCGCACTCCGTTCCCCTCGGCCGCACTGTCCAGAGCGAGCGCCTGACCCCGCCGCGTCCCAGCCAGTGGAACGACGGAATTCGGCCATACCTGAAACTCCTTGGTAGTGAGCGTGGTCACTGAAAACTGATGTCGTGCTCGACCGGCCAAAGTGGACGGGCGGCGCGCGGCGGATCTGGCTTCTCCTGGCGGGAGAGTGGACATGACCGGAATGATCACGACGGTGCTGGGCGTTCGGGACGTCGCGCGGCTCACGGCGGTGATAGCGCTCATCGAGGCCAACGACACCGATTCGCTGCTCGCGGCGGCGATGCCGACCTTGGCGAGGACCGAGCGCGCGGCGCTGGCCCGGCACGCCCCGCTCACCCACGCGGCCGTGCTGATCTTCCCGGAGACGCTCGACGGACTGGGCGAGGAACTGGCCAGGCACGGCCTGGCGGTCGGGGCGGTGACGCCGAGCGTGGTCGTCCGCGAGCGGCTGAGCCGCCGCTACGCCGTCCCCTCTGCGGAGCTGGAGATCGGCATCCTGCGCGCTCCGGTGACCGACCGCGCCGGCAGGCAGTGCGAGCTGGAGATCTTCGCCATGGCCACGCCGCCGGAGCTGGCCCACATCGCCGCCGACGAACGCCTGCACGGCAGGGAGAACCACGTCGCGTTGGCCGTCGCGGACTCCGATCCCATTGTCCTGCAAGGACTTCGGACGACGATCAGCGCGCGGATGCGCCCCGACGGCGGCGGCTACAACGCCCACGAGGACGCCACGATCCTGTACTTCCGCGACGCCCACCACTCCGACCCGGCGCTGCGCCGCATCGAGCTGTACTGCCCCGGCCAGTTCCCCCGCGTGCTCGCCGAACACCGGCGCGACTCCGAGCCCGGCACCGGCCTGCTGCGCCTGCTGACCGGGGCGTGGGCGACCCAGGCCATCGCGACCGCCGCCGAACTGCGGCTGGCCGACCACCTCGCCACGACCTCCGACTTACCCGGCCTCGCCGTCGCCACCGGTGCCGACCAGGACAGCCTGGCGCGGCTCCTGCGCTATCTGAGCACGCTGGGCGTCGTGCACACCTCGGCGTCGGGATTCGCGCTCACCGATCTCGGTTCGCTGCTGCGCTCGGACGTCGAAGGCTCGATGCGCCCGCTCGCCCTGCTCTACGGCGGCCCCTTCTACCAGTCCTTCGCCGCGCTCACCGACGCCGTGCGCACCGGTGAGGAGTCCTACGCGCGGGTGTTCGGCGCGCACCACTTCGCCCACATGGCCGCCGATCCCGGGCTGGCGGAGCTGTTCCACCAGTCGATGGCCGCCAGTGGCGCCATGTTCACCGAGCTGACCCGCGTCGTCGACTTCTCCGCCGCGCGGACCGTGGTCGACGTGGCCGGTGGCAACGGCGAACTGCTGTCCCGGGTCCTCGTCGCCAACCCCGCGCTGCGCGGCGTGCTCATGGACCGGCCCCACGCGTTGGCCACGGCTCAGCCGACCCTGGCCGGGGTCGCCGACCGCTGCACCCTCGTTCCCGGTGACTTCACCGAATCCGTGCCCTCCACCGGAGACGTGTACCTGCTGTCCCGCGTCCTGCACGACTGGGACGACGCCCAGTGCCACGCGATCCTCACCACGTGCGCGGCCAACATGCCCGAGCACGCCGAGCTGTTGATCATCGAGCGCCTGCTCCCGGAGACCTCCGATACCGATTCCCTCGCCGTGCCGTGGGACGTCCACATGCTCTGCAACGTCGGTGGCCGGGAGCGCACCGCCTCCCAGTACCGCGCGCTGCTGACCGCGGCGGGCTTCGAGATCGTCGGCGGTGAGTCGCTCTCGCTGGACGCGCACGTGCTGCGCGCACGCCGCCGCAGCTGAGCTGTTCGGGTGGAAATCCGCGTTGTGGCGCGGGTGGTCAGCAGATCCGGGGATCGGGAGTTCCGTACTCGCGCAGGACCTGACCCGGCTGCCACACCCACCCAACGGCTCCGGGAGCGTTGAGGTGCCACCAGTTGCGGTCGGGCGCCTGGCAGTTGATGGTGACGCGCTGGCCGTTCCAGCCCTTGCCCACCACAGCTCCGCCGGGAGCCGCCACGATGTCGGTGTCGGCGATGAAACGGCCGGGCACACCGGAGGCGGCCTGTGCCTGCGGTGCTGCTCCCAGCAGGGCGACCGACGCGGCCACCAGAGCGAACGTGCGCACTGAAGTTCTCCTCGGGATGGGAAGCGGCGCTCGCGGCACCGCGTGATCAATTCCCGGAGGAAGCTACGGAGCGCTGGTGAAATCCCGCTGAAACCTCTGGCTCATCCGCGTTTGCGCGCCTTCGCCGCGAGCACCACCGGCGTCGGGGTACCGCCCTCGGCGAACCGTTCGAGGGTCAGTCCGGCATCGAGCAAGGCGTGCATCAGCTCGGGCAGCGGCCGGTGCGTGGCGCCGACCTTGTCGCGGAGCCCCTGGTCCGTCCACGACTCCGTGGTCCAGTGGCCGTCGAGGTATCCGGGACGGATCACCACCGCGGCGGGGTCGCTGCGATCGGCGAAACCGCCGCAGAAGCACGGGTGCACGCCGATGTGCACCAACACCCCGCCGGGCCGCAGCACCCTGGCCGCCTCGCGCAGCACGGCCGGGTACTCGGGCATGTCGGTGTGGACCATCACCGTCACGACGGCCGGGACACTGCCGTCCCGAACGGGCAGCCGCCCGGCGTCAGCCCGTGCGACAGGCAGACGTCCACGGGCGTGCCGCAGCATCCCGCTGGACAGATCGATACCGGCTGGCGTCCACCCCAACTCCCGGATGACGGCAGCGTGAACCCCCGTGCCGCAGCCGATCTCAAGGCACACGCCGCTGCCTTCGCTGTCGCCGAGGAGGTCGCGCAGCGCACGGTTGATGCCGAGCGGGTCTCGCTGCTGGCCGTGGAGGAACTGCTCCTCGTACCAGTCCGCGATCTCATCGTATGCCGCTGTCGCCACCACGCCATTGGACCGTCGAGGAGGCCGTGGACGCCACGGATTTCCCTTGTGGCGAAACCGGGAGGTGCTTGACCTCCAGCGGCGTCGAGGTCCTCCGGTCCTACGCGCTCAGGTAGGCGCGCAAGAACACTTCGGCCCCGGCGACGGCTCGCGCGGCGACCTCCTCGGCTGCGGGCGGTTCCGTTGCGAAGAGCGCTCGGTCCAACGGCGCGCCCATGACGAGGAACGCGAAGTGCTCGGCCGCCAGATCGGGGTCAGGGATGCGGAGCAGACCGCGCTCGTGGAAGCGGCGCAGTCCATCGGCGAGGCTGGCCATGACGCGGCCGGGAGCGCGCGCGTAGTAGTCCTCGGCGAGGTCCGGAAACCGTTCCGCCTCACCGATCAGCAGCCGCCGCAAACGCACGACCGGCCCGCCGAGCACGGTGGCGGCGAGCCGCGTGGCGGCGTCGCGGACCTCGGCGGCGACGTCGTCGGTGGTGCCCAGTTCGACCGACAGCTGGCGTGAGAACCGCTCGGCCGTGGCGAGCGCCTCGCCGAGGCTCTCCCGGAACAGCTGTTCCTTGGCGCCGAACACGTTGTAGATCGTCCGCTTGGAGACCCTGGCCTCGGCCGCGATCTCGTCCACGTTCGCGCCCACGTAGCCGTTGCGCAGGAAGTGCTCCGTCGCCGCCGTCACGATGACGGCACGCGACCTCGCCACCCTCGGGTCCAAGCCCTCCGCGCCGCCCTTCGTCGAACTCACAACTCCGCCCTCTCCGCCGTCTTCTGCACTCAAGAGTGCACTACAACACTTACTGGTGTGATACTGCACTTATCAGTGCAACAGAGGCTGTGAGCTGGAGGGCAGTGCTATGGCCGACGCGACCAAGGGGCGTGGCGAGGGCTTCGACATGGCGGCGGCGGTGACGCGGTCGCTGCTGGGCTGGGGCGTCGTCGCCGGCATCTTCTACCTGGTCGTCGGTGTCGCGCTGGCGTTGACCAGGTCCGGTTTCGACTTCGGGAAGCACGCCCTCAGCCTGCTGATGCTCGGCGACCTCGGCTGGGCGCAGACCGTCAACCTGGCGCTCGCCGGGCTCATGACCCTCGCGGCTGCGGTCGGAGTGCGCCGGGCGACGGGCTCCGCTGCGGCGAGCACGCTGATCGGCGTCTACGGCGCGTGCCTCGTCGCCAGCGCGATCTTCCCGCCCGACCCCATGGCTGGCTTCCCCGTGGGGGCGCCCGCATCGGAGGGTTCGCTCAGCGGCGTGCTGCACCTGGCTTTCGGTGCCGTCGGCTTCCTCTGCCTGGCCGTCGCGACGTTCGTCGTGGCCGGGTGGTTTGCCAGGCGCGGCAACGCTGGCGGCGCGCTGTACTCGCGCGTGAGTGGAGCTGTTGTGGCGCTTGGATTCGTCGGCGGTGCGGCGATGGCGACGTCGGTGGTGGGCGTGGTGTGCTTGTGGATCGCGGTCGTCGTTGGCTGGGCTTGGCTGGCGGTGGCGTCGGTTGGCTTGTACCGCACGGTGCCGCATCCTGACGGGGCGCGGTGAAGGATCACTGACCCACGCGGGCAAGCGTAGATCATCTCGAAGCGCTCGATACCTACGAGCTCTCCGAGAAGGAGCATCTCGCGTTCCTGGTCGACTTGGAGAGCATCATCAATCTGGCGACGCTGTTGCGGTCACATCTCAAGTTTTCTCCGGCGGAAGCGAAGTCAGCGCAACATGGACTCAGTCAATCCACAGTGGACCTTGGCGATCGGCCTGCACGCCAGGACGGCGACGGCCACCAGCGCGGCGCCCACGGCGAAGGAGATCGGCCCGGCCACCGCGAGCTTGGTGCCGCCGTGCAGGAAGGCGAACATCGGCTCCGGGTTGGTGGTCAGCCACAGCCGCAGCGGCTCGCTGGTCAAGAGGTAGCCGAGGGCGACGACAGGGGCCAGCACGGCGAAGGTGATCACGGCGACCAGCAGGCGGGCTGCGTGGTAGGCGATCACTCGCCAGAGCGTTCCCTTCCCACTGGGCAGCGGATCCACCGCAACGCCGGAGACACTGCCGATCCACCGCGCGTCGACCCCGGTCACCTTGACCAGGACCGCGCCGAGCAGGCCGAACGCCGGAACTCCCAGCACCACCAACGGAAGCGCCACCACCGAGACCAGGAGTCCGATGCCGGTGAGCACCGCGATCGCCAAGGTCCAGAACGGGCCGAGCACCGTGAGCAGCACGCTCGGCCACAGCTTGCCCTGGAACAGGAACCCGCGTGCGGTCACATCGTTGTTCATGATCAAAGTGTTTCGCGCGGCGCGCGCACGCGGCCAACCTGCGCGCACGTGGTTCCGCACACCGGGTAGCACCCCGGCCGTTCAGTCGGGCGCGAACGCGGCGACGTAGTCGGGTCCACCCAGCGGTGAGCGCACCAGCTCCAGCGGAACGTCAAGGGCGGCAACGAGATCGCCGACGCGGGGCAGCAACCTGGCGCACGTGTTGCCTATCTCCTCCGGCAGCGACCGGGTGCGTTCGGCGCTGAGCACTCCGGCGGAGAGGTACCAACCGTCGTGCTCGGACAACTCCAGCAGTTTGAGCAGCCGATACAGGTCCTCGTCGATCTCCTCTTCCGCCAGCACCTGGAACAGCAGTCGCGTCGCGTGCGCCTGCGCGAGCTGCTCGGCGAGGTCGAGTTCGGCGGTGAAGCCGCCCTGCGCGACCTTGGAGCGCAGCCGCGATCGCAACCACACCTCGCGAATCCACAGTGGACTGTCCTCGGCGGTCTCCGTGGAGTTGTCTGCCACCAGGGTTCTCGCGGCTTCGAGTGACACGAGCTGGTTGTCCGAGCCCGCCGAGGTGAACGCCAGCGCCAGCCCCTGGTAGTCCAGTAATCGGTTGACGGAGAAGAAACCGAGGGCGCCGGTGGCCGCACGGCAGCGCGACACCGCCCGCTCGGCGAGCCGGACGCACAGCACCTTCGCCAACGACGCCGCGCGCAGCTGGGACCGGCTCGGCTGCTCCGGCTGCCAGCAGTTCTCGACCGCCCGACGTGCCAACGCTGTCGCCGCGACGGCCTCGGCCAGAGCGGTGAACAACAACCGCTGCTGGTTGGGGTAGAGGATCACCGGCTGCTCCGCGATCTCCCGGCCCGAGGCCAGCCGCCGCTGCGCGTGACCCAGCGCGATGGCGACCGCCGACCGCGCCACGGCGGCGAGACCGACCGACACCGCGCCCCAGGCGAAGCGGCCGAAGCTCGTGCTGCGCTCAGTGCGCGCCAACGGTTCCAGCCGGTCGTGGAACTCCCCGGACTCGGAGACCTCCGCGCCGTCGGCCAACCACGCCGATCGTGGCAGTCGGACGTCGTCGAAGCGCACCGAGGCGTAATCCAGCGACAGCAACGACGTCGGCTCCTGCGCCTTGATGACCACCCCCGGGCGCGGACCGGAGGCATCGCGCAACCGCACCAGGAACAGCGCCACGCCCCGATCGACACCTTCGACGACCAGGCGAGCACCCACGACGCCGAGCCGAGCGACCCCGTCGGCTGCCACGTTCGGCGGGAACTTCGCCGCCCCAGCGCCGGGGCTGCGCAGCACGAACTCATCGGTACCCGGTTCGTACACGGCCTGCGTGCGGATGTCGGCGATGCTGTTGCCGTGACCGAGTTCGGTCATCAGCACCGCCCCGATCGCCGCTCCACTGGTCAGTTCTGCCAGGTCAGCCGGTGCGGCGCCGTGCCCGGTCGCCGCGCCCATCGCCATGCAGTGGTGCAGGAACAACACGTGGAACACGCGGGGGTCGACCATCGCCGCCATCTCCAGCAGCTCGCGCAGCCGGTCCGGCTCGTGCAGCAACGGTGCTTCGAGGTGGAGCTGGTCGTGCACGAGTCGCACCCGGTCGTAGGTCGAGGCGGTGCTGTCGCAGTCGAAGATCGGGTCGGCGAAGATCTCGGAAAGCTTGGGCTCTGTCACCGAAATCGTCCTTCCAGCCAGTCGTGGACGGCCTCGGCGGTGGCGCCCGCGCCGTCCTCCAGCACGGTGAAGTGATCACCGGTGGCCGCCACCAGTTCGTGCGGTGACGGCCAGGCGAGCGACGGCTCGTCGGCCATCGCGCGGCCCGCTTCGACCACGAGGGTCGCGGCGGTGACCGCAGAGGGCTTCCAGTTCGCGAAGAGGTCGAGATAGCGGCCAGTGACGGTCAACCGCCGGTCCAGGTCGTCGAACCCTTCAGCCCTGGCCGCCGTCTCTCGGAGCACCGCCGCCCGGAACCCCGGCGTGGTCGCGGCGAGCGCGGGACGGGTGTCCAGCAGCACGACAGGTCCGAAACCCGGAAGCGACAACACGTCCACCGCCTGACCGCCTGTAAGCGCGGCGGCGAACTCGGCGCACTGGTGGTCGCTGAGCGCCAGCACGGTCGGAACGCACAGCACCGTCGGGCACTCGGCGCGGTCGGCGGCTTCCCTCAGGCGCTCGTTCTCCACCGGGGACGCGCGCAGGGCCTCGACGAGCCGTGCGGAGCTGACGTCGGTCACGGCCGTCAAACAAGCAGACGAAACGCACCAGGACAAGGCACTTCACCAGGTGCTTCGCCGTTCACCGGATCCGGGTCCTGTCAAGCGTTCGCCACGGCGCTACGTTGAGCGCATGTCTTCGCGTTCATGGCTCGTCGTGCTGCTCACCGTCGCGCTGACCGGGGCGCTGCCGCCCGGTACGGCGCTCGCGGTGGACAGGCCCGGCGGCAAGCAGAGCTTCGCGGTCACCGTCGGGCAGGTCGCGCCGAAGGGAACCACCCCGACGGGCAAGGAGTTCTCTCGGCTGGCCATGTACTACTTCGACCCGGACGGCGTTGTGCGCCAGGCGTTCTGGTTCTGGAGCTGGAACCAGGGCTACCCGGCGGCCACCATCGGGGCGAGCTCGGCGGGCTGCGACAACTGCAAGATCCACACCGCCGGCGGGTTCCAGACCGGTGCCGAGGTCAAGGAGCTGCGGGGGCGCTACACCACCACCGGTGACAAGCTCGCGGTGAACTGGGACGGCGGTGCCACCGAGAGCTGGACGGTCGCCAGGCCGGAACCCGGGATCAGCGTGATCTCGCTGACCGGGTCGAGCTACGGCGCCAACGTCGGCCAGGGCTACGGTAGCAACATCCGCAACACCGTCGCCGTGCAGCTGAAGGACATCCCGAAGAAGTACTACCCGGGCCGCTACTCCTACAACGCCTACGACGCGAAGACGGGCAAGCTCGTCTCGGGCACCGGGACCTCCGGGATCAACCTCTCGCTGCCGGAGTGGAAGCAGTGCAACGGCAACTGCCTCAGCGCGGGTGTGGAGATCACCGACCCCGAGTCGACGGCGTGCACGGCCTGCAAGCCCGGCGAGAAGCGCGCGATCCGCTACTACCTGGCCTCCGAGGGCGGCCGGAAGAACTTCTACGAGCACTTCTGCACGTGCCTCTTGCAGGGCTCAGCGGCTTGCTACAACGGCGGTTCCCACCTCAAGCCGCAGCTCCAGGTGATCGACGACTCCGGCCGGTTCCGCGGCTGGGTCGGCGTCGAGGCGCAACACCGGATCGCCAACCGCGGAACCATCGCCGTGCACTGGTACACCGACGTCTGAGTCTCAGGGGTGCGGCGTGGGTCGGTAGGTCAACTCCTGGGTGTGGCCGTCCAGCGTCCGGCTCTCGACCAGTTCGAGGTCGAAGTCGGCCACGCCCAGGAAGATCGGCGCCGCCCCGGTGCGGCCGCTGAGCACGGGGAAGATCGTCAGCTGCACGAGGTCCACGAGCCCGGCGGCCATCAGCGCCCGGTTCATCGAGAGGCTGCCGTGAGAGCGCAGCGGCACGTCCGATTCCTCCTTGAGCCTGGCCACCACGTCGACGGCGTCCCCGTCGGCCAGCGTCGCGTCCGGCCAGTCCAGCGGGCCTGTGAGCGTCGATGAGACGACCGTCGTCGGCATGCTCCGCATCCGGTCGTTGATCGGGTCGAGGTTCTTGACCGGGCCCAGCATCTCCTGGAACTCCCGGAAGGTGGTGGCTCCGAGGACCATCCGCTGCTCCTCGCGGTACTGGGCCAGGCGGCGCTCCAGGAACTCCGGGCCGTGCTTGCTCCAGTAGCCGCCCCAGTCACCGTCGCCGGTGTAGGAGCCGAAGCCGTCGAGGGTGGACAGGACGTCGAAGGTGTAGGTCGCGGTCACGGTGCGCTCCTCGGGTCGGGGTCTCTCACCCTGGCTACGAACGGCGTCGACCCGAATCGACAATCACGTCCTCGTGATCTGCCAGCTCGCCCAGACCGCGCGGTACTCACCCGTTCCGCCGGTGCACCAGGCGTGCCCGGCCTGCTGGGCGGAGCCCTTCACCACGGCGGCAACGATCTTCATGTCCGTCCCTCGTCACCACACCGATTCACCACTGAATCGGTGTGGTGAAAACGAGATCAGTGAAGGAAATTCACCGTGGCAGACTGGCCGCCATGACCCTCGATCAGCGGTTGATCGATGTAGCGACCGAGCTGCTCGACCGCCGGTGGCCGCTCGCCGACTTCGCCGTCGCCGCCGCCGTGCGCCTCGACGACGGCGAGATCCTCACCAGCGTCGGGCTCGACAACATCAACGCGGGTGCCGGGCTGTGCGCGGAGACCGGCGCGCTGTGCCAGGCGTACACATTGGACAGACGCGTCACCGCGTCCGCGTGCGTGTGCCGCAACGACGGCGCTGTCGGCATCCTCGCCCCCTGCGGGATCTGCCAGGAGCGGCTCGCGCTGTGGGGCCCCGACGTCCAGGTCGCCGTCGCCGACCGCGCCGCGCCCAGCGGCTGGAGCGCTCGCGCGCTGGCCGAGCTCAACCCCTTCTACTGGGCCACCCACTTCACCGACGGCACCACCTGGCCCTCCGCCGCCGAACACACCTGACCGCCTCAGCGATCCACGCGCTGCCAGACCACCGCCTGCGGGCGCGCGCCCGTCACGGCGAACTCCTGAACTGCGACGCCGATCCTCGCCGTCCGGATCACCGCAGTGGATCAGCCCGTGCTCTGGGACGCCGCCGACCCGACCCAGAACTCGACGTCCGGCAGGTGGTCGATGGTGTCGGAGTCCTCGTAACTGCCGGAGACGGTGGGCCTGAGCCCGCCTCCACCGGCGGTGATGGCTGCCCACGCAGCCGCTCGAGAATCTGCCGCTGATCCGCAGGGGACATGCGTGTCGGCGGAGGCGGGCTGCTGGGGAGAGGAGGTGGTCGCGTCGATGCCGAGATGTGCGATCCACCGCCGCACCGCCTTCTGCAGCGCGACCTCGGCCGCCTGCCGGGCGTTGTCCAGGTCGTCCTTCGCGGCGTGCAGCAAGGCATGGACGTCCTCGGCGGCCTGATCGGCACTGCCCTGCGTAGGAGGCGAGCCACAGCGTCGCGGCCTCGGCCACCTCCCGCAGCGACGCCGCACCCTGCAGACCCTGCTCTGCTGCCATTGGTGCGCGCCAGGAAACGGATAGCCGGTACCTGGAGACGTTCTGGGCCGAGGGAACCCCGCAGCCAGCTGCTGATCGGCCCGTCCCGACACCCGGTTGAAGAACGTGTCCGGACGCGACGCATGCTCGCCGGCGCCGCAGACGACGAGTCCACCTGCTCGGCCCCGCTCAGCACACTGCTAGGCTGTCAGCGGCAGCACCAGAGCAGTGGTGTCCCGATCCGGAATGGGTGCGCCCGCGCGAGGAGTTCGCTTCAGCCTTGACACGGATGAAGACCGGCACCGGGTTGAGCTTCGACGCGCTCGCTCAGCTGCCCGAGGTGACACACTTGTTCCGGGCGAGCTGCTGGAGCGGGGTGTGAAATCTGGTGAAGTACATCCTGTTCCCCTGTGAGTACCGCCCCTACGAAGAGCATCTTCCGGAGTTCGTTGACCACCTGCCCGAAGGTGCTCGCCTGTTCGCGATTGACCCGGATCATTATGACTTTTCCGCAGCGCGCTGCGTGAAGGACCTGATCATTGACCGGATCAACTACGCCGATGACTCCGAGACCGTCGACGTGGAGATCTGCTTCCGGTTCGAGCCGCGTTCGGGGCCGTATCCGCCGGCGCTGGTCATCCAGTACACCGATGTGCGGAGTCTCGCCATCGACGTGGGGGAGCGGCAGCCAGCCGGTGTTCGGTTGGGCGCTCTCGCGCTGGACGAGATCCTTCCTCACGAACACGGTGTCAGCCACGAACTCGCCTTCCACGCTGGCACGGTTCTGGTGATCGCGAAGGACTTGCGTGCCACCTGGGATGACTCGGTCTTCTGAGCACCGCACGCCGCGATCGATGCGGCTAGCGGATGCTTGTTGACTGTTCGCGGTCGGCCTCGGTGTGCTGGACTTCGTCGCTGGCCCTGAGCCGCGAACGTAGCCATCGCTGCTGGCCACGGACATCGCGTGCCCGGCGGGCGACGAAGAACTGTCGTGCACCCGGCGCGGAGACGGGGGAGGTGTCGTGCGCCGGGATCAACGCGTGACGGCCTGCCAGGCGACGGTGTCCGGGCGCGTGCCGGTGACGGCGAACTCGTGCACCGCGGAGAGGACTTCCTCGAGCGGGATCTCGGCGTTGGAGGGGTAGTAGTGGGCGTTGTGCATGTAGTCGTAGAAGACCTCGCCCTCGCGGCCAGTGTCGGGTGAGAGGGTGAACCACAGGCCGTCATCGTCGCCGCACTGGATGAGCGCGAGGTGGGGGTCGCGGCCGACTCCGACGAGCATTTCGATCTCGGGGATCTGGTCGTCCTCGACGTCGCACTCGCGGAAGACGCTCAACACGGTGGGTTCGCCGCTGATGGCGTGGTGGCGGAGCAGCGCCTCCAACCCGGCGGCGTCGCGCACGTCCGCGCTCTGCTGCTTGACGTCGTACCAGACGTGGGTGGTGGTCACGGCGTGTTCCTCCTGAAGCTCTTGCGGTAGCCGTCGGGGCCAAGCACGGTCAGTTCCTCGTTGGGCCGCAACAACTTCGACAGCAGCCGGTCGCAACCCAGCGGGCCGGGGCACGGCTCGTTGTTTTGCACGAGGGTTGCGGCGGTGCGCCCGTTGCTGCGCATCCACAGTAGAGCCTTGAGCTCGACATGCAGGGCGATGCCCAGCGGCCGTCGGAATCCAGCCGCGGAGAGCATCTTGTCGATCAGACCGGACTCGGAGTCCTTGCCGGAGACGAGCGATCCGACGCGGATGCCATCGGCATCGAGCAGCTTCCCGTGCGTGGTGCGGGGCGAGCGCTCGGCGGAGACCGGCGGCGGCAGCTCGGCACGGGCTGCCTTGATCGCCTCGTCGATACTCGGCCCGTCCACAGAGGCCACGGCAGTGGCGGCCAGCGGGCGGACGGTGGCGGTGCCGCCGCTGGTGAGTCCGGCAATCCAGGTCTCGACTCGCGCGGGCAGCTCGCGCAGCACCAAGCGCACGGCGCGCAAGTCGTCCTTGGCGGCTTCCAGCAGCGCATGTACCTCATCGCGTGCGGGGTCGGGGCTGCCCTCGGTGACGTGGTGCCAGCCGGTCGCGGCCTCGTCCACGGCGTCCTCGGCCAGGTCGACCAGCCCGAGCGGAAGCCCGGCCACGGCAGCGCGCGCGGCAGCGGCGACCTCGGCGATGGACACGCATCGAGGCTGCCTGTCCGGGCGGGATCACTGGCGGGATCGAGCGAGTTCCACTCGATCGGCGCAGACACAGTGCTCGTGGAGGAATCGTGGGTGGAGTTGAGTGCCGCTTGGGTGACCAGTTCGCGGTGTGGGAGCACACCGCAGAGGAATGGCGAGTCCTGGACGAGGTCCCTCGACTGCCCTTGTCTGGGCAGTTGGCAGCAGTGCATCCCCTTGCCCGCCAGTCCCGGTGAACGACCTGGCTCAGGCTGCTGTCACTCCGGCCAGAGAGCCTCGCTGAGGACGCTTCAGTCGTCGTCCCTGGCGGTGAACCGGCGGAGCACGTCCAGGTCAACGTCGAGCCTCAGAGGCCCGCCGCCGTCGTGGCGGATATCGGCTTCGACGGTGACGTGATGGCCGTTGATCTCGGTGATCGTGCAGTGGATGTGGGCCTCGCGGGGGTAGCCGTCTCCGGTTTCGAGTTCGGCGTAGTTGTCGAACATGACGGTCTTGTCCAGCGCCTGGTGGACTGTGCCATGCCGGTCGGTCAGCTCGACGTAGGCCACCCCTGGCTGCGGGTCGCTTTCGTATCGGACAGCGGGCGCTATCAGCAGACAGTGCTCGCCCTTGATCGGATTCCATGACATGGCCGAATGATAGGCAAGCACAGCCTGCGGCCGAATCATTTTTGGGAAGGTGCTTCTCGGCGGCTGCCGTGGCCCTAGTGGACTGTTGACGACGGTTGACCTGCGGCGTGCAGCAAGGCATAGACGTCCTCGGCGGCCTGATCAGCACTGCCCTGCGTGAAGGTGAGCCACAGCTTCGCGGCCTCGTGCGGTGCGTCCTCGGCCGCCAGCAGCAGCTGCACCGGCAACGCCGCCACCGCAGCCTCGGCCACCTCCCGCGGTGACGCCATGCTGACCGACCCTGCTCCGCCGACGTTGGTGCTCGCCAGCGCCACGCAACTGCGCGTGGTCGAGGTGTATGAGGCTGATGTCCTCATCGACCGCTTCGGCGAGCTGCGGGAAATGGCGAGCTACGCCGGTCGCTAGGCTCCATTGCCCAAATCTCCCAACCGACTGCTGGAGTGGGTCGCATGCGTGTGAACGTTGACGACGTCGACGTCGAGGGCGAGAACGTCTACTTCTACGAGGGTGCGCCGTTCACCGGCGAACTCGTGGAAACGGGACCAGATGGTCGGATTGTTGAGTTCATGGCCGTCCGCGAAGGGCTGCAACACGGCGAAACTTGCGCGCGGTACCCGGATGGACGGAGAAAGTTCCACGGTCAGTGCGTGAAGGGCCGAGCCGTCGGCACCAATCGGGCTTGGCACCAGAACGGGCAGCTGGCGGTGGAAAAGGTCTTCGACGACAACGGGACGCTACTGTCCGAGCAGATGTGGGACGAGAACGGCTCTCCGCTGCCGACGGGCAGCTTCAGTGCGCACTGAGAAGCGACGCGCGTGGTCGATGAGCTGATCCGCTGCCGCACTGTCGGCGTCGGTTCCGGACACGAGTCGGCCGACGACCATGCCGTTCGGCGTGGGCTCGTTCGATCGGGTCTGTCTTGCTCGACGGGAAGAAGAACGTCGGCTCAGTCGTATCGCCGCCGAGTCCGGCGATCCACGCTTCACTCCGCGCGGGTAGCTCGCGCAGCACGAGTCGCACAGCTCTCAGGTTGTCCTCGGCGGCTTCCAGCAGGCGGTGGACGTCGTCGCGGGCGGGGTCAACGCTGCTGTTCGTGGCGTAATCCCAGCCGATCGCCGCCGCGTCAACGGCGTCTTCGGCGAGGTCGACAAGACCGAGTGGCAACCGGGCCACGGCGGCGCGCGCGGCGGCGGCGACCTCGGAGCGAAGGGACACAGCATCGACATTCCTCGAAAGGTGATGCCCTCGGAGGGGAACGCGGCGACACCACCTGACTGGAGCTGGGCTTGCTGTCGTTGAAGACGGTTGTGGACGGGGTTCGTGGGTCTTGAAGACTGGCGAACCCAGAGTGGAGTTCGGCTGCGCAGGGCGGGCGGTGTGGGGAGGATGCGGGGGTGAACCTCATCGAACTCGTCCAGGGTGACATCACCGAACAGCACGTCGACGTGGTGGTGAACGCGGCGAACTCCTCCCTGCTGGGCGGCGGGGGAGTGGACGGCGCGATCCACCGCAAGGGTGGCCCGGCGATCCTGGAGGCGTGCCGCAAGCTGCGTGCGGGGCACTACGGGCGTGGGCTCAAGACGGGGCAGGCGGTGGCGACGACGGCGGGGAAGCTCCCGGCGCGGTGGGTCGTGCACACCGTCGGGCCGGTGTGGTCGGCGACGGAGGACCGCTCGGGGCTGCTGGCCGACTGCTACCGCAACTCCATGCTCGCGGCTGCGGAACTCGGGGCGTGCAGCATCGCGTTCCCGGCGATCTCCACGGGGATCTACCGCTGGCCCGTCGAGTCCGCCGCGAAGATCGCGCTGACAACGCTTGCCGAAGAGGTTCCGGGGATTACCTCGGTGCGCCTGGTGCTGTTCGACAAGAAGACGTACGACGTGTTCAGCGAGAATGCGCAGGACAAGAAATAAGATTGACGCTGCGGGCGTGCCCGGTGATGATGGTGTCAACACAAGCGAGACGAGGAGCGGTCATGGCGAGCACGGGGACGCGAGGGGTGCAGTGGCGTTATCACGCCACCGCGATCGCCGCGTACGTGTCGCAGATCAGCTGGCCCGCCGCGTCCTGGCAGGTACAGGCCTCCTCCGTTGACGCGGGCTCCCCGCCGTGACCCCGTACGGGTCATGATCAGGGAGCCGCCCGTCGGGAAACCGATCCGGGCGGCTTTCTTTATTGTGCTTTCTCGAATTCACGCCGATGAGCTTGGGAAGCGGAACGACCTCCAAAGTCGTTTCCCGGGGGTTCGACTCCCTCCATCGGTGCTCGGTTTCAGTTCATTGACATCTGAACAGATTCTCGGTGGAGATGGGGCTGTTGGAGCCCCGCCCGGCTGTAACCCGGGAGCCCACGCGGCACAGGGGGTTCGACTCCCTCCTCCACCACGGGCCGGAGCGCACCTCGGGCGCTCCGGCACACCAAGCGATGCCCGTTGGTCCAGCCGGCATGGACACCGCGCTCTGGACGCGGGGACCGAGGTTCGATCCCTCGACGGGCAGCGAGGCGGCAACTCCGTGAAGGCGTTGCCGCACAAGGAGGATTGGCCGAGTCAGGGATGGCACCCGTCTCGAAAACGGTGGTCGGGCGTGAGAAACGCCCGCGCAGGTTCGAATCCTGCATCCTCCGCGGGGAACGCGCCGGGCGCAGACGATCCTCGCACGATCGTCCGGGAGGGTTCGACACCCTCGTTCTCCACCAAGCGCGTGTGGCTCAGCGGCGAGAGCACCCCGTTCACACCGGGGAGATCCCAGGTTCGAGTCCTGGCACGCGCACGTCACGTCCCGTAGCTCAGCCGGTAGAGCGTCCGCTCGACATGCGGAAGGTCCCAGGTTCGAACCCTGGCGGGACGACTGCGGCCGTGCGCCGGGCATCCGCCCCGATCGCCTAGGGCCTGTCCTGTAAGTGGTTTTGATCATCGTTAACCACCGCAAACCCTGCGGTGTTGCGGGGTTTGCTGTCGTTGAAGGTGGCTGGGGTGGGGGTTGGGTGGTCTTGAAGACCTGCAAACCTGATGACTTACAGGGCCTCGGCGGTCAGAGCGGAGGAGCCGGATGCCGGGACGTCGCGACGCGGTAGGTCCGTGCCGGTGGCGTGCCCGGGCGTTCCCGGCGTGACCGCGCGACCAGCACCAGCAGCCACACCACCCCGATCGCAGCGATCAGGCCCTGCCCCACCCAGGTCAGCGTCGTGTACAGCGCGACCTGTGCGCCGGTCGGCTCGGCAGGCAGGTCGCGCAGCAGCAGTTCGTACCCCCAAGGCTGACCGGTCAGCAGCAGCGTGGCGTAGAGGGAAATCACCGACATCGAGTCCCACAGCGCGTGCAGCAGCGAAATGCCCAGGTAGGCCAGGGCGAGCCGGGCGGTCAGGACGAAGTGTTCGCGGGTGCTCCACGCGAACAGGAGCCCGCCGAGAACGGCGGTCCACAGGCCGTGCCCGACCGGGGCGAGGAGTCCGCGCAGCAGCTCGGTGGTGACCAGGTCCGCCAGGGACAGTCCCTGAGGGGTGAACAGCGCGGTCAGCGCGTACCCGGCCGACTCAAGGGCGGCGAACCCGAATCCGACCGTGGCGCCCAGGATCAGCCCGTCGCGCATGGACTTCACGGCCAGGTGCCGGGTCAGCAGCGCGAGCGCGGCCAGCTTGACCGCTTCCTCGATGAGCCCGACGCCGACGTACAGCCACGGCGACGGGTGCAGCAGGTACGCCTCGAGCACCGATGCGCCGAGCACGCCGAGCACGCCACCGACGATGAACGTGCGGAACACGAGCTCTGCGGTGATCTCGCCGGAGTCGCGGCGCTCGAACGCCCACGCCACGAAGGTCACCGGCACCAGGAAGCTGCCGAGCAGCACCAGGGTGGGGATGAGGTTGGGGTTCCCGGTCAGGTACGTGACGAGCGCGGACAGGATCCACAGGATCAGGCCGACTCCGAACATCCGGAGCCACACACGTCGTTTCGGGCGCTCGGTGATCGCACTCACCCGCGCCTCCCCGATGGCTCGTGGCCATTGGCGGCCGTGTCGATGGAAGTCCGGTGCCGGGCGGCGGAACGGGGCTCCGCGACGTCCTCGATCCTTGGGGGACGACGCGGTGACGACCACGGCGCGGCACGCGATGCCGGGTCGCCGATGGCCAGGATGTGGAGTGCCTGCGCGCCGACCGCGCCACCGATCGTGACGACGGTGTGGTGGTTTTCCGTGGTGCCGCCGCCCCCGGGTGGAGCACCGCGCGCCCACTCGGCGAACGCGGCCACGTACGCCGGCTGATCGAGGTTGAGTGAGAGTCCGGTGACCATGCCTGACGTCCTTTCAGAAGAGCAGTTCGACCATCTGGACGACCTGGTCCCCTTCGACGGGGCCGGGTTCTTCGCGCGCGGGTCGATACCCGCGACCGGCATCAGGCCTCCTGCGAGAGGTGGTCGTGGACGAACCGGACGGCCATGGCGCCTTCCCCGACCGCCGATGCCACCCGTTTGACCGAGCCGTGGCGCACGTCTCCCACCGCGAACACCCCGGGCACGCTCGTCTCCAGCACCAGTGGCGAGCGGTGCACCCCGCGCCACACCTCGGCCTTCCGGAAGCCCTCGGCGTCCGCCCCGGTGAGCACGAACCCGTCCTCGTCGAGGGCGATGACCCCCGAAAGCCATGCGGTGTGCGGGCGAGCTCCGATGAAGACGAACAACGCGCGGGCGTCGAGGACGCGGCGCTCACCGGTGCGGTTGTCGGCGACGATCACGGATTCGAGGTTGTCGCCGCCGACGAGCTCACGGACCTGGGTGTGGCCGTGCACGCTGATCCGGGGGTGCTGCTCGACCTGGTCGATGAGGTAGCGGGACATGTTCGCGGCGAGGTCGCCGCCGCGCACGAGCAGATGGACCTGCGGCGAACCCTCCGCGAGGAACACCGCCGCCTGGCCGGCCGAGTTGCCGCCGCCGACCACGGCCACCGGAGAAGCCAGGCACCGCCGCGCTTCGTGCGCCGTCGCGGCGTAGTACACGCTGGTCGCTTCGAACGCCTCGATGCCGGGTACGGCGAGCCTGCGGTAGCTGGCGCCGGAGGCGATCACGACGGTCCGGGAAACGATCTCGATGCCGTCGTCGAATCCGACGGCGTACCGGCCACCGCGTGGTTCGAGGGTGCGTGCCTCGGCCGGCACGGCGACCCGGGCCCCGAACTTGGCCGCCTGGATCACCGACCGCTCGGCCAGTTCGGCACCGGAGATCCCCGGCGGGAAGCCGAGGTAGTTCTCGATGCGGGAGGTCGTCCCGGCCTGGCCACCCGGGGCCAGGGCGTCGAAGGCCGACAGCCGCAACCCGTCCGACGCGCCGTAGACCATCGCCGCCAGCCCGGCGGGCCCGGCGCCGACCACGAGCAGGTCCAGCACACCGTGTTCGGGTTCCGGTGGACGCAGCCCGATCTTCCCCGCCAGCTCGGCGGTGCTCGGGTTCCGCAGCACGTCGGTGCCGTTCACCACGACGACCGGCGTGTCCGCTACGGCGACGGCGAAGCGCTTCAGCAGCGCCTCGGCCTGCTCGTCCTTGTCGACGTCGACCAGCCGGTAGGGGAGCCGGTTGCGTGCGACGAAGTCCAGCAGCCGCCTGGTGTCCGGGGAGTAGCAGGAGCCGACGATCCGCAGCCCGTCGCCGGATCCGATGAGCAGCGTCCGGCGCAGCAGGTACGCGCGCAGGACCAGGTCGCCGAGCAGCGGGTCGCCGAGCACCAGGCGCAGCACCGCGCTCACCGGGATGGCGAGCACCTCGCCCGGTTCGGCGGCAACGGCGCCGACGAACGCGGGCTGCCCTTCGAGCAGTCCGAGTTCGCCCAGGAACCGGCGAGGTCCGTGCACGCGGACGACCTTCGCGTCGTCCCCGGGTCCTTCGGTGACGGCGACCTTGCCGCTCAAGATCACGAAGAACTCGGACGGCCGCTCGCCCTGCGCGTACAGCACCTCACCGGCCTGGACCGGACGGCGTTCACCCTCTGCGCCGAGCGCGCGGATCTGCTCGTCGGTGAGCCGGGGGAACGCGCCGCAGGTGTCCGGGGTCTCGGTCAGCGGCGCGCCGAGGTCGATTCCCGTCGAGGCGGTCATACGAACGCCTGATCGACGTAGCACCAGCGCCAGATCTCCCCGGGCTCGAACGAGCGCACGATCGGGTGCCTGATGGCGTGGGCGTGCTTGCTCGCGTGCTTCATCGGTGACGAGTCGCAGCAGCCGACGTGCCCGCACGTCAGGCACAGCCGCAGGTGCAGCCACGGCGTGCCGGCCACCAGGCACTCCTCACAGCCCTGCGGGGTTCGCGGCACAACGTCTCGGACGAGCGCGAGATGCCGGTCGACGGCACTGGTCATCGCGGGTCACCTTCCCCGGTCGATGGCGTCTGCGACCGCGCCAGCACCTGATCGAGCCACACGCGCAGCGCGGGTACGGGCGCGGCGCCCGCCTGCCGCGCGACGACCTCGCCGCCGCGCAGCACGATCAGCGTCGGCACGGCCTTCACGTCGAAGCGCTCGGACAGCCGGGGTGCCTTGTCGACGTCGACCTTCACCAGCTTGACCTTCCCGGCCCGCTCACCGGCCAGCTGGGCCAGCGCGGGGCTGACCTGGCGGCAGGGCCCGCACCAGGTGGCCCAGAAATCGACCAGCACCGGCATCGTCGCCCGCTCCGCGACGTCGGCGAAGTCGTTCTCGCCGGCGTCGGCGATCCACGGCAGCGGCTCGTGGCAGTGCCCGCAGGTCGGTGTGCCCTCGGCGGCTGCCGGGACGCGGTTCTCGCGGCCGCAGTGATCGCAGACGACCGTGCCGGAGGTTCCGGTGATGGCGTTCATGCCGCGGACCTCCCTTCGCCCCGGCTGTAGGTGATGACGAGTTCGCCGTCCTCGGCGTCGACGGTGATGACCAGTCCCTCGGTCGGTTCACCGCGCAGAAGCGCGCGGCCGATCTTGGTCTCGACCTCGTGGGAGATGTAGCGGCGCAACGGCCGGGCGCCGTACACGGGGTCGAACCCGTGCCGGGCGATGAGCTTGCCCGCTTCCGCGGTCAGCTCGACCGCGATGCCCTGTTCGGCCAGCCGGTGGCGCAGTTCGGCGAACTGCAGCTCGACGATCCGCTCGATCTCGCCGAGCCCGAGCGGGGTGAACAGCACGGTGTCGTCGACGCGGTTGAGGAACTCCGGCCGGAAGTGGTGCCGCAGCTCGGCCAGCACGGCGTCCCGGGCGTCCGGCTTGATCTCACCGGTCGAGGTGACCCCGTCGAGCAGGTGCTGCGAGCCGATGTTGGAGGTCATGATGATCACCGTGTTGCGGAAGCCGACGGTCCGGCCCTGAGCGTCGGTGATCCGCCCGTCGTCGAGCACCTGGAGCAGCGTGTTGAACACGTCCGGGTGCGCCTTCTCGATCTCGTCGAACAGCACGACCGAGTAAGGCTTGCGCCGCACGGCTTCGGTGAGTTGGCCGCCCTCGTCGTAGCCGACGTAACCCGGGGGAGCGCCCAGCAGCCGGGACACGGTGTGCCGCTCCTGGTACTCGCTCATGTCGAGCCGGACCATGTTCTCCTCGCTGTCGAACAAGGCCGTCGCGAGGGTCTTGGCGAGCTCGGTCTTCCCGACCCCGGTCGGGCCGAGGAAGATGAACGACCCGATCGGCTTGCGCGGATCGCGGATGCCCGACCGCGCCCGGATGACCGCGTCGGCGACCAGCCGGACGGCCTCGTCCTGGCCGATCACCCGCTCGTGCAAGATCTCGTCGAGCCGCAGCAGCTTCTCCCGCTCGCCCTCCCGCAGCCGGGAAACCGGGATGCCGGTCCACGAGGCGACGATGTCGGCGATCTCGTCCTCGGTGACGACCTCGTGCAGCAGCCGCTGCCCGCCCTGCTTGCCCGCCAGCCGTTCCTCCTCCGCGGCGAGCCGCCGCTCGGCTTCGGTGATCTCGCCGTAACGCAGCTCGGCCGCGCGGTTGAGGTCGTAGTTGCGTTCCGCCTCTTCGGCTTCGTGGCGCAGCCGTTCCAGCTCCGACCGCAGCTCCTGGACCCGCCTGATCCCCTGGCGCTCGGCGTCCCACTGCGCCTTCTTGGAGTCCGCTTCGGCACGAAGGTCGGCGAGTTCCCTGTCCAGCTCCGCCAGCCGCGCCTTGCTGGCCTGGTCGGATTCCTTGGACAGCGCGGCGTGCTCGATCTCCATGCGGGTCACGCGCCGGGTGAGCTCGTCGAGTTCGGAGGGCATGGAGTCGATCTCCGTGCGCAGCCGCGCGCAGGCCTCGTCGACGAGGTCGATCGCCTTGTCCGGCAGGAACCGCTCGGTGATGTAGCGGTGGGACAGGGTCGCGGCGGCGACCAGCGCGCCGTCCTGGATCTTGACCCCGTGGAACACCTCCAGCCGCTCCCGCAGTCCGCGCAGGATCGAGATGGTGTCCTCGACGGAGGGTTCGTCGACGACGATCGGCTGGAACCGGCGCTCCAGCGCGGCGTCCTTCTCGATGTGCTTGCGGTACTCGTCGAGCGTCGTCGCCCCGATCATGTGGAGCTCACCGCGCGCCAGCATCGGCTTGAGCATGTTCCCGGCGTCCGAGGCAGACCCAGCGCCTTCGGTGGCGCCGGCCCCGACGATCGTGTGGAGCTCGTCGACGAAGAGCAGGACGCGTCCCTCTTCGGCTGTGACCTCGGCCAGCACGGCCTTGAGCCGTTCCTCGAACTCACCGCGGTACTTCGCCCCGGCGACGAGGGCGCCCATGTCGAGCGAGAAGATCGTCTTGTCGCGCAAGCCTTCCGGCACGTCGCCGCGCACGACCCGCTGGGCGAGGCCCTCGACGATCGCCGTCTTGCCGACGCCCGGGTCGCCGATCAGCACGGGGTTGTTCTTCCTCTTGCGCGACAGGATCTGGATCACCCGGCGGATCTCGGCATCCCGGCCGATCACCGGGTCGAGCGTGCCCGACCGCGCGTCGGCGACCAGGTCACGGCCGTACTTCTCCAGCGCCTCGTACGCGCCTTCGGGGGTCGCCGAGGTGACCCGCTGGTTGCCGCGGATCTTGGTCAACGCCGCCAGGAACGATTCGCGCGTCACGCCGTGCCGGGTCAGCAGCCGACCCGCGGCGGACTTCGCGCCCTCGTCGGCGAGCGCCAGCACGAGGTGTTCGACGGAGACGTAGTCGTCCTTGAGCCGCTGGGCTTCCCGTCCGGCGGCCTCCAGCAGCCCCGCGAGGCGCCGGGTGATGCGGACCTGCCCGGGGGCGGCGCCGGGGCCGGTCACCTTCGGTCGCCGCGCGAGTTCCGCCTCGGTGGCCTCGCGGAGACCGTCGACGTCCGCGCCGGCCTGTCCCAGCAGCCGGGGCGCCAGGCCGTCGGACTGGTCGAGCAGGGCGAGCAGCAGGTGTTCAGCGTCGGTCTCGGCGTGGCTGTGGCGCTGTGCCGCGCTCTGTGCCTCCTGCAGCGCTTCCTGCGATTTCTGGGTCAGCCTGCTCATGTCCATCGCCGGTGGCTCCTGACTCGGGCTTCGAGGACGTCGATGCGGTCCAGCAGGTCGAGCACGAGCCCGATGGCCGCGTAGTTGAGGGAAAGGCCCGCGCGCAGGCGCTGGACGCGCGCGAGGGTGGCGATGGCGGACGGCGCGAACCACAGCTCTCCGCGCGAGTCGGCGGTTCCGTCCACCAGGCTGAGCGCGACGAACCGGCGGAGCAGCTCCGGGTGCAGTCCGCTTCGCGCGGCCACCGCATCGAGGCTGAGCCGGGCGGGACGGACCAGCAGGTACTCGGCCATCAGGTCCTCCTCGGGTCGAAATCGGACACCGCGGCGAGTTCCTCGAAGAGTGCGCGCTCCCGCTCGCCGAGCTTCTTCGGCACCAGCACGCGCACCTCGGCGTAGAGATCGCCCGGCGTGCCCTTGGGGTTGGGCAGGCCCTCGCCGCGCAGGCGCAGCCGCCGTCCGGTTGACGAGCCGGGCACGACCCGCACCTTCACCTCGCCGCCGGGGGTCGGCACGGGGACCGTGGCACCGAGCGCCGCCTCCCACGGCGACACCGGAAGCTCGACCGTGATGTCGCGCCCGGACAGGCGGTAGCGGGGATGCGGCTTGATCCGCACCACGAGGTAGAGGTCACCGGGCGGGGCGTTCCCGGACGCCCGCCCGCCCTGTCCGGCGAGCCGGATGCGCTGCCCGTCGACCACGCCCGCCGGGATGTCGACGTCGTAACCTCGCTCGCCCGCGCCGGCGAAGCTCACCCGCCGTCGCCCTCCCCGGTAGGCCTCCTCGACCGCCAGCTCCAGCTCGGCCTCCTGGTCGGCGCCCGCGACGGGCCCGCCGGAGCCCCTGTTCCGGAAGAAACCGCCCAGCAGGTCCTCGACGTCGACCCCGTCGAACCCGCCGCCGAAGCCGCTGTCGAACCCGTCGCCGAATCCCGGTCCGGCCCGGGCGTGGCGGACGCGCCCGCCACCCCGTCCACCACCCCGCCCGCCGGCACCGGCGTACACCCGCTCGTCGACGTCGTCGGGCACACGGCGGAAATCCGCGCCGAACCGGTCGTACTTCGCGCGCTGCGCCGGATCGGACAGCACCTCGTAGGCCTCGCTGATCTCCTTGAAGCGCTCCTCGGCGCCCGGCTCGGAGTTCACGTCCGGGTGGAGCTGCCGGGCCAGTTTCCGGTACGCCCGCTGGATCTCGTCGGCACTCGCGGTCTTGGCGACACCGAGGGCCTCGTAGAAATCGGTGGCCACCGGCACTCACCCCCGCGACTTGGACACCGTCACGGCCGTCGGCCGCAACTGGTGCCGATCGGTCCCGTAGCCGGGGCGCACGACCTGGGTCACCGTGTTCGGCTCGGCGGCCGGGTCTTCGACGACGGCTACGACCTCGTGCCGGTTCGGGTCGAACCGGACGCCGGTCTCGTCATCACGCGGGTACCCGAGCCCGGCGAGCAGCCGGACGGCCTGCTCCCGGATCGCGTGGACGCCCCGCACGATGGCCGACGGATCCGCTTCGGCGTGCGCGAGCGCCAGTTCGAGGTTGTCCAGCACCTCGAGCCAGGCCGCGGCGACCCGCTCCCGTTCGGCTTCGGTCGCCCGCCGCAGCTCCGTGGCGTGGCGCTTGCGCACGTTGTCGAGGTCGGCGACGGCGCGCCGCCACCGGTCCTCGATCTCGGCGATCTTCTCGTCCGCCTCGGCGGCCTCCTCGGAGGGGTTCTCCTGTTCCGCGGACCTTCCCGTGGTGGCCATCGATCCGCCTCACGTCCGGTCGAAGTCGGCGTCGATCACGTCGTCCTCGTCCGCCGTCCGCCGCGGCCCGCCGCCGTCACCGTTGCCGTTGCCACTGCCACTCGCCCGGGGCGCGGTGAGCCCGGCCAGCACCTGCTGCAGTTCCGAGGTCAGCGACCGCACGCGGTCCAGGGCGGCGGCGTCCTTCACGGCCTCACGAGCCTCGTGGACGAGCATCTCCGCCCGCGCCTTCTCATGCGGCGGGGTGGTGTCGGTGATGGCCCGTTCGACCTGGTAGGCGGCCGAGTCGAGCTGGTTGCGCGCGTCGATCTCCTCGCGCAGCCGCTGGTCCTCGGAGCGGTTGCGCTCGGCCTCGGTGACCATGCGGTCGATCTCCGCCTGGTCGAGGTTCGAGCTCTCGCTGATCGTGATGCCCTGCTGCGCGCCGGTGTCCTTGTCCTTCGCGGTGACGTCCAGGATGCCGTTGGCGTCGACGTCGAAGGTGACCTCGATCTGGGGCTCGCCCCGCGGTGCCGGCCGGATGTCGGTGAGCTGGAAGCGGCCGAGCACCCGGTTGTCTACGGCCCGTTCCCGCTCGCCTTGGAGCACGACGACGTCGACCGCGGGCTGGTCGTCCTGCGCGGTGGAGAACACCTCGGTCCGCCGCGCCGGGATCGTCGTGTTGCGCTCGACGATCTTCGTCATCACGCCGCCGCGGGTTTCGACGCCGAGCGAGAGCGGGGTGACGTCGAGCAGCAGGACGTCCTTGACCTCGCCCTTGAGCACCCCCGCCTGGACCGCCGCGCCGAGCGCGACGACCTCGTCCGGGTTGACGCTCATGTTCGGGTCCTTGCCCCCGGTCAGCCTGCGGACCAGGCTCTGCACGGCCGGGATCCGGGTCGATCCGCCGACCAGGACGACCTCGTCGATGTCGTTCGCGGTCACCTTCGCGTCGGCCATCGCCTGCTCGACCGGGCCGAGGCACCGCTCGACGAGGTCGGAGGTGATCTGCTCGAACACCGAGCGCGTCAAGGTGGTCGTGAGGTGCTTGGGGCCGTCCCTGTCCGCCGTGATGAACGGCAGGCTCACGCTGGTCTGGCTGACTGTGCTGAGCTCGACCTTCGCCTTCTCCGCGGCC
This sequence comes from Allokutzneria multivorans, assembly GCF_039537405.1. NCBI lineage: Bacteria > Bacillati > Actinomycetota > Actinomycetes > Pseudonocardiales > Pseudonocardiaceae > Allokutzneria > Allokutzneria multivorans. Next base: position 653,308 of record NZ_BAABAL010000018.1, on the reverse strand, counting down.
TCGAAGAGACGTTGCAGCGCCTGCGGGTCCGACCGCAGGTCGATGCCGTTGTCCTGCTGGAACCGATCGGCGAGGTGGTCGACGATCCGGCGGTCGAAGTCGTCCCCGCCGAGGTGGGTGTCCCCGGCCGTCGAACGGACCTCGACCACGCCGTCGCCGACGTCGAGCAGGCTCACGTCGAAGGTGCCGCCGCCGAGGTCGAACACGAGGACCGTCTCGTGGCCCTTCGAGTCGAGCCCGTAGGCGAGCGCGGCGGCTGTGGGCTCGTTGATGATGCGCAGGACCTCGAGGCCTGCGATCTTGCCCGCGTCCTTGGTGGCCTGCCGCTGGGCGTCGTTGAAGTACGCGGGCACCGTGATGACGGCCTCGCTCACCCGCTCGCCGAGGAACTTGCCCGCGTCGTCGGCGAGCTTGCGCAGGACCTGCGCGCTGATCTCCTCCGGCGAGTGGAGCTTGTCGCGGACCTTGAACCGGACGACGCCGCCCGCGCCCTCGACGACGTCGAAACCGACGGCCTTGGCCTCGTCGCCGACTTCGTCGTACTTGCGGCCGATGAACCTCTTCGCCGAGTAGATCGTGCCCTTCGGGTTGAGGATCGCCTGCCTGCGCGCGAGCTGGCCGACCAGCCGCTCCCCGCTCTCGGTGAAGGCGACCACCGACGGGGTGGTCCGCGCGCCTTCGGAGTTGGAGATGACCGTCGGTTCGCCGCCCTCCCAGACGGCGATCACCGAATTGGTCGTTCCCAGGTCGATGCCGACTGCCTTCGCCATCACGCACCGGCCTTCATCGTGGCGAGCATGTTCCTGGCTTCGTCGGCGACCGCTTCGTCGGCGACGACCTCGTAGCGGGAGGGCGCCATCACCTGGACCGAGGCGAAGTCCCGGCGGCCGCGCTGGAGCGCGTGCGCGACAAGACCGAAGATCGCTCCGATCACCGCGCCGAAGACGAGGCCGTACACGGCCAGCGTGAACGCGGCCAGCAAGGGCGTGAACCAGTTGAAGACGCCGAACAACCAGCCGATCAGCAGGCCGGTGAGGGCTCCGGAGCCGGCTCCGCGCAGCGCGGCGCCGCCGTGGTTCAGGCGCCCCACGATCTGCTCGACCAGCTTGACGTCCGAGCCGATGATGGCGACCCGCTCGACCGGGAAGCCGTTGTCCGACAGGTAGTCGACGGCGCGTTCGGCTTCGCCGTAGTTCTCGTAGGACCCGATCGGACGGCGCTGGTGCGAAGCGCGGGGATCCGTGGTGTGACGCGGTGTTGGCGCCGTGGCGCCGGGCTGCGCGGTCATCGTCGGACTCCTAGACGTTGGCGGGTTCTTCTCGGGAAGCCCTCTCGGCGATGCGGGGCTCGTCTTCTGCCGTCTCGGAACTGGTGCTGATCTCGACCTTGCGAGGCTTGCTGGCTTCGGCGACCGGGATGCCGAGCACGAGCACGCCACGGTCGACCTCGGCGGACAGCCGCGTCGTGTCCAGGTTGTCGCCGAGGAAGAACTGGCGGCTGAACTCCCCCTGCGGCCGTTCGTCGACCAGCAGTTGGTCACCGTCCTGGCGCAGCGGTGCGCGGCGGGCGCGCACGGTCACCACGTTGCGTTCCACAGTCACGTCGACGTCGCCGGGGTCCACGCCCGGGAGGTCCAGCGCGACGAGGAACCGGTCATCGCGGCGAAAGGCCTCCATCGGCATCGCCCGCGGGCCGCGAGCACCGGTAAGGGCCTGCTCGGTCAACCGTTCGAGATCGCGGAACGGGTCGAAACGCAGCAGTGTCATGACGTCCCTCATTCCTCGTCCGTACGTGTCGCGGAAGACCCACCGCGTCGAACCGCGAAACCGGCGAGGCAGCCACAGTGGCAAGAGAAGTGGTGCCCGCGTGTGCGCCTGGCAGGTCGAAATTCGCGCGCCCGCTCGACCCGGCAGGGCAGGATCAACCGCTGTAGCCTTCTGGCCAGTCGACGGTCGGAGGTCCGGTGACACCCGCCGAGGCGGGCGACGGGGCCCGCGATGATCCACAACGGCCGCAGAGCTGGTGGCGCGGCCGGTTGTCGACTCTGCGTGAGCTGTTCGTCGTCTCGACGATGATGATCGACGGCAGGGGAGCCGACGGCATCCTCCGGCTGGCCGCCACCTCCGTCCCGTCGTTGAGCAGTTGCGGCGCCAAGGCGGTCTACCTCTTCACAGGCGGCGCACTCCGCCGTCGTGACGACGCGGAGCCGGACGCGGAGCTCGACCGGCGGGTCCGGTTCCTCAACGGTGTCAGCGGTCCGCTCGTCCTCCCCGGCGGCGGCTGGTGCTGGGGCTTCGCGCTGCGGGGGCTGCACGGCCTGGTGGGCTACCTGGTGGTGCACGCGGCGGAGGCGCCACCTGAGGACGAGTTCTTCCTGCTCGAGGCGCTCGGCGGGCAGACGGCGGGCGCGCTGGTGAACGCCTCGCTCCACCGGCGGGAGCGCGAGCACGCGCTCGAACTGCAAGAGCTCAACGGCAGGCTGTCCGCCTCGGTCGCCCGGCTCGAGCAGCAGACGCACGTGCACGAGGTGCTCAGCGACATCTCCGTGTCGAGCGCGGGCGAGCCCGGCATCGCCCACGCCGTGCACCAGCTGACGTCGTTGCCGGTCGCGGTCGAGGACCGCTTCGGCAACCTGCGCGCCTGGGCCGGTCCCGGCAAGCCTGACCCGTACCCGAAGCACCAGGCCCACCGGCGCGAGGAGATGCTCAAGCGCGCCGCGGCGGTCCCGCACCCGGTCCGGGAGAAGGACCGCGTGCTCTCGCTGGTCAAACCGCGGTACGAGGTGCTCGCTGTGGTGGCGCTGGTGGACCCTCGCAACACCGTGGGCACCCACGAGATGTTCACGCTCGAATACGCCACGACGGTGCTGGCGCTGGAGCTGTCCCACCTGCGCAATCTCGCCGAGGTCGAGCTGCGCCTGCACCGGGACCTGGTCGATGACCTGATCACCGGCACCGACGACGAGAGCGCCTACGCTCGTGCCGACGCGCTTGGGCACGACCTGCGCGGTGCACATTGGGTGATCGTCGTCCGCTGGGGCGAGGAGCAGACCGACGACGCCGTCGCCGAGGCCGTGCGCCAAGCGGCCGCGTCGCTGCACCTGAGCTCGATGATCTCGCGGCACTCGGGTGCGGTGGTGCTCCTCGTCAGCGGCTGCCCGGACGGGGCCACGCTGTACCGCCTGCTTTCGGAGAACCTCGGTGGCGCCGGTGCGACCGGGGTCGGTGGCCGCTGCGATCGCCCCGGCGACTTTCCGCGGTCCTACTCGGAAGCGACGCGGGCGTTGGACATCCGCCGGAAATCGGCGTCGCCGGATGGTGCGACGACCTTCGACCAGCTGGGCCTCTACCGCATTCTGGACAGCGGCGGGAACCACGCCGAAATCGTGGCGTACGTGCGGGAATGGCTGGGCCGGCTACTCGACTACGACGAGCACAAGAACGCGGATCTGGTCCAGACGCTGGCGCAGTACCTCGAATGCGGCGGACACTACGACGAGACCGCTTCCGCGCTGGTCATCCACCGCAGCACCCTGCGCTACCGGCTGGGCCGGATCCGGGAGATCACCGACCTCGACCTGAACGACGTCGACAGCAGGCTCAACCTGCACGTGGCCACCCGAGCCTGGAAGGTGCTGGGAGGCTCGGTGTGAACGGCGAGGGGTGCACGCGCGACAACGCGGCCGGACCCGGTGATGCGCGGGACCTACGAGCGCCCATCGTGGATCTGCCTTGCCCAGTGGGCGGGGGTCTCGTGGTAGGCGATGTCCAGGCCGACTATCCAGACGCGAGGGGTGCCTCCGCCGGGCGCGGGGTCCGACCACTGCTGGTTGACCAGGGCGACCGCCTCGGGCTCGGGCACACCGAGCGAAGCCAGCTCCCGGACGATCTCGCGGCAGAACGCCAGTGCCTCGGCGTCGCCGGCGCAGGGGAACTCGCCGTGTGAGCGCAGCAGCGACTCGTGCACGAGCCACTCGTCCGCACCGTCGGCGCGGATCTGGTCACCGACGTCGGCGGGGTCCAGGTCGAACTCGGCCAGGAAGCGGTCGAGGTAGTCCTTGGGGCCGACGGGTGCGAAGTCAGCCATGTGCGGCCGCGGCGGCGAGGATGTTGCGCTTCATGCCGCCGAACACTATGCCGTGGAAGGGCCACACGGCCCACCAGTACAGATGCCCGAGCAGGCCGTGCGGGATGAAGACGGCGCGCTGCCGGTAGACGGAGCCGCCGGACGCCGAAGCCACGGACAGCTCCAGCCACGCCTTGCCGGGCACGCGCATCTCGGCGCGCAGGCGGAGCAGGGAGCCGTGCTCGATCTCCTCGACGCGCCACCAGTCGAGCGCTTCGCCGGTGTGCAGCACGCGGGGGTCGCGGCGGCCACGGCGCAGGCCGACGCCGCCGACGGCGCGGTCGAACCACCCGCGCACGGCCCACGCGAGCGGGAAGGAGTACCAACCGTTCTCGCCGCCGATGCCCTCGATGACCCGCCACACGGACTGCGGCGGAGCGCCGGAGCGCTGTTCCCGCACGTCGGTGTAGACCGAACCGCCGGACCACGCGGGGTCGCTGGGCAGCGGTTCGGACGGGGCGCCCGCGGGGGAGGCGTTGGACCACCGGGTCTGCACCTCGCCGTCGCGGATCTTGGCCAGGGCCAGCTCGACGGCGCGCGCGTAGCCGGTGAGCCCGCCCGAAGGCTGGGGGAGGTGGGCGTCGATGTCGTGCTCGGACCGAACGACCTCGTGCACGAGCGAGTCGACCAGCGGCCGGGCGATCGAGGCGGGAACGGGGGTGACCCAGTTGACCCAGTGCGAGGACAGCCGGGGGCTGAGCACGGGAACGGGGATGATCACGCGCCTCGGCAGCCCGGCGATCCGCGCGTAGCCGCGCATCATCTCCACGTAGGTGAGCACGTCGGGGCCGCCGATGTCGAAGCCGCGGTTGACCTCGGCGGGCAGGTCGAGCGCGCGGACGAGGTAGTGCAGCACGTCGCGCACGGCGATCGGCTGGATGCGGTTGTGCACCCACTTCGGCGTGATCATCGCGGGCAGGCGTTCGGTCAGGTAGCGCAGCATCTCGAAGCTCGCCGAGCCGGAGCCGATCACCACCGCCGCGCGCAGCACAGCGGTGGGCACGCCGGAGCGCAGGAAGATCTCACCGACCTCGGCGCGCGAAGCGAGGTGATCGGACAGATCGCTTCCGGCCGGAGTGATCCCGCCGAGGTAGACGAGCCGCCGTACGCCGTTGGAGCGCGCGCAGGACGCCACGATCCGCGCGGCGCGCTGGTCGATCTCGGCGAAGTCCTTGTGGTTCAAGGAATGCACGAGGTAGTGCACGGCGTCGATGTCCTCGGTCGCCGCGCGCACCGAAGCTTCGTCGAGCACGTCGCCGCGCACGATCTCGACCTGCTCCGCCCACGGAACGTCGCGCAGCTTGCCGGGATCTCGTACCAGGCACCGCACTTCGTGGCCCTCGGCGAGCAGCAGCGGCACGAGCCGTCCGCCGAGGTATCCGGTCGCTCCAGTCACCAGGCATCGCATACGCCCAGCCTCGTCGCCGTAGCCCGATCGTGCACGTTCAGAACTGCTCGCGACCGAGTTCCTGCTCGACAACCGCCTCGACGTCGTCGAGCCGCCGCAGTCCGCTGAGCGCGCGGGTCATCCGGTGGTTGCCGGACAGCTCGCGCGCGTTGCCGTGCAACCACGCCCAATACCCGGCAGTGAACGGGCACGCTTCGTCGCCGAGCCGCTTCCGAGGGTCGTACGGGCACGTCGAGCAGTGATCGCTCATGCGGTTCACGTAGGCACCGCCCGACAGGTACGGCTTCGTGGCCATCACACCGCCGTCGGCGTGCTGGCTCATCCCGACGACGTTCACCGGCATCACCCACGGGAACCCGTCGACGAAGGACGTGGTGAACCAGTCGCTCAGCTCAGCGGGGTCGTAGCCGCGTTGCAGGCCGTGGTTGCCCAGCACCATCAGCCGTTGGATGTGGTGCACCCAGCCGCGATCGCGCACGCCCGCCAACGCGGACTTGAGGCACTTCGCCCGCACAGCGCCGGGATCGAGCTCGGCCCACCACTCCGGAAGCCGCACGCGAGCGCGGAAACCGTTGTTGCGCTTGTACTCCGGGCCGAAGTGCCAGTACAGGTGCCACACGTACTCGCGCCAGCCGAGCACCTGCCGCACGAAGCCCTCGACGCTGCTCAGCGGCGCGTCACCGGCTCGGCGCTCGGCCGCGCGGACGACGTCGAGCGGGTGCAGCAGCCCCAGGTTCAGCGGCACGGACAGCAGCGAGTGCGCCATCGCCCAGTCCTCGCCGAGGATCGCGTCCTCGTGCGGGCCGAACGCGGCGAGCCGGTGCCGGACGAAGTGCTCCAGAGCTGCGTGAGCCTCCGCCGACGTCACCGGGAAGAGCCTGGGACCGTCCCGGCCGACGGTGTCCAGGTCCATCGCGTCGAGGTCGGCGCGGACCCGCTCGTCGATCTCGTCCTCCTCCGGCCACCACGGCGGTTCCACCGGCAGCCGGGACGCCCCCTTCGGCGGGGGTTCGCGGTTGTCGGCGTCGTAGTTCCACCGCCCGCCCACGGGCTCGTCCGCGTCCATCAGCACCTCGAAGCGCCTGCGCTGGTCGCGGTAGAAGTCCTCCATCAGGAAGCGCTCCCGCCCGCGCGCCCACGCGGCGAACTCCTTGCGGGACAAAGCGAATCCTGGAGTCGGTAGCACCTCCGCGACGAGGCCGTCGCGTTCGAGCGCCCGCACCAGCTCCTCAGCGGCGTGCGAACCAGGCTCGTGCACGGCGACCGGGCGGCCGTACTCCGCGAGCGCCGCCCGATAGGTCGTAGCGCGCAACAGGGTCGCTCGCTCGCCGAGTTCCGCGGCGAGGTGCCGCATCCCCGACAGCACGAGGTGCAGCTTCTGCCGGTGGTAGGGCCGTCGTCGCAGCGCGTTCTCGGACTCGACGAGCAGCACTTCGCGGGTGCCGTGGTGGAAGTGCGCCCCGAGCTGGTCTCCGAACAGCCACAGTGGACGGTCGATTTCGGCCATCGCGTCATTCTCGCAGCCGAGCGGCGGACCGACACGGTAGTGCGAACGGGGTGCCGGTACGGTTCGCCGATATGTCGTCGAACGCGCCCGTCCGTGCTGGTCGTGCGAGCACCTTGCTGCTGGTCCTGGCCGCGCTGCCGGTAGCGGCGATGCTGTTCGAGGTGCTGCGCTCGCCGCGCCTGCACTTCCTGGACTACTGGTCGGTCTTCACGCGGGTCACCGACGACGACGGCAGCCTCTACCCGCGCGGCGTGCTGACGTACCAGAACGAGCACCCGATGTTCTTGCCCGGCTTGCTGTTCTGGCTGGAGGCGAAGCTGCTCGGCGGCTACAACCAGGTGCTCGGGCTGATCGATGTGATCATGGTCAGCTCCACCGTGCTCCTGCTGCGGCGGCTGCTGCCGCGCGAGCTGGGCGACACCAAGCGCGCCGCGCTCACGGCGGGCTTCTCGTTCCTGCTGTTCACCACGAGCGGCCTGCACAACTTCGCGTTCGGCTTCAGCGGGATCGGGTGGCTGTCGGCGAACCTGGCCGCTGTGGGCGCGCTCGTGCTCGCGTGGCGGGGCAAGCACGCCAGCGCGATCGTGGTCGGGATCGTCGGATGTGCTTGCTACGGAACGGCTTTCGCGGTGTGGCCCGCGCTCGCGCTGGTCAACTGGCTGCGGCGGGAGCGCGCGCGGTGGGTGGTCGGGCCGCTCGTGATCGGCGTCGTGGTCGTGCTCGGCTGGGCGATGACCTACGGGCCGAAACCGAGTCTGGACAAGGGAGATCTGCTCGGCCTGGACAGCTACCTCGCGGCGGTGGCGGCGGCTCTGGGACAGCTGTGGTCGACCAACCAGGACGTGGCGACCGGCGCGGGCGTGCTCACGGGACTGCTGCTGGCGGGCTTCGCCGGACTGGGGGTGCGCAGGCGCTTCGCGGACGACGTGCAGCACCCGCAGACGCCGTGGATCGGGGTGGCGGTGTACGCGGCGGGCGCGGCGGTGATGATCAGTGCGGCGCGCGCGGGAGCCGGTCTGGACATCGCCTCGACCAGCCGTTATGCGTCGATTCCGGCGTTGGCGGCGTGCGCGGCGCTCGCGCTCGTGGTGATCAGCTGGCCCCAGGTCAGCGCCGTTCGAGTGGCCGGAGCGGCGGTCGCGGTCGGCCTGATGACCTACGCGATCGGCAGTGTGCAGGCCGGGCACGTGCGCGCTCAGTACGCGAAGCAGGACCTGCTCGCGATCGCCATGCGCACCGACGCCCCGGCGATGGTCACGCAGCTGCGGGCCAAGGTCGCCGCGCTGCCCGCCGCCCGCGCGTTGGGGCTCTACCCGTTCAACGAGGACTTCAGCTTGGGTTGTGGCGGGCACGAACTGGGCGAGGTGATCGGCGCGGACGCGCTCACGCCGGTTCGGGGCGTGTCGGCGACCGAGCGCACGGGCGGCAACCTGGACAGCCCTGCGGTCGGGGACGCGTTGATCAACGGCTGGGCGATGGTCGCTGACAAGCGCGTCGACTGCGTGCTGGTGCTGGATCGCTCGGGCACGGTGGTCGGCGGCGGGATCACCGGCGTGCCGCGACCCGATGTCGCGCAGGCGCTCGCAGCTTCGGACCCGCGCCTGGGGTTCACGGCCGTCGCAGGTCCGGGCACAGCGGGTGATCGTGTCGTCGTGTCGGCGGGTGGGCGGCTCTACCAGCTGACGCCGGGATAGATTCCGGCGGTGCGCGTGGACGGGGAGACGGCAGCCGTGGTGACGGACCGCCGGGATCGCTGGCTGGAGCTGGGCCTGCTGGCCCTGACGGCGGTCCCCGTGGTGATCATGGTGGTCGAGGTGTTGCGCTCGCCCATGCTCAACTTCCTCGACTTCTGGTCGATGCTGGGCAACGCCACCAACGACGACGGCTCGCTGCACCCGAGCGGCCTGGTGAACCTGCACAACGAACACCCGTTCGTGTGGCCGGGCTTGCTGTTCTGGATCGACATCCGTTTCCTCGGCGGCTCGAACCAGGCGCTGGGCATGGCCGTGGTGCTCGCGGCGGTGCTGATGGTGCTGGCGCTCAACCGCATGCTGCCCAAGGACCTCGGCCGGGCGAAGCGCGCGGCGCTGACGATGGCCTTCGCGTTCCTGCTGCTGTCGCCGAGCGGTCTTGAGCTGTTCGGCATGAGCATGAACGGCGTCCACGGGCTGTCCGGCTACCTGCCGAGCGTGGTCGCGCTGCCCTTCGCGCACCGGGGCCGCACCGTGCTGGCCGTGCTCGCGGCGGCCGTCGGGTGCCTCGGCTACGGCAGTGCGTTCCCGGTGTGGTTCGCGGTCGCGCTGGTGGCGTGGCTGCGGCGTGATCGTCTGTGGCAGATCGTGCTCCCGGCCGGGCTCGGCGTGGCGGTCGGGGTGTCGTGGTTGCTGGTCAAGCGGGCCGAGCACCTGCCGACTCCGGACAAGCCGCTGGGCGCGGAGAGCTACCTGTCGACCTTCGCGGAGACACTGGGTTCCTTGTGGTCCTCGGTGCGCGATGTCGCAGTCTTCGGCGGAGTGCTGACCGGGTTGATCCTGGTGGTGCTCGTCGCCGGAGTGCTGCGGGACCGCGTCGAGGACGGGGCAGTGCGCCGCGCGGCGGGCTGGGCGGGCTTGGGCCTGTACGCGGTGCTCGTCGCGGGCATGGTGAGCCTGTCGCGGATCAACCTCGCCACCCAGCTCGGCTCGACCAGCCGGTACGCGGTGATTCCGGCGTTGGCGATCTCCGCGTTGCTCGTGCTCGCGGTGCTCGCCTGGCAGCCCTCCAATGGGCAGACGGCGTTCGCGGCCACGACCGTCGCGTTGCTGACCTTCGCGATGGGCACGAAGGCGGCCGACACCGTGCGCGCGAACTACCCGGAGCAGAACCTGCTCGCGATCGCTGTGCGGGTTGAGGCGCCGAAGACGATGGCGGAGTTGCGCCTGGAGCCGATCAGCGCGCTCAAGCCCGTGCGGGCACTGGGTGCCTATCCGTACTCGGACTCCTTCACGCTGGGGTGCGGTCAGGAACTCGGTTCCAAAGTGGACCCGACGCGGGTCCGTCCGGTACCCGATCCCGGCGCGGGGCGGCCGACACAGGGCCATCTGGAATCGGGGCCGCTGAAGGGGGACACCGCGATCAGGGGATGGGCGGTGATCGACCACCGCCGCCCGGAGTGCGTGCTGGTGGTCGACGCGCAGGGCACCGTCGTCGGCGGCGGGATCGCCGGGCTGTCCCGGCCGGACGTGGCGAAAACCGTTGGCACCAGGGAAACCCGCTCCGGCTGGCGCGCGGTCACCGGCTCCGACGTTCCCGGCGGCAGCGTGCTCTTCGGCGCGGGAGGACAGTTCTACAAGATCACTCCCACGCCGTGAGGCTCACGTGAGCAGTTCGGGGGCGGGCTTGCCGCCGGTCATCGACAGCGCGCCCTTCACGCACCTGGCCAGCAGCCACCAGTTGGCGGGCTTCTTCAGGTCCAGCCCGCCGATGAGCTGGCGCAGCAGGGTGAGCGAGTCGAAGTAGATCCGTTCGCAGACCAGCGTCTCGTCCTCGTCGAAGATGAAGTACGCGGTCATCCGGGTGCGGAACTCGCTGCCGGTGGCCGGGATCTTGCCGAGCGGGCCGAGGTGCGTGCCCATCAGCCAGAACTCCACGACGATCGCGTCATCGGTGTGGCGCAGCTTGATGATCTCGTGGTGCTGGTCGGGGAAGGCCACGCGCGTCTCGTGGTAGTACCCGCGCACCGCCGCGTCGCCGTCGTGCACGGTCATCGTCGCGATGACCTCGTAGCGCGGGTGCGGGAACGTCGACAGCACGTCGTCCCAGCGGTGGTCGACCTCGTCCTGGAAGTGGTCGAGCACGAGCTTCTCGCGGGCGGCGCGGACTTCGTCGGTGATCATGAGCGTCCTCAGGTGAGCGTCTTGTGGGTGAACGTCGGGGTGGTTCCGGGATTGGTCCACGCGGCCGTCAGCTCGCTGGACGGGAAGAACTGGAGGAACCGCGGATCGGACTGGGAGCGGTCGACGATCGACTTCTCCAGGATGATCGAGTTGTACTGCTCCGCCGTGGTCTCCAAGGTGTTCGCGTTGAGCACGACCTCCTGCTGCCACGCGCGCGCCCACCTCGCGACGCCGGGCAGGCGGCTGTGCTCCGGGGTCAGGCACTCGGCGGCGATCACGTTCTCGCTGCTGGCCCAGATGCCGGTCGAGGTGTTGAGCACCAGCGTCTGGTTCCCGAACACGTGCCCGGGGGTACCGAGTACCGCGACGCCGGGACCGAGTACCAGTCCGCCGTCGGCCGCCAGGAACGCTTCGGCCGGCACGTCGTCGAACGCGCTGACCTGGTACCACGGGCGCTGCAACGGGTGCAGGTCCGCCATTCCGGCCAGCTCGTCGCGCTGCACGATCACCTTGGCGTTGGGGAAGTACGCGTCGCCCGGGTTCGTCGTGGTGCCGATCCAGCGACGCAGGTCCTGCGTGTGCAGGTGGTCGAACATGAGGTAGTCGACCTCCTCGGGCCGGATGCCGAGGCGGGTCAGGTGGTGCTGAACCGTGCCGTGCCGCGTGACCGCGAGCTTGTCCATGAAGTTCGGCAGGCGCTGCTTGAGCGCCGCGAAGTACGGGGTGTTCTCGCCGCGTTCCACATCGCTGGGCTCGAACAACAGGGTGCGCCGTCGACCGCCGCTGTCGTGCCAGCGGATCACCAACATCCGGTTGGTGATCGACAGGAACGGCGCGATGGCGCGGCTCGCCCGGAAGAGGCCGAAACGCGTCGGGTAGGGCAGCGTCACCAGATCGCACGTGATCACGCTGTCCGGGGTGCCCGTCGCCGAGAACTCCCTGCGGAAGTCCGCCGCGCGCGTGCGCGCCCAGGTGAGCTTCGCGCCGAAGCCGCCTGGAACGCCGGGCAGGCCGTCGAACACCTCGACGGCCGCGCCGAGGCTGGGCAGTGCTGCGACGTCGGCGGGATCGAACACGCGGGCCTCCCAGGTACTTACGCTGTAAGTCAAGGGAAGCACTTACACTGTAAGTCCGTCAACCGGAAGGCAGTCCCGATGGAGCCCCGCGACAAGGTGACCCGCGAGAAAGTGCTGGCAGCGGCGCTGACCCTGGTCGAGGAGAACGGCATCGAGGGCCTGAGCATGCGCAAGCTCGCCGCTGCGGTCGGAGTGGAGGCGATGTCGCTCTACAACCACGTGCCCAACAAGGACGCGGTGATCGACGGCGTCGCCGAACTGGTCATCCAGCGCATGGTCCTGCCCGAGCCCGCCGGCGACTGGAAAGCCGACCTCCGCGCGCTCGCCGACGCTTTCCGCAGCTCAGCCATCAGCCACCCGCACGCCGCGCGCCTGCTGCTCACCCGCCAACTCGTCTCCGGCGGCAGCCTCGCCGCATCGGATGCCGCCCTCGCCGCACTCCGCCGGGCTGGGTTCTCCGCATCGGAAGCCGTTCACGCCCTGCGCGCGGTCTTGGCGTTCCTCGTCGGCACCGTGCTGCGCGAGGTCGAGTCCACCCCCGCCTTCGACGGCTCCGATCTCTCCGCCGTGGCCCGCCGCCGCGCCGACCTCTCCGCCGACGCCTTCCCCTCGCTGGCCGAGTCCGCTCCTTTCTTGGCGTCCTGCGACCACGAGCGCGAGTACACCTACGGCCTCGACCTCCTCCTCTCCGCCCTCGAATCCCGCCTGAACCGCTGAGGTGGTCCGGGGGGCTTCAACTGCGGCGAACCCTCGGGTGGGGTGGGGAGCCGGAGTGCTACCTGAGGTGGGTGGGGAGCGATATCGATGATCCTCAGGGGTGAGGGCGTCGGCTTGCTCGTCTGGCGGAATGGCGGGCCCAGCTCCGCCGGTCCCGGGGGGTGGCGGGGGCGGCAGGAGGGGCTGGGTGCGACCGAGGTAGCAGGCCAGGGTGTCGGCTGAGCGGCAAAAATCATCTGGCACGTGCCACCTGAGGATGATGCCAGAACAGTTTTCTCAATCTATTGGGAACTGTCGTGTGGTCGTGTGGGATCGTGCCGATGGGGCTGCGGGAGTGCGAATCGAACTTTCTGATTCCTCTTGCAATGATGTGTAGTCTTGTATCAATGACATCAGTATTTATGTGTAAATCTAATTGCGCCGAATGGCGGCGGCGGTGTTGGTAGCGTGATGACTAGCCTTTCGGATGGATCTGCGTGTTCTGGGCTTTGGGTGTACTTCTGGAACTGGGATTCACTTGGTTGATGGGCCGTTTACCTGGGGAGGAGCGGCATGTTTCTGGTTGAGCGGGACGATGAGTTGCGGATTCTGCGCGATCTGCTCGCCGAGTGCGCGGACGGGCGCGGCAGGGTCGTCGTCGTCTCGGGCGGGGCCGCGGTCGGCAAGACGGAGCTGGTCAACGCGGTCACGGAGGACGCGCTCGACGCGGGCGCCGTGGTGCTGGCCGCGACGGGTTCGCGGGCGGAGAGGTGCCTGCCCTTCGGGTTCCTCCACCAACTGCTGCAAGGGATTCCGGCCGACACCGGCCGGGTCGCGGGGTTGCTCGCGGCGCACGCGGGCGGGCCAGCCACCGACGGGGTCGGCGAGGTCATCCCGCAGGAGCACGCGCAGATCGCGCACGAGGTGTGCTCGCTGCTGTTCGCGGTGGCCGAGCGGCAGCCGGTGATCCTCACCCTCGACGACCTGAACCACGCGGACACCGCTTCTCTGCGGTGCGTTCTGTTTTTGCTCCGGCGACTGCGGTCGGCGCGTGTGATGGTCATTGTCACGGAGGGTGAGAGTTCTACCCCGTCCTATCTGCACTTTCGGGCGGAGTTGTTGCGGCAGCCCTACTGCCAGCGCATTCGGCTGTTTCCGTTCACGCCCGCCGGGGTCATGCGGCGACTGGCCGCCGAACTGGGAGAAGAGGCAACGAACGAGGCCACTCCGACCTATTTCGCGGCCAGCGGGGGAAACCCGCTGCTGCTCAACGCGCTCATCGAAGGATATCGCGCCGCGCACCGGGAACTGCCGACGGGGGTGAGTCCGGAACCGGTGGTCGGAGACGGTTACCGGCAGGCGGTGCTGGCGTGCCTCTATCGCTGTGAACCGCCGGTGGCGGAGGTCGCCGCCGGGCTCGCGGTGCTGCACGAAGCGGCGACGCCCTCGATGCTGCACCGGCTGCTGGACCTGGAGCCCGAGGCGGTCATCCAGGCGATCCAGACGCTGAACATGGCCGGGCTGCTGGAGCGCGGGCGCCTGCGCCACGCCGCCGCCCGCGCGGCGGTCCTGGAGAACCTGCCCGCGACCGAGCGCACCGAGCTGCACGTGCGCGCCGCGTGGCTGCTGCGGGCCGACCGGGGTGAGGCGTTGACGATCGCCCGCCTGCTGCTCGCGGTGGGGTGGGACCAGGACCCGGCCGTGGTGCCGATCCTGGAGGAAGCCGCCGAAGCCGCGCTCGCCGTGGATGACGCGGGGCTCGCGGTGCGGTGCCTGGAACTGGCGCAGCTGGCGTGCTCGGGGCAGCGCCGACGCGCGGTCGTGACGCTGCGGCTGGTCGAAGCGCTGTGGCACTTCGCCCCGGCCGACGCCGCGCGGCACCTCACCGGCCTGGTGGACCTCGCGGAGCTGGACCTGCTGGAGCAGTCCGACCAGTTCTCGTTGCTGTCGTGCCTGCTGTGGTTCGGCAGGGTCGACGAAGCGAACCGGCTGCTGCTGCGCTGGGACGTGCAGGCGGCGGGCCGCGATGCGCAGCTCACCCTGGTGCGGCACCAGTTGCTGGCGAGCTTCCCGCAGTTGCTGGCCCGCCTGCCCGCCGCGCCGCGCGTGGCGGAGCTGGGCACCGCGCAGAACGGCCTGCGCCCGACGCCCTCGGCCGCGGCGGTGCTGGCGAGGGCGCTGGCCAACGGCAACACCGACCAGATCGTCCTCGCGGCAGAAGAGATCCTCCAGGCCACGCGGCTCAGCGCGGCCAGCCTGGAGGCGATCGAGTTCGCGTTGATGTCGCTGGTCTACGCCGACCGAGCCGACCGCGCGGCGCACTACTGCGTGCCGTTGCTCGGCGAGGCGACCAGCCGCGAGGTGCCGACGTGGCGTGCCGTGCTGTCGTTGGTGAGCGCGGAAATCGCGCTGCGGCACGGTGATCTGACCGAAGCCGACGAGCACGCGGCAGCGGCGCTGAACCACGTCGGCGTGCAGGGGCTGGGTGTTCGGGTGCGCGCGGCGCAAGGCATCAGGGTGTTGGCGCTGACCGAGATGGGCGAGCACTCGGCTGCCGCCGAGGTTCTGCGCCTTCCGGTGCCCGAGGTGATGTTGCGCTCGCGGTACAGCCTGCCGTACCTGCTCGCGCGCGGGGTGCACTTCCTCGCGACGGATCGGCCGCAGGCTGCGGAAGCGGACTTCCGCAGCTGTGGCGCGCTGATGACGCAGTGGGGGACGGACGCGCCCGCGCTGGTCCCGTGGCGCACCGAACTCGCGCAGGTGCACGTGCGTCTCGGCGCGCGGGAACAGGCGCGCGAACTCGCCGAACAGCAGCTCGGGCGCTCTGCCGGTCTGCGTCGGGCGCGCGGGATCTCCCTGCGGGTCTTGGCTTCCACGGTGGAGCTGCGCCAGCGGCCGGGATTGTTGCGCCAGGCCGCCGACATCCTCCAGGCGTGCGGAGATCGGCTGGAGTTGGCCAAGACGCTGGCCGAACTCAGCCGCACGCACTACGCGCTCGGTGAGTTCTACCGCGCGAGGATGATGGTCCGTCGTGCCGTGCACCTGGCGCAGCAGTGCCACGCCGAGCGCACGGTCTGCGGCGATCTCCTTTCCCTGGCAAGGGAATCGTTGCCCTCGGACACCAAGGGGGCCGTCGAGGTGAAGGGCCTGGCGCAGCTCAGCGAGGCCGAACGCCGGGTCGCCGCGCTGGCCGCGCGCGGGCACACCAACCGCGAGATAGGCCGCAAGCTGTTCATCACGGTCAGCACGGTGGAGCAGCACCTGACCCGGGTGTACCGCAAGCTCAAGGTCAACAGCCGCGCGGACCTGCTGGTGTGGGAGAGCACCGAGAAGCCCAAGGCCCGCATCTGCTGAGAAACCCTTGTCAGTCAAGGAGTTCGACCGCCTTGACGATCTGGCCGGCGCCGTCCTCCGAGCGCACCTGCTCGCCGACGGCGTCGGCCACCGCGCTCAAGGACGGCTCGTGCACCGCGCGGTGGATCAGCTCGCCGAGCCGGTCGGCGTCGAGCTTGCGGAGCGGGACCGAGCCAGGACTCACACCGAGCTTCTTCAAGCGCGCGGCCCAGAACGGCTGGTCGGCGGTCAAAGGCGTTGGCACAGCGGGAACTCCTGCGCGCAGCGCGGCTCCGGTCGTGCCGGCTCCGCCGTGGTGCACGACCGCGGCCATCTGCGGGAAGAGCCATTCGTGCGGAGCTTCGCCGATGGTGAGCACGTCGTCGTTGTCCGCCACGGCAAGGCCTGCCCAGCCCGACTGCACGATGCCGCGCACTCCGGCCTTGCGCAGCGCGGCGGCGGTGATCTCGGAGAGCCGTTCTCCGTCACTGCTGGCCATGCTGCCGAAGCTGACGAAGACCGGGGGCGGGCCGGAGGCGAGGAAGTCGGCCAGCTCGGGCGAGGGCGTCCAGTCCTCCCGCACGGCGGGCCACCAGTAGCCGCTGATCTCCAGGCCGGGCCGCCAGTCGCTGGGGCGCGGCACCACGTGACGGCTGAAGCCGTGGTGCACCGGGTAGTTCTCCTGGTGCATGGCGCGGAGCATGGGGTTGAGGCCGACCGCGGGCAGGCCGAGCCGAGCTTGGAAGTCGGAGAAGAAGCGCACGGTCGGCGCGGTCAGCGTCCGCAGCACGCCGTCGAGGTGCCGGTTGGCCCAGCGGCCCAGGTTCGGCAGCGATGCCTCCGCCGGGGGGAAGTCGCCGGTCGGAGCCATCGCGGTGGGGAACAGCTCCAGTGCCATCGTCGGGATGCCGAGCGCCGTGCCGACCGCGTACCCCTGGGGGATGGTGAGGTGGTGCAGCAGGAGGAGCTCGGCACCCTCCGCGACGGTGAGCACGCCCTCGCACAGCTCCCGCATCATCTCGACGTACTGGCGGGCTCCCGAGAGCACCGCGCCCGCGCCGGTCTCCTCCCACGCGGTGTGCGAGGAGTCGGCGCCGCGCAGGTGCAGGAAGTCCAGGCCCGCCGCGCGCACCAGCGGTTCGTGGGCCTGAGCGGTCGCGACGGCGACCTGGTGGCCGACCTCGGCGAGCCGCCGACCGAGGCCGGTGAAGGGGGCGACGTCCCCGCGAACACCGACCGCGGTGATGACGATCTTCATGATGCCGCTGCTCCCCGTTCTGGGTTGGTCTGCTTCCTCTTCTACCGAAGCAGGGCCGACCCAGCGGGCGCGTCAGTCGCTCGATGACTTCGCAGGCGCCTGAACATCATCCTCATGACGGGGTTCAGCCTCGTCCTCGGCGGTGATGTGCCTGGGCATCAGGGCGCACGCCGCCACCGTGACGACTGCGACCAGCACGCCGCCGATGATCCCGTTGAGCTGGATGCCGTCGATGAACGCGGCCCCGGAATCGGCGAGCAGGCGCGTGGCCAGCTCGGGCGGGAGGGTGGCGGCCTCGGCGACCGCGGCGCTGGCGGACTCCCGCGCCGCGTTCATGGTGTCCTCGCTGATACCCGGGATCGAGCGCAGCGAGTCGGAGTACACCGAGAAGGCGATGCCACCCATCACGGTGATGCCCACGCCGATGCCGAGCTCGTAGGTCGTCTCCTCGGTCGCCGCCGCGCTGCCGACGTGGTCGATGTGCGCCACGGTCAGCACCGCGTCGTTGGCGGCGATCATGGTCAGGCCGATGCCCGCGCCCAGCGCCACCATCATCGCCGCGATCGGCAGGTAGCCTCCCGCCTCCAGCGCGAGCCAGCTGCCGAACAACGACAGCGAGGTCAGCCCCAGTCCGACGCCGAAGAGCAGGCGGTGGCCCCAGCGCAGCATGAGCATGCCGACGAAGGTGGACAGCACGATCGCCAGCAGCAGCGGCAACAGCGCGAAACCCGCGCGCATCGGGCTGTAGTGCAGCACCGACTGGAACAGCTGCTCCAGCACGAACATCACGCCCGACATGGCCAGCATCGCCACACCCGCGGAACCGACGCCAGTGCTGAAACCCCTGTTGCGGAACATGTTGAGGTCCAGCAGCGGGTGCGGAGCGCGGCGCAGCCACGCGATCAGGCCGGAGAGCACCACGATCCCGCCGAGCAGCAGCAGCGCGGCGGTGAGGGTGAAGCCGGTGCTGGTGGCGGTCTTGATGCACAGCACCAGGCAGCCGATGCCGAGCACGGAGAGCACCGAGCCGAGGACGTCGATGCCGCCGGGGCCGCTGGCGCGCGACTCCGGGACGAAGCGCAGCACCACCAGGGTCGCGACCGCGATCACCGGCACGTTGATCAGGAACACCGCGTGCCAGGTGAAGTGCTCCAACAGGAATCCGCCCAGCAGCGGGCCGAGCGCCGCGCCGATGGAGAGCACCGCGCCGAGCACCGCGATGGCCAGCGTCCGTTCCTTGCGGTCGGGGAAGACCACCCTGGTGATCGACATGATCGCGGGCATGATCATCGCCCCGCCGATCGCCGTCCCCGCCCGCGCCGCGATCAGCAGCTCGGGGGTGGGCGCCCACGCCGCGAACAGCGAGTTCACCACGAACATCAGGAAGCCCAGCAGCAGGATCTTCTTGCGCCCGAAGCGATCGCTGATCGAGCCGGAGGTCAGCAGCAGCGCGGCCAGCAGCAGCGGGTAGACGTCGTTCATCCACAGCAGCTGCGACAGGCTGGGCCGCAGGTCCTGGGTGATCGACGGGATCGCCAGGCCGAACACCGTGCTGTCGACGGTGACCAGCAGCTCGCTCATGGCCAGCGCGGCCAGGATGCCCCAGCGGGCCTTGCCTAATTTGATCATGTTTCGCGGTCCCCAACGGAAGTCGTGACGAAGCTCAGGCGGTGCTAGTCCTCAGGCAACTCAACAGGGGCGATCTGGTCGAAGACGTCACCCGGTCCCGGATTGCCCGCCGCGGTCGTCCCACCCAGGTGGGTGAGCACGCCCCAGACCGCGTTGAGCGCCGTTGTCACCGCGCCCTCTGCGAAGCCCGCGGTCCACGAGATGTCGTCCCCCGCAAGGAAGAACCCCCGATGGCCGCTCGCGTGCCCGTCCTGCTTGAAGTGGGTGTACAACCGGCGCTGGTAACGGTAGTGGCCCGGCAGGTTGGCCTTGAACGCGCCCATGAAGTAGGGCTCGTTCTCCCAGGTGATCGTCACCGGCGGGGCGATCACGTGCGAGCGGATGTCCACCCCGGGGTAGATGGCCGCGAGCGAGCCGAGCACGACCTCCAGCCGCTCGTCGGCGGGCAGCGCGGCGAACTTCAGCGAATCGTCGTTCCACGTGTAGGACAGGCACATCACGCCGGGCTCGTCGGGGCCGTCGTCGAAGAGGTAGACCCCGCGCGGCATCCGGTCGGTGAGCGTCATGCTCATCAGCTCGCGCCCGGTCGCGGGGTCGATGTCGCGCCAGAACGGGCGGTCGGTGAGCACGAAGAGCTTGGAGCTGCCCATGTAGTGCGTGCGCTCCACCGCCGTCCACACCGGGCCGGGCAGCAGCGACTCCGAGCAGCGGATCTTCGACAGCAGCATCCAGTTCTGCGCGGCGAAGACGGCGGCCGGGTACTCGCGGGCCACGCCTTCCTTGTCGTGCACCAGGAATCCCGTGCCGACGCGGTCGATCGCGGTCACCGCGGGCCGGTGCCCGCCGTCGTGCAGCGAGGCCAGTGACGTGCCCTCGGGCCAGTGCGCCATCCGCCCGGGGGAGTAGTCCCACAGGCCGAGGGGGAGCTGTTGGCAGCCGCCGAGGATGCGCTGGTGGTCATCGTCCGCGCCGGTGTAGACCACGCGCAGGATCTCCAGCATGGAGTTCGGGAAGTCGGTGTCCCAGCCGCCGGTGCCGAAGCCGACCTGGCCGAAGATCTCGCGGTGCCGGAAGGAGGCGAAGGAGGGCGAGGAGGACAGGAAACCGTAGAAGGAGACGTCGTCGAGCTTGGGCACCAGGCGGTTCCAGATCGCCTTGATCCCGGCCACGTCCCGCCTGCGGATCGCGGCGTTCATCATGGACAGTTCGGCGTGCTCGTGCAGCGCCTTCTCCCACGCGTCGGCGACCTCGCGGTAGGCGGTGGGCAGCTCGGCGGAGGTGCGCGCCCAGTGGCTCTCGCCGTTGAGGTCGACCACCGTGCCAGGGGTGAGCGGGGACAACGGGTTCGGGAACGGCGCGGTGGACAGGCCGAGGAGGTCCAGGTAGTGCCCGAGCGCGGTCGCCGACGGCGGGAAGCGCATCGCGCCCATCTCCGCAACGGTGCCGGGGTGGCCCTCGAAGCTCGCCGAGCGCATCCGCCCGCCGAGCTGGTCGGCCTCGTAGACCACCGGGCGCAGGCCGAGCTTCATCAGCTCGTGCGCGGTCACCAGGCCGGAGAGCCCGCCGCCGATCACCGCGACCTCGGTGCCCAGCACGTGCTCCGGCAGCCTGCCGAGCCCGGCGGGGTGGGCCAGCCAGTCGTCGTAGGCGAAGGGGAAGTCCGGGCCGAACATGGTCAGCGGGCCGACGGGCTCGGGAAGGGCCTGCTGGTCGGTGAGCAGCGAGAGCATCGTGTGGTTCCCCCAGGAACGTGGTGGCCGGACGGTCGCCGGTCTCGCCGAGCGGAAAATGTTTGCGAAGATCTCGTGGTACCGCCGTTGCGAACTGTTCATCTCCGTGAACAACGACCCTCGGCGCGCTCGCGGCATTAGTGACCGAGGTGGTCAACCTATTTGCGGCGCCGTCTCCCCGAGAATGGGCAGAAGGTGTTCGTGTTCCCTCGGATCAAGAACGCTAATATGCGCTGCCTGGAGGGTCGCGGTGTCCCGAGTGGCAGTTAAGCGACGTTGAATCATCCTCAGGTTAGGACTGTGGCGTTGGGGCGACAACCCCTATACCTGCACGTTCGTTCGCTCGGAGCGATCACGTCCGCTTCGTGTGAGCCACGTGTTAATGGTTTTTCGATTGTGCGCGGATTTTGTGGCCGTGCGAACTGTCGACACTGTGGAAAAGTGCACGTTAACCCCGGTGTTATCGTTTCGTGTTCTTCGTGATAGGGGGTGTAAGGGCATCCTAAAGGGTGTCGTCCGCGAGCTGGCCGGACGTAGGTTTGTCGCGCCCGACTCTGTATGTGCAAGCACGCTGTGTGATTACTGGGGTCACCGTTCGACACCATTGTCGAATCGGCTGAAAAGCGTGCGGAGCGCGGGCGCGAGGTGGGAAGGAGTTCGATCCGATGACGGCAAAGTTCTTCGCCCTGGACTCGGTGCAGACCTTCGCGGAGTTCGAGCGCAACACCCTGCGAGTGGTGGAAGTGTTGCGCGCCAAGGGAATCCGGCCCGGCGACCGGGTGCTGCTGAAGGCGGGGAACTCCCTGGCCTACGTCGGCACGCTGTTCGCGCTGATGCACCTGGGGGCCTCGATCGTCCTGGTGGACCACCAGGAGCGCGCCGAGGAGACCCGCTTCATCGCGCGGCAGGCGGGTGCGGCGTGGTGCCTGGTGGACGACGACGCCCCGCTGCCCGAGGACGAGGACCGGATCTACCTCTACGAGCTGTTCGTCGCCGCGCTGGACGAGCACATCGCGTGGTCGAACACCGAGCGGCGGCTGGACTTCGAGCCGTGGGGCGAGCGCGTCGACGGCCTGATCATGTGGTCCTCCGGCTCCACCGGTACGCCCAAGGGCATCGTGAAGTCCGGCGGGAAGTTCCTGCGCAACCTGGTGCGCAACGCCGACCACATGGGCCACCGGCGCGGTGACGTGCTGCTGCCGCTGCTGCCCTTCTCCCACCAGTACGGCCTGTCGATGGTGCTCATCGCGTGGCTGGCCAAGTGCTCGCTGGTGATCGCGCCGTACAAGCGGCTCGACCGCGCGCTGCGGCTTGCCGGGCAGACCGGGGTCACCGTCGTGGACGCCACGCCCGCGACCTACCGCAGCATCCTGAACCTGGCCGAGCGACGTCCCGCGCTGCGCGATGAGCTGCGCACCGCCCGGATGCTCTGCGTCGGCGCCGCGCCGCTCGACCCGACCCTGGTGCCGCGCGCGGTCGCGACCTTCGGGCTGCCGCTGCTGGACAGCTACGGCAGCACCGAGATGGGCAACGTCGCCTTCGCCACCAACGAGAACCCGGTCGCGACCGGGCAGCCGATGAACGGCATCGACGTGCGCGTGATCAACGAGGACGGCGCCGAGGTCGTGCCCGGCGAGGTCGGCGAGCTGATCGTGCGCACGCCGGACATGATGGAGGGCTACCTCGGCCTGGACGGCGGGGTCGTGGAGGTCGCGCTGGACGACGGCTGGTTCCGCACCAACGACCTCGGGCACGTCGACGACGACGGCAACGTCTTCGTCATCGGCCGCAAGTTCGCGGTGCAGCGCATGGGGTACGTGCTCTACCCGGAGATCATCGAGCACAAGCTCGCCGCAGCAGGGTGCTCGGTGAAGATCATCGCCGTCCCGGACGAGCGCAGGGGCGCGCAGCTGGTCTTCTTCGTGGAGGACGAGCAGGACCGCGACGCCCGCTACTGGCGCGGCATGGTCTCGGCCGTGCTGCCGCCCTTCGAGCACCCGAACCAGGTGCGCGTGCTGGAGCGCTTCCCGCTCAACCGCAACGGAAAGCCCGACCGCAAGCAGCTTGAGAAGATGGCTTTGGGCGTGGAGACCGCCGGGGTCTCGGCATGAGCAGCACCGCTGTTGTGTTTCCGGGCATGGGGCCGTCGACCTTCGCGGACGTCGGCAAGTTCATGATCGTCAACCCGTTCGCGAAGGCGCGGTTGGCCGAGGCCTCGGAGGCGGTCGGCTACGACGTGCTCACCGCGTTCAGCCGCTCCGAGCACGTCTACACCGAGGTCGCCCAGGTGGCGTTCGTGGTCAACTCGATCGCCGTGTCGGACTGGGCTCGCGAGCACCTCGGCCTGAACCCGTTGCTGTGCGCGGGACCCAGCAACGGGCTGCGCGCGGCGACGGCGTTCTCCGGAGCGCTGTCCTTCGCCGACACCGTGCGGCTGACCGCTGATCTGGCGGCGTGGGAGCGGGAGTACTTCGACCGCGCGGAGAACGCCGACATCGTCACGCACTCCTTCGTCCGCACGCCGGGCGACGCGCTCGCGGAGATGCTGGCCGAGCTGGACGAGCGCGGTGAGTGGGCCGAGATCTCCTCCTACCTGGAGGACGGTTTCTTCAACGTCTCCTTGCGGGAGCACAACCTCGACTGGTTCAAGCAGAGCATCCGCGACGCGGGCGGTTACTCGATGTACACGATGCGACCGCCCGCGCACAGCTCGCTGTTCGAGCCGCAGCGCGAGCACGCCGCGCGGGAGATCTACCCGAAGTACACCTTCGCGGACCCGGATCTGCCGCTCGTCGCCGACCACGACGGCGCGCTGGTGACCACCGGGGAGGGGGTCCGCGAGCTGCACCTGGCCGGCATCGTCCAACCGGTGCGGTGGGACTCGGTGGTGGGGACCCTGCGCCAGCACGGCGTGGAGCGGGTCTGCGTCACCGGCTCGGACAACCTGTTCCGCCGCTTGCGTTCCACGAAGTCCTTCGAGGTCGTCGCGGTCGATCCCGACCGCGCGCTCAAGCACCGCAAGTCGCTCGTCCAGCGCTGACCGCACCACGTCGATCGTCGGCGCAGGTCCTGGGGAGGATCGTTGTTCTCGCACCGTCTCACGGAGTTGTCCGAAGCCGAGCGCGACCGCGTGCTGCTGGAGCTGGTGCGCGCCGAGGCCGCCGCCGCCCTGGAGCTGCCGGGACCGGAGGCCGTCGCACCCGACCGGCCGTTGCGGGAGCTGGGGTTGCACTCGCTGGCCGCGGTCGAGCTGCACCGCAGGCTCGGCGCGGCCACCGGGCTCGACCTGCCGGTGACGCTGGCCTTCGACTACCCGACGCCGATCGCGCTGGCCCAGCACCTGCTGGCCGAGTCGCTGGGCCTGGGCGACGCGGTGTTCGCGCCTTCGGTGGCCGCGGGCTCCGACGAGCCGATCGCGATCGTGGGCATGGGCTGCCGCTACCCCGGCGACCTGGACAGCCCGGAGAAGCTGTGGGACTTCCTGCTGGCGGGCGGGGACGCGATCTCGGAGTTCCCCGCCGACCGGGGCTGGGACGTCGACGGCCTCTACGACCCCACCGGTGAGCGGCCGGGCACCAGCTACACCCGGGAGGGCGGTTTCCTCAACCGGGCCACCGAGTTCGACCCGGCCTTCTTCGGCATCAACCCGCGCGAGGCGCTGGCCATGGAGCCGCAGCAGCGGCTGCTGATGGAGACGGCGTGGGAGGCCCTTGAGCGCGCCGGGATCAGGCCGAAGTCCTTGCGCGGCAGCCAGACCGGCGTGTTCGTCGGCGCGGAGCCGCAGGACTACGGCCCCCGCCTGCACGAGGCCGAGGAGGGCGCCGAGGCCTACCTGGTGACCGGCGCGACCCTGAGCGTCGCGTCGGGCCGCATCTCCTACACCCTCGGCCTTGAGGGGCCCGCGGTCTCCGTGGACACCGCGTGCTCGTCCTCGCTGGTGGCGCTGCACCTGGCCGCGCAGTCGCTGCGGGCGGGGGAGTGCTCGCTGGCGCTCGCCGGTGGTGTCGCGGTGCTGTCCAACCCCGGCTCCTTCGTCGCGTTCAGCACGCAGCGCGCGCTCTCCGCCGACGGCCGCTGCAAGCCCTTCGCGGCCGCCGCCGACGGCACCGCGTGGGGCGAGGGCGCGGGAATGCTCGTGCTGGAGCGGCTTTCCGACGCGCGCCGCAACGGCCACAAGGTGCTCGCAGTGGTGCGGGGCTCGGCGATCAACCAGGATGGCGCCTCCAACGGGCTGACCGCGCCGAACGGCCCCTCGCAGCAGCGGCTGATCTTGCAGACGCTGGCCAACGCGGGGCTCAAGGCCGACGAGGTCGACGCCGTCGAGGCGCACGGCACCGGCACCACGCTGGGCGATCCCATCGAGGCGCAGGCGGTCCTGGCCACCTACGGCCGCGACCGCTCGCCGGAGAAGCCGCTGCTGCTGGGCTCGGTGAAGTCCAACATCGGCCACACCCAGGCCGCCGCGGGCGTGGCCGGTGTGATCAAGATGGTCATGGCGCTTCGCAACGGAGTGCTGCCGCGCACGATCAACATCGACGCGCCGAGCCCGCACGTGGACTGGTCCTCCGGCGCGGTCGCGCTGCTGACCGAGGACGTGGAGTGGAAGCCCAACGGTCATCCCCGCCGCGCGGGTGTTTCGTCCTTCGGGATGAGTGGCACCAACGCCCATGTCATCCTGGAAGAGGCGCCGGAGGATGATTCGGCTCCGGTCGAATCGCTTGCGGGTGTACTGCCTTTCGTGCTCTCCGGGCGCTCGAAGGAAGCCCTGCGGGCACAGGCTTCGCGGCTGCGTGAGCACCTCGACGCCCATTCCGGCATCGCGCTGGGCGACCTCGCCCACTCGCTAGCCACGACGCGGGAGTTGTTCGAGCACCGGGGTGTGCTCGTGGCCGACAATCGCGCGGAGCTGAGCGCCGGGCTCGACGCGCTTGTCGACGATCTTCCCGCAGCGGGTGTGGTGAGCGGAGTCGTCGAAGGCTCCTCGCGCGTGGTGTTCGTGTTCCCCGGCCAGGGGTCGCAGTGGGCGGGCATGGCCGTGGAGCTGCTGGAGACCGCGCCCGCCTTCCGCGCGGAGATCGAGGCGTGCGCTTCGGCCCTCGAACCGTTCGTGGAGTGGGACCTGCTCGCCGTGCTGCGCGGCGAGCCCGGTGCCGCGTCGCTGGAGCGGGTCGACGTCGTGCAGCCCGTGCTGTTCGCGGTGAACGTGTCGCTCGCCGCGCTGTGGCGTTCTTACGGCGTGCAGCCTTCGGCCGTGGTCGGCCACTCGCAGGGTGAGATCGCCGCCGCCTACGTGGCTGGCGCGCTCTCGCTCGAAGACGCGGCGTGGGTGGTCGCGCTGCGCAGCCAGGTCATCGCCGAGGAGCTGGCGGGCAAGGGCGGCATGACCTCGATCGCCCTGCCCATCGAGGACGTCGACCACCGCATTTCCCGTTGGGAAGGACGGATTTCCGTCGCCGCCGTCAACGGTCCCGACTCCGTGGTGGTCGCGGGCGAGCCGGACGCGCTGGACGAGCTTTTCGCTCAGCTCGATGGCGAGGGCGTTCGTGTTCGCCGCATCCCGGTGGACTACGCCTCGCACTCGGCTTATGTGGAGGCGATCCACGAGCGCCTGCTGACCGTGCTCGGCCCGATCTCGCCTCGTGCGGCCAAGATCCCGTTCTACTCCAGTGTCACCGGCGACCTGTACGACACCACGGGCCTCAACGCCGAGTACTGGTACCGCAACCTCCGCCAGACCGTCCACTTCGACCAGACGGTTCGCCGCCTCGTCGAGCTGGGCCACGGCATCTTCGTCGAGTCCAGCGCGCATCCGGTGCTGACCGTCGGCGTTCAGGCGTCCATTGAGGACAGTGGTCGTGAAGGGCTCGCGGTCGGCTCGCTGCGTCGCGACGAGGGCGGCTTGGACCGCTTCCTCAGCTCGGTGGCCGGAGCGTTCGTCCGTGGCGCGGACGTTTCGTGGCTCGACCGTCCACTTCGGACCATCGATCTGCCGACCTACGCTTTCCAGCGCGAGCGCTACTGGCTGGAAACGCCGCTATCCGTCGGTGACGTCTCCGCTGCCGGGCTGCGCGGCGCGAACCACCCGCTGCTGGGCGCGGAGGTCGGCCTCGCTGTGGACGGCGGGCTGCTGCTCACCGGCAGGCTGTCGCTGCGCACGCATCCCTGGCTGGCGGAGCACGCCGTCATGGGCACCGTTCTGTTGCCCGGAGCGGCTTTCGTGGAGTTGGCGATCCGGGCGGGCGACGTCGCGGGCTGCGACCTGCTCGACGAGCTGACCCTCGAAGCGCCCCTGCTGCTGCCGGAGCGCGAGAGCGTCCTCGTGCAGGTTTGGGTTGGTGCCGCTGACGAATCCGGCAAGCGCGCGATCCAGGTGCACTCCTCCCGCGAGGATGCGGAGTGGATCAGGAACGCCAGCGGTGTGCTCGCGGTGGGCGCTGCGGCCGGTTTCGCCGAGTCCGCGTGGCCGCCTGCCGGAGCTACCGCGATCGACCTCGACGGCTTCTACGACAAGCTCGCCGAGGCTGGCTACGACTACGGTCCCGCCTTCCAGGGTGTGCGTGCCGCGTGGAAGCTCGGCGCGGAGATCCTGGCCGATGTCGCGCTCGACCCGGCGCAGGACGTGTCCGGCTTCGGCCTGCACCCCGCCCTGCTCGACGCGGCGCTTCAGGTCGGAGAGCTGGGTTCTAGCGGCGCGGCCAGCCTGCCTTTCGCGTTCAGTGGCGTTTCGCTGCACGCTGTCGGAGCTTCGGCGCTGCGGGTTCGCCTAACGCGCAACGGTTCCGACGCTGTCTCGCTGCGGCTCGCTGACACCACCGGAGCGCCGGTCGCGACCATTGAGTCGTTGGTGTCCATGCCGGTTTCGGCGGACCAGCTGTCCAGCACAGGCATGGACTCGCTCTACCGCGTGCAGTGGGTTCCGGCGACCGCGCCCGTTGTTGAGCGCACCAGCGCGGAGATCGGTCCGCACGCTGCTGAGATCGACGCTCTGCTTGACGGCGAGCTTCCCGAGGTCGTCTTCGTCTCCTTCACCGGGAGCACCGGCGAGATGGTGGAGTCGGTGCACGCCGCGACCCACCGTGCGCTGGCGTTGGTGCAGCGGTGGCTCGCGGAGGAGCGCCTTGCCGAGACGCACCTGGTGATCACCACGCGTGGGGCCACCGCGACCAAGACCGGCGAAGACGTCACCGACCTGGCGAACTCCGCTGTGTGGGGGCTGTTGCGTTCCGCTCAGGCGGAGAACCCCGGTCGCTTCACGCT
This sequence comes from Allokutzneria multivorans, assembly GCF_039537405.1. NCBI lineage: Bacteria > Bacillati > Actinomycetota > Actinomycetes > Pseudonocardiales > Pseudonocardiaceae > Allokutzneria > Allokutzneria multivorans. The sequence continues at coordinate 625,414 of NZ_BAABAL010000018.1, read as the reverse complement.
GCTCGACCTCGATGATGCCGCGACGGCCGTTCTGGTGGCCGATGAGCCGCAGATCGCTGTGCGGGGCAAGGACGTCCTCGTTCCGCGACTCGTGCGCGCCGTGCCTTCGTCCGTTGTGGACAGTGACGTGGCGGCGGCCGAGGCGGGCACCGTGCTGATCACCGGTGGGACCGGGGCGATCGGTGCTCTGGTCGCGCGTCACCTCGTGCTGGGCGGAAGTGCCGATCACCTGCTGCTCACCAGCCGCCGGGGCATGGACGCGCCGGGCGCTGAGGACCTGGTCGCTGAGCTGACTTCGCTCGGTGCCAACGTGACCGTCGCGGCCTGCGACGCCGCCGACCGTGCCGCGTTGGAGCGCGTTCTCGCTGAAGTGCCGAAGGAACACCCCGTCACCACGGTGGTTCACGCGGCCGGAGTGCTCGACGACGCGCTGGTCACGTCGCTGACGCCGGAGCGGCTGGACGCCGTGTTGCGGCCGAAGGTCGACGCGGCGTGGAACCTGCACGAGCTGACGAGCGACCTCGAAGCGTTCGTGCTCTTCTCTTCGGCCGCCGGAACGTTCGGCGACGCGGGCCAGGGCAACTACGCCGCCGCGAACGCGTTCCTGGACTCCCTCGCACAGCACCGCCGCGCCGCTGGTCAGGCCGCGACCTCGCTGGCGTGGGGTTTCTGGGAGCAGCGCAGCGGGATGACCGCGCACCTCACCGACGCCGACGTCGAGCGGATGGCGCGCTCGGGCATGCTGCCGGTGCCCTCCGACACCGGGCTGGCGCTGCTCGACGGGGCGCACCTGGTCGACGAGGCAGTGATCGTGCCGCTGCGCCTCGACCTCTCGGCGCTGCGCGGTGCCACGACCGTCCCGCCCCTGCTGCGCGGACTGGTCCGTGCCACGCCGAAGCGTTCCGTCGCGGGCACCGCGCCCACCGGCGGGCTCGCGCAGCGGCTGGCGACGTTGGCGGAGGCCGAGCGCGAGCGCGTGCTGCTCGACCTGGTCCGCACCACCGCGGCGGCCGTGCTGGGCCACAGCGGGACCGACCAGGTCACCGCGACGCGGGCGTTCAAGGAGATGGGCTTCGACTCGCTGACCTCGGTCGAGCTGCGCAACCGGCTCGCCGCGGCGGCGGGGGTCTCGCTGCCCGCCACGCTCGTCTTCGACCACCCGAACCCGGCCGCGATCGCCGCTCTGCTGCTGACCAAGCTGCTCGGCAGTGCCGCTCCGGCCGCGGTGGCGATGACGAAGGTCGCCGCTGATGAGCCGATCGCGATCGTCGGCATGGCCTGCCGTTACCCAGGCGGTGTGCGGACTCCTGAGCAGCTGTGGGAGCTGCTGTCCGAGGGCCGGGACGCGGTCGGCGGTTTCCCGGCCGATCGTGGTTGGGAGCTGGACACGCTGTTCCACCCCGACCCCGACCACGTGGGGACCAGTTACACCCGCAACGGCGCGTTCCTGGCCGAGGCGGCGGAGTTCGACCCCGGATTCTTCGGGATGTCCCCGCGCGAAGCCCTCGCGACCGACCCGCAGCAGCGCATCCTCCTCGAAACCTCGTGGGAGGCCGTGGAGCGCGGCGGCATCGACCCGCGTTCGCTCAAGGGCACGTCGACCGGCGTGTTCGTGGGCGTCATGTACAGCGACTACGCCAGCCGCTTGCAGCCCGCGATCCCGGACGGCTTCGAGGGCCAGGTGGGCAACGGCAGCGCGCCGAGCGTGGCGTCCGGCCGGATCTCCTACACCTTCGGCCTGGAAGGCCCGGCGATCACTGTCGACACCGCGTGCTCGTCGTCGCTGGTGGCCATGCACCTTGCGGCGCAGGCACTTCGCGGCGGCGAGTGCTCGCTGGCCCTGGCCGGTGGTGTCACCGTGATGGCGACGCCGGAGACCTTCATCGAGTTCAGCCGTCAGCGCGGCCTGGCCCCGGATGGCCGCTGCAAGCCCTTCGCCGACGCCGCCGACGGCACCGGCTGGGGTGAAGGCGCGGGAATCCTGTTGCTGGAGCGTCTTTCCGACGCGCAGAAGAACGGCCACCCGGTGCTCGCGGTGATTCGCGGCTCTGCGGTGAACCAGGACGGCGCGTCCAACGGCCTGACCGCGCCGAACGGTCCTTCGCAGCAGCGCGTGATCCGCCAGGCCCTCGTGAACGCCGGTCTGTCCACTTCGGACGTTGATGTGGTGGAGGCTCACGGAACTGGTACCACGCTGGGCGATCCGATTGAGGCGCAGGCGCTTCTCGCGACCTACGGGCAGGATCGGTCGGAGCCGTTGTGGCTGGGGTCGATCAAGTCCAACATCGGGCACACGCAGGCCGCCGCTGGTGTGGCCGGAGTGATGAAGATGGTCATGGCGATGCGGCACAACGTCGTCCCGCGCACGCTGCACGTCGACCAGCCCAGCACCCACGTGGAGTGGAGCGAAGGCAACATCAGCCTCGCCACGGAAGCTGTGGAGTGGCCCGAGACGGGCCGTCCGCGCACTGCGGCTGTCTCGTCCTTCGGTGTCAGCGGTACGAACGCGCACTTGATCATCCAGCAGGTTCCGGCGATCGAGACCGTGGTTGAACCGGTCGCGGCGCCCGAGTTCCTGCCGCTGTTGATCTCTGCTAGCAGCCGCGAAGGCATTGCGGCGCAGGCACGTAAGCTCCGGCTCGACGACGCCAGTCTGCTCGACGTCGCGCACACCCTCACCGCGAGGACGAAGCACCGCCACCGCGCGGTCGCCGTCGTGGCCGACCGCGACGAAGCACTGTCCACTTTGGACGCACTGGCGAGTGGCGGAGAGCCGCTCAACGTGGTGCAGGGCCTTGCCGGGGAGTCCGGCCGAGTCGCGTTCGTGTTCCCCGGCCAGGGCTCGCAGTGGCTCGGCATGGGCGTGGAGCTGATGCGCACCTCGCCGGTCTTCGCAGCGCGAATCCGCGAGTGCGAGGAAGCCCTCGCGCCGTTCGTGGACTTCTCGCTGACCGAGATCCTGAACGGAGCGCCCGGCTTCGAGCGCGTGGACGTGGTGCAGCCCGCCACCTTCGCGGTGATGGTCTCCCTCGCGGCGCTGTGGCGCTCCTACGGCGTCGAGCCCGCAGCGGTGATCGGCCACTCGCAGGGCGAGATCGCCGCCGCCTGCGTCGCGGGCGCACTGTCCCTTGAGGACGCTTGCCGCGTGGTTGCTCTGCGCAGCAAGGCCATTGCGGAAGACCTCGCCGGTCTCGGCGGCATGGGATCGGTCTCGCTGCCGGTGGAGCAGGTGCGCGAGCGGATCGCGTCCTACCCCGGCCTGTCCGTGGCCGCCGTCAACGGCCCGACGTCCGTGGTGATCTGCGGCGAGGTCGACCCGCTGGCCGCCGTGATGGAAGAGCTTGCCGCAGAAGGCATCCGCGTCCGCCGCATCCCGGTGGACTACGCCTCGCACTCCGCCTATGTGGAGGAGATCCGCGAGCAGGTGATCACCGCGCTGGAGCCGATCCGGCCGCGCAGCTCGGAGATCCCGTTCTACTCCACGGTGACCGGCGAGCCGATCGACACGGCCGAGCTGACGGCGGAGTACTGGTACCGCAACCTCCGCCAGACCGTCCACTTCGACCAGACGATCCGCAGGCTGCTCGCTGACGGCCACCACGCGCTCGTCGAGTCGAGCCCGCACCCCGGCCTGGCCGTGGCGGTGCAGGAGATCATCGACGAGACCGGCACTCCGGCCACCGTGGTCGGTTCGCTGCGCCGCGAAGACGGTGGTCTTCGGCGATTCCTGACCTCGCTGGCCGAAGCGCACGTCAACGGTGTGGCCGTGGACTGGGCGCAGGCGACGGCTGGTGGCCGCCGGGTCGATCTGCCGACCTACGCGTTCCAGAACGAGCGCTACTGGTTGCAGATGGAGCCGCGCGCCGAGCAGATCGCTGAGAGCCCGGCGGAGTCGGAGTTCTGGCAGGCCGTCGAGCGCGGAGACCTCGATTCGCTCTCCACGACCCTGGCCCTGCCCGACGCGTCGGCCATCGAAACCGTTCTGCCCGCCTTGTCTCAGTGGCGCAAGCAGCAGCGCGAAGAGTCTGTTGTGGACAGTTGGCGCTACCGCATCGGTTGGGAGCCGGTCGCCGACGCCGCGAACCCACGCATCTCGGGAACTTGGCTCGTCATCTCCGGCCTTGATGAGGCAACGGCTGCGATCGAGAACCACGGCGGCACCGTCGAGCGCATCGAGCTGGACTCCGTCACCGACCGCGCCGCGCTGGTGGCTCGACTGCGCAAGCTCCCGCCGTTGGCTGGCGTGATCTCCGGACTGGCGTTGGACACGTCTCAGCTCGCCGAGTTCCCGGGGCTGACCGTGGGCCTCGCCGGAACCCTGGAGCTGGTGCGGGCGCTGGGCGAAGCCGAGATCGAGGCTCCGCTGTGGTGCCTCACTCGGGGCGCGGTGTCCGTGGGCACGACCGACGCGGTGAGCAGTCCCGACCAGGCGGCTGTGTGGGGCCTGGGCCGGACCGTCGCGCTGGAGTTCCCGCGCCGCTGGGGCGGCTTGGTCGACCTGCCCGCAACCGCTGACGATCGGACGCTGACCCGCCTCGCGGGCGTGCTCGCCGGAGCCGGTGACGAGGACCAGATCGCTGTGCGGCCGGAAGGGCTCTTCGCGCGCAGGCTCGTCCGATCCTCCTTTGTGGACACTCCGGTCACGAGGGACTGGAAGCCGCGCGGATCGGTACTGATCACCGGCGGCACCGGCGTGCTGGCGAGGGAACTCGCGCGTTGGCTGGCGCAGAACGGCGCCGAGCACCTGGTGCTGACCAGCAGGCGTGGAGCCGACGCGCCCGGAGCGCCCGAGCTGGTGGAGGAGCTGACCGCGCTTGGCGCCCGCGTCACGCTGGCCGTCTGCGACGTCACCGACAAGGCCGCGCTCGCCGAACTGGTCGAGCGAGTGGCCGCCGAGGGCACGCCGATCCGCAGCGTGATGCACGCGGCGGCGGTGATCGAACTCGGCTTCGTCGCCGACACCACCCTGGCGGAGTTCGCCGACGTCGTGCACGCCAAGGTCACCGGAGCACGGCACCTCGACGAGATCTTCGACCACGACGATCTCGACGCGTTCGTGCTGTTCTCCTCGATCTCCGGGGTGTGGGGCAGCGGCGAGCACGCGGCCTACACCGCCGCGAACACCTATCTCGACGCGCTCGCCGAGCAGCGCAGGGGTCGCGGCCTGCCCGGGACCTCCATCGCGTGGGGGATCTGGGCCGCCCGCAACGCCTTCGACAACAGCGAGCACGCCGCGCGCGAGGCCGAGGTCTCCGAGCGGACGGTGCGCCAGGGCCTGGCGATGCTGGACACCGACCTCGCGCTGAGCGCGTTGCAGCGGGTGCTCGACCGGGACGAGACCTTCGTCGCGATGGGCGATGTGACCTGGGACCGCTTCGTCCCGGTGTTCACCTCGGCGCGGCCGAGCACGCTGATCACCGGCGTGCCCGAGGCGCGGCGACTGCTCACGGAAGTGCCTGTCGTAGAAGCCGAGAAGGACTCGTCGCTCACCGGTCGACTGGCACGAGCGTCCACTGTGGAGCGTGCGCAGGCGTTGCTGGAGCTGGTGCGCTCCACGGCCGCCGCGGTGCTGGGTCACTCCGGCTCGGCGGCGGTGGAGGAGGACCGGGCCTTCCGCGAACTGGGCTTCGACTCGCTCTCCGCCGTCGAGCTGCGCAACCGCCTCCGCAAGGCCACCGGGCTCAACCTGGCTGCGGCCGTGGTGTTCGACCACCCCAACGCGAAGGCGCTGTCGGACTTCCTGCGCGTGGAGCTCTTCGGCGAGGACACCACCTCCGTCTCCGCCGCGCACACCGAGCTGGACCGCCTGGAAGCGACCCTGTCCACGCTCGGCGCGGACGAGCAGGAGAGCGAGGGCATCCGCACCCACCTCCAGGCCCTGCTGGCGAAGTGGGACGAGCGTTCGTCCGGCTCCACGAAGGCGCGCAAGACCTCCGACGACGACCTTGCCTCGGCCACCGAGGACGACATCTTCGACTTGCTGGACAAGGAAATGGGGTCCTTGTGAGCGAGTCAGACCCGAGTTCGGCAGCGACGGCGAGGAGCAGCACCCAGATGTCCACCGAAGAGAAGTACCTTGCCTACCTCAAGCGCGTCGGCGCGGACCTGCGGCAGACCAAGCGCCGCCTGCGCGAGGTGGAGGACCGCGCGCAGGAGCCGATCGCCATCGTCGGCATCGGCTGCCGCCTTCCCGGGGGCGCCGACTCGCCGGAAGCGTTGTGGCGCCTGCTCTCCGAGGGCGCGGACGTGATCTCCGAGCTGCCGGTCAACCGCAACTGGGACATCGACGGCAGCTTCGACCTCGACCCCGACCGGCACGGCAAGAACTACGTGCGCGAGGGCGGTTTCCTGCACGACGCGGGCGAGTTCGACCCGGCGTTCTTCGGGATCTCCCCGCGCGAGGCGCTGGCCATGGACCCGCAGCAGCGGCTGCTGCTGGAGACCTCGTGGGAGACCATCGAGCGCGCGGGCATCGACCCGCACTCCCTGAAGGGCACCAAGGTCGGCACGTTCGTCGGCTGCAACTACTCCGACTACTGCCCGACCGTGGAGGACGCGCCGGAGGAGCTGGAGGGGCACATCCTCACCGGCACCGTGCCGAGCGTGCTCTCCGGCCGCATCGCTTACACCCTGGGCCTTGAGGGGCCTGCGGTCACCATCGACACCGCCTGCTCCTCGTCGTTGATCGCGCTGCACCTCGCGTGCCACTCGCTGCGCCAGGGCGAGTCCTCGCTGGCGCTGGCCGGTGGTGTCGCGGTGATGGCGAACATGGGCTCCTTCATCGGCTTCAGCCGTCAGCGCGCGCTCGCCGCAGACGGCCGCTGCAAGGCCTTCGATGCCTCCGCCGACGGCATGTCGCTGGCCGAGGGCGTCACGCTCGTGCTGCTGGAGCGCCTTTCCGACGCCCGCAAGAACGGCCACGAGGTGCTCGCTGTGGTCCGCGCGAGCGCGGTCAACCAGGACGGCGCCTCCAACGGCCTTTCCGCGCCGAACGGCATGGCGCAGCAGCGCGTCATCCGCCAGGCGCTCACCACCGCGCGCCTGTCCGCCGGCCAGGTCGACGTGGTGGAAGCCCACGGCACCGGCACCTCGCTGGGCGATCCCATTGAGGCACAAGCACTTCTGGCCACCTACGGCCAGGGGCGCCCCGCTGACCGTCCGCTGCTGCTGGGCTCGATCAAGTCCAACATCGGCCACGCCCAGGCCGCCTCGGGCATGGCGGGCTTGATCAAGATGGTGCTGGCGATCCAGCACGGCGTGGTGCCCAAGACGCTGCACGTCGCCGAGCCGACCCCGCACGTGGACTGGTCGGCGGGCGCGGTGTCGCTGCTGACCGAGACCGTGCCGTGGCCGCAGACCGGGGAACCGCGCCGCGCGGGCGTGTCGTCGTTCGGTATCAGCGGCACGAACGTGCACGTGATCATCGAGGAAGAGCCTCCGGTTGAGGTCGCCGACGATGAGGACGCCGAAGAGGTCGTGGCCGAGGAGGTGCCCGAGCACCCGGCGATCGACCACCCGATCGCGCCGCTCGTGCTCTCCGGCAAGAGCGAGAACGCCCTGCTGGACCAGGCCTCCCGCCTGCTCGACCACCTCCGCGCGAATCCGTCGATCGACTTCAAGGACCTCGGCCTGTCGCTGGCTACCACGCGTTCCGCCTTCGAGCACCGCGCGGTCGTGCTCGCTGCTTCCGGCCTGGAGTCGTTGGTGCGCGGGGAGGCCGATCCGGCGGTGCTCACCGGCACCACGCGCGCGGCTGGGCGGACCGTGTTCGTGTTCCCCGGTCAGGGCTCGCAGTGGATCGGCATGGCCTTGGAGCTGGCCGATTCCGCGCCGGTGTTCGGCGCCCGGCTCGACGAGTGCGCCGCCGCGTTGGCCCCGCACACTGACTGGAACCTGCGCGACGCGCTCTCCGATGAGGAGGCGCTGGCCAGGGTCGATGTCGTGCAGCCCGTGCTGTGGGCGGTCATGGTGTCGCTCGCGGCACTGTGGCGCTCCTTCGGTGTCGAGCCCGCTGCGGTGATCGGCCACTCGCAGGGCGAGATCGCCGCCGCCGCGGTGTCCGGCGCACTGTCCCTTGAGGACGCTGCGGCCGTGGTTGCTCTGCGCAGCAAGGCAATCCTTCAGCTCGCTGGTCGCGGCGGGATGGTGTCTGTCTCGTTGCCGTTGGAGGCGCTGAACGAGCGGATCGCGCGGTGGGATGGCCGAATCTCGGTTGCGGCGGTCAACGGCCCCGCGTCCGTGGTGGTCTCCGGCGACCCCGACGCGTTGGCCGAGCTGGTCGCCGAGTGCGAGGCCGAGGAAATCCGGGCGCGCACGGTTCCGGTGGACTACGCTTCGCACTCCGCGCACGTAGAGTCCATTAAGGACGAGCTGCTGACCGTGCTCGCCGGGATCACGCCGCGCGAGCCGGAGGTGCCGTTCTTCTCCACCGTGACGGGGGAGTGGCTGGACGAGCCGGTTGACGCCGGGTACTGGTACCGAAACCTGCGGCAGACCGTGCACCTGGAGCAGGCCACCCGCGCGCTGATCGAGCAGGGCTACCGCTCGTTCATCGAGGCCAGCGCACACCCCGTGCTGACCATGGCGGTCCAGGCGACCGCTGAGGCCGCTGGCGGCGAGGTCGTGGCCGTGGGCTCGCTTCGCCGCGACGAGGGCGGGCTCGACCGCTTCGTGACTTCGCTCGGCGAGGCGCACACCCGTGGCGTTGCGGTGGACTGGCGTCCGCTTTTCGCTGGCGCTTCACGGGTGGGCCTGCCGACCTATGCGTTCCAGCGGCAGAACTTCTGGCTGGAGCTGGTTTCGCGCGAGGCCGCTGTGTCCGAAATGGACGCGGACTTCTGGGCGGCCGTCGAGCGCGAGGACCTGGACTCCCTCGCCGCGACGCTGGACCTCGCCGATCGGTCCTCTTTGGACACTGTGGTGCCCGCGCTGTCCTCGTGGCTGCGCAAGCGCCGCACGCAGTCCACTGTGGACGGTTGGCGGTACAGGTCGACGTGGCAGCCGGTCAGCGAGAAGCGCTCGCCCGCGCTGTCGGGCACCTGGTTGCTCGTCGTTCCGGCGATCGAGCACGAGTGGTTCGCCGTAGAAGACGTGCTGCGCGAACGCGGCGCGGAGGTCGTCCGTGTCACCGTGCCCGCCGACGCTTCCCGAGCTTCGCTCGCCGCGCAGCTCGGAACGGGCGCGGCCGGAGTGCTCTCGCTGCTCGCGCTCGACGAGGAGCCGCTTCCCGTCGGCCTGACCAGGGGCCTGTCCGCCACGGTCACGTTGACGCAGGCGCTCGGCGACGCCGGGATCGACGCTCCACTGTGGACGTTGACATCCGGCGCGGTCTCTGTCGGCCGGAGCGATCCGCTGACCAGCCCCAACCAGGCCGCAGTGCGAGGTCTCGCGCTCGCCGCCGCTGCCGAGATCCCGCAGCGCTGGGGCGGCTTGCTCGACGTTCCAGCCACTTTCGAAGCGCGCACCGCCGCGCGCCTGTGTGCTGTGCTCGCGGGTACCGATGAGGACCAGCTCGCCGTGCGGTCGCAGGGCGTCTACGCGCGCCGCCTGACCCCGGCTCCGCTCGGCTCGTCCACCGCGCCGGAGTGGAAGCCCAGCGGCACCGTGCTCATCACCGGCGGCACGGGCACCCTCGCCGCGCACCTCGGCCGCTGGCTGGCCGGACGCGGCGCCGAGCACCTGCTGCTTACGAGCCGCCGTGGCTCCGACGCGCCCGGTGCCGCCGCCCTTGAGGCCGAATTGAAGGCGCTCGGCGCCGAGGTCACCATCGCGGCCTGCGACGTCTCCGACCGTGCCGCCCTGGCCGCGCTTCTGGCAGAGATTCCCGCAGACCGCCCGCTCAGCGCCGTGATCCACGCGGCCGGGGTGGTCGATGACGTGGTGCTCGACCAGCTCACCCCGGAGCGCATCGCCGGAGTGCTGCGGCCGAAGCTCGACGCGGCGCGGCACCTGCACGAGCTGACGTCAGATGTGCAGCTCGACGCCTTCGTGCTGTTCTCCTCCTTCGGTGGCACGCTGCCCGATGTCGGCCAGGGCGCCTACGCGGCGGCCAACGCCTACCTCGACGCGCTCGCCGAGACCCGCACCGCCCGTGGCCTGCCCGCGACCTCGGTCGGGTGGGGGTCGTGGGGCAGCGGAGGCCTGGTCAGCGCGGAGCTGGAAGAGCGCATGCGCCAGCAGGGCATGCCGCCGATGGACCCCGCGCTGGCGATCACCGGGCTGGCGCAGGCCGTCGATCACGGCGAAACCGTGCTGACCGTGGCCGCGATCGAGTGGGACCGCTTCCCGCAGACCACCGCGCACTGCCCGCTCATCAACGACATTCCCGCAGTGGTTCGCGCCCGCGCATCCGCCGTACCGGAGGAAGCCACGGGCTCGGCCTTCGTGCAGAAGCTCACCGCGGCCTCGCCCGCCGAGCGTGAGCGGATCATGGTGGATCTGGTGCGCGCCAACGCCGCCACGGTCCTCGGGCACTCCGACTCCGACGCGGTCGAGGAGGGCAGGGCGTTCAAGGAGGTCGGCTTCGACTCGCTGACCTCCGTCGAGCTGCGCAACCGCGTGGCGGCAGCGACCGGGCTCCAGCTGCCCGCGACGCTGGCCTTCGACTTCCCCAACCCCGTCGAGATGGCCCGCCACCTGCTGACCAAGCTCGTCGGCGACACCGCGACCGCCACCACCGTCGCGGTGGCCGCTGCGACCGACGAGCCGATCGCGATCGTCGGCATGGCCTGCCGTTTCCCCGGTGGCATCGCCGCACCGGAGCAGCTGTGGGAGCTGGTCTCGCAGGGCCGCGACGCGGTCACCGAGTTCCCGACCGATCGCGGATGGGACGTCGCGAACCTCTACCACCCCGACCCCGACCACGCTGGGACGAGCTACACCCGGCACGGCGGGTTCCTGCACGACGCGGCGGGCTTCGACGCGGACTTCTTCGGGATGTCCCCGCGTGAAGCCCTCGCGACCGACCCGCAGCAGCGCCTGCTGCTGGAGACCTCGTGGGAGGCCGTCGAGCGCGCCGGGATCGACCCGCGCGGGCTCAAGGGCAGCGCGACCGGCGTTTTCGTCGGCTCCAACGGCTTCGACTACACCGCCGACCCCGAGCAGGTCCCCGACGACCTCCAGGGCTACGTGCTCACCGGAAGCAACTCGGCGGTGATCTCCGGCCGCATCTCCTACACCCTCGGCCTTGAGGGACCGGCGATCACGGTTGACACCGCGTGCTCGGCTTCGCTGGTCGCGATGCACCTTGCGGCACAAGCACTTCGCGGCGGCGAGTGCTCGTTGGCGCTGGCCGGTGGCGCGACGGTGCTGTCCACGCCGGGCACGTTCATCTCCTTCAGCCGTCAGCGCGGCCTCGCTCCGGACGGCCGCTGCAAGCCCTTCGCTGAGGCCGCCGACGGCACGGGTTGGGGTGAGGGCGCGGGAATGCTCGTGCTGGAGCGCCTTTCCGACGCGCGCAAGAACGGTCACCCGGTGCTCGCGGTGATTCGCGGCTCGGCGATCAACCAGGACGGCGCCTCCAACGGGCTCACCGCGCCGAACGGTCCTTCGCAGCAGCGCGTGATCCGCGCGGCGCTCGCCAACGCCGGACTGTCCACTTCGGACGTTGACGTTGTCGAGGCACACGGCACCGGCACCACGCTGGGCGATCCCATTGAGGCGCAAGCACTTCTCGCGACTTACGGCCAGGATCGCGACGAGCCGCTGTGGCTCGGTTCGGTGAAGTCCAACATCGGTCACACGCAGGCCGCCGCTGGCGTGGCCGGTGTGATGAAGATGGTCCTCGCGATGGGCAACGGGACGATCCCGCAGACCCTGCACGTCGACCAGCCCAGCACGCAGGTCGAGTGGAGCACCGGCAAGATCGCGCTGGCCACGTCGTCTCAGCCCTGGCCGGAGACCGGACGCCCGCGCACGGCGGCGGTCTCGTCCTTCGGCGTGAGCGGCACCAACGCGCACCTGATCATCCAGCACGCGCCCGCGTTCGAGGAGACCGCCGCGTCCCCGTCGGACCAGGTCGTGCCGCTCGTGCTGTCCGCGCACTCCGAGCAGGCGTTGCGTGACAAGGCTTCCCAGCTGTTCTCGTTGCTCGACGATCACCGTCCGGTCGACCTCGCGCACGCGCTGATCGCTGGCCGAGCCGTTCAGCGGCACCGTGCCGTCGTGGTGGGCGAGGATGCCCTGTCCGCGCTCGCTTCCGGTCGTAGCGCGCCGGGCCTGGTGTCGGGGCTCGCGGGCAAGCCGGGACGGATCGCGTTCGCCTTCCCTGGCCAGGGTTCGCAGCGCGCGGGCATGGGCCAGGAGCTGTACGCCACTTTCCCCGCCTTCGCCGATGCCTTGGACGAGGTCTGCGTGCGGCTCGACGCGCACCTTCCTCGTCCACTGCGCGAGGTGATCTTCGCGGGCCAGGAGGAACTCGACCAGACGGAGTTCACGCAGCCCGCGCTCTTCGCGATCGGCGTCGCGCTGTACCGGCTCCTGGAGGCCCACGGCGTCACGCCCGACTACCTGATCGGCCACTCGATCGGCGAGATCGCGGCGGCTCACGTCTCCGGCGTGCTCTCGCTCGAAGACGCTGCGCTGCTGGTCACCACACGGGCTCGGCTGATGCAGGCGCTGCCCACCGGCGGCGCGATGCTGGCGATCGCCACGACGGAGGACGAGGTCCTGCCGCTGCTGACCGATCGGGTCAGCGTCGCGGCGGTCAACGGCCCCAGCTCGGTGGTCATCGCCGGTGACGAGGACGCGGTGCTGGACATCGGCGAGAAGTTCGCCGGAGTGCGGACGCGGCGCCTGCGGGTGAGCCACGCGTTCCACTCGCCGCTGATGGAGCCGATGCTCTCTTCCTTTGAAGCTGCGATCTCGAAGCTGGTCCACAACGCGCCGCAGATCCCCGTTGTGTCCACTGTGGATGGTGGATTCGCGGAGTTCAGGGCGGAGTACTGGGTCCGTCACGCGCGCCAAGCGGTCCGCTACGCCGACGCCGTCGAAACCCTTGTCGGGGAGCGGGTCGGCACGTTCGTCGAGCTCGGCCCCAACGGTGTGCTGACCGCGATGACGCAGGGCTGCCTGCCCGAGGACAGCGCCGCGACGCTCGTGGCGACGCTGCCGAAGAACACCTCCGAGACCACCGGAGTGCTCTCGGCGCTGGGACGCTTGCACATCGCGGACGTCGCGGTGGACTGGACGCCGTCGGTGCCGGTGACCGGGCACGTCGACCTGCCGACCTATCCGTTCCAGCACCAGCGCTTCTGGCTCGTGCCCACACCCGCGGCCGGTGACCTCGGCTCCGCCGGGCTCAGCGCGGGCGAGCACCCGTTCGTCGGCGCGCTCACCACGCTGGCGGACTCGGGGCAACTGCTGATGACCGGTCGCCTCAGCCTCAGCGCGCACCCGTGGCTCGCCGACCACGCCGCGCGCGGAACCGTGCTGCTGCCCGGAACCGCGTTCGTCGAGCTGGCGATCCACGCCGGTGACCAGGTCGGATGCGCGCTGCTGGAGGAGCTGACCCTCTACGCGCCGCTGACCTTCGCCGAGGACAGCGCGGTGAGCTTCCAGCTCCGAGTGGAGGAGCCGGACCAGCTTGGCCGCCGCGAACTCACCGTGCACTCCCGTGCGGACGAGGACTGGGTGCTGAACGCCAGCGGTTGGCTCGCGCCCACTGCTTCCACCCTCGATGCCGACCTCGTGACGTGGCCGCCGACCGACGCGGTTCCCGTTGCGCTGGAGGGCTTCTACGAGCGGTTGGCCGAGACCGGCTTCGACTACGGCCCGGCCTTCCAGGGTCTTCGCGCGGCGTGGCGTCGGGGTGACGAGGTCTTCGCCGAGGTCGAGGTGCCGCAGGGCGATGAGGCGTTCGGGCTGCACCCAGCGCTGCTCGACGCGGCCGTGCAGACCGTTGGCCTGCGCGAATCCGACGAGGACAGCAAGCAGGACCTGATGCCGTTCTCCTGGAACGGAGTATCGCTGCACGCGACCGGGGCCACCCAGCTCCGCGTGCGGCTGACCTCGAACAAGGGGGACACTGTCTCGCTTGTGGCCGCCGACCGTACCGGCGGGCTCGTCGCGACGGTGGAGTCGCTCACGCTGCGCCCGCTCGCGGTGGACCTGGGCAACCCGCTCTACCGCGTCGACTGGGTGCCGGTGGCGACTTCGCCGCAGCCCGTGCCCACCGACTGGGCCGATGTGCGCGGCGCGGACGGGCTGCTCGCGCTCGCGCGGGGACCGGAGAGCCCGGCGACGGTGCTCATCAACTTCCCCGCCTCGTCGGAGGACGTGGTCACGGCGACCCACCAGGTGACCATTGAGGCGCTCGCGGCGTTGCAGACCTGGCTCAGCACGGCCAAGTTCACCGACTCGACGCTGGTCGTGCTCACCAAGGGCGGCCAGGACGGAACCGACCTCGGCCACGCCGCGATCTGGGGCCTGGTCCGCGCCGCGCAGGCGGAGAACCCCGGCCGTTTCGTGCTGCTGGACAACTCCGGGGCGAGCCCTCAGGAGCTGGTCTCGGCGGTCGCGACGGGCGAACCTCAGCTGGCGATCCGCGATGGCGTGACCACCGCGCCGCGCATGGTTCGCGCGGCGGTCACCACCGAAGGCCCCGGGCTCGACACCTCGGGCACGGTCCTGCTCACCGGCGCGACCGGCACGCTCGGCGCCCTTGTGGCCAAGCACCTGATGACCGCGCACGGCGTGCGGCACCTGCTGCTCACGAGCCGTCGCGGCATGGACGCCCCTGGAGCCGCCGAGCTGGCCGCGATGGGCGCTCAGGTCGCGGCGTGCGACGTCGCGGACAAGGCCGCGCTCTCCGCTCTGCTGGCGGAGATCCCGGCTGACCGGCCGCTCACCGCCGTGGTGCACGTGGCGGGTGTGATCGACGATGGCGTGATCGAGTCGCTGACGCCGGAGCAGGTGACGAAGGTGTTGCGCCCCAAGGTGGACGCGGCCCTCGCGCTGCACGAGTGCACGGCTCATCTCGACCTGTCGGCGTTCGTGTTGTTCTCCTCGGCGTCGGGCACGCTCGGCGGCCCCGGGCAGGGCAACTACGCGGCCGGCAACGCCTTCCTGGACGCCTTCGCCACCCGTCTGCGCGGTCTCGGTGTTCCGGCGACGTCGCTGGTGTGGGGCCTGTGGGCCGACGCGAGCGGGATGACCGGGGCGCTGAGCGATGGCGACCTCGCCCGGATCTCGCGCGGCGGCCTCGCGCCGATGTCGGCTTCGGAGGCACTCAGCCTCTTCGACGCGGCGGTGCGCGGCGAGGATTCGGTTCTCGCGCCGGTGAAGCTCCACATGCCGGCGCTGCGAGCGTTGGCGGAGAACGGAGAACTGCCCGCACTGTTCAAGGAACTCGTCAGAACCCCAGTTCGCCGAGCAGTGCGCGGCGCGGACACAGCGGTTTCCTACCAGCAGAAACTGGCCGGGATGTCGGAGTCCGCGCGGGCGAAGGCGGTCCTGGAGCTGGTGTGCGAGTACACGGCGACGGTGTTGGGCCACTCCGGTGGACAGGCGGTCGAACCCGATCGCGCGTTCACCGAGCTGGGCTTCGACTCGCTGACCGCGGTGGAGCTGCGCAACCAGCTCACCACGGCCACCGGGCTGCGGCTGCCCGCGACGCTGGTCTTCGACTTCCCGAGCCCGCAGGTGCTCGCCGAGCACGTGCGCGAGTCGCTCTTCCCTGCCGTGGCGGAGTCCGATGAGTCCGAACTCCGTCGCATGGTGGCGTCGGTGTCGCTGGAGGCGTTGCGCGAGGCCGGGTTGCTGGAGAGCGTCCTGTCGTTGGCGGGCAAGACATCCGCCGCACCGGCTCCCGCCGAGGCCGCGAGCTCGATCGACGACATGGACATCGACAGCCTTGTCGACCTCGCACTTGAGAACTGACCGGAGCGAAGAGATGAACGCGCAGCAGGACAAGCTCGTCACGGCGCTCCGTGCGTCGCTCAAGGCGAACGAGAAACTCCGCCAGGACAACGAAGAACTCGCCGCGCGGCAGTCAGAGCCGATCGCGATCGTCGGCATGGCGTGCCGTTACCCGGGCGGTGTTCGGACCCCCGAGCAGCTGTGGGAGTTGCTGGCCGAGGGCCGCGACGCGGTGGGGGACTTCCCGACCGACCGCGACTGGGACGTCGCGAACCTCTACCACCCCGACCCCGACCACGCCGGGACCAGTTACACCAACCAGGGCGGATTCCTCTACGACGCCGCCGATTTCGACCCGGTGTTCTTCGGGATGTCGCCGCGTGAAGCCCTGGCGACCGACCCGCAGCAACGCCTGCTGCTGGAAACCGCGTGGGAGGCCATCGAGCGCGGCGGCCTCAGCCCGCGTTCGCTGAAGGGCACGTCCACCGGCGTGTTCGTCGGCGTGATGTACAGCGACTACTCCGTGCGCCTGCAACCCTCGCCGGAGGGCTTCGAAGGCCAGCTCGGCAACGGCAGTTCGCCCAGCATCGCCTCGGGCCGCGTCGCCTACACGCTCGGCCTCGAAGGCCCGGCGATCACCGTCGACACCGCGTGCTCGTCCTCGCTGGTCACCGTGCACCTCGCGGCACAAGCACTTCGGCGCGGCGAGTGCTCCCTCGCCTTGGCGGGCGGCGTGACCGTGATGTCCACGCCGGAGACCTTCATCGAGTTCAGCCGTCAGCGCGGCCTCGCCCCGGACGGCCGCTGCAAGCCGTTCGCGGGCGCCGCCGACGGCACCGGCTGGAGTGAAGGCGCCGGAATCCTGTTGCTGGAGAAGCTTTCCGACGCGCGCGCCAACGGCCACCCGGTGCTCGCGGTGATCCCGGGCTCGGCGGTCAACCAGGACGGCGCGTCCAACGGCTTGACCGCGCCGAACGGGCCTTCGCAACGCCGCGTGATCTTGCGCGCGCTGGACGACGCCGGTGTCGAAGCCGCCGACGTCGATGTCGTCGAGGCGCACGGCACCGGCACCACGCTGGGTGATCCCATTGAGGCGCAAGCACTTCTCGCCACCTATGGGCAGGGTCGTTCAACGCCGTTGTGGCTCGGCTCGGTGAAGTCGAATCTGGGCCACACCCAAGCCGCTGCGGGCGTCGCCGGGATCATCAAGATGGTCCTCGCGATGCGCAACGGCACCTTGCCGAAGACGCTGCACGTCGATGTGCCCACACCGCACGTGGACTGGGCCTCCGGCGAGGTCTCGTTGCTCACCGAGGCTCGCGCGTGGCCGGACACGGGCCGCCCGCGCACGGCGGCGGTCTCGTCCTTCGGCGTGAGCGGCACGAACGCGCACCTGATCATCCAAGAAGCTCCTGCCGTCGAGGAGACCCTGGCCGCTCCGGCGGATCAGGTCGTGCCGTTGCTGCTGTCCGCGCACACCGAGCAGGCGTTGCGGGACAAGGCTTCCCAGCTGCTGTCGTTGCTTCGTTCGCACCACCCTGTCGAGCTGGCGCGCGCCCTCGCGGTCGGCCGCTCCACCCACCGCCACCGCGCCGTCGTCGTGGCGGGCGACGCATCTGCTGCTCTCACCGCTCTGGCCTCCGGCAGGGAGAGCGCCGACGTCATCTCGGGCCCTGTGGTCCGACCCGGCCGGATCGCGTTCGCCTTCCCCGGCCAGGGTTCGCAGCGACCGGGCATGGGCCACTCGTTGGCGGACTCGTTCCCGGTCTTCGCCGAGGCCTTGGACGAGGTGTGCGCGCACCTCGACGCCCACCTCCCGCGCCCGCTGCGCGAAGTGATGTTCGCCGCGGAGGAGGGGTTGCTCGACCGCACGGAGTTCACGCAGCCCGCGCTCTTCGCGATGGGCGTCGCGCTGTACCGGCTGGTGGAGAGCCTCGGCGTCGTCCCTGACTACCTGATCGGCCACTCCATCGGCGAGATCGCGGCGGCCCACGTTTCCGGAGTGCTCTCCCTCGCCGACGCGTCGCTGCTGGTCACCACGCGTGCTCGGCTGATGCAGGCGCTTCCGGCCGGTGGCGCGATGCTGGCGATCGAAGCCACTGAGGCCGACGTGCTGCCGCTGCTGACCTCTCGGGTGGGCATCGCGGCGATCAACGGGCCCCGGTCGGTGGTGATCGCCGGTGACGAGGACGCCGTGGCCTCGGTCGGCTCGCAGTTCACCGGAGTGCGGACGCGGCGCCTGCGGGTGAGCCACGCGTTCCACTCGCCGCTGATGGAACCGATGCTCTCCTCCTTTGAAGCCGCGATCTCCTCGCTGGTCCACAACGCGCCGCAGATCCCCGTTGTGTCCACTGTGGATGGTGCGTTCGCGGAGTTCTCGCCGGAGTACTGGGTGCGCCACGTCCGCCAGACCGTGCGCTACGCCGACGGCGTGGACACCCTGGTGGAGGAGGGCGTCGGCACGTTCGTCGAACTCGGTCCCAACAGCGTGCTGACCGCGACCACGCAGGGCTGCCTGCCGGAGGACAGCCCGGCGACGCTCGTGGCGACGCTGCCGAAGAACACCGCCGAGCCCACCGGCGTGCTTTCGGCTCTGGGGCGACTGCACCTCGCGGACATCGCGATCGACTGGGCTTCTCTGACGCCGAAGGCGGCGCACGTCGACCTGCCGACGTATCCCTTCCAGCGCCAGCGCTACTGGCTGGAGAGCACGATCGGCCTCGGTGACGTCAGCTCGGCGGGCCTGCTGCCGTCCACGCACCCGCTCGTCGGCGCGATCACCCCGCTCGCCGAGACCGGGCAGCTCGTGCTGAGCGGACGGCTCGGGCTCGACAAGCAGCCGTGGCTGGCCGACCACGCCGTGCACGGAGTGGTGCTGCTGCCAGGAACCGCCTTCGTGGACCTGGCCATTCACGCCGGTGACCAGGTCGGATGCGGGCACCTCGAAGAGCTGACGCTGCACGCTCCGCTGACGCTCGTCGAGCCCGTGCAGTACCAGCTCCGTGTCGAGGACGCCGATGGGCAAGGCCGTCGCCAGTTCAGCGTGCACTCGCGTTCTGCCGAGCAGTGGGTGCTGCACGCGAGCGGTTGGCTGTCGCCGTCCGTCGTCGCCCCTGTCGGTGACCTGACCTCGTGGCCGCCTTCGGGCGCGGTGGCCCTCGACCTGGACGGCTTCTACGAGGAGTTGTCCGAGGCCGCCTTCGACTACGGCCCGGCGTTCCAAGGTCTGCGTCGCGCGTGGCGTCACCGCCAGGACCTCTTCGCCGAGGTCGAGTTGCCGGGGGAGGCCGGGGACTTCGGCGTGCACCCCGCGCTGCTCGACGCCGCCCTGCACGTCGCGGGCGTACGGTCCGAAGAGGACGGCGGCAGCAGCGCGACGCCGCGAGTTCCCTTCGCGTGGGCCGGGGTTTCGTTGCACGCCACGGGAGCCACGGCGCTGCGCGTTCACGTGAGCCCGCACGAGGCAGGTGAAGGCATGTCGGTGCGCATCGCCGACCGCACCGGCGCGCCGGTGGCCACTGTGGACTCACTGATCGCTCGCCCGGTGACGGCCGACCAGCTCTCCGCCAAGCCCACCTCGAAGTCGCTCTACCGCGTCGACTGGGCTGAGGTTGCCGTCGCTTCCGCTCCCGTCAGCTGCGTTCTTGTCGGCGAGGACCCGTTCGACCTCCCCGTCTCTGACAAGTACGCCGACCTCGAATCGCTTGCAGCGTCGGGGAAAACGCCTCCTCTTGTGTTGGCGTCCTTCCACAACTCCGCTTCGGGTGTTCCTGCTCTCGCGCACAGCACGGCCGAGCAAGCTTTGCGCCTGGTGCAGGAGTGGCTGGCCGCTCCTTCGTTCGCGGACGCTCAGCTCGTGATCGTCACCAGCGGCGCGGTCGCCACTTCGGACACCGAGGACGTCACCGACCTCGCCACATCCGCCGTGTGGGGCCTCGTGCGCTCGGCGCAGACGGAGAACCCCGGCCGGTTGCGGTTGCTCGACCTCGGTGGCTCCTCGGACTTGGTGCACGCGGCGCTGGCCTCGGCGTCACCCCAGCTCGCTGTGCGCGACGGTGCTCTGCTGGCGCCGCGCCTGGCTGCTGCTTCGGTGCTCGACGGGCACGCGTGGAATGCCGACGGCACCGTCTTGATCACCGGTGCGACGGGGACCTTGGGTGCGCTCACGGCTCGTCATCTTGTTGTGCGGCACGGTGTTCGGCATCTGCTGCTCACCAGTCGGCGGGGCATCCTCGCCCCTGGTGCTGCGGAGCTGCGCGCGGAGCTGACCGAGCTCGGTGCTGACGTCGTCGTGGCCGCGTGCGACGCCGCCGACCGCGACGCGTTGGCCGCCCTGCTCGCGACGCACCCGGTCACCGCGGTGATCCACACCGCCGGCGTGCTGCACGATGTGATCTTGGAGTCGCTGACCCCGGAGCAACTGCACACGGTGTTGCGGCCGAAGGTCGACGCGGCGTGGAACCTGCACGAGCTGACCAGTGACCTCGAAGCGTTCGTGCTGTTCTCCTCGGCGTCCGGCGTGTTCGGCTCGGCGGGGCAGGCGAACTACGCCGCGGCCAACGCCTTCCTGGACGCGCTCGCCCACCACCGCCGGGCTTCGGGGCTGCCCGCGAGTTCGCTGGCTTGGGGGCTGTGGGAGCAGGCGTCCGGGATGACCGAGCACCTGGCCGGTGAGATCGCCGGGATGCCCGCGCTGCCCAGCGAGGAAGCGTTGGCGCTGCTGGATTCCGCCGTCGCGGGAACGACCCCGTTGCTCGCACCGATCACCCTGGACAAGGCAGCTCTGCGCGCAGCACCGGACTCCGACGAGCTGCCGCTGATGGTGCGCGAACTGATCGGTCCGGCCCGTCGCGCCGTCAGTACTGCTGCTGCCGCCGAGGTCTCTTCGGGGGACGTGTTGGAGCTGGTGCGCTCGCACGTCGCGGTCGTGCTCGCGTTCTCCGGGCCGGAGGACATCGAGGTCGACCAGGACTTCCTCGAACTCGGCTTCGACTCGCTCATGTCGGTCAACCTCCGCAACCGGCTGGCGTCGGTCACCGGGCTCCGGCTGCCCGCGACGCTCGCCTTCGACCACCCCACGGCCACCGCGCTGGCCGACTACCTCACCAACGCGCTGAGTTCCGGTCCTGCTTCGGCGGTGGCGGCCGAGGAGAAGGAGACGGAGTCCGGCGCGCTGACCGCGCTGTACTTCAAGGCCGTCGAAGAGGGCAGGTTCCCCGACTTCTTGGAGCTGCTCGGCGCGATGGCTCGCTTCCGGCCGCAGCTGACCGATGCGACCAGCTCGTCGGTGTCGACCAAGCTCTCCACGGGCGACGAGCCCTGCCAGGTGTTCTGCCTGACCTCCTACATCGGCCGGTCCGGGCCGCAGGAGTACGCCCGCTTCGCCGCCGCGTTGCGTGGCAAGCGCGACGTGCTCGCTTTCCGCGAGCCCGGCTTCACGCGGCACGAGCTGCTGCCGTCCACCGCCGAGGTCGTCGCGCACCTGCACGCCAACGCCATCCGCTCGCAGGCCGACGGCAGGCCGTTCGTGCTCGTCGGCTACTCCTCGGGTGGCGTCGTGGCGCACGCCGTCACGCGGTACTTGGAGAGCATCGGCCTCGCTCCGGCGGGCCTGGTCATGGTCGACACCTACGCGTTGGAGGACAAGGTCGGCCTCAACGCCATGGGGCGCTTCATGAACTCCATGATGGACGACCTGTCCGAGGAGATGACCGCCAACAGCGGCGAGCCCGACATCTGGGGGGAGGCGTGGCTGACCGCGATGGGTCATTACTCCACAATGGACTGGACGCTGAAGCCCTGCACGACGCCGACCCTGTTGGTGCGCCCGGCGAACCCGGTCACCCAGAACTGGACCGAGGACTACGACTGGCGCACCAACCCGCCCGTCGCGCACACCGTCGCCGAGGTCCCCGGTGATCACTTCACGATGATGGGCGAGCACTCCGCCAGCGTCGCCGAGACCATCGACGCCTGGATCGCCACGCTGTGACAGCTTCGCCCGCCGCCCTTCGCGGGGCGGCGGGCGAAATTCGTTGTGTCAGCGGCTCGCGGCCAGCTTCTCCAGGTCAAGAATGATGTCGTTGAACGTCGGCCTGCTCAGCATCTCGCGCCGCACCGCCGCCGCACCGTCCACAAAGGACTTGTCCTCCAGCAGTCGCACGAGCCGCTCGCGCAGCGCCTGCGCGCTGAACTCCTCCGGCTGCAACGTCAACGCCGCCCCGGCCTTCTCCAGCTCGTGCGCCGCCGTCGCCTCGCCCCACGAGGACGCCGGGATCACCAGCTGCGGCACTCCGTGCACCACCGCGTTGCCGATCGTCCCCGTGCCACCGTGGTGCACCACCACCGCGCAGCTCGGCAGCAACTCGTTGAGCGGCACGAAGTCCACCAGCCGCACGTTCTCCGGCGCTTCCACGGCTCGCAGTGTCGCGATCACCTCGATGTCCAGGCCGCGCACCGCCTCGAACAGCTCGGCCGCGTCGAAGCCGTCGTCCTTGTTCGGGATGTCGTTCTCCCGTGACGACAAGCCCACCGTCACGCACACGCGCGGCTTGGTCGGCTTGTCCCGCAACCACTTCGGCGACTCGCTCGGCCCGTTGTACGGCGTGAAGCGCACCGGCAGCGTCTTGGCGTCGGTCTCGTACCGCGTGCACGCGGGCATCGCGTCGATCGTGAGCTGCCCGAGCACCACGTCCTCGTCGAACTCCAGGCCGAACTCGCCGAGCTTGCCCGTCAGCCAGTCCCGCATCGGGTCCCGCTGCTGTTCTTCGAGGGCGCGTCGCATCCGCCCGAAGTGATCCGATCCCATCAACAGCCGCGCGTGCGCCGCCCCGCAGGCCTTCGCCGCCACCGGCCCCGCGTAGACCAGCGCGTCCCACACCACCAGGTCCGGCTTCCACTCCCGCGCGAACTCCACGAGGTCCGCGGTCACGTCCGCCCCCGCCATCGCCTCGCACAACGGCGCCCAGATATCGAAGATCACCTCCGCGTATTCGGCGGTGATCCTTTCTCCGTCGGTCTGCGCGATCGGGAATTCGGCGATCAGCGCGAGTTCTTCATCGGTGTACTCACCGCCGCCCTCCTCGGTTCGCTGCTCCCAGTCCAGCGGATTTCCGACGCTCCGAGCTGAAAGGCCCGCGCTGGAGAGCGCGTCGGGCTCGGCCGGGTTCGGCTGGATGGCGATCCGCACCTCGTGGCCCGCGTTGCGCATGGCCCAGATGAGCGGGGTCATGTTGTAGACGTGGGCCTTGGCCGGGAAAGGTGTGAAGAGGACGCGCATTTACTCATTCGATCGTGGCTGTTGGTTGTGGGGCAACCCCTAGTGGGGTCTCTCTTTGGGGTTAGTCGGGGACGGGCTTCCAGCTTGCGCCGGTTCCAGCGTGGGGGTCGGCTTGACCTGGGGGCCCCTTGCGCGTGCCGTCATGGGCCGGACGGGCACGGTGAAGGATCACCGGCCCACGCGGGCAAGCGTATGGCACGCGCACCCCAGGTAAAGCCGACCCGGTTTTGTTTTGCGGCTCGCTTTAGTCTGGGGTTGCGTTTTCGGGCGGTGGGGCGCCTGGGAATTCATCCGTTAGAGCCATGATCCACTATTTAATCGGCGTAAAATAGAAGGCATGGACGAAGCCGACGTAAAAACAGCCTACGCGGCCATTGCTCAAGCCATCGCCGCATTCTCCGGTGTACTGGTCGACTACCTGGCCGGGCTTGATTCTCGTGATCGTGAGTTCGCGGAGAACTTCATCGCCCCGGTCCTGAAGGTGTCGCCGATCAAAGGCACCCGGTTGATCGACCGTGCCACCGAACTCCTTGAGCACCGCGTGGTGTTCAAGGCGATGGCCGAAGGCCGCATTGACGAGGGCAAGTCACTCATGATCCTCGACCTCCTCCGCACCCTCCCCATCGCTCAAGCCCTGGTCGTGGAGAAGGTCCTCGTCGCCCACGCCGAGAACAGCACCTACTCCGCGACGCGTCAGTACGGGGTGCGCTACATCCACCGCATCGACCCCGACGCCGCTGAGCGCCGTCACAAGGCCAAACACAAGGCCCGTCTTGTGGAGAAGTTCAACCTGGAGGACGGCATGTCCTCCCTGCGCCTGACTATGACCGCCCATGATGCGGCCCTCTCCTACGACCGGATCGACCGGATCGCGAAGGCCTTGCCGAAGGACCGCCGCACCTTGGACCAGAAGCGCTCCGATGTGGCGAAGGACCTGTTGCACGGCAGGGAAACCGCCGCCCCGCAGGGCCAGACCATGGTGTACCTGACGATGCCCGTCACCTCAGCCCTCGGCTTGACCGAGGAGCCGGGGATGCTCAGCGGCTACGGCCCGCTCCCCGCACCCGTGGCGAAGGACATCGCAGCAGGCGGTGTGTGGAAGCGGATCTTGACTGACCCGAAGACCGGCATGGCCGAGGAGATCAGCAACATCTACCGGCCCACCGACAAACAACGCGAACTCATCGCAGCCCGCTACCCGACCTGCACCGCCATCGGATGCAGACAACCCGCACACCGCTGCGACCTCGACCACTGCTGCCCCTACAACGGCACCAACACCACCATCAAGAACCTGCGACCCAAATGCAGGCATCACCACCGCATGAAAACCCACACCAACTGGACCTGCGAAAACCGCGACGACGGCACACACACCTGGACCACGCCTCGGGGCCACACCTACGAGACCGCGCCCGAGCCCATCGCCGAACCCGCACCCTTCTAGGCCGTGTCCTGGAGGTCGTCAGGTTTGCAGGTCTTCAAGACCACCCAACCCCCACTCCGGCCGTCTTCAACGACAGCAAACCCGGCAAGGCCGCAGGGTTTGAGGCGGTTAGCGATGATCAACAGGGGGGTTTGCTGGTCTTGAAGACACCCCGACCCCCGGCGGCACCGTCACCGGAGCACGCGGCGCAACCACTTACAGGACAGGCCTTAGGCGCGCGGCGCGTACCGCAGTGCCACGACACCCGAGCCGAACTCGACGCGGCTCACGAGGGTCAGATCTACGTGCTTCGACAGGCCCTCGAACAAGGTCGGACCGTGGCCCGCCAGACGGGGGTGCACGACGAACTCGTACTCGTCGATCAAACCCAGCTCCGCCAACGCGAGCGGGAGCCGCACGCCGCCGACGAACAGGCCCTTGCCCTGCGACTGCTTGAGGCGCCGCACAGCGGTGGCGAGGTCGCCGCGCACGAGTTCCGCGTTCCAGTCGACCTGATCCAGAGTGGTTGACACGACGTACTTCTTCGCCGCGTCGATCGACCGGGCGAAAGGGTCGTCGTCGTGGGGAGACGGAGAGCGCCAGGCAGCCTCCATCATCTCGTAGGTGACCCGGCCGAACAGGAGCGCGTCGGCGCGGCCGAGGTTCTCGGCGTGATGGCGGTGCAGAGCCTCGTCCGCCGGGATCGCGCGGTGGTCGCAGCACCCGTCCAGCGTGACGTTGATGGAGTACCGAATGGGTCGCATCGCCGAAGGGTACTTGTGCCCAGCTGATCAGATCATCCCGAGCGAGCCCGTCGAGCGGATGGAGCTGAGGCTCTGGAAGAACGAACATCTACTCGTTCCGTCTGCCCGCGCTCACCGGGCGAGGCAGTTGGCCACCCAAGCCGAACCCTGACGCCGCGCGGCGACTCGCGGGAAGGACGTCCAGCAGCGGGACGAGATGCTGGCGATCATCGCCACCGCGCTCGCCGACCTCGCGGTGCGGAGCGCGGAAAACCCGGGTGCGGGCCGCCGGGCGATGGTGTGAGATCGCGGGCATGACGATCGTGTTGGACAAGCCGGGGGTCGACGGGCTGCCCGTGGCGGTCGACGCGCTGCGCGGGTGGCAGCGGGACAGGGCGATGCAGCTCCACCCGGGCGACGTCGGCTGGTTCTGGCGCTTCGGCGCGGAAGCGACGGCGCGAGCGGTCCGGACCTGGAGCCGCGACGGACGCGTGCTGGCGGTGGGGTTGCTGGACGGCTCGACGTTGCTGCGCATCACGATCGCGGCGGACGCGCAGCAGGACGAGGAGCTGGCGCGGCGGCTGGTCGAGGACGTGACCGACCCGGAGCGCGGCGTGCTGCCGGCGGGCAAGGTCAACGTCGAGGCGCCGATGGGCGCGCGGGTGCAAGCCCTTCTCGCCGAGCGGGGGTGGCGGACCGACGAACCGTGGACGCCGCTGTCACGCGATCTCTCCGAGCCGGTGAAGGCGCCTGACCTGCGGGTCGAGAGCGCGGGGCCGGAGCGGGCGGAGCTGTGGGCCGAGGTGATGCGCGCGTCGTTCGAGGGCTCGACGTTCTCGAAGGAGCGGTGGCTCGCGATGTCAGAGGGAACGCCGTACACCGATGCGCGGAGCATGATCGGCTACGACGAGCAGGACGCGGCGGTCGGCGTGGTCACGGTGTGGTCGGCGGGGCCGGGGCGGCCCGGGCTGATCGAGCCGATGGGCGTGCACGAGGACCACCGCGGGCGCGGGTACGGCAGGGCGATCACCGTGGCCGCTGCGGCGGCGCTCCAGGAGATGGGCTCGTCGAGCGCGCTCGTGGCCACGCCGACCTCGAACGTCGGCGCGGTCGCGACCTACGCTTCGGCGGGCTTCGACAAGCTCTCCGAGGTCCGCGACTACTTCCGGGAAAGCTGAGCCTCGATGAGGTCGGCGGCCAGGGAAGTGCCGCCCGAAGCCAACTCCTGACGCAGCTCCGCCAGGCGCACGGCGACCGCGGGGTCGTCGACGAGATCCACCAAAGCCTGGCGGCGCGCGGTCGCGGTCACCTCCGCCGGGTCGATGCGGCGGCCAACACCGAGGCGCACCATCACATCCGCGTTGTGGAGGTCGAGGTCGTCGGTGAACCCAAGAGGTTGAGCTGCGTATTCCGGTCACGGTGTCGCTGGGGGTTGGGGTGTCTTCAAGACCACCAAACCCCCCTGTTGATCATCGCCAACCGCCGCAAACCCTGCGGCCTTGCGGGGTTTGCTGTCGTTGAAAACGGTGGGGGTTGGGTGGTCTTGAAGACCGGCGAACCTGATGACCTACAGGACACGGCCTAGGGCCTGTCCTGTAAGTGGTTGAGCTGTGCATTCCGGTCACGGTGCCGCTGGGGGTCGGGGTGTCTTCAAGACCACCAAACCCCCCCCTGTTGATCATCGCCAACCGCCGCAAACCCAGCAGCCTCGTGAGGTTTGCCGTCGTTGAAGACCGCTGGGGCAGGGGTTTGTAGGTCCTGAAGACCGCCGAACCCGGCGACCTACAGGACAGGGCCTAGCCCCCAGACGCGCCGCACGGGGGCGGTCTGGGCAGCTACCTCTTCGACGGGCAGGTCTTGCGCAGGATGGTGCCCGAGGTACCCGGCAGGCTGACCGAGTTCACGTTCGTCCCGGCCTCGTTGAGGTGGTCGCCGCCGAGGGAGAGCGTGATGGCCTTGCTGTCCGTCGGGTTGGCGTTCACCACGACCGTGCCGCAGGCGAAGTCGCGCCGGTAGACGTTGGTGCCGACGGAGGTGTGCGGGCCGGAGGGCTTGCCGAGGTCCCAGTCGTACTCGGGGTGCCACGGCGACGGTTCACCGTAGCCGTCGGTCTTCTCCATCTCCGCGATCGCCGACTTCGTGCTGTTCGCCGCCATGAAGTAGGAGGCCAGCGCGTAGCGGAACGGGCGGACGGCCGTCTTCGAGAAGTGCGGCTGCACCAGCGTGATCTTGCCGGCCGCCTCGTTCTCGGCGATCTGCGCGACCTGGCGGCGCCAGCCCTCGGCGTAGTCCGGCAGCTGCTCGGTGTCGGAGAAGGACAGCCACCACTCGTCCCAGCCGCCGTCGAGGTTGGCCATGTAGTTCTTCCAGCCGTCCTTGTGCAGCCTGGCGTTGCTCATGTTCGCCACCGTCTTCACCCCGGCCGAGGTGAAGATCTCGCGGGTGTTGGCGAAGAACGAGGAGTACGCGGCCTGGAAGGAGGCGTTGTCGCGGTACTGCGACGGGCACGTGCCGGGGTGGTAGGTGTCGCAGGTCCACAGCGCGTTGTCGATCAGCACGCCGTCGAAGACGCCCTTGGTCGCCGCGACGACGTTCTCCGCCCATTCCTTCTGGTACTTCGGGTTGCCGACGTCCATCTGCCAGTGCCCCTGGTACCCGGCGTACTCCAGGCGCTTGCCGTTGGGCCCCTTGAGGAACCACTCCGGCCGGTTCTTCTCCGCGTCGCAGAAGCCGATCCCGGTCGGCAGGTGCTTGTCGTCCTTGCCATCGCGGCAGGCGTAGGAGCGCGTCGAGGACATGTCCTTGTACACCAGCACGGTGACCGTCGGGTTCGCCGCCTTCAACTTGGGGACGTAGTCCGCCTCCCAGGCGTTGAGCAGGATGTAGTCGCGCTTCTGCGCTTCCTCCGCCAGCATCTCGTCGGTGACCGGCGTTCCGTTCCAGTGCACCCAGAACGACTTCGTCCGCCAGTCGGCGCTCGGCGGGGTCGTCGGCACCGACGTCGTGGTCGTCGGGACCGCCGTGGTCGTCGGCACGGACGAGCTGGTCGGCGCCGCCGACGTGGTCTGCGCGGGCGGGGTGGTCCGCTGCACCGGCGGGATGATGTGGACCGGTGGCGTGGTGGGGCCCGCCGCAGCGGGGACCGCGATCGCGGTGACGAGAACCGTGGCGACGAGCAGGGTGGGCAGTGCTCTCACAGTGATCCTTACGGGGACGGCAGGGGGTGCCCACCGTAGGGCCTGTGAATGTCCTATCCAGACTGCGTGAAACTCTTGAATGCAGGACCCGTAGGAAGTCGTCCCTGTTTCAAGGCGCACTGAATCCCTTTGCCCCCAACGCTCCCGATCGTGAGTTGCCGGTCCGGCAACTCGATGACGTGGAGCGACGAAACAGGTGCACGCTCAGTGATCAGCTACCCTGTTGAAGCGCTGATGACGTTGTGTGCCAGAGTGTTCGTCGCGTGTGCGTTCACCCCGAACCTCCCTGTGGGAGATCGCCCTCGAACACGAAGGCTGTTCCGGTGCGGTCATTGAGGTGGAACGCGTCGGCGGTGGAGCTGGCGTGCAGCCACCGGAGCCGACGTTGAGGTTCTGCACCCTGGCCGAGCCTCGGAAAACGTTGACACCAAAGCGCCCTGAGCCGTTGTCCTGTCACACGCGGATGCGCCTGCACCTTGAGGCGGTGGGCGCGACCAGCGGTGATCGGCGCGGCGTGGGTCGCGGTGCCCCGACGAGGACGCCACCGCTTGACGAGCCCGGCGCGATCGATGCTCGCGGTGTACCCGGCTCCCTCGGCGGTCGATCGGAACGTCAGTCCGGCGGCTCGCGCGGTGCCGGGCACGCGGTCCACGAGCCGGAAGCGCGCCACGGCCAGGCGACGTTGCTGTCCAAAGTGGACTCAGTCGTGTCCCGCGAGCTGGCCCCGGTCGACCAGCAGGCTTGCGGTCGTAGACCACAGTGCGATCCGCCGCGCACGTCGAACTGCGCTGTGGCCTCGTAGGTGTCGGCCTTGATCCCCTGGAAGAGCTTGCCGCCGCTGATCAGCTAAGCAGGGGGCTTTCACGGCGAACAAGCACGACTACACGCGCAGTCCAGCGACGAGGAGTCCGACCAGCTTCCGCGCGTCGTAGCGGCGGTTCGCTCCCGCTCCCGCGCACAGGCCCCCGACGCCGCGCATCAGCTCGTAGGCGTCCATGCCCGGCTTGATCTCGCCTGCGCTCGTCGCGGCCGCCAGCAGTTCGGTGCACACGGGCACGAGTCGTTCGAGGAAGTAGGAGTGCAACGGGTCGTAGCACGGGTCGTCGGACTGCAGGACGGACGCGAGCCCCTGCTTGGTGATCACGAAGTCCACGAAGAGGTCGATCCACCGCCTCAGCGCGGCGTACGGGCTGGAGCCGTGCTCCAGCAGCGTCGGGCCCGTTTCGGCGAGGTTCTCCACCTGGTGCCGGTAGACCGCCACGATGAGGTCGGCGCGGGTGGGGAAGTGGCGGTAGATCGTGGCCGTGCCGACGCCCGCGCGCGCCGCGATGTCGCGAATCGGCGCCTCCACGCCGGAGCTGACGAAGACCTCGGCGGCGGCGTCGAGCAAGGTCTCCTTGTTGCGCCGCGCGTCAGCGCGCTGGGCTCGCACAGCGGTCCCGCCCTTCCCTAAGCGGGACACTGTCCCGTATCGTCAAGTGGGACAGTGTCCCGTCTCTGCATGATGCCAGGAAGTGGGCGGCCATGGCGACATATCTGCTGGTGCACGGCGCGTGGCACAGTGCGCGCTGCTGGGATCGGGTGATTCCGCTGCTGGAGGCGGCAGGGCACCGCGTCCTCGCGCCGACGCTGACCGGCTACGGCGGCAAGATCCACCTCGCCGGACCCGACGTCGGGCTGGACACCCACGTGGCGGACGTCCTCGGGCTGATCACCGAGCAGGACCTGACCGACGTGGTGCTGGTGGGGCACAGCTACGCCGGACTGGTGATCTCCTCGGTGGCCAACGCGGTGCCGGAGCGGGTCGCGCACCTGGTCTACCTCGACGCGATGGTCCCGGAGCACGGTGAGGCGGCGGTCGACGTCATGCCCGTGAGCCAGAACTTCGTCGACCTCGCCCTGAACTCCGACAGCGGCTGGCGCATCCCGCCGCCCGGCACGTTCGGGGTGACCGATCCGGACGACGTGGCTTGGCTGCGCACGATGCTCTCCGACCAGCCGGTGCGCTGCCTCCTGGAGCCGGTGCGCCTGGACAACCCAGCTGTGAAGGCGATTCCGCGAACGCACATCCACTGCACGGTGGTGCCGGAAGGCTTCGTGCGGCGCGCCGTGCCCGACGGGGAGCGCGTGCTGGAGCTGCCGACCGGGCACGACTGCATGATCACGATGCCGCGCGAGCTGACCGAGCTGCTGATCAAGGCCGGCTGAGTTCACCCTTGGGGAGGGCGTGATCTGGGTACTTCTCCGTCATGGGGAAGTGATCAGACGGCCTTGGAGGCGACGATGCCCAGCAGCGCCCACCCGGTGCCCCGGCTCGACATCACCGTGCTCGACCCCGGTGGTGGCGAACCGGAACGGGCCGTCTCGCGGACGCTGTCCGTGCTGCGGCTTGTGGGTCTGTGCCTCGTCGCCGGGCTGTTGGTGGCGGCGGTGTGCTTCCCCGTCGTGGGAGCCGCCGGGCTGCTCTCCAACGAGACCGGTGACGCGGCGGCGGACAGCGCGAAAGCCGTGCTGGGAAAGGAACCCCCGGTGCTGACCACGCTGGTGGACAGCACCGGCCAGCCGCTCGCGGTGGTCTACGACCAGTACCGGTTCCAGGTGCCGACCGACCGGATCTCCCAGGCGATGAAGGACGCGGTGGTGGCGATCGAGGACCAGCGCTTCTACGAGCACGCGGGCGTCGACCTGCTGGCGATCGGGCGCGCGCTGCTGACCAACAGTGTCAGCGGCAAGGTCTCCCAGGGCGGCTCGACGCTCACCCAGCAGTACGTGAAGAACCACCTCATGCACGTGGCCGCGACGACGGAAGCGGAGCGCGACAAGGCTTCCGAGCAGTCCGCTGCGCGCAAGCTCCGCGAACTGCGCACCGCGATGCAGGTCGAGCAGGAGCTGTCCAAGGAGGAGATCCTCGGCCGCTACCTCAACACCGTCCCCTTTGGACACAACTCCTACGGCATCGGCGCCGCCGCGCGCACGTACTTCGACATCCCGCAGGAGCGGCTGAGCGTGGCGCAGGCGGCGCTGCTCGCCGGGATCGTGAACGAGCCGACCGCGCTCAACCCCTTCCGCCACCCCGATCGCGCGCTCGCGCGGCGCAACGTGGTGATCGACGAGATGGCCAAGCAGAAGCGGATTCCCGTGGAGCTGGCCGATGCGCAGAAGCGCGAACCGCTCGGACTGGCGCCGGAGGTGGCCCGCCCGCCCAACGGCTGCGTCGGAGTCGGCGACGCGGGCTACTTCTGCGACTACGTGCTGACCCACCTCGCGAAGGCCGGAGTGTCCAAAGAGGACGTTCAGCGCGGTGGGCTGACGATCAGGACCACGCTCGACAAGGACGCGCTGACCAAAGCCAAGTCCGCCGTCGACGCGCAGGTGCCGCCGGACACCGAGCACGTCGCCAACGCGATGGCGATCGTCAAGCCCGGCAAGGACAAGCACCGCGTCGTCGCGCTCGCTGCCAACCGCACGTACGGGCTGGACCGCACCAAGAACGAGAGCACGCTCGGGCTTCCCTTCGAGCCGCAGAACCTCGGCGCCGGGTCGATCTACAAGCTCTTCACGGCCGCCGCGGCGCTGGAACAGGGCATGGCGATCACGGACTCCGTCACCGCGCCGCCGACGTTCACCTCCAGCACGTTCCTCGGCGGCGGGGCGAGCTGTCCTGCGGGGGAGCGGGGTGTGCGAAGGTACTGCGTCCGCAACAACGAGGGCAGCGACTACCCGCCGCGCATGACCTTGCAGGACGCGCTCGCCACCTCGCCGAACACGACCTTCGTGCAGTTGCTGGAGAAGGTCGGCGTCGGCGCTGCCGTGGACATGGCGCAGCGCCTCGGGCTCCGGTCCCTCGCGACCACGGTTGCCACCGAGGACAAGAAGAAGCGCACGGTCGGAAAGTTCTTCACCGAGCAGAACTTCGGCTCGTTCACCCTCGGCCCGACGCCCACGAGCACGCTGGAGCTGGCCAACGTCGGCGCGACCCTGGCCAGCGCGGGAACGTGGTGTCCGCCGAGCCCCGTCGAGGAGGTGCTGGACCGCCAGGGCCGACGCGTTCCGCTGCGCGAGGAGCCGTGCGCGCAGGTCGTCGACCCCGAGCTGGCCGACGCGATGACCGTCGGCATGAGCAAGGACGCGATCTCCGGCACCGCGACCGCCGCCGCGAAGGAGTACGGCTGGGACCGGCCGATGGCGGGCAAGACCGGCACCACGCAGGAGCACAAGTCCGCCGGATTCCTCGGCTACACACCGCAGTTGGCCGGGGCGGTCTTCACCTTCGACGACACCTCGACTCCCACGACGCTCTGCGACCCCGGCGGCTCCGCCCCGCCCAAGCCGTGCACCGACGGCCGCTTCATCTACGGCGGCAAGTCCCCCGCGCGCACCTGGTTCCAGGCGATGAACGGCACCGGAGCGGAACCCGGCATCATGACCGCCATGGACCGCGCCGAACTGCCGTCCGTCGAAGGCCCCTACGGCGGCTGACCCCTGGCTAGTGGCGGGGCTTCGTGGTGAGCGCGAGCGTGTCACCGGCGACGCGCTGGACCTGTTCGCTGACGTAGCGGATGCGCGAGCTGCTGGCCTCGGTCCACAGCAGGTTCCCCAAGCGCAGCAAGGGAACCGCGAGTTCGTGCAGCACCGTCTCCGCGCCCCAGCGGTGGGTCACCGGCGGAGCCGGAGTGCGGGCGCCCCACGAGGTGAACAGCTCGCACAGGGTGATCTCCAGCAGGCACAGGGCCGTGCGCGTGACGTTCACCAGGTCGCCGACGGCGGTCGTGCACTGGCACTCGAACAGCTCCTCCGAGGCGTCGGCGCACGTGCGCAACGCGGAGTGCGCCGCGAGCAGGCGCCGGGTCTGCGCGGGTGGCCCGACAGCGTCGATCGCGTGGTGCATTTCGGCGATGCTGTGCGCGGCCTCGTCGTTGAGCGTTGCCCTGCCGTAGACGCCCGCCGTGCTGCTCATCTCCGCCTCCACCAACTCCGTCAACTACCCCCCACAGCTGCGAATAGCCCCGCAGTCACCGTCCAACCGCGACGAAAACGAATTCACTCGAAGCGGTTCCGCAGGTCAGGATGGGGGCATGCTGGTCGACCACTTCCCACTCCTCGGGCTCCGGCTGCGCACGCCGCGCCTGGAACTGCGCCTGCCCGCGCCCGAGGAGCTGGCCGCGCTGGCGGAGCTGGCCGCCGCAGGCATCCACGACCCGGCGGTCATGCCCTTCGCCGCCGCGTGGACCGACCAGCCGCCCGCCGACATCGCGCGCGGAGTCGTGCAGCACCACTGGGCGCAGCTCGGCGCGTGGGCCCCGGACAAGTGGGAGCTGAACCTCGTGGTGTTCCGCGACGGCGTTGTCGTCGGCCAGCAGAGCGTCGGCGCGCGGGACTTCTCGATCGCCCGCGAGGTGCACACGGGTTCCTGGCTGGGCAAGCGGTTCCAGGGCGAGGGCATCGGCACCGAGATGCGCGCCGCCGTGCTGCACCTGGCCTTCGACGGACTGGGCGCGGCCGAGGCGGCCTCCAGCGCGTTCGTCGACAACGCGGCTTCGCTGGCGGTCTCGCGCAAGCTCGGCTACCAGGAAGACGGCACCTCGCGCCAGGTGATCCGCGGAGCGCTCGCGATCGAGCACCGGCTGCGCATCACCGAGCGGGCTTGGCGGAGCCACCGCGCGACCGAGGTCACCGTGCACGGCCTCGCCCCCTGCCTGCCGATGTTCGGCGCGGCCTCCTAGGATTTCGCTCGCACGGGGGAGGTGCGTTCTGTCCGGCTGGGTCGCTGAGCTCGTGTCCGTCGCTGTGCTGCTCGTGGTGCTGATCGTCGCGGTGATGCGGCCCCGGGGTCTGCCGGAGGCGGTGGTCGCCGTCCCCGCCGCCGCGCTGGTGCTGGCCGCCGGAGCGATCCCCGTGCCCGAGGCGTGGTCCGAGATCACCCGCTTGGCGCCGGTCGTCGGCTTCCTCGCGGCGGTGTTGGTGCTCGGTCGGCTGTGCGAGGAGGAAGGTCTCTTCCAGTACGCCGGAGCGCTGATGGCCCGCGTCAGCGACGGTCGGCCGCGCCGGTTGCTGCTGG
Organism: Allokutzneria multivorans; assembly: GCF_039537405.1. Taxonomy (NCBI): domain Bacteria; kingdom Bacillati; phylum Actinomycetota; class Actinomycetes; order Pseudonocardiales; family Pseudonocardiaceae; genus Allokutzneria; species Allokutzneria multivorans. Next base: position 590,856 of record NZ_BAABAL010000018.1, on the reverse strand, counting down.
CGGTGTTCGCGGTCGCGGCGGTGATCACCGTGGTGCTGAGCCTGGACGCGACCGTCGTGCTGTTGACGCCCGTGGTGTTCGCGACCGCCGCCCGGCTCGGGATCCGCTCGAAGCCGCACGTCTACGCCTGCGCCCACCTCGCGAACTCGGCTTCGCTGCTGCTGCCGGTGTCCAATCTGACCAACCTGCTGGCCGTCGCGGCGACCGGCATCTCTTTCCTGCACTTCACCGCTCTGATGGCGCTGCCTTCGGTGATCGCGGTCGCGACGGAGTACCTCGTGTTCCGCCGCTTCTTCGCCGCCGACCTCGGCGCCGCGCCCCGCCCTCGCGAGCCCGCGCCGCCCGTGCCGACGCCGACCTTCGCGCTCGTCGTGCTCGGGCTGACCCTCGCGGGCTTCGCGGCCGCCTCGCTCGTCGGCCTCAGCCCGGGATGGGTCGCTTCCGCCGGAGCCCTCGCCCTGGCCTGTCGAGCCCTTCAGCGGCGGCGCACCACCGCTTTCGCCATCGTGCGCGCCGCGAACGTGCCGTTCCTGGCGTTCGTGCTGGCGCTGGCGGTCGTGGTCCGAGCCGTGGTGGACAACGGCCTCGCCGCCGCGCTCGGCCACCTGATGCCCACCGGCTCCTCGCTGCTAGCCCTGCTGCTCGCGGCCACCACCGCCGCCGTCGTGGCCAATCTGATCAACAACCTGCCCGCCGTGCTGGTGCTCCTGCCCCTCGCCGCCGCTGCCGGGACCCCCGTGGTGCTGGCCGTGCTGATCGGCGTGAACCTCGGCCCCAACCTCACCTACGTCGGGTCCCTGGCCACCCTGCTGTGGCGGCGGATCGTGCACCAGCACGACACCCAGCCCGACCTCGGCGAGTTCACCCGGCTCGGCCTGCTCACCGTGCCCCTGTCGATCACCCTCTCCGTCCTCGGCCTCTGGCTCGGCGTCCTCACCCTCGGCGCCTGACCAGAGCCTGCAAGCGGTCGACGACGTCGGAGAGCGGAGCTGACGCGTCGATCTCCAGGGTGGCGGAGGCGCGGAGGAGGGGTTCGACGAAGGTGAGGTGCTCCAGGATGGCGGCGCGTTCGGCGGGGTCCTTGCCGTAGGGGTTGTCGGTGCGCGCGGCGATGCGGGCGAGCAGCACCTCAGCAGGCGCGCTGAGCAGGACGATGTGGTCGAACAACGGGTAGAAGTCGACCTGGTTGCTCTTGCAGCCGGCCACGAAGAGGGCGCCGTCGCGGTGCTCGGTCAGCAGTGCGGTCATGGCGTCCTCGCGCCACACCCAGTCGGGTTCGGGAGTCCACCGGCTCCACTCGTCGGTGTCGGTGTCGACGGTCCGGTAGCCGCGCGAGGCGAGAGCCCGTAGTGCGGTGGACTTCCCGGTGCCGGACATGCCGGTGATCAAGATCTTGGCCACACGGCGAGGCTAGTCCCGGAAACAGGTGACCTGGCGGTCGACAAGTACTGTCGCGGCCGTGCCAACCTTTGTCGAACTCCAGGACGACGCGGCGCTGCTGTCGTTCGAACACCAGCTGCACCTGGCCGATGTCGTCGGCATCCCGCCGTGGAAGGTCGACTTCACCGTGCCCCGCTTCGAGTTCACCGGCGACAAGCCGTTGACCGTCTCGGAGGTGCACCTGCTCGGTAGCGCGGCGCCCGGGCCGCGGTCCTGGTTGTGGTCGTGGGCGAGCCGCCCGGACGACTACCGGCCAGAGGTGACCTGGCTGGCCGAGCGGCTGCGTGAGTACGGCGAAGAGCACGGGATCGCCGAGCTGACCGAGGCCGAGATCCCGTTCGACGCCCTCCCCGGCGCACCGACGGAGCCCTCCGCGGTCGCGTCGCTGATGATGGAAGCCGCGAAGGTCGTCATGGGCCGGTGGACCGGCTACGCGGCCTCGGTCGGCCGCGGTACGCGTTTCGGCATGCTCATCGAGCACCCGTCGTTCGCCCTGCCCGAGCCGGACTTCGCGCGAGTGTCCCTTGTGCTGCAAAGGAGCTTGGCGGAGCTGCGTCTCTACGACCAGCGCCGCGCTTTCCGTTCCTACGCCGTCAACCGGGGTCTTCGCGTGCAGGAGAACGACACGCAGATGCGTATCGAAGGACCGGGTGTCGGGGCGACCGTGGGGTTCACCGAGAAGAACCTGGTGTCAGCGATGAGCATCGGCGTCGACTGACGGAACGTGCTTCAGGAACGCGATGCCGTCGGTGTCGTGAAGGTGCCGCGTGTCGAACGGGAAGTACCCCTGATGGGTAGCCTGGTCTTTGCGCAGCACCAAGTTCTGCCCGTCGAGGGCCGCGGCGAGCTGCCGCGAGTTGAACAGGTACTCATCGCCGGGCAGCTCGGACAGCACGCCCTCGAAGGTGTCCGGCTGCGGCGCCGGGAGCCCGTGGTGGGGTGCGGAACCCAGTGCCAGCGCGATGAAGGCGTACTCGTCGCCGAGCTGAGCCGACATGATCGCCCCGGCGCCCCACCACTCCAAGCGCTGTCCGGCAAGCTCCCAGACGCTCGGGTGGCGCTGGAGGTGGCTGTTCTGGGCGAAGAGGAGCGTCCGCTGCGTGAGCGCGGCGAGGTTCTCCGCCATCATCGCCTCCCGCAGCCCGAGCATCCGGGAGATGCGCCGCGGCGAGGTGTCGGCGGCCGCGGCGTGGTAGCGCAGCAGCCCGGTCGCGGTGCGCGCGTGCAGAGCGGCCCGCTTCCACGACTCCAGCGAGGTCGCGGAGATCAACCGGGGTGACTCGGTCAGCAACAGCGCTTGCAGCTCGTCGGCGATCAGACGCAGCTGCTTCACCTCCGCCGAGCCGCCGAGGGACCTCGCCGGATCCATCATCGCCTCGGTCGACGTCCACGCCGCGTCGTCACCGATGAGCCGGTCGATCTCCTCAGCGGTACAAGGAAGATCGGCCCCGGCGAGGTAGCTGTGGACTTCGAGCAGGGCCTGCCGGGGGCTCGCGGCGGAGATCATCTCCAGTGGCGCGTCGAAGCCCGCGAAGCGCACCTGGTCGCTGGACGGACGGGCCTCGTTGAACTCGCGCATCCACGTGATCAGCTCGCGGGTCGCCCCGTACTCGCCCACGCGGTGGCTGAAACCGTTCCGCAGCACGGTTTCGAGTGAGCCGGCACCGTTGGTCACGTAGTCGTCGACGAGCAGCCCGGAGAGGCAGTCGCTCTCGATCGCCACGCAGCGGTAGCCCTCGTGCTCGACCAGGTGCTGGAAGAACCTGTTGCGCAGCCTGGGAAAAGTCTCCTCCAAGTGCATGGGCTCGCCGAGCCCGAGCAGGCGGGGACGCGTGGGGAACGAGTCGAGGAGGTTCGTGAGCGCGGTGCCGAGGTCATCGCACGCCCAAGCGGAGTCCTGCGGAGTCATGACTCAACCGTATCGTTGAAGCATCTGTTGGCAGTTCTACGCGAGATGTCCTGGAGAGCGGCCGAAAAGCTTCAAACCGGGAAGCAGGAGCGGTGTGGCGAGCAGGAGCACTCCGGCGACGGTGATCGCGGCTCGGGCGCCGATGAGCCCGCCCAGTGCACCCCACAGGCCGGTGAGCAGGGCGGTCGCGGCCTTGCTCGTGATCGACCACGCCGACAGCACGCGCACGACGCGGTCCTTCGGCACACGCTCCAACCGGTACGTGGCGAAGACGGGGTTGAACACACCCATGCACAGGATCAGCACGAACTCGACGCCGATGACCAGGACGAGGCCGCCCACGCCGGGGTGCACGAAGCCCAAACCGACCGGCCAGCACGTGCGCAGCGCGCCCGCGACGATCATGACCCGGTCCCGGCCGAAGCGCGCCACCAGCGGATGGACCACGCGCGAGCCGACCAGGCCGCCGAGACACGCGATCCCGAACGCGAGGCCGTACTGCCACGGCGCGAAGCCGAGCTCGCCGAGCATGAGGACCGCGAACGGCGGCGACGTCGCCATGATCAAGCCGTTGACCAGCAGCGTGTTGGCGAAGAACCGCCGCAGCACCGGGTCGGCCAGCACGTGCCGCCACCCCTGCACCACGTCGGCGCGGCTGAACCGGTGCGCCTTCGCGGGCGCCGGTGGCTCCGGGCCGACCATTCGCAGCGCCATCGCCGACAGCACGTAACTGATCCCGTTGGCCACCACCGTGATCACCGGACCGAACACGCCGAGCGCCGCCGCCCCCAACGGCGGGCCGAGCGCGGAGGCGGTCCACATCGTCGCCTCGAAGCGCCCGTTCACGCGCAGCAGCTGCTCAGGCGGAGCGAGGGCCTTGACCAGGGCTCCGCTGGCCGCCGTGAACGTGATGTCGGCCGCGATCACCACCACCGAGACGAGCAGGAGCTGGGCGAAGCTGAGCCAGCCCAGCGCGAACGCCACCGGCACGCTCAGCACCGCCGCGCACCGCACGAGGTCCATCGCGATCATCACCGGGCGCTTGCTCCGGACCTCCACCCACGGCCCGAGCGGGACCGCCAGCACCGCGCCGACGGCGAGACCCGCCGCCGCCAGCGCGGAGACCTCCGCCGGGCCCGCGTCCAGCACCAGGATCGCGATCATCGGGAACGCGTCGAAGGCGAGCCAGGTGCCCGCCGTGCTCACCGCGTACGCCGTCCAGAGCCACCACACAGCGAGAGATCAAGCCACCACGCGCCCCGCCAGGGCAAACAACCAACCCCACAACCAGCGGTTGTGCCCTACTCCGGGGTGTAGTCCAGGTTCGGGCGCAGCCAGCGCTCGATCTCGGCCAGCTCCGCGCCGCGCCGCCGCGCGTAGTCGGTGACCTGGTCCTTGCCCAGCCTGCCGACGGTGAAGTACCGCGACGAGGGGTGGGCGAAGATCAGCCCGCTGACGGCCGCCGCCGGGGTCATCGCGAAGGACTCGGTCAGCCCGATCTTGAGCGTGTCCGCGTCGAGCAGGTCGAACAGCTCCTGCTTCTGGCTGTGGTCGGGGCTGGCCGGGTAGCCCAGCGCGGGCCGGATGCCGCGGAAGCGCTCGGCGTGCAGGTCGGCCAGCAGCGGCTGCGCGTCCGGCTCGAACCAGTCCCGCCGGGCCTGGAGGTGGATGTGCTCGGCGAAGGCCTCGGCGAGCCGGTCGGCCAGCGCCTTCACCATGATCGCCTTGTAGTCGTCGTGCGCGGCCTCGTACTTCGCGGCGAGGTCCTCCGCGCCCTGGATGGCCACGGCGAAGCCGCCGAGGTGGTCGCCCTCGGGCGCGATGTAGTCGGTGAGGCAGCGGTTCGGGCGGCCGTCGGGCTTCTTGGTCTGCTGGCGCAGCATCGGGAAGCTCGTGCCGCAGTCGAGCACGATGTCATCGCCGACCGAGCGCGCGGGCCAGAAGCCGTAGGCGCCCTTCGCCTGGAACGAGCCGTCGGCGATGATCTTGTCGAGCAGCGTGTTGGCGTCGTCGAAGAGCTCGCGCGCGACCGGCTGCTCCAGGATGGCCGGGTACTTGCCCTTGAGCTCCCACGCCAGGAACAGGAACTGCCAGTCGATCATCTCGCGCAGTTCGGTGATGCTCGGCTCCACCACGCGCACGCCGGTGAACGCGGGCGTGGGCAGCCCCTCGAAGGACACCTGCTCCGCGTTCGCGCGCGCGTCGGCGACCGACAGCAACGGCACGCGCTGCTTGGCGGCGTGCTGCTCGCGCAGTCGCTCCTGGTCGGCGCGGTTGGCCGTGTCCAACTCCTCGGCGCGGTCGGCGTCCAGCAGGTCCGACACCACGCCGACCACTCGCGAGGCGTCCAGCACGTGCACGGTGCTGTGGTCGTAGGCGGGGGCGATGCGCACGGCGGTGTGCTGCTTCGAGGTCGTCGCGCCGCCGACCAGCAGCGGCAGCTTCAGGCCCCGGCGCTCCATCTCCGCCGCGACCGACACCATCTCATCCAGCGACGGCGTGATCAGCCCGGACAGGCCGATCACGTCGGCGCCCTCGGCGACGGCGGTGTCCAGGATGCGCGCGGCGGGCACCATCACGCCGAGGTCGATCACCTCGTAGTTGTTGCAGCCCAGCACGACGCCGACGATGTTCTTGCCGATGTCGTGCACGTCGCCCTTGACCGTGGCGAGCACGACCTTGCCCTGACCGCGCTCGGCCTCGACGCGGCCCTCCAGGCGCGCCTTCTCCTTCTCCGCCTCCATGAACGGCTCCAGGTAGGCCACCGAGCGCTTCATCACGCGCGCGCTCTTGACCACCTGCGGCAGGAACATCTTGCCCGCGCCGAACAGGTCGCCGACGATCTTCATGCCGTCCATCAGCGGGCCCTCGATGACGTTGAGCGGCCGGGGGAACTGCTGCCGGGCCTCCTCGGTGTCGTCCTCGATGAAGTCCACGATGCCGTGCACCAGCGCGTGCGAGAGCCGCTCGGCGACCGTGCCCTCCCGCCAGGACAGGTCGACCGCGCGCTTGGTGCCCTTGCCGCTGACGGTCTCGGCGAAGGCGACCAGCCGGTCGGTGGCGTCCTCGCGCCGGTTGAAGATCACGTCCTCGACGAGCTCCAGCAGGTCCGCCGGGATGTCGGCGTAGACCGCGAGCTGGCCGGCGTTGACGATGCCCATGTCCAGGCCCGCGCGCACGGCGTGCAGCAGGAACGCGGAGTGCATCGCCTCGCGCACGACGTCGTTGCCCCGGAAGGAGAACGACAGGTTCGAGATGCCGCCGCTGGTCCGCGCGCCCGGACAGCGCTGCTTGATCAGCGGCAGCGCGTCGATGAACTCCTTGGCGTAGCTGTCGTGCTCGGAGATGCCGGTGGCCACCGCGAGCACGTTCGGGTCGAAGATGATGTCCTCGGCCGGGAAACCCGCCTGCTGCGTCAGCAGGTCGTAGGCCCGCGCGCAGATCGCGACCTTGCGCTCGGTGGTGTCGGCCTGGCCCTGCTCGTCGAAGGCCATCACCACGACGCCCGCGCCGTAGTCGCGGATGCGGCGCGCCTGCGCCAGGAACGGCTCCTCACCCTCCTTGAGGCTGATGGAGTTGACGACTCCCTTGCCCTGCACGCACTTCAGGCCCGCCTCCAGCACGCTCCAGCGCGAGCTGTCGATCATCACCGGGATGCGCGCGACCTCGGGTTCGGTCGCGATCAGGTTCAGGAAGGTGGTCATCGCCCGCTCGCTGTCGAGCAGGTCGGCGTCCATGTTCACGTCCAGCAGGTTCGCGCCGCCGCGCACCTGCTCCAGCGCCACGTCCACGGCGGCCTGGTGGTTGTCGCCCTCGATCAGCCTGCGGAAGCGCGCCGAGCCGGTCACGTTCGTCCGCTCACCGATCATGATGAAACCGGTGTCGGGCTGGATCTCGAAGGGCTCGAGGCCGCTGAAGCGGCTGCTGCGGCGCGGCTGCGCGACCGTGCGCGGCGGCAGGCCCTTGACCACCGACGCGATCTGCTTGATGTGCGCGGGCGAGGTGCCACAACAACCGCCGACGGCGTTGACCATGCCCTCGTCGGCGAAGTCGCGCAGCAGCGCGGCGGTCTGCTCCGGCGTCTCGTCGTAGCCGCCGAAGGCGTTGGGCAGACCGGCGTTGGGGTGGCAGGCCGTGTAGGTGTCGGCGAAGCGCGCCAGCTCCGCGACGTGCGGGCGCATCTCCTCGGCCCCCAGCGAGCAGTTCACGCCGACGACCAGCGGGTTCGCGTGCTCGATCGCGGTCCAGAACCCCTCGACGGTCTGGCCGGAGAGCGTGCGCCCGCTCAGGTCGACGATGGTCACCGAGATCCACAGCGGCAGCTCCGGCGCCACCTCGCGCGCGGCGGCGATCGCGGCCTTGCAGTTGAGCGTGTCGAAGATCGTCTCGATCAGCAGGATGTCGACGCCGCCCTCGGCCAGCGCCTGGATCTGCTCCGCGTAGGAGTCCTTGACCTGGTCGAAGGTCACCGCGCGGAAGGCCGGGTCCTCGACCTTGGGGGAGAGCGAGAGCGTGACGTTGAGCGGCCCGATCGACCCGGCGACGAAGCGCCCGCCCACCTCGTCGGCCGCCTGGCGGGCCAGCTCCGCGCCGCGCAGGTTCATCTCGCGCACGCGGGACTCCAGGCCGTAGTCGGCCTGCCCGATGCTCGTCGCGGTGAAGGTGTTCGTGGTCGTGATGTCCGCGCCCGCCGCCAGGTACTGCCGGTGCACGTCCAGAATGACGTCCGGCCGGGTCAGGTTCAGCAGGTCAGGGTCGCCGGTGACGTCGTGGGTGTGGTTCGCGAGCCAGTCCGCCAGGTAGTCCTCCGGCGCCAGCTTGGCGTTCTGCAACATCGTGCCCCACGCGCCGTCCAGCACGGCCACACGGCTGTCGAAGAGCTCCCGAAGTTCCTGGATCCTGCTCACGGCCTACCTCCCCGATGGGAGGCGCCCTTGTCGCGGATCGTGCAGGGTCGAGCGTGGCGGGCTGGGGTGTGTTCCCGGCAGCCCGTTGCAGCGCCTCTCGACCTGGGCGTCGAGTTTACCCGAAGCGCTGTGCGGATCCCCCGAAGAAACTCTGATGTTGATCGTTGTCAACTACCCGGGTGACACCGGTCGGCCTCCGCCCTGCCCCCGTTCGGTCCATTGTGGACGGTGGGGGCCGCGTTCTTCCCTGCTCGTGCGGGGAGTGGCGGTTGGCCGGAGGGGTGCGGGGCGCGCTGGCGGAGCACCCGCTCGTGTGCGCGAGCAGGAGCGCAAGGCGTCCCACAGTTCGGACCACCCCCGCTCGCGCGGGGAAGACCCGCTCTTCAGACCGCCGGGCAGGTCGATGCCTGGACCACCCCCGCTCGCGCGGGGAAGACGGACGGATGGGAATGACCGTGCGGCGGTTCATGGGACCACCCCCGCTCGCGCGGGGAAGGCCACACCCCTATCCGGTGGCCCTGGACACGTGGGGACCACCCCCGCTCGCGCCGGGAAGACCCCGTCAAGCTCGGCCTGGCCGCCGCGCAGACCGGACCACCCCCGCTCGCGCGGGGAGAAGACGTCAAGCCGGGTGCGCCGTCGCCGCTGCGGGAGGGACCACCCCCGCTCGCGCGGGGAAGACCATTCTTTTCTGGCTGGCGATCTCGCCGTCACCGGACCACCCCCGCTCGCGCGGGGAAGACAATCTTGCCGACCAGTCCGCCTACGACGAAGGGGGACCACCCCCGCTCGCGCGGGGAAGACCAGCCTTGAGTTCCTTGTAGGCACGTGCGGCGGGGACCACCCCCGCTCGCGCGGGGAAGACACCCGGTCGTCGCGGATGGTGGCGCGGCTGGACGGACCACCCCCGCTCGCGCGGGGAAGACCGCGATCCTGGACCCGACCTGCGATGTGGACGTGGGACCACCCCCGCTCGCGCGGGGAAGACGCCTTGGACGAGCAGATGGCCATGCTCCGAGACGGACCACCCCCGCTCGCGCGGGGAAGACACTTGTTGACCTGCTGTTCTACGGCGTGCGGCGCGGATTCAGCATGGGTTTGCGACGCCCACACCGTCGAGCCTACGTGCCACGGCCACAGCGCGGATCAGGCCGCCCAACGACGCCGTGGCGTGCCAGGCCGCGTCCCGCCAGCCGCCCTGTTCGCCGGTCTTCAAGACCCGCGAACCCCCGCCCCAGCGGTCTTCAACGGCGGCAAACCCTCATCGCGCGCGGGGTTTGCGGCGGTTAGCGATGATCAACAGGGGGGTTGGGTGGTCTTGAAGACACCCCAACCCCGAAGCGAATGACATTTCTCATGGTCATTGACATTCCTTGGGCGACTTTTTGGTGTCGGCCGAAGAAATTGCGTTTCCGGGGTGTCTGCGTACGGTTGCCCGCGAATCAGAGTTCGTCGATTCCCCTTTCTTGAGAGGTATTCATGATCAAGCGTTTCGTGCTCGCCGTGGTTGTCGCGGCGGGTGTCGTCCCGGCCCTCGCGGGCTCGGCCTCCGCCGCCGACAACGGGTGCGGTGCCGAGGTGGGCGGCCTGCGAGCGTGCCTGGTGCTCCAGGGCGGGCAGCTCGTCGCGACCGGCCACGCCGCGACCGAGGCGGCCAAGAAGAACGTGAAGATCGAGATCTGCCGCCGCTTCGAGGCGTGCACTCCGATGACGCCGGGCCTGAAGCTCAAGGGCTGGCCGGACGCCAAGGGGCACAAGGGCTCTTTCGAGGCGGTCGTGTTCAACGGCAAGCACTCCGCGCAGAGCAAGGTCCTCGAACTGCGCTGACCAGCCGTACTCCGCCAGCAAACGCTGGCGGAGTACAGCAGCGAACTACCGCGCCGCCCAGAAAGCGCACTTGTGGCTGGCGGAGACGTCGACCGGCCTCACGTCACCGGGCGCCAGGCGCTGGGCCTGCTTGCCGTCGGTGGTCGCGGGCCAGCTCGGAGCACCCGCGTGGTTCGGATCGCCGGTGTGCGCGAACTGCGTCCAGTAGCCGACCATCGTGCGGCCCAGCTCGCGCTGCCCTTCCTCACGCAGCAGGTCGACGCCGTTGAGTTCGAACAGCGACGGCAGTTCGGTCGCGTGCGTCGGGCCCATGGGCAGGCCGGGCACGGTGATCTGGTTGACGTTGGGCGCCTTCTCGTCGGCGAACTCGAAGGCGAACACGCTGGTGTGCTTGGCGAGCAGACGGTGGCCCTCCTGAGCCTGGCACGCCCACGACTGATCGCTGTTCACGGTCGCCCACGCGAGCCCGGCGGAGCCGTACTCGGCGATCGGGTACTCCTTCGCCACGGCGTCCGCGCGAGCGCCGAAAGCCTTGGACAGCAACGTCGGATAGGTCTTCTCGGTGATCAGCTCGGGGTTGTACATGAGCGCACCGCCGACGAAGGAGCGCGCCTCGTCCCTGGCACCGCCTGACATCACCGGGATCTTCGCGAAATCCCCGTCGCGCAACGCCTTCTTCGGGTCCTTGGGCAACAGATCGGTGCCATAGGCGACGTGGTCGGCGAACGACTGCATGATCGGCATCAGCTGCTCAACGGTCTTGCCGCGCAAGCACTCCAGTGCCGAATCCGGCGAGCAACCGAGCCCGGAGGCGGCGGAGAGCCCGTCCGCGACGCCCTTCGCGAGCGGGACGTACGGGCCGTGCTCGGGGGCGCCGGGGAACAGGCCGCCAGTCGGCCAGTTCAGCTCGCAGGAGCCGGAGGAGATGATCGCCTTGTCGATCAGCCCGCGCGCCTTCGGCGAAGTGATCATCGCGCAGGTCGACATGCCGCCTGCGGACTGGCCGAACACGGTGACGTTGCCGGGGTCCCCGCCGAACGCGGCGGCGTTGCGGTCGGCCCACTCGACGGCCGCGAACTGGTCGGCGAGGCCGAAGTTGCCCGATCCGGCCAGCCCCGGCAGGCCGAGGTAGCCGAGCACGCCGAGCCGGTAGTTCGCCGTCACGACGATCACGCCGCCCTGGTCGGCCATCCGCTGCACGTCGTACATGTTGCCGCTGTCCCTGGTGAAACCGCCGCCGTGCAGCCACACCATGACCGGCAGCTTGCGGTCGGGGCGCTGCGCGCGCGGCGTCGTCACGTTGAGGACCAGGCAGTCCTCGGTCAGCACCGGCTTGCCGTCGGGCGCGGCCTGCGGGCACATGGGACCCAACCGGCTCGCGTCGCGGACGCCGTCCCACTTGTCGGGCGGTTGCGGCAGCTGCCAGCGCAGCGCGCCCACGGGCGGCTTGGCAAAAGGGATTCCGAGGAACTGGCGGCTCTTCGCGGTGGCGATCCCGCGCAGCTCGCCGCTGTCCACGCGGACCGTCAGCTCTGCGGGCGAGGCCTGACCCTGGGGCGAGCACCCGGCCAGCAGGACTGCGGCCAGCGCCGTGGCGAGGCACGCTCTGTTGGAATGCATGTCCAAAATTTAGCATGCCTGTTTAATCTGCGAGCGCGCACTAGCGAAGAAGTCTGTGACCTGGGACTAGGCGCGCGTCGCCGCGTCGAAGATCGCCAGCAGCTCGGCGGCGTACGGCTCGACCTCGCCGCCCGCGAGCACGTGGCTCAGCGCGCCATCGAGCGCGCCCCGAATGCTGCGGCACATGACGTTCACATCGAAGTCGCGGAACTGCCCCTGCTCCTGCCCGGCGAGCAGGATGCGCGAGAGGTCGGAGACCTCCTGCTGGTGCCGCTGGTCCTCGGCGCGCTCGGTGCGGCTGGCCGCGAAGATCTCGGTCAGCGCCAGCATGTCCTGAGGGTGCGCGGCGTACAGCTCGACGCTGCCCCGGATGAACGTCAGCAGCGCCTCGCGCGGGGACCGCGCCGCAACCATCTTCGGGCCGATCAGCTCCGCGCCGAGGACGTACACGTGCTGGACGACCTGCTCGATCAACTCAGCGCGGTCGCGGAAGTGGTAGGTGAGCACCCCGCGGCTGACACCGGCCCGCTCGGCGATGCGCACGGTGGAGGCGTTGGCCAGCCCCAGCTCGGCGATCACCTCGACGGCGCAGCCGATCAACTGCTTGCGGCGCGCCTGGTGGATGAACGTGTCGTCAGCGGTTCTCGTCATGGTGTCTCGAACGGTAGTAGCGCTGGTCAGAGGTGTGCAAGAAGGCCGCCGCCCGCAGTTGATCACGGGTGGCGGCCTTCGGGGTGGAGCACGCTCAGCGGGTCGGCGTCAGCTCCGTGCCCAGCGCCTGCCAGTCCAGCTGCCGCCCGGCGAAGTCGCTGATCGAGGCGAGCAGGCCCAGCCGCGCGGCGCGCACGTCGGGGTCCTCGGCCATCACCATGACGTCGTCGAAGAAGGTGTTGATCGGCGCGGTCAACACCTCGGCCACGTCGACGAACACGCTCAGCGGAGCCTCGGCGGGCAGTGCGTCGCGCGCGTCGCCCAGCGCGTCGAGAACGGCGCGCTCAGCGGGCTCCTTCAGGTGCTCGGCGTTCAGCGACGGCGCGGTGTCGGCGGGCACGATGCGACGCACCCGCTGCAACGCCGCGACCAGCTCGCCGAAGGAAGCGTCACCCGCGCGCCGCGTCAGCTCGGCCAGCGTCCGGTCGGCCGTCGCCGGGCTGTCCGCGAGCGGGAGCACCGCGCCGACGAACTGGTGCGGGTTGCCCGCGTCGATCAGGTGCAGCTCGAAGCGCCGGAGCACGAACTCCCGCGCGTCGGTCAGCGCCTGCTCGGGGATGTCAACGCCCTGCGCGCGGAACTGCTCCGCCGCCAGCTCCAACGCCGCGCCGAGCTTGACGCCGTTGAGCGCGGGAACGCCCCGCAGCACACCGATCGCGCCGAGCGCGGCACGCCGCAGGCCGAACGGGTCGGAGCTGCCGGTGGGGTTGGCGCCGACGCCGAACAGGCCGACGAGCAGGTCGAGCCGGTCGGCCAGCGACAGCACCGCGCCGGGCACCGTGGTCGGCAGCGCGCCGCCCGCGGTCCTGGGCAGCTCCATCTCGAACAGCGCCGTCGCGACGGCCGGGGTCTCGCCCGCGCGCAGCGCGTACTCGCGCGCCATCACGCCCGCGAGGCTGGTCAGCTCGACGACCATCTGCGACGCCAGGTCGAACTTCGCCAGCTCCGCCGCGCGCGCGAGCGTCTCACCGTCCTCAGTGGACAGTTCGGCGTCCAGCGCGAGCGCGATGCCCGCGATGCGCTTGGCGCGGTCGGCCATCGAGCCCAGCCGCTCCTCGAAAGCGAGCTTGTCCAGCCCGGCCTTCATGTCCTGCGGGCTGACCTGGAGGTCGGCGCGCCAGAAGAACGCCGCGTCCTCGTAGCGCGCCCGCAGCACCGCCTCGTTGCCCGCGCGCACCACGTCCGGGTCGCAGTCCCCGTTCGCGACGGCGACGAACTTCGGCCGCAGTGAGCCGTCGGCGGCGCGCACCGGCAGGTACCGCTGGTGCTTGCGCATCACGGTGGTGAGGATCTCCGAGGGCAGCTCAAGGTAGCGCTCCTCGAAGGAACCCAGCAGCGCGTTCGGCTGCTCCACCAGGTTGGTGATCTCCTCCAGCAGCGCGTCCTCGCCCTCGACGACGCCGTCGACGGAGGCGGCCAGCTCAGCGGCGGCGGCGACGATCTGATCACGCCGCGCGCCGGCGTCGGCCACGATCCCGTGCTGCGCGAGGAGATCGAGGTAACCGTCAGCGCCGGGCACGCGCACGGCCGGCGCGGCGGCGGTGCGGTGCACGCGGGTTTCGCGACCGCTGGCCAGCGCGGAGACGGCAACCGGGATCTCGACGTCGCCGAGCAGCGCGACGAGCCAGCGCACGGGGCGGGTGAACGACAGCTTCGGGTCGTTCCACCGCATGTTCTTGTCCGCGCGCAGTTCGCCGACGACCTGCGCCAGCTGCTCGCTGAGCACCTCGACCGCGGTGCGGCCGATCTCGGTCTTGATCACGCCGACGTGCTCGACGCCGCCGACGTCGATCTTCTGGAGCTCGCTCGGGTCGATGCCCTGACCGCGCGCGAAGCCCTGCGCCGCCTTGGTCGGGTTGCCCTCGGCGTCGAAGGCGGCGGAGGCGCGCGGCCCCTTGACCGTCTTCTCCGCGTCGGCCTCGCGCGGCGCGACCGCGTCCACGGTGATCACGACGCGGCGCGGCGTCGCGTGCGCGCGGACCTCGCCGTGCTCCAGGCGCGTGCCGCCGAGCCGGGCGGTGATCGACTGGCGCACGGCCTCGGCGGTCTTGGTGACCTCGGCGGCGGGCAGCTCCTCGGTGCCGATCTCGAAGAGCAGCGTCTCAGGCTTGTCCGTCGTGGGCAGCGCCGACGGCAGCGCGACGGCGGCGGGGAGTTCGGCGAGGCCGAGCGGGTGGCCCAGCTCCTCGCGCCGCTCCGCCCACAGCTTCGCCACGCGCCGCGCCAGGCCACGCATCCGCCCGAACGCCTTGGCGCGCTCGGTCGTGGACACCGCGCCGCGCGAGTCGAGCACGTTGAAGGTGTGCGAGCACTTGAGCACGAAGTAGTGCGCGGGCACCGGGAGGCGCTGCTCCAGCTGGCGCTCGGCCTCGGCGGCGTAGTCCTCGAACAGCCTGCGGTTGGTGGCCACGTCGGCGTCGTCGAGGTAGTAGCGGCTCATCTCGTACTCGGCCTGGCCGAAGGCCTCGCCGTAGGAGATGCCGGGCGCGTAGGCGATGTCCTTGAAGTGGTCCACGCCCTGCAGCGCCATCATGATCCGCTCGACGCCGTAGGTGATCTCCACCGACACGGGGTCCAGCGTCATGCCACCGGCCTGCTGGAAGTAGGTGAACTGGGTGATCTCCAGCCCGTTCAGCCACACCTCCCAGCCCAGGCCCCACGCGCCGAGCGCGGGGGAGGCCCAGTTGTCCTCGACGAAGCGCACGTCGTTGGCCTCGACGTCGATGCCGAGCGCCTTGAGGCTGCCCAGGTACAGCTCCTGCGGGTTGCCCGGGTCGGGCTTGAGGATCACCTGGAACTGGGTGTGGGTCTGCAACCGGTTCGGGTTCTGGCCGTAGCGCGCGTCGTCGGGCCGCACGCTGGGCTCGACGTAGGCCACCCGCCACGGCTCGGGGCCCAGCACCCGCAGCACCGTCGCCGGGTTCAGCGTGCCCGCCCCGACCTCGGTGTTGAACGGCTGCACCATCATGCAGCCCCGGTCGGTCCAGTACTTCGTCAGCGCGAGCAACGCTTCCTGCATCGTGAGCACGGTGTGGTCCTCGATCTCCTCGGTCGGTTCGGGGTGAACGCTACGGTGGTCCCATGATTGACTTCCAGAAGGCGTCGGTTTTCAAGCTGTCCCCCTGTCGGGTGGAAGACGTCCTCGGGTCGATCAGTCCGCTGATCATCCCTGGTGAGGAGGTCGTCGCCGCGTTCAAGTCGGTGCGCGACTTCGTGGCCTTCACCACCAAACGGCTGATCGCGGTGAACGTGCAGGGCATCACGGGCAAGAAGCGCGACTTCACCTCCCTGCCGTACGCCAAGGTGCAGGCGTTCTCCGTGGAGAGCGCGGGCACCTTCGACCTGGACGCCGAGCTGGAGCTGTGGTTCAGCGGCCTCGGCAAGGTCCGGTTGGAGTTCAAGGGCAGCTCCGACGTCACCGAGCTGAGCCGGATGATCGCCCATTACGCGCTTTGAGTCCGGCCCTCTGAGATTTATCTGGGAGCCGTGTGTCGATTTGCGCCTCCGGCGTTCGTGTAGAGGGTGTAAACGCCCGAACGAGCCCTGGAGGCACTCGTGAAGCAGTACATGCTCAGCATCTACCAGCCCGACGGCCCGGCGCCCGCGCCCGAGGTGCTCGACCCGATCATGCGCGAGCTGGACGCGCTCAACGAGGAGATGCGGGCCAAGGGCGCGTGGGTCTTCGCGGGTGGGATGCACGAGCCGAGCACCGCGACCGTGCTGCGCGCCAAGGGCGAGGAAGTGCTGGTCACCGACGGTCCGTTCACCGAGGGCCGCGAGCACCTCGGCGGCTTCACGATCATCCAGGCCGCTGACCTCGACGAGGCGCTGGAGTGGGGGCGGCGCCTGGCGAAGGTGATCACGCTGCCGATCGAGGTGCGTCCGATGCAGGACGGCAGTTCCTGCTAGTGGACATCGCGCGCGTCTTCACCGAGGAGTACGGGCGCGCGGTGTCGGTCCTGGTCCGCGTCTTCGGCGACATCGACATCGCCGAGGAGGCGGTCCAGGACGCTTTCGCCGTCGCCGTGCGGAAGTGGCCGTCCGACGGGCTTCCGCCGAGCCCGGCCGGGTGGATCATCACCACCGCCCGCAACCGCGCCGTGGACCGGCTGCGCCGCGAGGCCACGCGCGACCAGCGACACGCCGAGGCCGCCCTGCTGCACGTTCCGGTGCCGGTCGTCGAGGGGCCCGTGCAGGACGAACGACTTCGGTTGATCTTCACCTGCTGTCACCCGGCTCTGGCACCCGCGGCGCGGGTCGCGTTGACGTTGCGGCTGCTCGGCGGGCTGTCCACGGCGGAGATCGCCCGCGCGTTCCTGGTGCCCGAGGCGACGATGGCGCAGCGCCTCGTGCGCGCGAAGGGCAAGATCCGCGACGCGCGCATCCCGTACCGCGTGCCCGATGACGCCGACCTGCCCGACCGGCTGCGCGCGGTGCTCGCCGTGGTCTACCTGATCTTCACCGAGGGGTACGGCGCCGGGCGCGACGCAATGTGCGGCGAGGCGATCCGGCTCGGCAGGCAGCTCGCCGCGCTGATGCCCGACGAGCCCGAGGTGGACGGACTGCTGGCGTTGATGCTGCTCATCGAGTCCCGCCGCGCCGCGCGGGTCACGGGGGCGGGGGAGTTGGTGCTGCTGGCCGACCAGGACCGGCGGTTGTGGGACTCCGCGCTGATCGCCGAGGGGCAGGCCCTGGTGCGGAAGTGCTTGCGCCGCAACCAACCTGGCCCGTACCAGATCCAGGCCGCGATCAACGCCGTGCACAGCGAACCGCCGACGGACTGGCACCAGGTGGTGCTGCTCTACGACCAGCTGGTGGCGCTCACGCCGACCCCTGTCGTCGCGCTCAACCGAGCCGTGGCGATCGCCGAAGTGTCCGGGCCCGCGGCGGGGTTGGAGCTGGTCGAGGCTCTTGATCTCCAGCGCTACCACTTGTTCCACGCCGTGCGCGCCGACCTGTTGCAGCGCCTCGGCCGTACCGCTGAGGCCGCTGTCGCCTACGACGCCGCGATCGAGCTGGCTTCGCAAGTGGCCGAACGGGACCTGCTGCGGCGGAAGCGGCCGTCGTAGTCGCAGAACCAGATTTCAGAGTTTGGCTCGTAATGCTCGCTTTCCAGGACAACGTGCGCCACCACACCCTCCACGTCCTTCCCGACGCCGACCACGCCTCGCACCGCACCATCACCGGCTACGAGCGCCTGCCCGAGCTGGCCCCCGGCTACGCTCCGCTCGTCGGCTCCTCGGACCCCTCGCCCCACCAGGATTTCCTCAGCAGGCCCTGGCTCCCCTCGCCAGTTGGGAGTCCGGCAAGGTCCAGATCACCGTCCTCGCCGTTCTGGGCCTGGCCTTTCTCGGCTACGCCCTGAGCGGCTTCGTCCGCCGCTGGCGCCCTGCGTTCGGCAGTCGGTCGCATCGCTCGCTTCGGCTGCTCTGGCTGTTATGTTCGCGTGGTTGATCTACATGTTCTTGTTGATGAGTAACGCGAAGTTGCCATTGTGGCCTTTGGTGTTCGGGCGCACTCTGCCGTGGCTCTCTCTGCAGGTCCTGTCTGCTGCTGTTGTTGTTTTGCTTGCTGTGACTGTGTTTCGGCGCGGTGTGCTGTTGGCTGGGGGAGTGCTCTTCGTGCCGCTTTGGCTTTGGAGGCGGTTGGGTTGGGCCGCCTGGCTTGCTTTTTCTTTGTGGCGCTTGGGAATTCACCCTCTAGGGCCATGATCGTCTATTTTGCGGGAGTAGAATTGTGTTGTGCCCCCTGATGATCCCGATGAACTCCTGCACGCCGCCTACACCGCGATCGGCAAAGCCGTAGCCGACTTCTCGACTGTGTTGGTGGGTTACGTGTCTGATCTTGATGCGTGTGATCGTGAGTATGCCGAGAACATGCTCATGCCCCTGCTGCGCGTAACCCGCGCGAAAGCCAACCGTCTGTTGGACCGCGCATCCGATCTCTCCGCGCGCCCGTTGGTGTTGAAGGCGTTGGTAGAGGGCCGTGTTGATGAGGGCAAGGCGTTGATGATCCTGGACCTGCTGCGCAATCTGACGCTCGTGCATGCCGCCATCGCTGAGGAGGCGTTGTTGGCGCACGCGTCGGTGAACAACTACACCGCGACCCGCCGGTATGCGATCCGCTACATCCACCGTCTCGATCCCACCGCCGCTGACCGCCGCCACGAAGAAAAACGCAAGGCCCGGTTGGTGGAGAAGGTCCCCCTCGAAGACGGCATGGCGTTGCTGCGGTTGTTGATGACCGCCCACGACGCCGCCTTGGCTTTCGACCACGTCGATCGCATCGCCCGGTCCCTGCCCAAGGACGACCGGACTCTGGACCAGAAGCGCTCCGATGTCGCCAAGGACTTGTTGCTGGGCAGGGATACCCCCACTCCGGCGGGCAGGACGACGGTCTATCTCACGATGCCGATCACTGCGGCGTTGGGTCTCACCAACGACCCCGGCATGCTCGGTGGCTACGGTCCTCTTCCTCCCCGCATCGCCCGGGAGATCGCCGCCGACGGTGTCTGGAAGCGGATCTTGACCGACCCGGTCACGGGCATGGCCGAGGAAATCAGCGACGTCTACCGGCCCTCCGCCAAACAACGCGAACTCATCAACGCCCGGTATCCGACGTGCACCGCGATCGGCTGCAACCAACCCGCACAGCGCTGCGATCTCGATCACTGCCGTCCGTTCGACGGCACCAACACCACGATCAAGAACCTCCGCCCGAAGTGCAGGCACCATCACCGGATGAAGACCCACTCCAACTGGAAATGCCGCAACCTGTCTGACGGCACCCACGAATGGACCACCCCACGAGGCAAGACTTATGCCACCGAACCCGTCCCCATCGCCGAACCCGCCCCCTTCTAGACTCGCGCCCCTGCACGTCTGTCTCCTCGCGCGCCCTCGACTCTGCGCAGAGGTCGGTGTCCCATGGCTCTCAGCGGAAACCCATGCAAAACACCGCCTGACGCTCACAAACCAGCAGGTCAACAAGTGTCTTCCCCGCGCGAGCGGGGGTGGTCCGGTGTGCAGGTACACCGTCGGCGCGCCGACGCCGTCTTCCCCGCGCGAGCGGGGGTGGTCCGACACAGTCGAACCCGGCGACGGGCTGCCTAGAGTCTTCCTCGCGCGAGCGGGGGTGGTGTCCGGACATGAGCTGGCGGTCAAAGAACCTCAAGCGCCGGGCGCGGGAACGAAAAGGACCGCAACCAGTCGGCCACGCGGACGAAGCGAGGCTGCGATGATGCGGAGCATGACCAGCATCGCCCGCCGCATGTTCGAGCTCCTTGAGCCGATCTGCCTCGTCACCTACCTCGCGGACGAGTGCAACGAGGAACTCGCCGCGCTCGGCCACCGCACCTATTGGGACGGCTACTTCGCCAGCCGGGCGGCGCCGTTGGGGTGGGTGTCGGCGCAGGTCGTGCACGCGGCGTTCTACAACTTCGCGGACGGGGAAGCGGCGCGGCACATTCCGAGTGCGTGGGAGACGATCTCGCCGCAAGCCTCGGTCGCCGCGCGGGAGCGGGGAAGCGCGGCGTCGTTGAGGCGGATTCTCGGCGAGGAGCTGGCCAGCTCGGAAGGCTTGGCGCGCGCGGCGGACCTGACCACGAAAGCGGCGACGAGCGCGCCGACGGAGGGGCGGGCGATGTACGCGGGAATGCGCACCCTCCCGATACCGATCGACCCGGTGGCCCGACTGTGGCACTCCGCGACCATGTTGCGCGAGCATCGCGGTGACGGGCACATCGCGGCTCTCGTCGGCGCGCGTATCGGCGGTACGGAGTCGCACGTGCTCAGCGCGCTGGAGATGGGCATCTACCCGGCGGAGTCGTTCGGGCGCATCCACCACCTGCCGAAGACGCGCTTGGCCGAAGTCATGGGCGGACTGCGCGAGCGCGGGCTCGTCGGCGCCGACGGCAAGTTCACCGACGCTGGCCGCGACACCAAACACCGCATCGAAGCCTTGACCGATGAGCTGGCCGGCGCGCCGTACGAAGCCCTTTCGCCCGCCGAGCTCGACGAGTTGATGACCGAGCTCGAACCGATCACCGCGAGGCTGGTGGCCGTGGGATCGCAGTGACGACGCGGGTCAGGTGCAGTTGCGGATGCCGGAGTTGCCGTCGACGCTGATGATGCGGCTGTCGAAGGTCCGGTCGCTCTTCTGCTTCGCCTTCACCGCGAGCATGCACGAGGTGTTCGGGCCCGGCTCCTCCGGGTTGTCGAACTTGTACGTGACGCGCAACCGAACCTGCTTGTCGCAGTGGTTGTTGTAGTACAGGTTCGAGTACTTCTGGCCGAACGGGCCGTTCTTGTGCGTGACCTTGAAGTTCACGCAGTTGAGGACCTTCCCCTCGAAGCCGGACTCGGCGGCAGAAGCCGAGATTGCGGTGATGGGGAAGAGCGAGCAGGCCAGGACGGCGGCGACGAGCTTGGTGCGCATGGGCGGCGACGCTAGCAGCGATCAGAGCAGCCGCGACCGCGTTTCGGCGCCGGCCGACGGGTTCACGTCAACGTTTCGGACAGGCCCTCAGCGAACTCGATCAGCCCGGGGATGCCGAAACCGTGGCGGTGCCCCCAGAAAGCGGCCTGCACGGCGTGCAGCTGAGCCCACCGTCGCGTGCGCGTGCGGGAAAGCTCAGCGGCGGAGGCGAAAATGTCCAGTAGCCGCAAGGGAGAAGCGTCGCCGAGCATGGCGCACGTCTTGAGCATGGTGCCGCCGTCGTAAGCGGGATCGCCGACGTAGCCCTTCGGATCGACGGCGAGCCACGGTTCACGCGACGCGCGCAGAACGTTGCGGGCGTGGAAATCGCCGTGCACAAGGACTTCCGGCTGAGCCCGGCCGAGTTCCCGCACAGTGTCGACGGCGGCGCCCACCACGCGTGCGGGCAGCGCGTGCGGTAGCTCGGCGGAATCGCGCAGCAGCGAAGCTTCCCAATCGTCCGCCTGCGCGGCGAGCCGGGGCAGCCCGGCGGGCGCGGGAATGGTGAGGCGACGGTGGAGTTCCCCTGCTGAAGCCATGATCGCCGGGCCGTCGGCGAGCTCGGCCAAGGACGACGAACCGGCGCGCTCCAACAGCATCGCGAACTGCGAGTCGTCGCGTTCGTGCAGCAGCACGGCGCCGCGCCCGTTCCACGCCGCGAACGCGTCAGGCTCGTGGACGTTGCCGGGATGCGGGAAAGACACCTTGAGCACCAAGGCTTCCCCGGCGCGCCGCACCGGCACGACGACCCCGACCTCACCGTGCATCACAGCGCCGTCGAGCACGCATTCCCAACGCGACAACAGGTCCGCGACGATCCCGGGCAGCGAGGATGTCCACGTCCGCCCGGTGACGCCCTCACGGTCCACAGTGGACTGGACGAAAACCGGTGGTACTTCGATCACAGCTTGGCGGCCTCTCGCGATATGCGCTCGCGCAACCACACGTGCGCGGGAGAACGCATGTCGCGAGGATGCCAGAACATCGCTATCGACAGCTTGGTCGGCTCGGTGGCCAGCTTCAGCTCGCGCAGCCCGTACGCGGGCGCCAGCTCGTCGAACAGCCGCCGCTGCGTCAGCGTGATCAGGTCCGAACCGGAGACCAGCCGCAGCGCCAGCGAGAACGAGTCCACGGTGACCGCGGTCGGCTGGCGCAGCATCTCCTCGCTGAGCTTCACCTCCGACAACACCCGGTTCCCGCCGACGCCGTTGACCCGGACTGCGGGCGTGGTCGCGAGGTCCTCGCCGGTCAGCGGCTCGGTGACGTCGTGGTTGTCCTTGTCGGCGACCGCGACGAACTCGTCGGTGAACAGCGGGGTGTGCGGGAAGTTCATCAGCTCGGGCACTTGCAGCTGCAACGGCCAGAACAGCAGGTCACAGCGCCGCGAGCGGAGCAGGTTGATCAGATCCGCGCGCATCGGCTCGATGGTGACCCGCACCCCGGGAGCCTCCGCGCCGAGGCCGCGCAGCGCAGGCGCCAGCAGCACGGTCGTGACGTAGTCGCTGGCCACGACGGTGAAGGCGCGCCGGTCGTTCGCCGGGTCGAACGACCCACCCGCGGTCAGCGCGTCGCGGGCGGCGATCATGGCGGTCTGCACGGGCTCGCGCAGCGACTCCGCGAACGAGGTCAGCGCCATCGCCCGGCCGTCGCGCACGAGCAGCGGGTCGTCGAAGTGCCGCCGCAGCTTGCCCAGCAGCGCGCTCATCGACGGCTGAGCCATCTGCAACCGCTCGGCGGCCTTGGTCACGTTGCGTTCGAGCAACAGCGCGTTCAAGGGGATCAGCAGGTTGAGGTCCAGCCTGTCCATCTCGTTCGCCACGATCGTCGTAGTCCCCTCGGTACTCGACAAAGCTTCGTGATCTTAGCGTTGTCGCAGCTCAGGCCGCACTATGCCGCGCCCGCATGTGATCCATAGGGAATTCGCCGCTTCCGGATCGAGCGGCCCCGGGGCAAACCTGAAAAGGCCCCACCTCCACTGTCACAGCCCCTAGCGACTCACCGCGAGGTCTTCAGTGCGCAATCCCTTCGACGACCCCTCCGGCCGCTTCCTGGTGCTGGTCAACGCTGTGGGCGAGCACTCGCTGTGGCCTGCGGCGACGGACGTGCCCGCCGGGTGGGACATCGCGCTCGGCGAGGACACCCGCGCGGCCTGCCTCGCCTTCGTCGAGTCCCGCTGACTCACTCGATCACTCCCAGGGAGCCCCTGTCGTGTCGACTTCCAGCACCCCGCTAGCGCTGACCAGTGCCCAGACCGGCATCTGGTTCGCCCACCAGCTCGACGCCACGGGCGTCACGCACAACGTCGCCGAGTACCTGGAGATCACCGGTCCGCTGGACCTGGACCTGTTCGAGACGACCCTCGGCCACCTGGTCGAGGAGGCGGAATGCCTGCGCGCGCGGTTCACCGACGACGAGAACGGCGTTCGCCAGATCATCCAGTCCACTGTGGACTGGAAGCTGGACGTGGTCGACCTGCGCGAGCGCCCGGAGATGGCGCAGGAGCGCATCCGCGTCGTGCTGGAGCGGCCCTTCGACCTCGCCACCGGACCGCTGTTCACCTTCACCGTGCTGCGCCTCGCCGACGACCGGCACCTCTGGGTGCACGCCTACCACCACATCGTCAGCGACGGCTACACGGTGGCCCTGCTCGCCCGCCGCGCCGGAGAGGTCTACACCAGGCTCGCCGCCGGTGAGGAGGTCGGCGAGAGCCCGTTCCCGCCGCTGACCACGCTGCTGGAAGCGGACGTGGCGTATCGGGAATCCGAGCAGTACCAAGGTGATCGCGAGTTCTGGGCGGACTACGTGGCCGAGCTGCCCGAGCCGGTGAGCCTGTCCGCGCGGCCCCCGGCGCCGGCCCAGTTGTCCCTGCGCAGCACCTGCGACGTGCCGCCGGAGATCGTCGGCCGGGTGGCGGAGATGGCGCGCGACGCGAAGACCTCGACCTCCACCGTGCTGATCGCGGCCGTCGCCGGATTCCTCCAGCGCATGACCGGTCGCACGCACCAAGTGCTCGGCCTGCCCGCAGCCGCGCGCCGGACCTCTGGTGCGAAGGCCACGCCCGGCATGTCCGCGAACGTGCTCCCGCTGGAGCTGGCCGTGGACCCGAGGATGACCGTCCCGGAGCTGCTGACCCACGTCTCCAAGCAGGTCAAGCGAGTCCTCGCGCACCAGTACTACGACTACGGCGGGCTGCGCCGCGCACAGGGCGCGATCACGCAGGAGGACCGGCTGTTCTGCAACCGCATCAACATCATGCGCTTCACCTACGGGGTGAGCTTCGGCGCGTGCCCGGCGCGGGCGCACTACCTGTCCGGCACCGCGACCGACGACCTGTCGGTGATCGTTTACGACCGCGGCGACGGACACGGCCTGGAGATCACCCTCGACGCGAACCCCGGTCTCTACACCGCCACCGAGGTCGCTGTGCTGGAGCAACGCCTCCAGCGCTACCTGCGCGAGTTCACCGGCCTCGGTGTCCGCCCGTTGCGCCGCGCTGACGTGCTCAGCCCGGCCGAGCGCGACCGCCTCCTGTCGGATTGGGCGGGCGGTCGCGGCGGCTCGCCGGACACCACGCTCGCCGAGGAGTTCGCCGCGCGCGCCGTGGAGTTCCCCGACCGCGTCGCGTTGACCTGCGAGAACGAGCACCTGAGCTACCGCGAACTCGCCGAGCGGGTGAACCGGTTGGCGCGCATGCTGATCGCGGACGGCATCGGTCCGGGGGACCTGGTCGGGCTCGCCTTCGCGCGCTCGGCGGAGATGATCATCGCGATGCTCGCCGTCACCACCGCCGGCGCGGCCTACCTGCCGCTGGACCCGAGCTACCCCGAGGACCGCCTGCGCTACCTGGTCGACGACGCTCGCCCGGCGCTCGTGCTCGCCGACGTGCCACTGCCGATCTTGCCCGACGTGTTGCCGCTCAACGCTTCTGACGTGCTGGCCGCGCTCGCGGAGCTGTCGGGGACGCGGGTCACCGACGCCGAGCGCGTCCGGCCGCTCACCGCGTCGGACCCGGCGTACGTGATCTACACGTCCGGCTCGACGGGCAAGCCGAAGGGCGTGCTCATCCCGCACAGCAACGTCATCCGCCTGTTCACCGCGACCGACGGGCAGTACGACTTCAGCCCGAACGACGTGTGGACGATGTTCCACTCCTACGCCTTCGACTTCTCCGTCTGGGAGATCTGGGGTCCGCTGCTGCATGGCGCGCGCCTCGTCGTTGTTCCGCACGCGATCACGCGTTCCTCGCAAGACTTCCTGCGGCTGCTCGTCGACGAGCGCGTGACCGTGCTCAGCCAGACCCCGTCGGCCTTCTACCAGCTCATGGCCGCTGAGCGCGACGAGCAGGACCTCAGCGCGAAGCTGGCGCTGCGCATGGTCACCTTCGGCGGTGAGGCGCTCGACCTGACGCGGCTCGGCGACTGGTACGACCGGCACGCCGAAGACGCTCCTGTGCTGGTCAACATGTACGGCATCACCGAAACCACCGTGCACGTCACACAGATTCCGTTGGCGCGCGCGGATTGCACGCCGGAGTCCGGCAGCCTCATCGGGCGCGCCATCGACGACCTGCGCGTGTACCTGCTGGACGAGTCCCTCGCGCTCGTGCCGCCAGGCGGCGCGGGGGAGATGTACGTGGCAGGTCCGGGGGTTGCGACTGGCTATGTCAATCGGCCCGGACTGACCGCATCTCGTTTCGTAGCTTGCCCTTTTGGTGAGCCGGGCGAGCGGATGTACCGCAGCGGTGACCTGGCGCGCTGGACCGAGGACGGTTCGTTGCAGTACCTCGGGCGCGCCGACGACCAGGTGAAGATCCGTGGGTTCCGCATCGAGCTGGGAGAGATCGAGGCCGCACTCGGTCGATTTCCCGGAGTCGCTCAGGCAGTCGTCCTCGTCCGCGAGGACAGCCCCGGTGACAAGCGCCTCGTCGGCTACGTCGTCCCGGCTGGCGACGTCGCGCTGGACCCCGTCGCCGTGCGCGAGGCCACCTCGGCGCTCGTCCCGGAGCACATGGTTCCGGCAGCGGTCGTGGTGGTTGACACAATGCCGTTGACGCGCAACGGAAAGGCAGACCGGCCGGCGCTTCCAGCCCCCGACTACGCGGCCTCCGTCGACCTCTCACGCGCGCCGAGCACTGACCGCGAGCGCTTGCTGTGCAAGGTTTTCGCGGATGTCCTTGGGTTGTCGGAGGTCGGTGTCGGCGACAACTTCTTCAGCCTCGGCGGTGACAGCATCATCGCCATCCAGCTCGTCGCCCGCGCCCGATCTGCCGGATTGATGTTCTCTCCGAAGGATGTCTTCACCTGTCGCACCGTTGAGGCTCTTGCCTCGGTCGCGGAGTTCTCCGGGGCGTCCGTTGTTGACAACTCCTCGGGTCCGGTCCCGCTCACGCCGATCCTGCGGTGGCTGGCGGATCAGGGGTCCACTGTGGACGCTTATCACCAGTGGGCTCTGCTGAGCACCCCGCCGGGGCTCGACCACGCGCGGCTGACCGAGCTTCTTCAGTCTCTTGTGGACAGTCATGACCTGCTTCGCGCTCGGTTGGGGTCGCAGCTTTCGGTCGCTGCCGAGTCCGAGGTCTCGGTGCGGTGTGTGACTGATTCTCCGGTGGACCATCTGGACGAGGCCGTCGCGCAGCTCGACCCGTTCTCCGGCAAGGTCTTCCAGGCGGTCTGGCGTCCGGGCTCGCCCGGTTCGCTTCTTCTGGTCGCGCACCACATCGCCGTCGACAGCGTGTCCTGGCGCGTACTCGCCACGGATCTCGCTGATGCGTGGTCCGGCGGTTCCACGTCGATTCCGCGCCCCGCCACGTCCTTCCGCAGCTGGGCTTCTGGGCTCGTCGCGAGTGATCGCAGTGCGGAAGTTCCCTACTGGTCGGACTTGCTCCTTGCAGATGATCTACCTATTGGCTCCACCACGGGAGACGTCGGTCGCGGCGAGCTGACCGTTGAGCTTCCCGCCGACGTCACCGCCCGATTGCTCACCGTTGTCCCAGAGGCATTTCACACCGGCGTCAACGAGGTTCTGCTTACCGGTGCCGCTCGTGCGGTCAACGCGTGGAGGTCCACTCCCGGTGCGCGCGTGCTCCTGGAAGTTGAGGCCCATGGCCGCTCGGAGTCCGCTGTTCCCGGTGTCGATCTGTCGCGGACGGTGGGGTGGTTCACCGACATGCACCCCGTCGCGCTCACGCCGACGTTCGACGCGGGCAGCTCTGTCATGCAGGTGAAGGAGCAGCTCGCGAGCGTGCCCGGCGACGGCTTGGGCTACGGCCTGCTGCGCTATGTGCACGGGGAGCTTGCTGATCTCGCCACTCCGCAGATCCTGGTGAACTACCTCGGTCGCTTCGGCGTTGGCGACAGCGCTTTCGCCGTGCGTGCCTTTGGCGGGGCTCGTGATCCGCGCATGACCCCCACGCACGTGGTGGAACTCAACGCCCTTGCCGAGGAGCGTGACGGCGGTCCGGTGCTCGTCACGTCGTGGTCGTGGGATCGCTCGCGGCTCACTTCGGCGGAGGCTCATGCTCTCGTCGACGCGTGGGTCGCTTCGCTGCACGAACTCGCGGCGTTGGAACGCGGTGGGCACACGCCGTCGGACTTTCCGTTGGTGCAGCTCAACCAGCGGGCTGTCGACACCTTCGTGACCGTGTACCCCGGCTTGACCGATGTCCTTCCTGTCACGCCTCTGCAAGGCGAAATGCTCGCGCACACGCTCCGCGTCCCGCACGGCGACGACGTCTACAACGTCCAGGTCGTCTTCGACCTCGACGGTTCGCTGGACCCTTCTCGTTTGCAGGCGGCCTGCCAAGGGCTCGTCGACCGGCACAGCGCGCTGCGCTCGTGCTTCCCGTGGCCCGACGCGCAGGTCGTCGTCGCCGACGCCGTCGTCCCGTGGACCGTGTCAAGCTCGCCCGTCGAAGACGTTCTCGCCGCGGACCGTGCTGTCCGCTTCGACGTGACGCGGCCTCCGCTCCTCCGCGCGCACCTCGTCGAGCGCGGTTCGCAGCTGCACACCCTCGTGCTGACCATCCACCACGCCGTTGTCGACGGCTGGTCCCTGTCCGTGCTGATGGGCGAGCTTTTCCGGCTCTACGAGGGCTCTCTGCCCGGTGCCGCCCGCGGCTTCGACTCGCACCTGTCGTGGGTCGCCCGCCAGGATGAGGTCGCGGCCGCTTCCGCTTGGGCTGCGCAGCTCGACGGCGCCAAGCCCACGCTCTTCGCCCCTCCCGTCGCCGACACCGCCACCCTCTTGCCCCACCAGCACGCGCTTCGTTTGTCCGAAGTGGACAGTGCAGCGCTGTTGTCCGCGGCGCGCTCTCGTGGTCTCACCCCCGGCGTCCTCGTGCGCACCGCGTGGGCCCAGGCGTTGTGCGAGCTGACCGGCACCGAGGACCTCCTCCTCGGCGCCACCGTCTCCGGCCGCTCTCCCGAAGTGCCCCACATGGCGTCCATCGTCGGCCTGCACACCAACATCGTCCCCGTCCGCGTCCGCCGCGAGATCGGCGAACCCCTGGCCGACCTGGCCGCGCAACTCCAGGCCGAGTACGTCGCCGTCGTGCCCCACCAGCACCACGGCTGGCCCGCCATGGCCGAGGCCCTCGGGCACCCCCACCTGTTCGCCGGGCACGTCGTGTTCCACAACTACCCGCTCGACACGTCCGCGCTGACGCACATGGGTTCGGTTGCCGTGCGCGACATCTCCGTGCACGACGGCACCCACTACCCGCTGTCCTTGGTGGCGCGCATGGCTTCTGGCCGCTTGGAGCTGCGCGTCGACTACCGCCCGGACGCTTTCACCGAGGCCGAGGCCCAGTCGGTCGCCAACTGCCTGGTCCGCAACCTGCTTGTCTTGGCTGCGTAGGTCGCGTTGTGGCCCTCGTCGTTGATGACGAGGGCCACGTGCGTCTTCGGGCCCCGCTTGGGCGGGGAGACACGCCGACATGGCCCAGTTCCATCTTGGCGATCGGACCACCCCCGCTCGCGCGGGGAAGACCCCGCCAACGTTCGGGGGTGATACGTCATACCGGGACCATCCCCGCTCGCGCGGGGAAGACCGCTGCTACCGCCACCACGACGCCATCGGCCAGGGACCATCCCCGCTCGCGCGGGGAAGACAACGGCGACGAGGGCGAGGAACCGGCGGCCGAGGGACCATCCCCGCTCGCGCGGGGAAGACCGCCCGTCTTACTCGGCGGGCCGCTTCGGCAGCGGACCATCCCCGCTCGCGCGGGGAAGACAACAACTGGAACTCCAAGTCCGGCGGTGACTTCGGACCATCCCCGCTCGCGCGGGGAAGACGTGTACTCCCGGAGTGCGGCCTCCAGCGGGGCCGGACCATCCCCGCTCGCGCGGGGAAGACGTTCGGCAACGTCTCGACCTTGTACCCCAACGCGGACCATCCCCGCTCGCGCGGGGAAGACAGCCGCGAGGAACGGGAGACCAAGCTGGCCGGGGGACCATCCCCGCTCGCGCGGGGAAGACGTTGAAAGCGTGCAGCGCCCACTCGTACGGGCCGGACCATCCCCGCTCGCGCGGGGAAGACTCGTCGTAGACGCGGATGTGCTTGCGGAAGTCCGGACCATCCCCGCTCGCGCGGGGAAGACACTTCTTGACCTGCCGGTTTGCGCGTGGGTGTGGGCGTTTTACATGGATTTCGATTGAGAGTCTAAGCCTCGCGCACAGGGGCAGTTGACGAACGGGCGCTCTGGTCGGACAGGTGCAGAGCTGGCGGCGCGTTGAGGGAACGTGGACCTCGGCAGGCCGAAGCCGGAGGGACGTTCTGGGGGCAGCGCGGCGTGCACATCGGCATCACAGGATTGGTCGATCTCCACGACCATGGCGCGCGATGTGTGGGTTAGAAGGGGGCGGGTTCGGCGATGGGGACGGGTTCGGCGTTGTAGGTCTTGCCCCGTGGGGTGGTCCATTCGTGGGTGCCGTCGGGGAGGTTGCGGCACTTCCAGTTGGAGTGGGTCTTCATCCGGTGATGGTGCCTGCACTTCGGCCGCAGGTTCTTGATCGTGGTATTGGTGCCGTCGAACGGACGGCAGTGATCGAGATCGCAGCGGTGGGCGGGTTGGTTGCAGCCGATCGCGGTGCAGGTCGGATACCTGGCCGCGATCAACTCCCGTTGCTTCGCGGAGGGCCGGTAGACGTCGCTGATCTCCTCGGCCATCCCGGTGACGGGATCGGTGAGGATCCGCTTCCACACCCCACCAGCGGCGATCTCGCGGGCGATCCGGGCGGGCAGGGGGCCGTAGCCGCCGAGGATGCCGGGGTCTTTGGTGAGACCCAAAGCTGAGGTGATCGGCATGGTCAGGTAGACGGTGGTCTTGCCCGCCGGGGTCGGCGTGTCTCTGCCCAGCAGCAGGTCCTTGGCGACATCGGAGCGCTTCTGATCCAAGGTCCGATCGTCCTTGGGCAGGGAGCGGGCGATGCGATCGACGTGGTCGAAAGCCAGGGCGGCGTCGTGGGCGGTCATCAACAACCGGAGTAGGGCCATGCCGTCCTCGAGAGGGACCTTCTCCACCAACCGGGCCTTGCGTTTTTCTTCGTGGCGGCGGTCGGCGGCGGTGGGGTCCAGGCGGTGGATGTAGCGAATCGCATACCGGCGGGTCGCGGTGTAGTTGTTCCTCGACGCGTGCGCCAGCAGCGCCTCCTCAGCAATAGCGGCATGCACGACCGAGAGATTGCGCAGCAGGTCCAGGATCATCAACGCCTTGCCCTCATCAACACGGCCCTCTACCAACGCCTTCAACACCAACGGGCGCGCGGTGAGGTCGGTAGCGCGGTCCAGCAGACGGTTGGCCTTCGCCCGCGTCACGCGCAGCAGAGGCATCAGCATGTTCTCGGCATACTCACGATCACACGCGTCAAGATCGGAAACGTAACCCACCAACACGGTGGAGAAGTCGGCTACGGCTTTGCCGATCGCGGTGTAGGCGGCGTGCAGGAGTTCATCGGGATCATCAGGGGGCATAACACAATTCTACCCCCGAAAATAGACGATCATGGCACCGAAGAGTGAAAAAGCTAAGTGACGCAACAACTCCGCATAAAGTCGAAAAATAGGTGGCCCGGTAGCGTTATGGCGACATGTTGCGCAACAACAGTCGCTAGTCCGGGCCCTGAGACCACGCGGCGACGGGCAGTGACAGGTAGACGCCGAAGTCCGAAAGGCCGGTCGCAGCGGCGAGTGCCGCGTGCAGCGAGTCCACGCGGGACTGGCGAGAAGCGGCCCGGGACTCGAAGTACTTGGAGCGGATCTCGATCAGCACGGGCAAGCCGCCCCGATCGTAAGGACTCCGCGCGCGGAAGATGACGTCGACGTCGCCGGGTTGGAGGTTGCCGTCGTAGGGCTCTTCGGGGCACTCGACGGCGACGGAAACGAGGTGGGGCAGGGCCGAAGCCAACGATCGCAGCGCAGAAGCGGGAACGGTGGGGGAGTGGGTGATTTCTACGAGGGGCACGGGAGAAAGGCTACGGGCGGACGCGGACGGGCATGTGGTGGGGGACGACCATGGAATGGGCCTCGTAGAAGCTGGAGGAGAGCACGGAAAGCGCGGAGTAGCGTTTCAACAGCAGTTCCAACGCGATGCGGGCTTCGAGGCGGGCGAGCGGGGCTCCTAGGCAGAAGTGGATGCCGTGGCCGAAGGACAGGTGCTGGTTCTGGGCGCGGTCGATGTCGAAGCTCGAAGGGCAGCCGTGGCGTTCGTCGCGGTTGGCGGAGTCGATGAGGACGAGCACGAGCTGACCGGCCTTGAGGTCTTGGCCGCCGAGGGTGGTGTCGTGCTTGACGAGGCGGGCGGCGCGCTCGAAGGACGTGCGGTAGCGGAGCACCTCCTCGATGGTGGCGGGGAGCAGCGATGGGTCGTCGCGGACGCGGCGCAGGACCTCGGGGTGCTCGTCGAAGCAGAGCATCGCGTTGCCCAGCAAGGTGGTCGTGGTGATGTGCCCGGCCATCATGAGGACGCCGAGCGTGCCGATGATCTGGTTCTCGCTGAGCCGCTCGCCGTCGATCTCAGCTTCGACGAGCTTGGTGGTGAGGTCGTCGGTGGGCGTACCCGCACGAGAACGGATGTGCGCGCGGAGGTAGGCGACCATCTCCTTGAGCGCGGCGGTGTCGGCCTCGACGCCGTCCTCACGGTCGGGCTGCTCCAGCAGCGCGTCGGACCACTTCTTGAACCGGTCGCGGTCGGCGGCGGGGACACCGAGCATCTCGGCGATCACCACGACGGGCAGGGGATGGGCGAAGTCGGTGATGAAGTCGAAGTCCTTGCGGTCGCCGATCCGGTCGAGCAGCTCGGTGGCGATGTCGGTGACGCGGGGCTCCATCCGAGCCACCATGCGCGCGGTGAAAGCCTTGCTGACGAGGCCGCGCAACGTCCGGTGCACGGGCGGGTCGGTCCAGCCGAAGTGGTTGCCGAGCGTGGCAAGGTCCTCGTCGGCGTTGAGCTCGTCCTGCACCTCGGCGACGCCGCTGAAGTCCGAGGAGAACGTCCTGTGGTCGGACATGACAGTGCTCGCGGCGTCGTAGCCGAAGACCAGCCACGCGCCGGTGTCGGCGTCGAAGTGCACGGGGGCTTCGGCGCGCATCTGGCGGTAGAACTCGAGTGTCTCGGCCCGGTTCGTCATGCGATCACTCCACCTAGATGGGACTCGATGGTGTCGGCGGCGGCCGTGGTCCCTCCGGCGGCGCGCATCTGCTGGCTCATCGCGTGAAGCCGTTCTCGGACGGAGTCCGACGCGGTGATGGCGGAAGCCGCTGAGCGCAACGAAGAGGGTGAGACGGTGGCGCCGAGCCCTTGTGCGACAACCTGTTCAGCCACCATGTGGTGCTCGTGGCCTTCGGGCGCGATCAGGACCGGAACCTCCGACAGGATCGCCGCTTGGACGACGCCGATGCCGCCGTTGGTCAGCAGCAGCGACGCGTGGCGGAGCACGGCGAGCTGCGGAACCCATTGGTGCACCTCGAAGTTCGAGGGGAACGGGGGGAGCGGCGAAGTGCACCCGCCGAGCGTGAGCACGACGTGCCACGGCTGGTCGCCGAACGCGTCGACGCACGAGGACAGGAACTCCGGCCGGTCGTTGAAGTACGTGCCGAGCGAGATCAGCACCACCGGCTTGCCATGGGTCGGCGGCGTCCAATCATCGGCGAACAGCGAGCCGGACGTGCTCGGGCCGACGAAGGTGAACTCGGGGCCGAACAGGGAAGCGTGGGGCTGGAGCGAGCGTGGCGCGAAGACGATCGCGGGCTCGCCGGGCACGGTCAGGTCGGCGGGGCCGGCGCCGTGCTGCGCGAGCATGGCGCCGATGCTTGCGCCGACCTCCTGCCACTCCGGGCCGCCGAAGTAGCGGGCCAGCAGCTCGCCGGGCCAGTCGAAGCCCTCGGTGAAGGCGAAGTTCGGGTGCAGCGCGATCGTCGGGACGCCCCAGCGCCGTGCGAGCAGCCGCGCCATCACGGACGCGGCCGGGTCGTAGGCGATCAGTTGCGGCGGGGCGGCGTCGAGCGGCTCGTGCAGCGCGGCCAGGTGCGCGAGGCCGCGCTCGGTGAAGCGCAGCGCCCCCAGCGTGACCCGCTCGGTATTCCTGTCCCCGCCCGGCGCCGATATCGCATCGACCAGATCGGGTGAATAAGCCAATGGGGTGGCGCCGCACGTCTTCGCGGCCCCAGTAAAATCAAGGCCGGTGGCATAGGTAACTTTGTGGCCGCGCCGCACCAATTCTTCGGCCACCGCCAAAGTGGGATGGACGTGCCCGTGCGCCGGAAGGCTCAGCACGAGCAGGTGTCGGCCACCATCTGGAGTAGTCATCTCTCACCTGCCCCTTTGTGGCGTCAACGCGGCAAGCTACCAGCTCGTGGGAAGCCGTCGCACCCGTAGTTCGTACTGAGTTAAAAGGGGATCCACAGGGGTTGACGGACATCTTCTCCTAGGGGCTTGACCGTCATTGGGGGCACTTCTTTACTGCGTTCTCGGGTGTGAACGGGAGTGCTACACATTATTGCGGAGTGGGTGCCTTGTGGAAAGCGCAGAAAAGCTGAGGGAATACCTCAAGCGGGCCACGGCGGACCTCGTCGCGGTGCGGCGCAGGCTCCGCGAGGTGGAACGCGAGCGCAGCGAGCCGCTCGCGATCGTGGCGACCGCACTGCGCCTGCCCGGCGGCATCGACACCCCCGAACGGCTGTGGAGCCTGCTCGCCGAGGGCGGCGACGCGATCGAGGAGTTCCCCGGAGACCGGGGCTGGGACGTCGCGGGGCTCTACGACCCCGACCCGGACGCGCCCGGCAAGACCTATGTCCGGCACGGCGGTTTCCTGCGCGGGGTCGCCGAGTTCGACGCGGCCTTCTTCGGCATCTCCCCGCGCGAGGCCCTGGCGATGGACCCGCAGCAACGCCTGCTGCTGGAGACCTCGTGGGAGGTCCTGGAACGAGCCGGGATCGACCCGGAATCCTTACGTGGAAGCAAAACCGGCGTGTACCTCGGAGCGACCGACCACGACTACGGGCGTGGCATACCCGCCTGGCCCGAGGGCATGGAGGGCAACATCGCCATCGGGCGCTCCGGGGCGATCTCCTCCGGTCGCGTCGCCTACACGCTCGGCCTCGAGGGCCCCGCCGTCACCGTCGACACCATGTGCTCCTCGTCCCTGGTCGCGCTGCACGTCGCGTGTCGGGCGCTGCGTGCGGGGGAGTGCTCGCTGGCGCTGGTCGGCGGCACGACGGTGATGTCCACGCCCGAGGGCTTCATCGAGTTCAGCAGGCAGCGCGCGATCTCTCCGGACGGGCGCGCCAAGTCCTTCGCCGAGGCAGCCGACGGCACCGCGTGGGCGGAGGGAATCGTCGTTGTCGCCGTGGAGAAACTGGCCGACGCGCAGCGGCTGGGGCACCCGGTCCTCGCGGTCGTGCGGGGCTCGGCGATCAACCAGGACGGCGCGAGCAACGGCTTGACCGCGCCGAACGGGGCGGCCCAGCGACGCGTCATCCGGGCCGCGCTCAGCGACGCCGGGCTCGAACCGTCCGATGTGGACGCTGTCGAAGCGCACGGAACGGGAACCGTGCTCGGTGACCCGATCGAGGCGAACGCGCTGATAGCGAGCTACAGCGGAGCACGGAAACGGCCGCTGCTCGTCGGCTCGCTCAAGTCCAACATGGGGCATGCGGCGGCAGCGGCGGGGCTCGCGTCCGTGGCGAAGTCCGTGCTGGCACTGCGACATGGCGTGCTCCCCAAGACGCTGCACGTCGACGCGCCCACACCGAAGGTCGATTGGTCGGCCGGAGCCGTGGAGCTGCTGACCGAGGAGCGGGCCTGGCCGGAAACCGGCGCGCCGCGCAGGATCGGCGTCTCTGCCTTCGGGGCCAGCGGCACGAACGCACATGTGATCTTGGAGCAAGCACCTGAACGTCCAACCGCAGAGCGATGTTCACGGCCCGCGCTGCCGTGGGTGCTGTCGGCGCGCTCCGAGAATGCGTTGCGGGAGCAGGCCGCGCGACTGGTCGAGCACATCGAGGGGCACCCGGAGCTCCGGGATGACGACATCGGGTTCTCCCTCGCGACGGGCCGGGCCGCGCTCACCCACCGCGCGGCGGTTCAGGATCGAGAAGCGCTCAAGGCATTGGCCAGCGGGCGAGAATCGCCGACGCTCGTGCGGGGCGAGGCAGCTTCGTCAGGGAGAGTGGCTTTCTTGTTCCCCGGTCAGGGGTCGCAGTGGAGCGGCATGGCTGTCGAACTGCTGGAGACCTCGCCGGTCTTCGCCGCGCGGATGCGGGAGTGCGCGCGAGCTCTCGCGCCGTTCGTCGACTGGGATCTCTTGCAAGAGACAAAGGGAAAGCTTGATCGAGTCGATGTTGTGCAGCCCGTGCTGTTCGCGGTGATGGTGTCGCTGGCGGAAGTGTGGAAGGACTTCGGTGTCCGGCCGGATGCGGTCGTGGGGCACAGTCAGGGCGAGATCGCCGCGGCGTGCGTCGCCGGTGCCCTGTCGCTGGCGGACGCGGCGAAGATCGTTGCCTTGCGCTCCAAGGCACTCGTCGCTCTGACAGGCAAGGGCGGGATGGTGTCGGTCGCACTGCCCGCGACGAGAGCGGAGCGGTATCTCACGTCCGGCATCGGGATCGCGGCGGTCAACGGGCCTGCCTCGGTGGTGATCTCCGGGACACCGGAAGGGCTGGACGGGCTGCTGGCGAAGTGCCTGGCGGACAACATCTACGCGCGCCGAATCGACGTGGACTACGCCTCGCATTCCGCCCAGGTCGAAGCCGTCCGCCTAGAACTCGGGGTGGAGCCAACGGCGGAGAACGTGCGCTTTCTATCCACTGTGGAGGGTCAGTGGGTGGATGGCATGGTGCTCGACGACGACTACTGGTACCGGAACCTGCGTGAACCCGTCCAGCTTGACACGGCGGTTCGGCGCCTGGCCGACGAAGGCTACGACGTTGTGGTGGAGGTCAGCCCGCACCCCGTCCTGACCGGCGCCGTGCGCGAGACCTTGGGCACGAAGGGCGTTGTCGTCGGATCGCTGAGAAGGGGCGAGGGTGATCTGCGGAGAATGGCTCTGTCGCTCGGAGAACTCCACGTTCAGGGCGGCAGGGTGGACTGGGCCAGCGCGTACGGAACGGGAGTGCGGCGAGTCGATCTACCGACTTACGCGTTCCAGCGCGAGCGCTTCTGGGTGGAGGCGCCCGAGGGTGCGGCGGGGTCGTCCTGGTGGAGAAAGAGCAGGGGCGACCAGCACTACCGCGTTGAGTGGCGCCCGATCGACCTGGCCGAAGCGAAGAACAAGACCTGGCTGGTGATCACGACGGGCGGCGGCGAAGACGTCGTGCGCGCGCTGAACGCCGTGACCGTGCGGGTCGATGCCGAAGCGACCCGGGCAGAGATGGCGGAGCAGCTGAAGGGGCTGCGGCCGGACGGTGTGCTTTCGCTGCTGGCATCGGAAGAGAGCGTGCGCGACGGGTTGCCGCTCGGGCTCGCGGCGACCTTGACCCTCATCCAAGCCCTGGGCGATGCGAAGATCACCGCGCCGCTGTGGCTGCTCACCCGCAACGCGGTGGACGCCGGAGTGCTCGAACGACCGGTGCAAGCCGCCGTGTGGGGGCTGGGAAGGGTTGCCGCGCTTGAACACCCGGAGCGGTGGGGTGGCCTGATCGACGTTCCCGATGTGCTGGACGCGGACCTGCTCGTGCGCGCGCTGACCGGGGCGGGCGAGGAAGATCAGCTCGCGGTGCGCGCCGATGGTGTGAAGGCCAGGCGGATGGTGCGGGCCGAGATGTCCACAACGGACGCTCCACAGTGGACTCCGAAGGGCACGGTCCTGGTCACCGGGGGAACCGGTGGGGTCGGCAGGCGCATCGCGCGCTGGCTGACCGAGATCGGCGCCGAGGACGTCGTGCTGGCCAGTCGCGGTGCTGCTGGGGCGAAAGAGCTTGAGTCGGCAAACATCACGCTGGCCGCATGCGACGTGGCTGACCGTGAGCAGCTGGAGGCGCTGGTCGGCGGGCTGGCCGCCGAAGGACGCCCGGTGCGCGCGGTGCTGCACCTCGCGGGCGCGGGGGAGCTGGTGTCACTTGAGGACACCGATCTGGTCACATTCGCGGAAACCACTAGGGCGAAGCTGGCTGGTGCGGCCAACCTTGACGCGCTGTTCCCCGGTGACCTCGACGCGTTCGTGCTGTTCTCGTCCGTGTCGGCGACCTGGGGCAGTCGGGACCACGGAGCCTACGCCGCGGCCAACGCCTATCTGGATGCGTTGGCGCACAATCGAAAGGCGCGCGGTCTCCGGGCGCTGTCGGTGGTGTGGGGCATCTGGCGCCCTGAGGAGGACGGTGGCATGGCGGCGAACCTCGCCGAGGACCAGCTGCGCCGTCGCGGCATTCCTTTCATGGAACCGGATTCGGCGGTGCGGGCGTTCCACCGCCTGCTGGACGGCGACGAGACGGTGCCCGTGCTCGCCGACGTGGACTGGGAGCGCTTTCTCCCGGTCTTCACCTCGGCCAGGCCGAGCCCGTTGATCTCGGAGATCCCCGAAGCTCGCAAGCCGGACACACCCGGCACCGTGCGCGAACAGCTGGCCGAGCTGAGCCCGAACGAGCGCGGCGAGCTGCTGCTGGAGCTGGTGCGCATCGAGGCCGCCAAGGCTCTGCACCACGGCTCCACTGCCGAGATCACGCCCGACCGGCCCTTCCTGGAGCTGGGCTTCGACTCACTCACCGCAGCTGACCTGCGCGGACGCCTGAACTCCGCGACGGGGCTCGAACTCTGGACGACGGTGATCTTCGAACGCGGGACACCTGCCGCTCTGGCGGAATACCTCCGCGAGGCGCTGCGAACTGGCCAAGGGAACAGCGAAGCAGCTGACACCGAGATCAACGGATCGCTGACCTCGTTGCTGCGCCACGCCTGCGAGCTGGGCGAGTTCAAGGAGTTCGTCGGCATCGCGGTCGCCGCTGCCCGTTACCGGCCGAAGTTCACCACGCGCGCGGACTTCACCGTCGAGCCGCCGATCACCCGGCTCACCGAGGGCGCCACCGGCCCGCGCCTGGTCCTGGTGCCGCACTTCGTCGGCAAGCCCGGGGCCTACCAGTACGCGCGCTTCGCGAAGACGCTGCGCGGCGTGCGGGACATGATCGTGCTGCCCAATCCCGGCTTCCTCAAGGGAGAGCGCTTGCCCGCGGACGCGGAAGCGTTGGTACGACTGCACGTCGACCTCGTGGAGGAGCAGGTCGGCGACGAACCCTTCGTGGTGGTCGGGTACTCCACCGGCGTCATGCCCGCGCTCGCGCTGACCTCGCGGTTGGAGGGGCGCGGACGCGCTCCGGAGGCGGTGGTGAACATCGACTGCTTCGCGCCCAAGGACGAGGGGCTGGTCAACGACATCTTCGCCGCGATCGCCCGCCGCGTCACCACCAAGCAGGACGAGGTGAGCGGGCCGGGCGACGCGTGGGGCGACGCGTGGATCACCGCGTTCGGCCACTACGCGACCCTTGACTGGGCGAGCGTTACCGCGGGCGGGTTCACCGCGCCTATGCTGTTCGTCCGGGCGAGCGACCCGCCGGACGAGGCGCTGCGCGGGAGCTGGAACCCCAGCTGGGACAACGCGCACACCACCGTCGACGTGCCGGGCGATCACTTCTCGATGATGGAGCGGTATGCCGACGCCACCGCCGGGGCCGTGCACGGCTGGCTGCTCGACCACGTCCCAGGGAGGCGTGCTCGATGAGTGAGGAGAAGCTGCGGGACTACCTCCGGCGCGTGACGGTGGACCTGCACCGCACGCGCGAGGAGCTGCGGCGAACCCGCGAGCCGATCGCCGTGGTGGCCATGAGCTGCCGTTATCCCGGCGGTGTCGGCACGCCCGAGCAGCTGTGGCAGCTCGTCGCCGAGGGCCGCGACGCGATCTCCGGCTTCCCGGCCGACCGCGGCTGGGACCTCGATCGACTGATCGACTCCAACCCTGACACGCCCGGCACGACCTACGTCGCCGAAGGCGGTTTCGTCGACGGGGTTGCGGACTTCGACCCCGCGTTCTTCGGGATCTCCCCGCGTGAAGCCCTCGGCATGGACCCGCAGCAGCGCTTGCTGCTGGAAACGGCGTGGGAGGCGGTGGAGCGCGCGGGTATCGACCCGAGCACGCTGCGTGGTTCCCGCACCGGGGTGTTCGCGGGCGTGATGTACCAGGACTACCGCTCGCGGCTGCGGCACGAGCCCGAGGACGTCCAGGGCTACCTCGGCGCGGGCAGCTCCGGCAGCATCGCGTCGGGTCGCATCGCCTACGCGCTCGGCCTGCGAGGACCCGCGCTCACCGTGGACACCGCGTGCTCGTCGTCGTTGGTGGCGCTGCACCTGGCGGCTCAGGCGCTGCGGCGCGGCGAGTGCGAGCTGGCGCTGGTCGGCGGCGCGATGATCATGTCGTCGCCGGTGGCGTTCGTGGACTTCGCCCGGCAGCGCGGCCTCGCCCCCGACGGGCGCTGCAAGGCCTTCTCCGACCAGGCCGACGGGACGGCGTGGGGCGAGGGGGTCGGGATGCTGCTCGTGGAGCGATTGTCCGACGCCGAGCGCCTGGGGCACCCGGTGCTCGCGGTGCTGCGCGGCTCCGCGGTGAACTCCGACGGCGCCAGCAGCGGGCTCACCGCGCCCAACGGTCCTGCCCAGCAGCGCGTGATCAGCGACGCCCTTGCGGACGCGGCGCTGCAACCGTCCGATGTGGACATGGTGGAGGGGCACGGGACCGGGACGGCGCTGGGCGATCCGATCGAGGCCCAGGCGCTGCTGGCGACCTACGGCCAGGATCGCGCCGAGCCGTTGTGGCTGGGCTCGTTGAAGTCGAACATCGGCCACACCCAGGGCGCGGCGGGCGTCGGTGGCGTGATCAAGGCGATCATGGCTCTGCGCAACGGGGTCATGCCGAAGTCCCTGCACGCGGGCACGCCTTCGTCCTTTGTGGACTGGAGCTCCGGCTCTGTTTCGCTGCTGGCTGAAGCTCGCCCGTGGCCCGCCGGGGAACGACCGCGCCGGGCCGCGGTGTCGGCGTTCGGGTTCAGCGGGACCAACGCGCACGTGATCATCGAAGAGGCTCCCACCGCCGTCGAAGAACGTTCGCTCGACAGCCGCGTGGTGCCGTGGGTCGTGTCGGGCATGTCGCCCGAGGCCGTCGCCTCGCAGGTTTCGCGCCTGGCAAACGTTCTCGCGCATCCCGTCGACGTCGGCTACACGCTCGCGGCGCGCACATCCTTCCCTTACCGCGCGGTCGTTCTGGGCGACTCTCCGGTGGAGATCGTCGAAGCCGTGCGCGCGCCGAAGATCGCGGTGGTGTTTCCAGGTCAGGGAGCGCAACGCGTCGGCATGGGACGTGAGCTGGCGGAGCGCTTCCCGGTGTTCTCGGGGGCGCTGGAGGAGATCTGCGCTTCGCTGGACCCGCACCTCGACCGGCCGCTGTTGGAGGTGATGTGGGGCGACGGGTCGGCGTTGGACCGCACGGAGTACGCGCAGCCCGCCCTGTTCGCGGTCGGCGTCGCGTTGTTCCGGCTCGTCGAATCCCTTGGTGTGAAGCCGGAATTCCTCATCGGTCATTCGGTTGGTGAGGTGACCGCCGCGCATGTGTCCGGCGTGCTCTCGCTTGCTGACGCGTGCACGTTCGTCGCCGCGCGCGGCCGGCTGATGCAGCGCCTGTCCACGGGTGGGGCCATGGCCTCGATTCCCGCCTCGGAGGCCGAGGTCCTGGCGGCGGGCGTGACCATCGCGGCGGTCAACGGCCCGCGTTCGGTGGTGATCTCCGGAGAGGCTTCGGAGGTTGAGGCTGCCTGTGCACGGTGGCCCGGGGCGAAGCTGCTCCGCGTGAGCCATGCGTTCCACTCCGCGTTGATGGAGCCGATGCTCGACTCGTTGCGCGATGTGGCTGCCGGGTTGACGTTCGGTGAGCCGCGGATTCCCATTGTGTCCAATGTGGACGGTAAGGTGCTCGACCTCGCGTCGCCGGAGCACTGGGTGCGGCACGCGCGGTCGTGCGTTCGGTTCGCCGACGGCGTGTCGACGCTGCGCGAGCTGGGGGCGACGGCGTTCATCGAGCTGGGGCCGGGCGGCTTGAGCGCTCTGGTCGACGGGTTCCCGGCGATGGGGCGCTCGGAGGAGCTGTCGTTCGCGCGCATGCTGGGCAGTTTGTACGCGCACGGGTCCACTGTGGACTGGGCGGCCTTCTTCGAGGGCAGCGGTGCGCGGCTCGTGGACCTGCCGACGTATCCGTTCCAGCGGAGCCGGTTCTGGCTCGACCCCGGCCGCGACGCCTCCGACGCGACGGCGCTCGGACTCGATCCGGTCGATCACCCGCTGCTCGGCGCGGCGCTCGCCAACGACGCCGGGGTCGTGCTCACGGGCAGCCTGTCGGTCAGCGCGCACGCGTGGCTCGGACAGCATTCCGTTGGTGGAACGGCCATCCTGCCCGGGACGGCGTTCCTGGAGCTGGCCCTTGAGGCGGGTCGTCACGTCGGGTACGACCGGGTCGCCGAGCTGACCCTCCAGAAACCCTTGGCGCTGCCGGAATCTGGATCGGTTCGGATTCAGGTTGCCGTGGACAGCGAGGGTGCCTTCACGATCGGCGACCACGCGAGTGGAGTCCTCGGCACGGCCCCCGTCGAGCCGGTGCCTTTCGAGCTGTGGCCGCCGGTCGACGCGGAGAGCGTTGCGGCAGAAGAGGTGTACGACCACTTCGCGACGCACGGATTCGACTACGGCCCGCTCTTCCGAGGGCTGCGGCGGGTGTGGGTGCGCGGTGAGGAGATCTTCGCCGAGGTCGAGCTGCCCGAGACCGCCGACGTCCGGGGCTACAACCTCCACCCGGCGCTGCTCGACGGCGCCTTGCACGCCAAGGGCTTGGTGACGCTCGCCGGGCTCGACGCGGGCAAGGCTGCTCAGCTGCCGTTCTCCTGGCGGGACGTCACCGTGCACGGCCACGGCGCGACGGCTCTGCGCGTGCGGATCACGCCGACCGCGTCCGGAGTCTCGCTCGCCGCAACGGACTTCGCCGGTCAGCCGGTGATCACTGTGGGCGAGCTGACCTTTCGTGCGCGTACAGCTCCGGTCGGGAGCCTGCTGGAGGTCCAGTGGGAGCGCGTCGAGCTACCTCCAGCGGGCGTCGACGCACCGGTTCTGCGCCCGGCCGATGTTCAGGAAGCGTTGGTAGAGGTCCACACTGCGCTCGCCGAGGATCGTCCGCTGACCGTGGTCGTCGCACCGGGTGGCACCGGGACCGACATGGCTCAGGCGGCGGTGTGGGGGCTGGTGCGATCCGCGCAGTCCGAGCATCCCGGCCGATTCGTCCTGGTGGACGCGGATTCGCCCGATCTGGTTCTCCGTGCTGCGGCGCTCGGCGAGGACGAGGTCTCCGTGCGCGAGGGCGTCGCGTACCGTCCGAAGCTCGCGCCGTACTCCGGGCCGGTCGGGTCCTCGTGGCGGGTCGACGTCACCTCGCGCGGCACCTTGGACAATCTGTCCTTTGTGGACTCTCCTTCGCGGGTGCTCGCTGAGGGGGAAGTTCGGATCGACGTCCGGGCGGCAGGGCTGAACTTCCGCGACGTGCTCACCGCGCTGGGCGCTTACCCCGGGGAGTCGTTGCTCGGCAGCGAGGCCGCTGGGTCCATTGTGGAGCTTGGCCCCGGCGTGAGCGGTTTTGCCTTGGGCGACCGGGTGATGGGCATCGTGCCCGCCTCCTTCGGGCCGAGCGCGGTGACCGACCACCGCATGCTGGTGAAGGTGCCGCAGGGGTGGGACTTCACGCAGGCGGCGTCGATGCCGTTGGCGTTCCTGACCGCGTACTACGGGCTCGTCGACCTCGGCGGCGTCCAGCCCGGCGAGTCGGTGCTGGTGCACTCGGCCGCTGGTGGGGTGGGGATGGCGGCTGTCCAGCTCGCCCGTCACCTCGGCTGCACTGTCTACGGCACCGCGAGCCCGGCGAAGTGGCCGTTGGTGGACTTGCCTGCCTCACACCTCGCCTCGTCCCGAGATCTTGGCTTCGCGGAGCGGTTTCCTCAGGTCGACATGGTGCTCAACTCGTTGGCGGGGGAGTTCGTCGACGCCTCGTTCGGGCTGCTGCGCCCCGGCGGCCGGTTCGTCGAGATGGGCAAGACCGACCTCCGCGCCCCGGCGGAGAACTACTTCCCGTTCGACCTGTTCGAGGCGGCGGGCCCCGCGCGCATCGGCGACATGCTGCGCACGCTCGTCGACCTGTTCGAGCGCGGAGCCCTGACGCTGCCGCCCATCACGACGTGGGACATGCGCCGCGCTCCCGACGCGCTGCGCTTCATGCGCGATGCCAAGCACATCGGCAAGATCGTGCTCACGTTGCCCGCGCCCGCCGAAGGCACCGTGCTGATCACCGGGGGCACCGGCGCGCTGGGCATGCTCGTCGCGCGGCACCTCGTCGAGCACCACGGCAGGCGGAAGCTCGTTCTGCTCAGCCGAAGCGGCGGTCCGGTCCCGTCGCTCGGCACTGCCTCGGTGCGCGTGGTGGCCTGTGACGTGGGAGATCGCGAAGCCCTCGCGGCGGTGCTGGCCGAGATCCCCGACCTGACCACGGTGATCCACGCCGCCGGAGTGCTCGACGACGGTGTGATCACGTCGCTGACGCCGTCACGGCTCGCACATGTGGTGCGGGCCAAGGCCGACGCCGCCTGGCACCTGCACGAGCTGACGTCCGGGCTGGCGGAGTTCGTCCTGTTCTCCTCGGCCGCCGGAGTGCTCGGTGGGCCTGGGCAGGCCAACTACGCCGCCGCGAACGCCTCGCTGGACGCGCTCGCCCGCCACCGGCACGCGCTCGGG
Source organism: Allokutzneria multivorans (assembly GCF_039537405.1). Lineage (NCBI taxonomy): Bacteria > Bacillati > Actinomycetota > Actinomycetes > Pseudonocardiales > Pseudonocardiaceae > Allokutzneria > Allokutzneria multivorans. Next base: position 546,674 of record NZ_BAABAL010000018.1, on the reverse strand, counting down.
CTGCCCGCGATCTCGCTCGCCTGGGGGTTGTGGGAGAGCGGCATGGGCAGCGGGGTGACCGGCTCGGACATCCTGCCGTTGAGCGCGCGCCAAGGCCTTGAGCTGTTCGACGCGGCCCTGACCACCGACGCCGCGGTGCTCGTTCCGATGCGGCTCAACGCGGGTGGGCTGCGCCGTCGGAGTCGTAGCGTCAAAGCGAGCAGGTCGGTGGGCGATCCGCTGAGCCTCGTGCGGTCGCACGCCGCTTCGGTGCTCGGCCACGCTTCTCCGTCGGCGATCGGGCCTGACCAGGCGTTCAGCGACGCCGGGTTCGACTCGCTGACCGCCGTGGAGCTGCGCAACCGGCTCACCGCGGCGACCGGGGTTCGGTTGCCCGCGACGCTGGTGTTCGACTACCCGACGCCCGCCGCGCTGGCCGCGCACCTCGCCCAGGAGACGGCTACACCGGAGGCCGTGACCGTTCGGTCCACTGAGGACGATCCGGTCGTGATCGTCGGCATGAGCTGCCGGTTCCCGGGTTCGGTGCGGTCGCCGGAGGCGTTCTGGGAGTTGTTGCGCTCCGGCGGGGACGGGATCTCCGAGCCCCCGGCCGATCGCGGGTGGTCGGTATCGGCGGCGGGCGGATTCCTCGACGGCGCCTACGACTTCGACGCGGCGTTCTTCGGGATCTCGCCCCGTGAAGCGCTGGCGATGGACCCGCAGCAGCGCGTTTTCCTGGAGCTGTGCTGGGAAGCGGTGGAGCGGGCCGGGATCGACGTGGCCTCGCTGCGAGGCTCGCGGACCGGGGTGTTCGTCGGTACGAGCGGCCAGGACTACACGCGGCTGCTGATGTCGAGCTCGGCGCGCGAGGAGCTTGAGGGGCTCATCGCCACCGGCAGCACGGTCAGCGTGGTGTCCGGGCGAGTCGCGTACACGATGGGCCTGGAGGGACCGGCGGTCACGCTCGACACGGCGTGCTCGTCGTCGTTGGTGGCGCTGCACTTGGCGGCCCGCGCGCTGCGCGACGACGAGTGCTCGATGGCGCTCGTCGGCGGCGTGACGATCATGTCGGACCCGGCGGTGTTCACGGAGTTCGGCCGCCAGGGCGGGATCGCGCCGGACGGCCGGTGCAAGGCTTTCTCGACCGAGGCCGACGGGACCGGCTTCGCCGAGGGCGCGGGTGTCGTGATCATCGAGCGCCTGTCCGACGCGCGGCGGCTCGGGCACTCCGTCCTGGCGGTCGTCCGGGGCTCGGCGATGAACTCCGATGGCGCCTCCAACGGGTTGACCGCGCCGAACGGGCCTTCGCAGCAACGAGTCATCCGCGCGGCGTTGTCGGCGGCCGGGCTCGCTCCGTCCGATGTGGACTACGTGGAGGCGCACGGCACCGGCACCGCGCTGGGCGATCCGATCGAGGCTCAGGCGATCTTGGCCACGTACGGCCAAGATCGCCCTTCGCCGGTGCTGCTGGGCTCGGTGAAGTCGAACATCGGGCACGCGCAGGCGGCCGCCGGGGTCGCCGGAGTGATCAAGGCGGTGCTGGCTCTGCGGCACGGCGAGCTGCCGCGCACGCTGCACGTCGCCTCGCCTTCGTCCCATGTGGACTGGTCGTCCGGTTCGGTCGAGCTGCTGACGGAGAACCGCGCGTGGCCGTCGGGAACTCGACGCGCGGGTGTGTCATCGTTCGGCATCAGCGGGACCAACGCCCACGTGATCATCGAGGAGCCGCCGTCCTCGTTGGAACCGGTGGCCGTCGCGGACGACGTTCCGTGGCTGTTGAGCGCGCGCACGCCGACCGCTCTGGCGTCCCTCGCTCGCCGTTTGTCCACTGTGGATGGTGTTCGTCGTGCTGACGCCGGGCTGACGCTGAGCCGCCGTGCTGCGTTCGAGCACCGGGCGGTGGTGCTCGACCCGGCCGCTCTCGACGCGCTTGCTGCGGACGGCGAGCATCCTGCCCTGGTGCGGGGGATCGCCTCGTCGGTCGGCAAGGTCGTCTTTGTGTTCCCGGGGCAGGGCAGCCAGTTCCCGGACATGGCCAAGGACCTCCTGGAACGGTCGCCGCGCTTCGCCTCGCTGCTTCAGGAGTGCGACGTCGCGTTGCGGCCGCACGTGGACTGGTCGCTGCTGGACGTGCTGCGCTCCGGAACTGATCTCGACCGTGTCGACGTGGTCCAGCCGGTGCTGTTCTCGATCATGGTCAGCCTCGCGGAGCTGTGGCGGGACCACGGCGTTCGGCCGGACGCCGTTGTGGGGCACAGCCAGGGCGAGATCGCGGCAGCGTGCGTGGCCGGGGTGCTGTCGCTTTCCGAGGCGGCACGTCTTGTCGCACTGCGCTCGCGCGTCTACCAGTCGCTCAACGGCAGTGGCGCGATGGCGGCGATCACCCTGCCACGCGCGGAGGTTGAGGCGCGGATCGCGCGGTGGAACGGCCGACTCGACCTCGCGGCGGTCAACGATCCCGCCTCGGTCACCGTCTCCGGTGAGCCGGACGCGGTGGACGAGCTGGTCGCGGAGTGTGAGGCCGAGGGCATCCGGGCGAAGCGTGTTCCCGGAGTGCACGTCGCTGGGCACTCGCGGCAGACCGAGCGCGTTCGTGAAGAACTCCTTGCCGCGCTTGACGATCTGCGGCCTTCCTCAGGTGATCTTCCGTTCTACTCGACGGTGACGGGCGACGTGCTCGACGGCGCGGGCTTGGATGCCGCCTACTGGTACCGGAATCTGCGGCAGCCCGTGCTGTTCGCCGATGCGGTGGCTTCGCTGGGGCGTGACGGCCACGACGTGTTCTTGGAGTCGTCGCCGCATCCGATGCTGGCGGCTTCCGTGCAGGCCGTTGTTCCGGACGCGGTCACGTTGAGCACGCTGCGCCGCGACGACGGGGCGAGGTTCCCTCGGGCTCTGGCGGAGGCGTTCGTCCGAGGTCTTCGCGTTGACTGGTCGGCGGAGTTCGCCGGAGCCCGCGTTGTCGAGCTGCCCACGTATCCGTTCGAGCACGTGCGCTACCGGCCTTCGGGCGCGGTCCGCGAGGTGGAGGAATCGGGCTTCTGGGAGGCCGTGGAGAGCAGCGATCCGGCTGCGGTCGCGGAGCTGCTGACTGCCGACAAGTCCGCGATCGAGGCCGTTCTGCCCGCGCTCCGCACTTGGCGTCAAGCTCGACGCGAACAGTCTATTGTGGACTCATGGCGCTATCGCGTGCGGTGGAAGCCCCTGGAGAGAATGGACGTGCCGCCGGGCCGATGGCTGGTCGTCGCTCCGGACATCGATCACCCGTGGATTGACGCGCTCGGGGATGTGGTGTCGGTCGACTCGGTCGGCGACGCGAGCGGCTACGACGGGGTGCTGTCCTTGCTGGCGCTGGCCGACGACGGGCTGGGCTCGACGATCGAGCTGATCTCGAAGGTCACCGTGCCGCTGTGGATCGCCACGTGCGGCGGAGTCTCGGTGGGGCGCTCTGACGAGGTCGTTCGTCCGACGCAGGCGCAGTTCTGGGGCTTGGGCCGGGTGTTCGGCCTGGAGCGCGCCGAGGTGTACGGCGGCCTGGTCGACCTGCCCGCCGAAGTGGGGGAGCGCGCGGTGGCCAGGCTTCTCGCGGCCCTTGGCGGCGCTGAGGACCAGGTTGCCGTGCGGTCGACCGCGACGTTCGCCAGGCGGCTCGTTCGGGCCCCGCTCGGTTCCGCGAAGCCGTCGCGTTCCTGGGACCTCCGTGGAACGACGCTGATCACCGGTGGGACGGGCGCGCTCGGCCAGATGATCACCGAGTGGGCGCTGAGCGAGGGGGCGTCCCGGGTCGTGGCGCTGAGCCGCACGGCTTCCCCGTCGCAGTCGCGTGATCGGGTCAGCTTCGTGCGGTGCGACGTCACCGATCGGGACGCGCTCGCGGCGGTGCTGGCGGAGATTCCCGACCTGACCACGGTGATCCATGCGGCCGGAGCCACTCAGCCGACGCTTCTGTCCGAAGTGGACGCTGCGGTTGTCGAACGGGAGATGGCGGCCAAGGTCCTCGGAGCTGAGCACCTCGATTCGCTTGTCGGCGACGTCGACGCGTTCGTGCTGTTCTCCTCGAACGCGGGTGTGTGGGGCGGTGCGGGCCAGGCGGCTTACGCGGCGGCGAACGCACATCTCGACGCGTTGGCGCAGAGCCGGCGTGCTCGGGGGCTGCCCGCGACCTCGGTGGCTTGGGGCGCTTGGGCCGGCGGGGGCATGGCGGCCGGGGAGGTGGCGAAGCGCTTCCTGGACCGCGTCGGTATGCGCCCGATGCCCGCCAACCTGGCGCTCACCGCGCTGCGTCAGGCCGTTGAGCACGACGACGTCACGGTTTCCGTCGCTGACATGGACTGGAAGCGCTTCGTACCAGGCTATTCGGCCAGTCGGCGTCGGCCTTTCCTCGAAGAGTTCGCCTCGTCGGAGCCTGTCGCTCCGGTCATCGGCCGCTCGCGCCGCGACCTGCTGGAGCTGGTGCGAGCGCACGCTGCGGCTGTCCTCGGGCTCGCGTCTGGTGAGGACGTTCAGCCTGACAGAGCGTTCCGTGAAGCCGGATTCGACTCCGTGACCGCCGTTGACCTGCGTGATCGGCTGAGCACTGCGCTCGGTACGCGGCTGCCTGCGACCGTGGTGTTCGACCACCCTTGCCCGACGGCGCTCGTCGATCACCTGCTTGGCTCAGTGGCCGAGCCCGAGGCGTCGCCGTCGGCGACCAGCGAGCCCATCGCGATCGTTGCGATGAGCTGCCGCCTACCCGGAGGTGTTCGCGGGCCTGAGGACCTGTGGGAGCTGCTGCGCCAGGAAACTGACGCGATGACCAGCTTCCCGGCTGATCGCGGATGGGACCTCAGCTCGACGAGCACGCCCCGCGTGGGCGGGTTCCTTGACGACATCGCGGGCTTCGACGCGGCGTTCTTCGGCATCTCCCCGCGCGAAGCCCTCGCGATGGACCCGCAGCAGCGTCTGCTGCTGGAGACCGCGTGGGAGTGCGTCGAGCGCGCGGGTATCGACCCCACCTCGTTGAAGGGCAGTCGAACCGGCGTGTTCGTCGGCGGATCCTCCCAGGGCTACGCCGGTCTGATGGCCGAGGCCGCCGAGGGCTACCTGACCACCGCCGACGCGGGCAGTGTCATGTCGGGCCGCATCGCCTACCAGTTCGGACTGGAAGGCCCCGCGCTCACCGTCGACACCGCGTGCTCGTCGTCGCTGGTGGCGCTGCACCTCGCGATCAAGGCTCTGCGCAACGGAGAATGCTCGCTCGCGATCGCCGCCGGAGTGGCCCTCCTGCTGACGCCCACGGTGTTCAGCGAGTTCAGCAAGCAGGGCGGGCTCGCGGCGGACGGTCGGTGCAAGTCGTTCTCCGACTCCGCTGACGGCACGAACTTCGCCGAGGGCGTCACCGTGGTCATGGTCGAACGGCTCTCCGACGCGCGCCGCAACGGGCACGAGGTCCTGGCGGTGATCAGGGGCTCCGCGGTGAACTCCGACGGCGCGTCCAACGGGCTCAGCGCGCCGAACGGCCCTTCGCAGCAGCGCGTGATCGCCGCTGCGCTGGCCGACGCGGGACTTCGACCGTCCGATGTGTCCTACGTGGAGGCGCACGGGACCGGGACGCGGCTGGGCGATCCCATCGAGGCTCAGGCGATCTTGGCTTCGTACGGCCGAGATCGGTCCGAGCCGCTGTGGCTCGGGTCGGTGAAGTCGACGATCGGGCACACCCAGGCCGCGTCCGGCTTGGCGGGCGTGATCAAGACGGTGCTGGCGATGCGCGACGGCACGCTGCCCGCGACCCTGCACGTGACCGCGCCGACGTCCACTGTGGACTGGTCGGCCGGGGACGTCCGGTTGGTGACCGAGTCCGTGCCGTGGTCCGGCCGCGCCGGGGTGTCCTCGTTCGGCGTGAGCGGGACCAACGCGCATGTGATCATCGAGCCCGTCGCCCTTGCGTCGCGTGCTGCCGCTGCACCGCGTGCTGTGCCGTGGGTGATCTCGGCGCGCACGGAAGCCGGGCTCCAGCGGCAGATCTCGCGAGTCACGGCGGCTGCGGAGGGGCTCGATCCGGCGGATGTCGGCTTCACGTTGAGCACGCGCGCGGCGATGCGGCACCGCGCCGCGATCGTTGGTCGCGATGTGATGACGGGCGAGGTCCGCTCGGAGCCGTCGCTCGCGATCATGTTCACCGGGCAGGGCAGTCAGCGGCTCGGCATGGGCTTGGGGCTGTACTCGGTGCACGCGGTGTTCGCGGAGGCCTTCGACGCGGTCGCGGCGCACCTCGATCAGCACCTCGACCGGCCGCTTCGCGACCTCCTGCACTCCGAGGACCTGCACCAGACCGGCTACGCGCAGCCCGCGATCTTCGCTGTGGAGGTCGCGTTGTTCCGGCTGGTCGAAAGCCTCGGAGTGCGGCCGAGCCACCTCATCGGGCACTCCGTCGGCGAGGTCGCGGCGGCCCACGTGAGCGGAGTCCTCTCGCTGGCCGACGCGTGCGAGCTGATCACCGCGCGCGGACGGCTGATGCAGGCGCTTCCCGCTGGCGGAGCGATGCTTGCCGTGCAGGCCGGCGAAGATGAGGTTTCGGGCATCTCGGTCGCGGCGGTCAACGGCCCGCAGGCGGTCGTGCTCTCCGGCAGCGCTCCTGCCATCGCTGAGCAGGAGCGGCTGTGGCGGGAACGCGGGCGGAGGACGAAGCGCCTCGCGGTGAGCCACGCGTTCCACTCGTCGCTGATGGACCCCATGCTCGACGACTTCGCGGCTGTGGTGTCGCGGTTGACCTTCAACGCGCCGTTGATTCCGATCGTGGCTTCGGGCGCTGTGGACACTCCCGAGTACTGGGTGCGGCACGTCCGCGAGACCGTGCGGTTCCACGACGGGATGGTTCAGCTCGCGTCTTCGATCTTCCTGGAGCTTGGGCCGGACAACACGCTCAGCGCGATGGGCGCGGACGGCGTGCTCATTCCCGCTCTGCACAAGGACAAGCCCGAGGACGTGGCCTTCGCTGAGGCGCTGTCCTCGTTGTTCGTGCACGGTGTTCCGGTTTCGTTGACCGGGACGTTCGCCGGTGCACGGCGGGTGCCGCTGCCGACGTACGCCTTCGAGCACGAGCGGTTCTGGCCGGGGTCGTCGCTGTCGGTGATGTTGTCGCCGGAGCGTGATCCGTGGCTGGCGGAGCATCGCGTCGGGGACCGTTTGCTGTTCCCCGCCACGGGCTTCCTCGACCTGGCTTTCCAAGCCAGCAACGGCGCGCGCATCGCGGAGCTGACCTTGGAGACCCCGCTCGTCCTGCCGGAGAACGGCGAGGTGGAGCTGCGTGTTGAGGGTTCCGAGCACTCGCTGGTCGTCTCGGCGCGCGGCGAGCAGGGGTGGGTCCGGCACGCCACCGCCGCCTTGGAGCCCGCAGTGCCGCCACCGCCCGTGGACTGGACGAGCTGGCCGCCGGAGGGTTCTTCTCCGCTGTCGCTTGAGGGCTTCTACGAGCGGCTCGCTGCTGCGGGATTCCACTACGGGCCGATGTTCCGTGGGCTTCGCGCGGCGTGGCGCCGTGGTGAGGAGATCTTCGCCGAGGTCTCCGTTGCGGGAACCGGCCACCAGTTGCACCCTGCCTTGGCGGACTCGGCCTTGCACGCGATGAGTCTCGCTTCGAGTGCTTCCGATGTCGCTGGACTGCCTTTCGTGTGGCGCGGAGTGTCTTTGTACGCCCCGGGTGTCATCGATGCTCGGGTTCGTTTGTCCTTTGTGGACGACTCGGTCTCGTTGCTGATCGCGGATTCCGGCGACCGCGTTGTGTCCACTGTGGATGGACTGGTGCTTCGGCCCTTCCGGCCCGCGCGCTCCGATGCGATGTTCTCGCAGGAGTGGGTGGAGGTGCCCGGCGGGCGCGAAGGTGCACTGCCCCCGGTGCGCTTCGTCGAGGACGTCTACGAGGCTTTGGACCTGGTGCGTTCGTGGACCGGCGCGCGGCTGGTGGTGCAGACTCGGGGCGCGGTCCTCGCGGATTCGCCGAACCTGGAAGCGGCTCCGGTGTGGGGGTTGGTCCGCTCGGCCGTCGCTGAGCGGCCTGGCCAGTTCTCCTTGCTGGACATCGACTGCGAGCCGCACGAGGTGCCCGCGCACGCGTTGACCTCGGCTGAGCCCGAGCTTGCTCTTCGGGACGGCCGGTTGCTCGCGCCCCGCTTGGTGCGGGTGCCCGCGGAGGGGGAGGCGAAGTGGGACGGCGAGGGCTCCGTGCTGATCACCGGCGGCGGTGGGAAGCTCGGGCGCGTGGTGGCCCGCCACCTCGCCGAGGCTCACGGTGTGCGGCACGTGGTGCTGCTCGGGCGGTCCACGCCTCCGGCTCTGGACCTCGGCGACACCCGTGTGTCCACTGTGGCCTGTGACGTCACCGATCGTGAAGCACTGCGGGCGGTCCTGGAAGCGATCCCTGATCTTCGCGGTGTTATCCACGCCGCCGCGGTGCTGGACGACGGCGCCTCGGAGTCGCTCACGCCGTCGAGGCTGGCGGCCGTGCTCGCGCCGAAGGTCGACGGCGCGCGCCACCTGCACGAGCTGACCTCCGGCCGCGACCTGTCGGCGTTCGTGCTGTTCTCGTCCTTCGCCGGAATCGTCGGCAGCGCGGGCCAGGCCGCCTACGCCGCCGCCAACACGTTCTTGGACGCTCTGGCCCAGCACCGGCACGCCGCAGGGCTCGCCGCGACCTCGCTGGCGTGGGGGATGTGGGACGGCGACGGCGGCATCACGGACGGCCTCGGTGAGGCTGAGCGCTCACGCATCGCACGGCACGGCATCCTCGGTCTGTCCACTGTGGAGGCTCTGGAGCTGTTCGACGCCGGATGCGCCAGCACCCGCCCGCTCTCCGTTCCGGTGAAGCTCGCCACAGAGGCACCGTTGCTGCACGACGAGCCCGCAGACACCTTGGAGTTGGTGCGGAAGCACATCGCGGAGGTCCTCGGCTACCGTGGGCCGGTCGATCCGTTGGCAGCGCTGGCCGAGCTCGGCTTCGACTCGCTGACCGGTGTGGAGCTGCGCAACCGCCTCAGCCGTGCCACCGGCCTGAAACTGCCCGCCACCACGGTGTTCGACCACCCCACGCCCGAGGCGCTCGCCGCGCACATTGAGCGCGCCACTGCTCCCGCTCCCGAGGACGACCCCATCCGCGCGCAGTACCGCCACTCCCACGAACTCGGCCGCGTCGACGAGTACGTCGAGCTGCTGGAAGGCATGTCCCAGTTCGCCCCCAGCTTCACCCGCTTCGTCGGCGAGGCACCGGTCCGCCTCGCCACCGGCCCCGACTCGCCGAAGCTCGTGTGCGTACCTTCCCTCGTTCCTCCTGTTGGCACACAACAGTTCGCCGGTTTCGCCGCGGCGTTCCGGGGCAGGCACGAAGTGTGGGCGCTCCACTCACCCGGCTACCGCGCCGGAGAGCCCTTGCCGGTAGACGTCACCGCGCTCGCGTCACACCACGCCGAGGCTCTTCTCCGGCAGTTCGGCTCGTCTCCGATCGTGCTTCTCGCGCACTCATCGGGTGGCTGGACCGCGCACGCCGTGGCCGCCCATCTCGCGCGCGTGGGCCGCCCCGCTGCCGGTCTGGTGCTGATCGACAGCTTCGCGCCCGGCCAGGAGTTGGATCGGCGATTCCGGAAAGCCATGTACGGCAAGCAGATCAGCGGCTTCGACACCATGGCGGTCGACGGCCCGCAGCTCACCGCGATGGGCGGGTACCTGCGGATCTTCCGCGACTGGCGGCCGGAGCAGCTGTCCACGCCGGTGCTGTTCGCCCAGGCGACTGAGTGCATGCCTGAGGTTGATGAGGACGTGGCGTGGCGGGCTGAGTGGCCCGGCGTGGAACCGGTTGGTGTGCCTGGGAATCACTTCACGGTGGTGACGGAGCACGCATCGCGGACAGCGGCGGTGGTGTCGGAGTGGATCAGGGGTTTGTGACGGCCGGGCTTCCTAGTCGGGGACGGCTGGACTTCCTGGTGGGGGACGGCTGGGCTTCCAGCCCGCGTCGGTTTCAGCGTGGGGGTCGGTTTGACCTGGGGCCCCTTGCGCGTGCCGAAATGGGCCGGACGGGCACGGGATGGATCCCGGCCCTCGCTGGGAAGCGTATGGCACGCGCGCCCCAGGTAAAACCGACCCAGTTTCGCTCGCGGCTGAAAGTTCCGTTTTCCCTTAGCCTGCAACGGATTTGACGCTGTCAGAGAACGTTGTAAAATTGGAGGTAGCCAACAGGAGGGAGGTGTAATCATGTTGGATATCTCAGAACTCCAGACACATTTGCTAGATCATCTTCAAGCACACGACGTCTATACGCTTTCCGAGAAACAGCACCTGAAGTTCCTTGCGGATCTGGAGAAGCTCTCGAATCTGGTGGCAGCGGTCAAAACTGATGCCGCGAGCCACGCCGAGGAGCGTGGCCTGCACACCTCGCAAGGGTGCAGGAGTCTGTCGACGTTGCTGCGGTCGCACTTGAAGATTTCTCCGGGTGAGGCGGTGCGTCGTGCGAAGTTGGTGCATGACCTGCCGCGCGTGCCGTTGACTCGGGAGGCGGTGTACTCCGGGGTGCTCAGTGGTGAGCATGCGTTGATCATTTCCGATGTCATCAAGAACATCCCCGCTGAGGTCGCTGAGAAGGCTGAGGAGACGCTGCTGGACTACGCCCCGGATATGACTCCGCAGGAGTTGATGTATGCGGGCAAACGGGTCCGGTCGTACTTTGATCAGGATGGTGCGTTCAAGGACGAGCAGGACGGCGTCAAAGCCCGGTCGTGGCGGATGAGCAAGAACCAGCACGGGTGGTTGATGTTCACCGGCTGCCTCCCGCCCCTGGAGGGTGCGATGGTCGAGGAAGCCCTGCACGCGGTCTCCAAACCGCGCCCTGTTGGGGGTGAGAAGGATCCACGCACCACCGAGCAGCGCTATGCCGATGGCTTGTGTGAGTTGATCACGGTCGCGATGGCTACGAAGGATCTCCCGGCCAGTGGCGGGGTGCGACCTCAGGTCGTGGTCACGATCCGCGCGGAGGATGTCCGGGACGAGACCGGATGCGGCTACACGGATTGGGACGGTGAAGCCACCGCGACACTTATCCGACAGCTCTCCTGTGATGCCGAGGTCATCCCGGTGACGGTGGATGAGGAGGGTGTTCCGCTGAACTACGGGCGCACCACGCGGACAGCGCCCCCGCCTCTGCGGAGGGCGTTGGCGGTGCGGGACAAGGGGTGCGCGTTCCCGGGATGTGATCGGCCTCCGGCGTGGACCGAGGCTCATCACGTCTTGTACTGGACCAAGCATCAAGGCCCGACGGACCTGAACAACATGACGTTGCTGTGCTCGCACCACCACCATGTGATCCACCAGGAGGACTGGAAGATCGTCTTCGCTGAGGATGGGCGGCCGGACTTCATTCCGCCACCGTGGGTGGATCCGGAGCAGAAGCCTCGGCGCAACATCCGGGTCGACCCACGACTCAGGAGATAGGCGCACGCGCGATGACAGGAGGGGAGGGCGTATTTGGCATGCGCGCGAAACGCGCGCTACGGGGCGTTGGACGGTGGCGTCGGCTACGGCCGGGGGGGCTGGAACGTGAGTCGCCAGCTCAACGGTCGGCTTTACCTGGGGCGCGCGTGCCATACGCTCGCCCGCGTGGGCCGGTGATCCTTCACCGTGCCCGTCCGGCCCACTCCGGCACGCGCGAGGGGCCCCAGGTCAAGCCGACCCCACGCTGGGAATCTGCCTGACCAGCGAAAACGCCAGATGGCGCCAATGTGGCGCCATGATGGCTTGCGATGGCGCCGTCAGGCGTGCCATAGTGGTGCCATGGACTTGAGCTCGTATGTGGAGGGCCTCGGGCGAGAGCTCGCGGTGCTCGTCGAAGGCAGTGGGCGCGACGCCGAAGAGGTGGTCGAGCGCATGACGGTGTCGTTGCAGTCGGCGATCCGGCTGACGCTGCTGGAGGCGCTCTCGGCGGCGGCCGACGAGATCACCCGCGACCTCGCGCCCGGCTCGGTCGAGCTGCGGATGCGGGGGCGCGACCCGAACTTCGTGGTCACGCCGCCGCCGTCCGAGGAGCCTGTCAGCCCCGCGCCGGGCTCCGAGGTCGAGGAGCCCGTGCTGGGGGCCGAAGAGGCGGCGACGGCGCGGATCAACTTCCGCCTGCCGGAGCAGCTCAAGTCCGCGATCGAGGAAGCCGCCGCCAAGGAGGGCCGCTCGGTCAACGCCTGGCTCGGCCGGATCGCCTCCACGGCGCTGCGGCAGCCGGACCGCGAACACCACGCCGGTCCGCGCGTCGCGCGAGGCGCCCAGCGCTACACCGGCTGGGTCCGCTAACCGCTCCTCCTTTTTCTTTCCCACGCATCCCCCTGCTTGCGGGGATGCCCACCGAGCACGACGAGGGGATTCGCCATGCCCATTTTCGAGACGCCCCAAGCCATTTCCGCCACGATCAAGATCAGCGTCGGTGACATCAGGGTCGCGGCGAGCGACCGGGCGGACACCGTTGTCGAGATCGCGCCGAGCAATCCCGAGGACGCCTCCGACGTGAAGGCGGCCGAGCAGACGCGGGTCGACTACGCCGATGGCAAGCTCGTGATCACCGGGCCGAAATCGCCGATGCTGGGCCTGTCCAAGAAGACCCGCTCCGTCGACGTGTCGGTCCAGCTGCCGACCGGCTCGCGGCTGGAGGGAGACGTCGCGCTCGGCGAGATCACCTCGACGGGCGAACTGGGCACCTGCGAGGTCAAGACGGCCGCCGGGCACGTGCGGCTGGACCGCACCGGGGCGCTGCGGCTGGAGACCTCGGCCGGGCACGCCTCGGTGGAGCGGGTCACGGGCCGCGCCGAGATCACCACGGGCGCGGGCAAGATCCAGATCGGCGAGCTGGACGGGACCGGGACGGTGAAGACCTCCAACGGGCACGCCGAGATCGGCACGGTCACCGGCGAGGTGCGGGTGCGCTCGGCCAACGGCGACATCACCGTCGAGCACGCGCTCGGCGACCGCGTCGAGGCCACCACGTCCAACGGCACCGTCCGCGTCGGCGACGTGGTGCGCGGCGCGGTCGTGATCAAGACGGCGGCGGGAGACCTGGAGGTCGGCATCCGCGAGGGCACCGCCGCGCTGCTCGACCTGAGCACCGGTCTCGGCCGGGTGCGCAACTCCCTCGCTGAGGTCGCGTCGGCGGGCGGGGCGAGCGAAACCGTTGAGGTGCAAGCCAAGACCACCTACGGCGACATCGTCGTCCGCCGGTCCTGAGCACACGCGCCACAGCTGAGCTCAGCGCGCTCCGGTGACCACGACGCGCACGCCCTGCGGGCCGTGCTTGCCGACCATCGCGGTGAGCCGCGTGAGGTCGAAACCCCTGTGCTGGGCGAGAACCTGGACCGGGGCGCGGGAGTGCAGCCGCGCCCCGACGTGGATCGCTCGCCCCGCAAGGGGATCGCTCACCACCAGCTCGGCGACCTCGTTCCACGGCACGGGGACGCCGCCGACGTTGACGCCGGTGGCGTCCACCTGCAAGGCCGTGCGGCGCTTGCGGTACCAGGCGATGACGAGCGGCCAGAGCGCGACGGTGAGCACCCCGCCCTGGGTCTCGAACAGCCAGCCGAACAGCGCGCCGAGCCCGAGCAGCCCGACGAGCCCGCCCCACAGCGCGGCGACCGCGGTCGGGTCCGCCGGGCGCACCGCGCGGTAGAGCTGCTGGTCGAGCGCGGCGTTGCGGAGCCGGATCGAGGCCGCCACCAACCCCGCTCCGGCCAGCACCGCGAGCGCCGAGCCGACCGACGGGCCGTTGCTGAGCAGGAAGCCCAGTCCGACCAGCGCGGCGACGAACCCGGCCATGAACATCATCTTCATCGGGGTCTGGACATCCTGCTGTGACAACGCTTCTCCTCTGGCCTGCGAGCGACGGCGGGACGCTAACCAGGGGCGGTGAAATCCGGCTGAAACGTCAGCGCTTCGGCTTCTGCCCAGGCCGGGGACCGAGCACCTTCGGTTTCGCCGCCCGCACCGCGGCTTCCTCGCGGTCGACGAACCAGGTGAGGACCTGCTGCTGGCCGAAGGTCCACGCGTTGGTGGCCAGGAAGTACAGCAGCACCCCGATCGGCACCGGGAAGAACAGCCCGGAGGTGAGCATGCCGACCGGCGCCAGGTAGGTCATCGCCTTGGTGATCGTGGCGAGCTGCGGGTTGGGGTTCTCCTGGCGGCGCACGCTCATCCGCATCGACAGGAACGTGGCCAGGCCGGCGAGCACCATCAGCGGCACGCCGACGGCGATCATGTGCGCGCGGTCGGTGCCGAACGCGGCGAGGTCGGCCAGCGGCTGGCTGATCCAGTTGCCGAGCTTCGCGCCGAAGACGTCGGCGTTGAGGAAGGACGTCACGCCCGCGCTGTCGAAGGCGTGGTTGGACTGGGCGCCGGGGGTGAAACCACGCAGAACCCAGTAGAGGCTGAAGAAGACGGGGATCTGCAACAGCGCGGGAAGGCAGCCCGCGAAGGCGCTCGTGCCCTCGGAGGCGTGCAGTTTCTGGACTTCCTGGAGCATGCGCTGCTGGTCGTCGCGGTAGCGCTCGCGGATCTTCTTGATCTGCGGGGCGAGCTTCTGGTTGCGCCGGGCCGAACGGAGCTGGCTGAGCGCGGGCTTGATCAGCAGGGCGCGGACGGTGAAGACGAGGAAGACGATCGCGAGGACCCAGGCGATTCCGCTGGCCGGGCTGAAAACGGCGCCGAAAACCAGGTGCCAGAACCAGAGCACGGCGGAAACCGGGTAGAGGATGAAGTCGAACAAGGGGACGCTCCCTGAGGGCGAGTCGTGATTCGGGCAGACCGAGACGACCGCCGGGTGTTTCTCAGGCGGTCGCGGTCCCGAACGACGGAGCTCGTGGCTTGGGGCGGCCCGGAGCGTCGGGGTCGCGCAGCCGGATGAAGTCGGCGAGGCGGGCGCGTTCGCGCAGGCTGATCGCCCGCACACGCATCGGGACGGCCGTTTCCAGGCGCCCGCACACCACGATCGCGACGGCGAAGGCGGCCGCGATGCCCGCTGTCAGCGCGGTGGCCAGGCCCAGCGAGCCGTTGCCGCCCGCCGCGGGCAGGAGCACGAAGAGGGCAGGGAGGAAGAGGGCCAGCAGCAGCTGGACCCGCATCGCGGCCGAAACCCTTCCCACGCGGTCACTGTACCGCCGCACAGATTCCTTGGTGACAAAGGCGCTGATCTGTGCCGCGTTGCACGAGGCGATTCGCTGGTGCTTTTCTCCCGTTTGCTCCAGTTGGACCAGGGATAGTGAGGAATCACCATGAGCGCAGTGCGCTCCCTCGTCGCCGTCGTGCTCGCCGCCTCGGTGTCGATCGTCTCGGTGACCATGCCGGCACAGGCCGCCCCGGGCGCCCTTTCGTGGGTCGCCGCCCCCGGCCAGGCCCCCGCTCAGCCGCCGCCGTGGGCCCCGTGCGGCATCGGCGACTCGGCGAGCAAGATCGTCCACCTGTACCCGCTCGGCGCCGCGCTGCGCTGCGGTACGGAGAACGCCGGTTACCGCCACATTCTCAAGCGCCACATGAAGGATTTCGAGGTGATGGCTTTCGGTACCGCCCAGAACTGGCGCGACATCGCGCACCTGGCGATCCACCACACCATGCAGACCCCGGAGAAGAACACGTCCAACGGCGGCAAGACGTGCCGTTCGCGCAACATCATCCTGGTCAACCTCCAGAGCAACAAGGAGGTCGGGCGCAAGGTCGTCCGGGTGGTCACCAGCGACACCAAGAACAACGACGTCATCACCGCCTACCCGGCCGGCCACTGCTGATTCTCGTTGGTGAGCGCGAGCCCCTTGCCGGTGAGGGGCTCGCGTGCTTGACAGTGCAGTAAGGCGAGCCTTAGTTTCACCCGGTAACTTACTGGGCGGGGGAGGGCTGGGGTGACGCGTGCGGTCGGTGGTCGTCCGGCGAGGATCGCGGTGCAGGACATCGTGCGGGTGGGGCGCGAGCTGGGCATGCGCAGGCTCAGCGTCAAGGCGGTCGCGACCGGGCTCGGGGTGAGCTCGACGGCGCTGTACCGGCACGTGGACGGGCGCTGGGGGTTGGAGCGGCTGGTCGGCGAGAGCGTGCTGGCGGAGCTGCGGTTGCGCGATGACCCGGAGCACGACGTGCCCAAGCACCTGCTGTCCTTCGCGATGCAGATGCGGGAGTTCGCGTTGCGCCACCCCGGGGTGGTGGGTTACCTGCAACTGCTGTTCCCGCGCGGGGAGAGCGGTCAGCGGTTGCTGGCGTTCGAGGTGGAAGCGTTGGGGCGCAGGGGTTACGCGCCGGACGCGGCGATCGTGCTGAGCGGGGCGGTTGCCTCGTTGACGATCGCGATGACGGCCTCGGAGGAGAACAGCGCGGCGGCCGAGGACGCGGACGGGCTGGCGCGTGAGCGCGAGGCGGTGGTGGACAGGCTGGCCAAGGACGACCGCTTTGGCAGAGCGCCGACGACGTTGCCGCAGATCGAGCGCCCGGAGTACGTGCGGTTGCTGCTGACGGCCTCGATCAGAGGCCTGGTCGAGGTGTGCCCGCCGGGGCGTCCGGTCGCGGAGATGATCGCGGAGCTGGCAGCGGCCGGGGTGGGCGTCTGATGGCGCGCGGCATCCAGGGCGCGATGATGCGCGGGCTCGGTGCGCGCGATCATGAGGCCACCGTCCTCGGCGCCGACTGGCGGATCAGCTCATGACGCACACGCAGGGCACGTCGGAGTGGGTGCCCCTGCCCGACGGGCGTCGGCTGCACGCGATGGTGCTGCCCGGACCCAGCTCTGGTGCTGGAATCGCGCCGACCGTGGTCTTCGAGGCCGGAGCCGCCGCGACCCGCTCGTCGTGGGCGGGGGTGCAGCCGCTCGTCGCGGAGCACGCTCGCGCGATCGTGTACGACCGCTCCGGGCTCGGCCGCAGCGGGCCCGATCCGCGCGGCCGGACGCTGAGCCGGATGGCCGACGACCTCGGTGCGCTGCTCGACCACTTCGGTCCGGGGCCGTTCGTGCTGGCAGGACACAGCGCGGGCGGTCCGATCGTCCGCCTCGCCGCTTCCGCGAGGCCTTCGCGGGTCGCCGGGCTCGTGCTCGTCGACCCGACCGATGAGGCGGCCGATGTCCTGTTCGGGCGCGGTTTCCGCCGCGCTGAGCGGTTCGCGGTAAGGACCGGGGCCGTGCTCGCGCGCCTCGGCCTGCTCCGGTTCGCCTACCGCTCGTTGCTGCGGGGCATCCCCGAGGACGTGCGCCAGGACCTCGTTCGCGAGGCGTTCCACTCCGGAGTCGTTCGCACACAACGGCTTCAGGCCAGGACGTTCCTCGACGAGCTGGCCACGTGGCGCGATCACCCGCCCGCGCTGGGGGACATCCCGCTGACCGTGATCTCCGGTGCGCTCAGCGGCGGCGGCATGACCTCCGCGATGCGCTCGGCCGCCATCGCCGCCCACGCTCGTCGAGCTGCTTCATCGCCCGCGGGCCGCCACGTCATCGCCAGGCGCTCCGGCCACTACGTCCCCGTCACCGAACCCCACGTGATCGCCGAGGAGATCATCGCGCTGCTCAGGGGCTAGGCCCTGTCCTGTACGTCATCAGGTTCGCCGGTCTTCAAGACCACCCAACCCCCACCCCAGCCGTCTTCAACGACAGCAAACCCCCGCAAGGCAGCAGGGTTTGCGGCGGTTAGCGATGATCAGCAGCGGGGTTTGCTGGTCTTGAAGACACCCCAACCCCCGGTGGCACCGTGAGCGGGATGCACAGCGCCACCACTTACGGGACAGGCCCTAGTCGACGGCCAGGCGGACGCCGAGGCCGATGAAGATGCCGCCGGTGGCGACGTCGATGCGGCGCTTGGCGGAGCGGCGGCGCCGCAGCCAGCCACCGATGCGACCGGCGAGCACGCCCACGGTGCCGTCGACGACGAACTCCAGCGCGATGAGGATCGCGCCGAGGATGGCGAACTGCAACCACACCTGGCCGAGCTCGGGGCTGATGAACTGGGGCAGGAACGCGATGGTGAAGGTGACCATCTTCGGGTTGATCAGATTGGTGAACAGGCCGTTGAGGAACGCCTTGCGCGCGGTCATCCCGCCGCCGGAGGCGTCGACGTCGGGGGTCTGCTCGCCGCGGTGGCGGATCATCTGCACGCCGAGGTAGATCAAGTACGCGGCGCCGACGACGCGGACGACGGTGAACGCGGTCGGCGCGGCTTCGAACAGCGCGGCGAGGCCGACGGCGGCGAGCGCCACGTGCACGGCCTCGCTGACGGCGACTCCGGCGGTGGCGAACAACCCGGCGCGCGGGCCGCCCTTGATGCCGCAGCCCAGCACGAACAGCATGTCGGGGCCCGGCGTGAGCATGGCGACCAGGGTGGTCATCGTGAACAGCGCGAGGAGGTGCGGGTCGACGGGCATGACCGCAGCATGTCACGCCCGCGCGGCGCGGACCAGCCACAACGGGGCGGCCGTCCACAGTGGACGGCCGCCCCGGGCGAGGACTACGCCGACAGCGGGGCGAGCCTGCGCAGCGTCTCCTCCTGGCCGATGGCCCGGGTGATCGCGTGCAGGTCGGGGCTGCGGGTGGAGCCGGTGATGGCGATGCGGATGATCTGCGAGGCCTCGCGGATGGAGCCGGGGAAGGACTCGGGGTCCTTCTTGTACTCCTTGGCGTTGCGGGCGAAGCCGTGCTTGGCGGCCAGGTCGCGGATCTGGCCGAACCACTCCTGCCCGTCCTCCAGCTGCTGGTAGCCCTCGACGAAGTCGCGCACCAGCGCGCTGACGACCTCGGCAGGGACGCCGAGCGCGGTGATCCGCTCGTCGGCCACGCCGGTCACGGCCTCGTGCAGCTGCGGGAAGAAGAAGCCGTAGGCCTCGCGGAACTCGCTCCACTTGCGGAGGTCCTTGCGCGGGTTCTCCACGTCGACGCGCTCCACCGCGAGCCCGCGCAGCGCCAGCTCGGGCTCGGCGTCGAGCACCTTGCGCAGCTCGGGGTCGAACTGGGCCGACCACACGAGCATGGCGTCCAGGATCTCCTGGCCGGACAGCGTCGCGATGTGGTCGGCGGAGAGCGCGTCGAGCTTCACCAGGTCGACAAGCGGCCCGGCGACACCGCAGTGGGCCAGCTGGATGGGCTCGGCGAGCGCCTGCTCCAGCGGCAGCTCGGCGAGGCGGCCGTTGGCCAGCCCGCGCAGGTAGTACAGCACCGCGGCGGCGGGGTAGCCGGCCTCGATGTAGAAGTCGACACCGGCCTCGGGGTCCTTGCGCTTGGACAGCTTGCGCTTGCTGCTGCCCTCCTGCTTCATCAGCGGCGCGATGTGCGCGTAGGTGATCGGTTCGAAGCCCAGCGCGGCGAAGAGCTGCTGGTGCAGCGGCACCGAGGAGATCCACTCATCGCCGCGGATGACCAGGTTGACGCGCATCAGGTGGTCGTCGACGGCGTGCGCGAAGTGGTAGGTGGGCAGGCGCGGGGACTGCTCGGAGCTCTTCAGCACGACGACGTCGTTGCGGTTGGCCTCGGCCTCGATGTCGCCACGGATGGCGTCGGTGAAGCGGGTCCGGTGCCCGGCGTCCTCGGGAGCGCGGAAGCGCACGACGTAGGGATCGCCCGCGTCGAGCTTGGCCTGGACCTGCTCGGCGGTGGCGTTGCGCCACAGCGACCAGCGGCCGTAGTAGCCGGGTGCGACCTTCTGCGCCTGCTGGCGCTTGGTGATGTCGGCCAGCTCGTCCTTGGTGGCGAAGTCGAGGTAGGCGCGGCCTTCGCGCAGCAGCTCGCGCGCGTAGGTCAGGTAGATCCGCTCGCGCTCGGACTGCGCGTACGGGGCGTAGTCGCCGCCGAGGTCGATGTCCTCCTCCGCCGCCAGGCCGAAGTACTCGAACGCGCGGCGGAACTGCTCCAGCGCGCCCTCGACCTCGCGGGACTGGTCGGTGTCCTCGATGCGGACCAGGTAGCGGCCACCCGAGCGGCGCGCGATGTCCTGGTCGATGGTGGCGACGTAGATCCCGCCGATGTGCACGAAGCCGGTCGGCGACGGGCCGAACCGGGTGACCATGGCCCCCTCGGGCAGCTCGCGAGCCGGGTACTGCTGTTCCCAGTGCTGGGGCTCGGGGAGGTCTGCGGGGAACAGCGCGTCGATGACAGCTCGGTCCAGCATCGGGGGTCAGGTCTCCTGGCGTTGTGCAGCACAGATCATGCGCGGATGGACGTCTCACACGGTAACGCAGCCCTTGATGAGCAGGGGCACCAGTTGTTCTTCGGCGGTGAGCGAGCCGTGCTGACCCAGAAAATCGCTGACGTGCGGTTCGCGTCGAGAGCTGACCACGACGAGCGAGTCCTTCGCCGCCACGACGAGATCGCCGACGCGCTCGCGCACGCGGTCGCTGACGTGCGGGCCGAACCAGCCGTTGGCGATCGCCTCGTCCCGGGTGGTGATCCACGCGCGGTCGCCGAGCACCGCGCTCCACCGCGCGAGCACGTCGCCGGTGGCTCCCGCGCGGGTGTAGACGTGGCGGACGCGCGCCTCGCCGCCGAGCAGCCGCACGTCCTCGCTGAGCCGTTCGTCGGCGTCGAAGTCGGCCTTGTCCGCGTCGCCGACCGCCACCATGCCGTGGTCGGCGGTGATCACGAGCGTGCTGTCAGCGGGCATGTCCTCGGCCAGCGAGGCGGCGAGCAGGTCGACGAACCGGAGCTGCCGACGCCACGGCGCGCTGCCGGGGCCGTAGAAGTGGCCGACCGCGTCGAGATCCGCGTGGTAGGCGTAGCAGAACACCCGGCCGGGCTCGCGCATCGCGCCGATCGCCCGGCTGACCAGGTCGCCGAGCGCGACCGTGCCGAGGAAACCACCACCGCGCAGAACGGCTCTGGTGAGGCCGCTGCGCTGATGGAGCTGAGGAGCGACCAGCCGCACCGCCACGCCCGCCGCCTCCGCGCGCTGCCACACGGTCGGGTGAGGCTGAACCTCCTCGGGGATGAGCGTCGAGCGCAGGTCCACGTGCTCGGCGACGCCGTGCCGGTGCCACCGCAGCGCGTTGAGCAGCTCGTCCCCGGCGGCGAAGGAGAAGCCGACGAAACCGTGCTCGCCCGCAGGGGTCCCGGTGCCGAGCGAGGCGAGGCTGGTCGCGGTGGTGGCCGGAAAGCCGCAGGTGATCGCGCGATCGGCCACGGCGAGCGAGGACAGGAACGGCGCGTCGGCGGCGTGGTCGGCGAGCAGCCGCCAGCCGAGGCCGTCGACCAGCAGCAGGCACACCTTGGGCGTCGGGGCGAAGCCGAGCACGTCGACCGCGCCGGGGACGCCGAGCGCTGCCAGCAGCGAGGGCGTCACATCGGCCAGCGAACCGGCTCCATAGGCAGGCACCAAAGGTTGCACCGCGCGATCCTAGGACGCGGACGCGGCGCCGCCTAGCATCGGAAACACCTGTACACCAACGGGATTCGAGGCCATGCGAACAGCTGACATCGACGTGCTGAGCTGCCACGTGTACGCCGACGGGGTACCGCACGACCAGCTCGCCCACCTGCGGCGCACCGCGCCCGTCCACCGCCAGGACATCCCCGACCCGCACCTGCTGGACTCCGCCTGGGTGATCACCAAGGCCGAGGACGTCCGCGCGATCAGCACGCGGCCCGAGATCTTCTCCTCCGCTCAGGGGATCTCGCTGCGCGCCCAGCGCACGGCCGCGGCGAAGAAGCTCGACGTCGGCAACTTCATCAACCTCGACGACCCCGAGCACCGGCGCCTGCGCACGCTCGTCGGCAAGGGCTTCACCCCGCGCATCGTCCGGCGCTTCGAAGAGGACCACCGCGCGCTCGCCGAGGGCATCGTCGGGCGGGCGCTGCGGCTGGGCACCTTCGACTTCGTCGCGGAGGTCTCCGCCGAGCTGCCGCTGCTGGCGATCTGCAAGCTGCTCGGCGTGCCCGAGGCCGACCGCGCGCTGTTCTACCGCTGGAGCAACGTGCTGATGGGCGCGGAGGACCCGGACTACGCCCGGCCGCAGGCGGAGCTGGCCGAGATCGTCGTGCGCTTCCGCCAGTACGTCCTGGAACTCGTTGCCGTGCGCCGCGCCGACCCGCGCGAGGACATCCTGTCGACGCTGGGCACCTCGACGCTGGCGGAGCAAGACCTGACCGACGACGAGATCGCCGGTTTCGCGCTGCTGCTCATGGTCGCGGGCAACGAGACCACGCGGAACACGTTGTCGCACGGGCTGATCGCGCTGATGGAGCACCCTGAGCAGTGGCAGGCGTTGCGTGCCGACCCGAGCCTGCTCGACGGCGCGGTCGAGGAGATCATCCGCTGGGCCTCACCGGTGAACTACATGGCGCGCACCGTCGTCCGGGACACGTCGTTGCGCGGAGCGCGGCTGCGCGAAGGCGAACGCGTCGCGCTGATGTACGCCTCGGCCAACCGGGACGAGGACGTGATCCCCGACGGCGACGCCTTCGACATCACGCGGGGCGAGCAGCGTCACCTGTCCTTCGGGATCGGACCGCACTTCTGCCTCGGCGCGCACCTGGCCCGGGGCGAGGCGAAGGCGGTCCTGGCCGAGCTGCTGCGCCGCGTGGAGAGCTTCCACCCGGCCGGACCGGTCCGCAGGCTGCGCTCCAGCTTCGTGCACGGCATCAAGGAGCTGCCCGTCACGGCTCGCTTGGCCTAGGGCCTGTCCTGCAAGTCGCCGGGTTCGGCGGTCTTCAAGACCTACACACCCCTGCCCCAGCGGTCTTCAACGACGGCAAACCTCGCGAGGCTGCTGGGTTTGCGGCGGTTGGTGATGATCAACAGGGGGTTTGGTGGTCTTGAAGACACCCCGACCCCCAGCGGCACCGTGACCGGAATACGCAGCTCAACCACTTACAGGACAGGCCCTAGCAGGGTCCTCAGCCAGGTCGCGCTCGGCGTAGAGCCGGTGCTCCCACTCCTCGTTCACCACGATCCACAGGCATTCCCGGAACGGGAAGTTCTCCATCTGGGGCCAGCCCGGTTCGGTGCGCGTCACCTCGGAGTCCAGCTGCTCGTCGGTCAGCGACTCGATCACCGAGCGCACCATCGCCTGCCGTTCGCGGCGGACCGCGAGGACCTCCTCCAGCGAGGGCCGGGCCTCGCGGTCCCAGGGAATGCCGTCCCAGCCGGGCGCCTCGTCCCACGGCAGGTCCAGCGGGTGCCACGGCGACGCGGTGCCCAGCACCATCCGCCCGACCCACGCGGCACTGGCGAAGTTGAGGTGCCGCAACGTCTGGACGAAGGACCACTCCCCGTCGACGTTGCGGTGCAGCTCAGCCTCCGGCAGCCGCCGCGCGCGCTCGACCGTGCCTTCCCACAGCCGCTCCAACACCGGCCACGCTTCGCGGAAGTCGTTGGCGCTCTTGGGGTTCATCTTCGCGCGCTCCGGCATGCGGCGGTTCAGCTCCGCGTCGACCAGCGGCGCGACGTCGACGCCGTTGATCACCAGGTTGCGCAGCTCCCCGCTGATCTCCACGTCGATCAGCTCGACGCCGCGCATCTTCGTCCCGTGGAAGAGCGCGCCGCGCACGTCGGCGCCGCTGAAGTCCACGTGCCGGAACGTGGCGTTCCGGAGCTTCGTGCGCTGGAAGAGCGCTCCGCTGAGGTCCTGCTCGTGGAACTCGGTCATGACCGGCACCGTAGAGCCGATCCCGGACGTTCGGCTACCGCAACCGCCGCGCAGGCCGCAGTCCGCGTGGCGCGGAGTTCACCAGTCTTCAAGTACACCGAACCCCCGGCCTGGAGGTCTTCAACCGCCGCAAACCCCTGGCCCTGTGGGGGTTTTCGGGGGGTTTGAAGACGTGCCGACCCGGGCGCTACCGGGAACGGCGGGCCGCCAGGGCCAGTGCGACGAAGGTGATCACCACGCCGATGAGCGTCGCGGTCGACGGCGGGCCGGAGGTGATCATGTCGAGCGCCACCGCGCCCAGGAGCTGGCCCGCCACGCTGGCGAGCCCGAAGACGAGCACTCCGATGCGCCGCACCGCGAGCGTCGCCACCGCGATCACACCGACGCCGATCACTCCCGCCAGGTAGAGCAGCGGTTCGCCCGGCAGCTGTCCGACTGAGCTCCCGGTCAGCACCACCCTCAGCACCAGCGCGATCCCGAGCCCCGCCGTCGCCACCACGAAGTTGAGCAGCGTCGCCGGCCACGGCGACCCCGCGACCGCGCCGACCCTGCCGTTGAGCGAGGACTGCACCGCGATCGCGACACCCGCCAGCACCGGCAACACCACCAGCGCCAAGGTCCCCTCGCCCGCCCACGCGCCACCTCCGGCGATCGCGACCGCGCCGACGCACGCCACGGCACCGACCGCTCGCGCGACCGTGATCGGGCGCGGACCACCTGGGCCCGGCCAGAACCTGTCGACGACCAGTCCGCCGACCGCCGTGCCTCCCACCGCGGCGACGGTGAACACGGCCACTCCGAGCGGAGCGGCGCTGATTCCCTGTCCTGCCACGAACAACGCGCCGCACAGTCCGCCCGAGAGCTGCCACCACCGCAACTCGTTGCGGCGCACCGCGGTGCGGATCCGGCCGAGCCCACGCCGCCCGGACGGGAGCAGGGGAACCACCGCGAGCAGCAGCAGAAGTCCGACGGCCGTCGACGCCAGCGTCCCGGTGATCCCGTCTCCGGCGAGCGCGCCGAGATCCCCGTTGAGCCGAGCCTGGAGCGCCAACCCGACCCCGGCCACCACCGCCGCCACCACCGGGACGACACCCCGAACTCCGGGACCAGCGGAATCCTTCCGCACCACCACATCGCGCACCGTCACACCGTGAAACGGTGGCAGCCCCGACCTCCGCGCGGGAGCCGAGATGAACGATCCTGTCAGCACTGCTCCACCTGGCGTAGACCGCCATCCCACCGCCCCCGTCGACGTACCCGGGCGTGGGCGCGGGGGAGAGGGGTGGACGTAGCGGCCCGGCACCTGGGCGGGTGCCGGGCCGCGGTGTGCTCAGCAGGTCGTGGGCGGGGTCATGCTGGTCCGGAAGACCGTGGCGGAGCTGCTCTTCTGGTCGGTGCCCTCCTTCGCGCGCGTGACGCTCTGCCCGGCGACGGTCCAGTCGCTGCGCGCCCCGTCGAAGGACCAGTTCCCGCTGACCTTCTTGGTGAGGTAGCCCTTCTCCAGCCAGCCGTACTGCTTCGGTTTGAGCACCAGGTAGGCGCCGACGCTCACCGCGCGCTCCTCGATCCAGGTGTGGGAGTAGGAGGCGGTGATCGCGACCTTGAGCTTGCTGATCAGCAGGTCGGTCTCCTTCTCTCCGCTGATCGAGCCGCCGACGGTGTTCTGCCACCCGGTCATCTCGGTGTAGTTGAGCACCGCCGTCTGGTCGACGTTGGCCATGTTGCGCACCACCGTGGTGGGCAGGCACTTCATCGTGTCCACGTAGGCGGTGTTGGTCGTGCCGTCCAGCGTGAAGTCGCACGAGCCGTTGCTCTCGGCGCACTCGGCGAAGCCTCGGTCGATGGCGAGGTTGGCGGTGCCCGGCGCGTCACCGTTGTTCTTGCCGAGCCGCCACTGCTGCTTGGTGTCGCTGGAATCGCAGTGGTCGGCGAGCTTCGCGGCGGGCGCCATGTCGATCTTGGTGAGGCAGCTGCCGTTGTCGCTCTGCCGGATCAGGTAGGTGCTGCCCAGCTTGACCGGCTCCAGGTACC
Source organism: Allokutzneria multivorans (assembly GCF_039537405.1). Taxonomy (NCBI): domain Bacteria; kingdom Bacillati; phylum Actinomycetota; class Actinomycetes; order Pseudonocardiales; family Pseudonocardiaceae; genus Allokutzneria; species Allokutzneria multivorans. Next base: position 521,081 of record NZ_BAABAL010000018.1, on the reverse strand, counting down.
AGACCTGGTTGGAGCTGTCGTTGCACGCTTCCTGGTAGATCCGCAGATCCGACCACCAGATGTCCATGCAGCGGTTGGCGGCCCGGTTGACGATGCGGAACGTGCCGCCGCCGCGCGACTCCAGCTTCCAGTTCTGGCTCTCCTTGGCCGCGTTGGGCGTCAGGAGGTTGTAGTAGGTGTCCGCCCGCGCTTCCTCCAACGGGCCGATCGTCAGGTTGGACGCGACGTTGAGGATGCTCAGGCAGTTCATCCCGCCCGTCCCCGCGCACGGCGAGGGGCCGGAGGACAGGCTGCTCCACTCGCTCCAGTCGTTGCCGGGCGGGGCGCTCGGCGCGTTCTGCGCCTTGGCGGACATCCGCCCGTCGGCCTGCCTGGTGATCAGCGCGACGCGGCCGTCGGTGTTGCGGGCGGCGATCAGCTGGTTGTCGGTGCCGGGATCACCCAGGCGCTCGAACTCCCGCCAGGTGTCCACGCTGCCGGGCTGTCCTTGGATGCGGTGCACGACCATGCCGTCCGACACGGCCTTCGCGAACAGCTCAAGGCGCCCGTCGGAGTTGGAGACCACCACCGGGTCGTTCTTGAGCACACCGCCCATCGAGGTCCACGCACCCCAGGTCGCCCCGTCCGCCTTGGTCTGCGCGCTGTACCAGATCTGCCCGTTGGCTCGGCGCCCGAAGATCTGCAACCGTCCGTCGTTGTTGCGGCCCACCGCGGGCACCCCGGCGAACTCGCCGCCCAGATCGGTCCAGGCTCCCCAGTCGTTGACGCCGTTGACCGTCTTCTGCGTCCGGCTCCAGAGCTTCTTGTCCGCGCCGACCGCGAAGACCTGGAGCTTGCCCTGGAGGTTCGCCTCCAGCACCGGCTCCATCGCGATGGTCGTGCCGGTCGGCGCGCCGAGCTGGCCCGCCGTGCCGTCCCACTGCTCGGTGAAGGGGCTGCCCGCGACCTTCTGCCAGCGGCTGATCAGCGTCCCGTCGGTCGAGCGCGCCACCACCTGCACCCGGCCGTCGGGGTTGAGCGCCACCGCGGGGTCGCCGGTGATCTTGTTGCCGAGCGACTTCCAGCCGGTCTCCCACTTGGTGCCGCAGGTGAGCCCCGCGGTGCCCTGGCTGGTGTAGCGCACCGTGCCGTCGGTGCCCCTGACGAAGGCCTCCAGCCGCCCGTCCGCGTTCTTGACGATCACCGGGTTGCCCGCGGCCGCGCCGGTCAGGTTGGTCCACTGGCCCCAGCGCGAGCCCGGCGAGGTCTGCCCGATCTGCCAGATGTCGCCGTTGGCGGCGGTGGTGAAGGTCTCCAGGCAGTTCTGGCTGTTCATCGCGACGTTCTTCGCGCCGGAGGTCTCGACCACCCCGATCTTGCCGATGCCCGGGTCGGAGACGGTCGGTGGATCGGCGGCGTGCGCCGACGGCACCGCCCCCAGTGCGGCGGTCACCACCGAGGCGGTGACCACGGAGAGGAGCGCTTTCGTTGTTCGATGCTTCCGGCGGCGCATGACGGCTCCATTCTGGGAATGCGTTTCCGCGAATGAGCGATCCGCCGTCTGCCCCGACTCAGCCTGTCTGGATCGAATCGCCCGTCGGACAGCGTGGGGGCCGGAAATAGTTCCGCACAAGAGCAGTTATTGACTCGATATTTACTGTCGAATGAGGCAGGGAAATGCATGGATATTCACTCCGTGGTGTCCGGAAAGGTCCACGGATGCGGTTCGCCGTCCCCGGCCGATGATCACTGGTTGTCGCCGCGCTGCTCCGTTCGGCGGCATGGCGTGAAGGGGTTTCGCGGACATCCCTCGCGATTGCCGTCCACGGGTAGGTTCGCGTTCGTGCCCAAGGCCCTGTGGATCACCTCGTTCGCCTTCGCGACGGTGCTGCTGAGCGCCCTCGTGCTCGAAACGCGTGTGCTGCTCGGCTTCGACAGCGTGCTCTGGGTGGTGCTCCTGCTCGGCGTCGCCGCGCTCTGGGTGGTCGTCGTCGTGCGGCTGCACGTGCGCCGCGCGGTCGTCGTGCTCGCGGTCCTGCTCGCGCCGGTGCTCGTGGTGACCGGCGGCGGGAGCTGGCTCATCGCGCAGAACCTGGCTTCGGCCGAGCGCGCGAGCGGGACCGACGCGCTGTGGATGGGGCACGCCTGGGTCGACGGGCGGCGCTCCCGCTCCGACGTGGACGCTCTCGTGGCCCGCGTCCGCGAAGCGCGGTTTCGCGACCTCTTCGTGCACTCCGGGCCGCTCCGCGACGACGGCTCGCTCGATCCCGCGCTCCGGCCGGCCGCGCGGGGGCTCGTCGAGGACCTCCACCGAGCCCTGCCGGGCGTCCGCGTGCAGGCGTGGCTCGGCAACGTCGTCGACGAGGGCCGCATGAAGCTCGCCGATCCCGCGACCCGCGCGCGCATCGTGGAAAGCGGGCGGCAGGTGCTCGACGACGGCTTCGACGGCGTGCACTACAACTTCGAGCCCGTTCCAGAAGGCGACCGCGATCTCCTGGAAACCCTTTCTTCGGCGCGGGAGATGACGAAGTCGCGGGCAAAAGTGCTTTCGGTGTCCGCCAACCAGATCGAGCCTGTGCGCGGAACGAACTTCGTCGGCCAGACGCTGCGTGGAAAGCCGCACTGGTGGTCGGCGACCTACATCGGTGAAGTGGCGCGGCGCGTCGACCAGATCGCCGTGATGTCCTACGACTCCGGCATTCCCGTCGAGGCCGCCTACACCGGCTATCTCCGCGCGCAGACCCGCATCGCGCTCCAGGTCGTGCCGCCCGAGGTCGATCTGCTCATGGGCGTCCCCGCCTACCACGACGGCCCGATGCACACCGCCGCCGAGACCGTCACCGCCGCCGTGAAGGGCATTCGCCTCGGCGTGGTTGCGGGTCGGCGGGTCGGCGCGGCCGTCTACGTCGACTTCGCCGCCACGCCGCAGGACTGGGCGCAGTACTTCGCCGGGTGGGTCCACTGACCGTCCACAGTGGAGGATCTGCGGCGGTGGCATGCTGGCGGACATGCCCTGGTTCAGCGCCGCTACCTCAACTCCGACGGGCGCCGGGTCGACTGGAAGCTGATCGACGTCCAGACGCTGGACCTGCTCGGCGATGCCGTCGAGGACGGTCGCGAGGTGTACTCGGAGCTGCGCGATCCCTCGGAGGAGGAGCTGCGGCGGTGGCCCGCACGCGTGCGCTTCGACCCGGAGAACACGCCTCCGCAACAGACCGGCGTGTGAGGCCGCTGATCGGCTTAGACTCCCGGGCGTGACCCAGACCGGGCGTTCTCGCGAGCTCGGCGCCCTGCTGCGCACCGGCCCGTTCCACGCGGCGCTGCGGCTGGCCATCAAGGAGCGCGGGCTGACCCTGGAGCGCCTGCGCGCGCACCTGCGCAGGCACGGCGTGTCGATCGGGCTCTCCAGCCTCAGCAACTGGCAGCACGGGCACAGCCGCCCCGGCCGCGCCGACTCCGAGCACGTGGTGCGTGCGCTGGAGGAGGTGCTGCACCTGCCGAGGCTGTCGCTGGTGACCCTGCTCGCGCGCTCGACCCCGCAGCGGCTGAGCGAGCACGTCGGCCCGCTCGGCGAGCTGCTGGCGGAGTTCGGCGAGACCCAGGGCGAGCACCTGGCCGTGCTCAACCGCTACGACCGCGTGGTGCTCGACGAGCACGGGCGCTTCGGCAACTACCTCTGCCGCACCGCGATCCGCGCGCGCCGCGACGGCGTCGACCGCTTCGTGGTCCGCTACTTCGGCGCGGAGGACAGTTCGAGCGAGTCGGTCGGCCTGCTGGCGCTGGAGAACTGCGAGCTGGGCCGTGTCCGCAGGCACCCGGGCTCTCCGGTCATGGTCGCCGAGCTGCTCTTCGGCCAGACGCTGCGCGCGGGCGACACGTGGGTCTTCGAGTACCAGGGGGTGAGCAGCCACCCCGGGCGCAGCACGGAGTTCGCGCACGCCTTCCGCTACCACGAGAAGCAGTACGTGATGGAGGTCCGCTTCCACCCGGAGTGTCGCCCCGCCCGCTGCCGGTCCTACGAGCGGGGCGACCTCTACAGCCCGAAGCGGATCACCGGCGACCTGCCGCTCAACGACCGCGACGGCGTGCACATCCTCGTCGCGGACGGCACCTCCGGGGTCGTCGGCATCCAGTGGGAGTGGGACTCAGACGACGCGTAGCCGCAGGTTCGTCGCGCCCTCGGCGTGGCTCACCCCGATGCGTTCGAGCTTCACGTTGGTCCCGCCAGGGTGGTCGAACAGGCGCACGCCGTCGCCGAGCAGCACCGGCACCACGAACACGAAGATCTCGTCGAGCACCCCCGCTTCGAGGCACTGGCGGGCGACGTCGGCGCCGATGATGTTGACGTAGCGCTCACCGGCGGCGGCCTTCGCGGCGGCGACCGCGCTCTCCAGGTCCCCGACGAAGGTGACCCCCGGCACCGGCTCGGCGGGCGCGTGGTGGGTGAGCACGAACTGCGGCCCGTCCCACCCGCCGCCGAAGGCCTTGCCCTCTCGCTCGGGATCGCCCCGGTGCGGGTCGTCGCCGCTGTAGCTGCGTTTGCCGACGAGCAGCGAGCCGATCTCCTCGATCAGCCCCGCGACCTCCGGGTTGGGGCCGATGTGCTCCTTCAGCCACGACATGTCACCACCCGGCCCCGCGATGAAACCGTCCAGCGACATGGTCGCGGAGTACAGCGTCTTGGCCATGATCCACCTCCGTCACGATCGGTCGACTGGAGTTGAGACGGTGACGGCCGGGAAAACTCATCGGTGCTCGACGAACTCGGCCCCGCCGGTCAGGTGGTGAAGCGCGAGGACCTTCCCCACAGGAACCAGAACAGCGGCCCCAGGAACGGGAAGGCGAACACGGCCAGCGCCCAGATCGCCTTGCCGCCCGGAGCGTAGTTCTCGCTGCGCACGATGCCGACCAGCGCCGCGATGTAGATGATCAGCGCGGCGAGCCCGATCACCAGGAGCACGCTCAGCACGCTCCACCCCGCGATCTGGCCGCCGAGGTCGGCTTCTTCGGCGAGCACCGCTCCCATCGGACTCTCCCTCCGTCGTGGACCTTCCCCTCGATCGTCGGTCAGCGCGCAGGGCCCCGCATCCCGGGAGCTGCGGGGGACCCGGTCGGCGGCCAGGATGTGATCATGACTCACGACCAGCCCGACCCCCGCCGCTGGAAGGCGCTCGCCGTCAGCCTGAGCGCCGGGTTCATGGGCCTGCTCGACGTCAGCATCGTCAACGTCGCCCTGCCCTCGATGCAGTCCGGTCTCGGCGCCTCCGCCGGAGCCGTGCAGTGGGTCGTCTCCGGCTACGCGCTGGCCTTCGGCCTGACCCTGGTCGCAGGCGGACGGCTCGGCGACGCGCTCGGCCGCCGCACGATGTTCCTGCTGTCCCTGGGCGGGTTCGTGCTGACCAGCGCCCTGGCCGGGATGGCGGCCGACACCACCACGCTGATCGTGGCGCGGCTGCTCCAAGGCGCCTGCGCGGGACTGCTGAACCCGCAGAACTCCGGCCTGATCCAGGACCTCTTCCGGGGCCCGGAGCGCGGGCGCGCCTTCGGCTTGCTCGGCGCCTGCATCGGCGTCTCCACGGCGGTCGGGCCGGTGCTGGGCGGGGTGATCATCGCGATCTTCGGCGCGGAGCAGGGGTGGCGGTGGGTCTTCTTCGTGAACCTGCCGATCGGCCTGGTCGCGCTGGCCTTCGCGCTGCGGCTGCTGCCCGCCGACCGCCGTCGTCCCGCGCGCCTGCGCGAGGAGATCGACGTCGTCGGGGCGCTGCTGCTGGGCCTGGCGGTGCTGTGCGTGCTGCTGCCCCTGGTGCAGTTCGAGAACGACGGCCTCGCGCGGTTCTGGTGGCTGTTCCCGCTCGCGGTCGTGCTGGGCTGGGTGTTCGTCAGGTGGGAGCGCCACACCGTCCACAGTGGACGATCACCCCTGCTGGACACGCGACTGTTCACCGACACCCCCGGGTACTCCTCGGGAGCCGCGATCGGCGCCGCGTACTTCTGCGGCTTCACCGGGGTTTTCGTTGTCCTGTCGATGTTCTTCCAGACCGGGCAGGGCTACACGGCGCTGGAGTCGGGTCTCGTGGTCACCCCGTTCGCCCTCGCCTCGGCGCTGGCCGCCGGGCTCGCGGGTCGTGCGGTCGCCCGCTTCGGCCGCCGCATGACGATCCTCGGGCTGTGCCTGGTGGCGGCCGGGTTCACCGTCGCCGGAGTGCTCGCGCTGACCGCTCCGGAGAGCGGGCTCGGCGTGTGGGTGGCGCTGCCGCTGGCGGTGGCCGGGCTCGGCGGCGGGATGGTGATCTCCCCGAACACCACGATGACGCTGGAGCACGTGCGCGGCGAGATGGCCGGGGTGGCGGGCGCGGTGTTGCAGACCGGTCAGCGCGTCGGCACCGCGATCGGCGCGGCGCTGCTCGTCGCCGCCTTCCACGTGGTCGCGGCGCACGCGGGCGGGCGAGCCGGGCTGGCGGTGGCCCTGGCCTGCGCGGTGGCGCTGGTGCTGCTGGCGCTGGTCCTGGCGGTGCGGGAACGGCGCGGTTGACATGCAGCCAGAAGGCTGCCTATATTTCAGGCAGCCAACCGCCTGCCTATCGAGGGGGAGCGATGGACGAGGTGTTCAAGGCGCTCGGCGACGCCAGCAGGCGGCGCCTGCTGGACAGCCTGAACGCGCGCAACGGGCAGACGCTGCGCGAGCTGTGCTCCGGGCTGGACATGGCCCGGCAGTCGGTGAGCAAGCACCTGGCGCTGCTGGAGGACGCGGGCCTGGTGACCACCGCGCGCCGGGGGCGGGAGAAGTTGCACTACCTCAACGCAGAGCCCATCAACGCCATCGCCGACCGCTGGATCGGGCAGTACGCCCGGCAGCGCGTGCGAGCGCTGGCCGACCTCAAGACCGCATTGGAGCAGGAAACCGTGAGCCGGACCGAGTTCAGCTACACCACCTACATCAGGACCACGCCCGAGCGGCTCTGGCAGGCGCTCACCGACCCGGCCTTCACCGACCGCTACTGGGGCGAGCGCTTCGAGACCGACTGGAAGAAGGGCTCGGTGATGACCTGGGTCTCCGACGAGAAGCGGATCGCCGACCCCGAGCAGGTCGTGCTGGAGGCCGACCCGCACCGCAGGCTGTCCTACACCTGGCACACCTTCACGCAGCAGTTCGTCGACGCCTACGACATCGACGCCGAGACGGCCGCGAAGATCACCGCGGAGCCGCGTTCCCAGGTCACCTTCGACCTGGAGCAGGAGGGCGAGCTGGTCAAGCTCACCGTCGTGCACGACGGGTTCGAGCCGGGCAGCGCGGTGCTCGGCATGATCAGCGGCGGCTGGCCCTCGTTGCTGTCCAGCCTCAAGACGCTGCTGGAGACCGGGGAACCGCTGCCGCGGTGAGCACCGCGCTGCCGGTGCTCAGGGCCTCGGCGGCAGGTCGAGCTTCCGGCAGGGCCAGCCGGTCCCCTGCTCCGAGCCGGTCTTGTGCATGCCGGAGGCGCAGACGTCCAGCTCGCCCTTGACCACGTCCGGGATCTTGTACAGCCCCATCGTGACGTACCCGGTGCCGGGGGCGAGCTTCGCGTTGGGGCTGTAGTTGGTCGCGTAGCTGTGCATGGCCCAGCTCTTGGTGAGCAGGACCATGTCGGTGTGCGGGTTCTCCGTCCCGGCGTGGCAGTAGCCCGCGACGAAGATCGGGTTGTAAGCGCCCGTCGGGCACCCCTCGGACGGGGCCTGCGACTGGGCCCAGCGCACGTTGAGGTCGCGCGGACCGAAGTCCTCGACCTCGATCGCGGGGTCGGCGGAAGCGACGGCGAAGTACACCTGGAGGAACTTCGTCCCGGCGGGCGCGGGCTTCATCTGACTGGAGTGCTCGGTGGACCACTCCACCTTGAGGACCTTGACGGCGGCCTTGGCCTTGTTCACGCCGATGCGCGAGCTGGGCTGGAAGACCATCGCCTCGCCCGGCACGTCGGCGAAGGTCTGGGGTTTCGCCGGATCGCTCTGCTTCGAGGTGCTGGTGTCGCCGCCCGGCGTGGTGGGGGAGGTGTTCGTGCTCGTGCCGCCCCCACCGCACGCGGAACCTGACAACGCCAGCACGGCCGCGAGCGCGACCATTCGGATCGTTCTCATGGTGCATGCCTACCGGACCGTCCTACCAGGACTGCGACCGCACCCTGATATCGCCCGCGCAACGTCCCACGAGGATGTCGAACGGGCCCGCTTCGCGCCGCCACCCGCCCTCCGCCCAGTGCTCGAACGCACGCTCGGGGAGGTCCACCACGGCCTCCACGGTCTCGCCCGGCGCGGCGGTCACGGCGGCGAAGCCCGCCAACCACAGCACCGGGCGCTCGATCTCCGACGTCGGCCGCGAGAGGTAGACCTGCACGACCTCGCGCCCGGCCCGCAAGCCACTGTTGGACAGGCGCACGCGCACGCGATTTCCGTGCTCCACAAGGACTTCCGAGTACTCCCACGTCGTGTACCCGAGGCCGTGGCCGAACCAGTACGCGGGCTGCTCGCCGCTGCGCAGCCATCCCCGGTGCCCGATGTCCAGGCCCTCGGAGTACTCCAGCCTGCCGTCCACCGGCGTCACCGAGGCCGCCGAAACGTCCTCGGCGGGCCACGTCGTCGGCAAGCGCCCGCCCGGCTCCGCCGCGCCCAGCAGCACATCTGCCAGCCCGGCGCCGCCTTCCTGGCCGGGCAGCCAGCTCAGCAGGACGGCGGGCACCTCATCGCGCCACGGCATCAGCACCGGCGCTCCGGAGTTCACCACGACGACGGTCCTCGGGTTCACCGCGCTGACCGCGCGCACCAGCTCGTCCTGCCTGCCGGGCAACGCGAGCGTGGCTCGGTCCGATCCCTCGCTCTCCGACTCGTCTGTCGTGCCGACCACGACCACCGCGACATCGCTGGTGCGAGCCAGCTCCACGGCCTTGGCGAACGCGTCGTCGTCGCGCGGCGCGTCGGCCGAGAGCACAGAGGCTCGGGGCGAGTCCGGGGCGAGCTGGCGGCGGGCCACGAGGAGCACCGGCCTGTCCGCCTCCAGTGCGACCGTGACCGTGCGCCACCTCGGGTCCAGGTAGAGCGTCGCGGGGTCGTCGGTGTCGACCTCGATCACCTCGTCGATGACGGTCTTCCCGTCCACCACAAGGGAAACCGGGCCCCATGCGCCGAAGGACAGCTTCCAGTCGCCGGAGACCTCGGGGTGCAGGACGGCTTGGAGTTCGACGATCCGCTCGCCCTCGGCGCGACCCGGCTCCGGCAGCCTGCCCGTGAACCGGTGCTCGCTGAGCAGCTCCGCGCCGTCGGCGTCCAGGATGCGCACGAGCACGCCGGGCTCGCCCGTGACGGGGTGCGTGGCGTTGTCCCGGTGCAGCGGCGTCGGCTTGGTGGTCGTGCGGACGCCGGGGGAGTGCACGACGTCGGCGACGCCTTCGAGCGCCGCGCGCAGACCGTCCACAGGGGACACCACGGCCGCCGGGTAGACCTCCGCGCTGCCGCCGCCCTGGAAGCGCACCGACGCCGCGTTGGGACCGACCACCGCGACACGCTCCACAGTGGACAGTGGAAGGAGGCCGCCTTCGTTGCGCAGCAACACCGTGCTCGCCGTGACCGCCTCGCGGAGCAGCGCGCGGTCATCACCATGGGGCTCACTGCTCGAAGGTCCGCTCACGCGTGCGGCTAGGCGCACCAGGCGGCGGATCTTCTCGTCCAGCGCGGACTCCGGCACTGCTCCGCCGCGCACCGCCTCGGCGAGCCCGAGGTTCCAATGGCTGCGCGGGCCGGGCATCACCAGGTCCTGCGGCGCGTTCGCGGACGCGGCGACCGAGCGCACCGCGCCCCAGTCGGAGACCACGACGCCGTCGAAGCCCCACTCGCCCTTCAACGGCTCCGCGAGCAACGGGTTCTCTGTCATCGTCGTGCCGTTGACCGCGTTGTAGGCAGCCATGACCACCCATGCGCCCGCTTCCACCGCCGCTTCGAACGGCGCCAAGTACAGCTCGCGCAGCACGCGTTCGTCCACGCGGGCGTCCAACGTCATCCGGTCCGTCTCGGAATCGTTGGCCACGTAGTGCTTCGCCGTCGCCGCGACTCCGCCGGACTGCACGCCCTTGATGAAGGCGACGCCGATCCGCGCGGTTAGCACAGGGTCCTCGGAGAAGCACTCGAAGTGCCGTCCGGTCACCGGCGAGCGGTGCAGGTTGATCGTGGGCGCGAGCAGGACGTCCACGCCCTTGCGCCGCGCCTGGGCCGCCAGCACCGCGCCGAGCCGCTGCACGAGTTCCTCGTCCCAGGTGGCCGCGAGCGCGCTGGGGGAGGGCAGCGCCAGCGAGTGGTCGCGCTCGTCCCAACGCTCGCCGCGCACCCCGATCGGGCCGTCGGACATGACCAGCTCGCGCAGCCCGAGCGCGGGGTCGGCGTTCGTGCGCCACATGGTCTTTCCGGTCAGCAGCCGGACTTTCCGCTCGATCGGCAGGCCCGCGAGATCATCGTCCACGCACCCCACCGTAGCCGGGTCGCTCAGGGCTGCCAGCGGGCGAGTCGATCAAGGGCGGCGGCCGTGCGGAGGAACCCGTCCTCGCCGAGCAGCTCGCGCATCTCGGCGTTGAAGCGCTCGATCTCCGGCCGCGCGGCACCGAGCGCGGCGGCCCCGTCCTCGGTCAACTCCAGCACGAAGGCGCGGTGCTCGCGCGGGTGCGGCGCCTTGCTGACGAGCCCGGCCGCGACGAGCCTGCCGACCAGCGCGGTGACTCCCGGCTCGCGCAGCCCGAGCGTCGCCGCGAGCTCCCGCTGGGTGAGCCCCGGCCGCTCGCGCACCGCGAACAGCGCGCCGAGCTGCGCCGTGGTGATCCCGGCCGCCGCGGCGCACCGCCGGTCGGCCACCGTGCGCAGCTGGTGCGCCGCCCGCTGGAGCAGGAAGAACAGGCGCTGATCGGGCTCGGACATGCGTCGATCTTGACAGACCGGGCGGCACTGGCGATGCTCACTTCACTAGCGAAGTGAGGTGAGCGGTGCCCGACATCCCCGATCTGGAGACCGCGCGCGAGGTCCTGGCGGCCCAGCCGTTCAGCGCGCTGCTCGGCGCCCGGCTCACCGCCTTCGGCGGCGGCGCGGCGACCCTGGAGCTCGACGTCCGCGACGAGCTGCGCCAGCAGTACGGCGTCCTGCACGGCGGCGTGCTCGGCTACGCCGCCGACAACGCGCTGACCTTCGCGGCGGGCACCGTCGCCGGGGCCGGGCTGATCACCGCTGGGTTCACCATCGACTACCTCCGCCCCGCCGACGGCGCGGTGCTCCGAGCCCACGCCACCGTGGTCCGGGCCGGCCGCACCCGCGTGGCCTGCCGCTGCGATCTGTCCACTGTGGACTCCGACGGCGTCGAGACGCTCTGCGCCGTCGCCCAGGGCACCATCGCCCGCCTTTCGTGACTTTCCGTGATCACTCGGGCGGCGGTACCCATGATCCGGTGGCGGCTCCACCGGGAAGGGTGATGATCGCGCGGCGGTGCGCGTCGCGCGCCGCCACCCATCTAGGGTCCCCGGGGTGGTAACGAACGACGCACTTCAGGCTCTGATGGAGGCGGTTGAACGGGCGCTGACCGGGCTGGAACGCCTGCCGTCCGAACCCCTCCCCTTCGCGGCCGCCGCCCTGATCGCGGTCGAGTTCGGCGCGGTCGCGACCCAGACCGAGTCGCGACTCTCCGTCACCCTCGACGAGCGCTCCGCCCCCGTGGTCACCGCCCTGCGCGCCGCCCGCGTCGCACTCGCCGCCGACGGCTTCGACCCGCAGGTCGCCCACGACCGCTTCGTCGAGCTGCTCGCCAGCGTGCACGAGTACCGCCAGGCCAAACGCTCGCGCAACGCCTTCAACGCCCTGTGGCAGGACGCCATCCCCGAGCAGTTCACTCGCCCCTCCGGCCGCTCCCGCCACCGCGCCCCCGACCCCCACGCCGTCTGAGGCCTGTCCTGAGAGCGGTTGCGCTCTGCGTCCCCGGCGCGGTGTCGCCAGGGTTGGGATGTCTTCAAGACCGGCAAACCCCGCTGTTGATCATCGCTAATCGCCTCAAACCCTTCGGTCCTGCGGGGTTTGCGGTAGTTGAAGACGGCAGGGGTGGGGGTTGGGTGGTCTTGAAGACCCACAAACCCGCCGCCTCGCCCACCCATGCCCGGCGCCCAGCGCTTCCCCTTTCCCCCAGCCCCAACCTCGCCCCTGCCCCCCGCTCCTGACAGCAACCTCCCCGTCCCCTGCGCCTGCTCCGTCCGCGTGCCCCGAACGACCCCTTCGGGTACCTCAACTCCCTGAATGACCCGTTGAGGTACTTGAACTCCCCGAACGGCCCTTTCAGGTACTTGAGCGCACTGAACGGGTCGTTCAGGTCCCTCAACGCACTGAACGGGTCGTTTGGTGCGTTGAGCGCACTGAACGGGGCGTTGGGGGCGGCGGGTGCGGGGCGAGATCGGGGTTACTGGACCGATCGTTCCAGAGTTGCTACGGTCTGCGGCATGGGCAGGACCAAGGAGTTCGACCCCGACGTGGCGCTGCGCGCGGCGATGGAGCTGTTCTGGCGGCGCGGGTACGAGGCGACCTCGATGCAGGACCTGGTCGACCACCTCGGCATCGGCAGGGCCAGCATCTACGCCACGTTCGGCAGCAAGCACGAGCTGTACCTGAGCGCGCTGGACCGCTACTGCGAGAGCATGGACGGCAACGCGCTCGCGGCGTTGTCCAAGCCGGGGCCCGCCCTGCCCGCGGTCCGCGAGGTGATGCGCTCCTTCGCGGAGTCCGCGCTCGCCGACGAGGAGCGCAAGGGCTGCATGGTCACCAACACCGCGGTGGAGTGCCTGCCCCACGACCAGCGGGCCGCGCGCCGTGTCGACGCCAGTCACGACGCGGTGGAGACGGCGCTGACCGGCGCGCTGATCCGCGCGCAGAACCAGGGCGAGCTGGCTGAGGACCGCGATCCGCGTGCGATCGCCCGGTTCCTGGTGACCTTCCTGCAAGGCCTTCAGGTGATCGCCAGGACCGGCCACGACCGGCGGCTGACCGACGCGCTGGAGCAGGCGTTCGTGGTGCTCGGCTGAACCTCCCCGCCTCAGGGCGGTGTTGTGCTGCCCTTTTATTGGAACGATCGATCTAGAAAAGGAGTCGGGTATGCGTTTGTCCTTACGGCTCAAGGCGGGTGTCCTCGTGCTCGCGCTGCTGGCCGCCACGGGGGCCGCACCTGTCGACGGGCTCTCCGACGCGGCGCTCGCGCGCTCGCTGCCGGGAGATTTCCGCAGCGCGCACGCGGAGGTCAACGGCACGCGGCTGCACTACGTCGCCGGAGGCCGGGGCGAGCCGCTGGTCCTGCTGCCCGGGTGGCCGCAGACGTGGTGGCAGTACCGCAAGGTGATGCCCGAGCTCGCGAAGAACTACCGCGTGATCGCGGTCGACCTGCGCGGGATGGGTGGCTCGGCCAAGCCGGACTCGGGCTACGACAAGAAGACGATGGCCGCCGACATCCACGGGCTGATCGCGAAGCTCGGGCTCGGCCAGGTCAACCTCACCGGCCACGACATCGGCGCGATGGTGGCGCACAGCGTCGCCGCGAACCACCCGGCGGACGTGCGCAGGCTCGCGCTGCTGGACGTGCCGCACCCGGACGAGAGCCTGCAACGCCTGACCCTGCTGCCGGATCCGGGCGGCTCGCCGCACCTGTGGTGGTTCGCGTTCAACCAGGTGCGGGGGTTGCCGGAACAACTGGTGGCCGGGCGTTCACGGGTGATGTTGGACTGGATGCTCGGAAGAATGCTCAAGGACCAGGCGAGCGTGGACGAGAAGGCTCGTCGGGTGTTCGCGCGGGCCTACGACTCCGCGGATGCGATTCGCGGCGGAAACGGCTGGTACCAGACGTTCAACCAGGACATCGCGGATGCGAAGAACTACGCGAGGGTGACGATCCCGCTGCTCGGGCTGACCAATGACAGCCTGGAGTACGACGGCCTTAGCCCGGTGCTGCCGAAACAGGCGACGAACTTCCGGGTGGTCACGGTGGCGGGCAGCGGGCACTACCTCGCCGAGGAACAGCCGCGCACCGTCGTGGACGAACTGCGCAGGTTCTTCGGCTGAGCCGTTATGCCGCGCTGTTGCGATTGCGGACCCGGTCCGCAATCGCGACAAGGTGCCATAACGTGAGCCCTGGTCGCCCCGCGCCACGCCCGCCGGACTAATCGTTTGAGGGATTTCCTCCACATTTCGACCAGAGCCGACGACGGGGGCTTGCCAGCGTCGTGACCACGGGGTTGAGCCCGCCCGGGGGCTCGTCAACGGTGAATGTGACCGTTGCGCGCGACGCAAAAGTGGGACGGGCTATGTCGAACCCCCTGCGGGTTATTTGCTACTGTCGCGCCCAACGGGGCGACAAAACCGGCCAAACCCGACCTGACCACACCTTCATGGGGGTACAACATGGCTCAGCTGACCATCGTCCAGCTCATTGATGACCTGGACGGAACCAGTAGCGAGGACATCTCGCGCGTCGAGTTCGCTATTGACGGCGTCGCTTACGAGATCGACCTCAACGACGAGAACTCGGCGAAGCTGCGGGACACCTTCGCGCAGTACGTCGACGCCGCGCGCCGGGTCGGCGGCCGGGCGAAGCGGGGCACCGCCCCCGGCAAGGTCGGTTCCACCCGCAGCAAGGACGAGACCCGCGCGATCCGCGACTGGGCCAAGGCGAACGGGCACGAGGTCTCCGACCGGGGTCGCATTCCGAGCAACGTCATCCAGGCCTACGAGGCCTCCAAGAACTAGGGCCTCCCAGAACTGGGCCTCCCAGAACTAGGGGAACGACCAGAGTTCCCTCACGAAGGGCACCACCGCGGGCCGCGCGGTGGTGCCCTTTCGTCATGTCTGGGCCCTGTGCGCGGCCTCACAGAACGTGCAGAGACTGCAACTGTGCAGAGACTGCAAGATTTTTGCTAGCGTGGGCGCATGCCGTCGACCGACCACGTCCCCGCGCAGGCCCTGGGTCTGCGCGCCCGCAAGAAGCTGGAGACGCACCGCGCGCTGACCATGGCCGCGCTGCGGCTGGTCGGCGAGCGCGGGCTGGAGAACGTCACCGCCGAGGACATCAGCGCCGAGGCCGGGGTCTCGCCCAGGACGTTCTTCAACTACTTCGCCACCAAGGAGGACGCGGTCCTCATCGCCTACCCGGAGTCCGAGCAGCGCGCCGAGCAGTCCGCGCGGCGGCTGCTGGAGGCACCGCCGGAGCTGGGGCCGATGGAGGCCGTCCTGGTGATGATCACCGAGGACGTGGCGCTGATCGACGAGAACCGCGAGGAGTGGCTGGCCCGCTTCGCCATCGTCGACGAGCACCCGGCGCTGGCCGCGCGCATCGTCACCGGCCAGCTCAGCGGGGAGCGGCTGATGATCGAGACGATCGCGCGGCGGGTCGGCATGGACGCCGACGCCGACCTGTACCCCGCGCTGCTGCACGGCGTGATCGGTGCCGCGATGAAGGCCGCGATCAAGCTCTGGGCCCACGAGGGCGGACGACGGCCGGTCGCCGAGCTGATCCGCGCCTCCTTCGACGCGCTCGCCGCCGGGCTGCCCGTCCCTGCCGCCACCACCACGAGGGGAAACTCATGACGAGCACGACCGCCGCTCCCACGGAGGCGCGGCAGCACCAGGACCCGAGCAGACGCGTGGTCCTGCAAGCACTGTCCGGGCTGATGATGGGCATGTTCGTGTCCATCCTGGCCTCCACGGTGGTGGCCAACGCGCTGCCGAGGATCATCTCCGACCTCGGCGGCTCGCAGTCGGCCTACACCTGGGTGGTCACCACCGAGCTGCTGGCGATGACCGCGACGGTCCCGCTGTGGGGCAAGCTCTCCGACCTCTACAGCAAGAAACTGCTGGTCCAGCTCTCGCTCGGGTCGTTCCTCATCGGCTCGGTGGTCGCGGGCCTGTCCCAGGGCATCGACGTGCTGCTGGTCAGCCGTGTGGTGCAGGGCATCGGAGCGGGCGGGCTCACCGCGCTGGCCCCGGTCATCCTGGCCACGATCGTGTCCCCGAGGGAGCTGGGCCGCTACTCCGGCGTCCTCGGCGCGGTCTTCGCGGTCGGCACCGTCGCCGGTCCGCTGATCGGCGGCGTGCTCGTGGACACCCCGTGGCTGGGCTGGCGCTGGTGCTTCTTCATCGGCGTCCCGCTGACCGCCGCCGCGATCGTGCTGCTCCAGCGCACGCTGACCCTGCCGACGACGCGCAAGGACGTGAAGGTCGACTACCTCGGCGCCGCGCTGCTGATGACCGGCGTCTCCACGCTGCTGGTGTGGTCCTCGTTGGCGGGCAACCAGTTCCCGTGGGGCTCGGGGTGGACCGCGCTGCTCGTCGGCGGCGGTGTGCTGATCCTCGTCGCGGCGCTGGTCGTGGAGTCCCGCGTGTCCGAGCCGGTGCTGCCGCTGAGCCTGTTCCGCAACCGCACGGTGACGCTGTCGATCATCGCCAGCTTCCTCGTCGGTGTCGCGATGTTCGGTGGAACGGTGTTCCTGTCCCAGTACTTCCAGCTCTCGCTGGGCAAGTCGCCGACGCAGGCCGGGCTGCTGAGCCTGCCGATGATCTTCGCGATGCTGATCTCCTCCACCGTGTCCGGGCAGCTGATCAGCCGCACCGGCAAGTGGAAGTCGCACCTGCTGATCGGCGGCGTGCTGCTCAGCGCCGGGCTCGCCCTGCTCGGCACGATCAGCGCCACCACCTCCGTGGTGCTCCTGGGCTGCTACATGGCGGTGCTGGGCCTCGGCGTCGGCCTGCTCATGCAGAACCTGGTCCTGGTGGCGCAGAACGACGTCCCGCCCAAGGACCTCGGCGCGGCGACCTCGTCGATCTCCTTCTTCCGCAGCCTCGGCGGCTCGATCGGCGTCAGCGTGCTCGGCGCGGTGCTGGCCAGCCGCGTCGGCACCCTCACCGCCGAGGGCCTCGCCGCCGCGGGCGTGGTGGTCCCGGTCGGCGAGTCGCACGGTGCGGTGCCGAACCTGGCGCTGCTGCCCGAGCCGGTCGTGGCCGTGGTGCGTGACGCCTACGGGATCGCCACCAGCGAGCTGTTCCTGATCGGCGTGCCGCTGGCCGTGCTCGCGCTGGTGACCACGCTGTTCATCAAGCAGATCCCGCTCAAGACGCAGAGCGCCGCCCAGCGCCTCGCCGAGGAGGGCTCCACCGCGGGCTAGACCGGTCGCGTGGACCCTTCGGGCTGCTCAGCGGGTTCCCAGCGTTCTCCCAGCAATGCCGGGAAGGATGCGTGAGCATGATCGGAACAGCTCGACCGGCGACCAGGGTCCTCGTCGTTGACGACGAACAGGCGATCACCGAGCTCGTGTCGATGGCGCTGCGCTACGAGGGCTTCGACGTCGTCTGCGCGGCCAGCGTCGCCGAGGCGCTGACCGTGGCCGACCGGTTCACCCCGCACGTGGTGGTCCTCGACGTGATGCTGCCGGACGGCGACGGGTTCTCGCTCGCGCCGAAACTGCACGCGCGGCAGGGCGGGGTCCCTGTGCTGTTCCTGACGGCGCGCGACTCCGACGAGGACAAGATCCGGGGCCTCACCCTCGGCGGGGACGACTACCTCACCAAGCCGTTCTCGGTGGGGGAGCTGGTCGCGCGGGTGCGGGCCGTTCTGCGGCGCACGGGAGCTGCCGCAGCGGCTGAGCGGCTGGTCTTCGCGGACGTGGAGATCGATCCGCGCACCCGCGAGGTGCACCGCGCTGGGCGGTTCGTCGAGCTGACGGACACGGAGTACCGGCTGCTGCACTACTTCGTGGTGAACGCGCGCGTCGTGCTGACCCGGCAGCAGCTCCTGGACCACGTGTGGGGCCAGGACTTCGCCGGGGAAGCCGGAAACCTGGAGACCTACGTGTCCTACCTGCGGCGCAAGCTCGACGACGGGCCCCGGCTGATCCACACCGTGCGCGGCGTCGGGTACGTGATGCGGCTGCCCAGGTGACAGGGCTGTTCAGGTGACAGGGCTGCGCCGCAGGATGGTGCTGCTGACGGTGTTGCTCTCGGCCGTCGCCCTGACCGCCGTCGCCGCGCTGACCTTCACCTCGATGCGGTCGTTCCTGTTGCAGCGCACCGACGAGCAGCTGAACCTCGTGCGTCTGCCGATCGGCGCGAAGCTCGCGGGCGAGCCGATCAAGGAGCCGCCGCGCGGGGTCCAGCACACGCTGGTCAACGTGTACGGCGTGCTGCGCGGTCCGGACGGCCGGTTCGGGCCGGAAACGCGGTTCGGCACCGGAGTGTCCACAGTGGACAAGCCGGTGCTCGCCGACCTCCCGGCGATCGGCCAGGCCAAGTCCGTCGAGGGCTACGCGGGCGTGCGGTACCGGATCGCCGCCTACGAGGCGTTGCAGGGGCTCGAAGGCACGCTCTACGTCGCGATGCCGCTGACCGAGGTCGACGCGACGCTGGACCGGCTGTTCGTGCTCGTCGTGGTGATCACCGCGGCCGTGCTGCTGGCGCTGCTGGTCTTCGCGTTGTCCTTGGTGCGCATCGGTTTGCGGCCGTTGGACGAGATGGAGGCGACCGCGACCGCCATCGCCTCCGGCGAGTACCACCGGCGCATCGCCTACGTCGACAAGACCACCGAGGTCGGCAGACTCGGCCTCGCGCTGAACACGATGCTCGGCCGCATCGAGGACGCCTTCGCGCAGCGGTCGCGCTCCGAGCAGCGGCTACGCACCTTCGTCGCCGACGCCAGCCACGAACTGCGCACCCCGCTGACCTCGATCCTGGGTTACGCGCAGATGTTCCACCGCGGAGCCGCCGCCGACCCGGAGGACCTGCGCACGGTGATGCGGCGGATCGAGGGCGAGTCCTCGCGGATGACGCGCCTGGTGGAGGACCTGCTGGTGCTGGCCCGGCTCGACGAGGGACGGCCGCCGAGGCGCGCGGAGATCGACGTGGCCGCGCTGTGCCGGGACGCGGTGCTCGACGCGAGCGCGCACGAGCCGGGGCGGGTGATCACCGGGCCGGGGGAGGCTCCCGTGCTGGTCGACGCGGACGCCGACCAGCTGCGCCAGGTGCTGGCCAACCTGCTGCGCAACGCCCTCACGCACACACCGCCCGGCACGCCCGTCGAGGTGGTGCTGACGCGCTCGGGCGAGGAGGTCACGATCGACGTCGTGGACCACGGGCCCGGTATTCCCGCTGAGCACCACGAGCAGGTGTTCGACCGGTTCTTCCGGGTCGCGGCGGGGCGGGAGCGCGACAGCGGCGGCGCGGGGCTCGGGCTGTCGATCGTCGCGGCCGTGGTGCGCGCGCACGGCGGGCGGATCGGCGTGCTGGACACCCCGGGCGGGGGAGCGACCTTCCGGCTGGTCCTTTCCGGTGAACCCTGATTCCCAGGCCGCTCCCAGACTCGGCCCAGGAACGGTTGATGATCCACCGCGACCGTAACGATCATGACTTCCACGCAGGCCCCGGCCGGGGAGATCGCCGAGCGGCTCGGCCCGCCGCCCACGCTGCCACCGCCCACCGTCGACGTCGTCGTGCCCGTCCACAACGAGGAACAGGACCTCGGCCCGAGCGTGCGCAGGCTGCACGCGTTCCTGGGCGAGGCGTTCCCGTTCGGCTGGCGGATCACCATCGCCGACAACGCCAGCACGGACGGCACCTGGGCGCTCGCCGCGCAGTTGGTCGAGGAACTGCCCGGGGTCAGCGCGGTGCGCCTTGAGGCCAAGGGGCGCGGGCGCGCGCTGAACGCGGTGTGGACGAGCAGTGACGCGGAAGTGTTGGCGTACATGGACGTCGACCTCTCCACCGACCTCGCCGCGCTGCTCCCGCTGATCGCGCCGTTGGTGTCGGGACACTCCGACGTGGCGATCGGCTCCCGCCTGGCGCGCGGCGCGCGTGTGGTGCGCGGACCGAAGCGCGAGTTCATCTCCCGCTGCTACAACCTGATCCTGCGCGGCACGTTGCGTGCGCGCTTTTCCGATGCGCAGTGCGGTTTCAAGGCCGTGCGCAAGGATGTGGCCGAGCGCCTGCTGCCGTTGGTGGAGGACACCGGCTGGTTCTTCGACACCGAGCTGCTCGTGCTCGCCGAGCGCTCCGGGCTGCGCATCCACGAGGTTCCGGTGGACTGGGTGGACGACCCCGACAGCCGGGTCGACGTGCTCGCGACGGCCGTCGCGGACCTGCGCGGAGTCGCCAGGCTGACCAGGACGCTGGCCTCCGCGACGATGCGGGCTCAGCTGCCGACCACACTGCGCTCCGCGCTCGCCGATGAGCATCCCGGAGTGCCGAAGGGGATGAGCGCGCAGCTGGTGCGCTTCGCGGCCATCGGCGTCGTGTCCACAGTGGTCTACCTGGCGCTCTACGCGTTGCTGCGGCCCATGATGGGCGCGTTCTCCGCGAACGCGGTGTCGTTGCTGCTGTGCGCGGTCGGCAACACCGCCGCGAACCGCTTCTTCACCTTCGGTGTGCGCGGTCAGGAAGGACGGATGCGCGCGCAGTTCGAGGGCCTGGTGGTCTTCGCGCTCGGGCTCGGGCTGACGTCAGGATCGTTGTGGCTGCTGGAAAAGCTCGCGCTCGGCGGCGGTACGGCGGTCGAACTGCTCGTGCTCTGCCTCGCCAACGCCGCGGCCACCCTGCTGCGGTTCGTGCTCTACCGGAACTGGGTCTTCCGTCCCGGCCGTGGAAAGGACTCCGCTCGATGAGGTTCAGGCTTCCCGCGATCCTGGCGCTCGCCGCCGTGCTGCACGCATGGGGGCTGTGGGCGTGGGGATGGGGCAACAGCTACTACACGGCCGCCGTGAGGTCGATGTCCAGTGGCTTCGTCAACTTCCTCTTCGGCGCCTTCGACCAGGCTGGTGTCGTCACCGTCGACAAGCCCCCGTTCTCGTTGTGGCCGCAGGTGATCTCGACGTGGATCTTCGGGCTGCACGGGTGGTCGGTGTTGCTGCCGCAGGCGATCTTCGGTGTGGCGGCGGTGTTCCTGCTGCACCGCACCGTGCGGATCTGGGCGGGGGAGAACGCCGCGCTGCTGGCCGCGCTCGTGCTCGCGCTGACGCCGATCACGGTGGTGATCGACCGCGACAACAACCCGGACACGCTGCTCGTGCTGTTCCTCGTCGGGGCCGCCTACGCCATCACCCGCGCGGTCCAGCCGGACATCACCTCGGGCTCGGCGACGAAGTGGTTGCTGCTGGCCGCTTTCTTCGTGGGCTGCGGGTTCAACACCAAGATGCTCGCGGCGTGGATCGTCGTGCCCGCGCTGGTCGCGGCCTACCTCGCCGGGTCGACGGCGCCGTGGCGCAGGCGGATCACCGACACGCTGGCGGCGGGCGGTGTGCTGCTGGCCAGCTCGTTGTGGTGGGTGGCGCTGGTCGATCTGTGGCCGGGGGAGAAGCCCTACATCGGCGGCAGCACCAACGGCACCGCGTTGGACCTGGTGATCGGCTACAACGGCTTGGCGCGCATCCTCGGCATGGGCGGC
Source organism: Allokutzneria multivorans (assembly GCF_039537405.1). Classification (NCBI taxonomy): domain Bacteria; kingdom Bacillati; phylum Actinomycetota; class Actinomycetes; order Pseudonocardiales; family Pseudonocardiaceae; genus Allokutzneria; species Allokutzneria multivorans. Next base: position 499,654 of record NZ_BAABAL010000018.1, on the reverse strand, counting down.
GGCGGTCCTGAGGGCTTTCCCGGTGGCCAGGAGATGCCCAAGGCCTTGCGCAACATGATGATGGGCGGCGATCCCGGGCTCGGCCGCATGTTCAACGAGTCCATGGGCGGCCAGATCAGCTGGCTGCTCCCGGCGGCTCTGGTCATCCTCGTCGGCGTTGCTGCTGCGCGCCTGCGGCTTCCGGCCCACCAGCGGGCGGGCTGGGTGCTCTGGGGTGGTTGGCTGTTGGTCAACGGCTTGGTGTTCAGCTTCGCCGGAGGGATCTTCCACTCCTACTACACGACCGCGCTCGCCCCGCCGATCGCTGCCCTGATCGGCGCTGGAGTCGTTGCGGCGCAACGCGTTCGCTTCGGCATTCCCGTTCTTGCGGTGATCACCGCGGCGTGGGCGCTCGTGGTCGTCTACCGCACTCCTGAGTGGAACGCGTGGGTCGGCCCGGTGGTGGCTGTGCTCGCGGTCGCGACGTTCTTCGTCGGCAAGCGCGCCACCGCGCTCGTCGGCGTCACGGCGTTGCTGCTCGCGCCCGCGGTGTGGTCGGCCTCCGCCGCGTTCGGGCCGCCCCCGGCCAACGCCAGCCTCCCTTCGGCCGGCCCGCAGTCCACTGTGGACCTCCACGAGCTGATGCGGCCGGAGGTGGGTGGCGGCAACTGGACCAACAAGGGCGATCTCACCGAGGAGCAGCGCAAAGTCCTCGACCACGCGAGCGCGCGCTCCGGCGGCGCGCGGATCAGCCTCGCGGTGGACGGCGGGGCGATCATGGCGTCGAACTTCGTGCTCAACAGCTCACGAGTGGTCGTCGGCTTCGGCGGCTTCATGGGCGCCGACCCCGCGCCGACCACGTCGGAGCTGGCCGGATGGGTGCGGCGCGGCGAACTGCGCTTCGTCCTCGGCAGCCCGATGCCGGGGCGCGGAGGCGAGGCCGCTTCGCGCATGGCATGGGTGCGCGCCAACTGCACGGTCGTGCCGCACGCGGAGTACGGCGGCACCACCAGCACCCTCTACGACTGCCGCTGACCGTCCGCATGGCCCCCGCGAACACCACTCCTCAACCTTCTCCACCTCCTCAGCGCGGACTGAACGACCCAATGTGGCATTGGTTACGTCTGACGCAACAAATGCCACATTGGGTACGTCAACGGGGCGTGGGGCTAGGTCATCGCCCAGCGGAGGAGGCTGACGATGCCGTGGCCTGCGAGGTGGACGGCGGTGCGCTCCACGGGCGGGAAGTACGGCAGGCGCAGCGGCCACCGCGTCCACGACGGTAGCGCGGCCACGGCGGCTGAAGCCAAAGCGGCGTAAGGGGCTCGTGCCAGCAACGGCAGGGGAGGCTTGAAGAGGAGGAAGCGCGCGGTGTCTCGGGCCTGCGTCGTGCCGCGCAGCTCGGGGCGGTACTCGTCGAGCACGGTCGCCAGCTGCGCGACGGAGCGCGGCGGGTCCAGGACGCCGAGCCCCTCGGCGATCCGCGAGGTGTCAGCGACGTAGGAGTCGGCATCCGCCGGGCTGAGCGGTTCCCGGCCGTAGCGCTGGTAGCAGCGGAGGAAGCTGTCGACCTCCGCCGCGTGCACCCAGCCGAGCAGGTGCGGGTCGCTGGCCCGGTACTCGCGGCCGTCCGGCGCGGTGCCTCGGATGCGCTCGTGCACCGCGCGCACGTGGGTGATCGCCTCTTCGGCGTGCTGGACGGTGCCGAAGGTCGTCATGGCCAAGAAGGTGCTCGTGCGCTGCAAGCGGCCCCACGGGTCCGAGCGATAGCCGGAGTGCCCCGCGACCGCCGCCATCGCCAACGGGTGCAAGGACTGCAACAGCAGCGCGCGCAGTCCGCCGACGAACATCGACGCGTCGGAGTGCACCCGCCGGATCGCGCTGTCCTCGGCGAACCACCTGGGACCCGGCGTCGCGTCGATGAGGTCGCGGTTCGCCGGGCCGTCGGGACCGGCGACGCGCTCGAAGACGCTCGCCCCCACCCGCTGCCGCACGGCGTTCAGCCCGATCGCCATCCCCACCCCTTCCCGCGGGCACCAGCATGCTGGCCCGGGGTCGTGCCCCGGCCACGGTTCGGTCACAGGACGTCTCTCCCGAGCGCCTTTCGCGTTGGCGTCGGTGCCGTGGGGATAATGCGGGGGTGGACCATCTGGTGTGGGAGCACTTCCTGGTGACTGTCGGCGACGTGACGCAGCAGACCTGGGACGGGCAGACCGTGCGGCAGTGGCCGGCGGGCAGTCTGTTCGAGGAGCTGGTGTTCGCCGGTTTCCCCCTCGCGCACAACCCCGACGCGCCCGACGAGTTCTGCCCGGCGCCGGAGTGGTTCGAGTTCAGCGTGGACCCGACGACCGGCAAGGTGATCGTCTTCGCCGAGCTGGACGCCTCCGCGCCCTACGACCTCACCGACAACGGGGACGTCGTGCGGGCCTGGCGCGACGCGCACGTGCCGGGCTGAGCGCGTTTCGGTAGCGGAAGGATCACCCCCGTCACACCGAGGTCCTGGACCGGCGATACCCCGGGTATCACCCGATCCGACCCGAGGACGTGGCGCGCGTGGTCGTACTCCGCCGAACACTTGCCGGTCTCATCGTGCTCGTCGCCGTCGCGGCGGCCGTCAGCAGCTACTGGTGGGACACGACGCAGATCTGCCGCGTCAGCGCCGGCGGCACCCCGTTCATCGGCCTGGCCACGTGCAACCCTTGGGGCGCAACGGATCTGCTGCCCCCGGTGCTGCTCGCGCTGATGCTGTTGCTGCCCGACGTGAGTGAGCTGAGCGTCGCGAACCTGGTGACCCTCAAGCGCGAGCTGAAGGCCCAGAAGGCCGAGTTGCGGGCGACCAACGCCAAGCAGGAGGCCCTTGAGGCCGCGGTGGCTGTGCAGAACGCGCAGAGCATCACGCACACGACGAACTTCTACGCGGCCGTGCCCGCATCGCGGCTGCCCGACCAGATCGAGGGCAAGCGCGGCTTCGTCACGCAGGAACCTGTCCGGCAGCTGCTTTCGACGCCGCCTCAGGACTACGCCGCGAACGTGACCACGCTGATCTTCGAATGGGAGCGGCTGCGGGACGGGCTCGACCCCGGGCTCGTCAGGCCGGAGGTGGTGCGGCACTTCGCGCGGGTGTTCGACGACGAGATCCAGACCGTTCGGGCGGTCCGCAACAGCGTCGCGCATGGCCGCCCCGTCAGCCAGGAGGACCTCGTCGGCGCCATCGAAGCCGCGCGCAAGCTCAACGCGATCTTGGAGGAGTCCCTCGCCCCCGGCGACAGCTCCAACGGTGACCGCTCGTAGCGTGTGCGGACATGAGGTCAAGCACGAGGATCGCCGCTCAAGTGGGCGCCGTGTGGCTCGTCGCGTCGGCAGGCGCGTCGGTCGGCCTGCCCGGAATCGTGTGGGCCGCCTTCGCCGGGGGCGTGGCCGGACTCGTGCTGATGGCGGTGGTCGTGCTCGTGGGTGGCATGGCCCTGCTGGTCGGCGTCGGCGCGATGACCTCGTCGGCGACGGCCATGACCGCCGACCCTGATCGTCGGGTGTGGTGGGCGGTTCTGGTCGAGGGTGTCGGCGCCGTCGCGCTCTTCGCCCTTCGACCGCTGATCTTCACCACCGGCGCCGGCATGCCGTTGTGGATCTTCCTGTCCGGAATCCCGTTCGCCGTCGTGGCGGCGGTGCTGGCGCTCCTCCCCGGCAACCGCCCCACCTGACGCCCGTCCCAACGCGGGTGGTGAGAAGAACTCCACCCAGGGGGCGAAACCGCGTTGCCGCCGCAGTGCGCGATCTTCATGATGGGCGTCGTTGAGCGCTGGCGTGAAGAGGATCCGGTGGGTCGTCGTCGACGCGAATCCACCGCGTGCGAGAAATGGAGATGGCGAGAATGACGCAGACCTCGGGTGGTGAAGTGCGGCGACTGGTGTCGGCGGAGGTCATCGCCGAGATCGGGCCGATCGAGGGCGCGGACGCGATCGAGCGAGCGCGCGTGCGCGGCTGGGACGTGGTCGTGAAGAAGGGCGAAATGGCTGTGGGCGAGGAGGTCGTCTATTTCGAGATCGACTCCGCCCTGCCGCTCTCTGACGACCGGTTCGCGTTTCTCGAACCGCGCGGCGCCAAAACCCTGGGCGACGGTTCCAAGGTGCACGTGCTGAAGACGGCGAAGTTGCGCGGCCAGTACTCGCAGGGCCTCGTGCTGCCGTTGGCGGCCTTTCCCGACCTGGCCGGGGTCGACAGCGGCGGGCTCGCCGAGGCACTGGGCGTGGTCAAGTACGAGCCGCCGATCCCGACGAGCCTCTCCGGACAGGTCAGGGGCGTGTTCCCGGCGCACCTGGTGAAGAAGACCGACGCCGAGCGCGTGCAGAACCTGACCGAGGTCTACGACCGGCTGCTGGCCGAGGGTTCGTGGTTCGCCACGGAGAAGATCGACGGCTCCAGCGTCACCTACGTCGTGACCGGTGACGCGGAGGACCCGATCCGGATCTGTTCCCGCAACTGGGAGTTGGAGCCGAAGCCGGAGCTGACCGGTATGAAGATCGCGCAGCGCTACGACCTCGCCGCGCTGCCCCAGGGCACGATCGTCCAGGGTGAGCTCTACGGCGAGGGCATCCAGGCGAACCCGTTGCGCGTCAAGGGAGTTGCCCTGGCGGTGTTCGGGGTGTTCCGCGACGGGGCGGCGGTTCCCCGGGACGAGTGGCCCGAGCGGTTGGCGGCCCTCAGCGCTCCGGTGCTGGACTGGGAGGTCCCGCGTACGGTCCGGGAAGCGGTCGACCAGGTCGACGGCATGACGTCGGTGATCGCGCCCGGCCGGAAGGCCGAGGGCGTGGTGTGGCACGAGCGGTCCGGCAAGTCCTTCGCCGAGCTCGACGGCCGTTCCTGCTGGAAAGCCATCAGCAACCGCTATCTCATGAAGAACGGTTGACCAGAGGCCGGTGCTTCCGCCCAGCGGCGGCGGCACCGGCCGGTCAGCGAGACCGCGTGCTGAAGCGGCAGCGCGCCCGCATCGCCGCCGATCGCGACGGCTCGTGAACCGCGCTGTCGTTGTCGGGGCGGCGTGCTAGACAGCTGAGCATGTGCAGAAGTATCAAAACCCTCCGCCCGCCCTTCGCCGACGACGTCACCGAGATCGACATGCACGCGGCGGCCTTGCAGTACGTCCGCAAGATCTCCGGCTTCCGGAAACCGGCCGCGCACAACGCCGAGGCGTTCGACCGCGCGGTGGCCGCCGTCGCCGAGGCCACGGCCGAGCTGCTCGCCTCGATCGAGGTGCGCGGAGCGGCGAAACCCCAGGGCTGAACGGCAGGCCTGAACGGGCGGGACCGGGCTGCTTCACCCGGACGGCGGTACCGCGACGTTTGCGCACGTCCGGGTAGGCGTGCGGGCTCCGCCGACAGGGCCGGACGGGCTGCGACGCCTGGGAGAACGCCTGTCCCCGAACAGGTGAGTGTCGCTCGCGCGATGTGCACATTGCGTGCTGATGGTTGCGGGTAATTTCCCCTGCCGAGTGAACAAGGGGCGGCAATCGCGTGTCCCGTCGGGTGGATCTTCAACGGCGGTGCGCTGGTGTGTGACCATCCCACGGCCCCGAATTCACCCGGCCACGTCTTCTTGAGGAGTCCCGCCACCGTGACTGTCGCTGTGACCGGCGCGACCGGCTTCCTGGGCCTGCGCCTCGTTCGCGAGCTGCTGGAGCGACACACGAACCTGCTCGTGCTGGCGCACGCGGGATCGCCGGACGCCGTCGAGCGCATCGGGCGGTTCCTGGAGCTCTCGGGCACCCCGCGCACGGTGATCAGCACGCTGCCGGACCGCATCCGCGTGGTCGAGGTCGAGCTGACCGAACCGCGCATGGGCCTCTCCGACGAGGACTACGAGTCGCTCGCCGGGGAGCTGGAGGTGCTGTGGCACTGCGCGGGCGGCGTCGACCCGAGCGCGGGCATCGAAGCGCTGAGGCTGGCCAACGTCACCACCACGCGCACCGTGCTGGACCTGCTCGACGCGTCGCCCCGCACACCGTTGCTGCACTACGTGAGCAGCGCGTTCGTGGCGGGCTCGCGACGGGAAGGGGTGATCGAGGAGGACGCGCTCGACGACCTGCCGGGCTTCGAGAACGCCTACGAGCGTTCCAAGCACGAGGCCGAGACCGCGGTGCGCGCCTGGGCCGACGAGACCTTCCGCCCGGTGGTGGTGCACCGCCCGAGCCTGATGATCACCGACGCGCCCGCGCCCGGTGAGCTGTGGTCGCACCCCCTGCTGAACCTCGTGCGCGCCGGCAAGGCCCAGCAGCGCCGGATGCGGCTGGGCTGGCTGCGGCTGCCGAGGTGGCTGCGCCCGACCGTGCGGCTGGTCGGCCACGAGGACGCGCGCCTGAACTTCATCCCGGTGGCCCACGCGGCCGCGGCGATGGCGAAGATCGCCGACTCGGTCGCCGAGCACGGCCCGGCGGGTGTCGTGCAGACCTACCACGTGGTGCACGGCAGCGACGTGCCCGTGCAGGCCGTGATCTCCGTGCTGGAGAAGAACTTCCCGCTGCGCGTGAAGCTCGTTCCGCAGCCGCCGCACCGGATGCGCGCGATCGAGCGGGTCACCCAGGTCTCCAGCCTGGAGCCCTACCTGAGCCACCGCAGGACCTTCGACGACGCCCGCGCCAGGGCCGTGCTCGGGCCGCACGGCGCGGAGACCCCGATCGACCTGGACTACCTGCTGGCCAGCGTGCGCACGGTGGGCACGGGTCCGCGCAGGCTCGGCCCGCTGGACCGGGTGTACCTCGACTACGACGCCGGTCATCCGAACAGCGCGGAGCTGGGCGGGTTGCTGCGCTTCGCCGGACGCGCGCCCTCGGTGGAGGAGCTGCGCGAGTACGTCGCCGCGCGCGTGGCCCGGGTGCCGGACCTCTCCCTCGCGCTGAGCTCTGGGCGCGACTGGGAGCGCCGCGAGGAGCTGGACCTGAGCTACCACGTGCGCGAGATCGCCACGGTCGGCGGGACCGGCGACATCGGCCTGCGCTCGGTGGTGGAGGACGTTCTCGGGCAGCGGCTTGCCCGCACCGAACCGCTGTGGCAGCTCTGGCTGGTCCACGGCTACCGCGACGGCGAGTACACCGTGTTGTTCAAGCCGCACCACGCGTTGCTCGACGGCGCGTCAGCGGAGGAGGCGCTGTACCGCCTGCTCGATGACGAGGCGGCCGAGTCCGAGGCGCCGAAGCCGTGGTCGGGCAGGCCCAGGGTGCTGCGCTCGGTGATGAGCGGCGTCGCGCGCTACCTGCGCGGCTTCCGGCCGGTGTCCGCGCGGCCGTTCTCCGCGCGCGGACTGACCGGCGAGCGCCGGGTGTGGTGGACGACGGTCGGTTCGGAGCACCTGCACCGGGCCGCGCGGCTGCACCGGGTGACGGTGAACGAGATCTACCTGGCCGCGCTCAGCGGGATGCTGCGCGAGTGGCCGGGCATGCCGTGGCGGACGGTGCCCGAGCGGATGTGGGCGCTGGTGCCGATGACCGTGGGCAGCAGTCCGGGGCCGGACGAGCTGGGCAACCACTCGGTGCCGCTGCGGGTGGAACTGCCCTGCGACGAGCCGGACCCCTTGAAGCGACTGGCCCGGGTCCGCGCCTCCAGCATCGAGCAGAAGAACGTGATCGGCACGACGCGCGGCATGCGCTCGCTGCCCACCTGGCTGGTCCGGCTGACCTGCGCGCTGACCTTCTCGCGCTGGCACGTGGACCTGATGGCGGGCAACAGCAGGTGGACCCGCAAGGTCGACCTCTTCGGCGCGGAGGCCGTCGGCGTGGTGTCGATCGGCATGCTGCACCGCGACCGGCCGATCGGGGTCTTCCTCGGCACCCACGGCGAGACCGCGAGCCTGTGCGTCGTCACCGACTCCGCGCTGCCCGCCTCCGACGGGTTGGACCACCTGTGGGCGGCGGCGCTGGACGAGCTGGCGCCCCGCGTTCGCGCCACCGCGCCGGTGTGGGCGGCGGCATGAGCGTCCTCGCGTTCTCCGCGGACAGCGTCGCCGAATGCGCGCGCCGCATCCGCGAGCGCGTGCACCTGGTCTCCGGTGTGCTCGCGGGCAACGACGAGATCGGCCTGGTCGTCGGCGAGGTGAAGCCCGGCAGCGTGGTCGTCGGAACGCTGCCGCCGCTGTACCCGGAGTGGCTGGGCGACCGGTCCTTCTGCACCGCGCACGGCACGCGCTACCCCTACGCGGCGGGGGAGATGGGCCACGGCGTCGCCACCACCGCCATGGTGATCGCGCTGGCCCGCGCGGAGCTGCTGGGCTTCTTCGGAACGGCTGGCCTCCCACTGTCCACAGTGGAGCGTGCGGTGCGGGAGCTGTCGGCCTCCGTCGGTGGACGGCCGAACTGGGGCGTGAACCTGGCCGCCGATCCCGCCAACGAGGACGCGGTGGTGGACCTGCTGCTGGCCAACGGGGTCCCGTGCGTGTCGGTCTCCGGCTTCCGCGAGCTCACCCCGGCCGTGGTGCGCTGCTCCGCCGTCGGCCTCATCCGCGATCCCGAGGGCCGGATCCAGCGCCGCACCAACCTCTTCGTCAAGGTCAACAGCCCCGAGCTCGCCGAGCGCTTCCTCTCGCCGGCCCCGCAGCGCGTGCTCCGCGAACTCGTCCACAGTGGACAGATCACCGCCGAGGAGGCGGAGCTGGCCGCGCTCGTGCCGGTGGCGGAGGACATCACGGCCTCCTCCGGCAGCGCGCGCCCGCTGATGTCGCTGCTGCCCGCGATCCTGGCGCTGCGCGACGAACTGGCCGCGCGGCACGACTACCCGCGCCCGGTCCGGGTCGGCGCGGCGGGTGGGATCGGCACGCCGCAGTCGGTCGCGGCGGCCTTCACCCTGGGCGCGGACTACGTGGTGACCGGTTCGGTGAACCAGGCCGCGGTGGAGTCCGGGCTGTCCGAGGCGGGCAAGCGGCTGCTGGCCGACGCCGACCTCGCCGACACCGGGCTCGCTCCGCGCTCCGACGGCTTCGAGCGGGGCGAGCAGGCGCAGGTGCTGCTCAAGGGCACCGAGTTCGCCGCGCGCGCGAGCAAGCTGCACAAGCTCTACCGCGACCACCAGTCGCTGGAGGAGATCCCGTCCGGTGAGTTCTCCTCGCTGGAGCGGGAGATCCTGGGCCGCCCGGTCGCGAGCGTGCTGGCCGAGCTTCCCGCCGTGAGCGACGCGCGGCAGCGGATGGCGATGGTGTTCCGGTGGTACCTCGACCGGTCCGCGCTGTGGGCGGTGCACGGCGACCCCGGGCGCGCCGCCGACTACCAGCTGCGGTGCGGGCCCGCGATGGGCGCGTTCAACCGCTGGACGGCGGGCACGTTCCTGGCCGAGCCGCACAACCGCTCCGTCGTGCAGATCGCGCTGAACCTCCTGGAAGGCGCCGCCGTCGTCACGCGCGCGCAGCAGCTGCGCGGCTACGGAGTGCCGGTTCCGACGTCCTCGTTCGCCTTCCCGCCGCGTGAGCTGCCGTAATTCGGCTCCGCGTCGGCGGGTTCGCGGCTAGCCTGCCCCCGTGCAGACCGCCCTCATCGCCGCCTTCGCCCTGACGCCCGTCGGGTGCTGGCTGCTGCTGGCCCGGACCGAGCGGCTGCTGTGGCCGGTCGCCCTGGGCCTCGCGGGCTTCGGCGGGCTGAGCTTCCCGGTGCTGTCCGGGCTCGTGCCGACCGAGCTGGACCGGGTCCTCTGGCTGGGCTACGTGCCGCTGACGATGCTGGTGGTCCTGCTCGCACGGCGCGCCGAGGGCTGGGCCGCACCGCTCACCCGGCGCGCGCTCGCCGGTCGGGTCGTGCTGATCCTGTTCGCGGGGCCGGTGTGGCTGGGCGTCGGGATCGGGTGGTGGCTCATCGAGACGGAGCCCGGCATGCCGTCGACCTCCGAGGTGCTGCCGCTGCCCGACGGGGTGCGGGTGGTCGACGACACCAGGACCGGGTGCGGGTCCAACTACTGCGGGCGCACCGTGGTGATCGCCGGACCGGCAGGGGAGTCCGCTGTGGACACTCTGCGCCGGGTTCGCGAGGACCTCTTGGGCGCCAAGGGTTTTCGCGAGGAAGGACCGAGCGCGGTGAGCAAGGTGCACCGTCGAGGTTTCGGTGAGCGCGACCTCGACGTGGAGATGTACGTGCAGGACGGGCGAATCCTGCTCCAGCTGGGTGACGGGAAGAACTTCCGTGACTGAGAACCTGCTCTTCTGGGGGCACCAGCCCGAGCGCGACGGCAGCGTGGGCAAGGGCTGCCTCAGCCAGTGGTGGCCCGCGCCGTTCGTGGTGGACGGGCTCACCTTCGCCACCGCCGAGCACTACATGATGTGGCGCAAGGCCGTGCTCTTCGACGACACCGCGACCGCCGAGCAGGTGCTGGCGGCGGCGGATCCCAAGGCGGCCAAGGACTTCGGACGCGGCGTCGTCGGCTTCGACACGGCGGTGTGGGAGCGCGAGCGCTACGACATCGTGGTCGAGGGCAACCTGGCGAAGTTCCGCGCGCACCCCGAGCTTCGGCGCTTCCTGCTGAGCACGGGCCACGCCTGGCTGGCTGAGGCGAGCCCGCTCGACCCGGTGTGGGGGATCGGCCTGGCCGCCGAGCACCCCGACGCCGCGCACTTCGAGCTGTGGCCCGGCCTCAACCTGCTCGGCAAGGCGCTGATGGACGTCCGCGCCCGCCTCCGCTAGGTGATGCCTACTGAGCGGAGTACGGCGCCGAGGGTGTCGTAGGTCCGGTTGAGGTCGATGGCGTCGGGGGCGATGCGCCACTGCATGTGGATGCCGACGACCGCGCCGAGAACGACGGTTGCCAGTTCGTCGGCGTTGACGTCGGCGGGGAGGTCGGCGCGGCCCAGCCACGTGCTGATGCGGCGGCGCAGCGACTCGTGCAGGTCGGCGTACCACTTGTGCGGCGCGGAGCCCGGCTCGACGGCCTCGCCGACGAGCGTGGCGAAGAGCTTGGTGGACGGGCTCCGCGTGAACGCGACGAGGGTGTCCAGTGCCTCGTCGAGCGTGTCGGGCTCCCCGGCGAGCGGCCGCACGACGGCGTGGTCGACGACGGCGCCGAGCAGGCCTTCCTTGTTGCCGAAGTGCCAGGGGATCGAACCCCGGCTGATCCCGGAGCGCGCGGCGATGTCCTCGAAGGTCGTCTGGCGGTAGCCGCGCTCGGCGAAGAGCTCGGTCGCGGCGGTGATCAGCAGCCTGCGGCTCTCCTGCGTGGTCTCGGCCCGCCTGCCGGCCCGTGGGGTGCTCGTCACAGCCGCCGATCCTAGCGTTGGCTACCGATCACGTTCTAGGTCGTGCAACACTCCCTGTGTTGGCCAACATAGAAACGGGAGGTGGACGTGCCGGTGAAGACGCAGCTGCGCTGGGCGAGCGCGGTCATGATCGTGATCGGGGCGGGGCACCTGGTGCTGGCCATCGTGTTGGCCTGGGACAGTCACGCGAGGTGGCTTGACCAGGGGCTGTGGGCGTCGGTGCCGCTCATGGGCGGCGCACTGGACAACGAGGTCGCCTTCTGGGCCGCGCTGGGCAGCTTCTCCGTGCCGCAGATCCTGCTGGGCTGGGTCCTCTGGCACCTCGCCGGGCGCGGCGTGACCGTGCCCGCCGGGGTCGGGTGGGTCTACGCCGCGTGGTGCGTGCTCGGTGGGATTCTCCTTGTGCCATCGCCGTTCTTCGTGGGAGTCGTCCCGGGTTTGCTCATCGTCTCCGCCGCTCGGAACTCACACGAGCGAAGCCGCGGCTAGCGTGCAGCCGACCTGGACGGCGACGAGCTTGCGGATCGCGATCCGCTCGCCGGGCAGCTCGCGCGTGGCCTGGGCGCACCACTCGGTGAACCGGGCCTCGACGTGGGCGAGGGCCTCGCGGATGCCCTTGCGGGTGTTGCCGGAGCCGAGTTCGGCGTGCAGCGCCCGCAGCAGGGTGCCCGCGAGCCGGATCCGGAACATGTGCGGCAGCACGTCGAAGGAGCACACCTCGGCCACGGTCGCGAGGCGCGCCGGGCCGTCGGCGATGTGCTTCCACGCCCCGGCAACGGCTTCCGCCTGCGTCAGACTGTCCACAAGGGACCGTTGGAACGGTGTGTCCAGCGTCAGATCCGGCTCCGCGACGGCGAGCGCGGCGCGGAGGAAGCGACCGGCCTCCTCGACCTGCTGAGCGGTTCTGCGCACCAGGGCGGGAAAATCCGTGTCGGACGGGCTCGTGTCGGCGGCGCGCGGGTCCTCCCAGTACGGCACCTCGGTGACGATCGTCGTGGTGCCGTGGCGCGCGGAGTAGTCGCCGCTGCTCGCACCGAAACTCCCGTCGCCGCCGACCTCCGCGCTGGTCGGCATCCTGATCACGCCGGGGCCGAGCATGCTGCTGTCGGGCACCTCCCACACGGCGTTGTGCAGCGGCACGCCGAACCACCCGGGGACCTCGCCGAGCGCGGCGGTCAGCGCGTTGTTCGCTGTGTCGTCGACGGTGCTGACGTAGGTGAAGACTCCGCCGTACTCGCCGTTGTGCAGCGAGCTGATCAACACGGGCCGCACCTCGTCGATCACTCGGGCCAGCGCGGCGGTCTCGGGCAGGGGGCGGTCGAAGTAGCCGGGCTCGTCGAGCTTCGGGAAGGTCCACTCGACCTGCTCGTCCATGGCGGGGCGGTAGAAGTGCCTGCCGAAGACCTCCCAGCCGCCGGGCCGCGTGTGCCAGCCCTCGTTCAGCCGCGCGCCGTCCGGGTCGACGCACGGGACGAGGTGCCAGCGCAGGCCGGAGCGCAGCGACTCCTCGGCGCAGAGCAGGCGGCCGAGCTCGCGCACGGTCAGCGCGCCGACGGGCTCGTTGGGATGCGGTCCGCCGAAGGCGAGCGCGGAGCGCGGTCCGTCGCCGATCACGGCCATGACCAGCGGTTCTCCGTGCCGCGACGTGCCGATCCTGCGCAGCTCGACCAGGTCGGGGTTGGCGGCGGCCAGCTCGGCGAGGTCGGCCTGCATCTCCTCGACGGTGGGGAAGCGGTCCAGCGCGGGGATGCGGTCCAGTGCTGCCCTGAGGTCCATGCGCGCTCCAATACCGTAGAGGCTCTATGCGATAGGGACTCTACGGTATTTCGGGGCGGGCAGGATGGGGCTGTGGACACGACACTCGCCGACCGCCTGGAGCACGATCGCAACGCGTGGCTGTGCACGCTGCGCCCGAACGGCTCGCCCCACGTGACCCCGGTGTGGTTCATCTACCGCGATGACACCTGGTGGATCGGCAGCAGCGAGCGCAACCGCAAGGTGCGCAACATGATCAACGATCCGCGCGTCTCGCTGGCGCTGGAGGACGGCATGGCCCCGGTGGTCGCGGAAGGGCTCGCGACCGTGCACGAGGACGGCTTTCCCGACGACATCGTCGCGGCCTTCAAGGCCAAGTACGACGGGTGGGACGTCACGGCGACCTGGGAGGGTGAAGGCGCGCGCGTGCTCGTCGAGGTGCGAATGACGAAGTGGCTGCTCAGCGGCGTGGCTCAGTGACCGAGACGATCAAGCACGGCAGCCGGTAGCGGTGGCCGTCGGGGTCCGTGCCCCACAACCACTGGCGCCCGTCGGCCTCGGTGTAGGCCTGCGTGACGCGCAACCGCACCCCGGCGACGTCGACTCCGCCGCAGGTCACGCCTGGTTTGATCGTTACGGTGTCGCCGGTCCTCGGCGCCTGCTCGCTCGTCATGACAGCCTCCTGCCGTGCGGCAGGATGCCACCACGAGCGGCCGGTGCCGGAAAATGTTGCCGTCTTGATGTCTAGAGCCTGTCGTCTCAGTCGTCAGGTTCGCCGGTGTTCAACGACAGCACCGAGCAAGTCCGTGGGGTTCGAGGCGGTTAACGATGATCAACAGGAGGGTTTGGTGGTCTTGAAGACACCCCAACCCCTCAGCGACACACGGACTAGAGCGTCGGGAACGGAACGGAGTCGATGAGGTCCTCCGGCGCGGACAGCCGCCACGCCTCGTAGACCAGCTCGGTCAGCTCGTCGAGCTCGATGCCGGCCAGGTACACCACGACCCACCCGAAGCCGCCCGCGGTGAACTGCTCCTCGAACACCTCGGGGCGCTCGGCGACCAGCGCGAGCTGTTCCGTCAGCGTCTGCTTCAGGCCGACGGTCTGCGTGCGCGGCCAGAAGTAGCCGAACCGCTTGCCGCGCACGCTGAACGAGCTGTAGTCGCCGCCCTGGGCGCGTTTGACGTCGCCGAGCGCGTCGATGATGCGGTGGAACTCGTCAGCCTGCACAGTCACCCGGACATTATGGGCGGCCCCACCGACAGCGTCTCGCGTTCGCTACGCGCGAGAACTGTCGCGCTCGGCGCTCTGGCACCAGATGATCAGCCGATGTGGTGGGGAAATCGCTACCCGGTGTTCGTCGCGTCCCGGCTGATCTCGCAGACCGGAGACATGGCCGCGCTGTCCGCGCTCACGGTGCACGTGCACGCGAGCACCGGATCGCCGGTCGCGGTCGGAGCGTTGTTCCTGGTCCGCATGCTGCCCAGAATCCTGGGCCTGGTCGCGGGCGCGATCGGGGACCGGGCGGAGCTGCGCGGGCTGATGATGCTCTGCGACGCCGTGTGCGGGGCGGTGTTCCTGCTGATCGCGCTCGTCGACCCGACCTTCCCGGTGTTGCTGGCGCTGGTGTTCGTCGCCGAGTCCGCCTCGACGATCACCCTGCCCGCCGCGCGCACCCTGATCGGGCGGACGGTGCCGAAGGAGCACTTGGCTGCGGCCAACGGGATGCTCATCGCGGCTTCGGCGACCGGGTTCGCCAGCGGCGCGGCGCTGGGCGGGTTGCTCGCGGGGATGGGAGACTACCGGTGGGCGCTGGTGATCAACGCGGCTTCGTTCGCGATCTCGATCCTGTTGCTGGTCCCGCTGCCGCGCGCCGTGCCGGAGCCGCGTTCCGGGCGGTCGTTCTTGGCGGAGACGGTGGCGGGCCTGGCTGTGTTGCGGCGGTCGGCTCATGTGCGGCCGGTGGTGATCGGCCTGGTCGGGATCGCGTTCGCGGCGGCGTTGGACCGGCCCGCGCTGATCGTGCTCGTGCGCGAGGACCTCGGCGCCTCAGCCCTGTGGTACGGCTTGGTGCTGGGCGGGATCGCGGTCGGCGGGTTGGTGGCCGCGCTGGGCATGCCGCGCTACCGGGGGATGGACGCGTGGGCGCTGAGGTTGTTCGGCGTCGGGATCGCGGCGCAGGCTGCCGGTCACCTGACGATGGGGCTCGCGCCGGTCACCGCCGTTGTGGTGCTCGGCGCACTGGTAGCCGGGTTCGGCAACGGCCTGGAGTCGTTGTGCGGCAACACTTTGCTCCAGCGTGACGCGCCGAAGGAGTCGCTGGGCGTCGTGCTGGGCGTGGTGCTCAGCGGCTCGTTCCTGGCCGACGCCGCGGGCTCCGCGCTGGGCGGCCTGCTGGTGGAGGCGATCTCCGCGCCGGGCACGTTCGTGGTCGCCGCGCTGATCATGCTGGCCTGCGTCAGGATTCGCTGAACACCAGCTTCGCGAAGCGCTCGCCCATGCGCACGTGCGTCGCCGCGTCGGGGTGCAGCTCGTCGGGCAGCGGCAGCTCGGCGTAGTCGGCGGCTCCGTAGAGCTGGAGTCCGTCGAGGTAGCTCAGCTTCGGGTCGTCGGCCGCGCGCGCCGCGACGATCTTGGCCAGTTCCGCGCGGATGACGGTCAGCGTGAGCCTGCCGCGTTCGGACGGGTCGCCGGTGGCGCGGAACTTGACCGTGCCGCCGCTCATGTCCAGCGCGCCCGGGCCGGGGGTGTGCTCGTGGATGGGGCAGTGGATCGGCGAGATCACCAGGATCGGCGTGTCGGGCTGCCCTTCGCGGATCGTGTCGAGGAAGCCGTGCACAGCGGGGCCGAACGCGCGCAGCCGCATCAGGTCGGCGTTGACCAGGTTGATGCCCATCTTGACGCTGATCAGGTCCGCCGGGGTGTCGCGCAGGGCTCGCGCGGTGAACGGGTCGAGCAGCGCGCTGCCGCCGAACCCCAGGTTGACCAGCTCCACGCCGCCGAGCGAGGCCGCGACGGCAGGCCAGGTCGTGGTCGGGCTGGCCGCGTCCGAGCCGTGGCTGATCGAGCTGCCGTGGTGCACCCAGACACGGCGTCCGCGATCCGGCGTCGGCTCGACCGGCGCGTCCGCGCGGAGTGCCACCAGTTCGGTGACTTCTTTGTGCGGCAACCAGATCTCGATGTCCTTGGGTGTGGACGCGAGGCTGTCGAAGCGCACCGTGCACACAGGTCCGGGCTTGTGCTCGAAGCCCCCGGTCGCCATGTCGATGATCGTGAAGTTGCCGTCCGGCACGCTCGCCCGAGCGGTGAGGCGACCGTCGACGAGCAGGTCGTACACACCGTCGGGGCGCGGCGGGACTCCCCGGTAGGCCGTCTTGGTGGCCAGCACGTCCAGCTCCACCACGGTCGCGGCCGTGCGGAAGGCCAGGCGCACCCCGGAGGGCTGGGCCTCGACCATCGCCAGCTGCGGGTCGTCGCACTGCGCGCGGGCCCTCGCCGGGAGCCGGTGCGGCAGCACGCCGCGTTCGGTGACCTCCAGGTCGAGGGCTCCGCGCAGGAGCTCCGGCGTGATGGGCGTGGTGATCATTGCGCTGCTGGAGGCCACCGGGCGA
Source organism: Allokutzneria multivorans (assembly GCF_039537405.1). Classification (NCBI taxonomy): domain Bacteria; kingdom Bacillati; phylum Actinomycetota; class Actinomycetes; order Pseudonocardiales; family Pseudonocardiaceae; genus Allokutzneria; species Allokutzneria multivorans. The sequence continues at coordinate 483,092 of NZ_BAABAL010000018.1, read as the reverse complement.
TTCTGTCAGGCGGGGTGGGTGATCCGCCTCAGGAATTTCCGGGTGCGCTCCTCGGTCGGGTCGCCGATCACCTGCGCGCTGGTGCCGCGCTCGACGATCACCCCGCCGTCCAGGAACAGGACCTGGTCGGCGACCTGCTCGGCGAAGCGGATCTCGTGGGTGACGATCACCGTGGTCCAGCCCGAGGAGGCCAGGTCCTTGATCACCGCGAGCACCTCGCCGACCAGTTCGGGGTCCAGCGCCGAGGTCGGCTCGTCGAAGAGCACCACGCGCGGCTTCAGCGCCAGTGCCCTCGCGATGCCGACGCGCTGCTGCTGACCGCCCGAGAGCTGCGAGGGGTAGGCGTCGGCGCGCTCGCCGAGCCCGACCTGGTCGAGCAGTGCCCGCGCGTCGGCGACGGCCTCCTCACGTGGGCGTTTCTGCGCGAGGACCGGGCCCTCGATCACGTTCTCCAGCACGGTGCGGTGCGGGAAGAGGTTGTGCGCTTGGAAGACCATGCCGCTCTGCGCGCGCAGGCGGCTCGCCTCCTTGCGGCCCGTCCTGCCGGAGGGCAGCTGGGCGAAGTCGACCTCCACGTCATCGATGCCGATCACCCCGCGTTCGGGGATCTCCAGCGCGTTGAGCGAGCGCAGCACGGTCGTCTTGCCGGAGCCCGACGGTCCCAAGAGGACGGTCGAGGTGCCGCTGAGCGACTCGAAGTCGATGCCGCGCAACACCTTCTGGTCGCCGAAGGACTTCTCCAGTCCGCGCACGCGGATGCGAGGGGTGTCAGTCATGCCGTCACGTACCTGTTCAGTCGGGTCTCCAGGCGTTTCTGCGCGGCGGAGAGCGCGACGCAGATCAGCCAGTAGTACAGACCGGCGAAGGAGTAGAGGGCGAGGAACTCGTTGCTCTCGGCCGCGGCGAGCTGCGATTCGCGGAACAGCTCGGTGAGCAGCACCACCGAGCCCAGCGAGGTGTCCTTCACCAGCGACAGCAACGTGTTGGACAGCGGCGGCACCGCGATCCTGGCCGCTTGGGGCAGCACGATCCGCCGCAGAGTCAACGGATAGCTGAGCCCGACCGTGGCCGCCGCCTCGAACTGGCCGCGCGGCACGGACAGGATCGCCGAGCGGATGACCTCGGCCGCGTAGCCCGCGACGTTGAGGCTGAAGGCGATCACCGCCGCGAGGAACGGGGAGAACTTCAGCCCGAGCTGCGGCAGGCCGTAGAAGACGATGAACAGCTGCAACAGCAGTGGAGTGCCACGGATGATCGAGATGAACGCGCGGGCGAGCCCGGAGAGCACGCGGTAGGTGGAGATCCGCGCCAGCGCCACGCCCAGCGCGAGCACGAGTCCGATCGCGAAGCTCAGTGCTGTCAAGGGAATCGTCACCTTGACCAGTCCGACGAACATCGGCCACGCCGTGCTCGCCAGCACCTCCCACGTGCTCCGGCCGCCGCGTCCCTGCGACAGGTCCGCGTTGCCGCCGTCCGGCACGGAGACGTCGGCCTTGAAGTACTTCTCCGAGATGCCGCGCAGGGTTCCGTCCGCTTTGAGCGCGGCGAACGCCTGGTTGGCTTGGGAGAGCAGGTTCTCGTCGGCCTTGTTCGAGCCCTTGCGGAAGGTGAGGACCTGTTCGGAGCCCTTCTCCCCGGCGTTGCCCGCGATCTCGATGTCCTTGGATCCCGTGCTCGCCAGGTAGTCCAGCACCGCGATGTTGTCGTTGACGATCGCGTCGACCCGGCCCTGCGTGAGCAACGCGGCGGCTTGCGCGAAGCCCTCGACCGCTTCGACCTTCGCCCCGGCTTCGCGCGCGACCTTGGCCCAGTTGCTGGTGCTCGACTGCGCCGTGGTCTTCCCGCTGATGTCGGCGAGCGACTTGATCCGGTCGTCCCCCGTGCGCCGGACGACCACCCCGCGCGAGTACGTGTACGTGCTGGACAGGCCGTACTTCGCGCGCCGCTCGTCGTTGGCCGAGACCTGGTTGGCGATGAGGTCGATGCGGCCGGAGTCCAGCGCGGGGAAGATGGCGTCCCACTGCGTCTCGACGAACTCCAGCCGCCACCCCGCCTTCGCCGCGACGGCCTTGATCACTTCGATGTCGTAGCCGGTGAGCTGCTGCGATCTCGGGTCGTGGAAGGAGAACGGGGGATAGGTGCCCTCCGTGCCGACCCGCACGACCGGTTGCTGCGCGTTCGCCGCTGGGGCGAGCACCACCAGCAACAGGAACAGCAGCACTCCTCTGAGCGCGTGTCGCATCAGCGACTCCCTCGACCTCGACCCGGCAACGCGGTGCGAGGTTAGATCGGTTCAGGGGTGTTCCGCGCGCTGATCCACTATGCGGGATAGCTCGTTCGGGCATGATGGACTGGTGGATTCGAGTGTTGACCGCGCCGTGCGCGACTGGGTGCACGGCTGGGCGCTGACCCGGGGCACCTCCGCGCCCGTTGCCGAGCCCGACGGCTACCGCATCGACGTGGGTCGTCCGGGTCACCTCGTGCGCTACGTGCTGCCTTCGGCGTCCACGGTGGACTTCAGGAGTGCTTCGCTGACGGCTCCCGGCACGTGGCTGAAGATCTGCGGGCATCCCGCTCTCGGTCCACAGTGGACCGTTGAGGCGCCGGAGTACTTGATGGGCAAGGAGCTCTCGGCGTCGTCCCGCGTCGCCCCGCCCGCCGGTTACGTCGTCTCGCGCTCGCCGCTCGGCGTCGAGGTCCGCGCTTCCGACGGTTCTGTCGCCGCTTCGGGCCTGTTCGCCGTGTGGGGTTCGGCCTCCACTGTGGACCAGGTGGTCACCGATCCCGCGCACCGCCGACGAGGGCTGGGCAGCGTGGTGATGAGCGAACTCGACGTGCTCGCCGCCGAAGGTGGTGCTGTGCGGTCGGTTCTGGTCGCGACCGAGGACGGCTTGGGTCTGTACCGGCGCCTCGGCTGGGCTGTGATCAGTCCCGTCACGGCCGCTCACCTCGCCTCATGAGGTTCTCGTGGCTGGCTGCCCACTACCCGGGCCGTCCCGTTGAGCAGCTGTGGTTCGCTCTCGACCGCGACGCGCGCGGCGACTGGTGGTTCGACGCGTACTTCCTCGGTCGCGTCCGGTTGAGCGGAGGTTCCGAGCACGTCGCCCGCTTCGCTTCGTGGCTGCTCAAGCCTGCTGTCGATGAGGCGTACGAGCGGAGTTTCGTGCTCGTCGACGATGAGCCCGACCCCGGTCGGCCGATTTCCTGGCTCGCTCCTGGCGCCACCGAGCCCGCGCGAGTTTCCGACACCGTGTTGACCGTCGAGGTCATGATCGGCCGCGACGAGGACGGCGGCCCGGAGTACCTGATGCTCCAGCCCAGCGGCCGCGCGCCGCAGCAGGGTTTCGCGTTCCAGATCTGCGCGGAGCTCGTGTGGGAGCCGATGGACCGCGCGTCTGTGGAGCGCGCCGCTGTGGCGTTGCTCGATTCCAGCGCGGGTCCGGCTTGACCTGGGGCCCCTCGCGCGTGCCCTTGGGCCTCTCACGGGCACGGAAGGGATTCCGGCCCTCGCGGGGAAGCGTATGGCACGCGCACCCCAGGTAAAGCCTCCGTTCCGTTGCGCCCCTTGCTTTCCAGCCCCTCGTGTTGTGCGCATTACACCTCCCCTCCCTGTTACGCCGTCAGTCGTGGGTCGACTCTGATGTTGCGCATCGGTTTCTGCTCCGCATCCACCCACGTCGGCGGAATGAAGTCCGGTCGCCCGTCCTCGCCGAAGACGATCTTCCAGTCTTCTTGGTGGATCACGTGATGGTGGTGCGAGCACAACAGGGTCATGTTGTTCAAGTCGGTCGGGCCTCGATGCTCTACCCAGTGCAACACGTGGTGAGCTTCCGTCCACGCGGGTGGCCGGTCGCATCCGGGGAAGGCGCATCCCTTGTCCCGCACCGCCAACGCCCTGCGTAGGGGAGCAGGCGCGGTCCGGGCGGAGCGCCCGTAGTCGAGGGGGATGCTCTCCCCGTTCAACACCACCGGGATGAGTTCGGCGTCGCAAGCGAGTTGCCGGATCAGCGAGGCGGTGGCTTCGCCGTCCCAGTCGGTATACCCGGTCCGGAGTTTCTCTTCCAGGTAGTCCAAGCGCATCGTGACGACCATTTGCGGTCGAACGCCTCCGCTGGCCGGGAGGTCATGGGTGGCCATCGCGACCGCGACCAACTCGCAGAGTCCGTCGGCATACCGCTGCTCCACCGTCCGAGGATCTTGCTCACCATTGGTCGGGCGGGGTTTGGATACGGCGTGCAGGGCTTCTTCGAAGATCGCGCCCTCGATGGGCGGGAGGCATCCGTTGAAGAACAGTGATCCGTGTTGGTCTTTGCCCATCCGGAACGACCGCGCTTCCACGGCCTTCTGCTCGTCTTTGAACGCGCCTTCTTGGTCGAAGTGGGAGCGGACCCGTTTGCCTGCTTGCGCCAACTCGCGTGAGGTCAGCTCGGGTGCGTAGGTGAGGAGGATGTCTTCGGCTTCGTCGGCAGCATCGGCGGGGATGTTTTTGATGACATCGGCGATGACGGCGGCGTGATCGCCACTGATCTCGCCTGCGTACAGGGCGTCCTTCGTGGAAGGTACACCGGGCAGGTCTTCTACGAGCAGCGAGCGTCGCTTCGCTTCCGCCGGAGAAATCTTCAAGTGTGACCGCAACAGTGTCGCGAGGTTCCGGCACCCTTGCGCGGTGTGCAGACCACGATCCTCCGCATACTCAGCGGCATCGACCTTTGCTGCGGTCACCAGATTCGTGAGGGTCTCCAACTCAACCAGGAACGCGAGATGCTCTTTCTCGGAGAGCTTGTAGACGTCGCGCGCTTCGAGATGATCTACCAAAAGCGTCTTCACTGCCTTGATATCCAACATGATTCACCTCCCTGTGCTGGCTACCCCTCATTTTAGCAACTCCTCCAACAGCGTCAAATCCGTTGCAGGCCAAGGGGAAACGGAACTGTCAGCCGTCAGCGAAACCGGGGTCGGCTTTACCTGGGGTGCGCGTGCCATACGCTTGTCAGCGTGGCCGGGATTCATCCCGTGCCCGTCCGGCCCATTTCGGCACGCGCGAGGGGCCCCAGGTCAAGCCGACCCCCATGCTGGAACTGTCACGCTCCACGCAGCCGTCCCCGAGCTGGAAGCGCAGCCGTACCCCGCTGGAAAGAGCTAAAAGCTCCAGCCTTTCCCGACCTGGAAGCCCAGCCTTTCCCGACCTGGAAGCCCAGCCGTACCCCCGCTGGAAGCCCAGCCGGTGCAAACCGGAACCCCAGCCGCCCCCCACCTGGAAGCCAGCCGTCCCCGACCTGGAACCCCAGCCCTACCCGCCCGGAGAACCCGTCCGAAGTCACCCCTTCAACCACGGACGAATCGGTTTGGCCTCGGCCACAACGCCTCGTAGAGACAGGCCATGAGCGACTGGATTCCCGACGGGATCGACCTCAGCAAGCCGAGCGCGGCGCGCGTGTACGACTACTACCTCGGCGGCGGGCACAACTTCGAGGTCGACCGGGTCTTCGCGGAGCGGGCGCTGGTCGCACATCCTTTCGCCCGCGAGATGGCGGTGATCAACAGGACGTTCGTGCGGCGCGCGGTGCAGTTGATGGTGGGGCGCGGGATCAGGCAGTTCCTGGACTTGGGCTCGGGGATCCCGACGGTGGGCAACGTGCACGAGATCGCGGGGGACAGCCGGGTGGTGTACGTGGACTGCGAGGACGTGGCGGTCGCGCACACCAGGATGATCCTGAAGGGCAGCGACAGGGCGACGGTGGTGCACGCGGACGCGGCGCGGCCGGAGGACGTCCTGCGCGCGCCGGAGACGACGCGGATGCTGGACTTCGACGAGCCGGTGGGGGTGCTGGCGGCGACGGTCTTCCACTACGTGCCGGAGCAGCACGACCCGTTCGCGGCGCTGGAGCGGTACCGGGACGCGGTGGCGCCGGGGAGCTACCTGGCGATCAGCCACCTGGCGAGCGACGGGCTGCCCGCGATGATCGAGCAGATGGCGGCGATGATGAAGGAGTCGCGCAACTCCATCCACGCGAGGCCGTGCGCGGAGATCGCGCGGATGTTCGGCGACTTCGAGATGGAGGAGCCGGGGCTCGCGGGGGTGGCGCACTGGCAGTCGGAGCGGCCGGTGGACGCGGTGCGGCACCTGGACGTGGGGCTGCTCATCCAGGCGGGGATCGGTCGGAAGCCAACAGGGCGCGGAAGTTCGGACACTGGATGACGTCCTCGTGCTCGCAGCGCAGCACGTGGGCCAGCAGCTCCAGAGCCTCCTGGGCGGCGCGGACGCGGTGTTCGAGCCGAGCCTGCTGCTCGCGGAGCACGGCCTTGCGGTCAGCGCCCGCGGGTGCGTGCAGGAACACGCGCGTGTCGTCGAGGCTGAGGCCGACCTCCTTGGCCTTGAGGATGAACGTGACGCGCTCGGCATCTTCGGAGCCGTACCTGCGGTGACCGCCGGAGTGCCGCGCCGGTTCGAGCAGCCCCATGGACTCCCAGTGCCGCAGGACGTGCGTGGCGAGCCCGAAGCGCGCGGCGAGCTCGCCGATGGTGAAGCTTGACTTCATGTCGACATGAAATTGCACGCTCGGCGCATGGTCAACGACTTGAGCAGCGCCCTGGACCGGCTCGACACCCTGCCCGCCTCGGTGGAGCTGCGGAAACGCTCCTACGAGCTGCTGAGCGCCCGGCCGGGTGACGCGGTGCTGGACGTCGGCTGCGGCACGGGGCTCGCGGTGGCGGAGCTGGCCGAACGCGGAGTGAGAGCGGAGGGCCTCGACCCGAGCCCGGACATGATCGGCGCGGCGAGGACGCGGTATCCGCGTGCGGAGTTCACCCTGGGAGTGGCGGAGTCGCTGCCGCAGGCGGACGGCTCGCTGCACGGGTACCGGGCCGACAAGGTGCTGCACGCCGTGGCCGACCCGGAGGCCGCGATCGCGGAGGCGGCCCGGGTGCTGGCGCCGGGCGGGCGGATCGTGGTGCTGGGCCAGGACTGGGAGGGCGTCGCGGTCGACTCGGACGATCCCGTGCTGACGCGGCGCCTGATGGCGGTGCTGTCGGAGGGCGTTCCGCATCCCACGATCGCCCGGAGCACGCGGAACCTGGTGCTGGACGCGGGGTTCCGCGATGTCCAGGTGGAGGGCAGGCTGCTCGTGTTCACCGGGGCCGACGCGATGATGCACCTGCTGCGCCGCACGGCGAACGACCCGGACGGACCGCGGTGGCTGGCCGATCAGCTCGACCGGGCCGAGCGCGACCGCTTCTTCGGCATGGCTCCGGTGCTCATCACCTCGGGGACGCGCTGACGGCGGCTTTCGCGATGCGCGACAGCACGCGCCGGACGGCGACCGCGTGTCCTCCGCTGCCGATGACGAGCGCGCGGTAGACGCGGCCGAGCACGCCGGGGAATACGGCTCGGCTCTCGGCGCGCAGCCGCGACCGATCGGGACCGAGATCGTCGACTCGGAAGATCAACTCATAGGTCGAGAAGCGGTGACGGCCCGAGAGAATCAGCGGAGTCGTCGATGTGACGCGGAACCCGGGCAGCGTCGAGCCCTCCGCCAGCGGGCGCGGGCCGGACGTACGGGTCTCAGGGCAGCCGACGAGCCGCGTGTAGAACTCGGCGAGGGAGCCGGAGAAGGACTTGTCGAGCGCCTCCGTCAGCGCGGCCCACACCGCCTCGGCGGGTGCCGCCACGGGGACCGTGTGCTCGTCGATGTGGGGGAGTGTCATCGCCGCGCGCCGAGCTCGGCGGCCATCGCGTCGGCGAGGGCGTGCGCGGCGCTGAGCGGGCGGACCATGACCGTGAGCTGGTCGATGCGGCCGTGCTCGTCGACGTGCAGGAAGTCCGCGCCCTCGATCTCGCGGTCGCCGACCCGGGCGTGGAAGACGAGCACCTGGTCAGCGGCGTCGGGGGCGCCGATCTCGCGCACGTAGCGGAAGTCCTGGAACACCCGGGAGACGGCGCGCAGGATCGTGCCGACCACCTCGCGGCCCTGGTAGGGGCGGAAGGCGACGGGGCTGTGGAAGACCACGTCGTCGGTGAGCAGCGCGACGGCCGCCTCCATGTCCTGCGCTTCGACGGCGACCCGGAAAGCACGCACGGCTTGCTCCTGAGTTAGTCAACTAGTTGAATAGGTGTCACTGACACTAACCCCTTGCGGGAAGGCTGAACAGATGGCTCTGCGTCACGCGGTGCTCGCCGCCCTGCTGGACGGGGACGCTTCGGGCTACGAGCTGGCGAAGCGCTTCGACGTGTCCGTGGCCAACTTCTGGTCGGCGACGCCGCAGCAGCTCTACCGCGAGCTGGAGCAGCTGGAACGCGCCGAGCTGATCCAGGGCCGCGTCGTGGAGCAGGAGCGGCGGCCGAACAAGCGCGTGTTCAGCCTCACCGCCGCCGGTCGCGAGGAACTGCACGCGTTCACCGCCGAGCAGACCCGGCCGCCGGCGATGCGTGATGATCTCCTGGTCAAGCTCCGCGCGCTCGACATCGGCGACCAGGAAGCGCTCCACAAAGCCATGTCCGCCCGGTTGGAGCTGTCAGAGGCCAAGCTCGCGCGCTACGACCGGCTGCACGCGGACCTGCTGGACGGCCGCTCCGAGCAGGAGTACGCGCGCGAGGCGGAGTCGATCGGCGTGTACCTGACGTTGATGGGCGGGCGCGCCTACGAGCAGGCCAACGTCAACTGGGCCAGGGACGTGCTGCGGGTGTTGGAGCTGCGCGAGTCGTGAGCTGAAGCGACGGGCACCCGCGACGGCTCGCGGGTGCCCGTCCTCGCCTCAGCTGGTGATCAGGCGCAGGCCGTACGCCTTGAGGATCGGGTTGACCGGGAAGAAGAACGTGGTCGCGGGCGCGCTGCACCCCTCGGCGGTGCCGCCGGAGGTGACGCCCTGGGCCTGGTTGCCCGACAGCCAGGAGCCGCCGGAGTCACCGCCCTCGGCGCAGGCGTTGGTCTTGGTCATGCCCTTGACGGTGCCCTGCTCGTAGACGACGGTCTGGTTCTTCGCCTGGATGGTGCCGCAGCGCCAGCCCGTGGTGGAGCCGGAGCGGCAGACCGCCGCGCCGACGGCCGCTTCGGTCGAGCCCTGCACCGCGACGGTGCCGCCGTTGTAGCGGTTGACCACGCCGCGCGAGACCCAGCTGGAGTTGGTGCCCACCCAGCCGTAGTCGTTGCCGGGGAAGCTGGAGCCGCGCACCGTTCCGGAGGCGACCATGTTGTGCCCCCACGTCTGCTGCCCGGCGGGGCTGCAATGCCCAGCGGTGACGAAGCCGCCTTGGACGGAGAAGCCGATCGAGCAGCGGGCCAGGCCGAACAGCATGTGGTAGGCGTCGCCGCCGCGCGTGTCGTGCAGCGTCTTGTACTGGTCGTCGCTGCGCTCCACGGTGATCGCGCTCGCGTCGGCACCGCTGGCCTTGACGAACTTCTCGCCGTCGGCGACGACCTTGGCGGTCACGACAACGCGGTTGTTCGCGGTGTCGACGTACCACCCGCTGACGACGCCCCTGGCGTGCTGGTCGGCACTGTCCAAAGTGGACTTCACGGCGTCGAGTCGCTTGGCGCTGCGCGCGACCACGCGAGCCTGCGCGCCCGCCGCGCGGACCGCGCCGATCTTGCTCGCGTCGGTCACGGACACGATCAGCGTCGGGTCACCGGCGGCGAAGTGCGACCCGGCGTAGCTGTCGCCGAGCACTCCGCGCAGCTCGGCGTCGGTCTCAGCGGCCCTCATCTCGTTGGCAGCTCGGGCTTCCGCCTGCTCGGCGGTCAGGCCGAGGTCGCGCTGCATCGCGCTGAGCATCTCCGGGGAGGCGGTCGCGGGCAGGGCGAGCGCCGCCGCCGAAGTGATCGCCAACAACGCGGCACCGGCGAGGCGGACAGCTGAATTCGGCTTCATGGAAGTACTCCCGTCACGGCAGGGGGCGTGGGGCAGAGCCGCTCTCCCACGGTGGCTCACGGCGGGGGGCCGAACTGCTGCCGCGGCACGTTAGGGAGCCCGTTTCGGCTCAGCTATCCGCCATTCCGGGCAACGCGCGGTGGTTGTCGCTCCAGCGCGGAACGTCGGCGAGGCATCCCTACTTCAGTAGGAGAACCTGGGAGGCGTTGTAGGCCGTTCGCGGTACTGCCATTCTGGGGGAATGTTCACCCTGCTGTCCCGCCTGTCGGCCGCGGTCCTGCTGACCGTCGCGCTCGCCGTTCCCGTCTCCGCCACTCCGACAGTGAGCACGATCGCCGAGGCCAGAGCGTTGCCGCTGGGCTCGACCGTGACCGTCGAGGGCACCACGACCACGCCGAGCGGTGTCTTCGAATCAAGCTTCTACGACAAGGGTTTCGCGATCCAGGACCGCTCCGCCGGGATCTACGTGAAGACCGCCGACGACCTCGGCGCGCGCCCCGGCCGCCGCGCCCGGGTGAGCGGTGTGCTGACCGACAGCTCCGGCCTGCGCACGATCGTGCCCGCCACCGACGGCGTGAAGTTCGGCCACTGGGCGCTTCCCGTGCTGCCCGAGCCTGTGCGCACCGGCTCCGTCGGCGAGTCGACGGAGGGCCGTCTCGTCGCGGCGGTCGCCAAGATCACCAAGCCGGTGGAGAACGATCTGCCCTACGGCCACAAGGTCCACGTCAACGACGGCTCCGGCGAAGTGATCGTCTTCGTCAACACGCAGACCCGCATCGACGTGAGCCGCTTCGCCGCTGGGCAGCGCGTGCGCGTCGTCGGCTTCAGCAGCCAGTACGAGGACCACCACGAGATCGATCCGCGCGGTCCGCACGACCTGCTGCCGCTCGGGTAAGCCGCTCGGCGAGGAGCTTCACCTCCGCGCGCACGGCATCTCCTTGCAGCACAACGAAAGGAAGCTCCGTCGCGGCGAGCTGCGCGGCGTACCACACGGCGTTGTCGGTGCTTCCGCGCAGCGCGCAGCCGTCCCCATCTTCGGTCAGTCGGCCGAGCGCGCGCGGAACACATTGGGCCGCAAGGGAAATCGGCACCTCGAAGCGGACTTCGGCCTCGTGCGTCCAGCCGTCGGCGAGGTGGTTCTCCACCTCCTGCACGGGATCGAGGTCGGCGGGCGGGTCGAAGGAGCGACCGGTCGGCTCGGCCTGCTCGACGCGGTCCAGGCGCAGCACGCGCCTGGCTCGGGCGGTCTGCGACCAGCACAGCAGGTACCACCGCCCGTGACGCACCACGACGGCCCACGGATCGAGCACCATGTCCCGGGCGCGGTAAAGGATTCGCAGCTGCTGCCTGCTCTCGCACGCCTGCGCGAGCGCGGCAGTGAGCTGAGGATCGGGGCTGGCCGCCGCGTCGCCGGGGTTCTGGGCGTTCACCCGCCGGATGGCCTCGACCGGCGCGGCGGAGGACGCGGGCAGCACGCGAACGATCTTGCCGAGCGCCGTGGCCACGGGGTGGTCGCCGTCGGCCGCGCCGTGCCAGCCCTGGAGCACGGCCATGACCAGCCCGAGCGCCTCGGGCGTGCTGAACATCAGCGGCGCGAGGCGGGCGCCCCGGCCGACGCGGTAGCCCCCGTACGGTCCGCTGAGCGACTCGATGGGAATCCCGGCCTCGCGCAGGATGCCCACGTAGCGGCGCGCGGCGCGGTCGGTGACGCCGAGCCGCGCGGCGAGCTCCGCCCCGGTGATGCCCGGTCTGTCCTGAATGGACTCGAAGGCGAGCAGGGCGCGCGCCGTCGGGCTGAGGTCGTCACGCATGCGAGGCCCGAATCTGCGTTTGAGGAAGCGGAACGTCCGGGACTGATCGTAGCGTTGCCGCATGAAGGTCACGTTCACCGGCGAGGTCTGGTACTGGCGCGGCCCGGCGCCGTGGTACTTCGTCACCGTCCCCGAGGAGGTGCGCCGTGACATCCAGGAGCTGTCGGGGCACGTCAGCTACGGCTGGGGGATGATCCCGGCGACCGTCACCGTCGGCGGGAGCACGTGGGCGACCTCCCTGTTCCCCAAGGACGGCAGCTACATCGTGCCGCTGAAGACGCAGATGCGCAGGCGCGAGGGGATCGAGGAGGGGCAGACGATCAGCCTGGATCTCGCGATCCCGTAGTCGCTCCCGTAAATGTGCCCCCTGAGCTGCGCTTTGTCGGTGACAGCGAAGTGACAACGCTGCCTGGCAGGCTGCGGCGATGGGAGCACAGTGGCATGTGAGCGCCTTTCACGCGCGTGCCGACGATCGCGCCGACGAGGACGGCGTGATCGCGCTGGTGCGCGAGCTGCGGGCACGGGTTCTCTTCGACCGTGGCCGCCGTCCCGCCTTCCGTGCCGACGACGGCACGCACGTGGACGACCAGGTGCTGGACCACGGCGCCTGGCACTTCATCGCGCGGCGCTCGCCCGACGGGCCGCCGCTGGGCTACATCAGGCTCTCCACGCCGGAGACGGGTGAGCTGTTCCAGTCGCTCGCTTTCCTCGGTGCGGAGCGCTACGCGCACGTCCTGCGCGCTGAAGGCGTTGCTGTGCAAGACACCTTCGAGCACAGCAGGCTCGTCGTGGAGCACCGCGCGCGCAAGCTCGGCCTCGGCGCCCACCTGAACGCGGTCGCGATCGGCGCCGCGCACGCGCTGGGCGCCAAGCTCATGATCGGCACGTCCGGCACGAAGGACGGCCAGCACGTCTTCCACGAGCGCTTCGGTTTCCGTGCCGTCAACAGCACGCGCCGCTACGTCGACCGCTACACCGAGGACGTCGTGATCATGGTCCACCGGCCCGCCGACGGAGCGGGGGAGTACCTCGACCTGGTCGCCGAGATGCGCGACGCCTTCCCGGGAATCGCCTCCGCCACAACGGAAATCGCTCCGGCGCCGGAGGCGTTCACGCTTCCCGACACCGCCGACCGCTCTGCTTGGCGGCCCACCCTGTTCGACCTCGCGCACGACCGCTCGGCCTTCGCGGCGCTGCTCTCGTCGGGCCGCGTGCGGGAGGTCCACGACACGATCGACGCGCAGCTCGACGAGCTCATCCGCAGTCGTGAACCGTCGATCTCCTTCGGTGACGAGGAGATCGCGGCGCGCAAGGTCGAGCAGCTCGCCGGGGTCCCGCTCCAGGCGTACGGCACGTGGGCGTGGTACCCGTGGTCGGGGCGGCTCGTGCACGTGCTGCCGCGCGAGGAGTTCCGGCTCGTGCGCACCGACCGCAACCGCGGCAAGGTCGAGCGCCCGGCCCAGCGCAGCCTGCTCGAACGCCGCGTCGGCATCGTCGGCCTCTCGGTCGGCAACGCCTCCGCCGTCACGTTCGCGTTGGAGGGCATCGGGGGTGCGTTCAAGCTCGCCGACTTCGACAGCTTCGGCCTGTCCAACCTGAACCGGCTGCGCGCCGGAGTGCATCACCTCGGCGTCAACAAGGCGGTGATCACCGCTCGGCAGCTCTTCGAGATCGATCCCCACCTCGACGTCGAGATCTTCACCGAGGGTCTCACCGAAGCCACGATCGGCGAGTTCTTCGCCGGCCTGGACCTGGTGGTGGAGGAGTGCGACACGCCCTACGCCAAGATCGCCGTGCGTGAACGGGCCCGCGCGCTCGGCATCCCGGTGGTGATGGACTGCAACGACCGGGGGATGCTCGACGTCGAGCGCTTCGACCTCGAACCCGACCGCCCGCTGCTGCACGGCTTGATCGGCGACGTCACGGCCGAGTCGGTGAAGTCGTTGACACAGCAGGAGAAGGTGGATCTCATCCTGGCGATGGTGGACGCCGGCAGGATCAGTCCCGAGCTGCGCGCGTCCTTCGACGAGCTCGGCAAGACGTTGAGCAGCTGGCCGCAGCTCGCGTCCGGTGTCGCGCTCGGCGGCGCTCTCACCGCAGAGGCCGCGCGGCGCGCCCTGCTCGGCGCCGACTGCCCTTCCGGCCGCTTCTACGTCGACTTCGCCGAGCTGATCACCGCTTCCGCCAACAGCCTCGCCGATCGGAGCCCGGTGTGCGGCCCGTCGTGATCGCGGGCACCGGCCTGCACGTCCCCGACACCGTGGTCACCAACGACGACCTGGCCAGGATGATCGACACCACTGACGAGTGGATCACCAGCCGCACCGGGATTCGTTCGCGCCGGTGGCTCGCACCGGATCTCGCCGTCTCCGACATGGGCCTTCCGGCGGCTCGCTCGGCTCTGGAGTCCGCGCGCCTCGCTCCGTCCGAAGTGGACGTCATCATCTTCGCCACCTACACCTGGGACCAACCCCTGCTGTCCACCGCGTTGATCGTCAAGGACAAGCTCGGCGCCGACCGCGCACTGACCTTCGACGTCACGCATTCCGCGTGCGCCAACGGTGTGCAGGCCGTCATGCTCGGCTCCCACCTGTTGCAGTCCGACGGCATCCGTTCCGTGCTCGTCATCGCCGCCGACGCCGCGTCCCGTGTCACCGACCCGCTGGAGCGCACTTCCCGCGTCTTCTTCGGCGACGCCGCTGCCGCAGTCGTGCTGCGCCGTGGTTCGGTCCCCGGTACCGGTTTGCTCGCATGGGATTTCGGTTCTGAGCTGTCCGATGCGGTTGAGATCCCCGCCGGTGGTTCGCGCTTGCCCACCTCTGCTGTCACGGTCGCTGCGCGCCAGCACTACCTCCAGATGGACGGCCGCGCGGTCTGGGACGCTGCGACCCGCTGGCTGCCTGACAGCATCCTCGCCGCGACCGCGCGTGCCGGTGTGTCCGTCGCTGAGGTGTCGCACTTCTTTCTGCACCAGGCCAATGTGAACATCATCAAAGCTGCTGTCGAGAAGCTCGGAGTGCCGCTGTCCCGGGCTCCGATCACCCTGGATCGGCTCGGCAACACCGGCTCCGCTGGAGTGTTCACCGCGCTGCACGAGTCCGTCAGCCGGGGGTTCGTCCGCTCCGGTGAGGCGTTCGTGATGTCGGCGATCGGCGCGGGTTTCCAGTGGGGTTCCCTGTGTTTCCGGCAACCGTGACATCTTGTGCTTGTGGATGCTCTTTTGATCGGCGGCAGGGCCGGTGTTGGCAAGACCACTGTCGCGTGGGAGGTTTCGGCTTTGCTGCGGGCGGTTCCCGTCGCGCACGCGCTGATCGACGGCGACTTCATGGGGCAGGTTCACCCGGCTCCTGAGGGCGATCCGCACCGTTCGGAGATCACCACGCTGAACCTCGCGGCTGTCTGGTCGAACTACGCGCGGCTCGGTTGTTCCCGGCTGGTCTACACCAACACGCTGTGCGTCATGCCTTCGGCGACGTCCATTTTCACCCGCGCTATGGGCTCTGATCTGCGGATCGTCCGTGTCTTGCTCACTGCTTCCGATACCACCGCCCACTCCCGGCTCGCCCACCGCGAGCTCGGTTCGGAGCTCGACCAGGAGTTGGTCAACAGCGCCAGCAAGGCCCGCCTGCTCGACGCGCGGTGTCCTGCTGACACGGTCCGCGTGGCGACCGACCACCGATCCGTGCCGGAGATCGCTCGCGAGGTGATCGCTGCCACCGGGTGGACTAGCGCCTGTGGTTGAGCTGTGCATTCCGGTCACGATGTCGCTGCGGGTTGAGGTGTCTTCAAGACCAGCAAACCCTGCTGTTGATCATCGTTAACCGCCGCAAACCCTGCGGTCTTGTGGGGGTTTGCTGTCATTGGAGACGGCTGGGGCGGGGGTTGGGTGGTCTTGAAGACCGGCGAACCTGATGGGGCTCAGGGCGTGAGCGCGAGGTCGAGTTCGACTCTGATGTTGCGCGTCGGTTTCTGGTCCGGGTCGACCCAGCGCGGCGGGATGAAGGTCGGCAACCCCTGCTCGAAGACGATTTCCCACCCCTGCTGATGCATCACATGATGGTGGTGCGTGCAGAGCAGGACCATGTTGTCGAGGTCGGTGGGTCCGCCGTCGAGCCAGTGCACGACGTGGTGGGCTTCCGTCCAGGCCGGGGGCCGATCGCATCCGGGGAAGGCGCATCCTTTGTCCCGCACGGCGAGTGCGGTCCGCATCCCGGGTGAGGCGGTTCGTTTCGACCGTCCGAGGTTCAGCGGCACGTTCTTGCCGTTGAGTACGGCGGGGACGATGTTGGCGTCGCAGGCCATTTCGCGGATGAGGTGGGCGGAGAGGGGGCCGCCCCAGGAGGTGTCGCCGAAGCCGATCGCGGTGAGCAGGGCGTGGTAGGGGATGGTGATGATGATCTGCGGCTTTTGTCCGCCGTTGGTCGGCAACTCCCTGGTGGCGAGGGCGATCTTCATCGCCTCGGTGAAACTGTCGGCGTAGCGTTGTTCGGGGGTGCGGGTGTCTTCCCCGCTGCGAGGGCTGGCCAGCGCGTGCAGGGCTGCTTCGACTGCGGCGCCCTCGACCGGGGGCAGGATGCCGGTGAAGTGCAACCACCCGTTGTGGTCTTTCCCCATCTTCACCGACCGTTGAGCGATGTTCTCTTGTTCGTCGCGGTAGGCGCCTTCGGGGTCGAGTTGGGTGCGGATGCGTTTGCCCACATACATCAACTGACGCGGATTCAACTGAGGTGCGTGGTCGACGAGGGCTTCTTCGGCTTCGACCGCACGATCCTCCGGGATCTTCGCCACCGCGTCGGAGACGACCAGAGCATGGCGAGGACTGATCGTCCCGGCATACATCGCTTCCTTCGCCAACGGCAGCGACGGGAGTTCCTGCACGAGCCGACTGCGGCGCTTGGCATCCTCAGGCGCCAACTTCAAGGCTGTCCGCAGTAACACCGTCAAGTCCTTGCACCCCTGGTCGGCGTACAGGCCTTGGGACTGGGCTTCGGTGGCGAGGTCAGTGCTCGCGGCCACGGCGAGGGTGGCGATCTTCTCGAAGTTCCGCAGCTCATCCAACAGCGGGTCACCGGTGAACCGGTAGGTGTCTCCGCGCGCGAGGTAGCGTTTCAGCAAAGCGATAATGGCCTTGGCACTCAACAGAATCCCCCTCTTTCGACTCCTCTCTATTGTCTCAAATTCGAAGATCGAGATCCTGTCCCTACAGAGTGAATCACGTTGAGCCACAACGGTTTTGTTCGTCGACTCCGTCGACATAACCACAGAAACCACAACGAAATCGCCAGGCGCCTGCGAAACCGGGTCGGCTTTACCTGGGGTGCGCGTGCCATACGCTTGCTGGCGTGGGCCGGTGATCCTTCACCGTGCCCGTCCGGCCCATGACGGCACGCGCAAGGGGCCCCAGGTCAAGCCGACACCCGCGCAGGAACCCACGCGCACCACGCACCCAACTCAACCGGGAAGCGCGGCCGTACCCCGCTGGAAAGAGCTCAAGGCTCCAGCCGTTCCCCCGCTGGAAGCCCAGCCGTCCCGACCGGGAAGCGCAGCCGTTCCCCCGCTGGAAGCCCAGCCGTCCCGACCGGGAAGCGCAGCCGTTCCCCCGCTGGAAGCCCAGCCGTCCCCGACCTGGAAATCCAGCCGTCCCCCGGCCCGGAAAATCAGCCGTCCCCCGGCCCGGAAGCCCAGCCGTACCCCACGCAAGAAACGACGGCAAACCCTCATCGAGCCGCTGGGATTGCGACGGTTAACGATGATCAACAGAGGGGTTTGCTGGTCTTGAAGACACCTCGACCCCCAGCGGCACCGTGACCGGAACACGCAACTCAGCCACTTGCAGGACAGGTCCTGACGCTGACGCTCCACAAAGTCGACATTCCCAATGACTTCAGTGTCGACTAAAATCAAACCTCCGGAAACCAGGAACGCTTCAAGCTGCCTAGAAGGGCGCGGTCGTCCACTGTGGACACTGTAAACACGCTGAGTAGGTCGCCGGGGACTCGAACCCCGAACCCGCTGATTAAGAGTCAGCTGCTCTGCCAGTTGAGCTAGCGACCTGAGTGGGGCCGCCCCCGATCACGGGGCGGCGCCCTGGTCATGACGCGGCTGCGCCTCTGGGGGAGCCCTTCGTCATGACCGCCCCCCTTGCTTGCTTGTGCGCTTCCCATCATCGGCAGTGGCCGCCATTGGGGCAAACGGATTTACGGCGGCTGTTCACTCGGCGCGGAGCGCGTGCAGCGGGTGTGCGCGCGTGACGCGCCTTCCGGGCAACCGGATCGAGAGCACGCCGGTCAGCACGGTGGCGGCGACGATCCCGGCGAACACCCACGGAGTGCCGGACGGCAGCGGGATCGCCGTGAGCCGCAGCGAGAGCACGGTCAGCGGGATCGCCGCGACCACGGTGCCGAGGGCGACGGCGATGCCCACGATGATCACCGTCTCGGTGCGCAGCATCCGGGCGATCTGCCGCCGCGTCCCGCCGACCAGGCGCAGCAGAGCGAACTCGCGCGCCCGCCCGGTCGTCACGGTCACGAGCGTGGTCGCCGAAGCGAGCGCGACGTAAGCCAGCACGAGGCCGAGCAGCAGGCGGTTGAGCCACGCATTGGCCTCCAGCTGGTTGTCCTGCGCGACGCTCAACGCCGAGCGATCGCCCACCGTGACACCGGGAGACAGCCCGCGCAGCGCAGGAGCCACGTCGGCGTTGGGCGCGGCCGACACCAGGATCGCGTCGGCGAGCCGGTCGGTGGTGTGTGGGAGCACGACCTCGGCGGGCAGCAGCACATCGCCGAACCCCAAGTTCCCCTCGAACACCGCCACAACGCGGGGATGCGTGGCGAAGCCGTCGCCCAGCACGAGTTCCACGCGGTCACCGACGCGCTTGCCGAGCCACGAAGCCTCGGTCGAGCTGAGCGCCACGGTGTCGCCGCGAAGCTCGGAGAACGCCCCGGAGATCACCGGGAGCCGCAACACCGAAGCGACGGAAGAGTCGACGCCGTAAGCGGTTGAGCGCGAAAGCGGCTCCTTCGCGGCGCTGCGGTCGATCGCCACGACCTCTGTCGCGACGAGCGGACTGGCCGCGACAACACCGGGAACTCCGCGTGCCGCAACGGAGAGCGAAGCCGAGACGCCGCCGCCCTGGCCGGTCACCACGAAGTCGGCGACGGTGGCGGCTCGGGCCTGGACCTGAGTGGCGTCGATCAACGTGCTCTGCGTGTAGAACTGACTCGTGGCGAAGCCGATCGTCAGCACGAGCGGAGTCACCGCCGCGGCGAGGCGACGCGAGCTGGCCGAACTGTTCGCCGCCGCGAGATAACTCGAAACCCGCCCTCCGTGGAGCCGCGCTCCGACAGCCTGGGTGAGCGCCGCCATCAGCCGAGGCCCGAGCAGCGCGAGGCCGATCACCGCGAGCAGCGAGGAGACTCCGGCGGGCACCACGGTGAGCTTCGCGGGTACGAAGATCACCGCCACCACCGAAACGAGGGCGAGGCCGACGAGGACGCAGCCGGTGATCGTCCGCGCACGACCGATCTCCGGACGCTCCACAGTGGACTCGCGGAGTGCTTCCACCGGAGACACTCGCACTCCGCGCCGCGCGGCCGACCACACCGCGATCCTGGCCGCGCCGAAGCACAGCAGGGCAGCGGCGAGCGCGGGAACCGGGCCGATCGACAGCACGAAACCGTCCGCGATCACGCCGATCCCCGCCAGCCCGTCACGGAGCGAGTACGCGAGCAGATAGCCCGGCACCACGCCGATCGCGACAGCCGTACCCGTCACCACGAGCACCTCGCCGGCGAGCATGCGGTGGATCTGCCGAGGCGTGGCCGCGACTGCCCGCAGCAGCGCGATCTCCCGGCGGCGCTGGTGCACCATGAGGGACAGCGTGCTCGCCACCACGAAGATCACGATCATCAGGACGAAGCCGCTGAAGGAGCCGGACACCAGCAAGAGCACGAGACGCGACTGCGCGGCGCTCAGGAACTCGACCTCGCCCCTGTCCACACCGGACTTGACGACCGCACGAGACGAAAGACCTTGGGAAGCCAAGGACTTCGACACGCGATCAGCCAACTCGGAGTCCGAGATGCCCGGCGACGGGAAGACCGCGAGGGCGGCAGCACCACCAGGAACCGAGGCGAAGTAGAGGCCGGAGTCCACGACGCCGCTGACCCGGTACTCCGCGGGCGAGCCGTCCGTGGCGATCCGCACCGAGGAGCCGACCGGAGCGAGCGAGGCACTGAGCACGACTTCGCCGACTCCCGGAGCCGTTCCCGAGCGCAACGCGACCGGAGTGATCTTGGTGGAAGCCCAGCCGTGGCCGGGCATGCCGACCACCTCACCGCTCGAAGTGATCACGCGCGCGGAGACGCTGGTGTCGGGCACCACCTCGCGGACTCCCGGCGTCGCGGCGACGGCCGAAGCGACCGAGGCGGGCACCAAAGCACGCTCTGGCAACCATTCCACGGGGTCGATGTCGTCCTCGACGGGGACCGTGACCGACTGCGTGGCACCGACGACGACGGGCGCGCCCGCGTATCGCTGCGGGGCGATTCCCGCGAACAACCCCGACTGCAACAGCACACCGCACGCAGTGATGAGGACGACGCCGCCGAGCACTGCGAGGAACGCGGACACGAAGCTCGTGCGGTGCGAGCGAACCGACTGCCAGGCGATCTTCATGCTCGCCGTCCCAGGTGCGTCATGCGCGCGGCGACGGCGTCGGCGGTCGGATCGGCCAGTGAGTCCACGATCGCGCCGTCCGCCAGGAACAGCACGCGGTGGGCGTAGGACGCGGCGACCGGATCGTGCGTGACCATCACGACGGTCTGTCCGCGCGTGTCGACGAGTTCTCGCAGCAGCCGCAACACCTCCGCCGCGGTCGTGGTGTCGAGCGCGCCCGTCGGCTCGTCGGCGAAGACCGCGTCCGGCCTGGTGATCAGCGCGCGGGCGATCGCGACGCGCTGCTGCTGACCGCCGGAGAGCTGGTTCGGGCGGCGCCCGAGCAACCCGCCGAGCCCGACCGCGCTGGTGATCTCCATCAGCCACGCGGGATCGGCCGAACGCCCGGCGAAGCGCAGCGGGAGCGTGATGTTGTCGGCGACGCTCAGCGCGGGGATCAGGTTGTAGGCCTGGAAGACGAAGCCGATGCGGTCGCGGCGCAGCTCGGTGAGCTTGGTCTCGGACAGCCCGCCGAGGTCGGTGCCGCCCAGCAGCACGCGCCCGGAGGTGGGCCGGTCGAGCCCGGCGGCGAGGTGCAGGAAGGTGCTCTTGCCGGAGCCCGACGGCCCCATCACGGCGGTCAGGACCCCGCGCGGCAGGTCGGTGGTGACCGCCTTCAGCGCGGTGACGCGGTTCGCCCCGGAGCCGTAGACCATGGTCGCCGCCTCCAGCCGGACGGCGTGCCCGGTCCCCGTCTCACCCACCGCGACCAGCTGCTGACGTGTCATCATGATGCGCCTTCCGTCCTGTGTTTCCCGACGTCAGGACGGTAGGTCGGCGGGAGCGGCGGCAACCATCCCGCGCGTGCCCCTGTCGATGGTGGAGCCTGCTCCACCCCGTCTCTGGAGCAGCCTGGGTGAAGGAGTGGAAGTACCTCGCGGGCACGATGGTCGTGGGCTTCGCGGCGATGCTCTCCGCCGTGCTGGTGCTGGCGTGCGTGGTCATGATCGTGACGCTGCCGTTGCTGCCCAGGGTCGCCGGGCTCGCGCGGAGGCTGGCGACCTTCGAACGCGGGCGCACCGGGCGCTTCCTCGGCACCACGATCCCGCAGCCGCCACGCGAGGGCGGGGACCCGTTCGTCGAGCTGCTGAGCGCCTCCAGCCGTCGCGACCTGGGCTGGCTGGCCATGCAGGCTCTCCTGGGGACCCTGGTCGGCTCCGTCGCGATCGGCTCGCCCGCCGGGGTCGTGCAGAACGTCGTGTTCGCCGCGATCTGGCCGTACTTCCCAGGAATCACCACGACCGTCGACATGCCGATCCGGTCGTGGAGCGATGCCGGGCTGGCACTGCTGACCGCGGCGGCTTACGGCCTGCTTGGGCTGATTTTCGTCCCACGCCTGGCCCGGTGGTACTCACGGGTGAGCGCCGCGCGCCTCGCACCGCCGAGCCAGAGCCTGGTGGAGCGCTTGGCCGAGGTCACCGCGACGCGCGCGGCGGCTCTCGAAGCGCACGGCACAGAGCTTCGGCGCATCGAGCGCGGCCTGCACGACGGCACGCAGAACCGGCTCGTCGCGGTCGTGATGCACCTCGGCATGGCGGAGCGAGCCTTGCACCGCAACCCCGAAGCCGCGCTGCCGTTGGTGCTCACGGCGCAGAACGCGGCGACCGATGCGCTGACCGAGCTGCGCGAAGTGGTTCGCAGCATCTACCCGCCCGTGCTCGCAGATCGCGGGCTTGAAGGTGCGGTGACTTCGCTCGCGGCGCACTGTGCGATCCCGTGCACGCTCGGTATCGGCGAGCTGCCGCGCCTGCCCGCAGCGGTCGAGGCAGCGGCCTACTTCGTGATCGCCGAAGCGCTGACCAACGCGGTGAAACACAGTGGTGCCAAGCAGATCACCGTCGGGTTGTGGACGCAGGACCGCGCGCTCGTCGTGGAGATCACCGACGACGGCACGGGTGGCGCCGACGAGGAGCAGGGCAGCGGGCTGCTCGGAATCCGTCGACGCGTGGACGCCTTCGACGGCCTCACCGAGATCACCAGCCCGCACGGCGGACCCACAGTCGTGCGTGTCGCGATCCCTGCGGGAGCATGAGCCGTGCGCATTGTGATCGCTGAGGACGACGCCCTGCTCCGCGAGGGCCTGACCCACCTGCTCCGCGCTGAGGGCATGGAGGTCACCTCCGCCGTCGACAACCCGTCCGCCCTGCTCAGCGCGGTCGCCGAGGACCGGCCGGACGTGGCGGTGGTGGACGTGCGCATGCCGCCGAGCTTCACCGACGAGGGACTGCGCGCGGCGGTGGAGGCCCGGCGGCTGCACCCCGGGCTCGCCGTGCTCGTGCTGTCGGCGCACGTGGAGGACAGCTACGCGGCGGAGCTGCTCGCGGACGGCAGCGGCGGAGTCGGCTACCTCCTCAAGGAACGGGTCGGCAAGGTCGAGGACTTCCTGGACGCGTTGGCGCGCGTGGCCGGAGGTGGGACCGCGATGGATCCGGAGGTGGTGTCGCAGCTGCTGGTCCGGCGGCGCGGGGACGACCCGCTGCACGGGTTGACGCCGCGCGAGCGCGAAGTGCTGGCGCTGATGGCGGAGGGCCACTCCAACGCGACGATCGGGTCGACGCTCGTGGTGAGCGACAGCGCCGTGCACAAGCACATCGGCAACATCTTCTCGAAGCTCGGCCTGCCCGCGACCGACGCCGGGCACCGCCGGGTGCTGGCCGTGCTGGCGTACCTCAGGTCAGCGTAGAGCGCGGGAGAGCGCGGTCGCGTACGCGGTCAGCAGGAGCCGCATCGCGAAGCGGCGCAACGGATTGGGGGTCCACCGGCGTTCCCAGGAGCCGGTGAGCGTGATCGTCGTTCCGCCGTTGGCCTCGGCGAGCGACACCGTCAGCCAGTGCAGGGGCGTCCAGTGACCCGGCCAGCGAACCTCCCACTCCAGGCTGCGCACGACGTTGCTGAGCTCGCGCAGCGTGAAACCGCGCCCGTTGGTCAAGGTCATCTTCCAGAGGCCGTCGGTCACGGGCTCGGCGCTGGCGACCGCTGTGTCCCATTCCGAGCGCCGCGCCGGGTCGGAGACCAACGACCACACGGTGTCGACGGGCGCCGGGATGAATCCACTGTGGACGGCCGTGCGAGGCAGCTTTGGTTGCTGCGGAGCGGTTTCGATCGCGCCGTGAACCTCGGCGGGGGTGAGTCCGAGGTGGAGCAGGAGTGCTTCGACCAGTCCGCTGGGCTCGTCGACGAGCGCGCGCACGATCCCGACCTCGTCACGTGTCCGGATGACGCCGAGCGCGCGCTCGGAGAACTCGATCTCGCGGTTGCCCGGTTCGCGGATCGGGCCGGTCGGCATCGCGGGGGCGGCGATCCCCAGGCTCCCGATCCGCTCCGCGTGCACGGCCTCGACGGCATCGCGAGCGCGCTCCAGGGTGATCCCGAGCCGCCGCAACGCTTTTCCGGCCGCGCCGCCGGAGAGCAGCAGGGCCAGGAACAGGTGCTCGACGTCCACCTGGGGGTGTCCCCAGCGCGACGCCTCGTCCCTGGCCTGGACGGACAGGTTCGCCGCCATCACGAACTTCGTCATCCTCTGTTCCTTCTCGGTACGTCGATGGACGGGTCGATCCGCCTGGCGTACTTCTTGTGCACGGCCTGCCTGGACACACCGAGCGCCTCGGCGATCTCCAGCCAGCTCATGCCCGCCCGCAGTCCGGCCTCGACCTGGCGGAACTCCAGGGTCTCGGCCAGCAGGCGCAGTGAGGACACCGCGCGCAGTCCGGCTCTCGGGTCCGACACGTCGGCGGCGACGGTCGTGACGTCCCGTGACTCCATGGCTAGCAACCTACATTGCTAAGTGTGCGGGTAGCAACTCTGGTTGCTAGTGCACAATCGTGGGGTGAGCATCAGGACCGTGTCATCCAGAGTCGTCTACGAGAACCCGTGGCTGTCGGTGCGCGAGGACCGCGTCGAACACCTCGACGGAACACCCGGGCTGTACTCAGTGATCGACAAGCCGGACTTCGCCGTGGTGATCCCGTGGGAGAACGACGGCTTCCACCTCGTCGAGCAGTACCGCTACGCGATGGGCGCGCGGTCGTGGGAGTTCCCGTCCGGGTCGTTCCCGCCGGGGGAGAGCGGCACGCCCGAGCAGATGGCCGCCGCGGAGCTGGCCGAGGAGACGGGTTTCGTGGCGGGCCGGATCGAGGAGATCGGCTACACGCACAGCGCGAACGGGATGTCCGGCATCGGCGCGCACGTGTTCCTGGCGACCGAGCTGACCGGCGGTGAGCCGAACCGCGAGGTGACCGAGCAGGACATGCGGCAGCGGTGGTTCTCCCGGGCCGAGGTCGAGAACATGGTGCGCGGCGGCGTGATCACCGACGCCCCGACCCTGGCCGCCTACCTGATGTGGAGCCTGCGCTAGCCCGGGGCGGTCGCGGGCGACACGGAGCGTGGTGGTTCAATCTCGCGCTGTGAACGTGGCGGAACTGGTGCTGCGCCTGCCCGAGCTCGGCCTCGCCGAGGACGCGATCGGGGCGGGCTCGCTCGTGCGCGACCGGATGTGCGTCGCGCAGGACCCCGAATCGCGGAAGTGGGCCGCCGGGTTCATCGACGGCAACGGGCGCCCCGGCCGGTGGCGCGCCTTCGCCGACGAGTCGGCGGCGTGCTGGTACCTCTACGGCGAGCTGGCCGCCGACCAGGTGTGGCGCGGCGTGCTCGGCCCGGCGGGAGGTGGGCGCTGATGCAGGCGAAGCTGTTCGAGCGCAACCTCGTCCGGCTGGGCATCGCCCCGTTCGACCCCACGAGCGTGGCCGCGAACCGTTGGCACGCCGAACCTTCCGGCTCCGCGTGGCGCGTGCGGCTGCTGGATGAGGGCTGCTCGCCGGTGTTCTCCGTCGACGTGCCCGACCAGGACGCGGCGTGCACCTACATCCTGGGCAGGCTCGTCGCAGAAGGGCTCGCGGCCCGCGCCATCGCGGTCAGGCCCTAGGGCGTGTTTCCTAGGTCTCGTTCGATGAGAGCCGGGCTCGGCCCGGCTATCGCGAACACGGACCTGTGAAACACGCCCTAGCTGCCCGGGTAGGTGCCGAAGGACCAGAGGTTGCCGTCGGCGTCGCGAACGTCGAAAGTGCGCGAGCCGTAGTCGGTGTCGTGCAGCTTGCGGAGCACCTCAAGGCCCTCGGCGACCTCGACCCGCTCCCAGACCTGGTCGAGGGTGGCGGTGTCCGGGGCGACCACGTAGACGCCCTGCGGACCGAGCGAACCCCAGTCCCCGCGCTTGCCGCGCGAGCCGAACATGATGCCGCCGCCCGCGGGCCAGCGCGCCTCGGCGTGCTCGACGACGCCTTCGTCGGAGCGGTGGACCACGGTGACCACGAAGCCGAAAACCTCGGTCAGCAAACGGATTCCGGCGTCCACGTCGGTGAAGCCGACGCTCGGCCAGACGGTGGGCGCGGGTGGCTGGGACAGCGTGGGAGTGCTCATGCCGGAGATCCTGACGGCTCCTCGGCCGCCTCGTCTTGAACGAATGGGAGCTCGTCGAGCACCCACTGCCCGACGCTGCACCCGGCCAGCGCGCGCCACTCCCGCGCGAGGTGGGGCTGATCGGCGAATCCGCACAGCGCGGCGACCTCGGCCAGCGGGTGCCGAGCGGGGGAGGCCAACAGCCGCCGCGCCGCCTCGAACCTGGCGACGCGCGCGGCCTGCTTCGGGGTGAACCCGGTGGCCACGCGGAAGCGCTCGGAGAGGTGGCGGCGGCTCCACCCCACGTGCGCGGCCAGCGAGTCCACCCGCGCCCGCCCGTCCCCGTCGAAGATCACCCGCCACGCTTCGGTCACCTCCGAAGGCAGCTCCGCGGTGCGATCGCCGAGCCTGCGCAGCAGCGCCTCGTCCAGCAACGCGAAGCGCTCCGCCCACACGGGAGTGCCGCGCAGGCGCTCGACGAGCAAGGTGGCCGCGCAGCCGAAGAGCTGGCCGAGGTCGAGCACCTGGTCGAACAGCTCCCCGGCTGGCAGACCGAGCAGCGTGCGCGCGCCCAGCGGCGTCAACCCGTACTGCACGCCCTCCTGCGGCCGTGAAGCGTCGATCAGCGCTGGTCGGGTGTGCAGGCCACCGACGACGCCGTGCGCGGCGACGGAGCTTTCCAGACCGGCAACGCGCAGCGGCTCGTGCAGGTCCAGCACCAGCGTCAGGTGCCGTGAGGGCAAGCCGCGGTGCACCCCGCTCGCGCTCGCGGGCACGTGGTAGCCGTGCGCGGCCGAGACGAACGGGCTCAGCGCGCGTGGCGGGTGGTGGACGAACAACGGCACGCCACGATCATCCACCCGCGAAGCGCCCGGCGCAGTGACCCTCGAACGAGGGGTCTGTTGCGCAACAGGGGTGAGCGCGGTCGTTCGACCGCTCCCGTGTGAGAAGGTCCCTGCGGTCGGCGCGCGGCGTGGGGACGGATCGCGCGCCGGGAACAGGAGCGTGCGATGAGGCTGGTCGTTCTCGGTGCCAGTGGCGGGCTCGGCCGGGAGGTCGTCGAGCTGGCGCTCAGCGAAGGCCACTCCATCAGGGCGTTCGTCCGCGATCCCGCGTCGCTGGCCGACTTCGGGAACAGCCCCTACCGGGAAGGGCTTTCCGTCGTCGCGGGTGATGTTTTAGACCCCGGCACGCTGGACGGGCTCTTCGTCGAGGCCGACGCCGTGATCTCGGCGATCGGTTCACCCGGCAACGGACCGAGCGTGGTGCGGACCCTGGGCTACCGCAACGTGGTCGACGCGATGGAACGGCAGGGCGCGCCCATGCTGGCCGCGGCGTCCGTGGCCGCCGTCGAACCCGGCGTGAACCCGATGGCGCTGGCCTCCGCGATGACGCACCGCCACCTGCTCAAGGACGTGCGCGGGATGGAGGAGGTCATCGAGGAGAGCAATCTCGACTGGGTGATCGTGCGCGCTCCCAGGCTCACCGACGACGCTCCGACGGGGAACTACCGCTTCGCCAACCGCAGGCCCCCGCTCGGCGGAGTGATGATCTCGCGCGCCGACATGGCCGAGGCGATGCTGTCCTGCCTGCACGGCCCCGGTCGCCGCCTCGGCACCATCGCCGTCGCCTACTAGCCCCTGTCCTGCAAGTGGTTGAGCACGGCATCGCCGGGGGTTGGGGTGTCTTCAAGACCAGCAAACCCCCCCTGCTGATCATCGTTAACCGCCTCAAACCCCGCGGCCTTGCGGGGGTTTGCTGTCGTTGGAGACGGTGAGGGTGGGGGTTGGGTGGTCTTGAAGACCTGCAAACCTGATGACTTACCGGACAGGGCCTAGTTGTCGTGCGCGTCGAGCCGAGGCTCCGCCACGCGCAGCCGTGGTCTGAAACCGCAGCAAACCCAGTACTCGCGCGGGGGTTTGCTGTCGTTGACGACCGCAGAGGCCGGGGTTCGGCAGTCTTCAAGACCCACAAACCCCTGCCCGCGCGGTCGTCAACAGCCACAAACCCCTGCCCGCGCGGTCGTCAACAGCCACAAACCCCTCTGCTCAGCGCGTGTTGAGCCTCGCCGCCTGCCGTGTCAGATGAGTGCGCTCGGCCAGGTTCGACGCCTTCGCCACGGCTTCCACGTACAAGCGCGCGGCCTTGGTCAGGTCACCGTCGCGCTCGTGCAGGTACGCGGCCACCGCCGTGTGGCGCGGCAGCGACTCGTCCAGCAGCGCCAGCGCTTCCAGGCCCGCCTTTGCGCCCTGCGCTTCGCCCACCGCCACCGCGCGGTTGAGCCGCACCACGGGGTTCTCGGTCAGCTTCGCCAGCTCGTCGTACCACTCCACGATCTGCGGCCAATCCGTTTCCTCGGCGGTCGGCGCGTCCGCGTGCAAGGCCGCGATGGCCGCCTGCGCCTGGAATTCGCCGAGCTGGTCGCGCGCGAGTGCCACCTGGAGGATCGCGACTCCTTCGGCGATCGACGTGGTGTCCCACGCATCGCGGTCCTGCTCGGCGAGCGTCACCAGGCTCCCGTCCGACGCGGTCCGGGCCGCGCGCCGCGCGTGGTGCAACAACATCAGCGCGAGCAGCCCCGCGACTTCGGGGTGGTCGATCGCCGTCGCGAGCTGCCTCGTCAGGCGGATCGCCTCCACCGCCAGGTCGACGTCGCCGGAGTACCCCTCGTTGAACACCAGGTACAGCACGCGCAACACCGTCGCGACGTCGCCGGGCTGGTCGAACTTCACGCTGGAGACCGTGCGCTTGGCGCGGCTGATGCGCTGCGCCATCGTCGCTTCCGGCACCAGGTAGGCCTCCGCGATCTGCCGCGTGGTGAGCCCGCCGACCGCGCGCAGCGTCAGTGCCACGGCGGAGGACGGCGTCAACGACGGGTGAGCGCACAGGAAGTAGAGCTGGAGCGTGTCGTCCACCGAGGACACCGGCCCCTGCTCCGGCTGCGCGTCCACCACGTCCTCGCGCTGACGACGAGCCGTCTCCGACCGCGTCGCGTCGAGGAACTTCCGCCAGGCCACCGTCACCAGCCAGCCCTTGGGATCCCTCGGCGGCTCCTGCGGCCACACGCGCAGCGCCTCCACGAGCGCGTCCTGCACCGCGTCCTCCGCCGCCGCGAAGTCCGCCCCGCGCCGCACCAGCACGCCGATCACGCTCGGAGTGAGGCTCCTGAGCAGAGTCTCGTCCACGCTCACCCGACTCACTCGACTCACTCGACTCACTCGACGATGATCGGCTGCTCGCCGTACAGCGGGCGCACTTCGAGCCACTCGTGAATCGGCTTGCCGCCCGCGCCCGGTGCGGCCGACAGCTCCGCCGCGAGTTCCAGCGCCCTCTCCCGGCTGTCCACGTCGATCACCGTCCAGCCCGCGATGAGATCCTTGGTCTCGGCGAACGGCCCATCGGTCACCGGAGGGCGCCCTTCGCCGTCGTAGCGCACGAACGTGCCCGTCGGGGCGAGCGCGCGGTGGTCGACGAACTCCCCGGACGCCTGGAGCCTGGCCGCGAAGTCGTTCATGTAGGAGATGTGGGCGGAGACCTCGTCAGGCGTCCACTGGTCCATGGGAACGTCGTTGACGGCGGCCGGGGCGCCTCGGTAGTGCTTGAGCAGGAGGTACTTGGGCATGCGGTGCATTGTGGCCGCTGAGGCGCGGTGTTTCCAGGCGGGCCGGGTTTCGGCTCGGCCGTGCTGGGGCTGATTTCTTGGTCGGGGACGGCTGGGTTTTCTGGTTGGGGACGGCTGGGTTTCCTGGTGGGGTACGGCTGGGCTTCCTGCTGGGGGACGGCTGCGTTTCCGGGTCGGGTACCGCTGGGGTTCCAGGTCGGGTACGGCTGGGGTTCCAGGTCGGGGAACAGCTGGAGCCTTTAGCTCTTTCCAGCGGGGTGCGGCTGCGCTTCCAGGTTGAGTTGGGTGCGTGGGGGGCGTGGGTTGCTGCGTGGGGGTCGGCTTGACCTGGGGCCCCTTGCGCGTGCCGTCATGGGCCGGACGGGCACGGTGAAGGATCACCGGCCCACGCCAGCAAGCGTATGGCACGCGCACCCCAGGTAAAGCCGACCCGGTTTCGCAGGCGACCGGCGGTTTCGTTGTGGTTTCTGTGGTGATGTCGACGGAGTCGACGGGCGGAAAGCGTTGTGGCTCAACGTGATTCACCCTATGGGGACAGGATCTCGATCTTCGAATTTGAGACAATAGAAAGGAGAAGCGAGGGGGAGAAAGTTGTTTGATACCAACGCAATGATCGAATCCCTGAAGGTGCATCTGGGGCATCGGGATGCCTATCGGTTGACCGGTGATGCGCTGCTGGAGCATTTGCGTGAGCACGAGACGATCTTGAATTTGGTGACTGCTTCGGCGATCGAGGTCGCTGCCGAGGCGGAGTCTCAAGGGTTGCCTGCCCGGGAAGGGTGTAAGGATCTGGCGGTGTTGTTGCGCGCCACCCTGAAGATCGCACCCGAAGACGCGAACCGGCGCAGTCGACTGGTGAAGCAACTGCCGTCGTTGGAGAGGGTGAGGGAGAAGTTGCATGCGGGGGTGATCAGTGCCCGGCATGCGCAGATCATCGCCGACACCGTCGCGAAAGTGCCCGCGAAGAAAGCGGAGGCGGTGGAGAAGGAGCTGTGCCGCCACGCGCCCCGCCTCAACCCCAGGCAATTGATGTACGCGGCCAAGGTCACGCGCGCTCATCTCGACCCCGAAGGTACCTATCGGGATGAGAAGGAAGGTGTGGCGCAGCGGTCGGTGAAGATGGGCACCAACGAACACGGCCACCTGCACTTGATCGGTAGCTTCGACACGCTGACGGGGCAGAAGATCCAGGCCCTGATGCATGCCCTGGCCAAGAAACGGCCCGGCGATGACCGCACGACCGAGCAGCGCTACGCCGATGCCTTCGCTGAAGTC
The DNA here is from genome assembly GCF_039537405.1 of Allokutzneria multivorans. Classification (NCBI taxonomy): domain Bacteria; kingdom Bacillati; phylum Actinomycetota; class Actinomycetes; order Pseudonocardiales; family Pseudonocardiaceae; genus Allokutzneria; species Allokutzneria multivorans. The sequence continues at coordinate 452,411 of NZ_BAABAL010000018.1, read as the reverse complement.
ATCGACCTTGCCCTCGCCACGAAGGTGTTGCCGACCAACGGGGGTGAACGGCCGCAGGTGATCGTGACGATCTCCTACACGGATCTGATGGCCAGCCTTGGCACTGGCTACACCGCGTGGGGCGACCCGATCACCGCGCGGCTGGTGCGGCAGATCGCTTGTGATGCCAACATTCTGCCGGTTCTGCTGGGGGGTGAGGGAAGGCCGCTGGATGTCGGACGCAACAACCGGACCGCGACCCCGGCCATGCGCAAAGCGTTGGCGGTACGGGACAAGGGATGCGCCTTCCCCGGCTGCGATCGGCCTCCGGCGTGGACGGAAGCACATCACGTAGTGCATTGGCTCCACGGTGGCGACACGAAGATCGACAACCTGGTGTCGTTGTGCTCGCATCATCATCACGTGATGCACGACGAAGGCTGGAAGATCACCTTCCACCACGGCATCCCGACCTTCACCCCACCGAAGTGGGTCGACCCCGACCAGACACCGATGCGCAACATCAGAGTCGACGGAGGCTTGGCGGCATAGGCTGATCATGACGAAGGGGGAGCGGTGAAGATCAAGGGTGTGGTCCTGCCGGAACGCGAGGAGCGGGTTCTGCGCGTGGACGGTGAGGTGCTGCGCGTTGCCGGAGACGACGGCGGCGAGCTGGTGGCGGACGGCGTGTGGCTGCTGCCGGGACTCGTGGACGTCCACACGCATCCGGGCACGGTGAACCCGGGCGACGAGTTCGACGAAGCGGTGTTCCGGCGCCACATGATCGAACACCGGGATGCGGGAGTGTTGCTGGTGCGCTCGCCGGGCTCGGCAGACCGGGAAACAGGGCGGGAACGCGACGAAACGGACCTGCCACGGTTGCGCTCGGGCGGGCGGTGGTTGGCGACGCCAGGGCGGTTCTTCGCCGGGTACGGGCGCGACATCGGCGAGGACGAGCTGGTGGCGGCGGCCGTCGAGGAAGCAGGAACCTCCTCGGGGTGGTGCAAGATCATCGGAGATTGGTCGCCGGGCCAACCCGCCGTGCCGGTGGACGTGCTGACGGCTGCGGTGGAAGCGGTGCACGCCGTTGGCGGGCGGGTCGCGGTGCACGCCCAGACGGCGGAAGGCAGCCGCAACGCCGTGCTGGCGGGGGCGGACAGCCTGGAGCACGGCATGCACCTCGACCACGGGCTGCTGCCGAGGATGGCGGAGCAGGGCACCGCGCTGGTGCCGACGTTCACGCCGTTCGCGAAGATCGTGGACAAGCTCGACGGCGCCCCGGCGGAGTTCCGGGAATGGCTGCTCGCGGGCTGGGAAGGATTGCCCGCCACGGTCCGCGCGGCGCACGCGGCCGGAGTGGTGGTGCTGGCGGGGACGGACACGACGCCGTGCGGAGCGGTGGCGGGCGAGATCGACTGGCTGATCCGGGCCGGATTGCCCGCCGAAGTCGCGGTGGGGGCGGGGTCGTGGACGGCGCGCGAATGGCTCGGGCTGCCGGGGCTCGAAGACGGAGCACCGGCCGATGTCGTTGCCTACGAAGCAGATCCGGTCGCCGACCCGAGCGTTCTCACGCGGCCGAGCCGGATCATCCTGCGGGGTCGGCTCGTGCGTTGAGGCCGGCCTCGAAGCCCGCGATCACCAGCTGAGCGCGGTCGCGGGCGGAGAGCTTGGCCATCAGGTGGCCGATGTGCGTCTTGACGGTGTGGCGGCTCAGGTGCAGGCATTGCTCGATCTCGGAGTTGGACAGGCCGCGCGTGATCAGGGTCAGCACCTCGCGTTCGCGCGGAGTGACACCGGGAAGCGGGCGCGGGGAAGGCGCGCGGAGGAACTCCTCGATGAGGCGCTGGATGACGCTGGGTGCCAGCAGAGCCTCGCCGGAAGCCACGGTGCGGACGGCGTCGATCAGGCGCGGCGGCGCGACGTCCTTCACCAAGAAGCCGCTCGCACCCGCGCGCAACGTCGCGTACACGGCCTCGTCGAGATCGAACGTGGTCAGGATCAAGACCTTCGGCGGGCGGGGGAGCGCGGTGATCAAGCTCGTCGCGGCGACGCCGTCCACACCTGGCATGCGCACGTCGAGCACAGCGACATCGACGGAACGACTCGAAGCCAGCTCGTGCGCCTCGCGGCCGTTGCCGGCCTCAGCGACCACCTCGATGTCGGGCTCCGAATCCAAGAGCACACGAATAGTGTTGCGGTACAAGGGTTCGTCATCAGCGAGCAGCACCCGGATCATGACGCCACCGCGCTCGCGAAGGGAACCGTGGCACGCACGGTGAACGGATCGCCGCCCACGTCGAGGACCCCGCCGTGCAGCGCGACGCGTTCACGCATGCCGAGCAGACCGTGCCCCGGTGGACCGGAAGCCGACGCGGAGCCCTCATTGACGACGGTGATCACGAGCTGTCCCTCCGAGACGGCAGTGGTGAGGCGGCAGCGCGGCGGCGAGCAGTGCCGCCGGACATTCGTCAGCGCTTCCTGGACGAGGCGGTAGGCCGACATGCGCGCCGCCGCAGGCACATCGGACAGATCGCACTGCGAAGCGGCGACGGTGACACCCGCGCCGCGCGCGTCCTCGACGAGCTGGTCGAGTCCGGCGGAGACGGAGGAGCCGCGCACCGCGCCGAGCACCGTGCGGACGTCGTTGAGCGCGGCGCGGCTGACCTGCTCAATGGTGCGCAGAGCCGCTCTGCCCTCGTCGGGGTGGCTCTCCGAGAGGTGCGTGGCGACGGCCGCCTTCATCGCGATCAAGCTCAGGTTGTGCCCCACCACGTCGTGGATGTCGCGGGCGATGCGCAGGCGCTCCTCGACGACAGCGCGCTCGGTGCGCAGCTCGGCGATCTCGGCCTCCTGACGCCTGCGGACGCGCACGAACGCGGCCAGCGCCCACGACCCGGCGAGCGCCATGAAGCAGTACGCCATCGTGGCGATCGGCGTGGTGGAGAACGACTCGACGCCCTCCGACGCGGGCACGAGCGGCAGCCCCGGAACGAGAACAACCGCCAAGCCCGCGCCGAGCACGCCGAGAGCCGCCCCGGCGAAGCCCCACGCGCCGAACCCGGCCAGCGCGACGGGATACAGCGCCAGCACAGCGGCGAGCAGCGCGGCCTCGGCGCCGAGGCCGATCGCGATGGACACCGCGCTCGCGAGGGACACGACGACCAGCACGGGCACGGGTGCGCGCCGGCGCAGAACGAGCGGTCCGCCGAGCGCCACGGCGAGGACCCAGGCCAGCGGGTCCGCCTGCGGCGCGCGGAACACCGCGAGCGCCACCACCACTGCGGCGGCGACCGCGTCCAAGGCCGTTGGCCCGAGTTTGCGCATGGGATCAACGTAAACGGTTCGCGGCGGCGGCACATCTGACCGTGGTCAGCCACAGATCGGACCTGGGTCCGATGTGGAGCGAGCTCGACGTGCCGAGACTGCGAACGTGCTCAGCCCATTCCTGTCCGCGGTCGTCCTGGCGGCCGCCGCGATCGTCCCCAACGCGGACGTGCCAGCCGAGATCGACGCGATTGTCCAGCAGTACCAAGAGAGAGCTGCCGTCCCGGGAGTCGCGGTGGCCGTCACGCGAGGATCCGAAGTGGTGCGCGTGGCGGGCTACGGACGCACGGCGGCGGGCGAACCGATCACCGAGCGCACGAGCATGGCCGTCGCCTCGGTGAGCAAGTCGATGACCGCGAGGGCCGTGCTGGCGCTCGCAGATGACGGCCGCATCCGGCTCGACGACCCGGTGACCGCGCACCTGCCGGAGTTCACGATGGCCGACCCGCCCGCCGCCGCGATCACGGTGCGGCAGTTGCTCGACCAGACCTCGGGCATGTCGGACACGACGATCCGCTCCTTCAGCGGGCCCGAGGTCCGCACGCTGCGCGAGGCCGTCGCCGGGATGCGCGAGGCGGTCCTGGCCACCGCGCCGGGGACGAAGTTCGAGTACCACAACCCGAACTTCCAGGTGGCCGCCCGCATGGTCGAGGTCGTGAGCGGGATGCCGTTCAGCGATTACCTGGCGCGCACGGTGTTCGAGCCGCTGGGCATGAAGGACAGTCGCAGCGTCAACACCGCCGACGACCTGCCACCGAGTGCGCGCGGTCACGTGAAGGTGCTGGGGATTCCCGTCGCCCTGCCCGAAGCTCCTGGGTTCGGCAACGGCTCCGGCGGGGTGCTCAGCTCGGCGCGGGACATGGCGGCCTGGCTGCTCGCGCACGACAAGCGCGTGCCGAACTCGACGAACTCCTACGCGCTCGGCTGGTTCTTCGGCAAGACAGCCTCCGGGCAGCCGCTGGTCCACCACGGCGGCGACCTGACCACTTCGACCGCGTACCAAGCACTTCTGCCCGCGTCGGGCTACGGCGTGGCGGTCATGGCGAACACCGGAACGCAGTACGGCGACGCCCAGGCGATCGGTGACCGGATCGTGGCGCTCCTCGAAGGCAGGCAGCCCGTGCCCGCGAACGGAGCGCCGGTGGTCGTGGACGCGGTTCTGCTCCTGCTCGCGGTGCCGGTGGGACTGCTCGCGGTTCGCGGGGTGGCGCGCTCGCGGAGGTGGGCGGCCAAGGGGCGCTCGGCGCTCTGGCTGGTGCCGCTGGTGCTGCCGATCGTGCTCTTCGCCGTGATCCACCGCGTCGTCAGCTTCCTCTACCGGGGCCGCGACGTGGCGTGGACGCAGGTGGCCCACCTCTACCCGACGTTCATGATCACGCTCGCGGTGACGGCGCTGGGATGCGCGGTGGTGCTCGGCGCGAGGCTGGTCGCGGTGGTGCGGCGCGCCCGCGCGGACGCGCCGCACCGGGCTACGGAGCGACCGGCGTGAACCCGGCGCCGGCCTCCCCGCGCTTGTCCATGTCGGCGACGATGGCGTTCATGGAGGTGCTCAGCCCGGCCGCCCACTGGTTGCCGATGAGCTTGCCGTCCAGCACCACCGGCGAGCCGGAGTCACCGGGGCCCTCCCAGATGGTGTGCGCGAAGTACACGCCGCTCGTGCTGATCATGAAACCGCAGGTGAGGCCGGTGGTCTGGCCCTGCTTGCACATGCGGGTGCCCGGGGTGGGCGGCGAGCCGATGCCGGTGATCGTCAGGCCGCCGACGGTCGCGGTCGGCACCACCTTGGCCTTGTCGAACTTGATCACCGAGTAGTCCAGGCCGGGGTTGGTGGGGCTGCCGACCGGGTTGCTGGCGCTGACGTGCACGACCGTGCCGATCACGCCGGTCTCCAGGTCGGTCTCGGAGGTCTTGGCGGGCTGGGCCGCGGTGCCCGCGGGGGTCTTGTTGGCGTAGACCTTGTCGCCCAGCACCGGCTTGTTGTCCTCGCCGTAGAAGCAGTGCGCGTTGGTCAGCCCGACCAGCTCGCCCGCCCGGTCGTGGCCGATGGTGGTGATCGTGCACCAGGTCGCGCCGGTGGCGGGGACGGGCTTGCCCTTGCCGAAGACGATGCCGGAGCCGCCGCCGACGCGCACCGTCGGCGCCGAGGCGAGCGCCGGGGAGGCACCCGCCGTCAGCGCGAGAACGCCGAGGACGGCGATTGCTCGAATGCGATTCATGTCGGCGACCGTAGGGGCGGGGCCTGAAATCCGGATGAAACTGATTTCTTGAAGTGACCGCGGCGTGCCGGGGACCGAGCGTCCACAAAGGACAGTCGCGGTCGTCGGCGGGCGCACCTTCCGGCACGCCGCGGTCCGGGCGCGGCCCGCGTCGCTGTGGAGGTGCCACGTCTGGGGGTCGTGGCCGGTGCTCCACGCGGAAGAGCCGCGCCTGGTGCCGGGGGTTTCCCCGACACGGAAGGAGAGTAGGGGGTGCCACTTAAATAACGCTGAAATCCTTAGTGGGAAGCGTTTGGTGTGACGATTTCGCGTTTTCTTATGCGTTACCGGGGCAGTGCGACCTCGACGGCGGTCCTGCCGGGAAGCGTCACCTCGACGGTGTCGGCGGCGTCGGGCAGCAGCGCCGCGTCACCCGGTACCAGGTTCCACGCGCCGCCCGCCGAGCGCCATCGCAGCGCGGCGCCCTGCTGGGCGACGACCCACCCCTGGGCGTCGGGCAGCCGCACCACGACGGGCAGCGCGGCGGCGCGGTCGATCTTCGGGCCCCGCACCACGCGCTCGGCCCTGTCCCCTCGGAACAGCGCGGCGTAGCTCTCGTTCTCGTGACCGGCCACGTGCTCGCTCACGATCACCGTGCGCCCGTCCGGGAGCTGGGCGGTGATGTCCCAGCCGCCGGGCTGGTTCACGCCCGCGCGGTCGGAGGTGTACCAGCCCCGGAAGGCGGGATCGGTGAGGCGGAAGTGGTCGAGGGCGTCGGTGAAGCGCTGCCTCCGCTCGGTGAGGCTCAGCAGGGGGCCGCTGAGATGGCCCTTCAGCGTCGTCCATTGCAGCCCCGGCAGGGGAAGGCCGTTGCCGGGCCCGGTGACCCGCGCGCGAACCGCGTCCGTCTCCACCGGCCGCACCCGGTCCTGCGGTGGCACGGCCGCGCCAGGGTCGACCGGCTTGTGCTTCACGAACACCGCCGCGCTGCCCCGGCTGGAGTCCGGCTCGGCGACGGCGGCCACGGCCACGCCGTCCTGGAAGATGAACGGGGTCCACTCACGGGAGGCCGTGCCGTCGGCGGCGTACTCGGCTCGGCGTGAGAAGAAGCGGGCCTGGCTCTCCTGCAACGCGACCACGACCGTGTCCGGGCCGATGAGGAAGACGCCCCCACCCCCGGCGTCGAGTCCCATCAGGTGCTGCTTCCCGTCAGCGATGTCCGTGCCGAACAGGCCGACGACGACGAGCCCGCCGGGCGGGAGCGGGGAGTCGCACGAGCCCTTGGCGCGCAGGGCCTGCATGACCAGGGCGACGGGCCCGGCGCTGGAGCTGTTCGCCCAGGAGACGTGCGGTTGCCCGACCGCGTCCCAGCAGCCCGCCCTGGCCAGGGACGCTCCCACCTCGACGTGGGCGGCGAGTTCGCGCTCCCACGTCGCGCGCGCGTTGGCGAGGAACTCCGCGTCGCCAGCGAGGTCGCCGGTGGTCGGCGTGGACAGTCGGACGTCGCTTGCCGGGGTGAGCCGGTCGGAGTCCGCGCGCCAGCTGGGCACGCCGGAGAGCAGCCCGCCGAGCATCGCGGTGACCGCGAGCGCGGCGCCGACCATGCTAGCGCGCATCCGTTGCTTACGACGCTTTCCCTTGCGCAGCGCGGCCTCCGCGAAGCCCGCCGGAGTGTCCACATCGGACACCGCACTGCGCAGCACCTGTGCGAGGGCCTCGCTCTCGGTGGTCATCGCGGTTCCTCCACTGGCTCGGCGGCGGCCTTGCCGGACAGGTCGATCAGCCCGCGCAGTTTGCCCAGCCCGCGCGAGGTCTGGCTCTTGACGGTGCCCGTCGAACACCCGAGCACGTTCGCGGTCTGCTCCTCGGAGAAGTCCTCGAAGAACCGCAGGACGATCACCGCGCGCATCCGGGGCGGCAGCTCGGCCAGCGCGCGCATCGCCTCGTCGCGCGCGGCGAGCCGGTCCTCGGGGCCGTCGTGGTGCGACAGGTGCTCGCCGACCACGGTCTCGTCCCAGCGGGATTCGGCCACGCGGCGGGAGCGGCGGCGCCACCGGTGCTTGGCGGCGTTGAACAGCGCGGTCCGCACGTAGGGCTCGGGGTCGCCGACGATCCGGTTCCACCGGCAGTACACCCTGGCGAGCACATCCTGGAGCAGGTCCTCCGCCGCTCCCTGATCACCCGCGCAGAGCAGGCGCGCCGTTCTGAGCAACGTCGAGGATCGCTCGCGGACGAACTCCACGAACCCGTCGTCAACCGCTGCCATCATCACCTCGTACCCGCTGCCCCGTGCCCGGCCCCCGAACGGACGCGGAGGCAGGAGCACCAGGACCCTGTTATCGGCGGTCGTCACCACCGCTCCCCGGACCCGTCCGTGCCTTCTCACCTGTTCCTATCCCGTTGCCGCCGGATCGGTTGTCACCGCGACGGGAAAAGTTCGCGACCAGCAGCGCCAGCAGCCCGGAGACGGCGACGAGGAAGAACGCGTTGCCCCACGGCCACTGCGCCGCGGTCCAGGTCAGCTCCAGTTTGCCGCCCTTGGGCAGGAACCCGTGCGGGCCGACGAAGAACACCACGGCGGCCAGCCCCGGCGCGAGCAGGGCCCACCTGGGGCGGCGCAGCAGTTCGACGGCGACGGCGGTGGCGAGCACGGCCGCCCAGACCCAGTGGTTGCTCCACGACACCGGCGAGCACAGCAGCCCGGCCGCTGCGACCACGAGCAGCGCGGGGACCTCGTCCCTGACCCGCGCCAGCACGAACCAGGTGACCGCGAGCGTCAGCAGCACGCCGCACAACCAGAACGGGAAGACCTGTTCGTCGACCAGCCCGAACCGGCCGATCACACCCCGGATCGACTGGTTGGTGTGGAACTCCGGCCCGCCGATCCGGTCGGTGTTGAACAGCGTGGAGAACCAGTACTGGACGGAGTTCTCCGCCGACACCGCGAAGCCGACCGCGACGGTGCCCGCGAACGTCCCGACGGCCGTGAGCGCGGAACGCCACCGCCGCCGGGCGAGGAAGTACAGCACGAAGATCGCCGGGGTGAGCTTGATCCCGGCCGCGACGCCGATCAGCAGCCCGCGCGGCCACGGCGTGCGGGGCAGCAGGCAGTCCGCGACGACCATCACCAGCAGCAGCGTGTTGACCTGACCGAGGTCGATCGTGGCCAGCACCGGCTCCGACAGCACCGACAGCGCGCCCACCACGGCGCCGAGCCCTGTCGCGACGGCCGGGCGCAGACCGCACGCACGCGCCACGACCACACAGGCCGCCACCAGCGCCAACGCGGTCGCGGCGGTCACCACGAAGCCCATTGCCTTGAGCGACAACGGCATCAGCGCGGTGAACAGCAGCGCCGCGAAGGGCGGGTAGGTGAACGGCAGCTGGTACACCAAGGGCCGTGGCGGGAACTGGTCGTCGTAGAGGTGCCGGCCCGTCACCATCGCCTGACCGCCCGCGCGGTAGACGTCGAGGTCGACGAGCGGAGCGCCCGACACGTGCCACAACGCGGCGGCGAGCGCGATCCCGACGCCCGTCACCATCACGGCCGGTCGTCGCAGCAGAGCTTCAACAGTGGTCACGCACGGGAGAATCCCGATGCACCCCACTGCGTTGCGTCTCAGAAGATCTCCGTGAAACTTCCCATCCAACGCAACGTTCGGTCGCCCTCCGGTATCCGCGCGTGGCCGGAGATCTCTCCGTCGAGTGGGCCTCACCCACCGTGGAGTGGTTGGTCGGCGCCGCACCGGCGACGAGCGGGGACGACGCGCATGATCCGCAAGGAATCAGTTTCGCGCTCTCGAAAGGGACAGCGTCATGGCCACCAGGGTCAGGGAACTTCTGCTCGTCGCGGCTTCGCTCGTGCTCCTGCTGCCCGCCGCACCGGCGGCGCACGGGAGCACGCAGGACCGGGCCGCCGAGGTAGGGCTGGAAACGGAGCACGGGACCCAGTACTCGAGCTTCGCTTTTGCGGGAAACGTGGAGACCATCGGCGGGCGTCCGCACCTTGTCGGAGAGCTGACAGGTGGGTGCGTCAGGCAGAAGGTGACGGCGACGCTGCACTGGAAAGTGCTCCCTGAAGGCAAGGAGAGCACCGTCGCGCTCGCGTGCAGCGACACCGACCACAGCGCCAGGGGTGTTCGAGCTCTGGTTTCCGAGCCCGTCGCGCACGAGGGCAAAGGGGGAACCCTGGCGGTGTGGCTGTGCAGGAACAGCTCCACCGAAGGTTATTCGTGCGGAGCGGTGCAGGCGATGGGACGCCAGCTGGCCGCGTTCGGTGAGGCGAAGTTGATCACCGCAGGCGGCGGTCTCAGTGGATTCTTTCGAGGAAGCGTGCTGAAGGACTCAGGGAAGCTGCTGCTCTCCGGAGTCATGGAGTCGTCCTTGGGGGAGAACAATTTCTGCCCGAAGTACGTCGGCATGTCCCTGAAGGTGACCTACCGGCCGGGCGGGCAGACGCGCGGTGACATCTCCGTGTGCCCGCCGAAGGACTTCTCGCGCAACAAGCTGCGCGCGCAGACGGCCCTGCTCGACGAGCTCGACGCCACGAGCGTCGAGGCGAGGATGTGCGCGGTCAAGGCCAACGCGACCGAGGAGTGCTCCGAGACGACCACGATCCAGCTCTGAGCTCCCGCTAGGGGGTCAGGGGACGCGGCGGGCTTCGGGAAGGCCCAGTTCGCGGAAGATCAGCAGTGCCTCGCGCCACGCGTGCTCGGCGGGGGCGTGGTCGGCCGCGGAGGTGTGGGCGCGGGCCAAACCGTCGAGGGCGTGTGCCTCTTCGTAGCGGTCGCCCGTGATGCGCGACGCGGTCACGGCGGCCTCGAAGGCGGAGAGCGCTCCGGCGGCGTTGCCCGCGGCGAGGTGCGTTTCGCCGACGTAGCGCAGCACCTCGGTCTCCACGCTGACGGCGTCCACCTCGCGGGCCTGGGTCAGCGCGCGGTCGTAGAGCTCGAAGGCCTCGGCGTGGCGGCCGGTCAGCCGGTACACCTCGCCGAGGTTGCCGAGCGCGGCGGCGATGCTGCCGGGATCGCCGAGCTCCTCGTGGATCGCGACGGCCGCGACGCAGTCCCGCATCGCCTGCTCGTGCTCGCCGAGCCGCCCGCGCGCGAAGCCGAGGTTGGTGCGCAGCGCGGCTTCTCCGTGCGGGAACTCCAGTTCGACGGCGATGGGCAGGGCTGTGTCGTAGCACTCCACGGCGTCGGCGTAGCGGCCGAGCCGCTCGTAGAGGATGCCGAGGTGGTTCAGCGCGCCCGCCTCGGCGTAGCGGTCCCCGGCCTCGCGGCAGACCACGATCGCGTGCCGCAGCACCTGCTGCGCGTCCTTGAGCCTGCCGAGCCGTGTGCTCGCCATTCCCATGTGGTGCAACGCTGTTCCCTCGGCGCGGCGATCACCGATGAGCCTGCTGGCCGCCACCGCGTGCTCGTGGATCACGAGCGCGTCGCCGTGGCGGTCGCTGTCGAGCGTGCGTCGGCGCAGCACGGCGGCGAGGCGCACGGTGTGGCTCGGCCAGCCGTCGCGCACGCTGAAGCTCACCGCCGCGAGCAGGTTCTGCCACTCGGCGTCCATCCATGACTTGGCCTCGGCGGTGGTGCGCAGCGGCGGCAGGGCGACCTCGGCCAGCCAGTCCGCCTCGATCTTGGCACCGGGTGGGTGCAGGACCTCGATCGCCTTGGCGCCGGCGGTGACGTAGTAGTCGAGCAGCCGCGTGACGGCGGCCCTGCGCACCGGCTCGGCGATCGTGGCTTCAGCCTGCTCGCCGGCGTACTCGCGCAGCAGGTCGTGCATGCCGAAGCGGCTCTCCGACGTCCGCGCGAGCAGGTACGCGTCGGCCAGCTCATCGAGCACCCGCGCGGCCGAGGAGAGGTCGGTGCCGAGCAGCGCGGCGGCGGAGAACGCGTCGACCTCGCGCGCGGGGTGTACGCCGAACAGCCGGAACGCCTCGCCGGTGCTCGGTTCCAGGCTGCGCTCCGACCAGGAGAACACCGACCGAACCGATCCGTCCGGCTCGCCGACGTCGAGCTGACCCAAGCTCCCGGTCAGCTCGGCCGCGAGTTCGCTCAGCGGCTGCTGACGCCGCGTCGAGGCCAGCGCGGCGACGATGCGCAGCGCCAGCGGCAGTCCGGCGCAGCGCTCCGCGAGCGCGAGAACGGCTTCGCGGTGGGGTTTCTCCCGCCCGATCAGGTGCATCCGCAGCAGGTCGACGCCGTCGCGCTGGACGAGCGGCGCGAGGCTGACGGGGTGCGCGCCGGGCCGCAACTGCAACGCGGGGAGGTCACCGCGGCTGGTCACCACGGCGAAGCAGTCCCGGCTGCCCGGCAGCAGCGGCCGGACCTGCCCGGCGTCGCGGGCGTTGTCGATCACCACGAGCACCCGCCGACCGGCGAGCGCGCTGCGGAACCTGGCCGCGCGTTCCTCGGCGCCGGCGGGGATGTCGGTGTCGGCGAGCCCGAGTCCGCGCAGGAAGCTCGCGAGCACCTCGGCCGGATCTCGCGGTTCGTGCTGTGCGTAACCGAGCAGGTCCGCGTACAGGCATCCGCCGGGGAACTGCTCGGCGACGCGATGACCCCAGTGCACCGCGAGCGCGGTCTTGCCGACTCCGGCCGGACCGGAGAGCGCCGCGATGCCGACGCCCTCGGCGAGCACGCGGTCCAGCGCGACGATCTCCGCCGAGCGCCCGGTCAGCGGTCCGGGATCGGCGGGCAGCTCGCGGGGGACCAGGTGCTCGCGCGCGGCCGGGACCCTGAGCGCCCCGGACTCCGTCGCGCTCCGCCTGCGCTGCAACGCATCGCGCGCGGTGACCAGGCGGCGGTGCTCCTGGGTCGGGAGGTCGAGCGCGCACAGCAGGTCATCGAGCACGTGGCTCGGCGGCAGCGTGGTCCCGGCGAGGTAGGCGTAGAGGGTGCTCTGCGAGACCTCCAGCCGCTTCGCGAGCGCGGCGACCTTGATCCGGCGGTTGTCCCCGTGCCGCAACCACGACTTCAGCTCGCGGCCCAGGTCGACGGCGGTCACCAGCGGCGCCGGGTCGAGCACGTGTAGTCCCCCTCGCGCACGCGGGCTCGGTCGAAGATTCCAGAGTTTCCAGAGTCTACCCACGAGGTGATCACCGGGTGGTGTGCTGCGGCCGCCCCGGAGAGCGCGAACACCCGGTGGCAGCAAAGCGAAAGGACCTCATGATCGTGAAGAAGACCAACCGCTTCGGGGGTGCCGGCCTCGCGCTGGCAGCGCTGGTCACGACCTTGCTCGGCTCCGCTCCGGCGAGCGCGGGCGCCGCCGAGGCCGAGGCGACCCGCTACTACATCCTCATCGGCGGCACCTGCGACGGCGACGCCACCGTCTACAACGACGCGTGGCTGCGCGGCGGTGTCCGGCGGACCGTGCACTACCCGGCGGGCGGCACCGGACTGCCCAACTGCAACCAGACCCCGATGGACGTCAGCGTCCGCGAGGGCCACGAGGCCGCCAAGCGCGTGGTGATCGACAGCTACAACGCCGACCGCGGCGGCCGGTTCGTCGTGGTGGGCTACTCGCAGGGCGCCATCGTGGCCAACCACGTGCTCAACGACATCGCCGACGGCAGGCTCGGAGTGGACAAGTCCCGCTTCGAAGCCAAGATCTACGCCGACCCGATGGCCCCGGTCGGACCGCCCGGGCTCGGCATCGGCGCGGTCGTCCCGCAGGGCGTCGGCCTGCCCTTCGGCGGCTACGTCTCGCCCGGCGTCGGTCGGCGGGACTTCGGCGGAATCCCGTTCATTCGTTACTGCATCCAGTCCGACGGGGTGTGCCACTTCAATACGCTGGAGGCGCCGGGCGGCTACTTCGCCCAGCACTGGTGCTACCAGGAGCGGCCGATCATGGCCGACTCCCTCGCCGACGGCGTGTACATCAACGGCCCGCACGAGCTGGGGCGGCAGAACTGCCGTCCACCGCACCCGCGCTAGCCGGTGATCGACCGCGCGGGTGGGAGCCGCTCCCACCCGCGCGGTTCTGTCGTGCCGACACCGAACGGAGGTGGTAAGTGGAGGAAGAGAGACTGGTCGCCGGCCGCTACCGGCTGGTCAGGCGCGTCGGAGCCGGGGGGTTCGGACGCGTCTGGGAAGCACGCGACGAGGTGCTGCACATCGACGTCGCGGTCAAGGAGCTGTGGCTGCCCCAGTCGCTGTCCGAGGCGGAGCTGGCCGAGCGGCTGACCCGCGCCACGCGCGAGGCCCGCAACGCCGCGCGCCTGCGCGAGCACCCCAACATCGTCGCGGTGCACGACGTCGTCGTCGAGGACGACATCCCCTGGATCGTCATGGGCCTGGTCGGCGGGAAGTCCCTGGCAGAGCAGCTCGACGAGGGACCACTGCCTGTCGACCGGGTGGCCAGGATCGCCGCCGACCTGCTCAACGCGCTCGAAGCCGCGCACGCCGCCGGTGTCGTTCACCGGGATGTCAAGCCCGCCAACGTGTTGCTGGCCGAGAACGGCACCGCCCTGCTCGCCGACTTCGGCATCGCCGTGCACCACACCGACACCGCGCTCACCGCGACCGGGATGCTGATCGGCTCCGTGGAGTACATGGCGCCCGAACGGCTCAACGGCATCGACGGCCGCGAAGAGAGCGACCTGTACTCGCTCGGTGTGACGCTCTTCCAAGCTGCGGAAGGAACGTCGCCGTTCCGCCGCGAGACGCCCACGGCGACGCTCACCGCCGTCCTGCTCGCCGAAGCGCCCCCGCTGAGCAGCACCGGCAGCCTCGCGACGCTGATCACCCGACTCCTGGAGAAGGACCCGGCGCAGCGCCCGGGGATCGCGGAGGCACGCGCCCTGCTCGAAGCGGCACGCGAGCCGACGCGGGAGCTCGAGCGCGAGAAACCCAAGCCCACCAAGAAGATCGAGGAGGTCCAGACCCCGAGACAACCGGTCAAGCGCAACAACGATCTGTGGGTTCTGGCGATGTGCGCAGCGGTGATCGTCGCGCTCCTCGGGATCAGCGGGAAGCTGGACCCGTTGGTGGACTGGGTTTTCCCCTCGCCTTCGACCACCAACAAGGCCACACCGACCGCCACGCCGACGGCCACCAGGACCTCGTCGGCGACGCGCACCGCTGCCACCACCACGAACCCGCCGAAGTCGACGACCACAACGACGACGAGGTTCAACCCGGCCGACCTCAACCAGGAGTCCACCGACAAGACGCCGCTGACTGTCGCCGCGCTGCTGCCCAGCTCCTTCAAAGACGCGAAGAACGTGCACTACACGAGGAACAGCGGCAGTGTCCGGTCGTGCGTGACCTCGTGGATGGACCAGGAAGTGCGCGCCCTCCTGACGCGTTCGCGCTGCGGCAGCGCGGCCTCCGCGACGTACGTGGACGACTCCGGCAAGATCCTGGTGATGGTGTGGGTCGTGCCGATGGCGGACTCGACGACGGCCGAGACCGCCTACAACGCGGCCTCCGGCGCCGGTTCCTGGGGAATCCTGTGCCCCGGCAGCGGTCCCGGCGCGGAGATCTGCGACCAGAACAAGGACACCTCGCGCGCGACGCGCAGCGGCTGGGTGCGTCAGGTCAACCGCTACCTGATGAAGTCCTCCGCGTACTACATCAGCCTCACCCGCGACACCGGCGTGCAGCCCTGGCTCGACGCCGCCGCGCAGGCATCGGTGAGGGAAGCCGGGCCCAGCAACTACTCCGGGAACCGCTGAGCGGGCGGTCCCTGCTCGATCCTGCGCAGCACCGGCTCCAGGCGGTCGAGGTCCTCGCCCGCCTGGAGCTGCCGCTCGTCCCACCACGTCGCCCCGGCCCGCGCCAGCGGCGCGATGATCTCCGCGGCCCGCTCCGGATCACCCGGGCTGACGCCGCCCACGACGACCTCGAACGGCCCGTCCTCGCGGTGCTCGCGCACGTAGGAGACCAGCTCGCGGACGTCGTCGGCGGCCGGAGCCACACCGTGCCGCGCGGTGGTGAACAGCGGCACCACGCCGTCCCAGCGCGCCGCGCGGCGCATCGGCCTGCGGTTCGGCCAGATACCGCCCACCCACACCGGCGGGCGCGGGCGCTGCACCGACGCGGGCAGCAAAGTCACGTCGTCGACGCGGTAGTGCTTGCCGTCGTGGTTCACCGCCCCACCCGACCAGTAGCGGTTGAGCAGGTCCAGGCCCTCGTCCAGCTTCTCCGCCAGCACGACCGGGTCGGTCGGCTCACCGAAGCTGCCGAACTCGTCCTCGATCGGCCCGCCCAGCCCCGCCCCGAAGATCACGCGTCCGCCGCTGAGCACGTCGAGCGTGGCCACCTGCCGCGCGAGCTGCTCCGGCCGCCGCCGCGCCACCGGCGTGACCAGCGTGCCCAGCCGCAACCGCGTGGTCGCCAGCGCCGCCGCCGTCAGCAGCATCCACGGATCACCGAAGGGCTTTCCCGCGCGCGCCTGCTTGTCGTGCACCACGTGGTCCCAGACGAACAGTCCGTCCCAGCCCGCCTGCTCCGCCGCGACAGCGACGCGGGCGACCGTCCTCGGGTCGGAGAAGTCGCCGAAGTTCGGGAGGTTCACCGAGAAGCGCATGCTCGCAGAATAGGCTGCTCCACCATGATCACCTGTGTTGTGGAGTACGTGATCGACCCGCGCCGGATCGAGGCCTTCGAGCGCTTCGGCAGGCGGTGGATGGAGCTGGTGGACCGGCACGGCGGCACCCACCACGGCTACTTCCTGCCGGGGGAGGGCGCCAGTGACAAGGCGCTCGCGCTGTTCAGCTTCCCGAGCCTCGCCGCGTACGAGGAGTACCGGCAGCTCTTCGGCGTGCACCCCGACTTCGTGGCGGCCGACCGCATCCGCGACGAGAGCGGCTGCGTGCTCCGCTACGAGCGCAGCTTCATGCGGCCCCTGCTTCCGGGTGATCTCGCGGGCGACCTTGTCGCAGAACGATAACTATCGATTGACTTTCGATAGGTTCATCTCGACACTCGACGCATGTCGCTAGCGCATCGGGCGGTGGTCCCGCTCAAGGTCTTCCTGGTGGTCCTGTTCGCGGTCCTCGTGGTGTTCCAGGTGCTCTCCTTCCCCGGCCAGTTCCGGTACATGGCCGAGACGCAGCCGGAGCGCGCGCACCTCCAGTGGCCGCTGACCGCGATCGCGGTGTTCGGCCTGCTGTGCGTGGAAGTGGTCGTCGTGGCCACGTGGAAGCTGCTGACCCTGGTGAAGAAGGACCGGATCTTCACCAAGGCGTCGATGGTCTGGGTCGACGCGATCGTGTGGGCGATCGGGGCCGCGTGGGTGGTGCTGCTGGGGATCTTCCTCTGGGTGGGGATCAACGCCGACGACCCCGGAGCGCCGATGCTGCTGTTCGCGATGGTGGTGGGGCTCGCGGTGGTCGGGCTGGTGATGGTGGTGATGCGCGCCCTGCTCCAGCAGGCCACGGCGCTGCGCACCGACATGGAAGAAGTGATCTGATGGCGATCGTGGTCCGCATCGACGTGCAACTGGCCAAGCGCAAGATGAGCGTCGGTGAGTTCGCCGAGCGCGTCGGGCTGACCCCGGCGAACGTGGCCGTGCTGAAGAACGGCCGCGCCAAGGCGGTGCGCTTCAGCACCCTGGAGGCCATGTGCCGGGTGCTGGAGTGCCAGCCGGGGGACCTGCTCGAATGGGTTGAGTAGTTCTGCGGAGTCGCGCTTCGGCGCGCTGCTCCAAGGTGGTGCGCATGCACAACGATGGAGATCGGCTGCTCGGGCTCGCCGAGGAGATCGATGATCTTCGCCGCCGTCTCGGGCGGGTCGGCGGCGAGCTGCGCGCGCTGCGGGTCGACCTGGGCGCTGAATCCCTGGGCACCGAAAATCTGGGCGCTGAACCCCTGGAACAGCCTGCCCTGGAACAGCCCGTGCCCGAGCCGGTCATCCCGCCGCAACCCCAGCCCCAGCCCGCGTCCGTGTGGGACTCCCGGCCGCCGATGATCCAGTTCGGTCCGGCCCAGGAACCGGCGCGCACCCCGTCGCTGGCGGCGGCGTGGAGCACCGCGCTGGGCAAGGAGGGCGCTGGGAGCAGGCTGCTCGCGTGGGTCGGTGGCGCGGTGACCCTGCTCGGGATCGTGCTGCTGCTGGTGCTCGCGATCCAGCGCGGCTGGCTCGGCCCGCTGCCCAGGGTGCTCGTCGGCGCGGCGTTCGGCGCGGGCCTGGTCGGTGCCGGGCTCTGGCTGCACCGCAACCCGGTCGGCCGCACGGGCGCGTTCGCCTTGGCCGCGACCGGTATTGCGACGCTCTACCTCGACGCGATCGCCGCGACCACGCTCTACGAGTACCTTCCGCAGCTCGGCGGTCTCGCGGCCGGTCTGCTGATCGCCGTCGCCGGTCTGCTGCTGGCCGCGCGTTGGGATTCCTCACTGCTCGCGGCGGCCGTGGTCGTCGGCTGCGCCGTGTGCGCGCCGCTGATCACCAAGGGGTTCACGCCCGAGCTGGTCACGTTCCTGCTGGTGCTCCAGATCGCGACGGTCCCCGTGCAGCTGCGTCGCGACTGGTCCGCTCTCGCTGTGGCCGCGGGTGTTCCGCCGCTGATCGCCTCGGTGCTCAGCACGCTGCGCAACCCGTTCGTCGCCACCAACCCCAACACGATCGTCGCCGTCGTCGCCGGAGTCGTCGGGATCGGCCTCGCGCTGCTCGTGCTGCACCGCAGGCCCAAAGACTCCGCCGCGCTCGCGCTGCTGGTCGCTTCCGTGGTTCCCGCCCTGGTCGCCGCGTTGACCCTGCCTCGTGGTGAGGCCGTGATCGTGTCGGGTGGAACCGCCTTCGTGATGCTCGGCGTGTGGGGCGCCGGTCGTTGGCTGCCCGGCCGTGCCGGTGACCTCGCCGGGCTCGCTGGCCTGGTCGCGGCGTTGCAGGCCACGGTGACCCACTTCGACGGCACGGCCCGTGGCGCCGCGCTGCTCGGAGAGGCTCTCCTGCTGCTGTTCGTCGCGCGGTGGGGCCGCAGCCTGATCGCGCTCGCGGGTGGTCTGGTCTTCGGCTTCCTCGGCGGATTCGCCGCTGTGGCAAGGGATCTCCCGCTTCCGCTGCTGCTCCGGGTCACCGAGCGCACCACCGGTCAGCTCGCGGGCGCCTTCGCGGTGGCCGTGCTGATCGTCGCGGTCGCGTTGGTGCTGCCGTGGGTGGCCAACAAGCTCGGCGAGCTGCGCGCTCCGTCGGAAGCGTTGGCGCCGTGGCTGATCGCCGGGGTCATCGCGCTCTACGGCGCTGCCGGGGCGGTGCTGAGCGCCACGCTGTTGATCGTGCCCGGCCGCACCGGCTTCCTCGTCGGCCACGTGGCGATCACGGTGTCGTGGACGGTGGTCGCGCTCGTGTTGTTGGTGCGCGGCATCAGCGTCACGGCGATGCGCGTGAGCGGCCTCGTCCTGGTCGGCGCGGCAGTGGTGAAGCTGATCCTGTTCGATCTGTCCACTTTGGACGGAATGGCCAGGGTGGTGGCGTTCCTCGGCGCCGGGCTCGTGCTGCTGGCGGCGGGGACCCGCTACGCGCGCCTGGTCGGGGCGCAGCAGGCGGGCTGAGTTCCGCTGGCGCGGGGCCTCACGCGAGGCTCCGCGCCAGTTCCGTCAGCGCCAGCCCCAACGGCATGTCGAGGCGTCCCTTCGCGTGGACGTCGCCCCGCGTCGGCCCGTGGTTGATGATCAGCACCGGCTTGTCGGCCTTGGCCGCGTGGCGGACGAACCGCAACCCGGACATCACCGTGAGCGAGGAGCCCAGCACCAGTACCGCTTCCGCCTCGTCCACCAGCTCGTAGCAGTGCCGGACCCGCTCGCCGGGCACGTTCTCGCCGAAGAACACCACGTCCGGCTTGAGCACGCCGCCGCAGTCCGCGCAGTCCACCAACGCGAACCCCCGCACCGCCTCGGCGGGCAGTTCCACGTCGCCGTCCGGGTTGATCCGCGAGGTCTCCGCCGTGAACCCGGGATTGACCGCCCGCAACCGCCGGTCCAGCTCCTCGCGCGGGCTGATCCGCTTACACCCCAAGCAGACCACCCGGTCCAAGCTCCCGTGCAACTCCACCACGCCCGCCGCGCCGGCCGCCTGGTGCAACCCGTCCACGTTCTGCGTGAGCACCGAATTGATGTACCCGTTCGCCTGGAGCTCGGCCACCGCCCGGTGCCCGCTGTTCGGCTGCGCCCGCGCGATCGTCCGCCACCCCAGGTGGCTCCGCGCCCAGTACCGCTGCCGCCCGTCCACGCTGGCCACAAACTCCTGGTAGGTCATCGGCGTGTGCCGGTGCAGGCTGCCCGTGTCGCTGCGGTAGTCCGGGATCCCCGACTCCGTCGACAAGCCCGCGCCGCTCAGCACCAGCACCCCACCCGCCGCGACCACCTCTTCCACGTCGGCGAGGCTGGCCACGGCCGTAGAGGAGTCCTCGGTCGGTGTCCAGGACAGTGTCGGCCGCATGCGCACCCCACCAGCGTAGGTGAACTTCTTGGCAAGTCCTGTCAAGCAAACGTGAAACGCTTGCGAGCGCCGGGGGGCACGTGGGTAATTTCCGTCAACCTGCTGGGGGTCAGCAGAGTTGATTCGCTGAAGGAGAGCCGCCATGCGTGCACGAAAGTTCGCCGCTGCCTGTCTCGTCGCCGGTTCCGCACTCGCCGTGACCAGCGGCGTCGCCACCGCGTCCGAGGTGACCGCCCAGGGCCGCTGGATGGTGTTCGCGACCTACCCCGTCAGCACCCAGGGGTGGGCTGACTGCTGGAACGCCAAGGTGAACGTCGCGAAGGGCGACTGCAAGCTGAACAGCGACACCGGCGCCACCATCGATCTCTGGGGTTGGGCGTCCTGACGTCGAAGGGGCCGGGCTGTCCGGCCCCTTTGTCATGTCCGCTTCAGAACGGCGCGGGTTCGGCGATGGGTTCGAGTTCGGTGTCGTAGCTGCGCTGCGCCGGGGTCGTCCACCGGTGGGTGCCGTCGTCGAGGTTCTCGCACCGCCAGTTGGAGTGCGTCTTCATGGTGTGATGGTGCCTGCACTTCGGCCGCAAGTTCTTGATGGTCGTGTTCGTACCGTCGAACGGACAGCAATGATCAAGGTCGCAGCGGTGGGCGGGTTGTTGGCATCCGATGGCGGTGCACCTGGGGTAGCGGGCGTTGATGAGTTCTCGTTGTTTCGGTGACGGTCGGTAGGTGTCGCTGACTTCTTCTGCCATGCCGGTGGCGGGGTCGGTGAGGATGCGTTTCCAGATGCCGCCCTTGGCGATGTCCTGCGCGACGCCCGTGGGGATCGGCCCGTATCCCGCGAGCATGCCGGGATCGTCGGTCAGCCCGAGCAGCGCGGTGATCGGCATGGTGAGGTAGACCATCGTCTGCCCCTGCGGCGCCGGAGTGTCGAGACCCAGCAACAGGTCTCGGGCGACGTCGGCTCGTTTCTGGTCCAGGGTGCGGTCATCCTTGGGCAGGGATTTCGCGATCCGGTCGATGTGGTCGAAGGCCATCGCGGTGTCGTGCGCGGTCATGGTGTGACGGAGTTCGGCCATGCCGTCGTCGAGGTTGATCTTCTCGACCAGACGGCGTTTGCGTTTCTCTTCGTGGCGAGCGTCGGCGGCTTTCGGGTCGAGTTTGTGGATCAACGTCTGGGCACGCCGCCGGATGGAGGTGTAGGTGCGGGTGGGGGCGTACTCCAGCAGATTCTCCTCGGCGATCGAGGTCTGGGGTTCCTTCAGGATGCGGATCTGATCGACGATCAACAACGCCTTGCTTTCGTCGATCTTCCCGGCCGACAGGGCTGCGAGCACACGCGGGCGTTCGGTGAGTTCGGAGGCGTTGGAGAGGATCCGATCCGCCCCGCGTCGGGAGATGTGTAGGGCGCAGGCGATCTCATTCTGCACGAACCGATAGTCACGATCGTCGGCGGCGATGTGGAATGTGATCAA
This sequence comes from Allokutzneria multivorans, assembly GCF_039537405.1. Classification (NCBI taxonomy): domain Bacteria; kingdom Bacillati; phylum Actinomycetota; class Actinomycetes; order Pseudonocardiales; family Pseudonocardiaceae; genus Allokutzneria; species Allokutzneria multivorans. The sequence continues at coordinate 431,060 of NZ_BAABAL010000018.1, read as the reverse complement.
GGCTGTGGCGAGTTCCGCTTTCGCATGACAAAGAGCGGCTTGTTTCGCCTCAACCTCGATCAAGAGTTCATCGAGGGTCATACCCCCAATTCTACCCGCAAATAATAGTGGATCATGCCTCTAAAGAATGAATTCCCAGGCGCCCAAAATCCCGAAAAGCCCCACGCTGGAACGCAAGACGCCAACAAAACCGAGGCTTTACCTGGGGTGCGCGTGCCATACGCTTCCGCGAGGGCCGGGTGTTCTATCCCGTGCCCCTGTAAGGCCCAGGGGCACGCGCAAGGGGCCCCCAGGTCAAGCCGACCCCACGCTGGGAAATGGCGACCCCACGCCAGAAACGCGCAAAGCTTCACCCAACAACGCATGAGCCTGCACAACAGCACCCGAATTATCGCCCAACCAGCGCCGCACAATTCGATCCGCCGCCGCCTCCCGAACCGCGTGCAACCGCGTAACCCCCCGACACTCGGCATCAGCCGTCGCCACGGCGATCTCCTCAGCCGGACGTTTCTTCGCCAGCGCCACGGCTTCGGCCGGAGCCGCGACCCTGTGACCCTTCGTGCCCATGCACTTTGCGTAGGACTCGTACGCCGCAACGACCTCCGGATCTCTGTCCGCGCCGCTCGCCTGTCGTTGAGCCAGCTCGGCGGTGTAGAAGACAGTGAGAAAGTTCGCGACCGAGCCGTAGAGCTGTTTCCGTGCGCTGCCAACACATCCGCCGGAGGACGCGGCCGTCTCGAAGCCCCCGGCGAGGGTCACGCGGACGTCGGTGCCGGTGTCTCCGCGCAGCAGATCGTTGAAGCGTTCCCTGGTTTCGGGCGGCAGTGCTTCCGCGTGCGCCTCGACCGGGCCCTGGCGCGGCGGAGGGATCATCACCGAGTCCGGGTAGCCCTCGCGGCGCGCGTCTTCCAGGCGCAGCGGAGCTGAGGCTCGGACGAGCCCCACGACGGGGCGGTCCTCACGCGGCGGCGGAACGTCCGGATAGGACAGCCCGGCGCGGCGCATGCACTCGCCGATCTGCCGGTTCTCCGCCACGTCGAGCGACGCGGGCCGGTCGACGAGTTCGCGGAGCTGGTCGGCGACGGGCTTGCCGGGCGTGCCGCCGCAGGCCGTGATCAGTACGAGCAGGGCCGCTACCAGAGCAGATCGCATCACTGCCATGTCCTCCCACGAGAGCGAGGGGGCGCCGCCACGGCACCCCCTCGCGCACCCGGCTACTTGACGTCGAATTTGTCGATCTTGTCGTTCGCGCCGCCGAGCGTGCTGGCGTCGGTGTACTTCGCCCACTTGAAGACGTCGTCGCCGATGCCCAGGCGCAGGTTGACGCCGACCCACAGGTTGCCGGTGTTGTTGGAGCCCGACGATGTCCTGTCGTTGACCACGTCGACGGTGTCCCCCCGCCCGGCCCTGGAGTGGACGAGGACGGCTCCGCCGAAGTTGATGTGCTCGTAGGCGCAGAAATGCCCGGCTTCGCACTTCAGCTTCGCGGGCGCGGCGGAGGCCGGGGCGACGGCGGAGAGCAGGCCCGCGGTGGCCAGCGCGGAGACCGCGAATGCGTTGAGAACTCGTGTTTTCATGGTTGTTCCCCTCGGTGGGTCGTGGAGCTGCGCACACCGTGGGACCTCTATCGTGTGGAACGCTTGCGAGATTCTGCAAAGCGCAGGTCGGAGCGTGACAAGGGGGCGTCCAGGGGTGTTGCGCTTGTTGGGCGAGGTGGCCGCGGACGGGAACGGGCGGCCGGTGGACCTCGGTCCCGCCAAGCAGCGGCTGGTGCTGGCCGCGCTGGCCGCCGACGCCGGTCGGGTGGTTCCCGCCGACCGCCTCGCCGTGCGGGTCTGGGGCGAGGACGTGCCCCGCCGCGCCAGGGCGACGCTGCACAGCTACATCTCCCGGCTGCGCCAGGCACTCGACGGCGTCGACGACGTGCTGATCGAACGGCGTCCCAGCGGCTACGCGTTGATCAGCGATTCCGTTGACCTGCAACGGTTTCGAGCCCTGCGCGCGGAGGCGGCCAGCCAGGGCGACGACGTGCGGGCGGAGCGGCTGCTGACCGAAGCGCTCCAGCTGTGGCGCGGGGAGGCGCTGACCGGCGTCGAGGGGGAGTGGGCCGAGGACGAGCGCGCACGGCTGGAGCGGGAACGGCTCACCGCGCGGCGCGACCTGGTCGACGTGAGGCTGCGCCTGGGACAGGGGGAGCAGCTCGTGGTCGAGCTGGCCGCGCTCGCGACGGAGCACCCGCTGGACGAGCACGTCGCCGACCAGTACATGCGGGCGCTGCACCAGGCCGGGCGGACCGCCGACGCGCTGGAGCACTACCGCGTCGTGCGCCAACGCCTGGTCGAGGAGCTGGGCGCCGACCCCGGCACCGCGTTGCAGGAGCTGCACCGGAGGCTGCTGGCCGCCGACCCCGACCTGGCCGCCACATCCGCCGCGCGCGTCGTCCCGCGTCAGCTTCCCGCAGCGCCCGCGCCGTTCGTGGGGCGCGACGACGAGCTGGACCGCTTGGGGCACAAGGAAAGGATCTCCGTGATCGCCGGGGCGGGCGGGATCGGCAAGACCTGGCTCGCGCTGCACTGGGCCCATCGGCACGCCGCGCACTTCCCCGATGGCCAGCTGTTCGTGGACCTGCGCGGCTTCAGCCCGGACAACGCGCCGATGGAACCCGCCGTCGCCGTGCGCGGATTCCTCGGCGCGCTCGGCGTCGACCCGAGCCAGATCCCCGCCGACCCGCACGCGTGCTCGGCCCTGTTCCGCAGCCTGATCGCGGAGCGGCGCATGGTGGTGGTGCTGGACAACGCCGTCGACACCGCCCACGTGTCGCCGCTGCTGCCCGGCAGCGAGCTGTGCAAGGTCGTCGTCACGAGCCGCAACCGGCTCACCGGGCTCGTCACGGGCCACGGCGCGCACCACGTGCCCTTGAACGTTCTGTCCGATGTGGAGGCTCACGGCCTCGTGCGTGACCGGCTCGGCGCGGCCAGGACTTCGGCCGAGCACGGCGCGGTCGACCGGCTTGTGGCTCTGTGCGGCGGTTTTCCCTTGGCGCTGACCATCGTCGCGGCGCACGCGCAGACCCGCCCGCAGCTCCCGCTCTCCGCGCTGGCCGACGAGCTGCACGACCTCGGGCTGAGCGCGCTGGAGGACGAAGACTCCACCGCGAGCCTGCCCAGCGTGCTGTCGTGGTCCTACCACGCGCTCACGCCCGAGGAGGCGAACGCGTTCGGGCTGCTCGGTGCCGCGCCTGGTCCGGACATCAGCGTGCACGCCGCCGCGTCGCTGCTCGGCCTGCCGGTGAAGGCCACGCGGACGTTGCTGCGCGGACTGGAACAGGCTTCGCTGATCAGCCAGGACGCGCGCGGGCGCTTCGGCATGCACGACCTGGTCCGGCGCTACGCGGCCGAGATCGGGGGAGAGCTGCCCGAGGACGCGCTGCGCCGGCTCGTCGACTTCCACCTGCACACCGCCTACGCGTGCGACCGCGTGCTGCTGCCGTTCCGCCCGCCCGTCGAGCTCGACCCGCCCGCGCCCGGCACACACGTGCAGCCGCCGGTGGAGCGCGCGGCGGCGCTGCTGTGGTTCACCGCCGAACACGAGTGCGTGCTCGCTCTCCAGCAGGCGACGGCCGAGCGGGGGTGGCACCTCAGCACGTGGCGGATCGCGTGGACGCTCAACACGTTCGTGCAAGTGAGCCTGCTGCACCGCGATTGGCTCACGGTCTGGGAGGCCGCTTCGGAAGCCGCCGAGCACCTGGACGACCCGATGACCCGCGTGCTCGCCCTGCAGTACCTCGGGCTCGCGCACGCCAGCCTCGGGCGTACGGGGGAGGGGATCGGCCACCTCCAGCAGGCGCTCTCCCTCGCCGCTGAGCACGACGACGCCCAGCAGGGGCACATCCACCGCGCGCTGTCCCGAGCCTGCGAGCAGCAGGGGGACGATGTCGTGGCGATGGAGCACGCCAGGCAGGCGCTGCACTTCTACCGCGCGCTCGGCGATCCCGTGTGGAAGGCCATCGGCCTCAACTGCTACGGGTGGGACCTGGCCAAGTTCGGTCGTCTCGACGAGGCGAGGCAGCACTGCCGAGAGGCGTTGGAGCTGTTCCGGCAATGGGTGCCGTCCCCGGAACAGGCCAACACGTTGGACAGCCTCGGCTTCATCGAGCTGGGCGCGGGCAACCACGAGGAATCGATCGCCTACTACCGGCAAAGCCTTGCGCTGTACCGAGAACTCGGCAACCGGCTCGGCATCGCCGACCCCTTGGAAGGGCTCGGCAAGGCTTACGCAGCGTCCGGAAGGCCCGATCGGGCCCGCGAGGCGTGGCAGGAGGCGGTGGAGCTGTTCACCCAGTTCGGGCGGGAGCAGGACGCGCGGCGCATGCGCGAGCACATCGAGGTCCTCGACCGCGCCGGTCTGACGAACTGAGCCGGGCCCACCGCGCGGCGGACCCGGCTCACGCTCAGATGATCTTGTAGGGGATCAGCACCATGCTGTAGGGCTCGCCGTTCTTCGCCGGGGCGTAGGCGGAGAGGTCGATGCGCAGCTTGGCGTTCTCACACTGCTTCTCCGTCGTGCACAGGTCGGCCTTCGTGGCGTTGACGACGACGTCCACGACCAAGGGGGTGTTCGCCGTCACCGTGAGGTGCTGTTCCTTGTCGGTGCGGCACTCCCAGTAGGGGATGGCATCCGGCTTCGCGTTGGCGCACTTCGCGGTCGCCTTGAGACTGCCGGAGAGGTAGTACCTGACGGCGGTCGCGGTGAAACCCTCGGGCGTGGTGAGCGCGAGGGGCGCGATCGTCGTGTCGTTGGAGCCGACCGGATCCCCCTGCTTCGGGACGACGTCCTTCGTGCGGAGGCCGACGACGTTGTCCGTGGGCCGGAGCATGATCGTGAGTATCTGCTCGCCCGTCTTGCCCTTGGCCTGCAGGACCGCCTTGGTGCCGCCCGCCTCCCACTGCGCGCCGATCTTGGCGATCTCGTGCTTGCGGAAGTCCTCGACGGTGAGCGGTTTGCGGCTGTCGGTCGGGGAGCTCATCCACTCGAACAGCGCCTTGCCCAGCGCGTAGGCGGCCAGCACGGCGTTGATGCCCGCGCCGATCAACGGGTTCGCGATGACGACGATCGAGGCGACGAGCGCGATCGACCCGACCATGATGTCCTCGAAGGTCGCGTCCTCCTTGTTGACCGTCTGGAGGAAGCTGGCCGCGGCCCCGATGACGGGGATGATCCCGACCGCCGCCACCACCTTGTCGGTCGTCGTGGACTTCGAGTCCATGAGCGTGAACGCGGTGTTGGCGGCCCACAGCGCGGCGCCGCCCTTGGACGGCGCGGCGTTCTTCAGGTACGCCTTGCCGGGCTTGGTCTTGGCGAAGGAGTCGTGCTTCTCGACCTTCTTCAGCACGTGGTCGGTGACGGTCTTCTTGACCGTGGCGGCGCTCGTCTTGTCGATCTTGAGGCCCTTGGCGGCGTCCTTCAGGTCGGAGTTGGCGATGCTGCTGGCCAACTGCTTGCCGTTGTCGAAGACGCCCTTGACCGACTTCTTCGCGTCCGCGTCGGACTTGTCGGTGAGCTTGCCCTTGGGGTCCTTGTCCTTGACGAGTTCGCAGAAGGAGAAGGTCGCGTTCCTGACGCAGTCCGCGCGCAGCCGGAACACCAGGACGGTCGCCGCTCCGTCGCTGAGCTCGTTCTGCTCGGCGGCTCTCGTCCGCTGCTGTTGCGCGCTGGCGAGCCCGGAGGAGGCTCCCGACAGGACGGTCAGGATCGCCAGCACGGCGACGCACAGCTTTCCGCGTATGAGCACCATGATCAGGAGCGTGGACCGCCGCCCGGACCGAGGACAAGATCAGCCGCTCGGAGGTGTCGGGGGCACCGGAACGAGGGACGCGGAGGCCACGCACCGTTCGCCCGGACGGCCGGGCCGCGTCGGGTGGGTTCGGGGTTCGCCGGTCTTCAAGACCACCCAACCCCCACCTCAACCGTCTTCAACGACAGCAAACCACGCAACGCCACCGGGTTTGCGGCTGTTAACGATGATCAACAGGAGGGTTTGCCGGTCTTGAAGACACCCCGGCCCTCGACGGCCACTCGCGGGCGCGCCGGTTCGAATAGCGGAGTTCGCGCACCCGCACGACCATTGCGGCCATGAAGTTCGTCGAGGCGTTCAGCATCCTCATCGCCGTCGTCGGTCCGCCGAAGATCCTGCTGGCCTTCGTCAGCGACACCGAGCACGTGGACTCCCGTCGCCGCTGGCGCGTCGCGCTGACCACGACGGCGATGGCGCTCGGCACGGGGCTCTTCGTGATCGTGGCCGGGCGCCTGCTCATCCAGGTGTTCCACATCAGCGGCGGCGCGCTGATGCTCGCCAGCGGGGTGATCCTGTTCGTGCACGCGCTCGACCTCGTGCTGGACCGGCGTCCGCATTCGCACGGGGAGGACCGCACCGGCGGCACGCACGAGCTGGCGACCGCGTACTACGCCAACCCCGTCGCGGTGGCGTACCTGTTCCTGATGGCGGACGCGAGCACCCTGCCGTCGAGCCTGCCCCTCGCCGGGGCCTACGTCGCGGTGATCGGGCTCGACTTCGTCGCGATCCTGGTGCTCGGCATCCTGCTGCGCTACGTGAAGATGACCTACGCGTGGGTGCTCGTCCGCGTCCTCGGCGTGCTGCTGGCCGCGCTGGGCGTCGACCTGATCATCACGGGCCTCGAACAGCTGAACGTCCTCGAACCGGTGCAGTGACCACCGGTCAGCTGGCGATGCGGGCGGCGTCGGCGCGTTCGTGGAAGGCGCGGCGGTAAGCGCTCGGCGGGACTCCGACGATGCGCGCGAAGTGGGCGCGCAGGCTCGCGGCCCCACCGAAACCGCAGTTGTCGGCGATCCAGCCGATGGGCCGGTCGCTGGTCTCCAGGAACTGCTGCGCGCGCCGAACCCGTTGCCGCAGAAGCCATTGCAGCGGTGACATGCCGAGCGCCTCGGCGAAGCGGCGTTCGACGGTGCGCACGCTGACCTTCGCCCGCTCGGCCAGATCGGTGGTGGTCAGCGGCAGGTGCAGGTGCTCGTCGGCCCAGTCGAGCAACGCGGCCAGCCAGTCCTCGCGGAGCGCGGGCGCCGCCGGGCGGTGGTACTGCGACTGGCCGCCGTCGCGGTGCGGTTGCGTGACCAGGCGGCGGGCCAGCTCGGCGGCCACCGCGGCGCCGTGGTCGATCCGCACCACGTGCAGGCACGCGTCGATCCCGGCGACGGTCCCGGCCGAGGTGATCACGTTGGCGTCCTCGACGTAGAGCACGGTCGCGTCGACGCGCACGGCGGGATAGCGCCGCGCCAGCTCGTCCGCGTGCAGCCAGTGCGTCGTCGCCCGGCGCCCGTCGAGCACCCCGGCGGCGGCCAGCACGAAGGCGCCGGAGCAGATCGACAGGATGCGGATGCCGCGCCGGTGGGCCTCGCGGACGAGTTCGACCAGCTCGGCCGGCGGGTTGTCGTGCACGTTCTCGCAGGCCGGGACCACGAGCGTGTCCACATCGGCGAGGTCGAGGCCACCGTCGGTCGGCGCGAGGGTGAAGCCGGGGCTCAGCCGCACAGCCCCGGTGCCGACGGGGACGACCGAGAACCGGTACCACGGGTCGGCCAGGTGCGGGCGGTCCACGCCGAAGATCTGGCACGGGACCGCCGCCTCGAAGATCGGCATGGCGTCGGTGACGGCCATGACGACGCGATGGGGCCTGCGCATGACGCGAACCTAGCGCACGGTGTCGCTGTGCACGGTGTTCCTCCGCGCCCCGGGCCAGCACGATCTCATCAAGCTCAGAACACGAGGAGATGAGATGACGAAGCCGGTGGTCGCGGTGTTCGGTGCCTACGGGCACACCGCCAAGTTCGTGACGGCGGAGCTGCTGGGGCGCGGGTTCACCCCCGTGCTGTCCGGGCGCGACGCCGCGAAGCTCGCCGAGGTCGCGGGTGGCCTGGAGGCGCGGGTCGCCTCCGCCGACGACCCCGCCTCGCTCGATCGCGCGCTCGCCGGGGCCGTCGCGGTGATCAACTGCGCGGGGCCGTTCGGGGACACCGCGCCGCCGCTGATCGAGGCCGCGCTGCGCGCCGGGATCCACTACCTCGACGTCACCGGCGAGACCCTGGTGGCGATCGACACCTTCGACACCTACCGCCAGGACCCCGGGGTGAAGGAGTCGGGCATCGTGATCGCGCCGGTGATGGCCTTCTACGGTGCGCTCGGCGACCTGCTCGCGACCGCCGCGCTGGGGGAGTGGGCCAGCGCCGACGAGGTCTCCGTCGCCGTCGCGCTCGACAGCTGGCAGCCGACGCGCGGCACGCTGCTCGCGGGTGCGCGCCGAGCTGGGCGCCGGGTGGTCTACGCCGACCACCAGCTGAGCGTGCGGCCCGGTGACGAGCCGCAGCCGAAGTCGACGTGGACCTTCCCCGCCCCGTTCGGCACCCAGGACGTCGTCGGCGAGTTCTCCACCACCGACGTCGTCACGATCGCCCAGCACCTGGACACCGAGCGCATCACCTCCTTCATCAACACCACTCCGCTCAAGGACTTCGTCGACCCTTCGCCCGACGGTCCCGAGGCGGTGGACGCCAGTGGTCGTTCCGCACAGGTGTTCGTGGTCGAAGTCGTTGTGCGACGCGGAGAAACGACTCGGCGGGTCTTCGCGCGGGGCCGCGACATCTACGCGTTCACCGCCCCGATCGTGGTGGAGGCGACCTCGCGGATCTTGTCCGGCCGCGCGCTGACGAGCGGTGCCGTGACCGCCGGAGAACTGTTCGACGCCAAGGACTTCCTGCGTTCCCTGCCCTTCGACGAGCTGTCCTTGGGCGAGCCGTCCGACCTCAGCTGAGCGGCTTCGGCTGGTTCGCGCGCTGCACGGAGCGCCGGACCAGCCCACGCAGTCCCGGCAGCTGGATCGCGCGGATCACCAGGTCGCGGGCGAACACGTGCGCTCGCGTGGGCGGGGCGAACTGGCTGATTCCTTTGCGGGCCAAGGCTTGGCGTTTGCGAACTTCGGGGCGCAGCCGGGATTCCCAGAGCGCGAGCGCGGTCGGGACGTCGTGCTCCGCCAGCGCGATGCCGAGCTGGTCGGCGCCGGTGAGCGCGAGCGCGGCGCCGTAGCCCGCGAACAGCGTCACGCACCACGCGGCGTCGCCGAGCAGCACGACCCGCCCACGGCTCCACGAGTCCATCGCGATCTGGCTGACCGAGTCGAAGTACGCGCCGTCGCCGACCTGGGCGAGGACCTCCGGGAACGCCCCGCCCAGGTCAGCGAACGCCTCGCCCAGAGCTTGAGCGGGGCCGCGCGCCAGCTCGGTCGCGGTGTCCGCGCGGTGGTAGGCGAAGAACGCGGACGAACTGCCCGGCCCGAGGTTGACCACGGCGGCCGTGCGGCGCGGGCCGATGAACGTGGCGCTCGCGCCGTCGGGGACCTCGCGCGGTAACCGGCTCAATGGGAAAGCCCCGACGAGGTGGTCCATGTCCACGCGGAAGTCGGCTTCGGAGCCGAACACGACCTCGCGCACGCCGGAGTGCAGACCGTCCGCGCCCACGAGGAGATCGGCGCGCTCGGTCGTCCCGTCGCTGAGCACGACATCGACGCCTCCAGAGTCCTGCGAGACGCCCACAACCGTTGTGCTGAAACGGATCTCGACGTGGTCGCACACAGCCTCGTACAGCACGGACTCCAGATCGCCACGGAAAACGGTCAGCGCGCGCGGGCCCACGGCGGCTTCGGCGAGCGCGGCGGGCACGGTGAACTTCTGGCTCCCGTCGGGCCGCACGATGAGCGCGGTGAACAGGCCCAGATCGCGCGGGGTGAGCGCGGGCAGCAGGCCCATTCGCTCGACCGCGTCGTAGCCGTGGCCGAGCAGGTTGACCATGTAGCCGCTGCTGCGCCTGGCCGGGGCGCGCTCGACCACGAGCACCTGCCACCCGGCCCTGCTCAACCGGAGCGCGGTGGCCAGCCCGGCGATCCCCGCCCCTGCCACCACCAACTTCTTCGTCACTGCGGCTACCTCCCAGTATGAACGCGTGTTCAAACTGAGTATGAACACGTGCTCATACTGGGCGCAAGTCCCGTAGACTCGGCGAATGCCCAGAGGAGTCGCCATCCCGGAGGTCCGGCAGCAGCTGTTCGCCGCCGTCGAGCGGGTGATCGCCAGGGACGGGCCGGGCAGGCTCAGCGGGCGCGCCGTCACCGCCGAAGCCGGGGTTGCGACCGGCCTGCTGCACGCGCACTTCGCCGATCTCGACGGGTTCCTGGCCGCCTACGCCGTCGACCGCGCCTTCCTGGTGTCGGCCGGAGCGGGGGCGCTGGCGGAGCGCGTCGGCACGGGCGAGGTCGCCGGCAACCTGTGTGAAGCGATCACCGCGACGCCGCCGTCGACGCTCGGCACGTTGGCCAAACTCCTTGTCGCACGGCCAGAATTGGCTGCTCGGGTGCACGCCGTTCTCGGTGACAGGACCGCCGGTCTCGACGCGATCGAGCACGCCGCCGCCACCTACCTCGCCGCGGAGCGCAAGCGCGGACGCATCCCGGCTCACGCGTCCCCCGAGGCGCTGGCCCTGGCGGTGGTCGGCGCCCTGCACCACCTCGTGCTGACCGCGCCCGACGACGTCCACGCGCGCCTGCGCCACGTGATCACCGCGCTCCTCGGCGCTCCCGCGAGGAGGTCCTGAGGGATCGGCCGTTGGCATATATCGGGGGACGATATATAGTCGGTCGTGTGTTCAGGAGAGCGAGGAACGGCATGACCGTGGTCCCGACGATGCTGGAACGGCGTTACCGCAGGATGCTCGTGGTGCTGCCGAAGTGGTACCGGGCCGAGCGCGAGGAGGAGATGGTCGCGGCCTTCCTCGACGACGCCGAGGGGAACACCGGGAACTGGCCGGGGTGGGGCGAGTTCGGCAGCCTCCTCGCGCTGTCGGCGCGCACGCGTTGGCCCGGCACGACGGGCAGCCCGCGAGCCCTCGTCAAGGGCCAGGTCGTCCGCCTCGTCGCGTTGCTGGGACTGCTGTTCGTCTCGACCGTCTCCGTGATGTTCGGCCTGCTGCGCTTGTTCCCCGAACTGTCAGGGCACTACGAGCCGGGAATGGCGGAGGGCACGGCGGCGTGGCAGTGGTACGACGTGGCCTGGGTCGGCTTCTGGTCGCTGTCGTTGGTCACGTTCCTCGCCTTGCTCAGCGGGGCGCGCCTGGTAGCGCGGATGGCGGCTGGCCTGTCCCTGGCGGCCGTGGTGTCGTTGACCGTCGACACGGTGATCAGCGGGGAGGACCTCTCCGGCTACACGTTGGTGTTTTGCGCGAGCAGTGCGCTGTACACCGTGTGCGTCTTCGCCGGGTTCCACTCCGACGCGCCGCAGGTGCGGGTGCGGTGGTGGTTGGTGGCGCTCGCCGGTCTCGTCGTGACCTACATCGGGATGACCTGGCTGCCCTACGGGCTCTTCCACGCCGCGATCGCGGTGGCTGCCGTGGTGTACGTGATCGGGTACTACCTGAAGGCGTGGCGGATGAGCGCCGCTTGGTCGCTCGCCTCCGCCGTCATCTTCGGTCTGGAGGCGGCCGAGGAGTTGGCGGCCGCGCCCGCCTACATCTTCGACAGGGTGGTACCGATGCTCGGGACCCCGCTCGCTCTTGTCGAGGCTGCCGCGCTGGTGGTGCTGGCGCTGTGGTTGTGGGCGCAGGCGGTGAAGGCGCTGCCCGCGCGGGAGCGGAGCCCGCTGCGCATGGCCGCGTGAACTCGATCTTTGCGCGGGGTGCTTGCCTCCCCGCGTGAGTAGGCGCTTCACTGGCTCGCATGCGACGCTCCCGCCTGCCTATCCCGGCGGCGTTCGGTTTCCCGCTCGGCGCGGCGTTGGCCCTGGTGGTGACCAGCATCGTCGCCGCGACCGGAGCGGCTCCGCTGTCGCTGATCGCCATGGTCGTGGTGGTCGACAGCATCGCCGTGCTGTCGACCTTCCGCGCGGCCATGCCCACCGTCGCGGTGTGCTGGGGCCTGCACAGCACGTTCATGATCGGCGAGTACGGGGTGCTCACCCTGAGCGCGGAGACCGGCAACAACGCGCTCGTGCTCACACTGTGCGCGATCACCGCGCTGGCCTTCGCCTCCACGCTGCGCCCGAACGGCAAGCTGCTGCACCAGCGCTGGTACCACCCGCGCGCCTGGCGGATCCCCGAGCAGCGCAGGTAGGGACTGGGCCGGTCAGATCAAGCGCGTGCGGCCCAAGGGACCAGCCCGCGCGCGCTTTCGGCGAAGCCGCCCCGAAAGCGGCTCGCGCGTCCCTATCCTCCGGCTCATGCTGATTCGCCGGAAGTCGCGGATGCTCGTGGTCCTCGCCATGACCCTCGCGGGCTCTCTCCTCGGGAGCCTCACGGGCGTGGCGGCGCAGACATCGTCCTCCGGACGGCAGTTGCTGTTCTACAACCACGCCTACGGGGTGTTCGACCGGGAGACCGCCGACGCGGTCGAGCACTCGGCCTACCTCAAGGACTTCGCCAACTTCCAGGTCCGCACCACCACCGGAGCGGGCGGGTCGAAGTGGACCGGGCGCTACCTGATGGGCAGGCAGACCTACCTGGAGGTGTTCGGCGTCGGCGACCTGCCCGGCGCGGACGGCACGATCGGGCGCGCGGGGCTGGCGGTCTCCGCCGAGCGCGCCGGAGACCTCCCGACGGTGCTCAACCGGTTGCGGGACCAGGGAATCACTGATCCGGTGGTGTTCCGCCAGACCCGCGACTTCGGCGACGGGATTCCGGTTCCGTGGTTCGACGGCGTCTTCACCAGCGCCCAGTACGACGCCTTCGGGGCTTGGGGGATGGAGTACCTGCCGGAGTACTTCGCCGACCCGAGGAGCAAGACCGAACCGGCCGCGTTCCCGGGCGACGTGGGTCGTGAGCGCTACCTGTCAGACGACTACGCGAAGCACCTCATGCGCGATGTGACGGACATCAGGATCGCGATGACCGCGCGCGACCTCGCCAACACCGTGCCGCTGCTGCGCTCCGGCGGCTTCGCGCTGCACCCGGTCGCGGGCGGCGGCACCGTCGCGCAGCGCGGAGGCACCACGATCCGGCTCGACGTCGCCGCGCTGGGCCAGGTCGGCCTGCGCGAGGTGGGGATGTCGCTCAACCGACCCGTCACGCGCCACGAAGAACGGCTCGGGCGGTCCACCCTCGTCGTCGGCCCCGGTCCCCGCGCCGTGTGGTCCTTCGACGCCAGGCGCTAGCGAGCGCCGAGCGGCACCGGGAAACGCAGCTCAACCGCTCACAGGACAGGTCCTAGGGCCTGTCCTGCGAGTCATCGGGTTCGCCGGTCTTCAAGACCACCCAACCCCCGCCCCGGCCGTCTTCAACGACAGCAAACCCCGCAAGACCGCAGGGTTTGCGGCGGTTAGCGATGATCAACAGGGGGGTTTGGTGGTCTTGAAGACATCCCAACCCCGGCGGCACTGGGAGGCGCAGCTCAACCGCTCACAGGACGCGTCCTAGTCGGGCATGAGGCGGCGGAACATGTCGGCGAACCCGCCGTCGACGTGGATCTCGATGCTGCCCTCGGCCTCGTCGTGCCGGGTCAGCTGCTGGAACTCGCCCTTGTTCCACCAGTGCACGTGCGGGCTGAGCGGCCCCGCCTCCGTGCTGTGGCCACTGATCGCCATGCCCGCCATGGCGTTCAGCGACTCGACGAAGCCCTGGTCGCGCGGTACGTGGTACAGCAGCTGGTTGCGGAAGGGCATCGCGACGAGCACGCCGTTGGGCAGCTCCCGCTCGCCCGTCGTGCGCTGGACGACCTCGTCGAGCACGAGCGCGGTCGAGGCCACGTACACCGACCCCGCGAGGACCTGGACGCCGTCGATCTCCGTGCGGTGGTCGGGAACCACGGCCCGGAGGTTGCGCAGACCGGCCTCGCGCAGGACGTCGAGGCCGTGCCGTCGCACGCGGTCGTCGTTGTACAGGGCCACGGTCTCCGGCAGGTCGAGCGCGAGCAGCTCGGTCACGCCGGGAAACGCCTCGCGCCCGTAGCCGAGCCAGTCCACGTCGGGCAGCGCGGCGTTCTCGTAGAGCCGGAGGTAGGTGCGGGAGAGCAGGTCCTCGGTGGGCACGTCGAACTCGTCGGGCCCCTTCATGGCGGCCCGCAGCGTCGAGACGTGGCGCTCGACGGCCTCCGTCCAGTCCTTCACCGGAAGGCCGCTCACGTTGCGGGACAACGCGTCCAGGCCGTACACGACGTCGTCGGAGTCCACGAAGTGATCGCCGTGGAGGGTCACCTCGTGTCCCGCCTTGGTGGCGACGCTCTTCACGAGAACGCGCAGCATCCTCGCCTGGTTGACGGTCAACGCGGGCAGCGCCTGGTCCTTGTCGTTGCTCAGCACGCCGCGACCCTAGACGAACTCCCCGACAGGAACCTCCCCCAGCGCGCGGTCCAGCACGGCCAGGCCCGTCGACAGCTCCTCCTCGGTGCTCGTCAACGGTGGTGCGATGCGGAAAACCCCGCCCATGCCGGGAAGCTGGACGATGTTCATGTGCAGCCCGAGCTCCAGGCAGCGGCGCGTCACCCAGCGGCCCAGCTCGTCGGAGCCGCGCTTGGACTCGCGGTCCAGCACCAGCTCCAAGCCCTGGAACAACCCGCGCCCGCGCACGTCGCCGACGATCTCGTGCTCGGCGCGCAGCTTCTCCAGGCCTTCGCGCAGGTGCGCGCCGGACTCGGCCGCGCGGGTGGCCATGTCGTCACGGGTCAGCACGTCGAGCACGGTGTTGCCGACCGCGGCGACGAGCGGGTCGGAGACGTGCGTGGTGAAGAACAGGTAGCCGAGTTCGTGCGCGCGCTCCTCGATCTCCGCGCTGGTGATCACCGCGGCGAGCGGGAGCCCGGCCCCGAGGGTCTTCGACAGCGTGAGGATGTCCGGGACGATGCCGGAGCGCTCGAAGGCGTACCAGTCGCCGGTGCGGCACAGGCCCGTCTGCGCCTCGTCGGCGATGAGCAGCATCCCGCGCTCGCGGCACTTGGCGTGCAGCGCGGCCAGGTAGCCCTCCGGCGGGACGATCAAGCCCCCGGAGCTGACGATCGGCTCGACGATGCACGCGGCGAGGCTGCCGACGGACTGCGCGTCCACGAGGTCGAAGGCGAAGTCCAGCTGTCGCCGCCAGTCCAGCTGCCCGTCGGCGTCGACGAAGTCCGGGCGGTAGGGGTTGGGCGTGGGGATGGCGATGTTGCCCGGCACCGGCGGGCCGTAGCCGCGCCTGCCCGCCGAGTAGGTCGCGTTCACCGCGGCCTGGGTCATGCCGTGCCAGGAGCGGCTGAAGGAGACGATCTCGAACTTGCCGGTGACGAGCTTGGCGAGCCGGATCGCGGCCTCGTTGGACTCCGCGCCGGTGGACAGCAGCAGCACCTTCTCCAGCGGGTCCGGCAACGTCTCGGCCAGCCGCCGGGACAGCTCGACCACCGGGCGGGAGAGCATGCCGCTGTAGAGGTGGTCGAGCTTGCCGATGCCCTCGCGCACGGTGGCCACGATCTCCGGGTGCGAGTGGCCGAGGATCGCGCTCATCTGCCCGGAGGTGAAGTCCAGGACGCGCCGCCCGTCCTCGGTCACCACGTGGCTGCCCTCGGCCCGGTCGATGATCTCCGGGGTGAAACCGCCGCCGTAGCGCAGCACGTGCCGGTCGACGTCGCTCCAGAAACTGTTCGCCATGCGGATCACGCTAGGTCGGGTCAACCGTGCGGGTCCATCGATGATTTATGCTCAGCCTGTTCGGATGAAGCGATCAGTCCGGAGTGCCCGTGCTCAGTCCCTGGCGCCTGCGCCTGCTGGTCCAGCTGGAGAGCCTGGGCACCATCCGCGCGGTCGCCGAAGCGCTCGCGATGAGCCCGTCGTCGGTCTCGCAACAGCTCTCCGTGCTGCAACAGGAGGCGCGCGCGACGTTGCTGGAGCACCACGGCCGCCGGGTGAGCCTGACCCCGGCCGGAGTGCGGCTCGCGGCGCACGCCCGGGAGATCCTGCGCTCCATCGAAGCGGCCGAGGCGGATCTGACGTCGCGGCGCACCGAACCCGTCGGCGACGTTCGGGTCGCGGCGTTCTCCAGCGCACTGCGCGCGGTCGTGCTGCCCGTCGCGGCCGAGCTGCGGCGGAGCCATCCCCGGTTGCGGCTCACGGTCACCGAGCTGGAGCCCCACGACGGCCTGCGGATGCTGCGGCGCGGTGAGGTCGACGTGGCGGTCGTGTACGACTTCGCCGACGGCTGGCTCCCCGTCGACGCTCAGGTCCGGTACGTGCGCCTGGGCAGCGATCCGGTGGTTGTCGTTCTGCCGCAAGGACATCCGGGCGCTTCGGCGGAGGAGCTGGAGCTGGGGTCGATGGCGGGGGAGCGGTGGGCGATGGACCGGCCCGCGTGCTACCTGTCCGAGCTCGTGCTCCGGCGGTGCCGTCAGGCCGGGTTCGAGCCCGAGATCGCCGGGCACTTCGGCAGCTACCCGCTGCTGCTCGACCAGGTGCGCCTCGGGTTAGCGGTGGCGGCGCTGCCCGCGCTGGCCGTGGACGAGCGGGACGGCGTGGTGGTCCGGCCGCTCGTCCCCGCGCTCACCCGGATCATCCACGCCGCCCTGCCCGTCGGTCCCGCCCCCACCGCCGCCGTCGACGTGGTCCTCGCCGGCCTCCGGGCCCACGGCGTCACCCCCACCCCGCGAACGCCGCGTTTGGTGCGTTGAGCGCGCTGAACGGGTCGTTTGGTGCTCCCAACGCACTAAACGACCCGTTGAGGGCTTAAGTGGCCTGCGGGAGGCGGTGTGTGATGGGTCAGGGGATGTAGACCTGGCCGGTCTGGGCGCCCTCCACCGAGCGGACGTACGCCTGGGCCACGTCGGAGAGGTTCACCGGCGGCATGCCCGGGAAGGAGTCGCCGTAGTCCGCGAGGCTCTCGGTGAACACCGACGGGCTCACGGCGTTGACGCGCTGCGGAGCGATCTCGATGGCCGCGGCGCGCACGAACGCCTCGACGGCGCCGTTGGCCATGGACGCCGCGGCACCCGCCGGGATCGGCTCGCGGCTGAGCACGCCGGTGATCAACGTGAAGGAACCGCGCTCGGCGATGTGCTGAACGCCTTGGCGCACAAGGTCGATCTGGCTGAGCACCTTGCCGTGGAAGGCCTTCAGGTAGTCCTCGGGCGCCAGGTCGGCGAGCGGCTTGAACGGCACGTCACCCGCCGCGCTGACCACGGCGTCGACAGGTCCGGCCGCCGCGTACAGGGCCGCGACTCCGGCGGGGTCGGTGATGTCGTGGCGGAGGTCCCCGGCGCTGCGGCCGACGGTGCGGACCTCGTGCCCGCGCCCGGCGAGGGTCTTGTGCACGGCAGCGCCGAGCTTCCCGGTCGCGCCGATCAACAGGATTCTCATGGCCCCGACGCTACGAGCGCGCGCGACCGGAGTGAAATGCCGTCTGCGCGGCGTTTATGCTCGGTGGTTATGAATGTGGAGGTGCGGCACCTGCGGGCGCTCGCGGCGATCGGTGACGAGGGCACGATCACCGACGCGGCCGTCGCGCTGCGCATGAGCCAGCCCGCGCTCTCGCGCACCTTGGAGCAACTGGAGCGACGTCTGGGCACGCGCCTGGTCGAGCGCACCACGCGCAGCCTCGCGCTGACGGCGGCCGGGAAACGCCTGTGGGAGCACGCGCACCGCATCCTCAACCAGCTCGACGACGCCCTCACGGAGGCATCCGCCGAAGCCGCCCCGCGACCGCTGCGCGCCGCTTTCGCCTGGGCGATGCTCGGCAAGCACACCGTGCCGCTGCTGCGAGCTTGGCGCGAACGCCGACCTGACGTCCCGGTCGAAGTGCGCCGCGTGGACGATCCCGAAGGCGCTCTGCGCAGGGGCGAGGCCGACGTGGCGTTCCTCCGCACGGAGCCCAGCGGGGAGTTCTCCAGGTTGGCGCTGATGCGGGAGGAGCGCGTGGTGGCGCTGCCCGAGCACCACCCGCTCGCCGCGCAGAGCACCGTGCGCCTGGCGGACCTCGTCGAGGAGTCGGTGGTGCTGTGCTCGACGGCGGCGACGTCCGGGGCCGAGCTGTGGCCGGAATCCGCGCGCCCCCACGTCTTCCAGGTGCCGGGCGTCTACGAGTGGCTCACCACGGTCGCGACCGGCGAGGCGGTCGGCGTGACCACCGAGGGCACCAGCCACAGCCACCCGCACCCCGGCGTGCACTACCTCGCGCTGGCCGACGCCGACCCCGTGACCGTCCACCTGGCCTGGCCGCTCACGCCGCCGCACCCCGCAACCGCGCAGTTCTGCGAGCTGGTTCGCCGTCAGCTCACGCCGTCCACGCCACGATCCCGTCCGGGCGGATGAGGGTCGGCCCGTCCACGACGCGCCAGCCGGAACCGTCCACTGTGGACACAGTTTGGTCCGCGTCCAGCCAGCGGTGCGGGTAGCGGGAACCGACCACGACGCTGTCCACCAGCACATCGGTCTCGGTGTCGCCGTAGGCGTAGAACATCATCGCGCGCAGGTAGTCCTCCGCGATCGACGTCGACGGGTCCGAGTCCCCGTCCAGGTAGGCCTCGTGCAAGCGTCGCGACAGCGCCTGCGATGCCTCGGCAGCGGCACGGCGTTCTGGCTCGTAGGTGTCCAAGAAGCAGGGTTTGCCGCTGAGCGCGGCGGCGAGCTTCCACGCGAGGTTGTGCCCGTCCTGGATTCCGGTGTTCATCCCGAGCCCACCGGCTGAGCTCTGCACGTGAGCGGCGTCGCCGACCAGGAAGGCTCGACCGCTGCGGAAGGAGTCGGCGATGCCGATCGCTGCCGTCCACGCGGTGACCGCGTCGAGCCGGATACTCGCCCGCTCGTCGCCGATCGCGGCCCTGAGCAGGCGGATGGTGTCCTCTTCCGACAGTTCGGAGGGACCGCCCGGTTTGCCGGGGTAGTCCATGATGTGCGAGGACCACTGGTCTCGGCCGTTCTTGGAGAAGATCGTGGCGTAGACGTGCTCGTTGCGGACGAAGCACCTGGTCGTTCCCCACTGGTCGACGATGTCGCCGAGGTCCGCGCGGTAGAAGGCCGTGTTGAGGTGTGCGACCGCGCGCAGGTCCGACATCGCGATGCCGAGCCCGTCGCGGACGTGGCTCCTCGCGCCGTCGGCGCCGATGAGGTAGTCGGCGGTGATCTGCTCCCGCACGCCCGTCCGCTCGTCGACGACGGTGGCGGTGACGACGAGATCGGTCATGGTGAAGTCGAGCAGGCGCACGCCCAACCGCACGCGGTCACCGAGACGGCGGAGCACGAGCAGCTGGATGTCCCGCTGGGACAGGCTGAGGCGGGAATCGACGGGACTGCACGTCCGCAGGCGCCGCGCGTACTCCGGCGGAAGGTCGCCGCGGTGCAGGACGTTGCCCTTCCCGCTGTCCTTGAAGACGGTGCTCATGGGCGGTGACGCGCGCCAGCCCGCCTCGGTGAGCTCCTCGCCCATGCCGAGCGAGCGGAAGATCTCCACCGTCCTCGGGCTGATGTCCGCGCGCGGCGGGGCCTCGGTCGGATCGCGCTTGTCGATCACCAGGGAGTCGACGCCCCAGTGCGCGAGGAACGCCGCGGTCGACAGGCCGACCGGTCCGGCGCCGACGACGAGGACCGGCACGTGTGTTGTTCGCATGCGACCACCCTTTCCGCTCAAGTCGGCTTGAGTGCAAGATGGGCGCGTGCACTCGATCAGCGCGGTGGCGAAGGCGTTCGGCGTCCCGATCTCCACGCTGCGCTACTACGACGAGCTCGGCCTGCTCGCCCCGGCGGAGCGCAGGGGCAACGTCCGCCACTACGGGCGCGAGGAGCTGAAGCGGCTGGCGCTCATCCAGCGGCTGCACCACCAGGGCCTGGTGAGCCTCGCCGACACGGCCGAGCTGCTGGGCGAAGGCGCACGGGGCCGAGAGGTGCTGACGGCGACGGCCGCCGCGCTGGCGGAGCGCATCGCCGAGCTGACCGGAGCCCACCGCCTGCTCGAACACCTGTTGACCTGTCCCAACACCGATCCGGTTCGGGACTGCACGAAGATGAGCGCGGAGCTCGACGGCATCGTCGACTCGGCCCTCGCTGATCAGGAGACCCGGTGACACTGAACGGTTTTGACTCGCTGCTGGTGGAGCAGCCCTGGAGCGCTTCGCGTCACCTGTGGAGCACGCGCTACGAGTGCGCCGTCTACAGCGAGCAGGGCGCGCCGCTGGCCACGGTGACCGAGCGCAAGCGGCTCGGCCCGCTGAGGAAGCTCCTGCGCGCCACGGGGTTCTCCGGGCGCACGGTGTTCGACCTCGTTGTGGCGCAACAGGGTTACCCGGTGCTGTCCATCCACAAGGGAATGGGGCGGCCACCCACCACCGTGGCCAGGCCCGACGGTGTGGCACTCGGATCGGCGCGGCACGTGCGGCGCGGGGTGTACGCGCTGCTCGATCCGGCAGGGAACCAGATCTGCCTGTTGCACGAGGTCGTCGCGTTCACACCGGGCGCGATCACCAAGCGGGACGGGCGGAGGGTGCGCCAGGACTCGCTTCGGTTGCGCCCGAATGTTGCTGAGCCAGTGCGGTCATTGGCGCTCGCGACGTGCTTCGCTTATGACGTGGTGCGCGGGATCGGGACGAACCACACCAGCGATGCGTTCGACTTTCCCGTCGGCTGAGCCCGACCTCTGGAGGTACTGATGCGCCGTGCGCTCGGCATCGCCCTGCTCCTGCTGATGACATCGATGCACGGCGCGGCCGCTGAGCCGCCTCGCGGGGGAGAACTGCGGAGCGCCTCGGTGCACTCACCCGCGCTCGGCGAGGACATCCAGTACACGGTCTACCTGCCGCGCGGCTACGACCGGGACAAGGCGCGGCGCTTTCCGGTGCTGTACCTGCTGCACGGGCGCGGCGACTCGATGAGCGCGTGGACGCGGGTGAAGCCGGACCTGGACCGCATGATCGCGCGCGGTGAGATCCCGCCGGTGCTGGCCGTGCTGCCGGACGCGCCGTGGAGCTCGCGCGGGAACTACTACGTCGACTCCGCGCACACCAGCGGACGTGCGGTGGAAACCGCGTTCACCCGAAATCTCGTGTCTCATGTGGACAGTGCTTTGAGGACGGTCGCGGCGCGCGACGGCCGCCTGGTCGGCGGCTATTCGATGGGTGGCGCGGGCGCACTGCGCTACGCGTTGGCCCATCAGGACCAGTTCGGCCACGCGGTGGTGCTTTCGCCCGCCGTCTACACGCCGCTTCCTCCCGCCGACTCCTCCGTTCGTGAGTTCGGCGCGTACGGTTCCGGCGCGCTGCTCTTCGACGAGCAGGTCTACCAGCGGCTGAACTACCCGAGCCTGCTTCCGTTGCTGCGCAAGGAGATGCCGACTCGCCTGTACATCGCGGTCGGCGACGACGAGTGGCCCAACCCCGATCCGGCCGAGGCGCGCCACGACATCGACTTCGAGTCGGCCGCGCTCTACAACGCGGCCCGGCGCGGGCCCGGGGTCACGGCGGAGTTGCGAATCAGCAACGGCGGGCACGACTGGGCGGTGTGGCGGCCCGCCTTCGCCGACGCGTTGCGGCACTTCGCGCCGACTTTGCGAGCTTCGTGCGCGTGTTGACCCCCTAGCTCGGTCCTATGGGCCGTGCCGGTGACACGGATTGTGCACGCGTGATCACGCAGAGCACCATGATCTCGCGTCAGCTTACCGACTGATAAGTAGGTGAGCTTCCCTTGGCGGAGGGAGCACGACGATGTGCTCGACCGGGTGGAGGATTCCGAGACCACTGCTGATCACGTTGGTGCTCATGGGTTTGCTGACCCCCGCGTCGGCGGCCGCGAGCACACCGGGCCGCAGCCCCGTGGTTCTGCTGCACGGCTGGATGAGCTCGTCACTGCCCTACCTGGCGATGGGCGTTTCGCTGCGCCAGGACGGGTACCCCGTCTACATGATCGACTTCCCCGGCCAGGACAACCTGGTCAACGCCGCCGTGGTGGCGGACGTGGTCGATCGCGTCGCGGCTCGGCACCACAGCCGCGTGCACCTGGTGGGCCACAGCATGGGTGGCCTGTCGACCAGGCACTACATCAAGTTCCTGGGGGGAGCGCGGCGCGTGGACCAGTACGTGTCCATGGGCTCGCCGCAGTACGGCAGCGCCGAGGCGTGCCTGCTCCCGGAGAGCGGGGGCGGCCAGATGTGCCGCACGAGCCGGTTCCTGGCGGAGCTGAACGCCGGCGACGACACGCCAGGACCGGTGCGCTACACCACCATTCGCAGCACGGAGGACGTCCCGGCGCGGGCCACCTGGCTCGACGGTGGCGCGTGCTTCCACGACATCCCCGGTGTGCCGCACGTGCTGGAGCCCGTTTCGGCGGCGTTCATCGCGGCGGTGCGCAAGACTCTCGGCGGCACGTGCCCAGGTCGGTTCGTGGTACTGCCGCCGTCCTGAACAACGACCGGAGGGAACTCGATGAACGACGCCGAGCGCCATGGCGGGATCTTCGGTGACTGGACCACGGACGACGCGGGGTTGCCCGCGTTCGAGTACACCCTGGACCAGCGCACCGATCCCCGGGCGGAGTGGGACACCCAGCTGCTCGGGCCGTCCCGGCTGCACTGGCACCAGCTCGGCAACGACCGGATCGTGGCCATCTCCACCAACGACGGGTGGACCCAGCTGTACTCGCACGAGCGGGGTCCGCGCTGGATCAACAAGCACCGCGAGGGCGACGGCGCCTTCGCGGGCGGTGTGTCGTACCTGCGGGACGAGGACAACGGCTCGGTGTGGTCGACGTTCTACGCCGACCTGCCGGAGGAAGCCGTGGTGCGCCGGGTCTTCGGCTGCGGCTACTTCCGCGTTGTGGTGCGGCACAACGACATCGAACTGGACCGCGTGGTGTTCGCGCCGTTCGGTGAGAGCCGTCTGCTGTGCTCGTACGTGGTCGTGCGCAACCTCGGTGGGACCTCGCGGAGGTTGCGGCACGGCGAGTACTGGGACGTCTGGGTGCACAACCTCGACCTGGGCACGATGGGGGTCGACCCGAACGAGGAGAGGGACCGCACCTCGGCCCGGGCGTACAACGGCTACCGAGCCGACTGGAACGACTCGGTCGGCGGGCTGCTGGCGCGCCACCCCAAGGGAAAGCTGTCCCACGAGATCCCGTTCCCCGTCGGCAGGACGGCTCGCACGCAGCCCGACGTGGTGTGCGTTCCGGTCGGCACGACGGTGGACGGGTGGACCGCCGAGCGCGCTTCGGTGTTCGGCGACGGCGGGCGCGGGTGCCCAGACGGGCTGGTGAAGCCGATGGGGCAGGCGCACCCCGGAGGCGGCGGGCAGGACGTGGCGTTCCTGCTCACCACCGACTTCGAGCTGGCGCCCGGCGAGCAGCGCGTGCTCGGATTCGGTTACGGCGCAACGCCTCCCGAGGAGACCGCGGACGAAGTGGCTCGGCTGGGAGATGATCCCGCCGCGTTGTTCGAGTCGACCTCGCACGCGTGGCGCGGCGTCCTGCCGAAGGTGGACTACGGGCGCGAGGAGTGGGTGTCGCGCGAACTCGCGTGGAGCGCCTACTACCTGCGCTCCGGCGCGACCTACCACCACGGCTTCCGCGCGCACACGCTGTCGCAGGGCGGTGCCTACCAGTACCTCGGCGGCTTCAACGCCGGTCCGCGCAGCACGATGCAGAACTCGCTGTCGCAGGTCTGGCTCGCCCCGGAGCTCGCCGCAGACGCGCTGC
The DNA here is from genome assembly GCF_039537405.1 of Allokutzneria multivorans. NCBI lineage: Bacteria > Bacillati > Actinomycetota > Actinomycetes > Pseudonocardiales > Pseudonocardiaceae > Allokutzneria > Allokutzneria multivorans. The sequence goes on along the minus strand of NZ_BAABAL010000018.1, from coordinate 407,366 downwards.
GCTTCACGATGTCGGAGACCACGCCCGAGGGCGAGATCGCCTACGCGGAGGTGGGAACCGGCTCGTGGGAGCACATGATGTGGTGCCCCTCCGACAACGACATGTGGTTGCTGTGGCTGGTCTCCGAGTACGTGCTGGCCACCCGGGACCGCGCTTTCCTGCGCCAGTCCGTGTCGTACTGGCCCGCGCCGTACACGAGGCCGGAGCCGGTGTGGGAGCACTGCCTGCGCGCGGTGCACCACCTGCTCAACGACGTCGGGGTCGGCGCGCACGGGCTCATCAAGGTCCGGCTCGGCGACTGGAACGACATGGTGGTGGCCGAGTCCGGCGTGCCGATCGACCGCGTGTGGGAGGAGGGCGAGAGCACGCTCAACACCGCGATGGCCGTGCACGTGCTGCGCCGCTTCGCCGAGCTGGCGGAGTACGCGGGCGAGCACGCCACCGCCGCTGACGCCCGTGCCCGCGCGGAGGGCTTCGCCGAGGCCGTGCGCGCGTGCTGGCGCGGCCGTCACCTCAACCGCGGTTGGACCTCCAGCGCCACCGAAGTGGGCCACAGCGACCTCTTCCTTGAGCCGCAACCGTGGGCGCTGATCACCGGCCTGCTCGACGAGGAGCAGGCGTCGACGCTTGTCGAGGAGATCACCACGAGGTGCGCTGATCCCTTGGCGGCAAGGGTTTTCGCCGATGGCGGTGAGGGGTGCGCGCCACTGGCCGGCGGCGGCCAGTGGTACGCGATCAACTCCACGCTGGCCTGGGGTCTGTCCACAGTGGACAAGCAGCGCGGCTGGGCGGAGTTCCTGGCGAACACCCTGGCCCACCACGCCGAGACCTATCCGGAGACGTGGTTCGGCGTGTGGTCCGGCCCGGACAGCTACCTGCCGTCCACCGCCGACCGCCCCGGCGAGACCTGGTCGTGGCCGGGCGCGTTCTCGATGCAGGCGTGGCCGGTGCAGATCCTGTTCGCGCACTCCGAGCCGCTGAACGCCGCGTTGTGGCTCGCCGGGATCCAGCCGACCGCGCGGGGCCTGCGGATCGCGCCGCTGCTGCCCTTCGAGGGGTGGAGCTGGGACGGCGGTCTGCTCGCGGTCTCCTACCAGCCCGACGCCGTGCGCGGCGAGCTGGGCGCGCTGGCCGCCGAAGTGGTCGAGATCGAGGTGGTGCTGCCGAGTTCGTTGCGGGACAAGGAAGTCGCGGTGACGGTGGCTGGCGCGAAGACGACCGCGCGCCAGTCCTCCGGCACGGTTCACTTCCGTCTTCCCGTGGCTCCCGGACGGCGTGCTTCGTTCGAGATCAGCTAGGGCGCGATTCGCAGATCTCGTTCGATGAGAGTCTGCCCGGCCGCAGGCCGTAGTCGGGCTACTGCGAGGTAGTTCCTGGCAAGACTCGGGGGAGGACGCGTACCGGTGTTGTACGTGGCCTTCGCCGAGGCGCAGCCAGGGGCGGGCTCGGCCCGGCTATCGCGAACACGGATCTGGGAATCACGCCCTGGCCCAGGGACAGGTGCAGCCGGAGGTGACGAGGTTGGTCGCCTCCGGCAGCCGCGGGCGCGGGAACGCCTGCTGCCAGTCGTGGTGGCCGCGCGTCCAGGACCCGAGCCCGGTGACGTAGCGGTCCACCGCGTCGATCTCCGGCTTGTCCAGCTCCAGGCCCGCCATCATCTCCGGCAGGTCCTCGCGGACGCGCTCGAAGGCGCGCATGTCCTCGCTGGCCCGATCGACGGCTTCCCGGTCGTCGGCCCCGCACGCCGACCACGCGGTGACCCGACTGGTGATCAACCGCAGGCTGCGCAGCTGCGGGCTGTCGTGCGCGGTGACCGGGACTTCGCACTCCAGCAAGGATTCCAGCAACTCCGGCACCAGTTCGAAGTCCAGCCGACCGCCGTGCAGGTAGGACACCGCGGAGGCGGTGAACGAGCGGGTCGCGCGCACCACCCAGTCCGGCGTCATGCCCTCGCGCAGCTCCGACCAGAGCCCCGCCCACACGCACACACCGTGGCTCGTGCCCTGCGCGGCGCGCTCGGTGTGGCACGCCTCGACGAGGTCCTTGACGTGGTCGGCGGCCAGCCGGGGTTGCGCGGCGGCGAGGCGGGGGAGCTGGTCGCGCCAGACGAGCGCCCAGCCGAGCACGCGCATCGCCAGGTCGAGCCGCTCCGGCGCGGCGGCCGGGACAGCGCGCGCGGCGAGCGCCGGGACGCCCGCGTCGTCGTAGCTCTCGTACCAGGATTCGGCGGGCGGGAGCAGGCCGATCGAGCGGGCCCAGCCGGGGTGGTCCTCGGCGACGGTGTCGACGTGCGGGTTGACGGTCAGGTCGAACGGGATGGGGAAGTCCAGTGCTCTGAGCATGGCGCAGCCGTTCTCGTGGTGAGCCGGGCGGAGTCCGTCGACCACCATCCCGCGTCCGCCACGCCCGGCGAAAGCGGCCAATGAGGGGGTGTCAGCGGGCTTCGTCCCCGGTGTCGTCGCTCGCGCCGTCCAAGAACTGCTTCGCCAGCCGCTTCGGCGCGAGGCCCAGCCACGCGTCGGTCAGCAGCTCCTCCAGCGCCGCGACGTCGATCGCCGCCAGCCGCACCAGCACCGACGCGTGCCCGTCGAAGTGCGGCGTGGTGAAGCACGGCCCGTCCGCCTCGGCCAGCAGCGCTTCCTTCGCGCCGAGGTCCGGCACCCGCACCCCGAGGATCGGCCCGGTGGGGGCCGCGTCGCCGAGCGCTTCGAGATCGCCTCGGCGCAGCGGGCGCTCCCAGGCGAACGCCTTGTCCTTGACCCGCCACGCGGGCGCGCTGTCGTAGGTCGGGCGCTCGGTCGTCTCCGGGAGCGCGAGTGCGATGCGGCGGACGTCGTCCCAGGTGGCCATCGGTCAAGCGTAACGCTGGGGCGGGGTCCGGCGCGGCAGCGCGAAGTGCTCGGCGATCACCTTCGCGGCGGCCTCCGCGTCGCTCGTCTCGGTGTCGATGTCCACATCGGACGGTGGCTGTTCCGAGGCGGTGTGCGAGTCGCGGACGCTGCGCAGGACGTCGAGGTCGACGAGCTTGTGGAACTCCGAGCGGCTCGGCTGGGCGATCCTGCGCTCCTGCTCGGACCGGCTGACCAGGAGCCGGGCGAAGCGGACTCGGCCGCCGTGGGACTCGACGGCCTCGCGGACGCGCTCGGCGAACCCGGCGGGCACGGTCGGCTCCGGCGCGAAGGTGAAGATCAGCGACGTTTCGGCCCTGGCCGCATCGGTCATCACGTCCAGCCACATCCGCTCGCGCAACCGGATGAACGGCTCGGTGCCGAACGGGAAGACGGTGGTCAGCAGGTCGACGACGAGGTGGTTGTGGAACACCGGGTAACCGACGCGCTCCGACAGGGCGCGAGCGACGGTGAGCTTGCCCGAGGCGGCGGGACCGTGCAGGAAGACGAGATCCATCCGCCCACGTTGGCAGCGCCTCGCCCCGTCGTCCATCCGGTTTCCCGGAGGTGGCCGGGCCCTGTCCTGCACGTCATCAGGTTCGCCGGTCTTCAAGACCACCCAACCCCCGCCCCAGCCGTCTTCAACGACAGCAAACCCCTGCAAGACCGCGGGGTTTGCGGTGGTTAGCGATGATCAACAGCGGGGTTTGGGGGTCTTGAAGACCGGCGAACCCCCGGCGGCACCGTGACCGGAACACGCGGCGCAACCGCTTACAGGACAGGCGCTAGGATCGGGCCCCGCCAGGTGTCGCGTGACAGGTGTCGAGTGACACACAACGAAACACCACTACCGATCGGTATTAGCAGGTGTGAGCCGCTCCAACCGCTTCATCCCGCCGCTGGTCTACCTGGCGCTCGCCTTCTTCGTGTACCTGTACCTGTGGCGCAGCCCTGGGAACAACTTCCTGGTCAACGGCGGCCAGGACCAGAACATGTTCGAGTGGTTCCTCGCCGCGGGCGCCAAGGCGGTGACCTCGCTCGCCAACCCGCTGCACTCCGATCTCCAGAACTACCCGCTCGGCGTGAACATGATGGCCAACACCACGGTGTTCGGCCTCGGTGTTCCGCTCGCGCCGATCACGCTGCTGTTCGGGCCAACCGTCACGTGGACGATCGTGCTGACCGGCTCGCTCGCGGGCACGGCGTGGGCCTGGTTCCACGTGATGCGCAAGGAGTTCGGCCACTCGTGGGCGGGCGCGCTGATCGGCGGCGGGTTCTGCGGCTTCGCGCCGTCGGTGATCTCCCACGGCAACGGTCACCCGAACTTCGTCGCCCTGTTCGTGCTGCCGTTCATCGTCGCCCGCGCGCTGCGCATCGCCAAGGGGACGCGGCCGGTCCGGGACGGCGTGATCCTCGGCCTGCTGATCACCTACCAGATCTTCATCGGCGAAGAGCCCCTGCTGCTGTGCGTGGTCACCCTCGCCATCGCGCTGCTCGTGCACACCGCGGTGCGCTTCTCCGAGGTGCGCGCGATGCTGCTGCCGCTGGCGAAGGGCTTCGGCGTCGCCGCCGGACTGTCCATTGTGGTCTGTTCGGTGCCGCTGTGGTGGCAGTTCTTCGGGCCGCAGAGCTACTCCTCGCTGCGCCACGGCGGCGGCAACGACGTCGCCGCGCTCACCGCGTACGCCACCAAGTCCGTCGCGGGCAACAAGTACGAGGCCGCGATGCTGTCCATGAACCGCACCGAGGAGAACGCGTTCTTCGGCTGGCCACTGATCATCTTCGTCATCGCGATCTCGATCGTGCTGTGGCGCGTGCGCCCGGTCCGCACGATCGCCCTGACGGCGGCCGTGATGGCGGTGCTGTCGCTGGGAGCCGTCATCGTCGTCAACGGCACCGAGACCGTGCCCGGCCCGTGGGCGCTGTTCGGCGGACTCCCGCTGTTCGGGTCCGTGCTGCCGTCGCGCTTGGCCATGGCGTGCGTGCCGCTCATCGGCCTGCTGCTCGCGTTCGGCACGGACCACCTCGCCGGAATGGGCCGCTACCGAGTCCTCTGGTTCGGCATGATCACCGCCGTCCTGCTGCCGATCGCCCCGACCCCGCTCGACGCCAGCGGCCGTCCTTCACCGCCGGAGTTCTTCGCCTCGGGACTGTGGCGGGACTACGTGGACGACGGTTCGGTGGTGGTCGTTCCGCTGCCGGACCCGGGAGACGCCCGGGCGCTGTCCTGGCAGGCGAAGACCGGAATGGGTTTTCGCCTGGCCGAGGGATATTTCGTGGGGCCTGCTGAGGATCGGTTCGGGACTTATGGGGCTGTGCGGCGCAAGACTTCGGACTTGTTGGCCCGGGTTCGCGATGGTGGCGTGGAGATCACGCCCGCGGATAAGGCGGCGGCCGTGGAGGACCTGCGGTATTGGCGAGCGGATGTCGTGGTGTTGACGCCGGAGGAGAGGAGTGGGTTGGTGGGGCCCGCTGTGGCGTCGTTGTTGGGGCGGGACGGGGTTTTTGTGGGTGGGGTTTGGGTTTGGGATGTTCGGGGGCTTTAGGGTTTTTTGGCGGGGGGCTTCCTGGTGCTTCCAGCCTGCGCCGGTTCCTGCGTGGCGCGCTGGTTCCTGCGTGGGGTCGGCTTGACCTGGGAACCCCTTGCGCGTGCCCTTGGGCCTTACAGGGGCACGGGATAGAACACCCGGCCCTCGCGCGAGCGTATGGCACGCGCACCCCAGGTAAAGCCTCGGTTTGTTGGCGGCTTGCGTTCCAGCGTGGGGCGTTTCGGTGTTTTGGACGCCTGGGAATTCATTCTTTAGAGCCATGATCGACTATTATTTGCGGGTATTATTGGGGTATGACCCTCGATGAACTCTTGGTCGAGGTTGAGGCGAAACAGGCCGCTCTGTGTCATGCGAAAGCGGAACTCGCCACAGCCTTGATCACATTCCACGTCGCCGCCGACGATCGCGATTACCGGTTCGTGCAGAATGAGATTGCCTGTGCCCTGCATATCTCCCGGCGTGGTGCTGATCGGATCTTGTCCAACGCCTCCGAACTCACCGAACGCCCTCGCGTGCTCGCAGCCCTGGCGGCCGGGGAGATCGACGAAAGCAAGGCGTTGTTGATCGTGGATCAGATCCGCATCCTGAAGGAACCCCAGACCTCGATCGCCGAGGCCAACCTCCTGGAGTACGCGCCTACCCGCACCTACACCTCGATCCGACGCCGTGCGCAGACGTTGATCCACAAACTCGACCCCAAGGCCGCCGATCTCCGTCACGAGGAGAAGCGCAAGCGGCGTCTGGTGGAGAAGATCAACCTCGACGACGGCATGGCGGAACTGCGCCACACCATGACCGCGCATGACACCGCGATGGCCTTCGACCACGTCGACCGGATCGCGAAATCTCTGCCCAAGGATGACCGCACCCTGGACCAGAAACGAGCCGACGTCGCCCGAGACCTGCTGCTGGGCTTGGATACTCCGGCGCCGCAAGGCCAGACGATGGTCTACCTCACCATGCCCATCACGGCACTCCTCGGTCTCACCGATGATCCAGGCATGCTGGCCGGATACGGACCCACCCCCACCCACGTCGCCCAAGACATCGCAGCAGGCGGCATCTGGAAACGCATCCTCACCGACCCGGTCACCGGGATGGCAGAAGAGGTCAGTGACGCCTACCGGCCGTCGCCGAAACAGCGAGAGCTGATCAACGCCCGCTACCCGCGCTGCACAGCGATCGGGTGCCAGCAGCCGTCACACCGCTGCGACCTCGACCACTGCTGCCCGTTCGACGGAACCAACACCACCATCCGCAACCTGCGGCCGAAGTGCAGGCACCACCACACCATGAAGACGCACTCCAATTGGCGCTGCGAGAACCTCGACGACGGCACCCATCGGTGGACCACACCGGCCAAGCGCAGCTATGACACCGAACTCGAACCCATCGCGGAACCCGCACCGTTCTGACGGGAAGGGCTTCGGGCCGGGGCGAACAGTGCTGAGCGCCACGGCGGCCGAGCTTGCCGGGGTTGGGGTGGGCGAGAAAGCTTCGGTGGGACCACAGCTGGGGAGGAACGGCCACCGTGCAACGCAGGATCGCCTTCGCATCGTTCGCGGGCACAGCGATCGAGTTCTTCGACTTCTTCGTGTACGGGACGGCGGCGGCGCTGGTGTTCCCGACGTTGTTCTTCCCGGCGCTGGGGGCCACGGCGGGGACGGTGGCGGCGTTCGCCTCGTTCGCGGTGGCCTTCGTGGCGCGGCCGGTGGGGGCGGTGCTGTTCGGGCACCTCGGGGATCGGTTGGGGCGCAAGCGAACCCTGACCTACACGTTGCTGTTGATGGGCGTGTCCACGGTGGGAGTCGGCCTCCTGCCGAGCGCGGCGTCCATCGGGGTGGCCGCGCCGGTGATCCTGGTGGTTCTCCGCGTGCTGCAAGGGATCGCGGTCGGCGGGGAATGGGGCGGGGCGGCGCTGCTGGCCGTCGAGCACTCCGAGCCGGGGCGGCGCGGGCGAGCCGGGATGTACCCGCAACTGGGGCCGGGGACGGCGTTCGTCCTGACCAGCGCGACCTTCCTGATCAGCGGGGTGACGATGAGCCGCGAAGCCTTCCTGGCGTGGGGCTGGCGGATTCCGTTCCTGCTGAGCGCGGTGCTCATCGCGGTCGGGCTCTACGTGCGGTTGCGGATCGCGGAGACACCGGTGTTCACCGCCGCCGAACCGAGCCGGCGGCTGCCGTTGCGGACGGCGTTCTCGGCGCACACACGGCACATCCTGCTCGGCGGCGGAGCGTTGAGCGCGGCGTTCGGGCTGAACTACATCGGCACGGTGTACCTGACCAGCTACGGCACGACCGTGCTCGAGCTGTCGCAGCCGACGATGCTGCTGCTCGGGGTGATCGGCGGGATCGTGCTGGTCGCAGCCACGGCGGCGGGGGCGTTGCACTCCGATCGGGTGGGTCGGCGGCGGGTGATCCTCGGCGGCAACATCGCGGCGGTGGTGTGCGGGCTGGTGGTGTTCCCGATCATCGACACCGGATCGGTCGTGCTGGTCGGAGCGGGTCTGTGCCTTCTCCTGGCGATCGGCGGCGGTGTGCTCGGCCCGGCCGCGGCCTTCATGGCGGAGCTGTTCGAGACCGAGCACCGGTACACGGCGGTCGGGTTGAGCTACAACCTGGCGACGGTGCTCGGTGGCGCGGTTCCCCCGTTGGTGGCAACGGCGTTGCAGGCCTCGTACGGCAGCATCGCGGTCGGCGCGCTGATGGCGGTGTACGGAGTGGTGTCGGTGGCGTGCGTGCTGGCGCTCCCGGAGACGCGGCAGCGGTCACTCGAACGGCTGGCACGGGAATAGCGGTGATCTTGGCGCCGTTGCCCGAAGGGCAGATGCCTCGAACTCAAGGAGCGTTGCCATGCCTCTGACCGGCGACTACGAGCCCAGCCCCACCGAATGGGTGCGCCAGCAGGTCGAGCAGTACGAGGGCTCGGGCGGCACCGAGGGCACGACCATGCGCGGGCTCCCGGTGATCATCCTGACCACGAAGGGGAAGAAGTCCGGCAAGCTCCGCAAGACCCCGCTGATGCGCGTGGAGCACGAGGGCGCCTACGCGGCGGTGGCCTCGCTCGGCGGAGCTCCGAAGCACCCGGTCTGGTACCACAACGTCGTCTCCCACCCCGAGGTCGAACTCCAGGACGGCACCGAGCGCCGCGACTACGTGGCCCGCGAGGTGACCGGCAACGAGAAAGCGCTCTGGTGGCAGCGCGCGGTCGCGGCCTTCCCGGACTACGCCGATTACCAGGAGAAGACCGAGCGCGACATCCCGGTCTTCGTCCTCGAACCGGCCTGATCCGGCCGCGTCACCGATTCACGGGGCGTGACCGGCCGGGGGAGCGGCGTTAGCTTCAAGGCTCCCCCGGCCTTCAAGGAGACGTCGTGACCGTCCAGCAGGATGTCGGCACCCAGCCGCGCGAGCGAGCGAGGATGCCGATCGCCGAGCTGCGCGACAGCGACTCACCCAGGCTCGGCGGAGTGGACGAGGAACACGCGCGGCGCATCGCCGAGCAGCCCGACCCGCTCCCGCCGATCCTGGTGTGCCGCTCCACCATGGCGGTCCTCGACGGCAGGCACCGGCTGCGCGCCGCTGAACTGCGCGGTGAGGACACCGTCGAGATCGAGCTGTTCCACGGCGACCCGGACGCGGGCTTCCTGCTCGCCGTCCGCCGCAACGCGCTGTCCACAGTGGACCGCAAGGCGGCGGCCATGCGCCTGGTCAGCACCTACCCGGAGTGGTCGGACCGGCGGATCGCGGCCGCTGCCGGGCTCTCGCCGAAGACCATCGCCGCCGCGCGGGCCACCGCACCCGTGCCCCGGCAGAGCAGCCGGATGGGCCTGGACGGCCGGGTCCGCCCGCTCGACAGGGTCACCGGGCGCATGCGCGCGGCCGAGCTGCTCGCCAGCGCCCCCGGCTCGTCGTTGCGCGAGGTCGCCGCGGCGGCCGGGATCAGCATCGGCACCGCCAAGGACGTGCGCGAACGGGTCCGGCTCGGCCAGGACCCCGTCGGTCCGCGCCGCCGCGAGGACGAGCCGAACGCGCCCCAGGGCTTCACCGACTCGCTGGAGCTGCTGAACAACCTGCGGCGCGACCCCTCACTGCGCTGCTCCGAGGTGGGAAGGGGAGTGCTGCGGCTGCTCGGCGCGCACTTCCTGGACCGCCGCGAGTGGGACCGCTTCGCCGAAGCGGTGCCCCGGCACTGCGCCAAGGGCATGGCCCAGATCGCCCGGCAGTGCGCGGAAGCGTGGTCCGACTTCGCCGACAAGGTCGAGCGGCGGGCGACTAGGGAACGGCGCTGAGCCGCTTCTCCACCAGCTTTTCCAGCAGCAGAGCCAGTGGCGGCCACGTGCTGCGGCCCTTGCGGATCACCGCGTAGGAGCGCAGCCGCACCTCGGGCTCGGCGAGCGGGAGCAGCCGGACACCCGCGCGGTGCGGGCGATCGGCGGGCAGCAGGCCGACGCCGAGCCCCGCGACGATCATCTCCTCTACCAGGTCCAGGCTGTCCGCCTTGTGCCGCACGGCCGGGCCCGCTCCGGCCAGCGAGGTGAGCACGCGCACCACGTCCTCGTCGGCGCGGTTGCGGGAGTTGCCGATCAGGTCGTGCTCGCGGAACGCCTCGAACACCGCGAGCGCGTTCCCGGACACCCCGGCCGCCAGGTGCTCGGGGACGCCGAGCGCCCACGGCGCCGTCCACAGTGGACTTGACTCCAGCGACGGGTCCAGCGGTGCGGGGGCGAGGTTGTAGTCGTAGACCATCGCCAGGTCCACCTCGTCGGCGACGAGCAGCGCGAGCGACTCGGCGGGCTCGTGCTCGTGCAAGGTCATCCGCAGGCCGGGGTGGCTGTCGGCGAACTCCAGCACCAGCGGCAGCAGTGACCGGCTGATCGCGGTCGCGAAGCCCGCTGTGCGCACCGTGCCGACGGGATCGGTGCCGGGGTGCAGGTCCGCGCGCGCCGACTCGACCGCCGCCAGGATCGTCACCGCGTGCTCGGCCAACCGCCGCCCCGCCGGGGTGAGCCGGACCCGCCTGCCGTCCGGTTCGAGCAGTGGCGTTCCCACTTCGCGTGCCAGCACCGCGATCTGTTGGGAGACAGACGAAGTCGTGGTGCTGAGCGCGTCGGCGACCGCGCGCATCGATCCCAGTCGGGACAGTTCGAGCAGCAGCTGCAACCGCCGGGTCTCCATGCCTCCATTGTCCACAAGTCGCGAACATTTTGTTCGCATTTGCGTGGTGGACGCGAATGGTCTCGGTTTCGTTTACTGACCGCATGACCTCCTCGACCCGCTCCGGCGCCGCGATGGTGCTCGCCGCGACGCTGTCCGTGCAGCTGGGCCTCGCGGCCTCGGTCGGCCTGTTCGAGCGGATCGGGCCGGACGGCGCGGCGTGGCTCCGGCTGGCATGGGCGGGTGTGCTGCTGCTGGTCCTGGTGCGGCCACGGCCGTCGAGCTTCAGCCGCTCCGCGTTGCTGGCCGGGATCGCGCTCGGCGTCGCGACGGCCGGGATGACCTTGCTGTTCATGGCGGCGGTCGCGCGCATTCCCCTCGGCACGGCCGCCGCGCTGGAGTTCCTCGGGCCGTTGGGGGTGGCCGTGGCCAGCGGGCGCGGCGCTCGCCTGGTGTGGCCGGTGCTCGCCGGGCTGGGCGTGTTGCTGCTGACCGAGCCGTGGCACGGCGGCGCCGATCTGGTCGGCGTCGTGTGCGCTCTCGGGGCTGCGGTGTGCTGGGCGGCCTACATCCTGCTCACGCGGAAGGTCGGTGATGAGGTCGCGGGGATTCGCGGTTTGGCGATCTCGATGCCGACAGCCGCGGTGGTCGCCACGCTGTGCGGCGGACCGGCGGCGGTGGGGGCGCTGACCTGGGAGTTGGTGCTGGTCGGGCTCGGGCTGGCGCTGCTGCTGCCAGTGATCCCGTACAGCCTGGAGATGCTCGCGCTGCGACGGCTGGACACGGCGGCCTTCGGCACGCTGCTCAGCCTCGAACCCGCCGTGGCACTGGTGACCGGACTCGTTGTGCTGCACCAGGTTCCGAGCCTCAGCGCGCTCGGCGGCGTCGCGCTGGTCGTCGTAGCCTCCGTCGGCGCCGAGCGCACCGGAGCCCGTGTCCCCGCCCCCGTCCCGGGCTAGTGCCTGTCCTGCAAGTGGTTGCGCTGTGCATCCCGGTCACGGTGTCGCTGGGGGTTGGGGTGTCTTCAAGACCCCCAAACCCCGCCGTTGATCATCGTTAACCTCCGCAAACCCTGTGGCCTTGCGCGGTTTGCTGTCGTTGAAGACGGTGGGGGTGGGGGTTGGGTGGTCTTGAAGACCTGCGAACCTGATGACTTGCAGGACGTGCCTTCCGTCCCGGGCTAGGCGCGGTCGCGGCGGGCGCGCTTGTTGGCGTGCTTGCGGGCCACGAATTCGTGCGCCTCCTCCAACATCGGGCGAATAGTGTCCATTGTGGACTCCGTCGGGTTGACCACGGACACCCAGTACTGGGAGGCGTAGATCGGGTGCGGGACGATCTGGTCCCTGGTGTCGTGGTCGAAACCGGTGTCCAGCACGCCCTTCTCGTCGCGCTCCGTCGGCGCGGCGCCGAAGAGCGAGGTGTAGGTGGCCTTCGTCAGGCCGCTGTTGAGCCGGTAGGCGCCGGGCTCGTCGAGCCGGGACACGGTGTCGTAGTGATCGCCGGTGACGATCGTGGCGTACGGGAAGGTGCGCTCCGGCGGGATGTCGCCGTCTGGGTCGTGGATGAAGAACAGGTCACCGGCGTTCTCCATCACGGTGGTTCCGGCGAAGCTGTCCACGATGTGCCGCCGCAGTTCGTCGGCGTCGATCCGGCGAGAAGTCATGCTTCAAGTTTCTCATTGAACTCCTTTTGGAGGGTTGGCCTTGACTGAGGTGTTCTCTTTGCGGTGAACCTTCAAATCGTGTGTTCAAGTGCGCTGGTGGGAAACGACCTCTCCCTGGGAACAATGACCGGCTCCGACCCACGACTGACATCCGCCGGAGCGCGACCATGACGACCCCCGAGCCGATTCCCGTGCGGCAGACCGCTGACTGGATAGCAGCGCGGCGCGCGATGGAGTACGAGGAGACCGAGCCGTTCGTGCGCGACCCGCTCGCGGCGCTGCTGGTGCCGACCGGGGCCAGGGCGATGATCGTCGGCTTGCACGGCAAAGGCATCTCCACCAACGCCGCCGTCATCCGGGGCAGGCTCGGTGACGAGGCCGTGCTGCGCGCGGTCGTCGACGGTGTCCGGCAGGTCGTCTGCCTCGGAGCGGGTTCCGACACCCGCGCGTACCGGCTGAGCCTGCCGGGGAACCTGGCGTACTTCGAGATCGACCTTCCCGGACAGCTGCTGACGAAGTCCCGGAGGCTGGAGGGTTTCGTCCCCCGGAGCCGCTACGCCATTGTCGAGACCGACCTCACCGGGGACTGGGTGCCCGCGCTCACCGAGGCCGGGTTCCGTGCCGAGCTGCCGACGCTGTGGCTGCTCGAAGGACTGCTGCCACACCTGCCGCTGTCCGAGTGCGACCGGCTGATCGCGAGACTCGGTTCGGTGTCCGCGCCCGGCTCGCGGTTGCTCGCCGACGCGCTCGACTCGGAGTTCTTCGCCGCGCCCGCCAACGCGCCCGTCGTGGAGCTGGGGCGCTCGCTCGGCCGGTCGCTGACCTCGATCGACGAGCCCGGCGCGTGGCTGGCCCGCCACGGCTGGACCGCTCAGGTGCACCGGGCGGACGCGCTCGCGGGCACGGGGCACCCGTTGCTGGAGGAGGCGATCCCGCCGCGCCTCGCCGAGGCCCAGGCGGGGCTGAACTACCTCTACGCCACCCGCGCCTGACTCGCCGCTGTCGCTGTCAAATCCAGTGTGGTCCTTCTGCGGGGCGTCGGCGATGCTGTGGGCGTGGAGTACGTGTCCAGAGCGCCGCGACCACCGCTGGTCGGGCTGATCGACGACTTGTACTACCTGGAGGGCGCGCCGCCGTACGCGCGGCTGACGTTGCCGCCTGCGCCGTCGGCGTTGCTCGTCGTCAACCTCGGGGCGCCGTTCCGCATCCGCGCCGGCGCCGACATCGAGGCGGCCGAGTACGCCGACGGCTGCGTGATCACCATGCCCACCCGCGCGTACGAGTTCAGCTATCCACTCCGGACCCGCTCCGTCGGCGTGCACTTCAAGCCGTGGGGGCTCGCGCCGTTCCTGCCGATGCCCGCGGGCGAGCTGTGCGACCGGCCGGTGACGGTGGAGCAGGTGTGGGGCCGGACCGCCGTCGCCGAGCTGCGCGACCGGATGTCCACTGTGGACGGACCGCGCGAGATGCTCGCGCTGCTCGAAGAGGAGTTGGCGCGACGGCTGCGCGAGACCGCGGGCCTGGGGCTGGTCCGCCACACGAGCGGCGTCATCGCGGCGGCCAGCGGGGCGGTGGCGATCGGCGAGCTGAGCGTGGCGGCCGGTGTCAGCAGCACTCATCTGGCGCGGCGGTTCAAGGAGCTCATCGGCATCACGCCGAAGCGGCTGGCCCGCAGCCACCGCTTCACCGCCACCGTGTTCGCGATCGACCCGGCCGACCCGGTCGACTGGGGCGAGCTCGCCGGTGGCGCCGGCTACTTCGACCAGGCCCACTTCGGCCACGAGTTCCGGGAGTTCACCGGGCTCACGCCGACCCGCTACCTCGAAGTCCGGCGGCGGTTCCTGCGCGAACACCCCGGCCACACGCTGGACGGCTGGCCGTTGCCCGCCGATTGATTTCTTACAAGAACACCGGCTCGCGGCAGGCTAATTTGGGGCACCCCAAGCAGAGGAGAGCCCAGTGGGCAAGGTGGTCATGTACAGCACGGTGTCCGTGGACGGCTTCATCGCGGACGAGAACGACCAGCCCGGCCCGCTGTTCGACTGGCTGATCAACGGTGACGTGCCGTTGGACGAGAGTGGCGTGGTGAAGGTGTCGCAGCCCTCGTACGACCACACCCGGACGTACTGGGACCGGATCGGGGTGACCATCGCCGGCCGCCGCGTCTTCGACCTGACCGACGGCTGGGACGGCAAGCCCCCGGGCGGGATCGACCACGTGGTCGTCGTGACGCACCGGCCCGCACCCGAGGGCTGGGACCCCGGGGCGCCGTTCCACTTCGTCAGCGGAGTCGAGGAAGCCATGGCCAAGGCGCAGGAGCTCGCGGGTGATCGCGTTGTCGAGGTCGCCGCCGGGGACGTCGGTGGCCAGATGCTCGCCGCGGGCCTGGTCGACGAGGTGCGCATGGACGTCGCCCCCGTCGTGCTCGGCTCGGGCAAGCGCTACTTCGGATCGGTCCACGCGCAGCACCTGCTGGAGGACCCCGACGTGATGATCCAGGGCAACCGGGTCCTTCACCTGAGCTACCAGGTGCGCCGCTGACCATGACCCGGTGCTCGGGATCAGGTCTCGGATCAGACACTCGCCGACCACCACGTGAGGTCACGGTGTCGCCGGGGGTGTCTTCAAGACCACCAAACCCTGCTGTTGATCATCGTTAACCGCCGCAAACCCTGCGGTCTTACGGGGGTTTGCTGTCGTTGGAGACGGTGGGGGTGGGGGTTGGGTGGTCTTGAAGACCTGCAAACGTGATGACCTACAGGACAGGGCCTGGTCGAAACGTTGGCGGGCGTCCGCGCGGCCATCCTCCTGCCGACGACGGAATCATCCGCGCTCGCTGGCAGATCTGAACGGCGCGTCAGAACCGGAACCGCACGATGCGGGTGAGGTAGGGAACCAGCCCCTCGGCGATCATCAGCGCTGGCCTGCCGCGAGGGACGCGCTCCAGCCAGCTCAGCTCGGTGACGCTTGAGCCGATCACCGTGCAGTGCTCGCGCGCCGGCAGGAACCGTTGGCGCAGTTCGATGACGGAGGGGTGGACGGGGCCGAGGGTCTTCTGCACTCCGACGAGGTTGACGGCGATGACCATGCGCCCTACTTTGCCGTCCTTGTGGGCTTCTGGGGAACGTTCGTGGTGTGTCAGTCGCCTGAGCCGCTGGTCGAGCTGATACCGGACCTTGAGCGTGCTCACGTGGAACCCCTTGATGGAGCGCGCTGGCCCGATCCATGGCGTGGTTGGCGGGTGTGGGGCGAACTGCCCGACGGCGCCTGGGACGCGCTCGCCACGACCGGGTCCGTCCTCGCCGCCGAGATCTACGACAGCGACGGCGCGCGGCTCACGGCGATCAGCCGCACCTCGGGACGCTGGACGACCTACCTCAACCTCGACGGCGTGCTCAGCCACCTCGTCCTGGCGCGCGCCCCGTTTGACGCGAACGGCGAAGAGCTGACTGGAAACGCGCTCGACGAGCACAATGCCGCTCACCGGAGCGAGGTGGCGCAGGTTCGGCAGCGTCTGCTGGAGACGACCCCCATGGGCCTTGTCGCGGCTCAACGGGCTTCGGCATGGGCGCACGAGTCGGGCCTGACCCCGGCCGAGGTCGACGAGCTCCACGTGGTCCTCGACGGCACCGAGGTGTTCGTGGAGGAGTTGTTCTCCCGACTGCTGGTCAGCCTAGGTGTTGATGGCTCGTAGTGCTGCTGCGGCGGCTGACCGGACTGCCGGGTGCGAGTCGACCAGGGAGTCGGCGAGCAGGGAACGCAGGCCAGCGGGAGCGGTTCGGCCCAGGGCGGTCGCGGCGTTGGCGCGGACGCGTGGCCTGGGGTCGTGCAGGGCCTCGGTCAGCAGCGGGAGTGTCTTCGCGTGGGTGATTCGCCCGAGCGCGGCTGCGGCGCGGGACCGGACCACTTCGTCCTCATCCTTGATCGCGTTGATCAGCGCCCACATGTGGGCCGGGTCGGCTCGTTGACCGATGACCCAGACGATGGCGCGGCGGACGCGAGGGTCGGGGTCGTACCCGGGCAGGTAGTGCTGCACGTCGATGCGGGCGAGGATCCGTCCGGCGAGCTTGCGGACACGCCGCTCGTCGGTGGTCGTGAGCACCCGCGCCACGGTGGGCGCGACCGAGTCGTCGGCCAGGCGAACCAGTCCGGTCAGAGCGGTGTGGACGTGCCGACCGTCGCAGGCGGCGACCAACCGGCCGAGAGCGCTGTGGTCGCCGTGCTTGGCCAGGACGCGGAAGGCCCGTGCGCGGACGGCGGGGTGAACGTCGTCGGTGGCCTTGAGAGCGGCGGGCGTCGTCAACGGCCCGCCGATCCGGTTCAGGGCCAGCAGCGCGCCCTCGCGAAGGTCGGGCGAGCTGTGGTCGAGCAGCGCCACGATCACGGGCGCGGCCTCCAGCGCTTCGAGCTTGCCCAGTGCTTCCACCACGGGCAGCGCTTGGGTGCCGTCGGACTCGCGCAGAACGTCGATGAGCGGACCGGTCGCCTCGGCGACGCGCAGGTTGCCGAGCACTTCCGCAGCGGCGAAGCGGCCCGGGCGGCGATGTCGGAGGTGTTCGATCAGCACCGGAGTGACCCGGAGTTCACCGGCCCGGCTCAGCACGCGGGCGATGTCGTGCGCTGTGCCGTCATGCACCTGCCCCAGAGCGCCTGCCAGGACGTCGAGCCGTCTCGGGTCGCTGGTCTCGGCGATGCGCTGGGCGGCGGCGCGGCCGAGCCAGGCCCGATCGCCGTCCGTGTCGTTCAGCAGCGTCACCAGCAGGTCGAACACCTGCTCCGAGGACTGCGCGGTGAGGCCCTCCAAGGCGGCTTGGACGACGATGGCTGCGGGGTCGGACAGGGCTTGCTTGAGGATCGGCTGAGGGGCGGGATCGTGGCCGGAACCGAGCGCTCTGAGCGCGATGGTGCGGACCGTGCCGTTGGGATGGGCTGCCAGGGTGGCCAGCCAGGCCTGCCCTGCCTGCTCGGACACGACCGCGCGCGCGTGCTCGTCGAGCGCCTTGTGCGCCTCGGCTCGCGCCACCGACCAGCCCTCCGGGTTGGCCGGTTCGACCTCGGCCAGCCGGGCGGCCAGCGCGTCCCCGACGGCGGTGGCCGAATCCCGATGTTCGCGCATGACCTCCAGTGTGCCCGGCCACTCCACCGAGATTCGCCCGCAGGACCGGGCCGGTGGGTCAGCGGTAGTCGCGGGATTCGCCGAGTCCCGCGAGGGCGAGGGGTTGCAGGCGGTCGGCGGTGAGGGTGACGGCGCCGTCCACCTGCTGCACCACGCCGCGCACGAGCAGCGCCCGCGCGGTCATGGCCTTGCGGTAGCGGGCGATGATCCCCCTGGTGCACACGACGTTGGCCATGCCGGTCTCGTCCTCCACGTTGAGGAAGACCACCCCGCCCGCGGTCTGCGGCCGCTGCCGGTGGGTGACGGCGCCGCCGACGAGCACCCGCGTCCCGTTGTCCACTGTGGACAGATCTCCCGCACGGAGCGCGCCGAGCCGGTCGAGGTGCGCGCGGACGAACTCCACCGGGTAGCGCGCGGGGGAGACCCCGGTCGCCCACACGTCGGAGACGGTCTCCTCGAACTCGGTCATGCCGGGAAGTGCTTGCGGGGCAGCGGCTCCGACGGTGGTCCCGGGCAGGTGGGCGGGCCGCCGCGCCGCGACCACGCCCGCCGCCCAGAGCGCTTCCCTGCGGCTGATGCCGAACCCGCTGAACGCGCCGCCGGTGGCGAGGGCCTCCACCTGGGCCGTGGTGAGCCGGACCCGCTCGGCGAGGTCGACCATGTCGGCGAAGGGGCCGTTCTCCGTGCGTTCGTCGACGACGGCCTTGGCGAGCTTCGTGCCGATGGTGCGGACCGAGGCGAGGCCGAGCCGCACCGCGGGCGTGGGGTCGTCGGGGCCGAGCGGCTCCAGGGTGGCGTGCTCCAGGCTCGCGTTGATCTCCGGGCGGCGCGCCACCACGCCGTGCCTGCGCGCGTCGGCCACCAGGGACTGCGGTGAGTAGAAGCCCATCGGCTGGGCGCGCAGCAGCGCGGCGCAGAACGCGGCGGGGTAGTAGTGCTTGATCCACGCGCTGGCGTAGACGATGTGCGCGAAGGAGATCGAGTGCGACTCCGGGAACCCGTAGCCCGCGAAGGCCACGATCTGCGCGTAGATCCGGTTCGCGAGCTTCTTGTCGATCTTGTGAAGTTCCCGCGCTCCCTCCTGGAACCGCGCGCGCATCGCCTCGACCCTGGCGTAGGAGCGCTTCGAGCCGATGGCCTGGCGCAGCTCGTCGGCCTCGGTGGCGGAGAAGCCCGCGACGTCGATGGCCACCTGCATGAGCTGCTCCTGGAACAGCGGGACGCCGTAGGTCCGGCGCAGCGCCTCGCGCATCGACGGGTGCAGCGGCTCCCGTGACTCCAACCGCTTGCGACGGCGGAGGTAGGGGTGGACCGAGCCGCCCTGGATCGGGCCGGGGCGGATCAGCGCCACCTCCACCACGAGGTCGTGGAACTTCTCCGGGCGCAGCCGCGGCAGGGTGGCCATCTGCGCGCGGCTCTCCACCTGGAACACGCCGATGGTGTCGGCCTTGCAGAGCATCTCGTAGACGGCGGGGTCGGCGAGGTTCAGCCGGGCGAGGTCGACGTGGACGCCGTGGTGCTCGGCGATCAGGTCGACGGCGTAGTGCAGCGCGGAGAGCATGCCGAGGCCGAGCAGGTCGAACTTGACCAGGTCCATCTCGGCGCAGTCGTCCTTGTCCCACTGCACGACCGTGCGACCGGCCATCCTCGCCCACTCCACCGGGACGACCTCGCCGATCGGGGTGCCGGTGAGGATCATCCCGCCGGAGTGGATGCCCAGGTGCCTCGGCCTCCCGCGCAGTTGCTCGGCCAGCTCCCGCACCGCTTCGGGGATCTCCTCCTCCGACTCGCCCGGAGCCGGGGCGAAGCGGTCGGCCTTCTTGCTCCACGCGTCGGCCTGGCCGGGGGAGTGGCCCAGTGCCTTGGCGACGTCGCGCACCGCCGAGCGCGTCCGGTAGGTGATCACGTTGGCGACCTGGGCGGCGTGCTCGCGGCCGTAGGTGCCGTAGACGTGCTGGATGACCTCCTCGCGCCGGTCGGACTCGATGTCCAGGTCGATGTCGGGCGGGCCGTCCCGCGCGGTGGACAGGAAGCGCTCGAACAGCAGCTCCCACCGCACCGGGTCCACCTTGGTGACGCCGAGGGCGTAGCAGACCGCCGAGTTGGCCGCCGAACCCCGGCCCTGGCAGTAGATGTCGTTCTCGCGGCAGAATTTCACCACGCGGTGCACCACGAGGAAGTAGCCCGCGAGCTTCTTCGTGGTGATCACGTCGAGCTCCCGCTCCAGCTGCGCGTGGGCGTGCGGGGCCTCGGTGAAGCTCCCGTAGGTGCCGAGGGCGCCGAGGTGGACGATCTCGCGGAGGTAGCTGCTCTCGTCGTGCCCCTGCGGAACCGGGTACGGCGGCAGCTCGGGCGCGACCAGCCTGAGGTCGAAGGCGCACTCGGCACCGAGCGCCGCCGCCGTGGCGACCGCGCCGGGGTAGCGGGCGAACCGCCTGGCCATCTCCGCCCCGGAGCGCAGGTGGGCCATGGGCGCGGCGGGCAGCCAGCCGTCCATCTCCTCCAGCGGCAGCCGCGCCCGGATCGCCGCGACGGTCGCCGCCAACCGCCCCTGCTCCGGGGTCGCGTAGTGCACGTTGTTGGTGGCCACCACCGGCAACCGGAACCGCTCGGCCAGCTCGGCGAGCGCGTCGTTCACCTTGCTGTCCAGGGGTTGTGAGTGGTCGATCAGCTCCACCGCGACGTTGTCCCGCCCGAACAGCGCGATCAGCCGGTCCAGCTCCCGCGCGGCCCCGTCGAGGCCCTCCTGCGCCAGCGCCGCCCGCACCGAGCCCTTGCGGCAGCCGGTGAGCACCAGCCACTCGCCCCGGCCCACGGCGGCCAGCTCCTCCAGCCGGTAGGTCGGTTTCCCCTTCTCTCCCTGGGATTTCAGCTCGTTCTTCGCGTCACGGAGATGGGCGCTGGTGATCGCCCCGGCCAACCGGTGGTAGCCGGTGGGCGTGCGCGCGAGCAGCAGCAGGTGCCGCCCGCCGGGATCGGGCACCCCGGCTCCGGCTGAGGGCAGGTCGAGGCTCAACTCCGAGCCGTAGACGGTCCTCAGGCCGGTGCCGCGCGCCGCGACCGCCAGCTTCGCGGCTCCGGGGAAGCCGTCGTGGTCGGTGATCGCCAGCGTCTGGATGCCCAGCCGCACCGCCTCCGCGACGAGCGCGTCGGGATCGGAGGCGCCGTCGAGGAAGCTGTAGCTGGAGTGGCAGTGCAGTTCCGCGTACGGCACAACGGTTTCCGGCTCCCGCGTCGAGGACCGCCGTGGCGCCGCGACGGGCTCGCCGGACTCGTCGGGGTCCCCGGAGAGCAGGCGCTCCAGCGTGCGCCACGGGATCGCGGGGTTGGTGAAGCCCATGCCCGGAACCTACGCGAAACCACCGCTCCAGTCGAACACGTGTTCGAATCTGTTGTTCTCCGAGTCGCGCTGCGAAGAAGACCTCCTCAACCTTCTCAGCGTGGACTGATGTACCCAATGTGGCATTGGTTTCGTCTGGCGAAACAAATGCCACATTGGGTACGTCGCAGCGGCTCCCGGCGCCCGCCTTGACGCACCGGGCCGATGTGGTCTTCAACGACGACAAACCTCGGCCACCCCAACCTGGCGGACGCCGTGACCGGAATCCTCGGCTCGACGCCAAAGTCCCGTTTGGTGCGTTGAGCGCGCTGAACGGGTCGTTCAGTGCGCTCAAGTACCTCAACGGGTCGTTTGGTGCGTTTGGGTGTGCTTGAAGGGGGCTGAGTTCGGGCTGAAACGCCGGACGGACGATCGGGCGAGCCCTAGGCTGTGCGGCGTGTTGAGACGTCTCGTCGCCGCGCCCGTCATAGTTGCCACTGTGGTGGTCGCCGCCCTGGCCGGGTTCGGTGTCCCGGAACCCGCGAAAGCCCAGTCCTCGCCCGCGAAGGTCACCGACCCGGTGCCCATGATCGAACTGCGCACCCCGGCGGGCGGGCGGTTCTACACGCTTTCCCCGCGCGAGGCGGCGGACGCGGTCAGCAAGCACAGGTTCACCCGTGAACCGGGCCAGGTGGGTTACTGGCGCACCGCGTCGTTCTTCGGCTCGCAGCCGGTTTTCCGGTTGCGGGGCGGCAGCGGCTACCTGCTCACCGCGTCGACCTCGGAGCGGGACGCGCTCGTCAAGCAGGGCTTCGCGGACGAGGGCGTCACCGGGCACCTGTGGAGCACGCAGCAGCCGGGCATGGAACGGTTGCTGCGCTTCAGCAAGTCCGGTGAGTGGCGGGTCGCCTTCGAGTCCCGCAGCGGAGAGCTGACCGGACAGGGCTACCGCGCGGACGGGCCGCTCGGGTGGGGGCACACGGAGTGGATTCGCGCGGGCGCGATCTACTTCGGCACCTTCAACCCCGCGTCGACCGACGTGATCGGCGCGACGAAGCGCACGTTCGGCCGCGACGGCGACTACTGGGGCGGAGTCCGGGACTTCTCCGGCCGCGACCCGGCCGTCGCGCAGAACACGCAGGGCTGGAGCGGGAACTTCTCGCACCTGAGCCCGTCGATCGGTTTCTACGACGACTCCAAGCCCGCCACGCTGGAGAAGCACATCGACCAGGCCACCGGCGCGGGCTTGGACTTCTTCCAGTTCTACTGGTACTGGGACACCACCAAGAAGAAGCAGCCGGAGCGCTTCGACGTGTCCCTCAACGCCTTCGGGGCCGCGCGCAACCGGCTCGACATCGACTACACGCTGACGGTGTGCGCGCACCCGTGGGGCAACCTCGGCATCCCGAAGGAGGACTTCGGCACGGTCGCCGACGACTTCGTCCGGCACTTCCGGCAGCCGAACTTCTTGCGCGCCAACGACGGCAGGCTCCTGCTGACCCTGTGCGACCGGCGCGGCATCGGCAACGGCTCCGACGCCGACACCCGCGAGTTCATCTCCGTGGTGCGCCAGCGCGCCGCCTCCGCGCTCGGCGAGGACATCATGGTGCTCGGGTACTGGGAGGCCATGCTCGACCCGGCCGCGCCGGAGCGGTGGGGGACCGAGGGCGCCTACTGCGGCGTCCGCATCGACCACGAGAAGTCCTA
Organism: Allokutzneria multivorans; assembly: GCF_039537405.1. Taxonomy (NCBI): domain Bacteria; kingdom Bacillati; phylum Actinomycetota; class Actinomycetes; order Pseudonocardiales; family Pseudonocardiaceae; genus Allokutzneria; species Allokutzneria multivorans. The sequence goes on along the minus strand of NZ_BAABAL010000018.1, from coordinate 384,968 downwards.
CGCCCGTTACGCCGCAACGCTTCCCGAGTACCTCGCCAAGGGGCCGTCGCAGTTCATGCGGTGCGCCGCGCAGAACTTCGACGAGCGCCCGCGCTTCCCGCACCTGATCCCGGACCGGTCGAAGATCCGCTTCTACCCGGACCAGACACCGGAGCTGTTCGGCGACGTGCTCTCCACGCTGCGCAAGGACATCGCGGGCTCGCGCAGGATCTCCGCGGTGGACAACTTCGTCAGCATCTACGCGTGGAACGAGTGGCACGAGGGCGGCATCATCGAGCCCAACGCGCGGGACGGCTGCCGCTACCTAGGAATCGTGCACGACTCGCTCGGCCTTCGCACCGGCAAGGGCTGCTAGCACCACGAGCCCGGCGACGTCGATCCACACCACCCTGGTCAGCTCCGCGTTCAGCGGCCCGCCGATCAGTCCACAGAGGACGAAGGTGCCGAAGCTCGCCGCGTTGACGGTGACCGCGACGGCACGCAGGCGGGGGCGGAACGCGGAGACGACCAGGGTGGCCCCGAGGAGGCCGAGCAGGACGGCGCGGTGCCGGAACAGTGCCTCCATGTCGGGGCCCGCGATGCCGACCCCGTAGGCCGCCCGCGAGAGGTCGAGGGAGAGCGCGCCGAGCGAGGGCGCGATGTTGATGAGCCCGGCCAGCACGAGCAGTGCCTGAGCGATCCGTTCACGTCGCATTCTGCGATCATCGGGGACGTGGACCCCGCCGCGCTTCCGGAAACGTGCTGTGCGCCGACGCTCTGGCTGTTGCCGGGGCGCGCGGCCTACCTGGGCCCGTCGCTGCGGCTGGACACCCACTCCGGCTCGGTGCACTGCCTCGCGCTCGGCGTGGACTCGCCGTTCCTGCTCAGCTCCGCCGAGACGGGGCAGCGCAAGGTGCGCAGCGCGCTGATCACCGCGCGCACGCCGCACCTCGTCGAGGGCGACGGCAGGATGCTGTTCTGCTACCTCGACCGGATCGGGGAACTGCGCTCCGCCATGGCCGAGCAGCACTTGTCCGTCCACTTCGGACACCGCGATGAGGAGCGCTTCGCCCGCGACCCGCGCCAGGCCGTGCAGGACCTCCTCGGAGCCTCCGCCGGAGAGATCGACTCGCGCGTCGCCTCGGCTCTGCGCCTCCTGCGGGCCCGGCCGGACGCCAGCGCCGCCGAGACCGCCGCGGCGGTGAACCTGTCCACCTCGCGCTTCCTGCACCTGTTCTCCGAGCACGCGGCGACGAGCTTCCGGCGCTACCGGCTGTGGGCGCGGATGCTGCGCGTCGCGGAGGCGGTGAACGCGGGCGCCAACCTGACCACGGCCGCCGTCGACGCCGGTTTCGCCTCACCGGGCCACTTCAGCGACGCCTTCCACACGATGTTCGGGCTGACCGCGAGCGCGTTCCTGGCGTCGAGAACCCGCGTCATCACCGTGGTTTAGCCGCGCGAGCGCCGGAGAACTCTGCGCTTCATGGCAGCCACGCTGAACCGCTCGGTGACCACACCGCTGCTGTTCCTGTTCATCCTGGGCGACATCCTCGGCGCGGGCGTCTACGTGCTGGTCGGCGAGGTCGCGGGGCAGGCGGGCGGTGCGGTCTGGGTGCCGCTGCTGGTCGCGCTGTTCCTGGCGATGCTCACCGCGGGCTCCTACGCGGAGCTGACGACGAAGTACCCGCGTGCCGGTGGGGCCGCGCACTACGCGGGGCGCGCGTTCGGGCCCTTCGCCGCGTTCCTGGTGGGCTTCTGCATGCTGGCCGCCGGGGTGGTGTCGGTGGCCGCGCTCGCGCTCGGCTTCGCCGGGGACTACCTGAGCCAGTTCGTCACGCTGCCCACCCTGCTGGTGGCCGCGGTGTTCCTGGCCGCGCTCGCGCTGCTCAACGCCAGGGGGATCAAGGAGTCCTTGCGCGCCAACATGGTCGCGACGCTGGTGGAGGTCTCTGGGCTGCTGCTGGTCGTCGTGCTCGGGATCGTGGTGATCGCCAGGGGGGACGCCGACCTCGGCAGGCTCGCGCAGCTGGGCACGGCCGAGCACGGGCCGCTGTCGGCGGTGCTGGCCGGGGCGGTGCTCGCCTACTACTCCTTCGTCGGCTTCGAGACCTCGGTCAACGTCGCCGAGGAGACGGTGGACCCGCGTCGCTCCTACCCGCGAGCCCTCTTCGGCGCGCTCGCCTTCGCCGGGGTTGTCTACCTGGCCGTCGGCTCGGTCGCGGCCACCGTGGTGCCGCCGGAGGTGCTGGCCTCCTCCAGCGGACCGCTGCTGGAGGTGGTGCGCATCGCCGGTGGCGTGCCCACGTGGATCTTCGGCCTGGTGGCCCTTGTCGCGGTGGCCAACGGCGCGCTGCTGACCGGGATCATGTCCTCGCGGCTGGCCTACGGCATGGCCAGGGACGGCTTGCTGCCCGCCGTGCTCGGCCGCGTCCTGCCGAAGCGGAGGACGCCGTGGGTGGCCATCGCGGTGACCGCGATGCTGTCGCTGCTGCTCGCGCTGACCGGTGACGTGGCGTCGTTGGCCTCGACCCTGGTGCTGCTGTTGCTGGTGGTGTTCTTCGCGGTGAACATCGCGGTCCTGGTGCTGCGGCGCGAGGAGGTCGAGACCGGGCACTTCCGCGTCTTCAGCGCGATCCCGGTGCTGGGCGCGGCTTCCTGCGTGCTGCTGGCCACACAGGTGGAGGGCGAGGTGTGGGTGCGCGGCTTGATCGTCCTCGCGGTCGGCCTGGTGCTGTCGGTCGGCGCGGTGTTGCGCGGCCGGGCCCGGACTCACTCGTAGACGCCCTCGACCCACCACGTCGTCCCGTCCCCGGCCAGCAGCAGCGCCCGCTCGCCGCCCTCGCCGCTGGGCTCCAGCACCACTTGCAGCCGGACCAGCGCGGCGGCGGGCCACGGCCCCGACCAGCTCAGGACCTGGCGCGGCGGCCCCTTCTCCGTCAGCACGGCGCGCGGGGGCGCGGTCAGCTCGTCCCGCTCGTCGACGACGACCTCCGCGCCGTCCCCGTCCAGCACCACCACCGGGACCGGGCCGGTGACCAGGCGCTCGGGCGTGGGCTTGGGAACCGCTCCGGGCCACGGCCGCTCGGCGGGGCGCTCCGGGACCGGTGGGTCACCCCAGGGCACCAGCCGCACCCGCTCGCCGGGGCCGCGCCCACCCCCGATCACCCCGCGCCACACCGAATCCGGGCCGAGCAGGCCCTGCACGCGCACCAGCGCCCGGCCCGCGCGCTCGGCCACCGAGGTCTCCGCCTCGCCGCTGAGCAGGTCCAGCTGCAGCGCCTCCGCGCCGATGACCTCGCGAGGATCGAGCAGCAGCACGGAGATCCCGCCGTCCAGCCCGCCGTCGCCCGCCACGCGCAGCCACCCGTCGAGCTGCCAGCGCACGCGGTCCCGCACGCCCTCGGCGGTCAGCGGCTCCGCGCAGCGCCACACCCGCTCCAGTTCGGTGCTGCCCTCGGTGCGCGCGCGGATGCCCAGCCGCACGCACGCCAGCCCCCGCCGGGCCAGTTCCGCGTGCAGCCGTTCCCCGATCGCCTTGGCGGCGAAGGCGGCGACGTCCACCCGCGTCACGGGCGGGTCGAACTCCTCGGTCACGCTCAGCTCCGGCGGCGGTCTTCGCCGCGACGGCGCGCGCTCCTCCAGCCCCGAGGCGAGCCGGTGGGCCAGCGCCCCCGCCGCGCCGAAGCGGTTGAGCACATCGGCGGCAGGCAGCTCCGCGAACTCGCCGAGGGTCCGCACACCCAAGCGCCGCACCAGATCCACCAGTTCCGCGCGGCCGGGAAGGCGCTCCGCCGGCTGGTCGAGCTCGCTGATGCCCAGCGGCGCGAGGAACTCCGGGCTGCCCTCCGGCGGGACGACGAGGCCCCTGCGCGCGGCCAGCGTGGCGGCGAACAACCCGTCGGCGACGCCGACCTGGCACTCCACCCCGGCCTCGGCGACCCGGTCGACCAGCAGTTCGGCCACCGCCTCCTCGCCGCCGAAGTAGCGGCTCGGACCGCGCGCGGGGACGGCGAGGACGCCGGGGCGGACCACCTCCACGCCCGGGGTCAGCCCCTCCACGGCGGCCACGACCGGTTCGAACACCCGCGCGTCCCGGTCGGGGTCGTCGGCGACCAGCTCCAGGTCCGGGCACGCCCGCTGAGCCTGCCTGCGCCGCTGACCCCGCCGCACCCCCACCGCGCGGGCGGTCGCCGAGCAGGCCAGGACGTGGTTCGCGGCGACCACCGCGAGCGGCACGTGCGCGCTCAGCCCCGCCGTGGCGGCCGCCGCGATCACCGGCCAGTCGGGGCACCAGAGGACGATCAGCCGGGTAGGCACACGCGGACCGAGCGGGGGCGTGCGGCGGAGCCTCGGCCGGTGGCGTGGATGTCGACCTCGCGGTGGGTGAGGTGGCCGTCCCCGGCTCCGGTGCCGTGCCAGCGGGTGTTGGCGCAGCGCAGGTGAACGTCGGCGGAAGGCCACGGCCCCAGGGGAAGCAGCACGGTTCCGCGTTGGCGCACGCGTGCGGAGAGCTTGCGGACCTGGGCGGTGCCGAGGGTGGCGGTGCCGGTGAAGGCGACGAGGTCGATGCCGTCGGCGAGCGCGGCGACGACCTCGCCGAGCTGGGTTCCCGGGCGGGGCACCAACGCCAGGCGCTGCACGGCGATCCCGGCTTCGGCGGCGGCCAGCACGCTCAACCCCGGCAGTCCGACGACGGCGGCCCAGGAGCCTTCGGCGGTGGCGGAGGCCAGTACCGCGAACAGCAGCGAGGTCGATCCGCGCAGCGCGATGGTGGCTCCGCGTCGCAGTCCGGGCCACGGAAGGACTTCCCGCAGCTCGGTTCGTACTGGCAGCACGCGTCCGGCGAACTCCTCGCCGGATGCGGTGCTGACCCTGGCCAGGGACACCGCTGTCAACCCTCCTGCCGTGCCGTGGGCGCGCGTGGTTCACGAGCACACCCGCCACGGGGAAGGTGGGCGGACGCTCGAACGTGTGTTCGACTGTGCCGCCGAGTCAACCCCTTGCTGGGGTGGCAAGTCAAGTTCGAATGGACCGGCTTTCAGGCCGAAGTGGACCGTCGTGACCAGCGGTGAGCGGCCGATCACCTTCCTCGTCCGTCCACTGTGGAGTTACTGCGGCCTTGGCGAGTGCGAGAAGTCTTCGAATATCAACTTCTTGGTGTCGACGGCGGGGGTGCGCCGTCCTTAGCGTGGTTTTCGTCGGTGCTCGGCAATCGTGAGGAATGCGCATGGGAAGTGCTGCGGGCCGCGTGGCGAAAAACGCCCTCCAGCCAGTTGTCAGGGCGGTCAGGGGAGCCGTGGCCTCCGTGCGCAGTCCACTGTTCGTGCCGCCGGGTCACTACTATTCGCCAGTTCCCTCCGGCGAGGACGTTCTCCGGGCGATCACCACGGTCCGGAATGTGCCCGACCTCCCAGGGATCGACCTCCGAGAGCAGTCCCAGCGCGAGCTCGCCGTGACACTCTCGCCGATGTGGGCCGATCTGCCGGAGACGGCGTCGAGCGACTGGCGCTACGACCCGGACAACGAGATGTTCTGCCTCGCCGACGCGGCCGTGTGCTATTCGATGGTGCGCGATCTCCAGCCGGGCAGGGTGATCGAGGTCGGGTCGGGGTTCAGCTCCGCCCTCGCGCTCGACGCCGCCGACCGCAACGCCGGCGACACCTCGTTCACGTTCATCGAGCCGTACCCGGATCGTTTGCTGGGGCTGTTGCGCCCGGAGGACAGGAATCGCTGCACGCTGGTGCGCGGCAAGGTCCAGGACGTTCCGGTCGACACTTTCGACCAGCTCCGCTCGGGTGATCTGCTCTTCATCGACTCCACCCACGTGAGCAAGGCGGGAAGTGATGTCAACTACCTCTTCTTCGACGTGCTTCCGCGACTCGCCGAGGGCGTCATCGTGCACGTGCACGACATCTTCTGGCCGTTCGAATACCCGGTCGACTGGCTCCGCGAAGGCCGGAACTGGACGGAGAACTACCTCCTGCGCGCATTCCTGACGCACAACTCGGCGTTCGAGATCCTGCTTTTCAGCTCCTGGCTCTGGGCCTTCGAACCCGACCTCGTCCGCAAAGCCCTTCCCGCGGCGGCGGAGCACGTTCCCGGCAGCATCTGGCTCCGCAAGACCGGCTGACCGCCCATGCCCTGTCCTGCAAGTCATCAGGTTCGCCGGTCTTCAAGACCACCCAACCCCCACTCCAGCCGTCCTCAACGACAGCAAACCGCGCAAGGCCACAGGGTTTGCGGAGGTTAACGATGATCAAAAGCGGGGTTTGGGGGTCTTGAAGACACCTCGACCCCGGCGACACCGTGACCGGACTGCGCAGCTCAACCACTTGCAGGGCAGGCGCTAGGCGATCCGGTAAAGGCCGAGGCGGCTGCGCGAGTGGTCGCCGTAGGTCATAGCCCCACAACCGTGACCGCCCGCTCGCCCAACGCGCGCCGAGGTGTCCAACCCCTCCCGGTTCGTGCTGGTGGTTTCAGGTGGGGCGGGCCTCGGCGGAGATGATCACGTCGAGGTTGGCGCGCGTGGCGGCCAGCTCGTCGATGGCCTCATCGATCTTCGCCCGGTGCTCGACCAGCGCGGAGACCAGTTCCGGGCACAGCGGCGCCAGCAGGCCGTCGTCGTCGAGCATGCACGGCAGCACCTGTGTGATCTGCGCGGTGCTCAGCCCGGCCGCGAGCAGAATGCGGATGCGCCGCACGGCCGCGACATCGGCGTCGCCGTACACGCGGTAGCCGCTGGGCCGCCGCTCCGGGCGCAGCAGCCCCTGTTCCTCGTAGTAGCGCAACGCGCGCTCGGTGATGCCCGTGCGCCGCGCCAGCTCTCCGATCCGCATCCCGGCTCCAAGCTTGACTCTCACGTCGACGTGAAGGTTTAGCTTAGCCGTCATGACACCCGTGACCGTCCTCGGACTGGGCCCGATGGGCCGTGCGATCGCGACCGCCCTCGTCGCCGCCGACCACCCCACCACCGCGTGGAACCGCACTCCTGGCAAGGGAAACGACCTCGACGTCACGATCGCCGACACCGCGCCGGAGGCGATCGCGGCCAGTCCGCTCGTCGTCGTGTGCGTGATGAACTACGAGGCCGTGCGCGCGGTCCTGGACGCCGACGCGCTCAAGGGCCGCACCCTGCTCAACCTCACCGGCGGCTCGCCTCGGCAGGCCCGCGAGATGGCCGAGTGGGCGACGGAGCACGGCATCGACTACCTCGACGGCGTGATCCTCAACGGCATCGTCGGCGGCCCGGACGCGGCGCTGCTCTACAGCGGCTCGAAGGAGATCTACCAGGCGCACCAAGCAACTCTGGCCGCTCTCGGCGAGAACGGGATCTACCTCGGCGAGGACCCGGGCCGCTCCGCCGGGTTCAACATGTCGTTGCTGGACCTGTTCTGGACGTCGATGTTCGGGGTCGTGCACGCCTTCCGCCTGGCCGCCGCCGAGAACATCGGTCCGCGCGAGCTCAGCGGCCACGCGAAGGCGATGGCGGGCATGCTCCCCGACCTGATCGACGTGGTCGCCGAGCACGTGGCCACCGACAGCTTCCCCGGCGAAGCCTCCACGATCGACTCGGCGGCGGCGCTGCTGGAGGACCTCGTGGACACCGTGCGCGCCAACGGCCTCGACGACGGGGTGCTCAGCGCGGGAAGGGCGGCGGTGCGGCGCGCGGTCGAGGCCGGGCACGGAGCGGAGGGGTTCTCCCGCCTCGCGGTGCTCTAGTGCCTGTCCTGTAGGTCATCAGGTTCGCCGGTCTTCAAGACCGCCCAACCCCCACCCCAGCCGTCTTCAACGACAGCACACCCCGCAAGGCCGCTGGGTTTGCGGCGGTTAACGATGATCAACGGCGGGGTTTGGGGGTCTTGAAGACACCCCGACCCCCGGCGGCACCGTGACTGGAACATACAGCGGAACCACTTGCAGGACAGGCGCTAGTGCCCCCGGGCCAGCACCTGGAGCCGCTGGTAGGAGCCGTTGAAGGAGTTCTGGTCGATCGGCTTCGACGAGTACTGCCAGATCGTGTGGATCGACCACGCGTGCGGTAGCTGCCCGACCGCCGAGGCGTAGCGCGCGACCCACAGCGGGTTCGTCCCGCTGAAGTCGCCGGTGTTGCCGGTGCACTTGGCCCACCAGTTCGCGCTGGTGTAGATCGACGGGTATCGCCCCGTACGGCGGTGGTAGGTGTCGGAGAAGTCCTTGATCCAGCCGGTCATCGCCGCAGGGGCGAGCCCGTAACACGTTGGGCCGTAAGGGTTGTACTCGATGTCCAGCGCTCCGGGCAGCGTCTTGCCGTCCTTGGACCAGGAGCCGCCGTTGTCCACGAAGTAGTTGGCCTGCGCCGCACCGCTCGCGCGGTCCGGCAGCGCGAAGTGGTAGGCGCCGCGGATCATGCCGATGGAGTGGGAACCGTTGTACTGCTGGGGGTAGTACGGGTTCTTGTAGCTTGTGCCCTCGGTCGCCTTGACGTAGGCGAAGCGCTTGCCGGAGTTCCACTGCGCGGGCCAGTCGACGTCGCGCTGGTGCCCGCTGACGTCGATCCCCGCGAGCGCGGCACCGGTGCGCGGGTCGAGCGGGACCTCCTCGTGCGTGCGCGGGAGGTCGGGGGAGCTGCCCTCGTGCTTGGCGATCTGCGAACCCATCGGGGTGTCGAACACCTGTCCTCGCGCTGGTCCCGCCGCCACGGACGTGAACGCCATCGCGAGCAGCGTCGCCAGGATCGTGGTTCTCATATCGACCTCCGAATCGGATGCGGTGTGTCACGCCTTTGAGCAGGGGTTTCCCGGGGCAGCTCGTCGCCGGGGAGGTCGGGGGCCAGTACGGCTCGCAGGTCCTGGAGCGAGTTCTCCAGGCTCCGGCGGGAGTGCGGGGGCAGGCGGCGCAGCGCGTCGGAGAGCCGCGTCCTCCGGTCGGAGCCCAGCCGCGCCAGGAAGTCGTTGCCGTCCCGGTTGACCAGCCACACCGTCTCCGAACCACGCTCTTCGCGGGTCACAAACCCGGCCGCGAGCAGGCGGTTCCCCGCGCGCAGCACGGCTTCGACGCTCGTCCCGGCGCGCTCGGCGACCTCCTCGGCGGTGCGGGCGCGCTCGTCCAGGTGCCGCAGGACGTGCAGGTGCCCCTGCGCCAGGCGCGGCCGCAACGACTCCGCGCTCAGCCGCCAGACGCCGAGCACCGCCTCCACAGCGGCTTCGAGCGCTCGGACCTGTCGTCGCAGTCCGCGATCCCCGTGCTCCATGACACCTCCTCGGTCACGTTGTCACTGCGGATAACCCGCGTCGGCGGTGTCAACCAGTGACGATCGGCGGTCACCCGAAAAGTCACACGTGCGCACCGGACGGGTGTCGCCCCGCAGTGGGGCGTTAACCGGCGATTCGGTGGTATTCCGCTGCGGGACAAGAAGAATCCGACGAGACGACCTGAGGGCGGTGATGGCGGTGGGCAAACACTCCCTTGTGGACCCGAGCGAGCTCGACATCACCGCGATCTTCGACGAGGGCGGTGCGGGGCCGGTCGTACCGGGGCGGGCCCGCCTGCTGACGCGGCTGACCGCGCTGTGCGCGCTGGGCGGGTTGCTGCTGGCGGCGGTGCTCTTCCCGACGGCCGCGGGGCTGGGGTCGCTGTCCAACAGGGCCAGCGACGCGGTCGTGGCGACGGCGGCCGAGTTGATCGCGAAGGACCCGCCCCTGGTCACCACGATGATCGACTCCTCGGGCGCGCCGCTGGCGCACCTCTACGACCAGTACCGCGTGCTGGTGCCGCCGGAGCGGATCTCGCCGGTGATGAAGGCCGCCATCGTCGCCATCGAGGACCACCGCTTCTACGAGCACGACGGCGTGGACCTGTTCGCCATCGGCCGAGCCCTGGTCGCGAACGAGGCAGAGGGCAGGATCTCCCAGGGCGGTTCGACGCTGACCCAGCAGTACGTGAAGAACTACCTCGTGCACGTGGCCGCGTCGACCAAACTGGAACGGGAGAAGGCGCTGGAGCAGTCGCCCGCGCGCAAGCTGCGCGAGCTGCGCGCGGCCATGCACCTGGAGAACGCGCTGTCCAAGGACGAGATCCTCGGCCGCTACCTCAACACCGTCCCCTTCGGGCACAGCTCGTACGGGATCGCGGCGGGCGCGCGGACCTTCTTCGACGTGCCCCAGGAGCAGCTGACCGTCGCCCAGGCCGCCCTGCTCGCGGGCATCGTCAACGAGCCGAGCGCGCTCAACCCCTACCGCTTCCCCGAACGCGCGCTCGACCGGCGCAACGTCGTGATCGACGAGATGGCCGGGCAGAACCGCATCACCCGCGCGGTCGCGGAGGAGGAGAAGCGCAAGCCGCTCGGGCTCGCGCCGGAGATGGCCCGCCCCGCCAACGGCTGCGTCGGTGTCGGGGACGCGGGCTTCTTCTGCGACTACGTGCTGAAGTACCTGACCGGAGCCGGTATCGACCTCGCCGGCCTCCGGCGCGGCGGCTACACCATCAAGACCACATTGGACAGAGAAGCGCTCGCCAGCGCCAAGGCCGCCGTGGACGCGCACGTGCCGCCGGATACCGACCAGGTCGCCAGCGCGATGGCGATCGTCAAGCCCGGCAAGGACAAGCACCGGGTCGTCGCGCTGACCGCGAACCGGCGCTACGGCCTGGACAAGCAGAAGAACGAGACGACGCTCGGCCTGCCCTACGCCATGCAGAACCTGGGGGCGGGCTCGATCTACAAGCTCTTCACCGCGGCGGCCGCCCTGGAGAAGGGGGCGGGCGTCAACGACATGATCGACGTGCCGGACTCCCACGTCTCCGAGGTCTTCCTGGGCGGCGGCGCGAGCTGCCCGCAAGGTGCCGAGGGGCTGCGGAAGTACTGCGTGCAGAACAACACCGGCAGCAACTACCCGGAGAAGCTGAGCCTCCAGGACGCGCTCGCGGTCTCACCCAACACCGCGTTCGTGAAGCTGTTGGAGAAGACGAGCGTGTCAGCGGCCGTGGACATGGCCGTGCGACTGGGTCTGCGCTCGCTCGGCACGACGGTGGCCGCCGAGGACGCGAAGAAGCGCACCATCGGGAAGTTCTTCGCCGAGCAGAACTTCGGCTCCTTCACCCTCGGCCCGACCCCCACGAGCACGCTGGAACTGGCCAACGTCGGCGCGACGCTGGCCAACGAGGGGACGTGGTGCCCGCCGAGCCCCGTCGAACAGATCGTCGACCGCTTCGGCGCCGTCCTCCCGGTCCGCGAGCAGCCGTGCGGCCAGGTCGTGGAACCGGGGCTGGCCAGGGCGATGACGGTGGCCATGAGCAAGGACTCCACCTCGGGGACCGCCGCCACCGCCGCGAAGACCTACGGGTGGGACCGGCCGATGGCGGGCAAGACCGGCACCACCCAGGAGCACAAGTCGGCGGGTTTCCTCGGCTACACGCCGCAGCTGGCGGGCGCGGTGTTCACCTTCGACGACTCACCGGCGCCGAGCACGCTGTGCGATCCCGGCGGAGACGCCCCGCCCCGGCCGTGCTCCAGCGGCACCTACATCTACGGCGGCAAACAACCCGCGCGCACCTGGTACCAGGCGATGAACGGCGTCGGTGACGCGCCGGGGATCATGACCGACCTGCCGAGGGTCGATCTGCCCACAGTGGACAGTCGCTACGCCGACGGCAACGCCGGTGGGTCCGTGCAGCGTCGCAGCGTCGCGCCGACCTCCTCCAAGCCGAAGCCCCCGAAGACCACCAAACCCAAGCCCCGGCCCAGCACGAGCCGCAGCGGTGGATGAAAACGTCGCGCGTGCCAGGTCGAATGTGGTCTTGTTCCGAGCATGTCCCTCGGTCGGCCTTTCGCGCTGCTGTGGTCGGCGGCGGCCCTGTCCAACCTCGGCGATGGGGTCCGGGTCGCCGCGTTCCCACTGCTGGCGGCTCAGCTCACCGCGAACCCCGTGGTCATCGCCTCGGTCGCCGCAGCGGAGTTCCTGCCGTGGGTGCTCTTCGGCCCCTTCGCGGGCTCTCTTGTCGACCGGCTGCCGAACCTGCGGGTGATGCTCTTCGTCAACGCGGTGCGTGCGGTGGTGATCGGCGGCGTCTCGGTGGCCGTGGTGACCGGGACGATGAGCGTGCCGCTGCTCGTGGTCGCCGCTGTGGCCTACGGCGTCGGCGAGACGCTTTACGACACGGCCAACTCCACCGTCGTTCCCGCACTGGTGCCGTTGGACCGTCTGGAACGCGCCAATGGGCGGTTGTCAGTCGCTGAGACCAGCAGCAACGAGTTCATCGGCCCCGTGCTCGGTGCCGCGCTGTTCGGCCTGCTCGCGTGGTCGCCGTTCGCGGTGCACGCCGGTGCCCTGCTGGTGAGCGTGCTGCTGCTGTCGGCGTTGTCCCGGCAGAGCCCGCGCAGGGCTGTCCTGGAGGAGGAGAGCACCGACCAGCCGGGAGTGCTGGTGGCGGTACGGCACCTGCTGCGCGATCCCGTCCAGCGCACGATCACCGCCGCCACCGCGGTCATCGCCGCGGTCGACACTGCGTGGTTCGCGATCCTGGTCGTCTACGCCGCCCGCGTGCTGGAAGTGCCGCCGAGCGCCTACGGCCTGCTGCTCGCCGTCGGCGGGGTCGGAGGGATCGCGGGCGGAGTGCTCGTCGACCGGATCAGCGCGCGTCTCGGCGTCGTTCCCGTACTGGTCAGCGCGATGCTGGCGTGCGCGGTGAGCCAGCTGGCGATCGGCCTGACGGCCTCGGCGTGGGTGGCCGGCGCGGCTCTCGCCGTGAGTAGCGCGGCCTTCGCCGTCTGGAACGTGCAGGGGTTGTCGGTCCGCCAGCGCAGGAGCCCTTCGGTGATGCTCGGCAGGCTCACCAGCGTGCACCGCACGACCGTGGCGGCCATGTCCGGGATCGGCGGGCTGCTCGGCGGCGTCGCGGCGGAGGCGTACTCCGTGCGCGCGCCCTTCCTCATCGGCTTCCCGGTCCTCGTCGTGGCCGCCGTCGTCCTGGCGGTGGCGCTGGCGGGTCGGCAGGACCTCTAGGCGTCGCGGGACTTCGTGGCGTGGCCGCGCGGGAAGCCGTACTTGGTGAGCCGGACGTCGGTGCTCTCCGGCGCGTAGGACAGCGAGTAGAACATCCCGACGCTCAGCCCCAGTCCGAGCGCGAGGAACACCACCTCGGGCGGCCCGGCCAGCGCGACGCCGAAGACCAGGTACAGCGCCCCGAGCACGGGGGAGAGCACGACCAGCACCCGCACGAAGTGCCGCACGAGCCACGTCCGGCACGTCAGGTCGCGCACCACCCAGTCGCGGTAGCGCATGGGCAGCGTGCCGCCGAAGGCGTACCACAGCCAGAGCAGTGGATTGGGTCGCCGCATGCCTCCGAGCCTATGCCCGGCGGTAGCGACCGGGCGCGACACCGTGCTCGCGCTTGAACGCGGTGGCGAAGGCGAACTCCGAGCGATAACCGACCTCGGCGGCCACGGCGCTCAGCGGCGCGTCGGACTCGCGCAGCACCCGAGCTGCGACGGTCATCCGCCACCACGTCAGATAGGTCATCGGTGGGCGCCCGGTCAGCGCGGCGAACCGGCGGGCGAACGGAGCGCGGGAGAGACCGGACTCGGCGGCGAGCGTCGCGACCGTCCACGGCCGCGCGGGTTCGCGATGGACGGCCTGCAACGCCGCGCTGACCACGGGGTCGTTGAGCGCGGCGGCCCAGCCGGTCGCGGAGTGCGCGGGTTGCTCAGCGAACCAGGCTCGCAGGAGGTAGATCAGCAAAGCGTCCAGCAGTGCGGGAACGAGCGCATCCGAACCGAAGCGACGGTCTCGTAGTTCGGTGTCGAGGAGCGCGACGGCGGAACACAGTTCGTCGCGCGCGGACAGGTGGACGAGTTCGGGCAGATCGAGCAGTAGCGGGTGCACGCGCGCGGGAGCGACCTCGTAGGCGCCGCACAGGGTCACGGTGTCTTCCTGGTGAGCGAGCGTGTGCCCCTGACCGTGCGGCAGGAACACCACATCACCGGTGTTCAGCACAAGCGGCTCGGCGTCCTGACGGAGCAGTTGGCAGCCGCCGTGCAGCACGACCTGGAACCCGGCCGCTCCGGGGACCGGTGCGAACTCCTGGCTCCAAGGCGCGCGCCAGCTCACACGGGCCGCCACGGGCTTGCCGGTGCGCATCACCGCGACCACATCGCTGAGCACGTCCACCATGCAAGGATACGATCGCGTAGGAAATCGGGACTGTGGAACATGGATCGTCTCGCTGCGGCTGCCTACCGTTCACGTCATGCAGAGCGTGCGCATCCACCACCACGGCGATCCCTCCGTCATCCGCGTCGACGACGTTCCCGTGCCGCGCCCAGGACCGGGCGAAGTGCTCTTGAAGGTCGCGGCGACCTCGTTCAACCCGACCGAGACCGCGCTGCGATCGGGTGCGCTGGCCGAGTTGTTCCCGGTCGCGCTGCCCTACGCCCTCGGATGGGACGTCGCGGGCGAAGTCATCGAACTCGGCCCCGGGGTCACACGCCTCGGCCTCGGCGAGCACGTCATCGGCTGGCTGGACAGCGGTGCCGCAGCGGAGTTCGCGGTCGCGCCCGCCGAGCGGCTCGTCCCGGCGCCCACAACGCTGCCATTGGCTCACGCGGCTGCGTTGCCGTTGGCAGGGCTCACCGCGTTGCGGACGGTCGAGGACCTCAGCGCGGGGGAGCGGGTTCTGGTGAACGGTGCGGGCGGAGGAATCGGCGGCTTCGTGGTGCAGCTCGCCAAGCACGCGGGCGCGCGCGTGATCGCGACCGCCAGTGCGCGCAGCGCCGCATCGGTGCTCGGCAACGGTGCTGACGAGGTCATCGACTACACCACGACTTCGCTCAGCTCGGCGGGGCCGGTCGACGTGGTGATCAACCTCGTTCCGGTCGCCTCGGAGAGCCTGGTTCCGCTACTGCGCGAAGGAGGCCGGATCATCTCCGCCACCACGCCTGTGAGCGGCAACGGGAGGCACGTCATCGCGCGCAACGACCCCGCGCGGCTCGCCGAGCTGAGTCGCTTGGTGGACAAGGGAATCGTGCGTGTCGACGTGACGGCCACCCATGCGCTCGCAGACCTCGCCGACCTGCACCGCGCGAGCGAGGCCGGGCGCCTGCACGGCAAGGTCGTCGTGGAGCCGGTCAGATGAGGTCGGCCAGCCTCTCGTAGGAGTCCAGGAGCGCGTCGCGGTCGTACCCGCTCGTCGTGATCATGAGTTCGTCCGCGCCCGCGCGATGAGTGAGCTTTTCCAGCGCTGAAGCCACTTCGGGTGCTGTGCCGAAGATCTGTTCCTTTAAGGCGCGCTCGAACAGCTCCTGCTCCCGCGCGGTCATGTCGATGCCCAGGACCTCGTCGGGATCCACTAAGGGCGGGAACACGCCGTGGGTCTGCGAGTACGCCGTGGACCACGCTTCGGAGACCAGCAGTCGCCGCGCTGCCGTAGTGGTGTCCGCGACCGCGACGGTGGCCGCCACCACCACGTACGGCTCGGGTGACCACCGTGAAGGGCGGAATCGCGCGCGATAGCGCTCAATGGCTGCCTCACGGGCTCCAGGGATCACCAGAGGCAATCCGAGGTCAGCAGCGGTGTCGGCGCCCGCGCCCGTGGCGAGCACGAACGGCGACACGGGCAGCCCCGCACTGGGGTTCGCGCGCACGCCGCTCGCGGAAGGACCGGTGAAGTAACCGAGCAGTTCGGCGATCTGCTCCGGGAAGGCCTCGGCAGCCGACTTGTCGCGCCCCAGAGCCCGCCGCACGCCCGAGGTGAAACCGACCGAGCGGCCCAGCCCCATGTCGATCCGCCCGGGGAACAGCGACTCCAGCACGCCGAACTGCTCCGCGACCACCAGCGGCTGGTGGTTGGGCAGCATCACCCCGCCGGTGCCGATCCTGATCGTGCTGGTCGAAGCCGCGAGAGCCGCCGCGAGCACGGTCGGCGCCGACCCGGCCACACCGGGGACGCCGTGGTGCTCGGCCACCCAGAACCGGTGGTAGCCCAGCGCCTCCGCCCGCTGGGCGAAGCGGACGCTCGCCCGCAGCGCCTCCGGACCGTCGCCGCCCGCGCGCAGCAGCGAGCGATCGAGAACGGAGAGCCGAGCGGGAAGAGTCACAAATCTTCCAACGTTGTGCCCCACAGGAGATTCCCGGCGTTCACTCACTGGAAAATCCGTGTCGCCGAGAAGCGCGCGCGGGTTGACTGTCAGACCGAAGTGCAATGCTGCCCAGCAGCCCCCGGACGAAGGAGACCAGTGCCCGCCGCAAGTGCAGGGACCACCGCCAGTACAGCGCCGACAACCGACGCGATGCCCACGCCGCACGAGAAGCCGTGGCGCAGCCTGGTGGTGATCGCGTTCGGCATCATGATGGTCGCGCTCGACGGCACCATCGTCGCCGTGGCCAACCCGGCCATCGGCGCCAGCCTCGGCGCGACCCTCGCCGAGCTCCAGTGGGTCACCCACGGTTACCTGCTCGGCCTCGCCGTCTGCCTGATCACGGCGGGCAAGCTCGCCGACCGGCTCGGTCACCGCAAGCTCTACCTGGTCGGCGTCGCCGGGTTCACGCTGTCCTCGGTGGCGATCGGCCTGTCGTCGGGAACCGGCATGCTGATCGGCTTCCGCGTGGTGCAGGGCGTGTTCGGCGCCGCGCTGATGCCCGCCTCGCTCGGCATGCTGCGCGCGGCCTTCCCCGGGCACCTGCTCAACCGCGCGCTCGGTGTCTTCTCCGGCCTGATCGGCACCTCGGCCGCCGCCGGTCCGATCGTCGGCGGCCTGCTGGTGTCCACCCTGGGCTGGCAGGCGGCGTTCTTCGTGAACCTGCCGGTCGGCGTGGTCGCGGTGGCGCTGGCCGTGCGCTTCCTCCCGGCGAACCGGCCGACCGACCAGTCCTCGTCCTTCGACCTGCTCGGCGTGGCGCTGCTGACCATCTCCACCTTCGGCGTGGTGCTGGCGCTGGTGCTCGCCCCGGAGCACGGCTGGACCTCCTCGGCGACCCTGGTCCCCGGCCTGGTCGGGCTGGCCTTCGGCGTGGCCTTCGTGCTCTGGCAGCTGCGCGCGCCGGAGCCGCTGATGCCGATGAGCCTGTTCCGCTCGGTGCCGGTGTCCGTGGGCACCGTGGTGATGCTGGTCATGGCGCTGGCGATGTTCGGCTCGATGTTCTTCCTGACCTTCTACGTGCAGGGCGTGCACGGGCTGTCCGCGTTGGAGACCGGGCTCCAGCTGCTGCCGCTGACCGCGCTGCTGGCCGTGGGGCCGCCGCTGGCCAGCCGCCTGTTCGACCGCTTCGGCCTGCGCTGGCCGATCCTGGGCGGGCTGGTCTCCTCGGCGATCGCGATGTTCGGCATGTCGACCCTGGGCGTCGACGGCGGCACCGGGCTGCTTCCGCTGTGGCTGACGCTGCTCGGCGCCGGGCTCGGCGTGGTCATGGTCGGCGCCACCGACGCGGTGATCGGCAACGCGCCGGTCAGCCTCGCCGGGGTGGCCAGCGGCATGCAGCAGACCCTGCTCCAGCTCGGCGGCTCGCTCGGCACCGCGATCCTGGGCGCCGTGGTGTCCGGCCAGGTCGGCGGCAACCTCGCGGCCCAGCTCACCGCGGCCGGAGCGCCCGCGCCGACCGCGACCCAGGTCGCCGAGTGGCAAACCGTTGTGGCGCAAGGCGGAGCGGTGATCCCGGAGGGCACCGCCCCCGCGCTCGCCGAGGCGATCAAGCACGCCAGCAACGTCACCTTCGTCGACGGCATGTCGCTGGCGTTCACCGTCGCCGGTGTCGCGCTGACGCTGGGCGCCGCGATCTCCGCGCTGCTCAAGCGGGGCGAGCACACGGGCGAGGCCGTCGTCCATGTCTGAGCGCGCCCGCGAACCCGAGGACCTGGCCAGGCTCTTCGTCGAGCGAGCCAACTCCGGCGACGTCGAGGGCCTGGTGGCGCTCTACGAACCCGATGCCGTGCTCGCCGTTGCCGGTGGTGGGCAGGTGCAGGGCTCCGCGCACATCCGCGAGTTCTACGCGAGCCTGCTCGCCGAGGGGCGGCAGTTCACCCCCGGCACCGTGCGTCCCGCGCTGCGCAAGGGAAACCTCGCGCTCACCTCGACGGTGCTGACCGAAGGCAACGCCACCGCCGAGGTCGCGCGCCGCCAGCCCGACGGCAGCTGGCGGTGGCTCATCGACCAGCCCCGAGTGGTGCCACCCGGCCCGTGAGCACGCCGTGTCGCGGAGGTAGCGGCGGGGTTCACCAGAGGCGTTGCGGCGATCGTCCCAGCGCGAGTTTCTGATGTTCGCGCAAGAGACGCCGAAAGGAGGTTCAACCGACCGCCGCGGGCAGGCATTGTCGACGGGGTCGCCGCCGACCCTGCCGAAGAGAGGTCCACGCATGCACGAGCAACGCGGGAGACGCTGGTGGGCCGCGGTGGCCACGGCGGTGCTGCTGGCGGTGGTGCTCCCGGGAACGGCGAACGCCGAGCCGCCGAGGGCGCTGCCCGGCGCGGCGACCGCCGACGAGCTGCGCTGGCAACCGGCCTTCGACTACGACGGCGACGGCTGCTACCCGACGCCGGCGATCGGGCGCGACGGCACGCTCAACCCCGGGCTGAAGCCGAGCGGGGCGCTCAACGGCAACTGCCGCGACGCCTCGGACCTGGACAACACCAACACCTACTCACGCGCCAAGTGCAACAACGGCTGGTGCGCGTACATGTACGACCTGTACTTCGAGAAGGACCAGGCCGTCCCGCTGATCGAGAGCGGGCACCGGCACGACATCGAGCACGTCGTGGTGTGGGTGCAGGACAACGCCGCGCGCCACGTCTCCACCTCCGCGCACGGCAACTACACGACCCGCCCGGCGAACCAGGTCGCGTGGGAGGGCACGCACGCGAAGATCGTCTACCACAAGGACGGCGTCCTCACGCACGCCTTCCGGCACGCGAGCGCGACCGAGCCGCCGGAGAACCACAAGGGCGCGTGGCAGTACCCGCCGCTGGTGGGCTGGGACCACTACCCGGCGGGCATCCGCGACCGCCTGGTGCAGGCCGACTTCGGCAGTGCCAACTTCGGCCTCAAGGACAGCTCCTTCACCGGGCAGCTGGAGCGCGCCAAGCCCTCCGGCATCCCGTTCAACCCGCACGGCTGACCTCGTGCGGTAGCCGTCGGACGGAGGCGGAGGCCAGGGGCAGCAGCACGGCGACGGCGAAGACGATCCCCGCGCCGGTCGCCACCGCTGAGCCCCCGAAGGCCTCCGTCGCCGGTCCGACGGAGAGCTGACCGAACGGGATCGCGACGTAGGACAGCAGCGCGTCGTAGGCGGAGACCCGCGACAGGGACTCCGACGGCACGTGCTCCTGGAGCGAGGTCTCCCAGCTGATCGCCGCCGCCGAGGAACCGAGCCCGCCCACGAACGCGGCCACGACCAGCCAGCTCACGCCCGCCCCGGTGCCGAGCGCGATCAGCGGCAGCGCGCCGAGCGCACTCAGCACCGAACCCCAGCGCAGCAGGTAGCGGGTGGCGAAGCGGTACATCAGCGTGCTCATCACGAGCATGCCGGCACCGCGCGCGCTGAGCACGAGCCCCCACGCGGCCTCGCTGCTGAGCTGGCGCGTCAGCTCCGGGCCCAGGATCTGCCAGGTTCCGGTGTTCACCAGGTTCACCACGCAGAACGCGAGCGCGACCTGCCACACCCACGGGATGCTCCGGAAGGTCGTCCAACCCTCGCGCACGTCGGCGAGGATGCTCGTCGCCTTGGCCGGGGCGGGCGTGGTCAGGCGCGGGAGCCGGGTCAGGCAGCCCGCCGCGACCAGGAAGCTCAGCGCGTCGAAGGCGATCGCGGGGCCGCCGCCGACCGCCACGACGAGCACTCCGGACAGGCTCGGGCCGACGATCTTGGCGGCGTTGCGGGCCGAGCCGAGCAGGGCGTTGGCCTGGCGCAGGCGATCCGGCTCGACCAGCTCCGGCACGATGCCGCGCAGCGCGGGCGTGGTGAAGGCCATCAGCACGCCGTTGGCGAAGGCGAGCGCCGCGAGCGCGGTCAGGTCGTAGGCGTCGGCGAGCAGGACCGCGGCGACGGCGCCCTGGGTGATCCCGCAGCCGAGGTTGGACACCACGAGCACGGTGCGGCGCGACACGCGGTCGGCCACGGCTCCGCCCACGAGCAGGAAACCCAGCAGCGGCACCATGTTCGCGGCGAGCACGATGCCGAGGTCGCCGGAGGC
This sequence comes from Allokutzneria multivorans, assembly GCF_039537405.1. Taxonomy (NCBI): domain Bacteria; kingdom Bacillati; phylum Actinomycetota; class Actinomycetes; order Pseudonocardiales; family Pseudonocardiaceae; genus Allokutzneria; species Allokutzneria multivorans. Next base: position 364,837 of record NZ_BAABAL010000018.1, on the reverse strand, counting down.
CGTGGTGTTCTTCGAGGCGTCGAGGACCGCGAAGGCGAGCGCGACCGGGGCCATCGCGTTGCCGAGCAACGACACGAGCTGCCCGGCGAAGAACCACTGGAAACCGGACCGGGTGATCAGGGGAGAAGACACCGGGCGAGTCTGCGGAGCCCCCGCAGCGCCCACTATTCTTTCGCGTGGAGGCGAAAGCAATGGCGTTGCTGCGGTTGAGCGCGATGGCGCTGTCCCGGTCCCGGTTCGCCCTGTCGCCGCTCGCGGAGACGGTGGGCGCGGTCCTCGCGCTCGCCGCGCCGTGCTCCGATCCGTGGATCGCCGACTGGCACGCCCGTCACCACCCCGTGCTCACCGCTCGACTGGAGGCGGACCCGTTCGCGAAGGGCCTCGTCCGGCTGCTGGGCTCCACGAAGTGGTTCCCCGACCACGTGGTGATCCCGCCGCGCGGGGGCATGAGCACCGCGCTCGCCGACGAGCTGCCCGAGGTCGCCGCGTTCGCCGACGAGGACGTGGCGGGCCAGCTGAGGGTCTCCGTCGAGCACAGCTGGCGGCATCACGACCTGAAGTGGTTGTCCGGCAAGGACTTCGCGCCCCGGACGGCTGAGCTGCTCGACGCGGCGTGGCACGAGCACGTGCTCCCGGACTGGCCGCGCCGCAAGGCGTTGCTGGAGCGCGACGTCACCTACCGCGCGGGACTGCTCGCCGCCTACGGCTGGCCCAGGGCGCTCGACCGGATGAGCAAGCGCAGCGCATGGGTCGGAGTCGACGCGATCCGCTTCAGCGACCGGGAAGCGCCTGACCGCGTGGTCGGTGACGAGGGAATGCTCTTCGTGCCGACCAGCGCTCCGAACGGCACGTGGCTGTGCGAGGCGCCGCCGGACCGGCACGCGCTCGTCTACCCCGCGCGGGGCCGCGCCGAGCCCGAACGCCCGCCGGTCGAGGACGCCTTGGACCGGCTGATCGGGGACAACCGCGCCACCATCCTGCGCGAACTGGGGGAGCCCGCGACCAGCAGTGAACTCGCCGCACAACTCGGCTTGTCCCTGGGAACCGTCGGCGGACACCTGGCCGTGCTCCGCGACGCCGAGCTGATCACCGGCGACCGCGTGGGCCGACGCGTCGTCTACCGCCGCACGGCCAAGGGCGAGCTCCTCACAGCCCCCTGAACGCAGGGCTTTCAAGGTCGAGCGTGAGCCGGTTTCCCCAGTCGTTGGTGAAAACGGCGCGCACGCCGTCGAAGTGCACGCCGACGAACGGGTTGGAGTGGAACATCATCGCGATCCACCGCAACGAGCCGTCAGCGCCGAGGCGTGCGAGGTAGCCGATGTTGCCCATCCCGCCGCCCCCGCCGGACAGCTGACCCGAGCCGTCCGGCAGCGGGCTCTCGAAGTTGGTGTCGACCTCGTCGACGCCGTGCTCCTCGATGGCCTCAGGCACGTCGAACGGCCCTCCGATGCGGAAGGGGATCGGCTGCCCGGCGTCCGGGCGGTACGCCCCCGGACCCTCGACGTGCAGTTCCAAGGCCGTGTCGTCGGGCCGGTACAGCCCGTCGCGACCCGGCATCCGCCCGGCCTCCCAGAGGCCCTCGACCACTCTCATCGCCGATCTCCACCACGTAGACGAGACCGCACCCTACGTGAAGACCGGCGGAACTCAGGCGTGGTAGTGGAGGGTGCCCTTGAGCGGGGGAGCGGTGGGCGACTCGCAGTGCTGGGTGAAGGTCGCCTCCAGCTCCGTCACCGCGCCCTGCGTGTTCTCCTCGATGCGGAGGATCTCGAACTCACCCCACACCCTGTTGCAGCCGCGGCCGGTGTTGGAGACGGCCAGGCCGGGCGCTTCGCCTTCGCGGAACGGCGCGCGTTGGGCGCCGAGGTAGACACCGGGGCGCAGTCGCTGCCCGCGTGCCGCTGCGAGATCCACGACCCACCACGCGCCGGTGGGGGTGTCCACCGTGACGGTGAGGAACTCCGAGGAACCGGTGATGCGGAACTTGTCCACCGGAGCGCGGTAGGAACCGCTGGCGCCCTCGCCGATGGAGTCGCCCTTCGTGCTGGCGAACTCGTAAGAACTGACGGGGGTCGCGGTCGCGGTCCCGCCGGCCGCGATGCTCGCGACCACCGTCAGTCCCATGAGGACAGTGCCCGTGCGGCGCATGTCCGTCCCTCCGTCGTCGTGTCCGGCGCGCGCGAGGCTATCGCCGGAAAACGATCTTGCGGAGGGGCTTCAGCGCTACGCGAAGGCGTGCACGGTGCCGCGCAGTGCGGCGGTCCCGCGCTCGCAGAACTGCTCGTAGGTCGCGGAGAACGCCTTGACCTTGCCGTCGGTGCCGGTGACCAGCTCGGTGATCGTGAAGGAGCCGCTCAGCTCGTTGCAGCCGCGTCCGTTGCCGCTCACGTTGAGCCCGGGGGAGCCGTCGTTGAACGGGTACCGCTTGGCGTTGGTGTAGGTGCCGACGGCGAGCTTCTGGCCCTTCGGCGGTGCGAACTCGACGTTCCAGCCGTCGCGCTGCCCGGAGACGCCGAGGGTGATGGCGCCGTTGAAGGACTCGCCGACGGTGAACACGGTGTTGGCGCCGCGGTAGCTCTTCGTCTGCCCGCCGCCGATGTAGTCGCCCTCGTCGCTGACGTACTTGTAGGACAGCGGGAACGCCTGCCAGCGCACGGTTCCCTTGAGCGCGGGGGCGTTCGGGCCCTCGCAGTTCTGGGTGAAGGTGGCCTCGAAGACGGTCACCGCGCCCGAGGCGTCGGTCTCGATCTGGTCGACCGCGAACTCACCCCACACCTGGTTGCAGCCGCGACCGGTGCCGCCGACGTCCAGCCCGGGTGCCCGGCCGGTGCGGAACGACGCGCGCTCGGCGTCGCGGTAGAAGCCCGGCTGGAGCCGCTGGCCGCGCGGAGCCGCGATCTGGACGCTCCACCACTCCTTGCCGTCGGCGGAGTCCGCGTTCAGCGTCAGGCTCTCCGCGTTGCCGGAGAGCCTGATCTTGTCCTTCGGCGCGGTGTAGGCGCGGGTCGCCCCACCGCCGACGTAGTCCCCGGCCTGACTGACGAACTCGTAGGAGCTGACCGGAGCGCGCTCGGCGGCCTTCGTCGGGGCGGCGCTGGCCATCCCCGGCGTGAGCAGCAAGATCAGACCTAATAGGACAGTGCCGATTTCAACAGGGCCAGTGCGGCGCATGCCCGTTCCCCTCGTGTCGTTGCCGGTCCACCCGGCGCGGACGGCACGCTATCCCGGGGGACCGGCAACGAAGGAGGCTATTTCAGCAACCGTGAATCACCGGATGACGAGCACGAGTTTTCCCGCTGTGCGGCCGGTTTCGCCCACAGCGTGCGCCTTGGCGGCGTCGGCGAGCGGGAAGCTCTCCGCGACGACGGGGCGCAGCTCGCCCTTCTCCACGAGAGCCGCGATCGCGCGCATCCCGGCGTGGTCGGCCTCGACGAGCATCGGCACCGCGCGGACCCCGGCGCGCGCGGCCTCGGCGATCAGGGCGTCCTGGCCGATCGGCAGGATGGTGACGAGGATGCCGTCCTTGCGCAGGGTGCTCAGCGACCGCAGCGCGACGTCCCCGGCGAGCGGGTCGAGCACCACGTCCACATCGCGCACCACCGAGGCGAAGTCGGTCTCGTGGTAGTCGATCACCTCGTCCGCGCCGAGCGAGCGCAGCAGCGCGTGCTTGCCCGCACTGGCCGTGGCGATCACATGCGCGCCAAGGGATTTCGCGATCTGCACGGCGAAGTGCCCGACCCCACCGGCCGCCGCGTGGATCAACACGCGCTGGCCGGAGCGCAGCCCGGCGGTGTCCACGAGCGCCTGCCAGGCCGTGAGCGCGGCGAGCGGCACGGCGGCGGCCTCGACGTGGTCGAGCGAGGCGGGCTTGGCGGCGAAGGCCCGCGCGGGAGCGGTGACGTACTCGGCGAAGGAACCCGCGCCGTGCGGGTAGGGCAGCATGCCGAACACCTCGTCGCCGGGCTTGAACAGGGTGACGCCGACGCCGACCGCCTCCACGACGCCGGAGACGTCCCAGCCCAGGACGAACGGGGGCTCGCCGAGCCAGCCGCCGTTGGCGCGGTGCTTCCAGTCGGTCGGGTTCAGGCCGGCGGCGTGCACGCGGACGAGCAGTTCGCTCGGGCCCGGGGTCGGCTTCGGCAGCTCGACCTCGGCCAGAACCTCAGGGCCACCAAGGGTGTTCTGGCTGATCGCACGCATCGTGTTGTCGCTCATGACCACGATTCTGTCGCCGAGTGACACCATGCGAAATGGCACGAAGGCCACTCTTCGATATGATCGTGCCATGCATCAGGTCGCGCATCATCAGGTCACCGTGCTGGCGCTGGACGGCGTGTACCCCTTCGAGCTGGGCATGCCCCGACGGATCTTCGGCGCGCTACCGGAGCGCTATGCGGTCACCACGTGCACTGTCGACGGGCTCCCGGTGCGTGCGAACGCGGACTTCACGATCGCTGTCGAGCACGGCCCGGAGGCGTTGGAGTCGGCCGACACGGTGGTGATCCCGCCCTTCGACCTGGAGTTGGTCGCGGGTGGCGTCCCGGAGTCGGTGGTGGCGGCGTTCGCGCGAATTCGGCCTGGCACAAGGATCGTGTCGATCTGCACCGGGGCCTTCCTGCTCGCCGGGATGGGCCTGCTCGACGGCCGCCCTGCCACCACGCACTGGTGCCAGACCGAGCTGTTCCGGAAGAAGTTCCCGACCGTGCGCCTGGACCAGGACGTGCTGTTCGTGGACGACGGGGACGTGCTCACCTCGGCGGGCGCGGCCTCGGGGGTGGACGTGTGCCTGCACCTCGTGCGCCGCGACCACGGCAGCAAGATCGCCAACGATGTGGCTCGCAAGTGCGTGGTCCCGCCGATGCGCGACGGCGGCCAGGCGCAGTTCATCGACCAGCCGGTGCCGGACCCCGCGATGACGAGCACGGCGGCCACCCGGCAGTGGGCGCTGGAGCGGCTGCACCTGCCGTTGACGCAGTCGGACCTCGCGGGGCACGCGCGGATGAGCCTGCGCACCTTCGCCCGGCGCTTTCGCGACGAGGTCGGGGTGAGCCCGGGGCGATGGCTGATCCAACAGCGGGTGTCGCGGGCGCGGGAGCTGCTGGAGGCCAGCGATCTCTCCGTGGAGCAGATCGCCGGACGGGTCGGCTTCGCGACGGGAACGTCCTTGCGGCAGCACCTGCGCGAGGCGCTGGGCATCTCGCCCGTGGCGTACCGGCGGACGTTCCGCACGGAGCCGGAAACGGTGTAGCAGGAGCTCGCTCGCCTCGGTCATCAGCTCGATGAACGCCTCGACCCACCAGAGCTGATCAGGCAGGCCGGACACGACCGGACCGATCGCCACCGCGACCTGCCTGATGTGCTCAGCGAGCTTGCTCCCCATACAAGAGCGTCGATCGGCGACCGCCGAAATCGACACTCACGGGCGCTACTTCCCGTTCGCCGCGCGCAACGCGCGCATCGTCTCCGCGAGGCCGGCTGCCGCTTCGGGGCCCAGGGGAGCGAGCACGCGGCGGCGCAGGATCTCCGCGCACGCGGCGCGCGCCTTGTCGGCCATCTCGGTGCCGTGGTCGGTGAGCGCCGCGTAGATCACGCGGCGGTCGGTCTCGCACGGCTCTCTTCGGATCAGGTCGGCCGCGACCATGCGGTCGGCCACCTTGGTGAAGCCGCCGCTGGTCAGCGCCGCCTCGTGGGCGAGGCGGGTCATCGGCATCCGCCGCTCCGGCGAGCGCACGAGCCGCAGCAGGATGTCGAACGGGGCGGGGGCGAGGCCGAAGCGCTCGGCGATCTCGTCCATCAGTCCCTGGTGGGTGGCCAGGTAGCCCTCGATGACCAGCCCCCACAGCGTGACGACGTCGTCGTCGGAGTCCAGCTGGGCGGGCGGTGCGTGCGGCGGCGGCGTCATGGCGACAGCCTAGCCCACGGTATCTTCTGGGCATACATCTTGCGCGGAAGATAAATCGGGGCTAGCGTCTGCGGCATCACGTCCGAGGAGGAGTCATGACGATCAGCACCAGCGGCCTGCACCACGTGACGGCCATCGGCGGCGATCCCAACCGCAACGTGGACTTCTACCTGCGCACGCTGGGGCTGCGCCTGGTGAAGACCACGGTCAACTTCGACGACAACGGCGCCTACCACCTCTACTACGGCGACTCCTCGGGCAAGCCGGGCTCGCTGATGACCTTCTTCCCATGGCCGGACGCGCCGCAGGGCCGCATCGGCACCGGGCAGGCCAGCACCACCGCCTTCTCCGTGCCGGAGTCCTCGATCGGCTGGTGGAAGCAGCACCTGGAAGCCACGGGCGTCGACGTCGGCCGCGTTCGCAACAGCGACAACGAGGACACGCTGACCTTCCGCGACCCCGACGGCCTGGCGCTGGCGCTGGTGGCGCACCCGCAGGGCGATCCGCGCGACCCGTGGGACACCGCGCTCGTCCCCGCGCAGCACGCGATCCGCGGCCTGCACTCGGTGACGCTCTCGGTGACGAAGGAGGACGCGACGGCCGCGATGCTGACCAACGACCTCGGCCTGCGCTTCGTGCACCAGGACGAGAACCGGCTGCGCTTCGAGGCGGGTGACGGCGGCGCCGGGGCGCTGGTGGACGTGCTGGTCACGCCCAACGCGCCGCGCGGGCTGACCGCCGCCGGGACCGTGCACCACGTGGCGTGGCGCGTGCCCGACGAGCAGACGCAGGTGTCCTGGCGCGAAGAACTGATCGACAAGGGCGTGAACGTCACCTCGATCATGGACCGCCAGTACTTCCGCTCCATCTACTTCCGCGAGCCCGGCGGCACCCTGCTCGAGGTCGCCACCGACACCGGCGGCTTCGACATCGACGAGCCGCTGCTGGAGCTGGGCCGCGCGCTGAAGCTGCCGCCGTGGCTGGAGCCCAAGCGCGAGCAGATCGAAGCGATGCTGCCCGTTCTGGACCTGCCGAAGGAGAACAACCCTGAGGTGACGGCGTGAGCGAGTTGGAGCACCGTTTCATCGAGGGCGACCCGGCGCTGCCCGTGTTGTTGCTGCTGCACGGCACGGGCGGCGGGCCGGACGACCTGCTCGGCCTCGTCGATCACCTGAGCCCGGGGTCGGCGACGCTCGCCCCCGCTGGGCCGGTGACGGAGAACGGGATGGCGCGGTGGTTCCGCCGACTGGCCGAAGGCGTGTTCGACTTCGAGGACGTGCTCGTGCGCGCCCATCAGCTGGCGGACTTCGTGGTCGGAGCCCGCGAGCGTTACGGCTTGGGGGAGCGGCGGATCGTCGCGGTCGGTTTCTCCAACGGCGCCAACATCGCCGCCGCCGTGACCCTCGTGCGCCCGGACGCCTTGCGCGAGGCCGTGTTGTTCGCGGGAATGACGCCGTTGCCTGATCCACCACTGCTCGACCTCTCGGACAGCCGCGTGTTCCTGGCCAACGGGCAGCGCGACCCGATGGCGCCGCTGGCCTCGGCGGACCGGCTCGCCGGACTGCTCGCCGAGCGCGGGGCGTCGGTCGCCCGGAGCCTGCACCCGGGCGGTCACCAGATCACCGCCGACGGTCTCGCGGCTGCCCGCGAGTGGCTCTGATCTGCCCGTTCGGGCCAGACCGGGCCCCGCTGGCGGGAAGGCGCTTTCCAGCCTCGCCCGCCAGCGGTGTGGTTTCGGGCGGTGGTATCGGTTGCGCGGACCCGATCAGGCGGGTGCCGTGCCCGCTTCGGGTCCGGGTGCGGAATGCGTGCCGGTTGTCCGACATTGAACCGGGACAAATGTCATGCACGTTAGTCAGCGGAGTTACCGAACGCGTCGGTAATGAAGCGGAGCCCTTTTTCGTACTCCTTCTTTTTCCGGATCACTTGACTCTGGCCGCCGGGTGTGTCTGAGCATGAGGGTGATCCGCGTCTCGCTCCGTTCGGGGGATCTCCCCAGTTGTGCGGCGCCCGCGCCGTTCCCCGGCCGGTCACCTGCCATGATCGCCTGCCCCCGCGGCACGCTGCGGCATCCCTGCTCCGGTTGCCGCGCCGCCCTGTCAGCCGATGGGTGGACGTCGACTCATCGGGCCACATCAGAGTTCGTTAATCATCGCTGTTCTTTAAGGTCCGCTGATGTGCCGGAGTGGTCCCGTCGCCGGGTGAAGCCACCAGGGAAAACCGTGGTTCGGGCCGTTCTCGGAGAGTGTTCCGTGGGGTTTGCGTTAAATGTCATTCTCTTCAAGTGGGCCGTGTCGGAAGGCTCGCCCGGCTGATCGGACTGGGTAGTCTCTTCCCCGTGGTAGCGCTCTCACCTCGGGGGTGCCGCCGTGGTGGAAGGGAGCTGGCCCGCGTGGTGGAGGACGACGAGCGCGACGGTGGGCGGCCGGTGCGCCCCTCGCCCATCGTCGGCCGCTCCTCGGAGGTCGCCGCGCTGACCGCTCGTGCCCGATCGGCGCTGTCCGGGCGTTCGCAGGCGGTCGTGCTGCGCGGGCCCGCCGGGATCGGCAAGACCCGCCTGATCGAGGGCCTGCTGCCCGGTCTCGCACTCGAACACCGCGCCACCGTGCTGCGCGCCGACTGCCGCGAGGTCACCAGCGGGGTCGGCTACGGCGCGGTCCGCGCACTGTTCGCCCCGCTCGGCATCACCGGCGAGGACGACCCCAGGCTGACCGCGAGCGCGCGCTGGGCACTGCCTGTGCTGACCGAGAACGTCGCGGCGGACGACCTCAGTGACAGCCCGTCCTACCGCGTGCTGCACGGGCTGTACTGGTTGGTGGTCAACCTCGCCGCCGAGGCGCCGTTGGTCCTGGTGCTGGACAACGCGCACTGGTGCGACGAGCGCTCGCTGCACTGGCTGGACTTCCTGCTGCGCCGGGCCGACGACCTGCCGTTGCTCGTCGTCCTCGCGCACAGGGGGGCCGGCAGCGCCGGGCTGGGCGCGCTGCTCACGCACTCGCGCTGCACCTCGACAGACCTCGGGCCGCTGAGCCCCGAGGAGATCGCCGACCTCGCCGGGAACATGCTCGGCGCCCGGCCCACGCCCGCTTTCCTCCGTGCGTGCGTGGAGGTTTCCGGCGGTAATCCTTTGCTCACCGCGAGGCTCTTCACCGAGCTGCGCCGGGATGGCGCTTTCCCCGATGACGCCGCCGTCGCGAGGGCGCGGGAGGTCGGCAGGGACGTGCTGGCCTCCTCGGTGCTGCTGCGCCTCGCGGGGCTGCCGGAGCAGGCGCGCGCCGTGGCGCTGGCGGTCGCGGTGCTCGGCGGAGCGGTACCGGAGGGCGGCGCCGACGTCGTGAGCATGCTGGCCGGGGTGCAGACGCGGATGGTGGGCGTGTGCACGGAAGCCTTGCGGCGCAACGAGGTCCTGCGTCCGGGCGAGCTGGACTTCGTGCACGACGAGGTGCGCGCGGCCGTGCTCGCCGCGACCCCCGCCAAGCAGGTGGACCGGCTGCGCATGCGAGCAGCGCGCCTGCTCAACGACGCCGGGCGGCCCGCCGAGGAGGTCGCCAACCAGCTGATGCTGCTGGAGGGCCTGCCCGAGCCGTGGATGCTCGGCGTGCTCACCGACGCCGCCGCGCAGGCCGAACAGCGGGGCGCGCCGGACGCGGCCGCGAGCTACCTGACCCGCGCGCTGAAGCACCTCGAGCCCGCCGCGCAGATCCCGGTTCGCGCGCAGCTCGCACGCTGCCTCGCGCACACAGATCCTGTTGGCGCGCTTGACCAATTGGGCCGCGTGCTGAGCCTGAGCACGGACGTGCGGCAGCGCGCCGAGGTGGCCGTGCACTACGGCCTCACCGCGCTCGCCATGCAGAAGGCGCCCGAGGCGACGGCCATGTTGAGCGACGTCCTGGCGGAGCTGGGCGAGGCGATCGGGCCCGAGCCCACCGCCGCCGATGCCGACCTGCGCACGCGCTTGTGGGCCGCGCTGCTCTTCGTCGGCTCCGACGAGAAGACCACGATGCCGGTGCTGCGCGAGCTGGCCCGCACGATGCCGCTGCCGCAGGGCGAGACGCCCGCCGAGCGCGAGGTGCTGGCGATGGCCTCCTCGCTCGCCGCCGTGGAGTGCAAGCCCGTGGAGCACGTGGTGGACCTGGCGCGGCGGGCGCTGCGCGGTCCTACCGGGGCGCTTCCGACCTGGGCAGTGCTCAACGCCGCGTTCACCCTCCAGATGGCCGACAAGACCGACGAGTCGCTCGCGGCGTTCGGCTCGGTGCTGGAGGACAGCCGCGAGCACGCGAACCTGTGGTCCTACTGCATGACCTTGGCCAGCCGCGCGCTGTTGCACCACAGCGTCGGGGATCTGGCGGAGTTCAACGCCGACATCCACACGGCGCACGCGGTGTTCGTTCAGGAGCCGTGGGAGAACGCGGGCATGGTGCCGTGGGTGGGACTGGCCGTCTCGCACCTGGAGCGCGCCGAGCTGGACGAGGCCGAGGCGGCGTTGGCGCATGTGCGCACCGATCGCATCGACGACCTCATCTGGGAGGGCCCGCACTACCTGATGGCCGCCGCGAAGCTGCACTGGCGGCGCGGTGATCTGGACGGCGCGCTCGACCACCTGTTCCGCTGCGGCGCGATCCTGGAGGACTCGGGCATCACCAACCCGCTGTACGCGCGGTGGTGGATCGACGTCGCGTACATCCGCGCGGAGCAGGGACGGCAATCCCAGGCAGGCGAGATCGTCGAGCGTGCCCAGGACTTGGCTCAACAGTGGGGAACCCTGCGCGGAGTCGGCCTCGGCCTTCTCGCGGAGGGAGTGCTCGCCGAGCCTCGGCGCGCGGTGCGGGTGCTGAGCGAGGCGGTGGAGGTGCTCTCCGCGACCCCGGCCCGGCTCGACCACGCGCACGCGCTGTGCAAGCTCGGGCAGGCGTCGCTGTGCGCCGACGAGGCGAAGGGTGCGCGCGAGCACCTGCGCGGGGCGCTCGACCTGGCCACGCGGTGCGGCTCGCAGGTGCTGGCCAACGAGGCGGGCAGGCTGCTGGTGTTCGCGGGAGGGCGGCTGCGCAAGGAGATCCGCTCACCGATCGACGGGCTCACCGGCAGTGAGCGCCGGGTCGCGGTGATGGCCGCCGAGGGCAACAGCAACCGCGAGATCGCCGAGTCCCTGTTCGTCACGGTCCGCACCGTCGAGGTGCACCTGACCAACGTCTACCGCAAGCTCGGGCTCAGCCGCCGCGCGGAGCTGCCCGGCGCGCTCGCCCTGACCCCGGCCTCGGAGAAGGGCACGGCGTGAGGGCCGTGGCGGAGCGCGCGATCGGGCGCCGCGGCTGGCGCGACGAGGACGAGCTGGACCTGCTGGTGGACCGGGGAACCGAGCTCGACCTGCTGAGCCGCTCGGTCACCGGGCTCTCGCTCGGCCGCTCGGCGCTCGTGGTGATCGAGAGCCGCCCCGGCGCCGGCCGGACGGCGTTGGTGCGCAGGACGATCGCGCTCGCCGAGGCCGCCGGGATCCGGGTCTGCTCCGCCCGGGGTTCGCGCACGGAGTCCGAGCTGCGCTACGGCGTGGTGTCCCAGCTGCTCGCGGCGTTCCCGGCCCATGACTGTCCAGTGTGGACGGACGTGCGGTGGGCGGAGTCCGAGCGCGAGTCCGAGGTGCTTCCCGCGCTGTGCCGGGAGTTCCTCGGCCTGGCCCGCCGCGAGCCGCTGCTGGTGGTGGTCGACGACGCGCACTGGTCCGACCCGAGCTCGGCGCGGTGGCTGCGCGCGCTGGCCCGGCGGCTGCGCGAGGTGCCGCTGCTGCTGGTCGTCGCGGGCAACGACGGCTGCCGTCCGATCGGTCTGCCCGCGATCACCGAGCTGGCCGCTCCGCGTTCCGGTGCGAGCGCGCACCTGCTCCGGCCGCGCCCGTTGACGCAGGCCGGGGTGAACATGCTGCTGGCCACCGCCTGCCCCGGGCCGCTGGACGAGGACTTCAGCCGGGCGCTGCTGCGGGTCACCGAAGGCCAGGTGTGGTTGGTGCGCGCGGTGATGCGGCAGTTCGCGCGCGCCGGGCTGGCCCCGACCACGGAGCACCTGCGCGAGCTTCGCGAGACGGCCGGAACCGAGCTGGGCGACCGGGTCGCGCGGCTGATCGGAGTGCTGCCGGAGGAACTCGTCGGCCTGCTGCGCGCGCTCGCGGTGTGCGGGTCGCGGCTGGACTTCCGGCTGGTGTGCTCGCTGGCCGGGCTCCGCACGATGCCGGAGTCCGAGGCGCTGGCCCGGCTGGAGGGCGTCGGCCTCGTGCGGCCGGGGGACGAGCCCGAGCTGACCGATGCGGTGACCGCGTCGCGGGTGCTGTCCACGATGCCGGAGCGCCAGCGCGCCGAGCTGCACGCGGCCGCCGCCGAGTTGGGGCACCGCTCGGCGATCCCGGACCGCGACGTGGCGGGCATGCTGCTCGGTGCGTCCCCGGTCGGTCAGCCGTGGGCCGCCGACCTGTTGAGCCGCGCGGCGGCGAGGGACCGCTACGGCGCTCGTCCCGCGCAGGCCGCGCAGTTCCTCCAGCGCGCGTTGAAGGAACCGCTGAGCGAGCCCGCGCGGGCGCGGCTGATGATCGAGCTGGCCACGGCGGAGCTCGGCCCGAAGCCGGTCGCGGGCGCGCGCCTGCTGGGCGAGGTGATCAGCGGGCCTGGTGGTCCCGAGGTCGCGGAGTACCGCCTGGCAGCGGCCGATCTGCTGCTCGCGGGCGGCGAAGTGGGCGTGGCGCGCAGGCATCTCGTGAGCGCGCTGCGCCGCACCGGCCAGCCGCACGCGCGTGCGCTGACCGCCCTGTACCGGCTCACCGAGATCGTCGACGGCGCGGAGGAAGAGCCTTTCGCCCCCGGAGGTGCTACGCCCACATGCAGCGAAAACGACCGTGTGACAACGGATTCCGCGCAGGCGGGGGTGCTCGCGTGGCGGGAGGCGCTCAACGGCACGGGCTTGGAGCGCGTGCGCGCGTCGGCCCGGGTGGCGCTGCGGCCGAACTCCGGCGGAGGTGTGCTGATCTGCCCGAGGATGGCGGCGGCCCGAGCCCTCGGCCTCACCCGTGACTGGGCGGAAGGCCTCGCCGGGCTCGACCAGGTCCTGATCGAGGCCCGTCGGGTCGGCGTGAGCATGGTGCTGGCGTCGGTGCTGGCGATGCGCGCGGGGCTGTGCCTGCGGATGAGCAGGGGCAAGGACGCCGAGCGCGATCTCGCCGAGGCGTTCCGGCAGCTGCCGTTGCCCGAGTGGCGGCCCCTCCTCGCCCCCGCCGTCGTGGCCGTGCAGGCCGCCGTCCACCTGGAACAGGGCGATCCCGAAGCCGCGGGTCGTGCGCTGAGCAGCTTCGCCTCGGCCCTGCCGATCGGGGCCACCGAAGGCATCGCGTGGTGCCACTTCCTGTTCGCCCGCGCCAAGGTCCAGCTCGCCCTCGGTGATCCGAAGGCGGCTGTGGTGCACCTGCGGGAGTGCGGGCGGCGCCTGCTGCACCACCGCGTCGGCAACCCGGCCGTGATCCCGTGGCGCTCCACCGCCGCGCTCGCCCTGCACGCCTACGGCGAGCAGGAGGAGGCGGAGCGCCTGCTCGCCGAGGAGCGCGTGCACGCCAGGACGTGGGGCGAGCCGACGTTCCTCGGCAGCACGTTGCTGGCCTCGGCGCACGTGCTCGCCGACGCCAGGACGGAGAAGGCGGCGGCGCTGCTGGAAGAGGCGAGCGGGCTGCTCGGCGACGCCGTGTTCGAGCAGCTCTCCGGGCGCCGCCCCGAGCTGACCGTGCTGAGCGAGGTGGAGCGCCGCGCCGCCGAGTTCGCCGCGCGCGGTCACTCCAACTCCGAGATCGCCGAGGAACTGGCGCTGAGCAGGCGCGCCGTCGAGCTGAACCTGAACCGGGTCTATCGCAAGCTCGGCCTGTCCGGCCGGGGAGAGCTGGTGGCCGAGCTCGGCCACCGGGGCAGGGGGGAGTAGCCGCCGTGTTGCTGGAGCGGGAGTCCGAGCTGAGCGTGGTCGCCGGGGCGCTGCGGCGTGCAGGGGCGGGCAACGGCTCGCTGCTGGTCGTCACGGGCCCGCTGGGCAACGGCAAGACCGAGCTGATGCACGGGCTGGCCGAGCTGGCGGCGCCCGCCGTGCGCGGTGGGCAGGCGCCCGCCAAGGTCGTGCAGGCCAGCGGCGCGGTGCTGGAGCAGGACTTCGCCTTCGGCGTGGTGCGCCAGCTCTTCGAGCCCGCGCTGGCCGCCGCGCCCGCGCCCGTCCGGGAGCGCTGGCTGGACCACGCGGCCGGGTTCGCCAGGCTCGCCTTCGCCGACGACAGCCCGCCGACCGAGGGCCGTGCGCCCGCCGCCGTCGCGCAGGCGGTGTTGCAGGGGCTGCAAGCCCTGGCCGCGAACATGAGCGCCGACCACCCGCTGCTGATCCTGGTCGATGACCTCCAGTGGGTCGACGCCCCGTCGCTGCGGTGGTTCGGCTACCTCGCCAAGCGACTGGACCGGCTGCCGGTGACCGTGGTGGTCAGCGTCCGCGAGGGCGACCCGCGCTCCGAGCAGCCGCTGATCACCGAGATCACCGGCTCGGCGACGCGCACGCTGCGCCCGCGACCGCTGAGCCACGGCGCGATCAACGAGCTGGTCCGCGAGCAGTTCGGCGAGGCGGGCGACGCGGACTTCGTCGCCGCGGTGCACGAGATCGCCGGTGGCAACCCGATGTTCCTCATGTCGATCCTGCTCAACATGGTGGTCGGCAGGCGCCGCCCGATCACCTCGGAGATCGAGAACGCCAGGATGCTCGGCCCATCGATGTTCCGCGACCGCCTCGTCGCCTGCCTGCGCTCGCAGCCCCGGCCGATCCGGCAGTTCGCCAACGCGATGGCGCTGCTCGGCGAGCACGCCGACCTCGAACTGATCGGGCGGTTGGCCCGGCTGGACTCCGTCGGCTGCACCGAGGCCGTGCGCGTGCTCGACCGGCTCGGGTTGCTCGCGCCGGGGCCGATCCCGCGCTACATCCACCTCACCGTGCAGGACGCGGTCGAGGAGTCGATGACCGTCGAAGAGCGCGCGCGGGTGCACATCAGCGCGGCGAAGTTGTTGCACGGCTGCGGTTATCCGGCCGAGCAGGTCGCCGCGCACCTGCTCGCCGTGACCGCCCCGCAGGACAGCTGGGCGATCGAGGTGCTTCGCTCGGCCGCGCACACCGCGCTGCGCCGGGGCGCTCCCGAGGTCGCGGCCCGCTACCTGCGCCGAGCACTGGTGGACTCCTCCTCCGACGGCGAAGACCGCGCGATGCTTCTAGTCGATCTCGCGACCGCGGAGCGCGGTTTCGACCCGCCCGCGTCGGTTCGCCACATCTCCCAAGCCGTTCCGCTGCTCAGCACCGCCAAGGACCGCGCGGCAGCCGTGGTGCGGATCGCGCCGTCGGTGCTCAACGCCGCGCCGCTGCCCGTCGGTGACCTGGTCCGGCAGGTGGCCGCCGAGCTCGGCGACCCCGACAGCCTCGCCGGTCCGGAGCGCGAACTGGCCCTGCGCCTGGAAGCCCGGCTCCGCTACACCGGCCAGGAGGACCCGGCGCAGCTGGCCGAAGCGGTTGACCGGCTGCTCGCGATGGGGCCCGACCCCGGCACGAGCACCGGATCGGAGCGCGAGCTGCTGGCGGTGCTGCTCTACGCCGCGATGATGAGCCAGAAGCTGCCCGCGTCCGAGATCGTCCAGCGCGCCAACCGCGTCCTGGAGCGCGAGCCCGCGACCGCCTCGCACGTGCACACCGCGCTGCCGTTGCTGGTCAGCACGCTCGCCGCGGCGGACTCGGTGAAGGTCGTGTCGTCGTGGCTGGACATCGCGTTGGAGCAGGCGCAGCGGCAGAAGGCAACCGTTGGCAGCACGTGGATCTACGCCGAGCAGGCCTTGGTGCTGCTGTGCTCCGGCAACGTCGGCAAGGCCCGTGCGCGCGGCATCGAGGCGTTGGAGCTGGTCGACGCGGAGTGGGTGGAGGCGACCACGCTCGCGTCCTCGGCGCTGACCTCGATCGCCATGGACACCAACGACGCCGAGCTGGCGCGGTGGTTGCTCGACCGCAACGGCGACCGCGCCGGGCGAACGCAGTACGGCGTTTCCCACCACGCGATGCACCAGCTGCTGACCGGCTTGGTGCGCGCGGCCGACGGCGAACCGCACGCGGCGTTGGAGTACCTGCTCGACGCGGGGCAGTGGTTGGAGCGCGCTGGCTGGCACAACCCGGCGGTCTACCCGTGGCGCGGGTGGGCGGCGGCGGTGCAGCGCCAGGCCGGTGATCCGGCCGCGGCCGCCGAGCTGATCGAGGAGGAGAGCGCGCGAGCGCTGGCGTGGGGCGCTCCGGCCGCCGCCGGTCGTGCACTGCGCGCACAGGCCAGCCTGCACGGAGGCGCTCGCGGGGTCGAGTTGCTGACCGACGCGGTGGACCTGCTGCGCACCTCGTGCGATCGGTTGGAGCTGGCGAAAGCGTTGGCGCAGTTGGGTTCTCGGCTCCAAGAGCGCGGGGACCCCACCTCGGCCGACCGCCTGCTGCGCGAAAGCCGTGCGCTCGCGCAGGCGTGCGAGGCCGGGCCGCTGACCGAGCTGGCCGCCCCCGAATCCCCTTCCACCCCGGTCGTCGTGGCCGGCCCGCACCACGCCGCGCTCACCAAGACCGAGCTGCGCGTCGCCGGAATGGCCGCGGCTGGTGGCACCAACCAGGAGATCGCCGACGAACTGGGCGTGAGCCTGCGCGCGGTGGAGAAGCACCTCACGAACTCCTACCGCAAGCTCGCCGTTCCCGGCCGCACAGGCCTCGCGGCGGCCCTCTCCAGGCACTCAGCCTGAGTTCGCCGGTCTTCACGACCCGCGAACCCCACCGGAAACCGTCGCCAACCGCCCCAAACCGGCGTGCTGGCGGCGGTTTCCGACGTTCGGGGGCTGGGGCCGCAGCGCGTGAAGAGCACCCAGCGGCCCGGATGGGCGGGGGCGCGAGGCCCGGGAGTGCTGGTCGCGGGGGCGGTGAGCCCGCTCCGCGGTGTCCGGATGCCCGGCTGGGCGCAGCCCGAACTTGAGGATGATTCGACTTTTCTGATGGGTGAGCGGCGACACCCGACGACCGGCCACGCGGACTTCACCTGGAATTGTCATTGGGAGTCATCCCGCAGAACTACACCGCCTGAACCGGGGGAGCTACAACCGCATCCGCACTGATCGCCCGCGCGGCCGGCAGAACCGCCCGTTCATGCCGCTGAGCTGCGGAAACGAGTTCTTGCGCGATCTTTGCGTGCAGCGGGCGACCGTACCGAACCACCGGTGCCGCACCGGTGCACCGAACCTTCCGAACCGTCGGACCACAGTGTTAGGGGTTCGTCCGTCTGCCCGTTGAAGCCGTTCGAGTGAATACATAGTCTTCGTTTTGTGACCGAGAGCGGAGAAGCACTTCCCGCGCGGTCGAAGGCAAATCTGGATGTGTGCCTGAAGTTGGGGTGGTTCTGATGACTGTCATGGCAAGAGACATCGCCGGAGAAGGTATCGGGCGGGTCCCGGCTGAGCTGCCGAAACGCTGGTCCCCGGCACCGCTGTCGCGGCAGGTCGACCTCTACAAGCCGCTTTTCGAGCGCTCCGGCATGTGCATGGCGAATCTCGACCCGGAATTGCGCGTCCGCGATGCCAACGCCGATTTCTTCCGGCAGTTCGGCAGGCGTTCGGCCACCGTGCACGGCCGCCGGTTCCAGGACTTCCTGCACCCGAGCGTGGAGTCCAACCTGCGCCGCCAGCTGAGCAGGCTGGTGGACGGGCAGCGCACCAGCTTCGGTGACCGGATGGTGGCCATGCGCCCCGACGGCACCGTCTTCACCGGTGAGCTGACCGGCATCGCGGCGCACGCCCCCGACGGCAGGGTCGGCGCGGTGGTCGTGGTGGTCCGCCCGGAGACCGACGACCAGCGGGACGCGCGGCCGCCGGTGGACCAGGCGAAGATCCTCACCGACCTCGACGCCCGCATCCTGGAGGGGGTGGCCGCCGGAGTCTCCGCCGTGGAGATGGCCTCCCGGCTCTACCTGAGCAGGCAGGGCGTGGAATACCACGTCAGCACGATGTTCAGGAAGCTCGGCGTCTCCAACCGGCCCGCGCTGGTCTCCAAGGCATACTCTATGGGAATCCTTAGTGTTGGTTGCTGGCCGCCGAGGGTGCTCCCGGAATACGTTAAGTAAATGCCGCGTGAGAAAGACCTGTTCGATCGGAGTGCGGCGGCCTTCGATGCCCTCGACCCGCGGATCGCGGTTTACCGGAAACAGGACCGCGAACTCGTGCTCCGCGTGGCGAACAGCCTGCCGCGGCGAAAAGAAGTGCTCGACATGCGCCAGCGGCACTACGAGCCCACCCTGCGCCGGATCGGCGTCACCGCGTGGGACGCCTACGACGAACGCGCGGCCCAGTTCCTGTGCCACGAGCACAAGGCGCAAGCTCCAGAACTTCCCGTCGGCGGCATGCGGATCGTGCCCAACACCCTGGCCTGGGGCGAGGTCCGGGACGACTTCGGCGACCTGCGCGAGCTGCTGCCCGACGAGGTGGTCACCTCCGGCGCCTTCGCCGTGGTGGGCCGCGAGGTCGTGGTCCCGAGCCACCGCTCCCTTGGCGTCTCGGCCACGCTCGTGCACGCCGCGCTCTCGTGGTGGGGCGCGCGCACCGGGGCCCGTAGGCTGGTGCTCACCAGTCTGGCCTCGGCCAGCCCCGCGGCGCGGTTCTTCGGGGCGGAGCCGGTCACCGGGCCGGTGCCGCTGGGCCCCGGG
This sequence comes from Allokutzneria multivorans, assembly GCF_039537405.1. NCBI lineage: Bacteria > Bacillati > Actinomycetota > Actinomycetes > Pseudonocardiales > Pseudonocardiaceae > Allokutzneria > Allokutzneria multivorans. The sequence continues at coordinate 346,187 of NZ_BAABAL010000018.1, read as the reverse complement.
CGGGTGCCGGTGATCGTGATGACCGTCGAGCTGGCCACGGCCAGGGAACGCGCGGAGAGCTGGTTGCGCGGCCGGGGGTGGGCGATCCACCGCGGCGGCTGAGCGGTGGACCGATCTGGAGGGCGCGCGGTGGTTGTTCCCTTCCCCTTGCCGAGGGCGGGGCTGACCGAACCCGCGCCCGCCTACCGCGAGCTGCGCCGCGACCGCCCGGTCTGCCGCGTCCGCCTGCCGAGCGGAGACCTCGCGTGGCTGGTCACCCGCTACGCCGACGCGAAGCTGGTGCTGGCCGACCCCCGTTTCAGCAAGCGCGCGCTGCTCGACGGCGGCGCCGCGCGGACCCGGCGCGGAGAGCTGCTGGACGGGCTGCTGTTCACCACCGATCCGCCGGAGCACACGGCGTTGCGGGCTCGGCTGGCCGGAGCTTTCACCCCGCGCCGCATCGCCGCGCTGCGCCCCGGTGTCGTGGAGCTGGCAGAGCGCCTGCTCGACGACCTCGAACCGGGCGGCGACCTCATGTCGGCCTTCGCGGAGCCGTTGGCGATGTCGGTGATCTGCGCGCTGCTGGGCGTTTCCGTCGCGGAGAACCGCCGCTACGCGCACTGGGCCCAGGCCGTGCTGTCGGTGAGCTGCTTCTCCGACGAGGAGGTCTCGCAGGCTCAGCGCGACCTCCTCGACAACGTGCACGCGCAGGTGAAGGCCGCCCGTGCGTCGCCCGGCGAGGGGCTGATCGCGGCACTGGTCGCCGACGAGGCCGATGACATCGCCGTGGTGAAGCTCGTGGCGACGCTGCTGGTGACCGGCTACGAGACGATGGTGGCCGGGATCGGTGGCGCCGTGCTCACCCTCCTCGTCCACTGTGGACGCGTGAGCCCGGCGAATCCCGTTCTGCTGGAGGAACTTCTCCGCTTCGCGACCTTCGGCGACGCCCTGCGCTCCCGGCGCGCGATCGCCGACGTCTCGTTGGGAGGGGCCCAGATCCGCAGCGGTGACGTCGTCCTGGTGTCGGTCGCCTCGGCCAACCGCGACGCGGAGGTCTTCGACGACCCGGAGAGCTTCTCGCCCTCGCGGGACGGCGCGCGGCACCTCTCCTTCGGCCACGGCCCGCACTTCTGCGTCGGAGCCGCGCTCGCTCGCCTCGAACTCGAAGTGGCCCTTGAGGTCCTGACGCGCAGGGTTCCGGGGTTGCGCCTGGCAGTGCCCGCCGAAGAGATCCGCCTGCGGCACGGCTCCGCCGAAGCCCCGCCCGAATCGCTGCCCGTCACGTGGTGAGCGCGGAGGACCGTCCACAAAGGTCAGAGCGAAGCTACCCGGGTTCACGGTTCCTTCTAACGATTCCTCGATCACCGTCGAGTACACCGATCCGGCGGGCAGGTTGCTCGTCGTCGCACCGCGCTGTCTGTCCACGTGCCAGCCGTTTCGTCACCCTGACCGCTCGCTCCAGCATTGCCGCCCGGTGCGTGCGGCACCGGACTTCCCGTCGGCGGGGCGATTCCGTCGGCCGCCGCAACGGCCACATCGGACCAGGACATGGGCGAACTCCTAGATGTGCGGGCGGGCTGGGCGTATCCAACCAGCTTCCGCGCGGCTTTCCCGACGTGTGCGGAGCGGGCTCGGTAGGGTGCGCTCCGTGAGCGGCGACGTGACGAACTCGAACAGCGGCGACGGGCACGGGGCCGTGCCGCGAGCGCTGGCCCCGCCGCGCCGGGAGTTCGTGAACCGGGTCGAGTCGCGCCAGCGGATGTTGGACGAGGTCATCTCCGCGAGGTCCGGGAAGGAGCAGCGCCTCGCCCGCGTCATGGTGTACGGACCGGACAGCTGCGGCCGCATGGAGATGATCAACAAGTTCGCGGCGGACCAGGAGGAGAGCTTCTTCCCCGATGGCTCCATCCTGGTCGAGTACGGCGGCCCGAACGCTGTCGGAAGCGTGGATGCCGCGGTGCGCAACGCGCTCATCGACTTGGGCGAGCCCGTCGGCGAACTCACCTCCTTCGCTCAGAAGCGGACGCGGCTGCGCACGATCTTGAGGACGCGTGACGTTCTGATGGTGCTGCGCGGCGTCACCACCCGCGCCCAGGTCGATCCCTTCATCGTGGAGCAGTCGGGGTCCGCGCTGGTCGTGATCAGCGCTCGCACGATCGGCGCGTTGGAGACCGACGGCTTCCAGCCGATCTTGGTCGCCGGGCTCGACAACGTTCACGCCCTTGAGCTGTTTCGGCGGCTCACCCGCACGGCTTCGTCCACGGTGGAAGAGAAAGTCGTGCTGGCCTGCGGAGGTTCCCCGCTGCTGATCGGCCTGCTCGCGGCTCAGATCGTCGAGCGCCCGCACCGCGCCGAGCGCATCACGCGGCGATTCGTGGAGCTGGGACCGATGGCGCTGGAGGGGGACGTCATGGAGAAGATGGGCACGAGGCTGGACGTGCTGTTGTCGACGCTGGAGCCCCGCACCGCGGCGGCGTACGTGAAGCTCGGCCTGCACCCCGGCGCCAGGTTCGACTTCGAGGCAGCGCGAGCCCTGCTCGGACTGTCCACAGAGGACACCGAGGACGTGCTGGACGAACTGGTCCAGTTCCACCTCCTCAACGGCGATGACGACGGCTATCGCTTCGACCCCACGGTGTTCTGGCACGCGCGCGCCCGTGCGGCGCGAGAACTCACCGATGACACCGAGATCGCCCAACGGATCGTTGAGCACTACCTGGACTTCACCGTGCACCGCGACGCCCAGCTGTCCTCGCGCCCGCGGATCGGTCCGCGCTACCGCGAGCCCGTGGCGCTTGCCGGACCGGAGAAGCGCAAGGTCCTGCTCGCCGAGTTGGAGGACAAGCGGGAGACCCTGCTCAGAGTCGTGCTGTTGGCCGAGAAGCACGGCTTCGACGACTTGGTGTGGCAGTTCTGCGAGGCGTTGTGGGGCCTCTACCACCTGCACGGCCACTACGAGGACTGGCGGCGCACCCACGAGATCGGTTTCGCGGTCGCGAAGGAGCCGATCGTGAAGATGAGGATGGCTTCGCAGCTCGGGTCCGTGTACTTCGCGCTCGGCGAGTGGGCACGCGCGGAGAAGTTGTTCGCTGCGTCCGCCGAGTCGGCTCGGCAGGTGCCCGGACCGGCAGGCCACATCGGCGAGCAGAGCGCCTTCGAATGGCGCGGCAAGATCTGCTTCCGGCTCGGCCGCTACGACGAGGCAGCCGCCTTCTACGACGCCTCCGAGGCAGCGGCTCGGCTCGCGCCGGAGGCGGAACAGCCTCGAATGCTCGCGCTGCTGGAGCTTCAACGAGCGCGGCTGCGCCTGAAGCAGACCCAGTTCGAGGCCGCGCTGACACACGCGGCGTCGGCGGGGGAGTTCTTCGACGGCAGCACAGAATCCGACAACAAGGCGAAGGTGCTGCTCGTGCGAGGCATGGCGCTTGCGGGCCTGCGCCGTGACCAGGAGGCCGAGGAGGCGTTGTTCGCCGCCGTGGCAATCTTCGCGGCAGAAGGATCGATGCGCAGCGAACTCGACACTGTCTTGGCACTCCGTGAGGTCGCTGAACGCTTGGCTCACAAGGACATCGTCAAAGAGTGCGATACCGCCGTGCAGAGACTCAGGCTGGCCCTCGGCCTGTGACGCGCAGGTAGATCTCCGAGGTGTACCTGAGCAGATCAGGCCCGTCGTAGCGGAACACCCGCCCGTCGCGATGACGGACCTCGCAGCGGTCGATCACCGCGACGAGTCGACAGGACAGGTCGTCGAACAACGTCGCCGCCTGCACGTCGTCCTGGCAGAACACGATGTCGGCCGCTGAGCGCAACGCCCGGTCCGGGTGCTCGGCGTGCACGACAAGGTGTGGATCGTCGAGCACTGGCGCGTCGAGGAGCCTGCCGGAGAACACGTCCGCCGGATACCGCTTGAGGTCGGCCGTGACGAAGTACGCCGCCACTTCGTCCTTTGTAGACGGTTCGAGTCGGAGCGGCGGTATCAGCACGCCACGAGTCGGCTCCGACAGCCCGAGCAGCTCGTACGCACGCGCTCGGAGGCGCGAAGCGGCTTCGTCGGGATAGGAGCTGATCAGATCGGCCACCTTCTGCAGCTCCCCGGGGACGAAGTACGAGAGCGCCTCCTCAACCTGAGCTCGCAGGGATCGGCCCGGGTCCAGGCGCGGCGCGCTCATCCCCAGAACGTCCACACAGGACCCCATCGCCACATCGTCCTCCGGGTAGGCGGCCAACACCACGGGCAGGTCGAGCGCCGCACCGTAAGCCGTTGTCGCGCCGATGTCCCCGATGACCAGATCGGCGGCGATGAGCGCAGCGCCCCAACCCTCCAACGGCGGAACCAGAACGAGCCCAGCGCGAACGCAATCCGCCAACCACAGGCGAATCTGGTGCGGACCATGACCGAACCACACGTGCGGGTGCAAGATCCCGGCCACAACGTAGTCATCAAGAGGAAGTTCCGCGAGGAGCTGGCGGAACAGGTCCGGCCACGAGCCGAACAGCGACCGCGAGGACCACGTGGAGGAGACCACGACCAGGCGCTGGTTCGGCTTCACACCAAGGGTTTCGCGGTACCGCGTGCGCAGCGGCCGACTGGCGCGGATGCGGTCGAGCGTCGGATCTCCGGCGACGACCGCTGAGGCGAGCGCCTCAGGCACGGCGACCGCGAGCCGATCCAGCTGCTCGGTGTGCGAGAGCACCAGTGCGTCCGCGACCACGCGCCCTTCACGCAGCAGCCACGGCGCTGACAAGCCGTAGGTCTGTTTGTCCCCGGAGTTCTTCGAGTAACCGACGCCGTGCGAGACGATCATGAGCGGCGCGCGGATCTCGTGCAGCTTCCCGCTGTGGTTGGCGGTGATCGCCAGGTCGAAGTCGGTGTCCAGCGCCTGCTCCCACGGCACGGCGAGGACGCCCAGTTCGGCGAAGCACTCGACGACGCCTCCGGTGATCGCCGAGGCCTGCGGACAGGTGAAGACCAGTTGCACGCGGAGGTCGGAGTCGAACAGCGGCACCAGGTCCAGCAACCGGTTCGCCGAGGTGACCGTGTGCACCACGAAGAGCACCTTGCGGGTGCCGGACAGGGTCGACCACCGCTGGGCGTGCACCCCGATCGGACTCTTCACCCAGCTCACGACGATCACCTTAGGACAAGCGGGTGCTGGCGGGAATCAGCCGCCCAACTGCGCGGCGACGGCCGATTCGCGCCGGACTTTCTCGTTGCCGCCGAACAACATTGAGCGGTCCCACCAGTCAACGAGAAGGACTGTCATGGATCTCAAGCTCGACCGCTCGGTCGCAGTCGTCACCGGCGCGTCGAAGGGCATCGGACTCGCGGTGACCAGGACGCTGCTGGCCGAGGGCGCCAGGGTGGTCGCGGTGTCGAGGAGCCGCACCGCCGACCTGGACGCGCTGTCCGGCCCCGACCTGCTGCACGTCACGGCCGACCTGATGGACCCGGAGGCCCCGGCCCGCGTGGTCGCCGAGGCCGTCAGGGCCTTCGGCGGCGTCGACGTGCTGGTGAACAACGCCGGAGGCGTCCCGGCAGGGGTGACGATGCCGCGCCCGTCGTTCCTGGACGCCTCCGACGCCGAGTGGCAGGCGGTGTTCGAGTTCAACCTGTTCTTGGCGGTGCGGGCGATCCGCGCTGTGCTGCCGGTGATGCTGGAGGCCGGAGGCGGCTCGATCGTCAACGTCTCCTCCGGCAACGCCCGCCAGCCGTCGCCGATGAACGCCGACTACGGCGCGGCGAAGGCGGGGATGAACAACCTCACCAAGGTCCTGTCCGAGGAGTTCGCCCCGAAGGGCGTCCGCGTCAACACCGTCTCGCCCGGCCCCGTGCGCACCGCGTGGTGGACCGACGAGGGCGGCGCCGCCGACACGATCGCCGCCATGGCCGACAGCGACCGCGACACGGTGATGGACACCCTGGCGCCGCAGATGATGAGCCTCAGCACCGGCAGGCTCGCCGACCCGCAGGAGATCGCCGACGCAGTGGCGCTGCTGGCTTCTCCGAGGTCGGCGAGCACCACCGGCGCGGAGTTCGCCGTCGACTCCGGCTACCTCAAGGGGCTCTGATCGCGAACTCCACGTCCAGCCCCGTGATCCGCAGCGGCATCAGCACCGCCTCGTGCACCGCGACAAGGCGCAGGTCGCGCCGCTGGTCCCGCAGGGTTCGCTGAAGCCGGACGAGGCCGTGCAACGCGGTCGAGCCCATGAAGCTCACCGAGGTCATGTCGAGCACCACCGCGCCCTCGCTCCTGGCCGCCGCTTCGTCGAGCGCGGAGAGGAAGAGTTGTCGCGAGGCCAGGTCCACCGCTCCGGCCAGGGCGACCAGCCAGGAGTCGTTCGCGGAGCGGGTGGAGACGGTGAGGTGTTCGACTGACACGCGGTGCTGCTCTCTTCCGGTGTTTCGACGGGCTGATGCCCGGGTGCCCACCGTCCACAGAGGACGGTGGGCACCCGGTGGCTGAACGCCTACCGTCATGATCCGGACGACCTCCCCCGCATGCCGTCACGGACACGCCAAACACCCGAACGTGTCAGAACGGCGCCGTTCGACGGTTTCTCGCACCGCCAGCGCACTGAATCGCCGGGGTGATCACCACTCGAAACGTCACGAGCCACGACGTAACGCCGCAAAACCGCGCGTCCACCGAAAGGACCAACGACGAGAACCGAAAGCAGGACTGCCCCACAACCCGCCGCCCATTACCATCGCTGCTGATGATCACCCAGCTCTCCGGCATCACCGGCCACAAGGTCCGGCTCCGGGACGTCACGCCCTCCGACGACCGCACCCTCCGCGGCTTCGACCGGGGCGCGACGCGGGTCGGTGGCTACCGGCACTGGGCGGCGCACCGCACGGACGACTCCGGCGAGGACGTCCACTTCGCGATCGAGACCCTGCGCAGCCGCATGCTCGTCGGCTCGATGTGGACGATCCACGACGGGGACCGCTTCAGCTACGGGATCGGGGTCGGCGCGCAGCACCGGCGCTGCGGGTACGCGGGCGACGCGATCACGACGCTGCTGGGGTTCATGTTCGAACGGCACGGCTACGACGCGTGCGAGGTGAGCATCCACGGCGGCAACGTGGCTTCGCTGTCGCTGCACGGCATCCTCGGGTTCCACGAGGCGGGGCGGGTGCGCGACACCGAGGTGCTGCGCGGGCGGATCAACTACCTGGTGCTGATGCGGATCACCGCGGCGGAGTTCGCCGAGCGCGGCCAGAAGGAGCGCTCGCGGCGAGGTCGGCACTGGCGCCCCCGCCGCGGTCGCCACTGGCAGGCGAACTGACTCAGCTGCCGGGGAACGTCGGTGCCAACCCGGCCGCGACGCGCTGAGCGCGGTCGACGACGGCGGGCTGCCACTCCCGGGGGACGACGGCGAAGACACCGTCGTCGATCGCCTTGAGCGCTTCGGCGGCCACATCGGCGGCCGCCACGCCCTCCTTCGACATACCGGTCGCGACGAGCGCCGGGCAGATCATGCTCACCCGCACCGGCGTGTCCTCCAACGCCAGCGCGGTGTGCTGGACGAGCGCGACGACCGCGTGCTTGGACGGCCCGTAGGCGCCTCCGGCGGGGAACACGGTCAGCCCGGCGAGCGACGCGGTGACGAGGACGTGGGCCGGTTCGCCCGACGCGAGCAGGCGCGGCACGAACGCGCGCAGCCCGTTGACGACACCGCTGACGTTCACCGAGAACACGCGGTCCCAGTCCTCGGCCGGAACCTCCCACGGCGCGCCGACCGCACTGCCGACGATCCCCGCGTTGAGGCAGATCAGCCGCGCGTCCCCGGACCGCTCGGCCAGTGACTCCATCGCGGCCGGATCGGCGACGTCGGCGACCACTCCGCTCGCGCCGAGGCGGTCCGCCGCCGCCGTGAGCGCATCCGCGTCGACGTCGGCCAGCACGAGCCGGTTTCCCTTGGCGTGCAAGGCTTCGGCGAGCGCGAGGCCGATGCCGCCCGCCGCCCCGGTGATCACTGCGGTTGTCATCGGGCCAGCCTAGTGTCGGACCCCGCACCTACGATCGCCGCATGAGAGCCAACGCGACCTTCAGCGTCACCGCCTTCGTGCCGACCGAACTGAGCCCAGCCGTGGCCACCGGAGTTCCGGTCTCGGTGGCCACCATGGAGAAGGCCTTCGACGGCGAGATCAGCGGCCGCGCGGCGACGCTGTTCACCTCGGCCTTCGACCACGAGACCGGAGTGGGCACCTACGTGGCCATGGAGTCGTTCGAGGGCACGGTGCACGGCCGCTCCGGCGCGTTCAACTTCGCGCACTCGGCGACGACGACCGGCACCGACCGCTCGGGCGAGCACTTCGTCATCGTGCCCGGCAGCGGTACCGGTGAGCTGGCGGGCATCACCGGTACCGGCGGCCTGACCGTCGAGCAGGACGGCACGCACCGGGTGTGGCTGGACTACGAGCTCAGCTGACACCCCGGGACTGGCCGACCACGCGCAGCACCCCGAAGACGAACGAGAGGAGGACGAAGAACGGCAGCGACGTGACGAGCAAGACGCCGAAGCCGGTCGGCCTGCGCCGGAAGATCAACCAGGTGAAGAGCGCGGCGAGCAGCAACGGCACCAGCATCCGGCCGACGACCAGACCCAGGGCGGAGGCCGACCCGGGCGCGCCCAGCGTGGCGAACAGGACCACGAGCACGACGCCGAACCACACCAGCGCCGCGAGCACGCACTTCCCGAACGAGGCGCCCGGTCGCGCCTGCGGCTGGTGGTCCGGGAGCGGGGGCATGGGGCCGAGGTCGTTCGACGAGGTCATCGGTCTTCCTTACGCACGATGTGGTGAGGAGAGGATGGTGCCACGTCGCGATCAGTCAACGGTGACGGACACGTGTGATGCGTAGAAGGCCACATGGCCCGCGATCTCCCGCACGGCCTCGTAGGGCTGCTCGTAGAACCACACCACGTCGGTCAGCTCGGGCTCGCCGGTGATCGTGTAGTACCCGGCGTCGCCCTTGTACGGGCAGTGCGTGCTCGTCTCCGTGCGCCGCAGCTGCGACTGGTCCACGTCGGCGAGCGGGACGTAGCGCACCGCCGGATAGGTCGATTCCTGGAGCACCAAGGACTTCGACGTGTCGGCGATGACGCGCTCGCCCACGCGCACGACCACGTGGTCGGAGGATGGCGTCACGGTGATGGGGTGGTTCGGGCCGGGAAGCTTCATGCCCTGTTCAACCACCGCCGCCAGCGGCTGATTCCCCCGCGAGCACGCGCCGTGCCTCCGCTGCCGCGCGCCATCCCGCGTGGCGGTGCGCGTAGGACGAGTAGTCGACGGCGTGGTACCGGACGCTGGTGAGCACCACGCGCACCGCGATCACCGGGCCGTCCGCAGAGCCGTCCAACCGATCGACGGGGAGGGGGAGGTCGTCGTTCTTCTCCGCGCCGACGAGGTTCAGCAGGATTCCGTCCATGATCGACGGCGCGCACTCCCGGTGGGTCTCGGCGTCGTACTCGTCGTGCCCGTAGTCCAGGTCGGCGACGAACTCGTGGCCGGGAGCGTCGAGCGGCTCGAAGTCCACGGTGAACTGCACGAAGTTCGGCGCGCAGTTGGCACCGCGCCGGGAACTCACGGTGATCCCGCGAACGGCGCGGGACGGGAAGGAGCCGGTCACCGCTGGTCCTGTCACCGCTGTGCCTGCGCCTGCGCGAACTCGGCCATGCGGTCGGCGAAGCCCTCGTGGGAGCCGAACCACACCGCGACCGCCTCGGCTCCGGCCTCAACCAGGGCCTGGGTCTCTTCGACGGCCTGCGCGAGCTGGTCGCGCCCGCCCTCCCAGGCCAGTCGCGTGGTCGCGCGGACCTTCTCACCGCCCAGCTCGCGCAACCGTGCCAAGCGCTCGGCGAACCGCGCGGGGGAGAGGCCGACCGCCTGCCACTCGTCGGCCAGCGCAGCGGCTCGGCGCAGGGCCGGTTCACTGGTGCCGCCGACCATGATCGGCAGGCGCCTGCGCGGGCGCGGCTCGAACACCCCTTCCTCGTGCTCGCCGTCGAAGAGCTTGCGCAGCAAGGAGATCGCCTCGTCCGTGCGCGCGCCCCGGCTGCCGAAGTCCGAGCCGACGGCGGCGAACTCGGCGCGTTCCCAGCCGACCCCGACCCCCAGCGTGAACCGCTCCCGCGAGAGGCGGTCGAGGGTGGCGGCCTGCTTCGCCACGACGAACGGGCTGCGCATCGGCAGCACGAGGACCGAGGTGCCCAGGCCGATCGTGCTCGTGCGCGCCGCGATGAAGGACAGCGACACCAGCGGCTCGTAGACACCGCCGTAGCGGCCGCCGCCGTACGGGCCGGGCGGGAGCAGGTGGTCGGGCAGCCACACAGCGCCGTAGCCGAGCCGCTCCGCCAGCACGGCAAGCTCGGCCAACTGGTGCGGGTCCATCTCGGCGGACTCGTCCGGCAGCACTACCTGGAGATGCGTGGTCACAGCTCGACGATAGACGTTGACGCCGGTGTCAGGGTCAAGCTGGAGCAACTCCAGGAATTATCGCAGCGATATTCCGCATGAATTCTCCGGGAAACCGAAGCGGTCACCGGAGTCGGTCGGTGACATCGGCGAATCGCAGTTCCTCGGCGATGAGCCGGGCGTGGTCGGCGACCCGTTCGCCGACCACCGGCAGGTCCTCCGGCAGCAGGCGGTTGTCCGGGCCCGCCACCACCAGCCCGCACCGCGCGCGGCCGTAGCGGTCCACCACGGCCGCGCCCACCGCGCACACCTCCGGCTCGGTCTCGCCGATGTTGGTCGCGTAGCCGCGCTCCCGGGCCAGCCGCAGCTGGCCGAGCAGCGCGGACTTCGTGCGCACGCTGGCCGGGGTCATGGTGATCAGCTCCTCCTCCGGGTAGAGCCGGTCCACCATCGGCTCCGGCAGCCGGGCGAGCATCGCCTTACCGGCACTGACCAGGTGTGACGGCAGCGGGCGGCCCAGGCGCGTCCCGTGCTTGACCAGCCGGTCGGACTCGACCCCGTCCAGGAACTCGACGTAGCGGCCCTGGAGCACCACGAGCTGCACCGACTCGCCGAACTCCGCCGCGAGCGCGGTGAGGTGCGGGCGCGCGGCCAGGCGCAGGCCGTGCGGGTCCAGCAGCCAGCCCAGCTCCCACATGCCGGGACCCGCGACGTAGCGCCTGCTCACGGAGTCCTGGAGCGCGAAGCCCTCCTGGCGCAGGGTGGCCAGCAGCCGGTGCGTCGTGGAATGCGGCAACCCGAGTTCCCTGCTCAGCTCCGTCAAGCGGATCTCGCCATTGCCCGCGAGCAAGCGCAACAGCCGCAGGGCGCGTTCAGCGGCGACGGTCGAGCCCGCCTCGGATTTCCGCACGGCGGAAAGGATAACAGGGCCTGATTTGACCGAAGGTGATCCGATGAGGTCGTCTGCGTATCTGGATTTCGGCCACGGCCGATTCTTTTCGAGCGGAGTCCTGAATGGCTGAATGCGCGGCCGTGCTGTTCGACCTGGACGGCACGCTGCTCGACACGCCGACCGCGTCGGCGCCGCTGCTCCGCCGCGTGGTGGCGCGTTCGGGGCGGCCGATGCCCCCGGCGAACCGCGTTCGGGCCTGTGCGGACCTCCCGATGGAGCCCGCGTTCGCGCGACTGCTGGGCCTGCCGCCCGGACACGGGCTGGTGCGGCTCTCGGTGCACCGCTTCCAGGAACTGTTCCGCGAACGCGTTCTTCCCGACGCGGCGCGACTGGTGTTCCCCGGGATTACCGAGCTGCTGCGCGGCCTGCGCGAATCCGGCCACTGCCTCGCCGTGATCACCGGCCGCACCAGGTCGGGGGCGGAGGAACTGCTCTCGGCGGCCGGGCTTCGCGACGCGGTCGACCTCGTCGTCGGGAGCTGGATGACCCCGCGCGGCAAGCCCTACGCCGACCCGGCGCTGCTGGCGGCGCGCACGTTCGGGATCGCCGCGCAGGACTGCGTCGTCGTCGGGGACGCCGTCGAGGACGCCCTGATGGCCTCCGCCGCCGGGATGCGCGCGGCCGGGGTCACCTTCGGCGTCGACCAACCCGGCCAGCTCGTCGCGGCGGGCGTGACGTGGCTGGTCGGCTCGGCGGCTGAGCTGCGCGGCGTGCTCGAACCCGGCGCCCGCGCGCGGTGATCCACCACCTACGATGCGGGTGTTCGCGACTGGCGCGCCGAGGGTGGGGTCAACCACCGGGGAGCGGGAAGTCGGAGCGCGCCGCGCGCCTGGGTGCCTCCGCGGCGTGCTGTCACGCCCGGAGGTCGTCGTGCACGAACCGAACATCCCCACGCTCACCGCCGCCGACCCGCAGGTCGCCGAGCTGGTGCACGCGGAGGCGCAGCGCCAGTTCGAGAAGATCCGGCTGATCGCCTCCGAGAACTACGTCTCCACCGCCGTGCTCGAAGCGACCGGCACGGTGCTGACGAACAAGTACTCCGAGGGCTACGCGGGCCGCCGGTACTACGAGGGCCAGCAGGTCATCGACCAGGTCGAGCAGCTCGCCGTCGCGCGCGCGAAGCAGGTCTTCGGCGTCGAGCACGCCAACGTGCAGCCGTACTCCGGCTCGCCCGCCAACCTCGCCGCGTACCTGGCGTTCCTGGAGCCCGGCGAGAAGGTCATGGGCATGGCGCTGCCGATGGGCGGCCACCTCACCCACGGCTGGAGCGTCTCGGCCACCGGCAAGTGGTTCTCCAGCGTGCGCTACACCGTGCGCCAGGACACCGGCCGCGTGGACATGGACGAGGTCCGCGACCTCGCGCTGGCCGAGCGGCCCAAGCTCATCTTCTGCGGTGGCACCGCGATCCCGCGCACCATCGACTTCCCCGCCTTCGCCGCGATCGCCGAGGAGGTCGGCGCCGTCCTCGTCGCCGACATCGCGCACATCGCGGGCCTCATCGCCGGTGGCGCGCACCCCTCGCCGGTCGGGCACGCCCCGGTCATCACGACCACCACGCACAAGACGCTCCGCGGCCCGCGCGGCGCGATGATCATGACGGATGCCGCGCACGCCAAGGCGATCGACAAGGCCGTGTTCCCCGGCTTGCAAGGCGGCCCGCACAACCACACGACCGCCGCGATCGCTGTCGCGTTGGGTGAGGCCGCTCAGCCGTCGTTCTCGACCTACGCGCACGCGGTGGTGGAGAACGCTTCCGCGCTCGCCGCGGCTTTGGTGGAGCGCGGGTTCGACCTGGTTTCCGGTGGGACGGACAACCACCTGATTCTCATTGATCTGACGTCGAAGGGGATCGCGGGCAAGCCTGCGGCTCAGGCGTTGGATCTGGCCGGGATCGAGCTGAACTACAACACGGTTCCGTACGACACGCGGAAGCCTTTTGATCCCTCGGGGATTCGGTTGGGGACCGCGGCTGTGACCACGCGGGGTTTGGGCGTGGAGGAGATGCGGTTGTTGGCCGGGTGGATTGATCGGGCTGTTTCTGGTGAGGATGCCGAGAAGATCGCTCTGGAGGTTTCGGAGTTGATGGCTGGGTATCCGATGCCTGGGTTTGTTTCGTAGCTGATTTCCAGCGTGGGGGTCGGCTTGACCTGGGGGCCCCTTGCGCGTGCCGTCATGGGCCGGACGGGCACGGTGAAGGATCACCGGCCCACGCGGGCAAGCGTATGGCACGCGCACCCCAGGTAAAGCCGACCAGTTGTGTTGGCGTCTTGCGTTTGGTGGGGGTTGCGTTTTCGGGGTTGCGGGCGCCTGGGAATTCATTCTTTAGAGCTATGATCGACTATTATTTGCGGGTAGAATTGGGGGTATGACCCTCGATGAACTTCTTGTTGAGGTTGAGGCGAAACAGGCCGCTCTTTGTCATGCGAAAGCGGAACTCGCCACAGCCTTGATCACATTCCACGTCGCCGCCGATGATCGTGACTATCGGTTTGTGCAGAATGAGATTGCCTGTGCCCTGCACATCTCGCGACGTGGTGCTGATCGGATCTTGTCCAATGCCTCGGAGTTGACCGAGCGTCCCCGAGTGCTTGCGGCCCTGTCGGCCGGGAAGATCGATGAGAGCAAGGCGTTGCTCATCGTGGACCAGGTGCGGATCTTGAAGGAGCCCAACGCTTCGATCGCCGAGGCGAATCTGCTGGAGTACGCCCCGACTCGTACTTACACCTCGATCCGGCGGCGTGCTCAGACGTTGATCCACAAGTTGGACCCGAAGGCCGCTGATGCTCGTCATGAGGAGAAGCGCAAGCGGCGTCTGGTGGAGAAGATCAACCTGGATGACGGCATGGCCGAGCTGCGTCACACGATGACCGCGCATGACACGGCGATGGCTTTCGATCACATCGATCGGATCGCGAAGTCCCTGCCGAAGGATGACCGGACCCTGGATCAGAAGCGGGCGGATGTGGCGCGGGATCTGTTGCTGGGTCTCGATACTGCGGCGCCGCAGGGGCAGACGATGGTGTATCTGACGATGCCCGTCACGGCGCTGCTCGGGTTGACCGATGATCCGGGCATGCTGGCGGGGTACGGGCCGATCCCGACCCATGTCGCGCAGGACATCGCGGCAGGCGGGGTCTGGAAGCGGATCCTGACCGACCCGGTCACTGGGATGGCAGAGGAGGTCAGTGACGCCTATCGGCCGTCGCCGAAGCAGCGAGAGTTGATTAACGCCCGGTACCCGCGCTGCACAGCGATCGGGTGCCAGCAGCCGTCACACCGCTGCGACCTCGACCACTGCCGCCCGTTCGACGGAACGAACACCACCATCCGGAACCTCCGGCCGAAATGCCGACACCACCACACCATGAAGACCCACTCCAACTGGCGGTGCGAGAACCTCGACGACGGCACCCATCGGTGGACCACACCGGCCGAGCGCACCTATGACACCGAACTCGAACCCATCGCGGAACCGGCGCCGTTCTGACGGAAGTGGTACGTCTCAACAGGACTTCTCGGGGGTAGTCCGAGCCTGTGACTACCACTCGCACGTTGCCGAAGCCGGTCGGCCCGCTGACCGAGGCCCTGTTCGCGACGCTCGCCGGAGCGCCGGCCGGGGCGGCACTGCCGTGTGTGCCCGTCGCGGCCTACGAGCGTGACCTGCAGCTCGCGTTGTACACCTGCTACGAGCTGCACTACCAGGGGTTTCCCGGGGTGGACGCGGCGTGGGAGTGGGACCCGGAGCTGTTGCGGTTCCGGGCGGTGCTCGAAGACGCCTTTCTGGGGGCGTTGCGGCGCGACGTGCCGGGCGGGGACGACGTGTGGGGGGAGGTGGACGGCTTGCTGGTGGACAGCTCGGGGGTCTCGGGGTACCTCTGCGACGAAGGCGAGTGGTGGCAGATGCGGGAGTTCTTCGTGCACCGCTCGCTCTACCACCTGAAGGAAGCCGATCCGCACGCCTGGGTGTTGCCGCGTCTGAGCGGAAAGGCGAAGGCGGCCTTGGTGGCGGTGGAGTACGACGAGTTCGGCGGTGGGCGGGCGGAGCGGATGCACTCGCGGCTGTTCGCGGACCTGATGGACGGAGCGGGGCTGGACTCCGGGTACCTGGCCTACATCGACGACGTTCCGGCGGCCGCGTTGGCGGTGGTGAACATGATGTCGCTGTTCGGATTGCACCGGGGACTGCGCGGAGCGCTGGTGGGGCACTTCGCGGCGGCGGAGATCACGACGGCCCCGGCGGCACAGCGGATGGAGAAAGCGTTGGAGCGCATGGGAGCCCACCCGGTGTGCATCCGCTTCTACACCGAGCACATCGAGGCCGACGCGGTGCACGAGCAGGTGCTGCGGCACGACGTGCTCGGCGATCTCCTTGAGCGCGAACCGGAACTGGCCGCCGACGTGGTGCTGGGCATCCAGGCGACCGAGCTGCTGGAGACCCACCTCGCGGACCACGTCATGGGCTGCTGGACTCAGGGGCGCACTTCACTTCTCAGGTGACTTGCGGGGGCGGTGGCTGGTGTCGCAGATCGGGTAGCGCTTGCTCCTGCGGCACATGCAGACCGCGACCTGGAAGCGTTCGCACAGCACGGTGTTGCCGTCGGCGTCGACGAGCTCGACGGGACCTTCGATCATCAGCGGGCCGCCGCGCACCATGCGTGCGCGGCGGGGCTGCTCAGCGGGTTCGGTCGGCACGGATCACCACCAGCTCCTCGTCGCGCTGTCCCGGCTCGATCAACCCGGCGCGCTCCAACCAGTCCGCGCGGCTGCTCATCACCGGGCCGAACGGGCAGCGGGCGCGGGCGACGACGGCCGCCTTCAGGCCTCCGTCGCGCAGGCGGACCAGGGTTTTTTCCGGATCGCACAGCGTCGAGTGCACCATGAGCATCATTCCCTTGGGGGACAACAATCCTGGCGCGCGGTCGCACAGCGGGTCGAGCACCGCCCTGCCGTCCGGCCCGGCGTCCCACGCGCGGGCGGGGGAGTGCCTGCCCGGCGCGCCGCGTCCACAGGGGACGTAGGGCGGGTTGGCGAGCACCACGTCGAAGTGCCTGCCGGGCAAGCACTTCCGGATGTCCCCGTGCCGGAGCCGCACGCGCCGCCCGCTGAGCCTGGTGTTGACGAACGCCGCCGCCAACGCGCGCCAGGACACGTCCAGCGCCGTGACTTCGGCGGCGCCGCAGTCCGCTGCCGCTCGGGCGAGCGCGCCCGAACCAGTGCCGATGTCGAGCACGCGCGCACCACGCGGGATCGGCGCGAGCAGCATCGCGTCGATCAGGAGCGCCGTGTCGTCCTGGGGAAGGTAGACACCCGTGTTCCCTGGCAACCACACAGCACTTCGATACCTCCGGGAGCACGTCCCAAACGTCGGAGTGCCGGACCGTCCATAGCAGACTGATCATCGTCAGCAGGCTCGTCTTCAGGCATTTCCCGCTGGGCCGCATGGATGGAACAGTGCTCCTACTGGCGGGTGACGAAGCGCGGCGGAGGTGACTCAGCGAGAGCGCCGCGCGGCGTCGAAAACGGGTGAACGCGCTTCTAGCTGCGGCGGAGGAGTTGTACCCGACCGGGGAAATCAAAAAAGGTAACTTCGGAATCGGAACAACTCCTCGGGGTGCGAGCCCGCTTTTTGTCTGGAGAAGGAGAATGTGGTGAAAACCGATCGTGCGGTTGGCCGTGCCGTGCTCGTGGCGGCGACGCTGGCAGTTCTGATGCCGTTCAGCGTGGGAACCGCTCATGCCACTCCCGCCGTTCCCACTTCCGGTGCCAATGGCGTCGTGGTGGGCAATACCGGCGGGGACGACAACGACGTCGAGGTCGGTAACCACCGAGCCGTGGGAAACCGCGTCGGTGTGCGCAACGACGATTCCAACCGCAACCGCACCGGCGTGCGCAACAAGAACGCCGACCGCAACGACACGCTGGTCGACAACGTCGGCTCCGACGACAACGACACCGGGGTCAGCAACCACAACGCCAACGGCAACCGGACGGCGGTGCGCAACAAGAACGCGCACGGCAACCAGGTCGTGGTCATCAACGAGGGCTACGGAGGCGCTGGTCAGGCGCGGTCGGCCGACCGCAACGACGTGGTCGCGGTCAACCGGGGCGCCCACCGCAACGACATCGCGGTGGCCAACCACCGGGCCGGCCTGAACAAGGTCGCCGTCGGCAACACCAACGCCAGCGACAACCGGTCCCGGGTGGTCAACGCGGTCGCCGACCGCAACCGGTCGGTCATCGGCAACAACGACGCCAACTCCAACGACAGCGACGTGGTCAACCTGCGTTCGCACCGCAACACCTCGGTGGTCAGCAACAACGGCAGCGACCGCAACTCCTCGGCGGTCCGCAACACCGGCTCGCACCGCAACACGACCGTCATCAGCAACAACGGCTCGCACGGCAACCGCTCGATCGTCGAGAACACCGGCTCGCACGGCAACACCACGGTGATCAGCAACAACGGTGGTAGCAGGAACACCGTCCGCATCGGCAACAGCGGAACCAGTGTGGAGATCGAGAAGGGCTGATTCGCCCGATTTTCCAGAAGGCCCGCCGGCGCTCTCCGGCGGGCCTTCTCTTTCGGGTGACAGGGGTGATCGTTAGCATTTTCCGGGCGAGCTCGGGAAATTGCTTGCGCGATCAATCGGACGCGATGAGTGGAGATGATCTAGATGTCAGTCAGAACGCGCGCCACCGCCGTTCTCGCCGGGACCGCCGCGATGATGGCGGTGAGCGCTCCGGCGCACGCGATCGGCCTCGGACTGGACACCCGGCCGACGCCGATCGAGATCCTCAACAACGTGAGCGTGCTGCCGATCCAGCTGTGCGGCCCCGCCCCCTGCCGCAACGCCCCGGTGGGTGACGACGAGCAGGAGTTGATCACGGGCAGCCACGTCGGTCCCTGACCCCGCCCGGCCACCCCATCGTGCGCGTGGCGTTGCCCTGCGCTGGAACCCGAAACGGCTACACCTAACGGGGAACAGCACCACGGGGATGGGGGAGGCGTGCGGGACAGGGTCTCGATCCGGGTGTCGAACAAGCTCGACATCACCGATCTCACCTGGGACGACGAGCCGGTACGGCACCGGAAACGGCCGAAGCTGAGGTTGCTGGCGCTGTGCGTGCTCACCGGGGTGCTGCTGGCGGCGGTGCTCTTCCCCGGCGTGGGCGCGCTGGGCATGGTCGCGGTGCGGGCGGGCGACACGGTGGACAGCACCGCGACCGAACTGGTCGCCAAGGACCCGCCACTGCTCACCACGATGCAGGACACGACGGGCAAACCGTTGGCGCACCTGTACGACCAGTACCGGGTGCTGGTGCCCGCCGAGAAGATCGCCGTGACGATGAAGGCCGCGATCGTGGCGATCGAGGACCAGCGCTTCTACGAGCACGAGGGCGTCGACCTGGTCGCGATCGGCCGCGCGCTGGTCACGAACACCTTGCGCGGCAAGGTGTCCCAGGGCGGGTCGACGCTGACGCAGCAGTACGTGAAGAACTACCTGACCCACATCGCGGCCGAGACCAAGCTGGAGCAGACCAAGGCCCGCGAGCAGTCGGCCGCGCGCAAGCTCCGCGAGCTGCGGACGGCGTTGCAGCTGGAGCGGGTGCTCACCAAGGACGAGATCCTCGGGCGCTACCTCAACACCGTCCCCTTCGGGCAGAGCTCCTACGGGATCGCCGCCGCCGCGCAGACCTACTTCGGCATCGCGCAGGAGGACCTGACGGTGGCGCAGGCGGCGCTGCTCGCGGGCATCGTGAACGAGCCGAGCGGGCTCAACCCCTACCGCTTCCCCGAGCGCGCGCTGGCCAGGCGCAACGTGGTCATCGACGAGATGGCCAAGCAGAACCGCCTGCCCGCCGAGATGGCCGAGGCGGAGAAGAAGGCGCCGCTGGGCCTCGCCCCGGAGACGGCCCGCCCGCCCAACGGCTGCATCGGAACCGGCGACGCGGGCTACTTCTGCGACTACGTGACGAAGTACCTGGAGAGCGTGGGGCTGTCCAAGGAGAAGCTGCGCAGGGGCGGCTACACGATCAGGACCACGCTCGACCGCGACGCGCTCACCAAGGCCAAGACCGCCGTCGACGCGCAGGTGCCACCGGACACCGAGCACGCGGCCAACGCGATGGCGATCGTCAAGCCCGGCAAGGACAAGCACCGCGTCGTGGCACTGGCCGCCAACCGCGCCTACGGCCTGGACCGGGACAAGCACGAGACCACGCTGGGCCTGCCGTACGCGATGCAGAACCTCGGCGCGGGCTCCATCTACAAGATCTTCACCGCCGCCGCGGCCCTGGAGAAGGGCATGGGGATCAACGACAGCCTCCCGGTGCCGGGCTCCTACACCTCCACCGTCTTCACGGGCGGGGCCGGGAGCTGCCCGATGGGTGCGGAGGGGCTGCGCAAGTACTGCGTGCTGAACGCGGGGGAGTACCCCGATCGGATGTCGATGCAGGACGCGCTCGCGACCTCGCCGAACACCACGTTCGTGCAGCTGCTGGAGAAGACGGGCGTGCCCGCCGCGGTGGACATGGCCGTGCGACTGGGTTTGCGGTCGCTGAACACGGTGCGCGCGGGCGAGGACCCGAAGAAGCGCTCGATCGGCAAGTTCTTCTCCGAGCAGAACTACGGCTCCTTCACCCTCGGCCCGACACCGACGAGCACGCTGGAGCTGGCCAACGTCGGCGCCACACTGGCCAGCAACGGCACGTGGTGCCCGCCGAGCCCGGTGGAGGAGGTCCTGGACCGGCACGGGCGCCGCGTCCCCCTCACCGAGCCGCCGTGCGCGCAGGTCGTGGAACCGGGGCTGGCCAACGCGATGACGGTGGGGCTCAGCAAGGACGCGCTGACCGGGACGGCGCGGGCCGCCGCGAAGGAGTACGGCTGGGACCGGCCCATGGCGGGCAAGACCGGGACCACGCAGGAGCACAAGTCCTCGGGTTTCCTGGGCTACACGCCGCAGTTGTCGGCGGCGGTGTTCACCTTCGACGACTCGCCGAGCCCGACGACGCTGTGCGATCCGGGCGGGTCGCTGCCGCCGCGCCCGTGCTCGGGCGGTCGCTACATCTACGGCGGCAAGTACCCGGCGCGCACGTGGTTCCACGCGATGAACGGCGCGGGGGAGCAGCCCGGGATCATGACCGCGATGGAGCGGGTGGAGCTGCCCGAGGTCGAGGACCGCTACGCCGACGGAGAACGTGAACGCCGCGAGCCCGAGGTGCGCGAACGCGCCCCGTCGGTCGTCGGGCTCAGCCTGGCCGAGGCGAGGGAACGCCTGGAGGGCGCGGGCTTCACGGTCCGCGTGGTGCAGAAGGCCAGCCAGAAGCCGAAGGGCACGGTGATCGGTCAGAGCGGTGGTGGCTCGGTGATCACCGTGCAGGTCAGCACGGGGGTGGTGGCCGAGACGGGCTCGGAGGCCGCCGCGCCGGGAACCACCGCCACGACGACCAGGCCCAAGCCCCGGCCCACCACCGAGCAGCCGACCACGACCACCAGGCCCCGCCCGACCAGAACGACCGGCTAGCGCTGCTCCGCGAGCCGCCGAGTTCGCCGGTCTTCAAGACCAGCACACCCCCGTCCCAGCGGTCTCCAACGACGACACACCATCGGGCGGTGCCGGAGCAGGGGGCGGTTGGCGATGATCGACAGGGGGGTTCGGTGGTCGTGAAGACCGCCGAACCCCCGCGTCACCCGGCCCGTCCGGGAGAGCGGCGGGTCAGGGCCTGCCCTTCACCCCGCGCACGACGCTGTTGGTGATGATCTCCGAGATGTGGTCGCCGACGGGGGCGTTCTCGCACGAGCTCGCCCCACCGCAGAGCTGGACCGGAAGGATGCTGACGTTGTTCAACGCGCGCAGGCCCAGCGGCTGGTCGTTGAGCACGACCGCCGCCTGGGCGGGGGAAGCGGAGGCGAGCACGCCTGCGACGGCCACGGCGACACCGGCCGCACGGGCGGAGAAGGACCGAGAGAAAGACACGGCTGAGCACTCCAGACACCGGGGGAACGCGCCGGAAACCGTTGTCGGCGCGGGGAAAGCTCAGGCTAGCGACGAAAGCCCCTCCGACTTCGCGGGGGTGGCTGGCGTTCCGCTGCCCCGGGACGGGAGAATGATCGACGCGGGAGTTGGTGGACGGGCCGCCGACGGTGATCACTCGGTAAGGGCGGCTGCGGTGCCACAGCTCCTCCTCGCGGGTCAACGCGCGGCCGTGCAGTGGGCGGCGGGCGTTGTCGCCGCGACCTTCCTGCTGCTGGGCATCTGCGGCTTGGTCCCCGGCCTCACCACGGACTACGCGCTGCTCAAGATGGCCGGACCGCGTTCGGGCGCCGAGCTGTTCGGGCTCTTCGACGTCTCCGTGCTGCACAACGTCGTGCACCTGCTCTTCGGCGCGGCCGGGCTCACCCTCGGCAACACCAGCAGGGGAGCGCGGCGCTTCCTGGCGGTCGGCGCGGTGGTCGCGCTGGCGCTCGGGCTGTACGGCTTCTTCGTGCCGCAGGGCAGTTCGGCGAACGTGCTGCCGCTGGACACGGCCGGGTCCTGGCTGCACGTGGGGCTCGCGGTGATCATGGTGATCTTGGCTCTGTGTTGGCGTGTGCCGGAGAAGTCCACCCCGCCAGGTGAGCTTTCGCGGCAGCAGGACGCCGTTCCGGCCTGCCGTTGAGACCTGGTGCCGGGCCGGGAAATCAGTACGCTGGCGGGATTCAAGTCGCATCCGCTCACACATCCGGGGAATGTGCAGTGATGGCCAGCGAAAGCTCCGATCCCACGCCGAGCGAGCCGGGACAGTCGGCTCCGCTGGTGCACGTCCAGGTCACCAGGACCGGCGCGACGAACGTGGTGACCGTCGTCGGCGAACTCGACATGTACTCCGCCCGCGAGCTGGAGGAGGCGTTGACCGCGACGGACGCGGACACGGCGGTCGTGGTCGCCGATCTCGACGGCGTGTCCTTCATGGGGTCGGTCGGCTTGGCGGTGCTGCACGAGGCCGCGCAGCGCGTGGCGGCACAGGGCGTGCAGCTGCGCCTGGCGGTGTCGACCAAGCCGGTGACGCGCGCGTTGGAGGTCTCGGGGCTGACCTCGGAGTTCAGCCTCTACCGGAGCGTGCGGGAAGCCCTGGCCGCGTGAACCCGGTTTGAGTTCTTTGCACTACGGCAACTACCAGGGGTGTGAGAATCGCCCTGGTGTCGGCCGAGTCAGCTCGGCATCCGTACGCCGATGAGCTGCCGCAACGGTTGTCCGCACTCGGACACGCGGTCACCCGCTGCGGTCACATGCGCCTGGGGCGGGATCTCGCCGCCGATCCACCGGACGTCGTGCACGCGCACTCCTGGCTGTCCGGCTTGGCGGCACTGGCCGCCGTGCAGCACACCGACATTCCCGTTCTGCTGACCTGCGGCGGGTTGGACGCGTCGGAACACCGGCTCGCCAAGCGCGTCGTCGGTGGCACGGCGTCGCGGATTGTTGTTTCGTGCCAAGACGATGTGGCCGACCTGGTCGCAGCCGGAGTACCGCGCAGCCGCATCTCGGTCGTGCCCGTGGGCGTCGACACGACGGTGTTCAGTCCCAATGGGCCGGTGGCGGAGCGCGCCGAGACCTACCGCGTGATCGCGCCGGACGAGGACGGCATCGACGTCGTGCGCGCGGCGATGGCCTCGGTTCCGGAGACGGAGCTGGTGATCGCCGGGGATCGGCTCACGCCGGAGATGCTGCGCTCAGCCGACGCTGTGATCTGCATGTCGCGGCAGGATTCCGCCGGCCGCCTCGCGCTCGAAGCGATGGCGTGCGGAGTTCCCGTTGTGGCACAAGCTGTTCGAGCCTTCGCCGATGTCGTGGTCGATGGCATCACCGGAGTGCACGTGCCGACCCGGGACCCGCGCGCGCTCGCGCAGGTGCTGCGGGGCTTGGTAGGCGATCCGGTGCGGCGCTGCACATTGGGCGTGGCCGGGCGGGACCGCGTCGAGTGCCGCTACTCGTGGGAGCGCGTCACCGAGGAGATGGTGCGGCTCTACGCGAAGTGCGCCCCGCCCGCCGCGCTCACGCCAGGCTGAGCTGGCCCGCCGGGACGGCCTGCGGGCCGAGCTCTCCGCTGCGGTAGTGCCTGCGGCAGAGCACCTGGTAGCGCACGGTGCTCTCGGCTCCGGGGTCGCTGTCGGCGGTGTCGGCGACGAGCACGGTGTCGCCCTCGCGCAGTATCCGGTTGTCCTGCGTGCGCGCGTTGAACTTGCCCGGCAACCCGCACCAGCACAGGACTTCGACCTGCACGGGGTGCAGCTCGTCGGCCAGCTCCACCAGCCGCTGCGTTCCCGGGAAGAGGTGGCTGCGGAAGTCGATGGCCAGGCCGAAGCAGTAGACGTCGACCTGCGCGTGGTCGGCCAGCTCGGCGAGCTGCTCGACCTGGCAGGGGGAGAGGAACTGCGCCTCGTCCACGATCAGGTAGTCCACGCGCTGGTTGCCCGCCCACTGCGCGCGCACCAGGTCCTGGATGTTCATCTCCTCGTGCACCTCGATGGCGTCCCTGGTGATGCCGATCCGGCTGGAGATCGTCGGCGTCCCCGAGCGGTCGTGGCGCACCAGCAGCAGTCCGCGCCGCCCCTGACGGGCGTGGTTGTGGTCGATCTGCAGCGCGAGCGTGGACTTCCCGCAGGCCATCGGGCCGAAGTAGTACCGGATCCGCCCCGGGACGGGTTGGTCGCGGCGCGCGGCGGCGGAGGGCACCGGCGAGAGGGCGTGCGTCGCGTCCACGGCAGGGGTGTGTCCGGTCTGTGTCACGGGCGCCGACACTAACGGGTGGTGACGCCTCCCTGTGCAAGGGCATGCCGCGCGCGTCGCAAGATCAGCGCGGGGTCGCCCTCGATGCGGAGAACCGTGTCCCTACACTGCGCCGATGAGTTTGGTCGATGTCCGCTCCTGGACTCCCGCGGCGCGCTCCGTCGCTGAGGCCGCGCGCCGCTTCCTTATCGACGTCTGCGCCACCCACGGCGCGCTGCCCGTGACCGCGATCGTCGCTGACCACGGCGATCCCGGCGTCCAGATCAGGCTGCGTTTCGGCGGCGGCGAGGTCGAGGGCTCGGTCTCCGCGCGGGGCGATGACGAGGACGTGTGCGCGGAGGTCGCCTCGTGCCTTCAGGGCGTGGTGGCGGACCACCTGCTCGGCTGGCCGGAGTGCCCGGGTCACGGGCATCCGGCGCGGAGCGAGCGGCTCGCCGGGGGAGCGGTGTGGCTGTGCCCGGCCGAGGGCGAGGCGCGCTTCGCCGTCCCGATCGGCCACTACCCGCACCCCGACGTGGCAGCGAACGTGGCTTCCTAGTGCCTGTCCTGCAAGTCGCCGGGTTCGGCGGTCTTCAAGACCTACACACCCCTGCCCCAGCGGTCTTCAACGACGGCAAACCTCACGAGGCTGCTGGGTTTGCGGCGGTTGGCGATGATCAACAGGGGGGTTTGGTGGTCTTGAAGACACCCCGGCCCCCAGCGGCACCGTGACCGGAATACGCAGCTCAACCACTTACAGGACAGGCCCTAGTCCTGCGCGTAGTTCGCCAGTCTTCAAGACCGCCAAACCCCTGTTTCGATTATCGCTAACCGCCCCCCACCTCGCCGCTGCCCGATGGTGTGTCGTCGTTGCGGACCGCTGGGGCGGGGGTTTGTGGGTCTTGAAGACTGTCGTACCGGCTTCCTAGCTCACGCGTTGCTTGCGGGTTTCCGGGGCGGCGTGTGCCATCCAGAACACGGCCAGCAGGACCGCCGCGCCGATCACCGCGAAGGTGAGCGCGAGCCCGAGGTGCGGCCACAGGACGGTGCCGAAGAGCAGGGGCACGAAGCCCGCGCCGACGCGGCTCACGGTGGAGGCCCAGCCGAAACCGCTCGCGCGCAGCTCGGTCGGGTACAGCTCGGAGACGTAGGCGTAGAGCGCGGGAATGGTGACCTGGACGAGGAAGCCGTACACCGCGATCCAGAGCTTGGCGGCGGAGGCGATCTCCAGCTGCGCGGCGAAGAGCACCAGCGCGAGCGCGGACAGCGGGGCGCTGACGCCGATCACCCACTTGCGGCCGACCACGTCCACCAACCACGCCGAGACGAGCACGCCGAGGATGCCGACGGCGGTCATCAACGTGGCCACCATGAAGGCCGCGTAGTCGCCGTAGCCCTCGGCCTTGAGGATGCTGGGAAGCCACGTCAGCGCGCCGTAGTAGAGGACGAAGACGGCCAGGAACACCGCCCACGCCGCTGAGGTGATCTTCGGGCTGAACCGCCAGAGCGCGGCGACCTGGGCGGCGACCGCACGCGGGGTGAGCCGGGGAGCGGGTTGCGCTTCGGGGAGCCGCCACGGCTCGACCTCCGCGCCGGTGCGGGCGACGAGCCGGTCGATCACCGCGCGCGCCTCGTCACCGCGCCCGCGCCGCACCAGGTACATCGGGGACTCCGGTACCGAACGGCGCACCCAGAACACCAGCAGCGCGGGCAGCACCATGACGAGCATCAGAGCTCGCCAGCCGCCGATGTCCGCGAGCAGCGTGGAGGTCAGGCCGCACAGGGTCGCGCCGATCGGCCACCAGATGTCCATCGCGGTGAGGACGCGCCCGCGCACCCGGGCCGGGGTGAACTCGCCGACGAGGGCGTAGTCGACCGGGATGCAGCCGCCGAGCCCGACTCCGGCGAGGAAGCGGAACACGCAGAAGGTGACGTAGTCCGGCGCGGCGGCTCCGGCCACGGTGAACAGCGAGAACATCAGCAGCGTCCAGCGGAACGCGCGTTGCCGCCCGACGATGTCGGCGATCCCGCCCCACGCGAACGCGCCGACCGCCATCCCGATCAGGTTGGCCGTGCCGACCCACCCGCGCTCCCCGGTGGTCAGGCCCCACTCCGCGCCCACGAGCGGGATCAGGAAGCCGTTGAGGGCCACGTCCCACGCGTCGAACATGAAGCCGAGCCCGCCCACCAGGAAGATCGTTCCCTGGGTGTTCCACCGCCAGGGCAGCTCCTGGACGACCTGATCACCGGTTTTCACCAGCGCATCCTAAGCCATCACTAACCTCGATGACTTCAGTGTCGGGTGAAATTAATGGTGGACGGGAAGGCGAAGAGCATCAAGGACGGCGCGCGAGGACGATCCAGGCCGCGGAGCCGTAGAAGACGCCGTGCTCGGTCTGGTGCTCGTGCATGCTCGCGCGCACCTCCTCGACGACGCGGTCCCGCGTCTCGGTGTCGAGCTCGCGGGTCATCCAGCCGAACTGCTCGACGACGAACGCGAGGGCGTCCTCCACGTCGCGGCCGAAGTACATGGGCTCGCTGACGGGGCGGAGCTCGACATCGGTGAAACCCGCTGACGTCAACAGGTCCCGGGTGAGGTCGGGGTCGTTGAGCGCGCCGGCGCGAGGCGGGACCACGGGCTGCTCTCGCCCGGCGGCGAAGGCGGTGCGGAAGGTGGTCATCCACTCGTTGCGCACGGCGGGCTGCCACGTCAGCAGCGCGAGCCGACCGCCGGGGCGCAGTGCGCGGGCGATGTTGCCGAACGCGGCGAGGGCGTCGCCGAAGAACATCGCGCCGTGGCGGCTGATCGCGATGTCGAAGCTGCCTTCGGGGAAGGGGTGGATCTGCGCGTCCGCGTGGAGGAAGGAGACGTTCGGCGCCGCCTCCCGGCGTGCGAGTTCGAGCATCTGCTCCGACAGGTCGACTCCGAGCGCTGATCCGTCCTTGGCCTGGAGGGCCGCGTCACGCGTGGTCTGTCCGCTGCCGCAACCGATGTCGAGCACGGCTTCGTGCGGCTGGATGGCGGCTGCGGTGAAGAAGTGGTCCCGGTAGGCGGCGACGCCGTCGTTGAACCGCTGCGCGCGTCTGGTCCAGAACGAGCCCTGATCGCCGTTCCAGGCGTCGAGTTGGGCGGAGTTGGACGGGTCAACGGTTGCAGTCATGTTGCGCAGGCTATTCCGGACGGCGATTCGGGCACTGGTCAATTTAGGGTTCGACGAAGTTGATGCTGACGGAATGGGGCCGCATGTCGAGGTGCTGTGTTGTCGGGGGTGGGCCTGGCGGCCTGGTGCTCGCGTACTTGATGGCGCGGGCGGGGGTCGAGGTGACGCTGCTGGAGTCGCAGCCGGACTTCGACCGCGACTTCCGCGGCGACTCGTTGCACCCGGCGACGTTGGAGCTGATGGACCAGCTCGGGCTCGCCGATCGGCTGCTGGAGCTGGAGCACTTCCGCGCGACCACGTTCTCCCTGCACAGTCCCAGTTGGACGGTCAGGACCGCCGACTACGACCGCATCGGCGGCAAGTTCCCTTACGTGGCACTGATGCCGCAGGCGCGGTTCCTGGACTTCCTCGCGAGCGAGGCCGCCGTCCACCCGAACTTCGAGCTGCGGACCAGCGCGAAGGTCACCGGGCTCGTCGAGGAGGACGGGCGCGTGGTCGGCGTGCGGTGCGGTGGGGAGGTCGTGCGCGCCGACCTGGTGGTCGCGGCGGACGGGCGGTTCTCGCGCATGCGGCGGCTGGCCGATCTGCCGGTGACCTCGCTCGGCGGGGGCGGGGACATCCTGTGGTTCCGGCTGCCCCGGCGCTCCGACGACCCGCCGGAGGCGGACGTCGACATCTACTTCGGCGCCGGGCACTACATCGGGTTGCTGGGCGGGCCGGATTCGTGGCAGGTGGGCTACACGATCCCGAAGGGCGGTTTCCAGCAGGCGCGGCGCGCGGGCGTGGAGCCGATCCGCGAGTTCGTGCGCGAGAACGTGCGGTGGCTGGCCGATCGGGCTGACCTGCTGACCGGCTTCGAGCAGATCACGTTGCTGTCGGTGGACATCGCGCGGGCGAAGCGGTGGTACCGGCCCGGCCTGCTGATGATCGGCGACGCCGCGCACGTGATCTCGCCGGTGGGGGGAAACGGGATCTTGATGGCGGTCCAGGACGCCGTGGTGGCGGCGAACGTGCTGATTCCCGAGCTGAAGGCTGGCGCGGTGTCGGAGGAGGCGCTGGCGGAGGTGCAGCGGTTGCGCGAGCCCGCGATCGAGAAGGTCCAGGCGCAGCAGGTGCGGGTGGAGGAGCGGACCGCGAAGGCGCTCGCGACGGGGTTGCCGTACCGGTTCCCGCTGGCGTTCCGGCTGCTCTGCGCGCTGGCGCCGTTCCGGAAGGCGGCGGCGAGGGCCAACGCCTACGGCCCGTTCCGCCCTCGGCTGAACCCGGCGGTGCTGGACAGGTAACCCCACAGGGGGTACAAAGGGGGTACACCTAGCGAAGGGGTACCCCGTGCCGAAGATCAACGTGTACCTGCCGGACGAGCTGGCCGAGGCCGTCAAGGAGACGGGCGTGCCGGTGTCGGCGATCTGCCAGCGCGCGCTGGAGCAGTCCGTGCGCCGAGTGACCGCGATCAGGGAGACCGCGCTCGGCGACCTCGACGTGGACGACCCGACCGCGCGTCTGGCGAACTACACCCCGCGCTC
Organism: Allokutzneria multivorans; assembly: GCF_039537405.1. NCBI lineage: Bacteria > Bacillati > Actinomycetota > Actinomycetes > Pseudonocardiales > Pseudonocardiaceae > Allokutzneria > Allokutzneria multivorans. Next base: position 317,406 of record NZ_BAABAL010000018.1, on the reverse strand, counting down.
CCGCACGGCGGTCAAGCTCGCCATCGAGCGGGCTCGTCTGAGTGGCGCGGAGAGCGTCGGTTCCGAACACCTGCTGGGCGGGATGCTGGCTGAGGGCGGCAACCTGGCGTTGCAGGTGCTCGGCGTGCTGGAGATCGATCCGGCGCAGCTGCTGCGCGAGCTGGACGGTGCCGTGCCTGCGGCTTCGGGGGAGGGGAGCGGGCAGCGGTTCGGCAGCGACGCGGCGAACGTGCTGGAGCTGGCGGTGTCCGAGGCGATCGCGCTCGGCCACAACTACGTCGGCTGCGAACACCTGTTGCTGGGCTTGGTTTCCGAGCCTGACGGAGCCGGTGGTCAGCTCCTGCGGTCGCACGGGGCTGAGCTGCGGTTGACGCGGCGTGCGGTGACGGCCGCGCTCGCGGGGTACGTGCACCTGCGCGCGCAGGCCAGTCCTCAGGCTGCTTCTCAGGTTGACGCCGCCGCTCTGCTCCAGCCGATCATGCAGCGGTTGGAGCGCATCGAGAAGCACGTGGGCCTGTGAAGCCGACCCTGGTCCTCGCGACCGCCGACACGATCGCGCAGTCCCGCAACGCGGTCGCGCGCGGCGCTGACTTGGTGCCGTCGGGAGTGGTGGTCGAGGACCTCCTGGCCGAACCGAGTTGGGATGTCACGCCGTCGACGATGCTGCTGATCGCGCGACGTGTCCGTGACGCGCTCGCGGTCGACGGCTTCGGCGGAGTCGTTGTGGCGCACGGGTTTGACACCGTCGAGCACACGCCGTTCTTCACCGAGCTGATGCTGGGCGATGTGGGCGGGTTGGGCTCGGTCGTGTTCACCGGCGCCGTGCGACCGCGCGACGAGCCGTCGAGCGACGCGCATCGGAACCTGGCTTCGTCCATCGTGGCCGCTGGCGATGTGGCGCTGCGCGGAGCCGGAGTGGTGGTGTGCGCGGGCGATGAGCTGCACGCCGCGCGGTGGGTTCGCCAGGTCGACGCGCTGTCGGTCCGCGGTCTGTCGTCCGGGCTGAACCCGTTGGTGGGCAAGGTGACCGATGGCCGGGTGGTGTTGCTCGGCGGTCGTGCGCTGTCCGTGCCCGCTCCGGTCGGGGAGCCCGAAACCGACGTTGCGGTGATCGCGGTCTACCCCGGTGCTCGGGCGGAGCAGTTGACGGCTGTCGTGGATGCGGGGGCGCGAGGGATCGTGCTCGACGGGACCGGCATCGGCAACGTTCCCGTGGAGATGTTCGCGGCGGTGGGCGAAGTCGTGGACTGGGACATCCCCGTCGTGGTCGCTTCGCGCGCGCAGCAGCACCCGTTGGCGGACATCGGGATCGTCGGCAAGGTCGGCGCGATCGGCTCACGCGGGCTGGGCGTGGGCCAAGCCCGCAGCGCGCTCATGGTGGCGTTGGGCGGGGGAGGGGTCTCCGGTGTGCGTTCGTACTTCGCGCACTTCTAGCCTGTGGTGGCTCGTGCTGCTCCTCGTCGCGCTCGCCTACTGGTCCACCCTGTGACCCCCGCACTCCGTCCCGGCGGGTTCGCCAGTCTTCAAGACCCACCAACCCCCCTCCCAGCGGTCTTTAACGACGGCAAACCTTCGGATGCCGTGTCGGAGGTTTGTGGCGGTTAACGATGATCGAAACGGGGGTTTGGTGGTCTTGAAGACGGCTGAACCTCGTGGGTGCCTAGGTTGGGCTCAGGGAGCGGGGGGCCAGGCGTCGCCCCAGGTGGCGTCGCGGGCGGAGCGGTAGAGGTCGCCGTGGCGCTTGGTCACCTTGGCTTCGGTGAGCACGCCCTCGGCCGAGCACAGCTGTAGGGAGACCAATCCCTTGCGCTTCAAGGGATGCCGGAGGATGCGGTTCTCGGCGTGCGCGGTCGGCGTCGTCGAGGCGGCGATGTAGGCGAACTTCTCGTCCTCGAAGTTGAGGGTGCCGTCCTTGATCAGGCGGTGCGCGCCGACACGGGGCAGGCGGGCGGAGAAGTGGCACCAGTCCTTGTCCTGCGGGATGGGGCACGTGTGCGAGTGCGGGCACGGCGCGACGAGCGACCGCTCCAGTTCGAGCAGCTGCGCGCGGGCCTCGGCGATGCGCTGATACCCCGCCGGAGTACCGGGTTCGATGAGCACCACCATCGACGCGGACGCGGCGAGCCAGGCGACGGTCCGCGCGCGCATGCCCTCGGGGAGCTCGCCGAGCACGTAGGACAGCGTGACGATGTCGGCGGCGGGCAGCGGGGTCTTGGTGTCGATCACGCCTCGCCGCCAGGTGGCCGAGCGCAGCGCCGACGACGACGCGGAGGCGGCGAGCGCGCGGCCCAGGTTGAGCGCCTTCTCGACCTGCTCGACCACGGTCAGCTCGCTGAGCGTGGGCCAGGTGTCCGCCGCCGCCCACAGCGCGGTCCCGGTGCCGCCGCCGACGTCGACGTGGGACTTCGGTGCGAACTCCGGCGCGAACGCGGCGACCTCGCCGAGCACCGCGCGCACCGCCGCGTAGGTGGCGGGCATGCGGTAGCCGGCGTAGGCCGCCACGTCGCTGTCGGAGTTCATGATCGGCGCGGTCGCGGCGCGCCCCTCCCGGTACCGCGTGCTCAGGCGGTCCACCGCGCGGGCCAGCTCCTGGTTGGGGAAGCGGCTGAGCGCGGTGTCCAAAGCGGACTGGAGGTCGGTCGGGAGGGCCACGTAGGGAGATTCTGGCTCATGCCGCGACGGGCTGGGCGAACTGGGCCGCGTACAGCCGCGCGTAGTGGCCGTCGGCGGCGAGCAGGTCCGCGTGCGAGCCCTGCTCCACGATGCGTCCGGAGTCCATCACCAGGATCACGTCGGCGTCGCGGATCGTGGACAGGCGGTGCGCGATCACGAAGCTCGTGCGGCCCTGGCGCAGCGAGGACATCGCCTGCTGGAGCATCAGTTCGGTGCGCGTGTCCACCGAGCTGGTCGCCTCATCGAGCACGAGCATCGCCGGATCGGCCAGGAACGCGCGCGCGATGGTGATCAGCTGCTTCTCGCCCGCGCTGACGTTGGAGCCCTCCTCGTCGATCACCGTCTCGTAGCCGTCGGGCAGCGTGCGCACGAAGCGGTCGACGTGCGTGGCGCGCGCGGCCTCGACGATGCGCTCTCTGGAGACGTCGTCGACGCCGTAGGCGATGTTCTCCGCGATCGTGCCGCCGAAGAGCCACGTGTCCTGAAGGACCATGCCGATGTTGCCGCGCACCTGCGAGCGCCGTGCCTCGGCGATGTCCACGCCGTCGAGGGTGATCCGGCCGCCGGAGACCTCGTAGAAGCGCATGAGCAGGTTGACCAGCGTGGACTTGCCCGCGCCGGTCGGGCCGACGATGGCGACGGTCTGGCCGGGCTCCACGGACAGCGACAGGTCTTCGATGAGCGGCTTGTCGGGGGAGTAGCGGAAGGACACGTTCTCGAAGGCCACGCGTCCGCGCACCGTGCCGAGCGGGATCGGGCTCAGCGGCTCCGGGCGCTGCTCCTCGGCGTCGAGCAGGCCGAAGACGCGTTCGACCGACGCGAGGCCCGACTGCACGATGCTGGTCATCGCGGCGAGCTGGGTGATCGGGTGGTTGAACTCGTGCACGTACTGGATGAAGGCCTGGACGTCGCCGAGCGACATCGTTCCGCTGGCCACGCGGAGCCCGCCGACGACGGCCACCATCACGTAGGTCAGGTTGCCGACGAAGGACATCGCGGGCTGAGTGGTGCCGGAGACGAACTGCGCGCGGAAGGCCGCCTTGTACAGCTTTTCGTTGTGCTGGGCGAAGGTCGCGACCGCTTCGCGCTGCCTGCCGAAGAGCTTCACCAGCGCGTGCCCGGTGTACATCTCCTCGATGTGGCCGTTGAGCTCGCCGGTGGTGGCCCACTGCTTCTTGAAGTGCGGCTGCGCCCGCTTGGCGATCGCCCTGGTGATCACGATCGCGACGGGGATGGTGATGAGCGCGAGCAGTGCCATGGTCGGCGCCAGCCAGAACATCATCACGACCACGCCGAGCAGGGTGAGCAGCGAGATCGTGATGCGGCTCAGAACCTGTTGCAGCGCTTCGGAAACGTTGTCGATGTCGTTGGTGACCCTGGACAGCACCTCGCCGCGCGGGCTGCGGTCGAAGTACGCCAGCGGCAGCCGGTTGAGCTTGTCGGCGGAACGCTCGCGCAGCCGGAAGGCCAGTCGCTGAGCCACAACGGCGGTCAGCCTGCCCTGCACCCACGCGAAGCCCGACGAGCCAACGATCGCGGCGAGCGCCCATGCCAGCGAGGTCCCGACGGCGCCGAAGTCGATGCCCGTCCCGCGCACTCCGGTGAAGATCAGGTCAGTGACGCGCCCGAAGATCAACGGCACGGTCACCCACGTCGCGACGTAGCCCAGCCCGGCCGCGAACACCCCCGCGAGCAGCGCGCGCTCGGGCTTCATCATCCGCAGCAGCCGGGACAGCGTCGCGGCGAAGTCAGTGGGCTTCTCGGTCTTCATGCCATCTCCACGGTGTGTTGGGAGAGCACGATCTCCCGATAGGTGTCGTTGGTGGTCATCAGTTCCGCGTGCGTTCCGGTCCCCACGACCCGCCCCGCTTCGAGGACGACGATCCGGTCGGCCTCGCGGATCGTGGAGATCCGCTGCGCGACGATGATCACTGTCGCGCCGCCGAGTTCCTTTGCCAGTGCGGCACGAAGCGCTGCGTCGGTGCTGTTGTCCAGCGCGGAGAACGAGTCGTCGAAGAGGTAGATGTCCGGCTTCGCGACGAGTGCCCTGGCGATGGCCAACCGCTGCCGTTGCCCGCCGGAGACGTTGCTCCCGCCTTGCCCGATCGGGGCGTCCAGCCGCTCCGGCAGCGCCTCGACGAAGTCCCTCGCCTGAGCGATCTCCAAGGCTCGCCACAGGTCCTCGTCGGAGGCGTTCGGGTTGCCGTAGCGCAGGTTCGACGCGATCGTCCCGGAGAACAGGTACGGCTTCTGCGGGATGAAACCGATCTCGCTGGACAACGTCGCCGGAGCCAGTTCGCGCACGTCGACACCGCCGACGCGCACTTCGCCGCCCGTGGCATCGAAGAGCCGGGGGAGCAGGTTGAGCAGCGTGGTCTTGCCACTGCCGGTCGAACCCACCACCGCCGTGGTCTGTCCCGGGCGGGCGATGAGGTCCACGTCGTGCAGCACCGGCTGCTCCGCGCCCGGGTAGCGGAACCCGGCTCCGCGCACGTCGACGTACCCCGGGCGAGGTAGCTCCGTGACCGGGTTCTCCGCCACCACAACGCTCGTGGTGGTGGTCAGGACCTTCTCGACGCGGCCCGCCGACACCCGCGCGCGGGGGAGCTGGAGGATCATGAAGGTCGCCATCAGCGTCGACATCAAGATCTGCATCAGGTAGTGCAGGAAGGCGAAGAGCGCGCCGATCTGCATCGCGCCCGCGTCCACCCGCAGGCCGCCGAACCACATCACGGCGGCGTTGGATAGCTCCATCACCAGCAGGATCACGGGCAGCATCAACGCCATCAGCTTGCCGACCCCGAGCGCCACGCCCATCAGTTCGCCGTTGGCGTCGGCGAAGCGCTCGCGCTCGTGGTCCTCGCGCACGAAGGCCCGCACCACGCGGATGCCCGTGATCTGCTCGCGCAGCATGCGGTTCACGCGGTCGATGCGCTGCTGCACGAAGCCCGCCAGCGGTCCCATCCCGCGCAGGATCAAGCGCATCGCCACCGCGAGCGTGGGCACCACCACGATCAGCAGCGCCGAGAGCGGGACGTCCTGCCCCAGGGCCATGATCACGCCGCCCACGCCCATGATCGGCGCCGTCACCATCGACGCGAGCGCCAGCATGGTGATCATCTGCACCTGCTGGACGTCGTTGGTGGTGCGCGTGATCAGCGACGGCGCCCCGAACTCGCCCAGCTCGCGCACGGAGAAGGTCTGCACCCGCTCGAAGACCGCCGCCCGCACGTCGCGGCCCACCGCCATCGCCGTGCGCGCCGAGAAGTAGATCGCGGCCGCCGCCGTCACGACCTGCACCAGCGTGACCGCGAGCATGACCGCGCTGGTGCTGAAGATCCGGTCGGTGTCCCCTTCGAGCACGCCGTTGTTGATGATGTCGGCGTTCAGCGCGGGCAGCAGCAACGAGGCGAAGGTCTGCGCGAGCTGCAACAGCACCACGATCGCGATGGACCCCCGGTACGGCCGGAGATGGGTGCGGAGCAGGCGGAGGAGCGCTCCCCGGCGCTCTGGTTCGTCGGTCACGTGATCACGCTAGAAACTCAACCAACGTTGAGGTCAAGCTCGCCGCGTGCAACCTTCCGGGCCCCTCGCGGCATGTAGTGGGTGAAGCTCACCGATCCGAGGAGTTCGCCCATGCGCACACGCCTGATCTTCGCCGCCGGAGCGCTCGTGCTCGGCGGAGTCGGCGCCGCCGCCCCCGCACTCGCCCAGCCCGCCCCCGCTCCGCCGCCCGCCCTCACCCCCGTTCCCGGCCCGGCCCCGGGCGCCGGTGCCGGTGCCGGTGAGTGCGTGTACCCCGCCCCCGCACTCCCGGCTCTTGAGCGGCCCAGTCCGGTGCATCCGATGCCCGGTCAGCCCACCGTGGCTCCGCCGGTCCCCGGCCAGCCCGGCCCAGCCCACCCCGAGCCTGGCCAGCCCGTATCGCCATTCCCCGCGCCTGGCCGGATCGCGCCAGCGCACCCCGCCCCCGGCGTGCCAGCGCACCCGGCACCCGGCCAGCTCTCGCCGGTCGACCCCGCCTCCGGCCAGCCCGCGCCCACGGATCCCGCACTGGTGCCGGGACCGTCCGTGCCCGCCCCTGGCAATCCGGTGCCCGGCCACGTCATTCCGGGCAACCCGGCGCCGGTCCCGCCCGGCGTGGTCCTCCCGCCAGCGCCCGGCCAGGCGACCGCTCCTCCCGCCCCGAACCAGCCCGCGCCGGTTCCAGCTCCCGCGCGGTGCCCGGCGCCCGCGCCCAAGTGACTCGCGACGCGGAAGACCACCACGCGTGACTGACCCCATCTGGGACGCCGAGTTCAGCGCCTGTTTCGACAGGTGCGCCTCCGGCATGCGCTTCACCGCCTACCTGCTGTGCGGTGACTGGCACGAGGCGGAGGACCTGATGCAGGCGGCGTTCCTCAAGCTGTACCTCGCGGGGCCCCGGTTGGCGCGTCGCGAGGGCCTGGAGCCGTACCTGCGCCGGATCGTGGTCCGGACCTTCCTCGCCGAGCGGCGGCGGGTCCGCTGGCGCAGGGAACGGGTCACTGACGCGCCGCCTGAGCTGCCACAGGACTCGGCGCTGAGCGAGGACAAGCTCATCCTGTGGCAGGCGCTCGCGGCCGTTCCGGCACGTCAACGCGCGGTGCTCGTGCTGCGCTACTGGAACGACCTCAGCGTCGAAGAGACCGCCGCGGCCCTGAAGTGCTCGACGGGCAACGTGAAGAGCCAAGGCAGCCGTGGTCTCGCGGCGCTCCGGCGCATCCTGGGACCCGACTTCGCCGACATGCCAGTGGAGGTGTGACGTGGTGCGTGAAGAGGACGTGCGAGCGACCTTCGCGGTGCTCAACGCGCGCAGCGCGCCGCCGCTGGCCGTGAACGCCGAGGACGTCGTGGCCTACGGCAGCCGGATTCGCAAGCGCCGCAAGCGAACCCTCGCCGCAGCGAGCACGGGGCTGGCCGTGGCGGTGGTGCTCGCCGGGGTCTTCCTCGGCCTGCCCGAGCACCGCGCTCCGACGAACACCACCCCCGCACGCGCCCCCGAACCCACCTCGATCGTCGAGCCACCCCACGACCCGGCCTACCCGGAACCCGTCATCCCGGGCCAACGCTGACTAACGGGTGTAGTGGAGCCAGACGACTCCGGTGTGGAAGTGGCGAACGGCTTGCAGTGCAAAGGATTCCGGGCGGAAGTCGCCTGTGAACACCGGAGTGCCGGAACCGCACACGACGGGGTTCACCTTGAGCACGAGTTCGTCGATCTCCGAGCGCAGGTGGCCCGCGAGCTGACCGCCGCCGCACAGCCAGATGCCCGAACCGGGCTCGGCCTTGAGCTCGCGGACGGCGGCGACGGGGTCCGAGGCGAGGATCTCCACGCCGGGGGTGGGGGAGAGGCTGCGGGAGAACACGATCTGGCGCAGGTGCGAGTACGGGCTGGTGATGCCGTGCGCCAGCGCGGGTTCGTAGGTGCCGCGCCCCATGACGACGGTGTCGAAGCGGTGGTTCGGCGCGTCGACGGGAACGCCGAGCAGCGGGCGGACGTGGGTGGGAACGGTTTCGGGGTACTCCTCGGTGAGGGCGGTGATGTGCTCGCCCTGCATCGGGAAGAAGTCCATCTCGTGGTCGGGACCGCTGATGAAGCCGTCCAGGGTGGTCGCGACGAAGTAGGTGAGCTTTCGCAAGGTGTCTCCAAGGGTTTGGTCGAGCGCGCCACGCCGAAAGGCACGCCTTTAGGTGACAGGAGGGCCGTTTCCGGGCTTCCGGAGTGCTGGTGCGGCTGGTCGCGGTGATGATGCTGCGGTCATCCGCGTCCGGTGGGACGCGGGTTTCCTGGCAGGAAGGACGTCAGCAGTGCCTCTTCCGACGATGACCCCCGAGCAGCAGGCCCAGGCCCTGGCCAAGGCGCAGCAGGCCCGCGCGGCGCGCAGCGCCCTCACCAAGGAGCTCAAGGAGGGTTCGCTCACGCTGCCTCAGGTGCTCGCCAAGGCGGACTCCGACGACGTCGTCCGCAAGACCAAGGTGCTGGCGCTGGTGAAGGCGCTGCCGGGGATCGGTGCCGTCCGCGCCGCTCGGGCGTTGGAAGCCGCGGGCATCCCGGAGAACCGCCGCGTGGGCGGGCTCGGGGAGCGGCAGCGCGCCTCGCTGCTGGCCGAACTGGCCGACTGAGCGGGCGTGCCGGGCTGGTCGCGTCATCAGATCACGCGGCCAGCCTGGCACGGCGCCCTGTTGCGGGGCAAGTGAATACTCACTGCCCGAAGAGGCAGAGGTTCTCCCGCGACCACCGCACCCGCTGCGCCAGCTCGTCGAGAACGCCGCCCTCGACCCACGCGCGCTGCGGCTCAAGACCTCGTTCGGCCAGCGTCACCACCTTGACCGCCGCGGCCTCCTGTCGCTCGATCACCTTGTCCACCAAGCCTTCCGTGCTGGTGAGGCCGTAGGCGTCGGCGAAGATCTCGATGCGGCGAGCCCGATCCGGCGGCTCGGTGAAGTCCTGCAAGCGCATCGCCGTCGCGTCGTCGCGAAACGGAGCGCTGTACTCCAGTGCATGGGCGACGTCGTTGAGCGGATCACCGGGACCGGCCATGTCGAAGTCGATCAGGCCGACCGGCGTCGAGCGCTCCCACACCACGTTCCACGGCCCGAAGTCGCCGTGACAGATCACCTCGCCCGGCCCCGCGCCGCCGGTGCGCAGCGCCCACTCCGCGCCAGGCGGAGCCACGAATCCGCGCACGGCCTCGTGGTAGTCGCGCAGGAACATCGCGAAGGCGCGCAACCCGCGTTCCGGAGTGGCTTTCGCCCACGCGTCCCGGCCAGCGTCGCCGGGCAGCATCGTCACGATTTCGCATCCTGCCTCGATGCCGAGCGGGCGCGGCACCCGGTCGAAACCGACGGCGTGCAGGTGCTCCAGCAGCGCGTGCACGGTCGGCGTCCACCAGGCGGCCGGGCGCAGGACGCGGTCGCCGTCGATGGTGATCTCTCGGTCAGCCACCCCGTCATCCTCCCGGTTGACAAGTAGGGGCCGTTAGGGGTTCCCCCTAGCCGCCCCGGCCGGGGTTTAGTTCAGCTCCCAGCGTTGCCATGCGGGTGCATTGTTAAAAGTTCACCTGTGGTTCGCGCTGGTGAGAGAACTGGACGTGGCCCGGCACGCGCGCAGTGCCGGACCCCGCTCTCATGAGGAGACGCGCACATGGACCGAGGCAACAGCACTGAGCAGAAGTTGAGGGACTACCTCAAGCGGGTGACAGCCGACCTGCACCGGGTTCGCCAGCGACTGGGCGCGCTGGAGGAACCGGTGGCGATCGTCGGCATGGCCTGCCGCTACCCGGGCGGGGTGAGCACCCCGGAGCAGCTTTGGGAACTGGTCGCCTCCGGGACGGACGCGATCGAGGGCTTCCCGGCCGACCGGGGGTGGGACCTGGACGCGCTCTACGACCCGGATCCGGACACGCCCGGGACGACCTACGCCCGCGAGGGCGGCTTCGTGACCGGGGTCGACCACTTCGACGCCGCGTTCTTCGGCATCGCCCCGCGTGAGGCGATCGCGATGGACCCGCAGCAGCGGTTGCTGCTGGAAACGGCCTGGGAAGCGCTGGAGCGCGCGGGCATCGACCCGACAACGCTCAAGGGCAGTCGCACCGGCGTGTTCGCGGGCGTGATGTACCAGGACTACACGGCACGTCCTGGTCTGTCCACAAAGGACTTGGAGGGCTCGCTGGGGGCGGGCGGTTCCGGCAGCGTCGCGTCGGGGCGGATCTCCTACGTGCTCGGGCTGGAGGGCCCGGCCGTCAGCGTGGACACGGCGTGCTCGTCCTCGCTGGTCGCGCTGCACATGGCGGTGAAGGCGATCCGCAACGGCGAGTGCGACCTGGCGCTGGTCGGCGGCTCGATGGTGATGTCGACGCCGGTGGCCTTCGTCGACCTGTCCCGGCAGCGGGGGCTCGCCCGGGACGGCCGCTGCAAGGCGTACTCCGACGAGGCCGACGGCACCGGGTGGGGCGAGGGCGTCGGCATGATCGCGGTCGAACGGCTCTCGGACGCGCGCCGCAACGGGCACCCGGTGCTGGCGGTGGTGAAGGGCTCCGCGCTCAACCAGGACGGCGCCTCCAGCGGTCTGACCGCGCCCAACGGGCCGTCGCAGCGCCGCGTGATCGAGGCCGCGCTCGCGGACGCGGGGATCTCCGCGGCGGAGGTCGATCTCGTGGAGGGGCACGGGACCGGGACCGCGCTGGGTGATCCGATCGAAGCTCAGGCGCTGCTGGCGACCTACGGCCGGCGCGAGTCGGGCGAGCCGCTCTACTTGGGCTCGCTCAAGTCCAACATCGGTCACACTCAGGCCGCCGCCGGCGTCGGTGGTGTGATCAAGATGGTGATGGCGTTGCGGCACAAGCTGATGCCGAAGACGTTGCACGCCGAGAACCCGTCGGAGAACGTCGACTGGACCGCCGGTGAGGTCTCGATCCTGACCGAGGCCCGGGAGTGGACGCGCGCGGAGCACCCGCGCCGGGCCGGTGTCTCCTCGTTCGGCTTCTCCGGCACCAACGCGCACGTCATCCTCGAAGAAGCGCCGGAAAGCACGCCCGTGGAGCGGCGGAACGCCAACGGTGCGGTGCCACTGGTGGTGTCTGGGCGGACACCAGAAGCACTGTGCGCGCAGGCGGAGCGGATCGCGGACTTCGTGGAGTCCTCTGAAGAGTCCCTTGTGGACATTGCCTACTCGTTGTCCGCGACGCGGTCGGCGTTCGAGCACCGGGGGGTGGTGGTCGGAGCGGATCGCGCGGACCTCGTGGCGCAGCTGCGCGAGCTGGCGGTCTTCGGCCAGGTCCGGGGCGACGCGCGCCGCCCGGTGTTCGTCTTCCCGGGCCAGGGCTCGCAGTGGGTGGGCATGGCCGTTGAGTTGCTGGACAGCTCGCCGGTGTTCGCGGAGCGCATGGCGGAGTGCGCGGCGGCGCTCGCGGAGTTCGTGGACTTCTCGGTGCTCGACGTGCTGCGCGGGGTGCCCGGGACGCCGCCGATGGAGCGGATGGACGTGCTCCAGCCTGTGCTGTGGTCGATCATGGTCTCGCTGGCGGAGGTGTGGCGTTCCTTCGGCGTCACCCCGGCCGCGGTGATCGGGCACTCCCAGGGCGAGGTCGCGGCGGCCGTGGTCTGCGGAGCGCTTTCGCTTGCTGACGCGGCAAAGATTTGTGCGTTGCGCAGCAGAGCGATCCGGACCGTGACCGGTCAGGGCGGGATGCTCTCGCTCACGATGCCGCGCGACGCCGTCGACGACCTGATCGCCCCGTGGGGGAGTGCGGTCTCGGTCGCGGTGGTGAACGGCCCGCAGGCGGTGATCATCTCTGGGGACCTGGAGGCCTTGGAGCAGATCAGGGTGCTCGCCGAGGAGCGGAGCGTGCGCGCGCGGAAGGTCGCTGTCGACTGCGCGGGTCACTCGGCGCACATGGACCCGCTGAAGGCCGGTGTACTGGCGGACCTGGCATCGGTGCGGCCGATGGCCACCAACACGCCGTTCATCTCGACGGTGACCGGCGAGGTGCTCGACACGTCGACGCTGGACGCTGAGTACTGGGTCAGGAACCTCCGCGAAACCGTGCTCATGGACGCGGCCACGCGGACCGCCTTGGAGCGCGGGCACCGCACCTTCATCGAGGTCAGCCCGCACACCGTCCTGGCGATGGCGGTGCAGTCCACTGTGGACGACGCCGGGGTGGACGCGGTGGTCGTCGGGACGCTGAAGCGCGATGAGGGCGGGCTTGAGCAGTTCCTGCGCGCGGCTGCCGAAGCGCACGTCGTCGGCGCGACGGTCGACTGGTCGACGGCGTTCGACGGCGCGCACGTGGTCGACCTGCCGACGTATGCCTTCCAGAGGCAGAAGTTCTGGCTGGAGTCCGTCGAGTCGGTCGGAGACGTGGCCGGAGCCGGGCTGCGCGGCGCGGAGCACCCGTTGCTCGGCGCGATCATGGAGCTGCCGGACGGGGCGGGCGTGCTGTTCTCCGGCCTGCTGTCCACGAAGACGCAGCCGTGGCTGGCCGATCACGCGCTCGGCGAGACGGTTCTGTTCCCGGGAACGGGTTTCCTGGAACTGGCGATCCGTGTCGGCGACGAGGTCGGCTGCTCCAAGGTCGAAGACCTCACGCTCCAGGCGCCGCTCACGCTGTCCACAAAGGACGGTGTGCAGCTCAGGATCAGCGTCGGCGGGCCGGACGCCACGGGCGCGCGTGAGCTGAACATCTACTCGCGACAGGACGAGGGCTTCCTCTGCCACGCCACCGGCACGCTCTCCGCCGACCTGGCCGAGCCCGGCGCCGCGTTGTCCGCGTGGCCGCCTGCTGGAGCTGAGGAGATCGAAATCGGCCAGCTCTACCAGCGCTTCGCGGAGAACGGCTTCGCCTACGGTCCCGCGTTCCAAGGTGTTCGCGCGGCTTGGGCGAGCGGTGACGACGTGTATGCCGAGGTCGCGCTGCCGCCGCGCCAGCGGGCCGACGCGGAGTCCTACGGCCTGCACCCGGCGCTGCTCGACGCCGCGCTGCACCCGATCGCGCTGAGCACGAAGCTCTTGGAGCCCGGCGAGCACAGCTGGCTGCCCTTCGCGTGGACCGGTGTGTCGCTGCACGCATCCGGCGCGGAGGAACTGCGCGTGAAGCTCTCCAGCGCGGGCTCCGACGCGGTCGCGCTGACGATCGCTGACGGCGTCGGCAACCCGGTCGCTGACGTGGAAGCGTTGGTGCTACGTCAAACCCGTGCGGTCGAGACGCCCGTCAAGCGTCACGACTCACTGTTCACTGTGGACTGGCAGGTGGCGCGGGCAACCGCTGAGCTGCCACAGCGCGTTGCCGTGGTCGGTGACGACGCGCTCGGGATCACCGACGCGCTGCAAACGGCTGGCATTCGCGTCGAGTCCTATGTGGACTTGGTGGACATGCCCGTGCCGGACGTGGTCGTGGCACCCGTGAGTGGCGGGACTGCGCACGAGGTCACGCGTCACGCGCTGGGGCTGTTGCAGAAGTGGTTGGGGGACCAGCGGTTCGCTGACTCGCGGCTCGTGTTCGTCACGAAGGGCGCCGTGGGTAGCGGAATCACCGACGTGGGGGCGTCGGCGCTGTGGGGTTTGGTGCGAACCGCGCAGTCGGAGGAGCCGGAGCGCGTGCGGCTCATCGACACCGACGACGTCGCCGCCCTGCCCGCACTGCTGCTGGGCGCAGAGCCGCAGATCGTTGTGCGGGAGGGAAAATCGCACACGCCAAAGCTCATCGCCGCGAAGGAGCAGCGCCCGGGAACGCTGCCCGTCGGCGGCACGGTGCTGGTGACCGGCGGCACGGGCTCGCTGGGCGGAGCACTCGCGCGGCACCTGGTCGCCAACCACGGCGTGCGGAACCTGGTGCTGACCAGCCGCAGCGGTGCGAAGGCGGAAGGAGCCCGTGAGCTGCGCAACGAGCTGATCGAGCTCGGCGCCTCGGTCACGGTCAGCGCCTGCGACACCACGGACTTCGAGGCGCTGGCCAAGGTGATCGCGGCCATCCCGAGCGACCGTCCACTGTGCGCGGTCGTGCACACCGCCGGAGTGCTCGACGACGGCACGATCGGCTCGCTGACGCCGGAACGCCTGGACACCGTGCTCCGGCCGAAGGTCGACGCGGTGACCAACCTGCACGAGCTGACCAAGCACCTCGATCTCGACGCTTTCGTGCTGTTCTCCTCCGCAGCCGGAGTGCTCGGCGGTGCCGGGCAGGGCAACTACGCCGCCGCGAACACCTTCCTGGACGCCTTCGCTCAGCAGCTGCGCGAGCAAGGGCACCGGGTGACGTCCCTCGCCTGGGGGCTGTGGGACAACGTCAGCGACGAGACGCGCTCCGGCATCGTGCCCCTGACCTTCGAGGAGGGGATGGAGCTCTTCGACGCCGCGCTCGGCATGGACGACGCGCTGCTCGTCCCGATGCGCATCAACAAGTTCGCGCTCCGTGACGCCGTCGGAGCACCGGCGCTGCTGCGCGGCATGGTGAAGGCGCCGACTCGACGTGCGGCTGCCAGGGCTGCGGTCAACACGGGCGACCTGAGGCAGAAGTTGGCTTCGTTGAGCGAAGAACAGCAGCTGACCACGGTGACCGACCTCGTCCGCGAGCACGTCGCCACGGTCCTCGGGCACGCGAGCGCGGTCAGCGCGGAACACTCCTTCGTGGACTCCGGGTTCGACTCGCTCAGCGCCGTCGAGCTGCGCAACCGGGTGGCCACGGCGACCGGGCTACGGCTGCCCGCGACCCTGGTGTTCGACCACGCCAACCCCGTGTCACTCGCCCAGCACCTCCTGGGAGAGCTGGGGACCTCAACGCCCGTGGAAGTCGTTGCGGCACCCGTCGCTTCTGGGAACACGATCACCGCGTTGTACAACGAGAGCCTGGGCGCGGGTCGGTTCACCGAAGCGTTCGACTTCCTCCGCGCGACCGGAGCACTGCGACCGCGCTTCGAGGGAGCGGCCGACCTGGGCGAGCTGCCCATGCCCGTGCTGCTGGCGCGCGGACCGCAGGCGCCGAAGCTCTACTGCTTCTCCTCCTGCATCGCCACCGCCGGAATCCACCAGTGCGCGCGCTTCGCCACGAACTTCCGCGGAGTCCGTGACGTCGCCGCGCTCGCACTGCCGGGCTTCGAGGACGGGGAGCGCGTGCCGAGCAGCATGGCCGCCGTGATCGAGGCGCAGGCCGAAGCCGTGCGGCGCGACGCGGACGGAGGGCCCGTGGTGCTGCTGGGGGCCTCGGCGGGCGGCTGGTTCGCCCACGCGGCGGCGGCACACCTGGAGCGCATGGGCGAGGAGGTCGCGGGCGTCGTGCTCGTCGACACCTACACGCCGCAGAGCAACGTGCTCAAGCACTTCGGGCTGCCGCTGATGGACGCGATGTCGCAGCGCGAAGGCGTGTTCGTGACGATGGACGAGGCCCGCCTGACCGCGATGGGCTGGTACCTCACGCTCTTCGGCACGTGGGAGCCGTCGGCTATCCGGGCACGCACCCTGCTGGTCCGGGCGACCGAGCCGATGGGGCAGCGCCTGCCGCAGGACACCGGCGAGGACTGGCGTCCTGAGTGGGAGCACCCGCACGACGTGGTCGACGTGGCGGGCGATCACTTCTCGATGATGGAGCGCCACGCCTCGGGCACGGCGCTGGAGATCGAGAAGTGGATCACCGCCGTTGCCGGGGAAGCCGCTGCTCCACGTCAGCTAGCTTCTGCCTGACGTGGCTGACCCAGTACAGCGCCTCGTGCCGGTGGTCGGTGTCGACCTCCGCGACCTGGGCGTACACCTCCACCGTCTGCTGGTGGTAGGTGTGCCACTCCGAGGGGCGGGCGTGCGGGGCCGGGCGCAACCTGAGCAAGGTCTCCCGCGCCTCCAGCAACGTCCGTGACCGCATCGCCACCGCCCAGCCGTCCCTGCGTCGCACCCCGGAAGCCTCCTTGATCGTTCTCGACCAGGGAGGCTTTCGGCGGAATACCGGGACGCGCGCACCGCATGGCGGGACATCTGAAGACGTCCTTGCTAGGTTGCGCGCGTCCCAGGAGGCGCGAAGGAGCGTGTGTGGCCAACCAACGACTCAAGGAAGCGTTGCAGCGCAACGGTTTCGACCTCGAACGCGCGGCAGGGGTCACCGGGGTGGACCGCAAGACCGTGGAGCGGTGGATCACCCAGGGACGAGTTCCCTACCCCCGGCACCGGCGCGCGATCGCCACCCTGGTCAGCGAGGCCGAGGACTACCTGTGGCCGGACTCGGTCACCCCGGAGCTGGCCGAGTCCGAACTGGTGAAGCTCTACCCGAGGCGCAGCGACGTGCCGACCGACCTCTGGGACCGGCTGCTCGACACCGCGACCGACCGCGTCGAAGCACTCTCCCTGGCCGCGTTGTTCCTGGTCGAGCGCCCGGACTTCGCCAAGCAGCTGCGCGCCAAGGCCGCACAGGGCACCCGGGTCCGGCTGCTCTTCGGCGACCCCGGCGCCCGCGAGGCGGCCAAGCGCAGCGAGGAGGAACAGCTCGGCAGGGGCACCGTCGCCGCGCGCATCCGCAACGCGCTCGCGTTCGTCCGGCCGCTGGCCGACGTGGCGGGCATCGAGATCCGGCTGCACAAGCGCACGCTCTACAACTCCGTGTTCCGCTTCGACGACGAGATGGTCGTCAACACCCACGTGTTCGGTGTCCCCGGAGGCCACGCGCCAGCGATGCACCTGCGCAAACTGTCCTCCAGCCACATGTTCGAGACGTACGCGACGAGCTTCGAGACCGTGTGGGCGGGAGCCGAGCGGGTGAGGTTATAGGCGTGCGACGCATCGACCACTTCAACGACCCCGCCGCGCCGAGGGCCACCAGCCTCAAGCCCGCCGTGAGCGCCGTCGTGCTGGACGCCGAGGGCCGGTTGCTGCTGATCAGGCGCACCGACAACGACCGCTACGCGATCCCCGGCGGAGCGCAGGAGTGCGGGGAGACCGTGGCGCAGGCGGTGGTCCGCGAGGTCGAGGAGGAGACCGGCGTCGTCGTGGAGGTGGTCAGCCTGGTCGGCATCTTCTCCAACCCAGCGCACGTGGTCGCCTTCCCCGACGGCGAGGTCCGCCAGGAGTTCTCGATGTGCTTCCGCGCGGTGCCCACCGGCGGGCACCCGCGCGGCAGCAGCGAGTCGAAGGAGGTGAGGTGGGTGGCGCCGGAGGACCTGCGGTCCCTGGACATCCACCCCTCGATCCGGCTGCGGATCGAGCGGGGCCTCGCCGACCCCACCTCCCCGTACTTCACCTGATGTGGGACAGGATGTTCACCACGTTGCCGTCCGGGTCCTCCACGAAGAACCGGCGCACGCCCCACGGCTCGTCGGTCAGCTCGTAGATGATCTCCGCGTCGGAGTCCAGCGCCGCCTGGTAGCTGGCGTCCACGTCCTCGACCTGGATCGAGGCCACCGGCACCACGGGCGCTGTCGCGTCGTGCGTCATCAGGCTGAGCTGCACCTCCGGG
This sequence comes from Allokutzneria multivorans, assembly GCF_039537405.1. Lineage (NCBI taxonomy): Bacteria > Bacillati > Actinomycetota > Actinomycetes > Pseudonocardiales > Pseudonocardiaceae > Allokutzneria > Allokutzneria multivorans. The sequence continues at coordinate 299,779 of NZ_BAABAL010000018.1, read as the reverse complement.
TGCTGCGGGTCCGCGAGGGTGACGATCCACCCGTGGTTCATCACCACGCGCATCCCGACGACGGCGGTGTAGAACCTCACGGCCGCGGCCATGCTCGTGGTCGGCAGATCAGCGACCACCCTGTTCACCTTCATGGGCTACCTCTACCAGTTTGATCTCGCGGTCCTGCACCCGGGAGAACAGAAGCAGCGCCGAGCAGGCTCCGAGCAGCGCCATCGTCATGTCCCACTGGGTGTCCCACTGATCGCCCTGCGTGCCCAGGTAGTCGGCGGCGTTGTCCCCGCCCAGCATCCCCACGAAGCCCTCGAACACCTCGAACCCACCGCTGACGCCCAGGCAGACGAAGATGATCAACGTCACCAGCCAGCGGCCCGGCACCAGGGGAGTGCGCCGCAGCAGCAGCTCGCGGACCACCACGGCCGGGACGAACCCCTGCGCGAAGTGGCCGATCCGGTCGTAGTGGTTGCGCTCGAACCCGAACCAGTCCTGCATCCAGGCCCCGAGCGGAACCTCGGCGTAGGTGTAGTGCGCGCCCAGCGTCAGGATCAGCGCGTGCACCGCGATCAGCCGGTAGGTCAGCGGCGTGAGCCGGAAGCGCTTGTAGCTCAACGCCAGCGGGACCAGCGCGATCCCGATCGGCAGCACCTCAAGGGCCCAGGTGCCCCAGGAGTGCGGGTTGATCGCCGACACGGCGACCGCGACGAGGACGACGCCCAGCAGGACGAGGGGTTCACGCTTCACGCGAGGTTCCTACCCAGTTCCGGAGGATCTGCACCGCGGTGATCGGTGCTTCGGACGGCAGGAACACTCGCAGCCGCGGTCGCGTCGCGGATGAGTACTCCTACGGGGTTGGTGGCGTTTTCTCCCGTGGTGGGTTGGCTTCCGCCTTGCACCGGTACCAGCGTGGGGTCGGCTCGACCCCGGGGCCCCGCACACGTGCCCCCCCCAGGTAACGCCTCGGTTGGTGGGGCTTGCGGTTAGTGGGGCTTGCGTTTCCGAGGCCGTGGTGGGTGGCAGGGGGGTTTGCCCGTCTTCAAGTACGCCTTACCCCCGGCCAGGAGGTCGTTAACCGCCGTAAACCCTTGGCCTGCTGGGGTTAGCGGGGGTTAACGATGATCAACAGTGGGGTTTGGGGGTCTTCAAGTACGCCCAACCCCCGTCGCGGAGGTCTCCAACCACCACAAAGCCCGGGTGGGCCCGGGCCGTTGACGTACCCAATGTGGCATTTGTTTCGTCAGACGTAACCGATGCCACATTGGGTTCATCAGTCGGCGCTGAGGGGGTTGAGAAGAGGAGGCGGAGTGCGGGGCGGCGGAGTGCGTGTGAGGGAGTGAGAGGGGCGGCTGAGTAAGGGGAGGGCGG